>NZ_JAOUSF010000001.1 GCF_025660475.1 Perspicuibacillus lycopersici
ATCTTTCCTTTCCCTCTCATGCGAGAAGAAAAACTATCCGGTATTAGCACCGGTTTCCCGGAGTTATCCCAGACTTACAGGCAGGTTACCCACGTGTTACTCACCCGTCCGCCGCTAATAAATCAGAAGCAAGCTTCTAATTTATTCGCTCGACTTGCATGTATTAGGCACGCCGCCAGCGTTCGTCCTGAGCCAGGATCAAACTCTCCAAAAATAGGATGTTTTTGTGCCGATGTTCGCGACAGGACGTCGCGGCTCTTAATCGGCCAAAAAGTGTTTGATTAGCTCATAAATTGCTTTTAAAATAGTTTAATTAAACGCTTCGTCTTGTTCAGTTTTCAAGGTTCAATATTCAATTGCTTTTCTCAAGCAACATATTTATTATATCAAAATAATAATGTTATGTCAACAAGTTTCTTTTATATCTTTTCTTAAAACATAATATCCAAAATAGCAACTCAAGAATTTTATCATTCTAATACCTATATGTCAATAAATGATAAACGTATAGGAACCAACTAGTGACTGTATTAGTTGGTTCTGCTATTATATCAATCTATTAATATAAGTACAATGGTAATAATTAGTAATTAATGTGTTTTTATTCCCCAATCTTTCTTATAAACCGACAATTATTATATAAGTTCTTTTTGCTTTTGATAACTCAATATAACATTTAAAAAGACTGCTCCATAGGTTTCTAATTTCTTTTGGCCAACTCCTTTAATTTGAAGCATTTCATTTAAATCTTCCGGTTGTCTCACACTCATTTCTTTTAAAGTTTCGTCCGAGAAAACGATATATGCAGGGAGCTTTTCTTTAGTAGCAATTTCTTTTCTTAACTCACGTAGGAGCTGAAATAATTCATTTTCAGTATTAATAATTTTAGGTTGTATATATTCTTTTTTAAATACTTGAACTTCACCTATTAACACATCCAAGCCTCTGTTAGTGAGTATTAATACTGGAAACGCATCATCAGTTGGTTGTACATACCCTTCTGCCGTTAAGAAATCAATAAAATCATTCACTTCCTTTTGTGAACGGTCTTTCATAATGCCATAAGTTGTAAGTTGTTCAAACTTAAAGCTTTTAATTTTTTTATCTTGTGAACCGGTTAAAACTTTCGTAATCATCGTTTTACCAAATCTTTGATTCATTCGTTTAATACATGATAGGACCATTTGTGCCTCTCGTGTGACATTCTGTTGAACTCTTTCGTCCGTGCAATTACCGCATCTTCCACATGGTTCTAGCTCTTTGTCCCCAAAATACTGCAAAATATAATTTTGATAGCATATCTCCGTATGACAATAGCCTATCATCTTTCTAAGTTTTGCGTATTCTTGTTCTTTATGCTCCCCATCCATTTCGGATTGGTTTATCAAAAATTTTTGAAGATGGATATCCTGTGCTGCAAATAGTAAAATGCAGTCACTTATTAATCCATCACGTCCAGCCCTCCCCGCTTCTTGATAATAGGATTCCATATTCTTTGGTATATGATAGTGTATAACAAATCGAACATTCGATTTGTCGATTCCCATACCAAAAGCACTTGTTGCTACCATAACGGAAATCTCATCATATAAAAATTTATCTTGAAAATCCGTTCGGTCCACTTCACGCATTCCTGCATGGTATTTCCCTGCTTTGATCCCTTTCTTTTGTAGAAAGGAATAGATTCGTTCTACCTCTTTTCTTGTTGCAGCATATATGATTCCTGCTTCTCCTTGATTCTTTTGAATATAATTTATTGTATAATCATCCCGGTTTTGCCCTTTCACCACATGAAAACGTAAGTTCTCCCTAGCATATCCAGTTTGGACTATTTGCGTATCTGAAATGTGTAAATTCGTACAAATATCCTTTTTCACTAGAGGTGTTGCTGTTGCAGTTAATGCTAGAACAACTGGTTTATTTGATAATTCCTCAATAAAGGGATAAATTTGTAAATAACTCGGGCGGAAATCATGTCCCCATTGGGATAAACAATGCGCCTCATCGATCGCAATTAAAGAGATTGTTTGGTCACGAATTAAAGAAAGGAAATCTGAGGAACTAAGACGTTCTGGCGCCAAGTAGATTAATTTAAATTCACCTTTTTTGGATTTTTCTATACGCTCTGCTATTTCCGATTGGGATAACGAACTGTTAATAAACGTTGCGGGAATACCAATACTTTGTAAAGTATCCACTTGATCTTTCATCAGGGAAATTAATGGAGAAATAACAATAGATACACCGGGGAATATAAGTGCAGGAATTTGATAGGTTAATGATTTTCCTCCTCCAGTTGGCATAATGCCAACTACATCTTTCTTTTGTAATACATTTTCAATAATCTGTTCTTGACCAATTCTAAACTGGTCATAACCAAAATAGTTTTTTAATATTTCTTTTGCTTGATTTATTGCTTGATTCAACACATCTTAACTCCTTTTTACAAAATCAAATCTGTAAATACTAATTTCATGGTAAACTTCGTTCTTCATAAGTATATTAAATGATCGAGATTGTTGCAAATAAACTATCTTACTATTTGAAATTTTACTATACTTTTTTTGCTACTCTTCTAATCAGAATACATGTTTTCGTTTAATAATGGCAATGCTAAAAAATGCTAAAAAATGACCTTGAGGTGATATGGATGAGTCAACAAAACAAAAATACATTTCCTGCACAACACCAAAACACACAGCCTGGAATTCAATCGAAAATGGATCCTGCTCCTGAAACGATTCAACCAACGTACAAGGCAAGTGGGAAGCTTTCTGGAAAAGTTGCACTTATATCAGGTGGGGATTCCGGTATCGGCAGAGCTGTTGCAGTTCATTTTGCTAAAGAAGGTGCCGACATCGTTATTTCTTATTTAAATGAGCAAAATGATGCAAAGGAAACGAAAAAACTCGTGGAAAACGAAGGACGTCAATGTCTACTTGTTTCTGGTGATATTGGTGATGAAAATATTTGCAAGGACATCATCAGTCAAACAATAGAGAAATATGGAAAACTCGATATATTGGTGAACAATGCAGCGGAGCAACATCCACAAAAAAGTATTACAGATATTACATCTCAACAGCTGGAAAAAACGTTTCGAACTAATATTTTCTCCTTCTTTTACATGGTTAAAGCTGCACTACCACATTTAAAACAAGGAAGTTCCATTATTAATACTGCTTCCATTACCGCCTATAAAGGAAATGCACAATTATTAGATTACTCCGCTACTAAAGGAGCAATCGTTTCTTTTACAAGGTCTCTCTCCGCTTCGTTAGTTGGCAAGGGAATTCGAGTAAATGGGGTTGCACCTGGTCCAATTTGGACTCCATTGATTCCATCTACTTTTCCTAGCGAACAAGTAGCAACCTTTGGCTCTGATTCACCTATGAAGCGCGCAGGACAGCCAGCGGAGCTTGCACCTGCTTATGTTTATTTAGCATGTGAGGATTCTTCTTATATGACTGGCCAAATTTTACATGTTAATGGTGGAGATATTGTAAACGGCTAGTTTACCAAAATATAAAATCCCCCTACTATAATCGATATCCAAAAAAACAAAAATAGTGTTCTTGTGTTATGATGTTGGAAATAAAATAAGATATAAAGGCAAGGAATAATGTAGGGGGAAAAATGGCTAATAAAAAAGAAGGCTCTCTGAAAAGTCAATCATTACCATTAAAAATATTTATTTTCATATCGCTCGGATTTATTGGGATAATTACTTTTGCTGCAATATTAGCGGTATATTTTTTTGGTGTTAAAGGACTTTTTACGCTAACAGGCGTAAGCTATCATTCTATTTTTACAATCGTAAAATTTTTAATATACTGCTTTTTATTTGGTCTTATTACAGATATAGTACTGTTGACTTTTAAAGTGTTGTTTATGCTTTTTCCATTACAAGCATACCAAATCCAACTTCTATTGTTTCTTACGAATACATACTTATCATGGCTTGTTGTCCATTTCGTAGACTACTGGATGATAAACATTGCGATTGACACATGGATAGAAATTATTGGAGCCATCTTGTTAGCAGCTATTGATTATATTATCGATTTTAATAAGGAGAAAATGATAGATTAATTACTATATATAACGGAAAAAGGAAGCAGATGTTGTGCTTCCTTCTTGTTCATATTTATACTCGTCATTTTTCTTTTGGTCACCAGTTACCCCAAGTACCACCAGGGAATCCTGATCCAAATCCACCGCCTCCGAAACCACCATATCCACCAAAACCACCATATGGTCCAAAAAATGGTCCCCAAGGGTTTATTGGATAATACGGATATCCATGATGATGGTGATGATGACCATGGTGATGATGACCATGGTGATGTCCGTGGTCGTGTCCGTGATGATGACCTGGCCAACCACCTTGTGTATATTGCCCCTGCCATCCGCCGAAGCCACCAAATTGTTGTTGTCTCATCTCTTCTTCTTGAACTGGATAATAAGGATGAAATGGATACATACCTTTTTCCCCTCCTCAAATTATATTCAACATATTGGTATGTATTATCCAAGTCCTAGGTGCTTGCCCTTCTGAAAATGGGTCCTAATCAACAAATCCTTCTCATGGATTTCTTCTTCATTCATATTTATTAAAGGCTCTTTTCTAAAAGACTGTTGCTATTGAATTAGAAATATATTGGTGGAATCTCCAAGTTTAATAGTATAATTGTGCATGGAGGGATTTATATGGCAAAAAGACTGTTAACAATTACTTCAATACTTTTGGTTGTTGTTCATTTATTAATTCTGTACTTTTGGATTTTTGATTGGCAAAAATTAGTTACTGAAGTCGGACTGATTAGTTGGATTGGTTCAATTCTTTTCGGTATAATCATTTATCTCGTGTATCGAAAATTAGTCATCACAGAAATAGGTACCTTAATAAGCAAAAGAATTGTTTTCGCTACAACTTTAATGACCATAATATTAGGATTTTTTGCACTAATTATTGAGTTTATCACCCATTCAATGCCATAAAAGAAATGATTTAGAAACCCCTTTTATCATTGCTTTAATAGTTCCAATTGCTCATTCTTAAAAGTGTAGGAGTCTTTATTAATATCGTGCCACCTTATTAAAATAATCCAAATAAAAAAAGTCCACTAATTCACGGACTTTCCTTTAGATTGTTTATGTAATTTTTGGGTAGGATGGCAGAAGCATGACAATAAATGATCATTTACCACTCCTGTCGCTTGTAAAAACGAATAAATAATAACAGGTCCAACAAACGAAAACCCACGTTTTTTTAAATCTTTACTAATTTTTTGACTTAATTCGGTTTGTGCAGGGATTTTGTCAGCCTCATTCCATGAATTAATAATTGGTTCTCCATTAGTAAAAGACCAAAGATATTTTGAAAAAGAGCCGAATTCCTTTTGTATTTGTATAAATTGCTTTGCATTCTCTACAGCCGAACGAATTTTCCTCTCATTGCGAATTATTCCCTCATTTTGTTTTAACTGCAAAATTTTCTCTTCTGAATAAGTGGCTATTTTTTCATAATCAAAATTATCAAATGCAAACCGATAATTATCTCTTCTTTTTAATATAGTAATCCAGCTTAAACCAGCTTGAGCACCTTCTAATAGTAGCATCTCAAAAAGTTTCCCGTCCTCTAATACAGGAATGCCCCATTCACGATCATGATACTCGATATATAATGGATTTTCAGTAACCCACTGACATCTTTTCATCCTATCACCTCAGAAATCCTACTATTAACGAAATTCGCCTTGTACATATTTATCGTCCATTTCTAATGGAAATAACTAAAAGTTTTAGAACTGATCCTCATTTGAAGCTTTTGTAAAAAAATCAATCAATTCTTTACTTTGTATTTTTCTGGATTTTCGATATTGTGCGCGCTTTTCTCCAGTATCATTTAACCATTTTTCCTTTTTCGTCTGTGGAACAACTTTTGGAACTTGTTTTGGACGTCCATTATCGTCTAAAGCTACGAAAGTTAAAAATGATAAGGCAGCCATCGATTTTTCACCAGTTAGTAAGTGTTCAGATGTTACCTTTACGACAACTTCCATCGAACTTCTACCAGTCCAAGTAACCATTGCCTCCAGGGTCACTGCATCACCTTCTACAATTGGTTTAATGAAATCCACTGAATCAATGGAAGCCGTTACAACCGGTGCTCTACATAATTTAGCAGCAGATATAGAAGCGATGTCATCAATATACGCCATTAATTTTCCACCAAATAATGTACCATGCATATTTGTATCCTGCGGAAATACTCGGGATGTCTTTATTGCAATTGTATCTTTCATCTGAACAATCTTTTGTTCCATTAACATCTCACCTCAGAAAAGATTATATCAAACATTAGGAAATAATTGCTACTTCTATAAATAAAAGGCTACCAAACGATAAATTGGTAACCTTTTTCTTTCAAACTTTAGGAAAATTAATAGCCTAAATATGCTGCGCCAACGATAACCAATAAAATAAATAACACAACAATTAAGGCAAATCCACTACCGCTTCCTCCACCAACAGAGTAACCCATAAACTGCACCTCCCTCCTACATAGTAAGCTATGCACAGAATGGCAATCTCGACAGAACAAGTATCCATAAGTAAAAAAAATAGATACTCACCTATTATTCATGTTAAACTAAACATAACTTTCGAAGCTGTCCTTCTCTTACTCCGTATTCCGTATATTTTGAAGTAATAACCAATCTTCCTACCGTCCATAAAAAATACAACAAAAAACACAAACCATCATGATCAATAGGTTTCTTATCTGTTGTTATTATTTGTACCAGATTCCGCAGATCAAAACGAAGCTTCCTTAAAGGAGGTCTCCTTGAATTCCATTTGTTCAGCAGTTTATTTCATAATACTTATTTACTTAAATAAAAACATTCGTTTAGATAACTACCTTTTAATAGAATGAAAGATAAGGAGTGTTACCATGAATTGGAAATACTTTCTCGATAATGAAACGTTATTAAATTCAGTTATAGCCATTGCAATTTTATTAGGATTTCTACTTGTACGTAAACTATTTAGTAAATATTTATTTAAATTCATACTAAATATTGCCAAGAAAACACCAACAGACTTTCTTACAAATGTTTGGCTATCGTTCGAACATCCCATCCGCTGGCTATTTGTCGTAATTGGTGTATATATTGCTGCTCAATATTTTCCTTATATTGATCCGACAAATTCATTGTTTATTAAATTCTACCGTTCATCCATCATACTATTAATAACTTGGGGACTTTATAATTTGTCATCCGCTTCCTCATTTCTCTTTCACAGTATGAATAAACGGTTAAATTTTGAAATAGATCAAATCCTTATTCCATTTTTATCAAAGGCTATTAGAGTAGTAATAATATTGATAAGCATCACAATTATAGCGCAAGAGTTTGATTACGATATTAATGGTTTCATAGCAGGATTAGGTCTAGGAGGATTGGCATTTGCTTTAGCAGCCCAAGACGCTTTAAAAAATTTAATTGCTGGGATTGTAATTATTTTCGAAAAACCATTTTCAATCGGCGAATGGATACTGACACCTAGTGTGGAAGGTACCGTAGAAGATATTACATTCCGGAGTACGAAAGTCCGAACATTTGCGCAAGCACTTGTTACGGTTCCTAATTCCACTTTAGCAAACGAAAATATTACAAACTGGAGTAAGATGGGGAAAAGAAGAATTGAATTTACCCTCGGTGTTAAGTATGGTACTCCTACAAGCCGTTTGGAAAAAGTAATTAATCGAATAAAAGATATGTTAGAAAACAATCCAGATATTCATAAAGAAACTATATTTGTTACTTTTGATCGTTTCTCTGACAGTAGTTTAGATTTATTTTTGTATTTCTTTACAAATACAACGGTTTGGGGAGAGTTTTTACAAATTAAACAAGATATAAACTTTAACATTCTCCGTATTTTAGAGGAAGAAGGAGTGGAAATTGCTTTTCCAAGCCAAACATTGTACGTGGAGGAACAGACAGGAAATAATTATAGTGTTGCACAAGGCAAATAAATGAAAGAGTTGCAGACATAATGCTGCAACTCTTTTTTTAAGCCATTTTCGTTAAAGATGCTGTAATTTATGAGTAAAGAACCGATTCCAATCTAAAATAAACGAATGGCCAACATTAAGAAAACATCTATTTAATACAATAGGATTGATTTTATTTAGCAAATCCCTCTACTATTTGTTTCAACGCCTCATTTATTGGAGTAACTGGACGGCCAAGTAGTTTTTCGAAATCATTACTTGGAACTTCTAAAGTACCTTCACGTATATCCTTCTGAATATTTACTAGCATTGGAACAAGAAAATCTGGTAATCCCGTATCCTTCATGATATTCGCATATGCTACGTCATCTACTTTTTGAATGGTAACATCCTTTCCTATTACAATGCCAAACGCTCTAGCTAATTCATCTTGTGTTAATAATTTTCCGGAAAGCTCATAAATTGTATTTTCATGTCCTTCACCAGCTAACACTGCTGCTGCCGCTTCTGCATATTCTTGTTGAAGTGCCCAACCTACCTTTCCATTTCCAGCAGACGTTATCCAAGGAGATCCTGCCATAACACCTTGCATGCTAGGAATTTCATTTTCTAAATACCAATTGTTTCGCAAGAAGGAATAAGGAATTCCTGTCTTCAAAATTGCTTCCTCTGTAGCTTTATGGGTAGGTGCAAGAAAGTTTGTGCTCATTTGGGCATTTACTATACTTGTATATGCTATAAACTTTACCCCTGCCCGCGCAGCAGCAACAACCGCATTTCCGTGTTGCTTAATTCTCGTTTCATTGTCTCCGTCAGCAGAAATAAGCAACAAGCGATCAATATTAGCAAATGCAGTTGTTAATAATTCTGGCTGGTCAAAATCACCATGGCGAACATCGACACCACGCAGGCGCAATCCTTCTGCCTTATCAGGATTTCGAACACTTACTGATAGCTGACTGGCCGGTACCGTTTTTAATAATGCTTCTATAACTTTACTGCCTAGCTTCCCTGTAGCACCTGTTACTAACAATTTCATTGATAATCCCCCTTTTAACATAAGCATTACGTATAGTTTACATCAGTTTTCTAACGATGACACCGAATTAGACTTCAGTCGATAGCGCACCTCTAGCACCAGCAAATTCCCCATTTTCTAAAATGATCATTTGATAGCCTAGCATTTCTTGAAAACTAAGCAGCACTTCTTTTAGCACAGTATTTCCAGCTAATGTACCACCTGAAAAAACAATCGTTTTACTATTTTTCATCTGTGCTGCACTAGAAGCTAACAAAATGATCGTTTCTCCAATTAACTGTACTAGACTTGCCAACAAATCTTCTTTTAATGCATTTTGTTTATGTGCCTTCCCAAAGTTAGCCGCAGTTAAATCTGCTAAAATCGGGGGAGAATGCCGATCGTAAATATCTTTTACTAATAAATCAGAACGCTTGTGATCTCCTTTAGCCGCAAGTTTGATAATCTGATGAAAATCACTTGTGGAAGCTAGCTTTGCTCCTAAACCTATCAAAGTTCCCCCACCTATCCCAGTGCCAAACATTCGTTCATTGTGATCCTTTTGGACATGATAAATAGATGTACCTGTCCCAATACTAACAAGTATAAAATCATTGATTACTTCATTCTGTTCCATCAACAATAGACGTACTCCATCGACTATTGTCTGAAATTCATCAATCATTATCGACTCATTTCCTAATCTTTCCTTTAAATAGTTTGCCTTTCCCCCGGTTAATTTAAAAATCGCATCTGAGGCTGACAGTTTTAACCAGTTAACTAGAGTATCGATGTCCTCTACTGGATATGTTTTATAATGAATGCTTCCCTTTTCCTCAAACGCTATTTTTACTAAAGACCCTCCTGCATCTACCCCTATGCTTCTTCTCATAAGTTCTTCCTCCGTTCGTACAATAGATAACGAATTGTAATCTTTGTTTAATGATAAAATTTAAACTCGGTTCTACTACCCTCTTGTGTAGCGATTACCTCCAAACGTACGTCCATTCGTTCTTTTAGTTCCGGTACATGGGAGATAATACCTACTAGTCTACCACTACTTTGAATTTCCATTAATGCTTCAATCGCATGATCTAATGATTCTGGATCTAATGTACCAAATCCTTCATCAATAAACATCGTTTCAAGAGAAACTCCACCAGCATATTCCTGCACTACATCAGCAAGACCAAGTGCAAGTGATAAGGCAGCTTTAAAGCTTTCTCCACCAGATAATGTTTTAACATGACGCTCTTGACCAGTATATTGGTCATATATGAGCAATTCTAAGCCACTTTGCACATTCCCTTTCGAACGGTCTTTTTTTCGTAACAAGGTGTATCTACCACTTGTCATTTTTAATAGTCTTGCATTTGCAAGTTTTAAAATATCATCTAAAAATGAAGCAAGAACATACCTTTCAAATGTAATTCTTTGTGCATTTTGTCCTCGAGCAATATCTGCTAAATGTCCGACAAGCTTAAATTCCTCTTCTAAATCTTTTACTTTACTATTTATCGATAAAATAGTGGAATAGATTTCTTGATTTTTCTTCCAGGTTGATTGTAAATCACTTAATTTAGCTCGCAGTCTGTCTAATTCTGTTTCGGATATTTTTAATCTTTGTTCAAGCTCCTCAATATTTGGCTTTTCACTATCTTTTAAGACTAATTCCAGTTGTTCAAGCTGATCAGAAACGGAACGATATTCTTCACGATAGGAAATAATTTCGTTTTCTAATTGTTTCATTTGTTCAATCGTCCGTTTCCCATTTTCGTAATCGGTATAGTTTGCAAAGCCTTCTTCATTCATCATATCGACGAATTGTTGCTTTTCTAAAGCTAAATGATTAGAAATTTCCGTATACACCACTTCAAGTGTTTCCATTTTACCTGTTATTGCGGAGGCTTGTTCCTTTGCTTCTGCATATTCTTCTTGTGCTTTTTCTAATCTTTTCCATAATGCTTCTTCCTTTTGGATAGACTGATTCAGTTCTTTCATGAATAATTCCTTAGACTGGATGTTTTTCGGAATACTATCCTTTATTCGTTGAATCATAACTTGTTTTTCTGTAATTGCTTTTTCTAATTTTCTTTCCTCTTCATTAATTTGATCTTTCTTCTTAAGTAAACTTTCTATATTTCCCTCTGTCTCTCGAACGAGCGCAATGGTTCCATCTAATCTCTGAAGTAACTTTTCCCATTCAGCTAATTGGTTATGTTTGGCTTGCAATTCGTTTTTCTTTCGGAGATAAAACTCTTCATTATTTTCTATTTCTACAGCCTCTACTTCATGACTTAATTTAGTATAAATTTCCTTTTTCTTTTCTATTATACTATCCATTTCATAAACTAATTTTTGCTGTCTGAAGGTAAAATCAGTGACTTCCTTTTCTAAATCATTTAATGTATTACGTACCTCTTTTACTTCTTCCTCGGTTGGAAGTTCCTCATGCTGGATTGCTTTTTTCGGATGATGAATAGAGCCACATACTGGACATTCCTCACCTTCGGTTAACACTTTCGCCAATAATGCTGCTTGTCCTTGAACCCATTTTTTATCGACTATTTCAGCGAGTATTTTTTGATCTTCTAAGCGTCTTTTTAATAATTCTCCTTCTGCATCGGTTTTTGTCTTTGAAATCTGCAGTTGTTTGAAATTATTATCTAATGTTAATAATGATTTACTTTGTTCAAGCACATTTTTTAATTGATCCAATTGCATTTTAGCTTCGAGCCTTTTGTATTTCAACTGTTCTAAGCTTTCCTTTTGCTCCTGTAAAACTTCTAATTTTGCTTTATTTTTCGCAATTGCTTCATCAACTTGATATGCTGATTGATGAATTTTTTCCAGTTGACGCTTTAATTCCGTAAATTCCTCAACCCAACCTGAATAAGCAAAAACATCCTCTTGCATGCTTTTAAGTTTTTGAACGTATTCACTTGCTTCTTTTCTCTCTTGTTCTTTTCCCTTTTCTTCCTGAAGTATTTTCTCTTTCTGAGCTAATTGTTGCTTCTGGTCGTTGATTTTTTCATTTAATTGATTGATTTGTTTTGCCTTTTCATCTAAATCACGCTTAAGACTATGACATTTTAGCTCTTGTTGTAATAATTTTTCTGCTTTCTGAGCCTTTTCAATCGTTTGTTGTTTTTCTTGAATGATTGGCTCCTTTTCATCTAATTGGATTTTCCATACTTCCAATTGCTCCTTACGCTTAATGGTTTCTAATATTTGGGTAGCTTGAATCCATTGCGTATGAAGTGTATCCCGCTCTTTTTCCTTATCTTGCACTAGCTTAGTATCTGATTTTATTTGGGAAACCTTTCGATCTATTTCCTCTTCAAGTAAGGATATAATGATCACTTCATTAATCTCTTCACTAAGTAATTGATTCCGTAATTCTTCATTATTATTTGCATCAATCATTCGCATAAGGTCTAATTTTTGTCTAGAAAATTGACCTACCTGCTCTCTTAATAAAGAAGCTTGATCTTTTAATGCCTCTTCTACTTTTTTATAGGCAAAGGTATGAAATAATCGTTGTAAAATTATCTCCTTTTCTTTACTCTCCGAAACTAATAGCTTCCGAAATTCGCCTTGTGGGATCATTAATATTTGCCGAAATTGATTGACATCAATTTGCATAATTTCTTTTATTTTTTCATCGACTTCCTTGACGTTAGAGCCAATAATCTGTTTCTCTCCATTTTCGACAAGATACAATTCCGCCTTTGCATTGACGGTCGTATATCCTTCACCTCTCGTTTTCTTCTTCTCTTGTTGAGGTGCACGCCAAATATAATATTGTTTCCCGCGTAGTTCAAATTGTAAGGAAACCTCTGTTTGTATATCTTCATCCGAAAATTGACTTCGTAAATCTGGACCAACACGATCCTCTCCACTAGCTCTTCCATAAATGGCATAACTTATTCCGTCAAAAATGGTCGTTTTTCCAGCACCAGTCTTTCCGGAAATAACAAACATCGTATGATTTCCTAGTTGTCTAAAATCGATAATTTCTTGATTGGCATACGGACCAAATGCTTGCATCATGAGTACGATTGGTTTCAAAGGATTCCCTCCTCCTTTTTCACTTTATCGATAGTTTTAATCATTATTTTTTCTTTTTCATCTGTAAATTTTGCTGTTGTAATATCTTCATAAAATTGTTTAAACAGCTCTAACTCGTTTTTCCGTTCGGTAATTTGCTGAATTGTTTGCTTTTCCTTTGCATCAACTAAGTCTATTTTTCTTTCTAAATGAAGAATATTCGGGTAGATTTGTCGCAATTTATTCATCGGGTCGATTATCGATCCCTCATCCTTTAATATTACTTTTATATAATCTTCTACATTTTGTGATTGAAAATATTGCGGGTCTAATAATTCATCCATGTACCCAGAAATTTCTCGCATATCTCGCTTCGGAATTAATTTTTCCTCTCTTTCCGATAAGTTACTATTTTCGTCGATTTCTACAATACGGACAATTTTTCTTTGCGTACTCTCTGAAAAGGAGTACTTTAATAGTGACCCAGAATATTTAATCGTTGGATGTTTTATTGCATCCGGACTATGAAGATGACCTAATGCAGTATATGCAAATGGGGAAAAGCTATCGACCGATACCATTCCGCTACCACCTACAGATAATGTTCGTTCCGATTCTGTCGTTTTACCACCTGCTACAAAGGCATGTCCAATAAAAATATTTGGGACGTCTAATTGGATTGTTTCTTCCATTTTTCCGACCAATCGCTTCATAGCATCCTCATGAGAATGAATTGTATCATCATCATATAAATTGCGGACAATTCCAGGCTCCATATATGGCATTAAATAAAAATTAACTCCTTTAATAGAAATTGGCTGAAATAAATGTTCACCAAGTTTTCCTTCAATATATAAATGGTTTTTCCGATACCAAGTAGATCCAAAAGCCAATCGCTCACCACTATCATGATTTCCAGATATAGCAAGTATTGGTATATTTCTAACCACATTTATTTCATAGAAATATTTATTTAATAATTCTACTGCATCCGTAGGCGGAACGGAGCGATCATATAAATCCCCTGCAATAACTACTGCATCTGGATTTTCTCTATCAATTATTTTCATGAGCGCTTGTAAAATATATTCTTGTTCTTCGGTCATATAAATTCCATGGACGAGCTTACCTAAATGCCAATCGGCAGTATGAATGAATTTCATTTTTCAATGAATACCTCCTAATCAAAATTCGAACATTTGTTCCTTCTATTTTAACAGACTTTCAGCATTTTTTCTAGAACAAAGCATAGTTTACACTCGTAATTTCATTTCGTTCACCTACAATGATAAAATACTGTAGTATCACGTATAGAAAGTCGTATCCTATTATAATAATTTGCCTCTGTCAAACATTATTCTCTTTTTCCATTTATAATGACAATTGGTAACTTTGTTTCTATAGACCCACTTCATTTTTTTTGATATGCTATAAAACGCAATTAAATTTGAGCAGATTTTTCTATTACTATTTTATACATAACACTCGTTTATTCAATATAAACTAATGATTGGTTTGTACTAGATGGGGGAATGAACATTGAATGATTTTGAGGACTTAAAATCGGGTGAGAAAGGTGTTTGGCTAAGTATTATTGCCTACCTTACCCTTTCTATAGTGAAAATAAGTGTTGCCTATATAGGAAATTCGGAAGCTTTACGCGCCGATGGTTTAAATAATGCAACAGATGTTATTGGTTCCATTGCTATTTTAATCGGGTTAAAAATAGCAAGTAAGCCACCAGACGATAATCACCATTACGGTCATTATCGTGCAGAAACCATTGCTTCCTTAATTGCTTCCATTATTATGTTTATCGTTGGTATGGAAGTACTAATCGGTTCTATTTCCAGAGTGTTAGACGGAAATCACGTTTCCCCAGATTTGTTAACCGCTTGGATTGCTGGATTTAGTGCACTATTTATGTTTTTCGTCTATCGATACAATCTAAAGCTGGCAAAAAAAATTAACAGTCAAGGTCTTTTGGCAGCCGCTTACGATAATCGGTCCGATGCACTTGTCAGTGTAGGTGCAATTGCGGGGATTATTGGGGGACAATTTCAGCTATTTTGGCTAGACCCATTAGCAGCGGTTGTCGTTGGCGTTGTTATTATTAAAACGGCTTGGGATATATTACGAAATACGATTTATTTCTTAACGGACGGATATGATGAAGAGAGAATTACACAAGTAGTTGAAACAATTACAAAGACTGAAGGTGTACTGACCGTTAAAGAGGTCCGTGCCCGAATGCTTGGAAATCGTACTTTTTTAGATGCAACTATTGGTGTGGATCCAAAATTAACGGTTGCAGAAAGTCATAAAATTACCGAGGATATTGAAAAGGTATTAGAAAGTAAATATGGTATCCCGAATGTATTAGTCCATACAGAGCCAGTAGATTAACTTCAGATAACTACTATATGAATCCTTCTTATTTAAAACAAAGAAAAAACCAACCATTTTTTATTACGGTTGGTTTTTCTTTATAGACTATACCTTTGCAATATGCTCAGCAAGTTGTTCAATCGAATGAACCACTTGATCCAGTTTAACCTCGATACGATATAAAAGGATTAAAGTGACTACAATCGGAAAACCTACTTCACTTACAAAAGGTAAAATTTCATTCACACTAGTTCCCCCTTCCACCACTTCCTCATTTATCAACAACTTGCACTGGAGAAAAGCTGGTACTGTTTATGTACCAGCATACTTCTAGACGTTACGATTAATATTCAAATACATTTATATTACGCTCTATTAAACGTGCTTCTTTCACGGATACAATCGGTCCGCTTTCTGTGAGAAAAATATTAGACTGAATTAATTGCTCCATCGCTGCCTGAATCTCTGAAGCTAGTAAATCTTCCTTCGGATCATTAATAATGATGCGGATCGTTTTTCCTAGTTCCGTTAGAAAATGAAGCTCCAATGTTTGTTCCAAAGGAATCACCTCCTCCTCTTTTTGTTACGTTATTATTCATAGATTTCTGTTTTGTCGCTTCTTTCGATTGCCAATAATGGCAGACTGGTTAAAGAAGCAATTGCTTGTGCTGCGGCAAAGATTTGGTCTGCTGTAGCATTTAAATTGATATTGTTGTAGCTTTTCGCTTTTAACACCACATCTCCATTTTCATCAAGTCCTGCATCATAAACTAAGCGAACAGTTGAATCTACTAAATTTGCTAATGCCATTGTGACCACCTCCTCCCTTCACTTATGTTATAGTGAATTTTTATAAAAATGGACAATGGAATGTGAAGAAATATAAACTTCCCATTCTTCGAAAGAATGGATATTCAAATCTTGCAGATGTACAAGCAAACTCGGTATAATGGGTAGTGATAATACATAATGTGATTCATGTGCGGATATAGGGGTGAAGTTAATGTTAGAAGGTCCATTTTTATGGTTCATTTTACTTTGGGTATTCTTCCTTCCAGTCTTGTTCGGCATTGGTGGCTTTTTCATGTTTCGCAAATTCTTGAAAAAATTGCCAAAAGAAGACGGAAAATCAGATATGGATTGGGAAATTTATTACGTAGAAAAAACGAAAAATTTATGGGGAAAAGACCAGCTATCTTTATTAAATGAGCTAGTTAGCCCAGTACCAGAACTATTTCGGGATGTAGCAAGACAAAAAATTGCAGGGAAAATCGGAGAAATTGCTTTAAAAGAAAGAGCGAAAAAAATTACAATCGACATAATTATTAGAGGGTATATTATTGCAACACCAAAACGCGATCATAAGTTTTTACGAAAAAAACTGGCAGAATTAAATATAAGCACAGATCAATACGAACAATTATTCAATTAAAAATATCGTTTACCTTCGATTACTCGAAAAAATTTACCCCCCTAGATCATTGGATCAGGGGGGTTTTACTGCATATGATGAAAAACTAATTTAATGTAGCGTCGCTGCAATTTTCCGGTATTGCATAAACATCGCAACACGCCAAGGGACTATCATAGCGAATGCTAACAGCCAAAACATACCTGCTAATTCTCCATAATCTATCGTGTCACTTAAATAATATTTCAATACGGTGCGGATAACCAGTAAACCGATAAGGATAAAGATAAATGCCTTTGATTTCTTTAAATAAATATCTGAATCAACTACTTCAAAACCTGAGGTTTTAATTAAGAATATCGAAAAGAATAAACCTAAAACCACTGCCTCCAACATCTCCATTAAATTTAAGCGAAACATCGGAAAAATATACATAAGTGCACCAGTGCTCATCATAACTGGTGGTATTAATATTTTCTTCACTGAAGCAGGTTTGTCCGAAGCTTTGGAACGTATAAAGATTAGTGCAACACTCATAAATAAAGCGAAAATAAATGCTACAATTTCCATGATGAATAATCCTTTCTCCATAAATCGTATGTAAAAAATAGAGTAAACTACATATGTTAATTGGACAAAGCTATGTAAAAATAATTTTAAAAACCATTAAACCCTCCGAAAAGCGGACTGAGCCATTGGATAATTAACGACATCCAATCAAAAAATAATAAAATACCAATTCCAATCATGAATATACCACCGATTCTCATGATTTTCAAACTGTGCTTACGAATCCACTGCATATTCCCAATAAAGAAGGATAAAATGAGAAACGGTATAGCAAAGCCTAATACATACGCAATCATATAAAGCATGCCCGCTCCAGGATTTGTTGCAGCAAGTGTAATAACCGCGGCCAAAATAGGACCCATACATGGTGTCCATCCAGCAGCAAACGCTAAACCAATCAATACCGAACCAAGGTAACCACTTGGACGATTTTTAAACTCGAACCGCCGTTCTTTCATGAAAAACTCTGATTTTATTATACCAACTGTAATTAAACCAAAAAAAATGATAAATATTGCCCCGATTTGCCGAATGAGATCCATATTTCGATAAAATAATTGACCAATAAAAGATGTACCAAAGCCAAGTACGATGAACACGATAGAAAAACCTAACAAAAAGAACAAAGTATGTAGTAAGCTTCTCTTTTTCAGTAAAATGTTCTCTTCTTTTATTTCTCCAACACTCATACCAGTTATATACGATAAAAATGCAGGATATAGGGGCAAACAGCAAGGTGAGATAAAACTCAAAAACCCTGCACCAAAAGCCAAAAAGATATTTACATCTGCCACTTTCATCCCTCCCAAACCCCTTAAGATTTTTCGCTATTTTTAATTGTACCAAATGATTGTTCATTGTACTATTGAAACCATTTGTGAAGTTTTTGTGTCATTAGGTTACTATAATACGGTTATGTAAACAAAATGTTTAAAAACGCACCTATTTCTAGTCTTGAAATAGGTGCAAACGAAAACCTTTTTATCATTTATTGATGAATAACAACATCTTCAATTGTTTCCCGTAAACCATTTTGCAATAAATACATCTTATAATACAAGCCTTTTTTCGCTAGCAATTCCTGATGTGTACCACGTTCGACAATTTCTCCTTTATGAAGAACCAAAATTAAGTTGGCATCCTGAATGGTAGATAAACGATGGGCAATCGCAATCGTAGTTCTTCCCTTCCGCATTTTTGCTAATGCGGTTTGAATTAATTCTTCTGTTTCGGTATCGATATTTGCTGTTGCTTCATCCAAAATCAATATTTTCGGATTCATCGCCATTGTTCTTGCGAATGCAATTAATTGCCGTTGACCACTCGAAAACGTGGATCCACGTTCCGTAACCTGTTGCTCATAGCCATCTGGTAGTTTTTCGATAAATGGATGGGCCTGCACAAATTTTGCAGCCTCTATTATCGTTTCATCGGTTATTTCATCATTGTGCAATCGAATATTGTCTTTTATCGTTCCGTAAAATAAGAATGGATCCTGTAAAACGAGTCCCATTTTTTTTCGTAATTCATCCATCGTATACTGTTTAATTGACTTCCCATCCATTAAAATATCACCACGATTATACTCATAAAAACGCATTAATAAATTGATAATGGAACTTTTTCCACTTCCAGTATGCCCAACTAATGCAACAGTTTCTCCCGGATATGCGGTAAAGGAAATATTTTTTAAAACATCTTGTTTTCCATCATATGAAAACGATAGATTTTTAAACTCTATTTTCCCATCAATTATTTTCGCATCCTTATGGTTTTCTTGACTTGGTGCTATTTCCGTTTCATCTAATAATATAAATACACGGGATGCCGAGACAATCGCTTGTTGAAAAAAGCTTAATTGCTGCATCACATTATTTACCGGTTCAAAAAATCGATTTAAATAATTTACAAAAGCAAAAAGTACACCTAGCTCTACTGCTGTTTGCATAGAAGTAATTCCAAAAAATCCTAACACAATAATGACAGCTAGTATATACACTAAATCAACCGCAGGTCGTAAAAGTAACCCATCTACTTTAATATTACGCATTCCTGCCTGATAATGCCCTTCATTGATTTCACCAAATTCCCGTCTCATGCGTTCTTCTTGACGGAAAACTTGAATAATTCCCATACCTTGTAATGATTCATTTAGCTTCGCATTTAATCCACTCAAACGTTCACGCATATCCTGATAAAATTTCGAGCTAATTTTCCGATACAAACGAATAATAAAATATAAAATTGGTAAAAACAGCAAGCAAAATGCGGCAAGCTTCACATTTAATGTAAACATTGCGATGAAAATACCAACGAACATAAAGGCACTTTGGATAAATACCGCTAAAACACTAACGAACATATCTTTAATTGCTTCCGTATCATTCGTCACGCGGGAAACAATTCCACCATTTGGCGTTTTGTCAAAATATTTCATTCCAAGAGCTTGAACCTTACTAAAAACATCAATCCGCATTTGCTGAATGATTTTTAATGCTATCGTTTGAAACTTCACGGATTGAAAATACATGATAAAAGTATTCGCAATTTGTATAAACAAATAGGTAACGGCTAAAATGATAATCGGTGTCATCTCAAAATTTCTTGGTGTTACATGATCATCGATGAAAATCTTTACTAAAATGGGACCAACTACTTCTCCTACAGTTGCCAATGCTAATAGGAAAAATGCGAAAAACATCGGTCGAATATATGGCTTCGCATAGTTTAGCAGCCGGAATAGAACAAGTCGTTGTTCTTTAGAGCTCATCACTTTTGATTCTTTATCCATATTTACCCTCCATGTTCCACAAGCGATTCAAGTTGTTGATGAAGATACATATCCTTATACCAACCTTCTTCATTCATAAGTTCCTCGTGCATACCTTTTTGAACGATTTTCCCTTCATCTAACACAAGGATTATATCGGCATGCTGGATTGCGCTCAATCGGTGAGAAGTAATAATGGTTGTTTTCCCTTCCCGATTATTACGTAAAGCAGATAAAATCATCTCTTCTGTTTTTGCGTCAACAGCTGATAAGGAATCATCTAAAATTAATATTTCTGGGTTCAACAGAACGGCTCGCGCAATGGAGATACGTTGTTTTTGTCCACCGGATAAACTAACTCCTCGCTCGCCGACAATGGTTTGGTAGCCCTCGGTAAAATTAAGTATGTCCTCATGAATATTGGCAATTTCTGCAGCTGTTTCAATTTCAGATAAACTAGCATCTGCTTTTGCAAATGCAATATTTTCTTTAATAGAAGTAGAAAATAAAAAATGATCTTGCGGAACATAGCCAAACGCTCTTCGAAACGCATCTAGCTTATACTCATGAATCGGAATTCCACCAATCCGAATTTCCCCTTTATATCCTTCGAATTCACGAATGAGCAGTTTTAATAATGTTGTTTTTCCTGCCCCTGTTTTTCCTACAATTCCTAACGTTTTTCCTTGAGCAAGCGCAAAATTAATATTTTGTAAAACAGCTGTATTTTCGTTAGGATATGTGAATATTTGAATTTTATAGTCAATTTCCCCACTTGGCACTTGGTCCACACCAGTGGAAGTATCTTCAATATCAACTTTTTCATTCAATAATGTAGAAACCCTACCATAGGATGCCCTGCCACGTTCAACAATGTTAAATAACCAACCAAATGCTAGCATTGGCCAAATTAGTAACCCAAGATAAGTATTAAAGGAAATTAATTGACCAATCGTCATACTCCCATTTACGACAAAATATGCCCCAAAGCCGATGGATAAGAAAAAGGAAAGCCCTACAACAGCTGATATAGTTGGATCATATAATGCATCGATTTTTGCTACTGCAATATTTTTTTGAACAACATCATCCGATTGCTTCCGAAACTCTTCGATGTCTTCTTTTTCCTGTCCAAAGGTTTTAATAACTTTTATACCTGATATACTTTCTTGTGTTTTATCATTTAAGGAAGAAAAAGCTTCCTGTGCTAAACGAAAACGGTGATGAAGCTTTGTTCCATACCAGTTTGTTAATATAGCAATAATAGGCATTGGCAATAATGCAATTATTGTTAATTTCCAGCTGATCGTAAAAGCCATTGCTAAAATTACGGAGCCTCCGGTCGCTAATGAATCTACTAATGTTAAAACACCAGAACCTGCTGTTTGTTGAATTGCTTGTATATCATTTGTGGCATGAGCCATTAGATCCCCAATTCGTTTTCTTTGATAAAACGAAGAAGACATTTTAGTAAAATGATCATATAATTTCGTTCTTAATAATCGAGACAATTTCACGGAAGAACCAAAGATACATATTCTCCAATAATAACGGAAAATGTACATAAAAAATCCAGATCCGATAATGACCGCCGTCCATATTCCTAATTTAGACCATGTTAATGTCTGGTTGCCAATTTCATCTGCAACAATACCAATTACTTTAGGCGGTACTAATTGGAGAGCAGCCACTAATAATAAAAGTAAAATACCTAATAAATAAGACTTTCTCTCCTGTTTAAAAAACCAAGCTAAATCTCGAAATACCTTCATCTCTATCCCCCGTATGTCCTATTTTTCTTGACTTTTCCTTCTCTATTTATTGTTTTATCTACAATCGTTTGAAAAAACATCCTTTTTAGTTTACCAAACTTTTATATTATAGGAAAGATTTATTTAATTTGCATTTTGTGAATTTAATAAACTAAAAAAAAAACTATCCATTCCTTGAGTTATTCAAGATAGGATAGTTTTTTTGCTTTTAGATACTTCCTTATTCCATTAATTGTGATGGTCATCTATATTCGATTAATAAGGAAAATCTCCATATGCTTCAACCTTATTATTTGTCGTACTGTTTGTTCATCGCATTCATCATTTGATTGATTTTCTTTTGAGATGGTTTCATACCCATTTGCATCATCATGACACGAATCATTTGTTCATTAATAGGTGGATTTTTCTTCAAGTAATCCATCATATATTTGCGTGCTAGGAAAAATCCTAGGGCAACTCCAGCGATTAACGCTACGACAATTAGTAAATATCCCCACCAAGGCATTGATAAATCCTCCTTCTTGTTGTCTATTTAACAGTGTACTAAACGAACGCTATTTTTACAATATATTCATCAATAATTTATCAATTTTATTTCTAATATTACATTCTTTTTTCCGCTCATTAAACAAATTTTCTTTCTCTTAATGGCTTGACCCAACCATACCGTTCATTTTTTAAATCAAGAGCCAAAATATTATACTCTGTGCTACGTAAAACTTCCATAAAATACATTTCGGAGTCAATACTTCCTGTTGATTCAATAGTTAGATGTCTTTCATTTATCTTTAATCTGGCAGTTCCCCTTTTATTTTCAATGGAATAGACACCTTTCTTTATAAAAAAATCATTTCTTGTTTGTAAATGCTGCATAATGTGGGTGTGAATGCGTAATGTCGGGATTGGTTTCGTTATATAGTTTATTTGTTTCAGCAAAATTTCTTGTTGCTGTGCTCTCGATTCCACACATTCTTTAAACAAATTGAAAAACATCCGCTCTCTTCCATAATAATAGTTTGCAAACAAATCATCGATTATATACATCTCACATTGCCGCACATTTTTTCTCCCCTTTATCCTATCGTATCCTTTTCTCATATTCTCGTTCCACAAAAATATCACTACTACTATTGTATATGAAAGATAATATAAAATATGTCATATTTTAGCGAATTATTTGTCTGTTTTTGTCATATTATTGTCTTTCTATTAAAAATTATTCCTTTTTCCTTTAACTATCGATATAGGATTAGGTGATGTGTAGATTATGATAGGGTTTGTTAAATACATACGACAGTGATTTTATACTAAACAGAGAATTTTATTTATACAAAGCTGGAGTTTATTTTTTAATAAAGCAAAAGGCAAACACCATATAGTTATGGTGTTTGCCTTTTATTAATCAATTGCTAAGTTTATAGTAATTTTTTTAAACGAGCTACTACATTTTCTACAGAGAAACCAAATTCCTTCATAATCAATTCACCAGGAGCAGATGCACCGAAACGATCGATTGCGATAATGTCACCTTCGTCACCAGTATATCTTTCCCAGCCAAGGGAAGCACCCATTTCAATAGCAAGACGCTTCTTAACGGATTTAGGAATTACAGATTCCTTATATTCTTTTGATTGTTTTTCAAAACGATCCCAAGATGGCATGCTAACAACTGCTACATCAATTCCTTCAGCTGCTAATTGTTTTTGCGCATCTACTGCAAGATGAACTTCTGAGCCAGACGCTAGTAGTAATGCAGCAGGTGTCGATGATTTTGCAGGTGATACAGTGTAAGCACCTTTTGATACACCTTCATACGCATTTTTATCTGTATCTTCAAGCGTAGGTAAATTTTGTCTTGTTAATACTAATGCAGTTGGAGTATTTTTAGATTCTAACGCAAGCTTCCAAGCTGCAGCAGTTTCATTACCGTCCGCAGGGCGGATAATCGATAGATTTGGCATTGCTCGTAATGATGCTAATTGCTCCACTGGCTCATGGGTTGGCCCATCCTCACCAACAGCAATACTATCATGTGTGAATACATATGTTACAGGTAGTCCCATAAGTGCAGCTAAGCGAATCGCAGGTCGTAAGTAATCAGAGAATACAAAGAATGTTCCACCAAATACTTTAAGTCCACCATGTAATGCCATACCATTCAATGCAGCACCCATTGCAAATTCACGAACACCAAACCAAATGTTACGTCCATCATAGGAACTTGGTAAGAAGTCACTTGTTCCTTTAATAGTGGTTTTGTTTGATCCAGCTAAATCTGCAGATCCACCAAAGAATGATGGAACATTTTTAGCAATTGCATTTAAAACTTCCCCTGATGAAGCACGACTTGCTAAACTGCTGCCTGTTTGATAAACAGGAATATCTTTATCCCAATTTTCAGGTAGTTCACCTTTAATCGCTAACTGTAATTGCTTCCCTAATTCAGGGTATGCCTCACGATAGGATTCGAATAATTGATTCCATTCTTCTTCCACTTTTGCTCCACGTTCTGCAACTTGTGTTCGGAAATGATTATATACTTCTTCTGGAACATAAAAGTCTTCTTCAAATGTCCAGTTATAAAATTCTTTCGTTAGTTTTAGTTCTTCTGCTCCTAGTGGTGCACCGTGAACATCAGATTTTCCTGATTTATTTGGAGAACCGTATCCAATAACTGTACGAACTTCAATTAATGTTGGTCTATCTAAATCTAATCTTGCTTCTTCGAGTGCTTTTGCAATTTCTTGTAGATTATTTCCATCTTCTACACGAAGATATTGCCAGCCATATGCTTTAAAGCGCCCTTCCACACTTTCCGTAAATGCTTGATCTAAGTCACCATCCAATGAAATATCATTAGAATCATACATAACAATTAAACGACCTAATTTCAAATGTGCTGCAAGTGATGCTGCCTCTGCAGAAACACCTTCCATTAAATCTCCATCACCGCATATAGAATATGTATAGTGGTTTACAAGTTCATAATTTGCTTTATTGTATACAGCAGCTAAATGTCGTTCAGCCATTGCCATACCAACACCCATTGCAATCCCTTGTCCAAGTGGACCAGTTGTTGCATCTACACCAGGAGTGTGCCCAAATTCTGGATGACCAGGTGTTTTGCTTCCCCATTGACGAAAGCTTTTAATATCATCAATTGAAACATCATAGCCTGATAAATGAAGTAAGCTATACAATAACATAGAACCATGTCCCGCTGATAATACAAAACGATCACGGTTAAACCATGTAGGATTTTTTGGGTTATGATTCATATATTTTGTCCAAAGTGTATAAGCCATAGGAGCACTACCCATTGGCATACCCGGATGTCCAGAGTTTGCTTTTTCAATTGCATCAATCGATAATGTACGAATGGATGTAATTGATAATTGATCTAATTGTTCAGTCATAAAATCCATTCCTTTCCAGAAATTTATTACCCAAGTATAGTTTATATTTATTTGTATGGAAACACAACAAAAAACATTGGCCGTTAGAACTAGTCAGATGATACCGACTTCGTAATTTTTGATTTACATATAAGACTAACGAATGATTTTTTTCAACAGTAGCTCCGTATCGAGCATTGCCATCACGATAGCTTTTAATGTAATTTCTTTCTAGCCTTCACCTGTTTTAGTTTATCCGGTGTAACATCATTTCCATTTGGATCAACAATTGTAACATTTTCAATTGTATTTTTCATCGTTTTTCGAAACGCTTGTAAATACTCACTTCGCAATTTTGATTGTTCCTTTGATTCTTCAATTGTTAATCCTTCTCGTTTCTTTTTTGCTGCAAGTTCATTAATTCTTGCTAGTTTTTCACTAGATAACATGTAATATTGCTCCTT
This sequence comes from Perspicuibacillus lycopersici, assembly GCF_025660475.1. Lineage (GTDB taxonomy): Bacteria > Bacillota > Bacilli > Bacillales > Caldibacillaceae > Perspicuibacillus > Perspicuibacillus lycopersici. Next base: position 25,868 of record NZ_JAOUSF010000001.1, read on the forward strand.
CATATAGTAATGACAATAAAGTCATGTCAATTATAGTATTACCCTAACGCTGAAAAACATTGACTGGAATTTATCGTACTAGAAAATGATTTGGAGGGCAACCATTTCGCATTCTTTCAAGGTATAAAAGGAAGAGGAAATATAGGGGATATAACTTTTTATACTAATTTTTTTACTATCTATTTTTTTCTTCTTTCACCGTATCTTCTTTCATATATTCTTGGTAACGTCGATGAACCGTTGCTTTTGATACGTGATATCCAAAACCTCTTAAAGTTGCAGCAATATCAGCGAAGGTTAAACCTTTTTGCCGCAGACGTAAAATTTCTTCCAAAGGTACTTCTTTTCGCTCTCTCCCTGCATTATCTCCTCGATTTATGATGTTTTTCTCAGGCTGATATCCCTTTTCAATTGCCCGATCCATCCCACGTTTTATTTTAATATTATGTAACTTCCTCTGGTATTCCTCTACTAATCCTACAATCTTTAAGACCATCGAATCTGCTTCTGATAATTGCAACTCCCCTTGTTGGGAAATGGTGTATATTTTAATCCCCTGTTTAAATAGTACATGTAATAAGACGAGTTTCGCATTCCCTCGACCCAATCTTGTTTCATCTTGTATAAGGAGTATATTTGCCTGTTTATTTTTTATCATTTCTAACATGTTCAACATACCTGGTCGATCTAGATCATATCCACTAGCTTTTTCACAAATCACTTCCACAACTTCAAAATGGTGTAATGCTGCAAGTTTTAGCAATTCTTCTTCTTGTCTCTCAAGAGATGTTTCCTGTGTTTCTTTCGTAGTACTAACCCGACAATAAATAAAAGCTTTCAAATAATACACCTTCAAATCTAGTTAAATTTGTTCTTTATATCCCTAGTAAAATTGTTATTCCTCTATATTTGAATACTCATATACATATTGAGCATCATCTATTGTACCAGATTCTTCAACACTATTTGCATTTTGCGTAAGTGCATTAATATAAATGAGTCCACATACTAAAGTAATTACTAGTAATAAAATTACATAAGAATATTTTTCCCAAATTTTTTGAATAACCATTTTATCCACCTCATATCGAATATTTGTTCGCTAATCATATAATAAACCGAACATGCATTTGTGTCAACGGTTTTTTCGAACTTATGTTTGTAAATGTTTTACGAACATGCTATACTAGTAAAAAATATGTCGTGAGGTGCAAATTATGACTAAATTATCTACCCGACAACAGGAAATTTTAAATTTTATTAAAAAAGAAGTAAGAGAAAAAGGTTATCCACCTTCCGTAAGAGAAATCGGGGAAGCTGTTGGTTTATCTTCTAGCTCCACCGTTCACGGCCATTTAGCTAGATTAGAAAGCAAAGGATTAATTAGAAGAGATCCTACTAAACCTAGAGCAATTGAAGTACTAGATAGTGAGAGAGAAGAAAATATTACGGTTTCCTATAGAAACGTACCGATCGTAGGAAAAGTAACTGCTGGTCTACCAATTACTGCTGTGGAAAATATCGATGAGTATTTTCCACTACCAGAAAGACTTGCACCTAGCTCGGATACGGTATTTATGCTAGAAATCATGGGTGAAAGTATGATTGAAGCTGGAATATTGGACGGAGATTATGTTATTGTTAAACAGCAGAGTACTGCGGATAACGGAGATATTGTTGTTGCAATGACAGAAGAAGATGAAGCAACAGTTAAACGCTTTTATAAGGAAAAAAATCACATACGTTTACAGCCAGAAAATGCAACAATGGAACCAATTATTGTTTCCAATGTTTCCATCCTTGGTAAAGTGATAGGGTTGTATCGTCAAATCTATTAATACATATATAAATAAACACATGCGACGTATTACAAACCCCCTAGAATAATCTTTAGGGGGTTTCTTTATACGCTATCTACTTTTTTATTGTAAAATTATTCTAGTAAATTATAAAAAAGCTCACTGTAAACTATACAGTGAGTCCAAAGAGGGTAATGATTTGAAATATCATTGCAAGAACTAGGAGGTTGATTCGTTCTTATTTCAAGATAATTTCAATGAACATTTCTCTTTAATTATAACTTATTATTTATAATTAAAAATAAATTCCTGGTAAAACAATATATTCTAAAAATATTACTATTTTTTTATTAAAAGGAGGTGTTTCTATTGCATATCGGCAAAAGATTATTATTTTTACGCAAAAAGAATGGATTATCATTAGAACAAGCTGCAGTCGGAATCGTCTCTCCAACCCATTTAAGTAATATTGAAAATGGACGATATTATCCAAATGGGGATATACTTAAGCTGTTAGCGAAGAAATATAAAGTTTCGGAGAATTATCTCGTATCGTTTGATCGAAAAGATACGACGCTTGATGAACCTCTCCATGAATTATTGTATCTATTAATTTCAAATAATATGGAGAGATCGAAAGAAATAATCGAAGCACTTGAGAAAGAAAATCCTATTCCAAATGTTATTCAAGAAATTTCCTTTTATATATTAAAAATAGCGTTTCTCATTAAAATTAATAAACCGTTTGATGAAGAGTTTGCTTTTATAAACAATATGATAAACGAAGACGAACTTACCTATCCTGATTTTGTTCACCAATGCTATGTTTATTCCATGAGTCAAGTTTATTTTCATCAGCGGGATTATGAAAATTGCTATAATAGTATTCAAACATTCCTAAAATATAATCATCCAGAAACAGTCAATGCAACAATGGAATTCAACTTATTACTGCTATTATATTATTTAAATAAACCAATCCAAGCAATAAAACTCGCAGAAAAAGTTTTAAAGGATTTCTATGTAAATCATTTATGGGATATTGTTGTAGAATCCTACATGTTACTCTTTGCAATATATTTTAAACAGACAGATTATGAAATGGCATTATATTACACCAAGCAATCACTTGAAGTAGCGAATCTGCTAGACAAAAATGAAACAATCAAATCCAAAATTTATCATAATTTCGGCATCACATATAAAGGGCTAAACCTATTTGAAGAAGCTATCGTTTATTTAGAAAAATCCATCGAGTTAAAAAAACAGCTTAATCTTTCTACGAATAGCTCATATTGGTCCATATTAGATATTTATGCCCAATTACAAGACGAAGAATCATTTTATCGATGGTATAACGAGATTGGAGTTAAAAGTGAAGAGATTGAATTTTTAAGAATAAAACTTACTCCCTCATTAATTAATGAATATTTACCATATTTAAATGATTGGGCAGAAAAATTTGAAAAACAGAAAAAATATGAACAAGCATGCCAAGTGTATTACCTTCTTGGCAACCACTATTATTCTGCAAGAAAGTATAAATTAAGCATCAATTACCATCAAAAGGTTTTTGATATAATACGGAAAACGAAAGGAAGTGTTTATGTATGAAAAAGTTTTTAAAATTTCTCACAACATTGACATTGACTTTAAATTTTACGTTTACTGTAACGTCAGCTAATGGTCTTATAAAAATGGATGACCCTGACTTACCTCCAATTTATATTTTCTTTTCCGAAAATTAATTTTTTAATATTTAGTTTAAAATGGCTACCTATAGGTAGCCATTTTTTCTTGTATGCAATCCCCTTTTTCCTAAAAACTTTTCACTAATATTTTTGTCCAAATGAAAACAATTTTTTAAAAAGGCTAGTTCGCAGACTAGCCTTTTCGTTCTTTTTTGGAGAAATATGCCACTTTATTTTATCTCAAAAGTTTGTTCTCCTAATTTTTCATCTGTAATAAAATCGTTCGCAACAAGTGTTACTGGTGTTTCTAGATCGTCTAATTCATAGGCTACTGCATTTTCTACCGTTCCATTTGGTTTAATCGATTCGTTTTGGCTTTCTAGAAAACGCTCATCTGGTAGTCCAGCCATATCGAGCTCATTCACTGCATTAGGATTATTATCTTGAATCGCTTCAAATGTAAATATCCATTCTGTAGAAGGGTCCATTTCATCTTCACTTAAATTTGTTATTTCATACCAAATCGCAAATACAGGTTTGTCACTGTATTCATTTCCCTTTTCTCCTGGTTGAATAACTTTCGTATCCGTTATTTTTATTTTTGCGTCTTCTGTTACTAACTCATTGTCTTTAAAATAATATTCACTTTCGGATTCTTTTTCTTTGTCATTTGCTTCTTTTGAACCAGATTCAACATTTGCATTTGAATCCGTATTCGTAGAGCCATTTTTATCATTATTACACCCGACTAAAACTAGTAGCATTACTACCGTAATGAAAAATAATAATTTTTTCATGTTGAAATAATCTCCTTTATGTTTGATTTGTCGTTTGTAATGTTATTCAATTGTGTAATTTATTTTATCTATTTTGTACGAAATTAAACTTGTCATGTTATTCCACCGGAAAGGTTATCCAAGTTTCATCGTTATTTTAATTAGGAAAATAGTGTATGTTGCAAGTAATAATAAGAAAATGGTTACAGATATTATGATAGAGGTATATCATGGAGGACATTTTTAATAAAAAAATCAAAATTCATTTCATCACCATTCAATATTTGGACAAAATAAAATCGGACAAATTTATAAAAAATTGTCCGATTTTATTAGTATATCAAGTTTTAAAACTTAATACATTTTCATGTATTGTTCTCTTTCCCATGGATGTACTTGCGTACGGAACATATCCCATTCAATTTCTTTTGCTTCAACAAAGTTAGAAACAATATGTTCTCCTAATGCAGATACAATCACTTCATCTTCTTGAAGTTTAACAAGTGCTTCAGATAATGTGGATGGTAAGTCTGTAATACCTTCAGCAATACGTTCTTCCTTCGACATAACATAAATATTACGATCAACTGGTGCTGGTGGAGTTAATTTATTTTTAATTCCGTCTAAACCAGCTTTTAATATTACTGCCATTGCTAAGTATGGGTTAGCAGATGGATCGACACTTCGTAATTCGATTCGTGTACTTAAACCACGAGATGCTGGAATACGAATTAATGGACTTCTGTTGCGTGCAGACCAAGCGACATACACTGGTGCCTCGTAACCGGGAACTAGTCGTTTAAAGGAGTTAACTGTTGGGTTTGTAACAGCTGTAAAGTTCGGTGCATGTTTTAATACCCCTGCTAAAAATTGGTATGCAGTTTCGCTTAATTCTAATTCATCGCTTGGATCATAAAATGCATTGTCTTTTCCTTTGAATAAAGAAACGTTAGAATGCATTCCAGAACCGTTCACACCAAACAATGGTTTTGGCATAAATGTTGCATGTAATCCATGTTTTCTAGCAATTGTTTTTACTGCCAATTTGAATGTTTGAATATTATCACAAGCAGTTACAATATCAGCATATTTAAAATCAATTTCATGTTGTCCAGGCGCTACTTCATGGTGAGATGCTTCAATTTCGAAGCCCATTTCTTCAAGCTCTACAACGATATCTTTACGGCAATTTTCACCTAAATCAGTAGGAGCAAGGTCAAAATAGCCACCATCATCATTTAATTCTAATGTTGGTTCACCTTTTTCATCAAGCTTAAATAGGAAGAATTCTGGTTCTGGTCCTAAATTAAAGGAGGTGAAGCCAAGCTCTTTCATCTCTTCCAATACACGTTTTAAATTCATACGCGGATCACCTAAGAAAGGAGTTCCATCTGGGCTATAAATATCACAGATTAGACGAGCAACTTTTCCATTACCTGCAGTCCAAGGGAAAACTACCCATGTATCTAAATCAGGATATAAGTACATATCAGATTCCTCGATGCGAACAAATCCTTCAATAGAAGAGCCATCAAACATAATTTTGTTATCTAAAGCTTTTTCTAATTGGCTAACAGGAATTTCAACGTTTTTAATTGTTCCTAAAATATCAGTAAATTGCAAACGGATAAATTTAACCTGTTGCTCTTTTGCTAAACGTTCAATATCTTCTCTTGTATACTTTGCCACTAGAATTCCCTCCAAAAATAAAAAATTATTAATATTTTTTTTAAAAATGCATAAACTAATTTACAAACCTACTCCTTATCGGATGGTTTATTCCTTTTAGTGAAAAAATCGGGACATATCTCCTTGGCGAAGATTTGTTTGTTTTAAACGATTTTCTCCTAAAAGTTCAGATCGTAGAATTTTGCGCAATTCTTGATCTGTAAGCTGTTTTTTCGTGGGTTGCTTGGAAGCAATCTCACGGTTTTTTTCTTCTTCCTTCATTGCGAATATTTGTTTTATCCCTGCAATATTGACCCCTTGATCAAGCAAATCTTTTATTTCCAGCAAAAGATCGATGTCATTCAAGGAAAACATTCGCTGATTCCCTTTTGTTCTCGCTGGGACGACAAGCTGATGTTCTTCGTAATAGCGAATCTGTCGGGCAGTCAAATCCGTAAGCTCCATCACAGGTCCTATCGGAAACAAAGGAAGTGATCTGCGAATCTCTTTTCCCGTCATTCTCTCCACCCTCCTGTCGTAATTAACTAATATAATTATACGCCAATGTTAAGAAATATGTCAACATTATGTTAGAAAATATAACATTGGTTTTCAAAAAGAAAAACGGCTAAAAATATGCCGTTTTTCTTTTGTTATTTTAAATACTTACTGCCTTCTCGTACACTGAGCTTCGGTAGCTCAGTGGCTTCAATAAATCGCTTGACTGCATAAGGATTTGTTTTCGAATATTCGCGAAGTGCCCAACCGATAGCTTTTTGAATAAAAAATTCTTTGCTGTCTTTATTGCGTTTAATATATTCATAAAGTAATGCTTCATTCGTTTCTTCTTTATATTTTAATTGAAAAAGAATAGCGGTTCTGCGGAGCCATAAGTGTGTACTACTTGCCCAATTTTCAATCGACTCCTCGATAATTTTTTGATTTCGTTTTGCGATTGCCCCTACTACATTCGCTGCTAACATATCCACTGTATCCCACCAAGATTTCGTTATAAGCAAATGTTCAATTAACGGAAGGTCCTCTTTCGTCAATTTCTTTACTGATTTCCCTATATAATCTAATGCGGCATATTGGTATTCTCGTTCCTCTTTTTCCCACAATGCAAGGATGAACGAATGGTTAAGCGGTTGTGTCAAAATATCCGTCTCTTTAAAAAACTTTTTCACTAATTCTCTGCGTAATGGGGTTTTAATTCCGAGAAACGAAAAATTATTTCTTAAATATTTCTCCATCGGCACCGCATTTTCAGGATTCCGATTGGCTTCTAATATACCCACTACCATATCAAGATACTCCATTATGTACTCCTTTTGGCATTTACAACTGTTTCTCTACTAATAATTTAAATATTGATTCGGAATAAGCCTTTTTCAATCAACGAATCTAGAGCTGTACATATTGCAATTTTTACATGCTCATAAGTGAGTCCGCCTTGAACAAATGCAAGATATGGCGGACGAATCGGGCCATCAGCAGTCAGTTCAATACTTGCCCCTTGAATAAATGTCCCAGCTGCCATTATTACATCGTCCTCATATCCAGGCATATAATTTGGATATGGCGTAAAATGAGAATTGATAGGTGATGCAAATTGAATTGCTTGACAAAATGCAATCATCCGCTCCTTATCATCAAATTGAACTGATTGAATTAAATCTGTTCGCACGGCATCCCAAGATGGATTCGTATTTAATCCGACCGCTTCTAGCATTGCAGCTGTAAATACTGCTCCTTTTAATGCTTGTCCGACGACATGCGGGGCAAGGAAAAAGCCTTGGTACATTTCTTGTAAGCTATATAGTGATGCTCCAGCCTCTGAACCTATTCCCGGAGAAGTTAACCGAAAAGAGCAGCTTTCCACATATTGTTTTTTACCAACAATATATCCACCCGTTTTAGCCAATCCACCACCAGGATTTTTGATTAATGAACCAGCCATTAAATCTGCTCCGACATGACAGGGCTCTAATTCCTCCACAAATTCTCCGTAGCAGTTGTCTACAAATACGATGATATCTTTTTTAACCTTTTTCACAAATGCAATCATTTCTTTAATTTCAGCAATAGTAAAAGATGGTCTATTGGCATACCCTTTTGAACGCTGGATTCCTATCATTTTTGTTTGTTTACCAATAGCTTTTTCGATTGCTTGATAGTCTGGATAGCCGGTATTCGTTAATGGTACTGTTTGATAAGTAATACCAAATTCCTTTAATGATCCGTTCCCACTACCACGGATGCCGACGATTTCTTCAAGTGTGTCATATGGATTTCCAGTAATATATAATAGCTCATCCCCTGGTCGTAAAATACCAAACAAGGATGTCGAAATTGCATGTGTACCAGAAATGATTTGAGGTCTTACGAGTGCCGCTTCCCCGCCAAAGCAATCAGCATACACCTTCTCTAATGTATCTCTTCCAATATCATCGTAGCCATAACCAGTTGTCGGTATAAAATGGGAGTCACTTACTTGATTTTTTTGGAAGCTTTTTAACACCCGATATTGGTTATTTTCTACTGTTTGATCAATGTTTTTATGTATTGGTCCAATTTTTTTCTCGACGCTTTCTATTATAGGTTGTAAAATTTCTTTATTGTGTAAATCCTTCATCATTTTTTTCTCCATCTCCAAATGTATAATTCATCAGTTGGCCATTAAGTGGATGATCTTGGAAGATAAATCCTCGACAGGTGTATAATTCGTTTTCTTCCTCGAATAGTAATTCTCGTAAAATTGTTTCCTCTTTTAGCCTTGCTAGTAATTTCCCCTCTGTTGAAGGTAATTGTACCTCGTAGCTTACCATTTCTTTTAGCATCATTTGTTCAATTTTTCGTTTAACAGAAATTTGATCTTCCTCATCAAATGCACTAATTTGTAAAACCTCTGTTTGAGCGGTTGGTACAAAATCATCATGTTTGATATCCGATTTATTATAAATGGTCAGCTGCGGAATGTTTCCGGCGTCTAACTCCTGTAGTATCTTATTGACTGTTTTTTCATGCTGAAAATGATCTGGATTTCCGCTATCGACTACATGTAATAATAAATCCGCCTCCGCTACTTCCTCGAGGGTTGAACGAAATGCAGCAACAAGTGTTGTTGGCAAGTCTTCAATAAAACCTACTGTATCACTTAAAAGAACCGAAAAACCACTTGGTAATACCATTTTTCTTGTTAACGGATCAAGCGTAGCAAATAATTTATTTTCCTCATAGGACTCCGCAGCAGTCAATCGATTGAATAATGTTGACTTTCCAGCATTTGTATAGCCAATTAATGCAATTTGATAGTTTTTATTACGTTTTCTTCTTTCCCGATATCGTTTCCGATGACCTACAATTACCTCGAGTTGGTCTTTAATATCATCAATTCTCCTTCGAATATGACGACGGTCAGTTTCTAATTTTGTTTCCCCAGGTCCACGGGTACCGATACCTGCTCCAAGTCTAGATAACTCTGTGCCTTGTCCAATCAGTCTCGGTAAAAGATATTCGAGCTGGGCCAATTCTACCTGTAGCTTACCTTCACGTGACCTTGCCCTTTGTGCAAAAATATCTAAAATTAGCTGTGTCCGGTCAATGACACGGGCATTTAATTGATTGGATAAATTACGTAGTTGACTTGGTGTTAATTCACTATTAAATATGATTACATCTACTTCCAGTTCCTCTATTAATGCAATCAGTTCTTCTACCTTACCTTTCCCAATATAAGTAGAAGCATCTGGACGATTTCGTTTTTGACTTACCTTTAATAGTACCTCACCATTAGCTGTATCAGTTAAGGATGTAAGCTCCTCCATCGAATTTTCAAACCGAAAATCATCCACATCTGGTAATTGGCAACCAACGAGTATTACTCTTTCTCTTTCTCTTTCTTCCACTATCTCACCTTACTTTCTGTACGATTATCATACCATTAAACCATTCCACATCCATCATGAGACAAGGAATATTTCGCTATTTATTTTTCACAGTTGACTGGAAAATAATCCATTTCTGTCCTCTTCCATATTACACAAAATAGAAATAACTGCAAAGTAGGCGTGATAGATTAGTAAATGAAGAATTTTGTATTACATATTGCTTCCCATTAGACTAGGCATAACAAAAGCCCAGTTGCATTCAACTGAGCCTCTCAAGCTTTTTCATCAGGAAAATATATATCACTGCTTCTAATGGTCATTAGTTCCTTTTTATCGTATTGATTTTTTATCAATAACCGCATTGCCTGTGCACGAATTGATTTCTCAATAATATTACGGATATAACGTCCATTGGAAAAGCGAGTGGACTGGTAAGTATTTTTTATTTGTAATAAATGATCGCGAAGCTTCCGTTCTGCTTCTTCACTTAAAATATATTCTTTTTCCTTTATCATCTGTTTCCCGATTTCCATTAATTGATCTACGGTGTAATCAGGAAATTCAATAATAATCGGAAACCTAGATTGCAATCCCGGGTTCAGTGCTAAAAACCCTTCCATTTCCCGTGAGTATCCAGCCAGAATTAACACGAATTCATGTTGGCGATCTTCCATATGTTTTACCAATGTATCGATAGCCTCTTTACCAAAATCCTTTTCTCCACCTCTGCCAAGTGAATACGCTTCATCAATAAACAAGATTCCACCAATTGATTTTTTTATTAAATCTCTTGTTTTTTGGGCAGTGTGGCCAATATATTCCCCGACTAAATCTGCACGCTCGCATTCAATTAAATGCCCTTTCGATAAAACATTTACCTTATGAAATAATTTTCCTATTAATCTTGCAACAGTTGTTTTCCCAGTACCTGGATTTCCTTTAAACATCATATGAAGAACTTGTTTTCCTGCCTTTAATCCTAGCTCTTCTCTTTTTTTATTAACGATTATCCAAGCATAAATTTCCTTGACAACCTTTTTAATATCCTCAAGACCAACTAATGAACTAAGGTCTTCTTCAATTTCTTTTAAAATATCATGTTCCACAGATCCCTCTACTGGAACGATTGCTTTTGTTTCACCAACCGCTTCCGTTTTGACTTTTGGGTTTAATGTAATGCTAATTTGCCCATTATTTTTCATTCGAAATGGTTGTTCCAAAGCGTTCACCTCTCAATCCTATCAACAGTATACGCCCAGATACAAAAATGGTGACATTCGCCCATTTGTCGAAAAAAATAAGCTTCATACTTGTATTTCGTTCTTTTTTGACAAATTTTATAATACTCCGACAAATTAATTACAACCTCTTGTCAAATCCTGCGCTTTCCCGAGAAATAAAGCAGTATTTCCAAAGGTTTGGGTATAATGGACGATAATCTCATGGTTGTACAAATCAAATGAATTTTCAATCAATCGTAACCGTCGATCGGAGAAATAACGATTATCTTCGATTATGAAACACCATGTCTATTTATATGTATTCATGAAAAAAATAAGTCATGCCTTCAAAATGAATCTTTTTATCCATACTTATCAGAATAACATTTTCCTTAAAGGAATAGAAACAAAAACATATCAAAAAAAAAGCGAATTTGGCACAATGGCCATATCCGCTTTTTCTTGTGAACACTACTATTCTAATTCAATTTGGACATTTCTTACAGGAGAAAATGTGGAGATTGCATGTTTAAATACTAATTGTTGTTTTCCATCGGACTCGAATAGAACAGTGAAGTTATCGAACCCTTTTACAAATCCACGAATTTGGAATCCATTCAATAAGAAAACTGTAACCCCAATATTTTCTTTTCGTAATTGATTTAAAAATTGATCCTGAATATTGATTGGCTGTTTCATTATTTTGTCCTCCTCATGATTCTACTATGTTTATGTATTCGCCTTTATTTCTAGCTTTCCTGCTATAACATAGGAAATTTCTTCAAAAATTTTTTCATACTGTCTTTCATCTGTCAGATCAAACCACATGATATCCATTTTATTTTTAAACCAAGTAAACTGTCTTTTCGCAAACCTTCTTGTATTTTGTTTAAGATTTGCTATGGCTTCCTCCAGCGATACATGACCATCTAGGTATTCCAGTAATTCCTTATATCCAATCGCTTGTAATGATTGAACATTTTGTAGTCCCGATGCATGTAATGTTCTTACTTCATTTAGCAATCCACGCTGCATCATAATGTCCACTCGGTCATTAATCCGTTGGTAGAGTAATTCTCGATCCATTGTTAAACCAATGAGAACGACATCATAGAGTAGCTCTTTTTTCTGACTTTCTTCGTATTCTGTCATTGTTTTACCTGTTGTTACATATACTTCAAGCGCTCGGATAACTCTTCTTTCATTATTGGGATGAATTTTTGCTGCTGCTTTTGGGTCGATTACTTGTAATTGTCCATAAAGCTTTTCGATTCCCTCTTTTTCCGCCGATTCTGTTAATTGTTGGCGGATTTTTTCATCACCAGGTACTTCTGAGAATTGATAATCATAAATGACAGACTGTATATACAGTCCTGTACCACCAACAATCATTGGCAGCCGCTTACGATTGGTAATTTCCGTTATTTTCTTTCGTACTAGCTGTTGGAACTCTGCCACAGAAAAAGATTCATCTGGATTCTTAATATCAATTAAATGATGGGGAATACCACCCATTTCTTCCTCTGTAATTTTCGCAGTGCCTATATCCATCCCGCGATAAATTTGCATTGAATCGCCACTAATGATTTCACCGTTAAATTTTTTAGCTAAATCAATACTCATTTTCGTTTTTCCGACGGATGTAGGTCCAATTAGTACAAGTAATTTCTCTTTGTTGCTCAATATTCACTCACTGCTTTCAACTCAACTCTTTCTTATGTAAAACATTTCAAATGAAACACTTGCACCACTATTTTACCACAATTTTCTAAAAAAGTTAAACACCAAAACATTATTACCAACGGCGTTTTTTTTATACGTAACACAGGCGATTTTTGTCGAAAAAAAATTAGCTTTAACATGAGGCTAGCATTGGGCAATCATTGACTAGTTGTGTTATAGGTATTTAAATAGCCATAAAGAATCAAAAGCAAGGAACATACTTTTCCCCATAGGGTTTGTCCTCGCTTCGATTACATCACTTTTTTATTTTACTAATATCGATTAAATTCATCTATTTTCATCTTCTGTATTTATTAACTTTTAAGGATATATCCGAAACTATATTATTTCGTTTAATTTTTTAATCAAAACGTATAATATATGGTCATTTTGGTAGTCAATCAAATTTTGATGGACAACTATTAAACACACCTAACTATTTCCATATTCCTTTTATTTTATCCATCTCCTTTCGTCTAATCATTTCGACAAAGGAGACAAAATCCTCTTTAGAATAAAATATATGAGTAGATCTTACTTTATAATTCAAGCTCACGATAAATTATCAAAGCATTATATGTATTTCTTTGATATTCTTCGTTTCCTTCTGCATAAAAGGTCGAGAACTTAATATCTAAAATTTCTACTTTGTTTTTTGATAAAAATTCATTTATCTTTCTTTCTATAATAAAGTCATGAGATGTGCTTAATAACTTAGTCCTAATAGTATTTGAAATACCGTAACTAGTTGTATTAGAAATTATGTGTTGACCACAATTTCCACATTTAGCACCTTTTATTGTTGTAGTTCTATTTTTTGTTCCACACGTTGTACAAGTTACTATACTTTCCATAAATATTCCCCCCTCTCCAATTTATATTTCGACAACTGAGAAGGTTTTTTCAAGGAAAATATTAAAATAATTTTCATATATGTGTGATTGCATGACAATTACATGACAAAACTAAACAATATATTTTATTTTTCATCCGCTCTTTTAATATAAACTTGAGCAGAACTTATCGAAATACGTAATGTTTCCGATATTTCTGCAAAACTCATACTTTTGGACATGTATAAAAGAGAGCATTCTTTTTCTCGTGCGGATTACTCGGCCAAAACATCGACGACTTTTCGCTTCGTATCCTCTCTGATTTCTTTGCTCTTATTTCTAACGCGCTTCAATCTGGAAATAACTCAATATTAATTAGAGCAATTTACTGATAAATATTTCGTTTATCTACTCCTCTACGATTACCTGGTTTTCTCCCTTTCTTCATCCTATCGAGGGAAAATGACATATTACTGCTCCTACTGTTAATAAGTTTTTTCCTACTTCATTCAGCCAGTTTTTTTCTAATGCTGCTACATTTTTGTTTTTACTTTTACTTAACTCCTTGATTTCCTCATTTAATCTTTCCTTCCTGTCATGTTACTCCTAACTTACAAAAAAGTACGCCGCCATTTTGCTAATGCACTCAAAAAAAGCACCATCACAGCAATAAATGTGGTCATTTTATGTTGATAATAGAAAAAAACAAGGCGAAATCCTTGTTTAAAGGTATTTCGCCTTGTTTTAAATTACATCACTCGTTTAAACATCTTCTCCATCTCATAAGTGGAAAAATGAATAATAATTGGTCTGCCATGTGGACATGTGAATGGATCTGTTGTTAATCTTAATGTATCTAATAATTGTTGAATTTCATCATTACGTAAATGATGATTCGCTTTAATCGATCCTTTACAGCTCATCATAATTGCAGTAGCTTCCCGCAGTTTTTTTAAATCGACGTTTTTCATCGATAATACTTGCTCAATGATTTCCTGTATCGTCTCTTGCTCTTCTCCACGTGGGAACCAGTGTGGATGACTTCGAACAATGAAGGAATTACCGCCGAACGGCTCTAAAAACACGCCAACCTTTTCTAATTCCTCCAAATGCTGCTCTAATTTAATATATTCATCATTTGAAAATTGCAATGTCATCGGAAGAAGCAGCTCTTGAAGCTCATTAGATACTTCTCCAATTTTGTCTCGAAAGAATTCGTATTTGATTCTTTCTTGTGCAGCATGCTGATCTATAATATACAATCCATTTTCATTTTGGGCAAGAATATATGTGCCATGCATTTGCCCAATTGGGTATAATGGCGGAATACGATCCGATTCAGAAGCGTTTGTATTTGCTTCCCAATCCGAATTCTCTTCCAGTTGTTCGAAGTAAGTAATTGCTTCATCCAGAGGATTAGACGAATCCAACAAATCGCTTCGCTCTTCATGAATAATAGCTACTGTATCCTGCTTCTTTGGAATCGAGGATGGTATGTTCGGATCCACTGTATCTTTTATAGCTTCATCTACCACCGGTACGTTATTGGATAGATTATCCTTTGCTTCACTTCGATAATTTTCCCAATCTGTTTGAATAGAAGGAAGGAAGTCTCTTACTACTTCCCTTTCTATTTTCGATAAAGGCGAACGTTCCACCCGTTGACTTGCATTCCCAGGTAAATGGTCTAAATTTAATTTAATTTGCTCTGATTTTTCCTTCTCAATTTTTGGTGTATTTCCTACTGGTATTAATGTTTGTTTTCGAAACGCATTTTTAATTGTTTCTGTTATGAGGATAAATAAGTCTTGCTCTTTACTTAATCGCACTTCCATTTTGGTAGGATGTACATTTACATCGATTAATATTGGATCCATCGTAATATTTAAAAATACGAGCGGAAATCGTCCAATCGGTAGTAACGTATGGTATCCTGCTATAACCGCATTTGCAATACCATAATTTTTAATAAACCGTCCATTGACCATTGTAGAAATATAGTTTCTAGATGCACGCGTAAGTTCCGGTAGGGCGAGATAGCCATCTAGCTGAAAGTCTAAGGAAGTTGCATGAATAGGTATCATTTTCTTTACGATATTAAATCCATAGATTGCGGAAAGTACTTGACGTGCATCCCCATTACCTGTTGTATGAAGTAATGTTCTTCCATTATGAATTAATTTCATTGCTATTTCTGGATGCGCCAAGGCAAGACGATTCATAACATCCGTAATATTTCCAAGCTCGGTATGAATGGTTTTCAAATATTTTAGGCGAGCAGGCGTATTAAAGAATAAATTAGAGACAGTAAAATCGGTACCCTTTCTGCTTGGTGCTGGTTCAAACGTAATTTGTTTTCCACCTTCAAGTACTAATCTTGTTCCGGCACCTGCGCCAGTGCTTGTTATTAGTTCCACTTTCGAGACAGAGGCAATACTCGGTAATGCTTCTCCGCGAAATCCAAGTGTTTTAATTCGAAACAAATCATTTTCATCCTTGATTTTACTCGTTGCATGTCTAGCAAACGCACGTAAAACATCGTCTTCTTCAATCCCATCTCCATTATCAATGATGCGAATTTTCGATAAGCCAGCTTCCTCAATCTCTACTTCGATATTCGTGCTGTTGGCATCAATTGCATTTTCCACAAGCTCTTTAACAACAGAGGCAGGACGTTCTACCACTTCACCCGCGTTAATTTTATTTGAAAGGCTATCATCCAATAATACAATCTTTCCCATTTGACCACTTCCTCGTGCGTATTGTTTCCGACATTACCTTTTTTCCGCTTGCCTTTAGGGAAACTGGGATTTCATCAATACTTATCCTCATTTTTTTAATTTCTTTTGTAAATCATATATAGCATTTATTGCTTGAAGTGGTGTCATCTCAAGTAAATTAATCGATTTTAATTCTTGTAGCACTTTCTTCTCTTTGCTAGCAAATTCAGTATCCGCTAAAGTTATCGCATCATCAAAGAAGGATAATTGTGCTTCACTTTTTTCCGACTTCACACTTTCCTGTTGAGCAGCTACCTTCTCCTGTGCATTGCCTTTTTCATGATTAACCGTTGCACTTTGTTCTGCTAATCGGATTGACTCTAACTCACTGCCATCTGCACGCTCATAGTTTTTTTCATTTTCTAATTGAGATAATATTTCCTCTGCTCGATGAATTAGCTCCTGCGGTAAATCGGCAAGTTTTGCGACATGTATACCATAACTTTTGTCTGCTGCCCCTTCTTTAATTTTATGCAGAAAGACAACATGTCCATTTCGTTCCACTGCACTTACATGGACATTTACTAATTTTTCGAGACTATCCTGTAAAATTGTTAATTCATGATAATGAGTGGAGAATAATGTTTTGGCACCAATTTTTTCATGAATATATTCAATCATTGCTTGTGCTAATGCCATACCATCATAGGTTGAGGTACCTCGTCCAATTTCATCAAATAATATTAAACTATTTTCAGTCGCATGACTAATCGCATTTTGCGCTTCTAGCATTTCTACCATAAACGTACTTTGCCCGCTTATTAGATCATCTGCAGCACCAATTCTTGTGAAAATTTGATCAAAAATCGGAAGGATTGCTTGATCTGCTGGAACAAAGCAACCGATTTGGGCAAGAATTGCAGTGAGGGCAACTTGGCGCATAAATGTACTTTTCCCAGACATATTTGGTCCCGTAATTAGTAATAGCTCTCGATCTGCATTCATGAAACAATCATTTGGTACATATGCTTGTATTGCCATCACTTTTTCAACTACTGGATGGCGTCCCTCTACAATGGCTAGCTTACGATCATCACTAAAAGTTGGTTTTACATAACGTCGTTCCTCACTGATTGTCGCAAAACATTGTAAACAGTCTAATTCACTTACTTTTTTTGCTAAGTTTTGTAATCTAGGAATATATTTTTTTACGTGTTCTCGGATTTGTAAAAACAAATCATATTCTAGATCAATACTTTTTTCCTCAGCTTCTAAAATCAAGGATTCTTTTTCTTTTAATTCCGGTGTAATAAAGCGTTCAGCATTTGTTAACGTTTGTTTACGTTCATATTTCCCTTCTGGAAGCAAATGCAGATTCGCTTTTGTAACCTCTATATAATAACCAAACACACGATTGTAGCCGACTTTAAGTGATTTTATGCCGGTTATTTCCCGTTCGGATTTTTCTAATTCTGCAATCCATGTTTTTCCGTTTCTCGTTGCATAACGGTAATTATCAAGCTGTGAGTTATAGCCATCACGAATCATGTTTCCTTCTTTAACAGACAGTGGTGGATTATCTAATATTGCCGTTTCGATAAGACTGCTAACTTCTTCAACTGGATCTAAGTCTTTTAACCGGTTCTGTAATGTTTCATCCGGGATATTTTGTAATATTTGAATTAATTCCGGTATTTGTTTTAATGTACTTTTTAAATTGACTAAGTCGCGGGCATTTACATTACCAAACGCTACTTTACCAGCCAATCGTTCAATATCATAAACTTGCTTTAGTCGTTCACGTAATTCTTGTCTTTCGAAATAATGTTCTTTCAATACTTCCACTTGGTGAAGACGTTCTTCAATCGCATGTTTAGAAAGCAGCGGGCGATCAATCCATTGCTTTAATAAGCGTCCACCCATAGCCGTCATTGTTTCATCCAATAGCCATAATAACGATCCTTTTTTCCCTTTCGAACGGATTGTTTCGGTTAACTCTAAATTCCGCTTTGAAAAATAATCGATTTTCATATATTGATGGACTTGGTACATAACTAGTGGTTGAATGTGGTCCAACGAACGCTTTTGGCTACGATATAAATAATGAAGCAGTCTCGCCGCAGTCTTTTGTAATTTTTCCTGCTTTGTAGAGGATAGAATATGCGCAAATTGCGGAGCAACATCTGTTTCCTCCTCATAGGAAATGGTCGCATTGATCCGCTCTTTCATCTCTGACTGCTTATCGATTGGGAATTGAGAAGATACGACAATTTCCTTTGTATGGATTGTTGCGAGTTCATTTACCACCTCTCGCCAACCATCCGTTAAAAGCGTAACTTTACTTTCCCCTGTGGATAAATCTGTATAGGCCAATCCAAATGTATCATCTAAAAAGTCAGTTATCGTGGCTATATAGTTATTTTCTTTATCGTGTAAGCTTCGACCTTCCATCATCGTTCCTGGTGTAATTAATTGAATAACTTCCCTTTTTACTACACCTTTCGATGTCTTTGGATCCTCTACCTGCTCACAAATAGCTACTTTATACCCTCGTTCTACTAATGTTTCTATATATCCTTGGGCAGAATGGTAAGGTACACCACACATTGGTACTTTTTCTTCCACCCCTGCATTTTTTGCGGTTAACGTAATTTCTAATTCTTGCGATGCTTTAATTGCATCGTCGAAAAACATTTCATAAAAATCGCCTAAACGAAAAAATAAAAAGGCATCCATATATTCTGCCTTTATTTTTAAATATTGTTGCATCATCGGCGTATATTGTTCCATTCCAATACCACTCCCGTATATACTTCAAATGCTAATTATACCATAGCTTGGCTAATTTGACATCGAATTTAGTCAAAATACCACGAATGATATAGAAATAAAGAAGACCATATTTGAAAGTGAAATCAAATATGGTCGCTTGCTAATCCTAATTTATATTATATTTTCCGTAGCTCCACACGACGAATTTTTCCAGAATCTGTTTTTGGTAACAATGAAACAAATTCGATAATTCTTGGGTATTTATAAGGTGCTGTCAATGTTTTAACATGTTTTTGCAATTCTTTCACAAGATCTGCTGCCCCATTAACTCCATCCTTCAGCACAACAAATGCTTTTACTACATTACCACGGATTGGATCAGGACTCGCAACTACTGCGCATTCTTTTACCGCCTCATGTTTCATTAGTGCATCTTCTACTTCAAATGGTCCAATCGTATAACCCGAACTAATGATCATATCATCACTTCTACCTTGGAACCAAAAATATTGATCCTCATCCTTATATGCTCGATCACCTGTTACAAAGTAATTTCCGCAAAAAGCATTCTTCGTACGTTCCGGATCTTTATAATAATGGGAAAACAATGCTGGGAAATCTTTACGAATCGCGATGTTTCCGATAACTCCAGCAGAAACTGGGTTTCCCTCTTCATCGACAATTTCCATAAACTCTGGCATAATTGGTTTCCCCATTGAGCCTGGTCTTATTTCCATATCCTTCACAGTACCAACAAGTAATGTGCTCTCTGTTTGTCCATAACCATCACGTACATTCAGGTTAAAATAGTTTCGGAATGTATCTATAACCTCTCGATTTAATGCCTCACCAGCAGAAACTGCACTATGTAATTTAGAAAGATCATAGTTTTCTAAATCACTTTCCTTTGCCATTAAGCGATATTCTGTCGGTGTACAGCATAATACATTTATTCTTTCGTTCTGTAATAATGTTAAATATTTTTTTGGCACAAACTTTCCTTGATAAACAAATGCTGTTGCACCCATTCCGAGTATCGATAAGAACGGACTCCATACCCATTTTTGCCATCCTGGTGCAGCAGTTGCCCAAACAGTGTCACTGCTATTAATATTTAACCATCTACTTGCAGCCGTCCGTATATGTGCATATGCCCAGCCGTGCACATGAACAACTCCTTTTGGTTGTCCAGTCGTACCAGAAGTATAGGAAATAAATGCCATATCCTCTTTTTTTGTATCGGCCTTTGGAAATGACGTTGATTGCCCTTCTATTAATTGATCAAAATCTAGCCATCCTGAAATCTTTTCTCCAAAAGCAATCATATGCTTTAGAAATAGCGATTGTTCAACAATTTTATTGATTTCTGAACAAAACGAAGCATATGCAACTACCGCTTTTACTTCCCCATCATTCATTCGATATAAAATATCATGTGCGCGAAGCATTTCAGAACCAGGTATAACGACATATCCTGCTTTTAAGCAAGCAAGGTAAATCATATACGCTTCAATTGACCTCGGGACAACAACCATTATTCGATCTCCTTTTACAAGACCTAATTGTTTTAATCCATTGGCAAACTGGTTAGCCTTATCAATTAATTGTTTATATGAAACTTCTACTCTATTTTCATCTTTATCGACAAATTTCAATGCTAGCTTTTCTGAATAATGCTTTTCTATTTCCTCTGTAAGATTGTAATCATCTGGAGCAATTAACTCTTGAATATTCATATTTGTATCCCTCACTTTTATAGAATCCTTATGCATTCTAAACTGGTAACACTCATCGATTATGTAGTGACAAGTGATTATTAATTAACTGTATCATATATTACCTAATATTAAAAGTTATTTATATTACTTGGTACTAATTCAATGCTTTACATTACCCGATTGAAACAGGCAATCTATGAAAATATAAGAGAATATATCCAAAAGAAAAAAGGCTATCTCGTTTAATAAGCCGGATAGCCTGGTGTGTTAGCATCTTATTCGATTATTATTCTTCTTCACCACTTACTAAAAAGTCTGGATTTAATTCTTCAAATTCTTCATCATCTACATCTAAATCCCACTCATCATCGTCATAGTCATCTTGGCATAAGCAAACAACGATTTTTGTTTCGCCGATTACTTCTACAAGGAACTCCC
Organism: Perspicuibacillus lycopersici; assembly: GCF_025660475.1. GTDB lineage: Bacteria > Bacillota > Bacilli > Bacillales > Caldibacillaceae > Perspicuibacillus > Perspicuibacillus lycopersici. The sequence continues at coordinate 47,115 of NZ_JAOUSF010000001.1, forward strand.
GCTCCGCTGTCACAATAATTTTATTACCATTCGGGGAAATGACAGCTTCTGCACAATTTGGCTGTTGAAGCACTTTTGCAATGACTTCTTTGTCTTCGATTGTGTGATCGTCTTTGTATTTTAGCTTAACGACATCATGATAGTGTACTTTCTCAGTTGCTACATCTGTTTTCGTATTGTCATTGCAGGAATACCAGCAGTTTATATCATAAGACCCATGGATTTCTACTGTTTTTCCGACCTTTTTCGCTTCATAAGCATGGTTTATGATCCAGGCGCCAAGGATACTTGACGGAGCATGGGATGGACGAATCGTATGGGTGGACTGTGTAAATTTTAGCCCTTTCGCAACGACCGCTTTTGTAATAATCTCTCTATGATTTGCCATGCGAGCGTAACCTCCTCAAGTTTTATCACTTCATCCTATGCGGGACATTAGACTAGTGTGCGAATAAATATTTCATTATTTCTGTATGTGATGACCCTTTTATTTTTCTTTTTGAAAATAAAAAAACATAAGGATGAAGGTATATCACCACCTTATGTTTGAAGTAAAAAATTGTGCCTATATTATCTTTATCTTCTTTTAAAAAGCTCATTTCACGTAGTTTATTTACTTCGCAATTGTCAGATGCTCGAAATAGCCGCTAGCCTCTTTCCGATAACACTTTACTTATCGCTATCCCGCTAATTTTTTGATATTTTGATTAGGTGGCATTCAGCTCTTGCACATAATCGTAATGGTAGCTTTGTCGTCCCATAACCATTACTAATCAGTATATTGGTAAACGATAAATGATGGAGCTTACCAATAGGGTAGAGACCTAAACCAAAGAAATTTATTTGTCCACCATGTGTATGCCCACTTAAAACAAGTGGTATATTGTCAGCGGGAGTAATTTGATCCACTATTTCCGGGTTATGGCAAATAACGATTTTAAAGCCATTCGGATCATCGATGTTTTCCAGTGCAATATCTAATCGATCCAATTCAAAACTGATTTCACCAACACCGATTAAATATATTTTTTCTCCCGTTTGGGAACGGAGGGTCGCATGTGAATTTTCCAATATTTTAACATTTGAGCTAATCAGCTCTCTTCGTAAATTCGCATTATTTACTTCGAAGTCATTATTACCCCAAACAAAATAAACTGGCCCTAGTACGTTTAGCCGCTGAATATTTTCTTTCGTTCTAGAAAATGGGACACCCCTTTCCGTTAAATCACCTCCAATAATAACGATATCTACCTTCCCTTTTACTTGCTCGATTATATCCTGATGAATAAGTCGACGGTGTATGTCTGAAATAAAAAATATATGTAGATCAGAAAAGGATTCTGGCAAATTCTCAAGGTGAATTACCTGGTTGCTTACATGATTCCGAAATGCTTCTTTCCACATAAATAATAGTAATAAGACCGCAATGATACTTAAGCCTATGAAATACATGCGCCTTCCCTCCCTTCAGCCATTACTATCTGATGACAGCATTTAAAGCGGTACAAAAAAACACGAAAATTAATGGTCAACTTTATAAATAGCTATATTAGTATTGGCCATTTATTACAATTTTTCTAATGCGAAAAAATGTTTCTACAAGTACTATCTCATCATTTTCACTTTAAAAAGAAAAAGAAACTCTCCGTATAAGAGTTTCCTTTCTAAAAAATAGACCTTTCCTATTGGATACTACTTGGAATTAATGAATCATCCCGTTCGGTTCATTTTTTACTTGAGAACCAGTTTTCCCTTGGAGTAAGTCACCATCTGTTGATTTGATGATTTCATCGGTAACTTTATTCGCAATGGTATTAGAGACAATTTGTAAAAGTTCATTTACCTCGTACTGGGACTCTTTAAAATCTTGAACAATTGGAAGTTCATCGATTTCTTTTTCAATTGCTTCTAATTTCGCTTCTACTTGTTTCAGTGCATTTGTTTTTCCATAGTTTTGGAAATTTACAGCTTGTTTTTGTAAGCTCTTTAAGCTTGCAATTTTTTCTCGAACCTTTTGGTTTTCATTAATCTTTGCTTCCGCTTTTTTGAAATATTCTACTTCTTCAGTATCAGCGATCATTTTTGCTAATTCTCTCGCCTTTGTAATAATGTCATCCTTTGTATATTTCCCCATTTAAACCACCTCAATAGTTTCTTCCACCATTTCTCCATTCAATGACCAAGTTCTTGCTTCCGTAATTTTTACGTTAACAAGGTTTCCAATAACCGAATGTGGTGCAACAAAATTAACTAATTTATTTTTTCTTGTGTATCCAGCTAATACATCTGGATTATTTTTAGATGGACCTTCTACAAGTACTTCTACTATTTGTCCTTCCATTGCTTTCATTTTTTGTGCTGATATTTCATTAACTAATGCGTTTAACCGTTGTAATCGTTCTTTCTTAACTTCCATTGGAACATTATCTTTCATCTTTGCAGCCGGCGTACCTTCTCGCGGTGAATAAATAAAGGTAAATGCAGCATCAAATCCAACCTCACGATACAAGGATAATGTTTCTTCAAATTGTTCCTCTGTTTCATTTGGAAAACCAACAATAATATCGGTTGTAAGGGATACATTCGGAATCGCTGTTTTAATTTTGCCCACTAACTCCAAATAGGATTCCCGAGTATATTTCCTTGCCATAATCTTTAACATACTACTAGATCCTGATTGTACCGGTAAATGAATATGGTCGACAAGATTTCCACCTTTTGCTAACACTTCGATTAAATGGTCATCAAAATCCCGTGGATGACTTGTAGTAAAGCGAATTCGTGGAATATCAATTTTCCGCAAATCATCCATTAAATCACCTAAACGATAGTCGATATCGTCAAAGTCTTTTCCATACGCATTTACATTTTGCCCTAGTAAAGTAATTTCTTTATAGCCTTGAGAAGCTAGATGGCGAACCTCTTGAATAATATCCTCTGGTCGGCGGCTTCTTTCCTTCCCACGTGTATACGGAACAATACAGTACGTGCAGAACTTGTCACAGCCATACATAATGTTAACCCAGCCTTTAATTTTCCCTTTCCGTACTTTTGGAAGGTTTTCAATGATGTCGCCTTCTTTTGACCAAACTTCGACTACCATTTCTTTTGACATATATGCTTCTTTCAAAATTTGTGGTAGGCGATGAATATTATGTGTTCCGAAAATAACGTCAACATGCTGATGTACTTTTAAAATTTGGTTAACTACTGCCTCTTCCTGTGCCATACAACCACATACACCTAGAAGTAAATCAGGCTTTTCTTGCTTCAATGGTTTTAAATGGCCTAATTCTCCATACACTTTGTTTTCCGCATTTTCACGAATCGCGCAAGTATTAAGAAGGATAACATCCGCATCTTCTACCGTATTCGTTGGCTCATAACCGAGCTCCGTAAAAATACCTGCCATCACTTCTGTATCATGCTCATTCATTTGACAGCCATATGTACGAATATAAAATTTTCTGCCGTTACCCATTCCTTTAAATTCTTCACCTATTTCAAAATCACTGTGGTAATTGACCGCTTCTTTTCCTCTTCTTTTTGCATCTTTTAAGGACGGTGGCATATAAACTCGTTCAAAATATTTGCTATAATCTTTTTCTCCAGCTGCGGATTTTTTGTCCGTTGGAGTTACAGCTTCTACTTGTTGAGATTGTAATCTTTGTTGTTCATTCATGGAAAAAACTCCTTTCAAACCTTCTCAGAGTAGCCTAGTCCCTTCTATCAACATTTTCAAGGGAACGCTTTCAACTATTTAATATGTATACCATAACATTATATACTGAATATATACCACAAACAACACTATATGGAAGATTCATGAAACTGGATATAAATCAAAATTATTTGATAACGACTTTATTTCCATACTATGCTCACTTACGCATCATAACAAAATATATTCCCTACTAGCGAACATTACAAATAATCATTATTGATTATATAATTACTTTTCAGGATAGGTTTCTTGTAAAAACCTTACAGAATGCTGGATGAACTCTTTTAAAACTTCAACATCTATATCAGCCAGCTTGTTAATATACACACATGCTTTTCCTGTAGTGTGCTTGCCGAGCCGCTCAAGAAATACTTCACGCTCTGGGTCACCTGTTGCCATATATAAACTAATTTTTGCTTTTCTTGGTGAAAATCCTACTAACGGAGCATCGCCCTCGTGACCAGAATCATATGTATAATGATAAGAACCAAAGCCAATGATACTCGGCCCCCACATTTTTGCAGAATACCCTGTTACCTCCTGAAAAATATCCAATAAGCGATAGGCATCCTCCCTCTTTTTCGGACTATCTACACGATCAATAAATTCTATAACACTATTATCCGTTTCGCTCGTCTTAAGCTTGTATCCCATGCACATTCTCCTTTACACTTTTTTAACGATTGGCCCACCATCTACTCTTCTCTATTTAAAACGATGTCTGCGTTTTGTATAGGGTGGATAGTATTCAAGTAGTAATCCTCTGCTTTCCAATACCGATTTGTAAACTTCTCCCTATTACTTTGTGTTTCTACGCTTTCTCTAGCAAATCGTTTCATACGGGCACAATCCAAGTATACAATCAAATCAAAAAAAGCTCGCCATTCGCTTCGTTGCAAAAATACTCCTTCGATAATAATAAATTTTGTATTTTTTACGATTACCTCACGATCGATTTGGCAATCCGTATGCTCATCATAAAAAGGTAAGTTTATATAATCTGCAACTCGAAGCTTCTTAAAGAGATTTTCTCTTAACCAATTAATATCCCACTGTAGACTATAATATTCATACCACTGTTCGTAGCCAGTATTGTATCGAGATAATCGAGTCACAATATGGTCATCCATGTGAATTACTAGATGAGGGATATTTGCCTTTGTCAGCATCGTTTTTAGCTCGTGAACGAGTGTAGTTTTCCCTGATCTACTTAAACCATCAATACCAATAATCATCCGATTGTTATGTACATTTTCTTTTATTCTTGTAAATATTTGATAGGCATTTTCTTTATTGTTCACACGAGTTCCTCTTACCTTTCCTGATTGTTTTTAATCTTTTTATTGGCGAAAAATTAATTGGGCGACAGAAAAATTATTCATTTATTTTTATTTATCAGTCATTATTATACAAAACATTTGCATCCGGCTCTATTGTTTTTTTATCAGGTATGTTAATTTTCCATAATGTCAGCTTTATTTTAACAAAAAAATAAAGCCTGCTTGCTTAGCAAGTCAGGCCACCAAAGCTGAGGAAATGAATACTCAGTTCCCAAAACTGGTAACATAGTAAAATGGTATAAATCCATAATTTTTGTATTTTGGGAATGATTATTTCCCATAATCCTACTATCCTATTCGTTCCTATTAATCGAATATTTTCCCGTTAACGCGGTTCAACGATTAATTTAATGGCTGTTCTTTCTTCGCCATCAATTTGAATATCCGTAAAAGCAGGGATACAAATTAAATCTACACCACTTGGGGCTACAAAACCTCTGGCAATTGCTACCGCTTTTACCGCTTGATTAAGTGCACCTGCTCCAATCGCTTGAATCTCTGCGCCCCCTCTTTCTCTTAGGACTCCTGCAAGTGCACCAGCTACTGAGTTGGGGTTCGATTTTGCTGAAACTTTTAATATTTCCATTTCTTGCTCCTCCTTGAATTTCACTAGTTTGGATTTTTCATGGACTGACCTGCAAGTCGAAATCACCTTCCATTGCTACTATATTCAACAGAAAGTACCCATATTCCAGACTTGACTTTATTTTTCAATATTTTCTAGAATCAATTGCCTTGATTTTTCAGAAGGAGGAGCCTATAAAATAAATATCAGCATAAAATTTAATTCAAGACATATTTTAAAAGATTCGATTAGTTACCGCGGAATTATTCAGTCCGAGGTATAATTACAAATGACAGCAGTCAAAATAACGGCCTTAATAAAACATCGGCTGATCGTCATTTATTAATATCCGATCAATTTTTCTAGCATGTCCTGTTTTTTCATCTAAATCAATTAAAACTCCGCTCAATTGTGCTCTTCCACTTGTAGACACTTCAAATCTTGCAGGTAAATTCGTTAAAAATCTACGGATAACGGTCTCACGATCTGTACCTAAAATTCCATCATATGGCCCTGTCATCCCAACATCAGTAATATAAGCTGTGCCATTTGGCAAGATTCGGTTATCTGCTGTTTGTACATGGGTATGTGTACCTACAACCGCACTTACTCTACCGTCTAAATACCAGCCCATTGCTTGTTTCTCACTAGTAGCCTCCGCATGAAAATCAACGAAAATAAACGGTGTTCGTTTTTTTGCTTCTGCGATTAGTTCATCTGCCTTACGAAAAGGACAATCAATTGCTGGTAAAAACGTCCTGCCTTGAAGATTTATAATCGCAACTTCCATTGCATTTAATTTTACATACATGATTCCTTTTCCTGGTGTTCCTTCCGGATAATTGGCTGGGCGAACCATATTCTTCGCATCCTCAATGAACTCAAAAATTTCCCGATTATCCCAAGTATGGTTTCCCATCGTAATTGCTTGAACCCCTTGTTCCATAAAGGCACGATAAATTTTATTGGTTATTCCTTTTCCACTTGCGGCATTTTCCCCATTTACAATAGTAAGCATTGGCCGATATTTTTCTTTAAGCTCTGGTAAATGTTGTTTAATCATATCCCTACCGGGAGATCCTACTACATCACCTATAAATAAAATAATCATATTAATTCCTTTCTTATTTAAAGACTTTCACGAAGCCATGAATTTGATAAATAGTAAATAAATTGTATAAAAGCTGTTTTCGAATAGTTTATTGATAACGAAAGACTACCTAAATATATTAAGCTGAACCATCCAACACATAGTATTCGTATATTTAGCTACACTCGAGAGTAACATATACATAGACTACTATTTAAACGAACTTTATAGTTTAATTTTAGCACATTACCGTTCATTTTACTCTAAACATCTAAAAACCAGTAAAAATAGGAAAGGCTGATGCTTTTAAGCATCAGCCTCTTTTTCATTTTCATTTAACGGATTTTATTTTGCATATTCAACAGCTCGAGTTTCCCGGATCACCGTCACTTTAATATGACCTGGGTAGTCAAGTTCGCCTTCAATGCGTTTGCGAATATCTCTTGCTAAACGATGTGCTTCTAAATCATCAATTAAATCCGGTTTGACAATGATACGAATTTCACGTCCTGCTTGTATAGCAAATGATTTCTCTACACCATCATAGGATTCAGATATTTCTTCTAATTTTTCCAAACGACGAATATAGTTTTCTAACGTTTCACTACGAGCTCCTGGTCTTGCGGCAGATAATGCATCCGCTGCAGCAACAAGAACTGCAATAATCGATGTTGGTTCCGAATCACCATGGTGGGATGCAATACTATTGATAACTACCGGATGTTCTTTATACTTGGTAGCCAACTCGACACCAATTTCCACGTGGCTTCCTTCAATTTCATGATCAACTGCTTTCCCGATATCATGAAGTAATCCCGCTCTTCGCGCAAGTACTTCATCTTCACCAAGTTCAGCAGCGAGAAGACCTGATAATTGCGACACCTCAATAGAATGCTTCAGAACGTTTTGTCCATAACTTGTCCGGAATTTTAAACGACCTAAAATCTTGATTAAATCCGGATGTAATCCATGAACACCAACCTCAAAAGTGGTTTGTTCACCAATTTCACGAATATATTCGTCCACTTCACGTCTAGATTTATCAACCATTTCTTCAATTCGAGCCGGATGGATCCTTCCATCTTGAACTAGTTTTTCTAATGCAAGTCTTGCGGTTTCCCGGCGAATTGGGTCAAATCCCGATAAAATGACTGCTTCAGGTGTATCATCAATAATTAAATCAATCCCTGTAAGAGTTTCTAAAGTACGGATATTTCGACCTTCCCGACCAATTATCCTACCTTTCATTTCATCATTAGGTAAATTGACAACAGAGACAGTCGTTTCGGCAACATGATCTGCTGCACATCGTTGGATAGCTAGTGAGAGGATATTCCTTGCTTTTTTGTCCGCTTCTTCTTTCGCACGGTTTTCTGACTCTTTAACCATAAGAGCAATATCATGGGAAAGTTCTTGTTCAACGCGTTCAATTATGATGGCCTTCGCTTGGTCCTTAGTTAAACTAGAAATCCGTTCTAGTTCAGCCTTTTGTTCACGTACCATCTCTTCCACTTTGCTTTCCATCTCTTCAATATGCTGTTGTCTTTGAGTTAGAGAATCTTCCTTCTTTTCTAAAATAAGCTCTCGCTTATCTAATGTTTCATCTTTTCGGTCAAGATTCTCTTCCTTTTGCAATAACCTATTCTCTTGTTTTTGCAATTCGCTTCTTCGTTCACGAAGTTCACGCTCAGTTTCTGTACGAAGTTTGTGAATTTCATCCTTTGCTTCTAACAGGGCTTCTTTCTTCAAAGACTCCGCTTCACGCTTTGCATCTTCTACAATTTGTTCAGCAGCATCCTTCGCACCTGCAATTTTTGCTTCTGCAACGGATTTTCGAATGAAATAGCCAGCAACAACACCGACGAGGCCAAGCAAAATGGAGATGATGATTTCCAATGGTTCCATCATTTCACCTCCTCTTGCTATGAACTTTTCTCTTCCATACATGTCGGCATGTACATTTTTAAAATCATCTTGTTAATCAAAAGGTACTGTAATATATGTCATACCTTTATTAATTGCACATTCAGTCAATCAATTATTGACCAAAACTTACAAAAAAAATTGTAAAATATACATATTAATTGTAAAGGTGCGTAATTTTCTTGTCAAGGGCTTCCAATTATTATATAGCGTCTAAATTCTTTATCAAACATTGTAACCTATTACAACGTGCGCGTCTATTCTATGTTTTACAATAATTTTAAGTAAATATAGGAAATTCTTTTTATTATAATTAATTATGTATATTTTTTATTTCCTCTCTTTTCCATTCCCAATTGATTTCTTTTAAAAAATTTTTTATAGATTTTTTGTATATACAAATGATCACATATAGTTATTATTTTGCAAATGCTTTTTGCCAATGAGTACGGATAGCCCTTCTTTTATTATTTCGGATAATTGGACAAAAGGACCTATAAGTTCCCCTCCTTTCTCATTGAATAATTCGATAAATAATGAGAATTCCCTTCTATTTTCGGCAAACTTCTTAATCACCAGTATAAAATAGATTAAACCATCATTTCATATTACTTATCTTGGTGAATTTACAACCATTCTTTAGAAAGAACCTAAAAAAAAGACCACTATAAAGTGATCTTGTACGATAATTTAAATGAAGTATTAAAGTTCAAATTCTTCTTGATCATCATTCGATACAACTGGTTCTAATGAATCTAGTTGATAATGTTCACGAATTTTCATCATTATCTCATGTTTTACTTCAGGATTTTCTTTTAAGAACAATTTGGCATTTTCACGACCTTGTCCAAGTCTTTCTCCTGCATAGGAATACCAAGAACCGCTCTTTTGTACAACATCCAGTTCTGAACCCATATCGATAATTTCCCCATCCAAGGAAATACCTTCTCCATACATAATATCTACTTCTGCAGTTTTAAATGGTGGAGCTACTTTATTTTTTACGACTTTAATCTTCGTTTTGTTACCAACTACGTCATTTCCTTGTTTTAATTGCTCGGCACGTCGTACTTCTAGTCGAACCGTACTGTAAAATTTCAAGGCACGACCCCCAGGAGTTGTTTCTGGATTTCCAAACATAATCCCAACTTTTTCACGGATTTGGTTAATAAAAATAGCAATCGTTTTTGATTTATTAATCGCACCAGAAAGTTTACGTAATGCTTGAGACATAAGACGAGCTTGTAAACCGACGTGTGAGTCACCCATTTCTCCTTCAATCTCTGCTTTTGGAACAAGTGCTGCTACAGAGTCAATAACTATAATATCAACCGCACCACTCCGTACTAAAGCCTCAGCAATTTCAAGCCCTTGTTCTCCAGTATCTGGCTGAGAAAGAAGAAGTTCATCAATATTAACACCTAAATTTTTTGCATATTTAGGATCCATGGCATGCTCAGCATCAATAAATGCTGCTTGGCCACCATTTCTTTGTACTTCTGCAATGGCATGTAGAGCTACCGTTGTTTTACCAGAACTTTCTGGTCCGTATATTTCAATAATTCTACCTCGCGGATATCCACCTACTCCTAATGCAACATCTAATGCTAATGAGCCACTAGAAATCGTTGATACTTGACGATCCGTTTGCTCACCTAATTTCATAATAGAACCTTTACCAAATTGTTTTTCAATTTGTTTTAAAGCCTGTTCTAAGGCTACTTGGCGCTCACTCACTCAATTTCCTCCTCAAAATTTACAAATTAATAGTTTTAAAGGATTTTTCTCCTATCTATACTATATACTTTTTTAATGGTCTTGCCAAGTATTTTAACGAACATTCATTCGATAATTTTTCTATCATCAATATCCTTCAAAAATAATAAATGATTCGTGTAAAAAAGCATTTTAGCATGATATCCGTTATTAGAAAAGCAATTTTTGGCTGTGTAAAAAATATAATGGGAAATGAAGGAAAATATGTTACTATTATAAAAATACAAAACTATAGCACTAGTAAATTTTACACGATTAAAAGTTAAAGGAGAATTAGAAGCATGTTTGTTCACAAAATTACAGAAGAACTTTCATTGAAACTAGTAGACTTACATAATGCAAACGAATTATTTGAACTAACCGATGCAAATCGAGACCATTTAAAAAAATGGCTGCCTTGGCTTGACGGAACAACATCTGTTGAAGATACGCGCGCATTTATTCAACAAAATAAAGAAGGCTATGCTGCTAATCGCAGTTTAACTACGGTAATCCTTTATAATGGAAAGATTGTCGGTACAGCTGGCTTTAATACGATTAACTGGTTTAGCAAATATGTAACAATTGGCTACTGGTTAGCGGATACGTATCAAGGAAAAGGAATAATGACGAAAACAGTGGAAGCATTGATTACCTATGCCTTTGATGAGCTTAAGCTAAATCGAGTCGAAATTTGTGCAGCTGTAGAAAATACAAAAAGTAGAGCCATACCAGAACGGCTAGGATTCAAACTAGAAGGAGTCAGACGTAGTGCAGAGTGGTTATATGATCATTATGTGGATCATGCGATTTACGGTATTTTAGCAAATGAATGGAAAACCGATACGAAAGCTACCCGATAATATTGACTTTCATAAACAATGCGACCTTTTACATTCGGTCGCATTGTTTACATTTTCCCTTTATACTTATTTCATCTAATTTAGATAAAATTATAGAAGTTCCAAGTATTGTAAAGCTTGCTTCACATCATTTGTTGGTTGATTACATTGAAAGTTTTCACATACATAGATTGTCGGTTTACCATTTATTGCATGATAATCCCGTGCAAATGGAGCTATATTCACTAGTTCATCTGGGTCATTAGCAACCAGTAGGGTAATTTCCGGATGAAAATTTTGTTGAATTACATTCACCAATTCTGATACTTCTTCTGTCTTATTATCCGCTAGAATAACAACTTCTTTCATTGGATACCGAGTTAGTAAAACAGCTTGCAACATCATCGAATGGCTATTCGGGTATTCATTAAGATCCTGACTAAAAGATTGGAAAAGCTGTTCTATCTTTTCCTCGAGCGTAAAATCACCTGTAAGCTTTGCTAGTTTTATCAGCTGATTTACCGCTACACTATTGCCTGACGGTATTGCACCGTCAGATGTTTCTTTTTGGCGGACAAGTAGCTTCTCTTGGTCCTCTCCACTGAAGAAAAAACCACCTGTCGCTTCATCCCAAAATAGCTCCATCATTTGATCTGCTAATTTTTTCGCTTTTGCTAAGTAGGTTAAATTTAACGTTGTTTCATATAATTCCAAAATACCCCATAGTAAAAAAGCATAGTCATCTATATAGCCTTTATGTTTCACTTCTCCGTCCCGGTAACGAACCATTAATCGGCCATCCTGAATCAATTTCCTTTCCATAAAGGACAGGGTTTCAATGGCTTGCGTGACATATTTTTTGTTTTTAAAGACACGACCAGCTTTCGCCAAGGCAGCAATCATCAACCCATTCCAAGCAGTTAATATTTTATCGTCTCGAAACGGTCGCACTCGTTTTTCGCGATATAGGAACAATGCTTTTCTTGCGGATTCCAAGTCTCTGTCAACTGTGTGTCCCTTTTTAATATATAAGCTTTCCAGATCTTCCTTAATCAAATTAGGAATGCTTCTTCCTTCGAAATTCCCCCTTTCGCTTATATCGTACACTTCACAAAAAAGGGAACCTAGATTTTCTCCAAGTACTTCTTTTACCTCACTTGGTGTCCATACATAAAATTTTCCTTCCTCACCTTCTGAATCCGCATCCTCAGCAGAATAAAAGCCACCATCCGGATGGAGCATATCGCGAAGTTCATATGTAATGATCTGCTCTGCTATATTTTTATACTTTTCCTGCTTTGTTACTTGATAGGCTTCTGTATAAGCTATTGTTAATAGTGCATTATCATAAAGCATTTTTTCAAAATGAGGGACTAAATATTTCTCATCTACAGAATAACGGGAAAATCCAAAACCAATATGGTCATAGATGCCGCCTCTTGCTAAACCATCTAATGTTTTTGTTACCATTTCAAGTGCATGCTGATTCTTATGAAATTTTGCTATACGTAATAAAAACATTAAGGCGTGTGGAATCGGAAATTTTGGTGCTTCTCCAAATCCACCATATGTACTATCAAACGACTGTACATAGTATTGATAGGCATTCTCCACTGCTTTATCCGAAAGCTCGCCTTTTCCATTTCCATTGGAGGCGGTATGAAGAGCATTGCGTACTTGTTCGACGACACCATTCACCTTATCTGGATCGTGATAATATTGGTCATGTAAATAAACAATAATTTCTTTAAAGCTTGGCATTCCATATCTACGTTCTTTCGGAAAATAGGTTCCTGCATAGAATGGTACTTGTTCAGGGGTTAAAAAAACATTTAACGGCCAACCTCCATGACCCGTCATCATTTGACATACTAACATGTAGATGGAATCGATATCTGGTCGTTCTTCCCGATCTACTTTAATCGAGACAAAACGTTCATTCAGTAGCTTGGCAACTTGTTCATCCTCAAAAGACTCTCGCTCCATGACATGACACCAATGGCAAGTACTTATATACAACCATTAGCTATACCCAATAGATACGAAAACAGGTTTGTTTTCTTTTTTCGCTTTTTCAAATGCTTCTTCGCCCCATGGAAACCACTCAACAGGGTTATAGGCATGTTGAAGTAAATATGGGGATTTTTCAGCGATTAATCTATTGGGTTTGCTATTTTGATTTGTCATTGGATCACCTCCTAAAAAGATTCTATTTGTTTCTGTAATTATGTTACCCTAAAATACAAGAAAAAGACACAAACGAAGTATGTGTCTAAATAGTAAGTACATTGCGCTCCTTTAAAGTAAAAAAATGATTTTTTCCATTTCTTTTGGAACGGTCCATCCTTTTACAAGATATTATATAGTAAAATTACTTACTAATTTTCTAAGTTTATCTGCTGTATTGGCTAATGATGCGGAAGATTTTGTAATCTCTTCCATACTAGCTAGCTGCTCTTCAGATACAGCTGTAATATCTGATGCACTCATAGATGTTGTTTTCGCTTGTTGAGATACTTGGTTTATGAAATCTTTTACGTTCTGAACTCCGGCTGCTATTTCCTCTGAGGTATTCAATAGATTATGCACGCTCGCATTTGCATTTTCAATAGACTTTTGAATAACATCAAAAGTATTTCCTGTTTCTGTTACTAAATTCAAGCCATTGACTATTTCTTTACTTCCGCTCATAATCATATTCACAGTTTTTGCAGTGTCGTTCTGAATAGCTAGTAATATTTCAGAAATTTGCTCAGCGGATCCCTTTGATTGTTCCGCTAATTTACGTACTTCACTAGCTACAACCGCAAAGCCTTTACCGTGAACTCCTGCTCGGGCAGCTTCTATCGCTGCATTTAATGCTAATAAGTTGGTTTGATTTGCAATTTCTGTAATTACTTGGATTATATTACCGATTGCAATTGATCGTTTTTTTAATTCCTGAATGACCGAGTTTGACTCTACGTTTGATTGATAAATTGTATCCATTTGATTTTTTACGTTTTGCATATAACGATAGCCTATATTTGCTTGTTTTGTCGTTTCTACAGTAGAATCCGCTACAGCAGATATATTGTCAGTAATTCGAACGATTTCGGTAAGTGTTGATCGGATAACCTCAGAGCTGTCCTCGGTTCTTTTATCTTGTATTTCTGCAGTGCTGGCAACTTCCATCACTCGAGCAGCTACCTGGTTTGCCGCAAGTGTTGTTTGTTCGGCATTAATTGACAATTTTTCTGCTGAGATGGCAACTTGTTCAGATGTTTGCCTTATGAGTTGAATAACATTTCTTAAATTTTCCTTCATTTTATTAAAAGACCGAGCTAACTGACCAATTTCATCATTGCTTTTCATTTGTATATCTTCAATTGAAAGGTTCCCGCTGGCAATTTTTTCAGCATTTACAGATACTTTCTTTACATTTATTGCTATTTTTCTACTAATAAAAATTGCAATAAATATCCCAACAAAAATAGCAAAAATACTAATCCCTAATATTATGTATGTTGTTTTAACAGTTTTTCTCGAGATTTCATTGCTTGCCTTAACTACTTCATTTTGCTGATAGGATAAAAGTGCTCTACCTACAGCCTCGATGTTTTCCGCGGCAGGAGCAACTTCAAATCTCATGACTTCAATATATTCCCGTGAATTGTTATCCTTTTTTAATGAGATTACTTTTTCTGATAAATCATTATATATCCTTTCTGCTGCTAACATTTTGTCAATATAACTTTTCCCTTCCGTTGTATTTGTAACTTCTGTAACTTCTCCCATATTTTGCAGAAAGGTTTTTCCTGCAGTATTTATTTTGGTTAATTCTTCCTCATTCCCAGTAATTAAATAATTACGTAATGATAGCTCCAGCTTATTTGTTTCAATGATTGCAGAAGTCGTATATTGTGTACTTTCAAATCTCTCTTTAATTATCGAGGAATAGGTTTCATTTAATGTTCTTAATTGATAGTACGTAATTCCAGCTAGAATGATGAATAAAAAAATGACACAAAAAAATCCAATTAGCAGCTTTCTTCTTAAACTCAATTTTACTTGTATTTTCATTATGTCCTCCTTGAGCCAACATACGATTATATGTATTCAAGCTGTTTAATACGATAATTATGAAGAGAAAATATTAATTTTTCTTAATGTTTTCATTAAGATTTTATTAAGATATTATAAGAATCCCGAATGAATACAACACTTACTAATAAAATAAGGAGGTTTTCGTATAGATTGTTACTTTTTGTAAAAAGACCGCAGACTGAAGCGTTTCCATTAATAAACCAAATCATGAAATCACAACAATTTTTTAGAAAAAGCGCATAAAATAAAAAGTACATGCTCATTTTGGCATGTACAAAATTGCTTTCTATTATTTTATTTAAGGATTCCTTTTTTAATCCGATTTAAGAAGCGATCTTTATTTTCCGCTAAATATTGTACTCCATATAACAAGTATGCTTTGTAATGTAAATAGAGAAAAAATTGAAAATTATTGAGCCTGTTTAAGCGAACAATTTTTATTTTCTTAAGAAATTCCATGAAAATAAAGGCAAATAAACTATCTGCAATTGCATTCAGTAATACGAACTTTTTAAAATTCCCATAGGAAAATTTTAAAATCCACATCGAAAGCGGCATGTATGGACCGATGCTAAAAGGAAGCTCGTCTTTTATGAACCAATTCCGTTTATCATAAAATTTCCACCATTTCCTTTTGTTTCCGTACAAATGGTTTATTATCTCGAATATGACAATAAAAATACCGGATATCGAATATCGCTTCATATTTTGTTTTCCAAAAAATAATAAAGTTAACCAAGGCATCAGTACTAGCCCGATATTAAACATTAAGTGTTTTTTGGTCATTGTCATCATCACTGCGTTCACCTTACTTTCATAAATTCCTTACTATCTTTAAAATATCCCATTTCTAAATCGCTATTCTATTATTTGAAATGAAAGGGAAATACTTTCCCTTCCTTAGAAATCTAATTCACCGTATTTTTTATCATCGCTTTTCAATCGGAACGCTAATTGGTACTTGAAAAAACCATATCCAAAACGCAATCATAGGAATGCTTATAAGTAAGGTAAATAATGGCTTTTTATAATGAAGACGTAAAAACGGAAACATGACACAATCAAATAATGAAGACCAATAAATGCTCCAGCCATATTTATAAATAATATTTCCTTTAAGCAAAAGGAGAATTTCTACACCTATGTATAAACCTATCCAAAGTAAATAATGCCTAAAAACCCTCATCCAGCCTTGATCTTCAGGGAAGTGTGCGAGAAACATTAATGCCGTTAATGGGAAGGTTATAAATGTATAGGCCAACTCTAACAATGAATGATTAAACCATTTTATATCTGGTGACAATTGCCATAACCAATGGGAAGCACAGATAAAATTATAGGTGAGATTACCGATGGCAATATATTGCATTGTAGAATAATACTTTTCCCATTCCCGATAATCTCTTCTAATCCATACAGCAATAATGGATAGAAATGCTAAAATAAGATGCATATTGATTTCCTTTATGTTCTTCTTAATTTTTCATTATTATGTGCTATTTAATTTAAACTAAACATGGAATAACTTTACATGTAGGCAAAAGTAATAGGCAGTACTATTCATGGTCAATAGAAAAAGACACAAATTTCTTTGTGTCTTACGGATAAGTTTTAATTAAATTTAATTATCCGTTGGCATTTTTTACCCAGCTAGCTACCGTTAGTGTGCGATTTACTTGATGTTTTACCGCTCCTTGTACATCCTCGATCATCTTACCATCTTGTCCTACTGTTACACTTGTTCCATATGGATTTCCACCAGCTCCAAATAATACTGGATCGCTATAACCTGGTGGTACTATAATTGCACCCCAGTGCATCATGGAAGTATATAACGACAATATCGTTGCTTCCTGTCCACCGTGTGGATTTTGTGCTGAAGACATCGCACTTACTACTTTATTAACGGTTTTACCTGTTGCCCATAATCCACCTTGTGTATCAATAAATTGTTTCACTTGAGAAGGCATGTTCCCAAATCTAGTTGGAAGACTAAATATAATCGCATCTGCCCATTCGATATCATCTGAGGAGGCAACTGGTACATCCTTTGTAGCCTCTACGGTATTTTTCCACACTTCATTTCCTTCAATAACTGATTGTGGTGCTAACTCTTGAACTTTAACTAAACGAACTTCAGCACCTGCTTCCTTCCCGGCTTCTTCTGCCCATTGAGCTAACTGATAGTTTGTTCCACCCATACTATAAAACACAACTGTTAAGTTTACATTTGCCATTTTTCAATCTCCTTATTGGAATTTTACATGCTGCTGAAAAAACCTTTTTTCATACAACTTCTAGTATTACTTTCTGTTTGAATTTGCATTCAACAATCGTGTAAAATTTTTTAAAAAAAGGCTGTTGACTTATCGTAGTAGAGGAGTGCGCAAGTTCACTAGTCTCTATGCGCTGGAGCTAGACAAGTGAGAAAAGCAAGACAGGGAAGACTCCACAGGAGCGAATGCGACGAGGAGGCTATTAGCAACAACTATACGAAAACAGCCAAAAAAATTACCTTGGAGACAAAAAAAGTTGACCACTTTAACTGGCCAACAATGGTAGTATACGATTCAGCTAAAAAACGTTATTTTTGTGCTTTTGAATTTTTCTCTTTTTTCTTATTTGCATAAGCATGTTCCATTAATTTCGCACCATTTACATCTCCAAATTCGATGCCAAATTCCACATTTGTGTTTAAATTCTTTTCCTTTTTATTCAATTGGTCTTTCATTACGCTTTCCTTTCCCTGCTCTGCCTTGTTGTGAATTCCGATTTGCGCCCTTCATCGGATTTTCTTCCCCAGCAAATTCGGCAGAAAAATCTGCTTGTTGGTTGTTTTTATGTGGTGTTTTACTATATTTTTCAATAGCATTTACTTGTGCTTTTCTTTTCGCCATAAAATGGTATGCTCCTCCTTAAATGAAGTAAATGTCTGTTCTATTTTCTGCAGGAGTGTAAAAAAAATACATACCGATCATGAGCATGTCAAAAGGAAAATTACTTACTTTACAATTCCAAGGATATACGCTCTAATATTGGTAGTAATCCCGTTAAATGTGAAATCTCATAGGTCGGAAATACATAATCTGGTTGCTTTTGTTTCCGATTGATCCATACAGATTTTATCCCCACCGAATTCGCCCCTAAAATATCTGTACTTAAATTGTCCCCAACCATTATTACCTCATCCTTTTGTACAGACATGCATGATAACGCATAATGATATATTCCCGGGTCCGGTTTTCCGCTTCCATAATCACCTGAAATGACAATCTGTTCAAAGTACGGAGCAAGTGCTGGTGTTAAAGATAATTTTGTATTTTGTAAATGTGGTGAGCCATTTGTCAGTAAGAGCAAGCGATATTTTCCACTTAATTTATCCAAAACAGAATAGGTATCTGTAAAAACAAACGGGACATTTCGTCGTTCGTTGTAGAATCTCTCCCCTAATTTGTACCCAAGCTTCGGATCATCAATTCCTAATGCCTTTAATCCTAAAGTCCATGCATGCTTTCGATAGCTTGGCACAATTTCCTTTAATAATTTCAGTTCATCCGCATCATCTGAAAATTCACCCCATAGTGCTTCAAACGGATTAATGCCAATCTTTTTCGTATAGGGAAAGGTTTCGTAAGATTCATACAGATTTCTTGCTGTTTGTCGAACAGATGCTTCTAGTTGCGTGCCATCTACACCATATAAATCTTCCCCAAGTTTACATGTACGGGCAAATGCGGTTGCAACACTTTTTTCGTCCCATAAAAGCGTATCATCCAAGTCAAAAAATATTACCTTTATCATATTTCTCCCCCCTCTTTCCCGTTTCTCTACCTCTCGTATAAAACAATACGGTATGATTCTTTATTTTTCAAATAATTTTCCAAAGGCTAGCCTCTTCTATACTGCAATTTTGTTATAAAAATCATGTATTCTATTTTCTTTCATGCAAAAAATAGTTCAGTGGAAAAATAACGGTAGAAAGAGTACCATTAGGAAAGTATGAATTGAAGTATATCCACTTAGGAGGAATCCACAATGAAAATATCAGGGAATACAGTTCTTATCACTGGTGGGGCATCGGGGATTGGTTTAGCTTTAGCAGAAAGATTTCTTCAAAACGAAAATGAAGTAATTATAGTTGGTCGGCGCCAGGAAAAGTTAGCCGAAGTAAAAGAAAAGTATCCACAAATCCATACAAGAAAATGTGATATTGCTAGTACTACGGAACGAACAGCACTTTACGAATGGATAAAAAGTGATTTTCCAAATACAAATGTACTTATTAATAATGCAGGTATTCAACAGCAAGTTAATCTTTTAAAGGCACCTTATGACTGGAATTATTACCAAAAAGAAATATCAATTAATATTGAAGGTCCAATTCATCTTTCTATGCTGTTTATCCCTCACTTAATAACCAAAAGTAATGCAACTATTATCAATATATCTTCCGGATTAGCGATTAGACCTGGAGTATGGGTTCCTATATACAGTGCGACAAAAGCGGCAATCCATTCATTTACAGTGTCTTTAAGACATCAATTAGCGAATACAACGATTGGGGTAATCGAAGTTTTTCCACCAGCAGTAAATACTGATTTAGGTGGGGTCGGAATACATACATCAGGAGCACCGTTAGCAGATTTTGCTGATAGTGTGTTCCATCGGATAAAAACAGGAGATATCGAAATTGGTTATGGAGATTCAGAAAAGCGACTACATGCCTCAAAGGATGAGATTGATCATGGGACAAAAGTGGCATGGGAAAGCTTTTTAGGCAAAAATCCTAATTTTTAGTTAAACGAACACAAAAATAGGAAAGACGTTAGCAATCTAAGTGCAACGTCTTTTCTTTTATCTATTGGTGATCGAAACACCCTTTCGCATTTCCCTTTATTTCAATTACAATTTTTCCTTTTGCATGATGTGTTTCACTCAAAGCGTGTGCATCCTTTACCCCTTTTTCAGAAAAAGGGAAAGTATGTCCGATGATTGCTTTTACATCGCCATTTTTTAATAATGCTGCAATTTCAGCTAATTGCTTCCCATTGGGAATTAACCATACAAGACCAGCTTTAATATTTCTCTGTTCCGCCTGTTGTTTATTTGGTTCGGATACAATGGATGCAAGTGTTCCACCTTGTTTTAAAACCTTAAAACTTTTTTCCTGAATTTCTCCTCCTAAAGAATCTAAAACAAAATCAAATACAATCCCACTATTTTCAAAATCCTGCTTTTTATAATCGATAACGAGATCTGCACCTAGTGATTTTAAAAATTCTACATTGGCAGTTCCAGCAGTTGTTGCTACAAATGCTCCCACATGTTTGGCAAACTGGATAGCAAAGCTCCCTACACCACCACTACCGGCATGAATGAGTACGTTATCCCCTTCTTTCACATTACCGAAATGGAATAAACACTGCCAGGCGGTTAATCCTGCAAGGGGAACACTAGCAGCCTCTGCAAAGCTTATATTGTCTGGTATTTTGGCCAAAAGAGAAGCATCTACTGCTGTATATTCTGCATAGGTTCCTCGATTCGTTGTTGCTGGACGGGCGAAAACACGATCCCCGACCTGATAGTCTTTTACTTTTGCACCCACTTCATGGACTACACCCGCTGCATCCCAGCCTAGAATGATTGGAAAGTCGAATGGTAACATAGATTTTAAATAACCTTCCCTTAGCTTCCAATCAATTGGATTTATAGATGTAGCATGTAGCTCCACAATTACTTCATTTTCTTTTGGAACTGGCTGATTGATTTTCATTTCTTTTAATTTATCTGAACCGCCATATTCCTCAATTGCGATTGCCTTCATTTCATCACCTTCACTATCCACTATATTCATAAACTACGACGAATTTTTTCAAGAGAAATACTTCTAAAACTCAATAATAATTGGAAGTATCATCGGCTTTCTTTTCGTCTGGGCAAATAAATATTGTCCTACTGATTTCTTCACTTGACGCTTAATCCTTCCCCAATCATTGCGATTACCCTCGCGCTGCTCATTCACAGTTTTCGTTACTAGCTGATTTACTTCTTTTAACAATTCCTCATTATCTTTCGCATATACAAATCCTCTTGTTATTGTATCTGGTGGAGAGAGAAGGCTTCCATCTCGTTTCCCCATCGTCAAAATAATAATTAACAATCCATCCTCTGATAATTGCTTACGGTCACGTAATACGATATCCCCAACATCTCCGACACCAATTCCATCTACATAAGTATTTCCAGCAGGAATACTTCTAGTTTGCCGAGCAATACCGTTTTGGATATCAACTACATCCCCATTATTCATAATAAATGTATTCCCAGGTTCAACACCTACGGATTCCGCAAGCATTTGATGATGATGGAGCATGCGATACTCCCCATGAACAGGAATAAAATATTTCGGCTTCATAAGAGTTAACATTAACTTCAAATCCTCTTGACTTCCGTGCCCAGATACATGCATACCTGTCGTACTTCCAGATCCATAAATGACGTTTGCACCAATGGAATATAGATTGTCTACTATTCGCGTAACATTTCGCTCATTTCCAGGAATCGGGCCAGCAGCTAAAATAACCGTATCCTCTGGCAATATTTCCACCCCTCGGAAATTCCCACTTGAGAGACGAGAAAGTGCTGCATTTGGCTCGCCTTGACTACCTGTACATAATATAGCGATTTGTTCTGGAGGAAACTGTTCGATTTGGTCAGACTCAATAATCATACCTTCTGGAACATCTAAATATCCTCTATTCATCGCTACTTGTACAACATTTACCATGCTTCTGCCTAATAATACGAGTTTACGATTTGTTAATCGAGAAGCCTCCACCACTTGCTGTACACGATTAATATTGGAAGCAAATGTCGATATGATAACCTTTCGTTTAGCTTTTTGAAACGCTTCGTAAACATGTTCTCCTACTTGTTTTTCGGAAGGTGTTAAGCCGGGACGTTCTGCATTGGTACTTTCTGAAATAAGTAGCAATACTCCGCCTTCTCCAATTTTTGCCATTTTATGAATATCTGCATATTGCTTGTTTACAGGTGTTAAATCAAATTTAAAATCACCTGTATGGACAACCGCTCCTTCCGGTGTATAAAATACCGTTCCTAAGCAATCAGGTATACTATGGTTGACACGGAAAAAATTCACCCGTAAATTATTAAACGTTAAACTACTATTTGAATCAATTGCAATTAGCTCCGATTCCCTTAATATTTTATGCTCCTTTAGCTTTAACTCAATTAATCCTAATGTAAATTGTGTTGCATAAACTGGGACATTCAGCTTCTTTAAAAAGAAAGGGATTCCACCTATATGATCCTCATGTCCGTGTGTCACAATAAGTGCGCGTACTTTTTCTTTATTTTCTACTAAGTAGCTAACATCTGGAATGATCAGGTCAATGCCTAATAGACTTTCATCGGGAAACTTATTCCCACAGTCAATGACAACAATTTCCTCTCCATATTGAATGGCATACATATTTTTCCCGATTTCATTTAATCCACCTAGAGCAAATACCGATAATTGTTCATTCGTACTCATTTTTAAATCCTCCCAGTCCTTAAAACTGTCATTATTATGCACGAACAATCTTTCCTTTATGTGATTATGATAGCCATCATCCAAAAGGAAAAAGCACGAAATTAGCATGAAGTGCAAAATACGAGGAATTTCTTATGTTTTTATTTAAATTTCATAAAAAAAAACGAGTATAGAGTGTATACTCGTTTTCATACTTATTCTTTTGAATAGTTAAATTCAATTTCATCGAATGCTTCGTTATATTCTACAACTAAATTGTAGTCATTGAAAAACCATAAATCCGATGCCTCTACGTAAAATTCAATTCCTTCGGATATCGTACTTACTGCCATATCAATCGGATCGTTATCTTTAGTAAAGCCTAGAGAATACCCTTTTTGAATCGGACTTGATCCGTATATTTGTGTAAAAAACTTTACTTTATCACCTTTTTGTATCCCGATTTCTTCCTGAAACCAAGCTACTGCAGCTGGACTAATTGTAATATTCATGTTTTCACTCCTTATCAGAACTATCATCATGTACGCAAAATTCTTATGTATTCTTCTGATTCCTTGATTCTTTGTGTAATTTAATTTCATTTTACCGTATTCATTCGGATAGATAAACTATATCACATATAGTTTATTTACCAACTCAGTGTAATGTCATAAATTAGCAACAATTTGATTACACGCTATTTTTCGCGAACTTACCATCAATTTCTACTGTTTCAAAAATATTAATAAATGCATCCTTATCATGCTTACGAACAATATTTTTAATTTGAATCGTTTCATAGCGAGTAACAACCATCATAAGAATTTGTTTTTTTTCTTGTGAATAACCGCCGGCACCTTCCATAATGGTCATACCTCGATATACAGAAGCAAGAATTTCCTTACGAATCGGCTCTCCTTTAGATGTCACAATTTGCATCGTCAATTTTATATGATCGGTATAGATAGTATTGAGCATTTTTCCGGTAATATAGATAGATAATAAAGTATAAAGTGCAATATCCCAATTAAAAACTGCACCAGAAATAATGACAATTATACCATTCATCGCAGTTAATAATAATCCAACACTAATATTGCTATTTCGCGAAACAATAACTGCAATAATATCCAAGCCACCCGATGTACCAGAATATTTCAAAATAATTCCAATTCCCACTCCGCTAATAACCCCACCAAATATTGTGGAAAGTAAAATATTATCTGTAATCGGCATTACCGGTAAAATATACATAAAAATCGATAGCGAAACGATGCTAATTAATGTATTAATCGTTATCTCTTTTCCTAATTTATAATACCCTAAAATAACTAATGGTAAATTAAATAAAAAATTTAATAAACCAATACTAACTGGCGTAATGAGGCCAAATAAGATGGCAATTCCACTTATCCCACTACTGAGTATCCCAAATGGGATAAGAAAAAAATTAAATGCAAATGCCACAATTAACGACCCGCCAACCACAATAACATTTTTCATATCCAACCTCCATTCCACGAACCTATTCAACTTTTTCAAAATAACTAGTCAATAAATTAGTATTAGCAAGCAATCTTTATATGTTTCATAAAAACAATAGGTTTATTATTCATAGCATTCTTTATATTAGAAAAACAATTGCCTTTTAAGCTATTTTTACTAATCTATCATTTTTTATGGTGATTGTTCCCTATTACTCACTAACCATAAAAAAATGCCCCATGCAGGGACTATTCATTCGTATCTAAATCACACAAATATGTATGTAGAGAAACAATAACTGCTATCCTACAGCTTTCCCGCATTATTTACTCAAAAAATTTCATTTGGATAAATAGTAACAATTTTTTCCATTACGTAATGTATATTACCGTTTAATTTAGCAAACGAAAAAATGCCTGTCAATATGTTTTATTAATATAATATTAGTCGAAAAATAATGGGTTTTCAAAAGAAAGAAATTACTATTTACACTGCTTATATTTCACATAATAAAGACCTATCTTCGTATCGGTTTCGTGAAATAAAAAAAGCCACCATACAACGGCAGCAGTTGTCTATGATAGTAGATCTATATTTTTCTATTCCCACTCTACATTATGTTCACTTGCTAGCTCTTCAATTTCCACTACATATGTGTTTATTAATTCTCTACCTTCCGCAAGCAGTTCATTTCCCTCTTCTACTAAATTAATATCTTGATCCTCTAGTGCTGTAACAAATAATTCAAATGCTTCTAGCTGCTTTTTCGCCCCTTTTACATATCCATCATGGATTACTTGTAGCTCTTCTGTTGCAATGTCTGCATGCTCAAGCTCATCGATAAAATCTCGATAATTCGGAACTACCTCTTTTGTTAATGCTTGATGCATCGTAAAATCATCCGTGTAATTTACTCCAGAAACATTTTCGTATGCAGTAATAGAAACATTTTCCAAGTCATATGCTTTTTGCATTTCCTTATTTACATAGTTAAGCAAATCATCATGTACGGTAACCTCTTTATTTACGCACCCAAACAAAATCCCAGCCACAAGAAATAAAAAAAGGACTAGCAGTTTTTTTATCATTATCTCCCCTCCTTGAAACAATATATGGCGTTATAAGTAGTCCAGTGTTAATAAATTTCATTTAAACAGAAAAAAAACTAGCACATGCAAGTACATGGCTAGCCAATAAAGCTGATATTAATTATTTATTTTTCTTTAAAGTGTATTCTAAAGGGTTGTTTGAAGTCAGGAGACGTAAATACTTAAAAATTGGGAGTTTATGATGTTCCTTCTCATAACGTTTCATTTTTCCATCAGATACTGCCTTTTTAAAATACACCTAGCTTTCCAATACGCTTGACCGCTTCTACTAATCGAACCTCATCCATTAACAAGCCGACCCGTATATAACCTTCACCATATGCTCCAAAACCATTTCCAGAAGCAACTGCCACATCTGCTTTCTCTAATAACAAATCGGTAAATGTCTGACTTGTATATCCAGCAGGAACCGGTAACCAAGCAAAAAATGACCCTTTCGGTGCATCTACACGCCAGCCTATATTATGACATGCCTCAATAAAGGCATTTCTACGACTTTCGTAGCAATTTACGAGATCTGCCACACTTTGTTGAGCACCTGTTAAAGCAGCTACAGCAGCTTTTTGGATTGCCGGAAATAAACTTACATATAAATGATCCTGAAGTAAATTTAATGATTCGATTATCGTTGCATTACCAACAGCAAAGCCTACCCTCCAGCCAGCCATATTATAGGTTTTCGATAAGGTATACATCTCGACCCCAATCTCTTTCGCACCTTCGACCTCAAGAAAACTAACCGGTCGTTGTCCGTCAAAGCCGATAGCACCATAGGCAAAATCATGCATGATTGTAATATTATGACTCTTCGCGAATTGCACTGTTTCGATAAAGAATTTTCGATTTGCCGTAGCACCTGTCGGGTTATTCGGATAGTTTAAATACAATAATTTTGCTGCTTCCTTTTGATGGAAAGGAATAGCCTCATAGTCTGGTAAATAATGATTTTCTGCAAGTAATGGAAATGTAGCATATTCCACATTTGCAAGAACAGTTCCGGATAAGTAGTCAGGATACCCTGGATCTGGTAATAACATTAAATCTCCTTCATTTAACAGGCACATTGGTAATTCTACTAATCCCGATTTAGCACCGAATAGGATTGCTACTTCACGCTCTGGATCAATTTTTACACCATACTCCCGGTTATAAAATGCACTGACTGCCTGTTTCAACTCAAGAGTTCCACGAAAAGGAGAATATTTATGAGTTTTGGGATCATTTGCTGCTGCTTGTAATGCTGTTACAATATGTGGCGGTGTCGGTTGGTCCGGATTTCCTTGCCCTAAATTAATAATATCTCTTCCCTCTTCTATTGCTTTATTTACTTTTTCTACTAAGCTCGCAAAAAACTGTTTCGGAAGTTTTTTTAGTCTTTCAGAATAGTCCATTATACTCCCCTTATATGTTGTTAGATTTTTTTGATTTGCAATTTTATCCTAAATTTTATAATCTTTAGTTAAAAATGTCTAGAGGGTGATATTTTTGAAGATTGCTTGTGTGCAAATGGATATTCAATTTGCTAATCCAGAAAATAATTTTACAGCAATCACTCGGTATGTTGAGGAAGCCGCGAGAAATGATGCAGATATCGTCGTATTCCCAGAAATGTGGAACACCGGATACGCACTTGATAAACTAGAAAGTCTTGCTGATTTAGAAGGCGAAGCTACAAAAAAATTAATCGCTAGCCTTGCACAAATATATACTATTAATATCGTTGCTGGTTCTGTTTCAACTAAAAGACAAGATCAGTTTTATAATACGATGTATGTTGCCAATCGCCTCGGGCATATCGTAGCGAAATATGATAAAGCACATTTATTCAAATTAATGGAGGAACATCTGTTTTTACAACCAGGGAAGAAAACGAATATTTTCCAGCTAGATAATACCATTTGTGGCGGTGTAATATGTTATGATTTACGGTTTCCGGAATGGATACGAAAACATGTTTTATCAGGTGCCAATATTATATTTGTTCCTGCCCAATGGCCAGACAAACGAATTGACCATTGGCAAATCCTTCTGCAGGCACGAGCCATCGAAAATCAATGTTATATTGTTGCCGTAAACAGAGTTGGCGAGGATCCTAATAATAAATTTAATGGACATTCAATGGTTGTTGCACCTTGGGGAGAAATACTATTACGTAATCAAACCGATTCCGGAATCTTTTATACTACCCTAGATCTTTCAGAAGTAGATCGTGTTCGAAATACTATTCCTGTATTTTCTGATCGTCGGGAGGAACTGTATCAATAAAATTTATTTGCCAATTGAAAATTCATTTTTGAATTATATTATACATTACTAGATTGACATATTGCAGAACTGTAGCAAATGATTACCATTCATAATTTAACTTGTAGCTTTATGATAATAGTCAGTACTTTAAAGTAAAACACCCCAAGAGCGTAATTGCTCTTGGGGTTCGTTTAATTAAACAGCATACTTCCACTACAATCCATACTTTTACCGCTTGCAATTTATCATACCTTTATTGGTTAATGATGATGGTGATGGTGATGATCTATCGCAGCTTCTGTGTTTTTACACATTACAGAGTCATCATGAGGATGTTCACTACTTTCTATTTGAATAGTAATATGATTAATTCCCTTATGCCCAAGGTCATGTTCAATTTTTCGTAAGATTTTTTGACTTTCACTAATCGATAAATCCCCATTCACTACTGCATGACAACTAAACGCATTTTGTCCACTCGTAATACTCCAAACATGCAAGTCATGAATACTAATAATTCCTGGTATTTTTTCAATAGTTTTCACTATTTCCTCGATATTGATATTTTTCGGAGTTCCTTCCATCAATACGTGTAGTGCTTCCGAAGTTACTCTCCATCCACTATTTAAAACAAGTATTGCTACTATTAAACTTGCTAATGGATCCGCCCAGCTCCATTGAAAGAACATAATGCATAAGGCAGCTACAATTGCCCCAACAGATCCAAGCATATCGCTAATCACATGAAGGAAAGCTGCGCGCAAATTCAAATTATCTTCCGTATCTCCGTTTTTTAACATATACCAGGCAACGATTATATTTATTAATAATCCGATAAAGCCAATTGTTAACATCCCATTAGCTGCAACCTCAGCTGGATTATTAAAGCGACGAAAAGCTTCATAAGAAATAAATAGTGCGATGATTATTAACGCTCCACCATTAAAAACTGCTGCCAATATTTCAAATCGTTTATATCCATAAGTTTTACTATAGCTTGCTACTCGATCACCTAAAGTAAAGGCCAATAAACCAATACCTAGTGATATAGAATCACTAAGCATATGCCCTGCATCTGATAAAAGTGCTAAACTATTTGTTAAAAAGCCCCCCACAGCTTCCACTATCATATAACTTGTTATTATGATAAAACTGATTAATAATACCTTTTTATTCGCTCCATGGCTATGATTATGGTTATGCCCCACCGTAATGCCCCCTCATTAGGTTTACTTATCTTTACACATTTAGAGAAAATCTTGTTACTTTATTTCCAAAACACATTTCATTGTTTTATTGATGCTTCGCATGTTCAATGGATTGCTTTAATAAGTTAAATACATGTTCATCATCTTGAGAATAATATAACGTTGTCCCTTCCCTACGATATTTTACAAGTCGTAAGTTCTTTAAAAACCTTAATTGATGGGATACGGTAGATTGTCTTAGCTGTAGGTTCTCAGCAATTTCATTTACGGAAAATTCTTTTTGCAAAAGCAAATGGAGTATACGTACCCTCGTCGGATCACTTAATGCTTTAAACGTTTGCGATACTTCAAACAAAGTCTCTTCATCTAAACTAAGCGCATTATCTACTTCCACTATCTTTTCATCCTTCATCATCATCTACTCACTTTATCTATATTCTTCTATGTATATATTAACATATGCTCATATAATAAACTATAGAATATTTCCTTTAACTTAAATGAATTTCATTCTTTTTCTCTATTGATTCATTCGAAAAGGAAACATATTAAATGAAGGAAAGCCACTTAAATTTCCGCCTACTTTTTCTAGCTAAATCCGCAATTATCGAATAAAATAACAAATATGTTAAAATGAGCATGTACAAGATTTCTTCTGAAAGGAGCTGCAAAATGCAACCAGTTAGTTTATTTAAACAAAAATACCATATTGATCTACGGGATGTAGATTTTAATAAACATTTAAAACTTAGTGTTTTATTTAGCTATTTTCAAGACATTGCTAGTCTCGCCTCAGAAAATTTAGGCTATGGAATAAATACGCTGAAGGAAAAACACAATGTTACTTGGATATTAATGCGCATACGGGTAGATATTATAAAAAATCCGATGTGGAATGAAGAAATAGTGATTGAAACATGGCCATTAGAACCAAATCGTTTAAATTTTGAACGAGATTATATTGTCCGTGATATGGATGGCAATATCCTTATTCGCGCTGTATCCTCCTGGGTGGTAATGGATATTACCGAGCGAAAGCTAAAAAGAAGTGATGTTATTGGCATTTCCTATCCAGAGATTATTAAAGACCGTGCCATTGATTGTAAACTAG
Organism: Perspicuibacillus lycopersici; assembly: GCF_025660475.1. GTDB lineage: Bacteria > Bacillota > Bacilli > Bacillales > Caldibacillaceae > Perspicuibacillus > Perspicuibacillus lycopersici. The sequence goes on from NZ_JAOUSF010000001.1 coordinate 77,137, forward strand.
GAAAACTTATGGATAATGGGAAGCTTGAAGAAGTGTATCAGAAAGTGATTGGTTATAGTGATATTGACTTCAATGGACATATTAATAATTCTAAATACGTTGATTTTATTATGGATTGTTTCCCTGTCGAAGATCATAAAAATCATCGTGTAAAAAGTATAGAAGTTAACTTTATTAACGAAGCATTACCAGGTGATATCATTACATTACATCGAGACCTCACGGCAGTTGCTAAACATGAAATCTATATTGAAGGCCAAAAAAATGATCATTTAACCACTGTTTTTAAAGCAAAGGTTTTAATCAATTAATAAAATTGGAATTATCGATGGAGCAAGGGTGATTTCCTATGAGAGGAGCATCCTTGCTCTTTTCTTTGTTATCAATTCCCTCGATATTGTGTAACACCAAATGATTGATTATAATCATATCCGTTGAAATAAATGTCTAAATCATGGAATAAACGATGAAGCATTCTCATTGCCCACCGATCATCACTTTCTAAAACAATGTTAGCATAATGTTCAATTTGTCCGATATCCTCTTTTATAGCATCATCAAGAATGGATATACCTTTAATCGATTGTAAAATTTCTTCTGCTTTTTCCTTTTGCTCAGAATAGCTCGCAGTGTCGATTCTACCCCAGCCAAGCGTTTCATTATAAAAATCATGATAGTTAGAAATAAAATCATGTCCATTCATTCCGTCTGCCAGTGTAACAATGGATATATCGGCAGGTTTATTCACTACTTCTTGACTTTCTCCTTCCTCTTGCTCCTCTTTCTCGGTCGATGCCACCTTTTCGTTTGCATCTGATGCTTGTTTATTTTCTAATGGGGATGTTAAAAAGAAATATGTGGCAGCCCCCCCACCGCCAATTAATAAAATTACGAAACATGTCCAAAAAATGATTTTTATCATAAAACCATTTCCACTCCCCAATATTAAAATTATGTATATACTAAATTACTTTATTCGAAAAAACGAAATTGAAATTAACATAATAATTTTTCAAATTATTTTAATTGTACCATATGAACATTTTTGTTTCATTTGAAAAATGGAAAACGAAAGAAGCATTTTGGACCTCAATAAAAAAACTACCTTCCATTTGGAAAGCAGCTTATACATAATCATTTGATTAATATTTTGCTAAAATACTATAGTTTACATAATATAATTACAATAAACATTGGCGTGGATTGTATTAATTTCCACTTCTAACCCCATAAATAATACATGCGACCCCGATAAATACCCAAATAATTTTAGTGAATGAGATTCGATCCACTAATCCAAGTAAACCAATAGCTGTCGTTGTAATGAGAATTAATGGTCCTACTAAAGCTAAAGTACTATTAATGGCTAGTGCTTTTTCGATATTATTCACCTTTAAAATGATCATAGCAACAATGATTTCCAGACTACCAGAAAAGATACGTAATACGGCCATCCATAAAACTGCCTTCTCTACTAATTGAAACATTATTTTGTCCTCCTAAGCTTTTGCTATTGTAAATATATGCAGCATATGAAAAAAAGGACAAGTTTCTTCCTTAGTAAAGCCTATATTCGTAGGTTCGGTTGTTATTTATGAAATAATATGTTGTATTCCGTCTGCTACTATTTAACATGTAATATTCATCCATCATTCAAACTATTTTTGTATTGTAGTAAATATAAAAGACCTGTATTTCGACAGGTCTTTGCTAAATAATATTGCCTATAATCGTTTAATTTTCCATATATCATTTGCATATTCTTGTACGGTTTGATCGCTCGAAAATTTACCTGAGTAAGCTATATTGTTTAAGCTCATATTTAACCAAGTAAAACGATCACGATACGCCTGCTCCACTAACTCATGGGTTTCAATATATGGTTCAAAATCCTTTAGCACAAAATAGGGATCATTATGATAAAGAATATTATAATAAATATCTTTAAATTCCATGTCATGTAAACCAAATGCACCTTTATTTAATTGATCTAATATTTTTCGCACCCGATCATCGGTATGATAAATATCTCTCGCTAAATAGCCACCATTTTGATAATAATTCAGCACCTCATCGGCAGTTAATCCAAAGATAAAAATATTGGAGTCCCCAACTAAATCATGAATTTCAATATTTGCTCCATCTAACGTACCAATAGTTAATGCCCCATTCATCATTAGTTTCATATTACCTGTACCAGATGCTTCCTTACTCGCAGTAGATATTTGTTCACTTACGTCTGCAGCTGGAATAATTTTTTCAGCTAAACTAACATTATAATTTTCTAAAAATATAACTTTAAGTTTGCCTTGAATAGCAGGGTCATAATTCACGATAGATGCAACGGTATTAATCAACTTGATTACTTCCTTTGCTAAATGATAGCTCGGCGCTGCTTTTGCACCAAAAATAAAGATCCTTGGTGTCATGTCGATCGATGGGTTTTCTTTTAATTCATTATATAAATAAATGATATGAAAAATATTGAGCAATTGTCGTTTGTATTCATGGAGCCTTTTTATTTGGACATCAAAAATCGATTGTTCATCTACTGTTATCCCTGTTCGATCAAAAATAAAATTTGCCAATGCCTTTTTATTTTCAAGCTTCACTTGATCAAATTTTTCTAATAAGCCACGATCTTTCGTGTATTTTAATAGACTGATTAGTTGTTTTGGTCGTTTTATCCATTGTGTGCCAATAACCTCACTGATCAGTGTTGCTAGTTTTGGATTTGCTTGCAAAAGCCATCTTCTATGGGTGATGCCATTTGTTTTATTATTAAAGCGGTCCGGAAAAATCGTATAAAAATTTTTCATCTCTTGTTTCTTTAATATTTCCGTATGGATTCGTGCAACACCATTTACACTAAAGCTTCCAACAATGGCCAGTCTAGCCATATGTACTTGTTCGTATGCAATAATAGCCATTTCCGGTATTTTGTCTCTTAATTCCGGATAATCAAACCATATCCCTTGGCAAAAGCGTTCATTAATCTCATCAATAATCATATATATTCTTGGAAGTAAGTAATTAATCATCGATTTCGGCCATTTTTCCAAAGCTTCACTCATTGTCGTATGATTCGTATAGGCAAATACCTTCGTAGTGACCTTCCATGCATCCTCCCAAGAAAAACGCTCTTCATCCATTAATATTCTCATCATTTCGGGAATAGCCAAGCTTGGATGTGTATCATTTATTTGTATGACTACTTTTTCTGCTAATCTACTTAATGGCAATTGAAAGTCTTTCTTAAAGTTTTTGATTACATGCTGGATTGTTGACGATACGAGGAAGTATTGCTGCTTTAGCCGTAATTCTTTTCCTTCATAACTGGAATCATCTGGATATAAAAACCCAGAAATTTGCTCGATTGAATGCTGATGGTCTAATTCGTGGAAATATTTATGATTGCCTTCGATCCCATCATTTTCTTCAAAATACGCCTCCGCACTCCATAATCGAAGCGTATTTACCACATTATTCTCATAACCAATAATAGGAATATCGTATGGTACAGCCATTACTTTGTCAGTATTTTCATATTTAAATTCTAATGAACCATCTGTCCGTTGAAGCATATGCACTTTCCCATGAAATTGCACATGCACTGCCTCATTTTCTTTTCGATGCTCCCACGGATATGGATCTTTTAACCAATAATCTGGTAATTCTACTTGATTCCCGTGGATAATGCGCTGCTCGAATAATCCATACCGATATCGAATGCCATATCCATGTCCAGCATATTGAAGCGAAGCTAGGGAGTCTAGGAAGCATGCTGCCAATCTGCCAAGCCCACCGTTGCCGAGTCCCGCATCATGCTCCTGTGCATAAATCATTTCTGGGTTTCTTCCTAATTTTTGCAATGCAAGATCTGCTAACGGCAATAATCCGCAATTTAATAAATTGCTTTTTAATAAACTTCCAATTAAAAATTCCATTGACAAATAATACATTTGTTTACTATTTTTTTCTTTATATTTCTTTTGTGTCGCAACCCACGCTGGAACGATTTCCTCATTGACAATGGAGGTTAATGCATAAAAAATCTCCTTATTACTTGCTTCTGAAACTTCTTTCCCGGTGTCTTTCATTACGTTCGCCTGTAGTTTTTCCATAAACAATTCCGCTGTATACTCACCCAAGCGCAAGCCTCCTAACCATAAATTGGGGTTGGCAATAGCTGTTGGTACAATTCCATATGCTCTAAACTGGAATCCTTCCAGCTAAATTGACTTTTATTTACGTTACGAATTAATTGTTGCCAATCTGTTGGACTGTTATAAATGGCAAGCGAATATCGTAATACATATAACAAGTCGTGCGCGTTATAATTAGAGAAACTAAACCCATTTCCCTCGCCAGTTATTTCATTATACGGAATCACAGTATCCTTTAGTCCTCCCGTCTCTCTTACAATTGGGACGGTTTTATATTGTAAAGCAATTAATTGGCTTAATCCACAAGGCTCAAACTTTGATGGCATAATCAAAAAATCTGCCGCTGCATATAATTGTCGGGCGAGACCTTCATCAAAAGTAATTAAGGCACGTGCCTTATTCGGAAGACTCTCTGCAATATCGCGAAAATAATTCTCAAATGCTTCTTCACCAGTTCCTAGCACGATAAACTGAGCATCCTCTTGGAGAAAATCTGCTAATATCCGTTCAATTAAATGAATCCCCTTTTGTTCCACTAATCGAGAGATAATGATGTACATTGGAATCAATCCATCTTTTGGTAAACCTAATTTTTCTTGGAGCGCAATTTTATTTTCCATTTTCTTTATTCTAGCAGAACGATAATTTACCGGAATATATGGATCTGTTAATGGATTATATTCTTTTGTATCAATCCCATTAATAATTCCCATGAGGTCAGTTACTCGATTTTGTAAAAGATCATGTAATCCTTCACTATAATAAGGATCCAAAATTTCTTTTGCATAGGTTGGGCTGACCGTTAAAATTCTATCCGCATGGAAAATCGCTGCTTTCATACAATTAAGCATTCCTTGCCATTCCATCCCACCAATATGTTCCCTAGAAATAGAAAAAAAGTCATCAAACGTATTAAGGGGCATAACGCCTTGGTATTTTATATTATGAATTGTATACACTGTTTTCAAATTAGGAACAGGATTGACAATTTTCGCTAACGCAACTGCTATTCCCGTTTGCCAATCGTGGGCATGAAGAATCTCTGGTGTGTAATCCAGATGGGATAATGCTTCCATGATAGCATGTGAAAAGAAAACAAATCTTTCCCCATCGTCATAGTATCCATATACCCCTTTTCTCGTAAAATAATAGTCATTTGCAATAAAATAATAAACGATTTGATTATGTTTTAATGTATAAATAGCTGCAGACTGATTTCTCCAGCCTAGCTTTACATCAAATGAAGTAACATACTCCATTTGCTCTCTCCATAATCCATCGATTTCATCATACATTGGTAGCATGACACGAACTTCAACATCCCCAATTTCCTGCAAACTTTGTGGCAGTGAACCTATGACATCTGCTAATCCACCTGTTTTAATAAAAGGTGTGCATTCAGAGGCTACAAATAATATATTTTCCACAGTGTTCTCCCCTTTCCACTTATCACTCGAAATTACATGAGACATTACGACAATTAAGTATTATGTTTAAAAGAATCTTTAGCAGGGTAAATATTCATACTTTTGGATAGTTATATAGGATAATTAAATAACTTGTCTTTTTGCTACAACAAACGGTTTTTCAGTCGTACCAATTATTTTTTGACCGTTTTTTACCCGAACATCTTTATCTAAAATGACATTTTCCAAATAAACTCCCGTCCCGATCGAACAACGCTGCATGATAATCGAATTCTTAATCGTGGCACCTTCCTCAACATGAACTCCCCGAAATAAAATACTATTATCCACTTCACCATCAATAACGCAACCATTAGCTAAAATAGAGTTCTTCACATTCGCTGATTTTAAATATTGTACTGGTGGATTATTGGAAAATTTAGTTTGGATAAACGATGGCTTATAAAATAATTCCCGATAATTATCCTCACATAATAGATTCATATTATGTCGATAAAAACTTTCAATTGTGTTAATAAATGCACTATATCCGGTATGTCGATACGTTTGAATCTTTAATTGGTGTAAGTTATCTTTAATTCCGTTCATGAAAAAATGATTTTTATGGAAAGCAATACATTGGTCTACTAATTCCATTAAAATATCTTTATTAATGATATAAACACCCGTAAACAATAAATGATTTCGTTTATCATTTGTAATGTTTTGAACCCAGCCAATATCGTCCGCTTCTATTCTAAAATATGGTTTATGCTCATGCTGTAAGTTTTCAATATTAGTAGAAATTAACGTAATATCAGCATTTCGATCTAAATGGAATTTAAAAGCATCTGTATAGTCCGTATTCGTTATAAATTGACTGCCACTAACGAGGACATACTTGCAGTTACTACGATTAAAATAATCTCGGTTATTATGGAAAAAGCGCAAATCGCCTTTCGATTGATCGGAAGGGTCATTCCAATCAGGTGGTAAAATAAACAAACCTCCGTTTCTTCTATCTAAGTCCCAATTATCACCTGTACCAAGATGATCCAAAAGCGAACGATATTTATTCCGAACAAAAACGGCTATTTCCTCAATACCAGTATGCACCATATTAGATAAGGGAAAATCAATTAATCGATATCTACCTGCGAAAGGTATCGAAGCATTATTACGGAAATAGGTTAATTCATTAAAAATGTGATGCTCATGCTCAAGATTAATTAATCCCATCAAACGATCCATTTAATTTTCCCCTCCTCTTACAACCAGCTTTGCCTCTAAAACTTTCTGGTTGATGACAATCGGTTCTTCCATTTTATCTGTTCGAATGATGGTACCTTCCGGAATGACTGTATTCTCCATAATAATCACTCGTTCTAATATACAATTTTTCCCTATTTTTACACCAGTGTGAATAATAGATTGTTGAATATAACAATTCTTTTCAATTTCTACATTTGTTGAAATTACTGATTCCTCAATCGTACTTCCACCGTAAATAAAACATCCGTCATTAATAAGAGAATTATTGATTTTGACAGTGCCACTTATAAATTGGGATGGATAGTTAAAATTATTGGTATAAACTCTCCATTGTTTATTGTCTAATTGAAGCTGACATTCCTCCTTTAGAAGGTCCATATTTGCTTCCCAATAGCTTTGTACTGTACCGACATCTTTCCAATATCCGTCAAATCGATAAGCATATAATTTCCGATTGTCACAAAGCATTGCTGGAATGATATCTTTCCCAAAGTCATGACTGGATGCTTTCTTTTTTGCATCTTTGAGTAAATATGCTTTTAACACCTCCCATGTAAAAATATAAATTCCCATGGAAGCTAAATTACTTTGCGGTAATTGTGGCTTTTCCTCGAATTCAAATATGCGCAAACTATCCGTTGTGTTTAATATGCCAAACCGAGAGGCTTCTGCCCACGGTACTTCAATTACCGAAATGGTAGCATCTGCTTTCGTTTCTTTATGTTGATCCAATAGCTTTTGGTAATCCATTTGATAAATATGGTCGCCTGAAATGACAAGAATATATTTAGGATTGTATTGACTAATAAAATGAATGTTTTGATAAATAGCATCTGCTGTCCCTGAGTACCAGTCTCCACCACTTTTCGCTGTATATGGAGATAAAACGGTAACTCCTCCATTATGCCGATCCATATCCCACGGTTTTCCGTTGCCGATATGCTTATGAAGCTCCAATGGAGAATATTGTGTAAGTACCCCAACGGTATGAACACTTGAATTAGCACAATTACTTAAAGTAAAATCGATAATTCTATATTTACCACCAAAAGGCACTGCAGGTTTTGCAATATCATTAGTTAGAGCGCCTAATCGTTTACCTTCTCCACCAGCTAATAACATTCCAATACATTCCTTCAATAGATCTCCTCCTCTTCCTTTCTATCAATACATGTAAAAACAACAATGGCTAATGGTGGAATCATAATTTTAATATGCTGCATAAAACCATGCCATTTTTGCGGAAAACTAAAATGTTTTTTATCATTGCATTGACCGGAACCACCATACTCCAATCTATCCGAATTGAAAATTTCTTTATACATGCCAGGAATAGGTACACCGATTTTGTAATCATAATAAACAGAAGGTGTAAAATTACAGACAATGATTAATTGCTCTTGAGGATTTTCACTATTTCTTAAAAACGCGATAATGCTTTGGTCTATATTATGAGGATCTATCCATTCAAATCCTCTTGTATCATGATCTAATTGGTAAAGCGCGGGATTTTCTAAATAAAAATGGTTTAATTCTTTTACATATTCATGTAAGGAGGCATGCAGTGGATAATCAAGCAAATGCCAGTCCAATTGTTCTTTATATTTCCATTCTGCATAGTGACCTAATTCGCCACCCATAAATAGCAGCTTTTTTCCTGGATGACATATTAAGTAGCCATATAATAATCGTAAACTGGCAAACTGTTGCCACTGATCACCAGGCATTTTATCAAGTAACGATTTTTTTCCATGAACTACTTCATCATGAGAAAGTGGAAGAACATAATTTTCTGAAAAAGTATACATAAAAGAAAAGGTTAATAAATTATGATGCCATTTTCGATAAACTGGGTCTTTTTTCATATATTCCAATGTGTCATTCATCCAACCCATATTCCATTTAAAATTGAACCCAAGACCACCAGAATGGGTTGGTGCAGTTACTAATGGATAATCTGAGCTATCTTCAGCCATCATCAATACATTTGGTTCATAGGAAAATACTACTTCATTTAATTTCTTGATCAACGCTACTGCCTCGAGATTTTCTTCTGTTCCAAATGCATTATAAATTTTTTCTTCTTCATTTCCTCGGTCAAAATTTAAATAAATCATACTGGCAACCGCATCTACGCGAATCCCATCTAAATGAAATTCTTGAATCCAGAAAACAGCATTGGAAATCAAGAAGCTTTGTACCTCTGGTCTTCCAAAATCAAATGTTAATGTCCCCCAAAGTTTTTTTTCTGCCTTTTTCGGATCTGCATATTCATAAACTGGTAAGCCGTCAAATTCTCGTAAGCCAAAATCATCTTTACAAAAATGTCCTGGCACCCAGTCCATAATGACTCCAATATTATGTCTATGACATTCATCTATAAAATATTTAAGTTCATTTACACTACCATATCTTGAAGTTGGGGCATAATATCCTGTCGTCTGGTAGCCCCAAGATAAATCGAACGGATGCTCTGTTATTGGCAATATTTCTATATGGGTATATCCTAGTCTCTCAACATACGGAATTAATTGTTCAGCTAGCTCCTTGTAGGAATAAAAATCACCATCCTCGGTTTTTCGCCAGGAACCTAAATGTACTTCATAAATTGAAATCGGGGAGGAATAGGGCTGAAATTTCTTTTTTTTCACTTGCCACTCTTCATCCCTCCACTGATAGGTTGAGTCTTTTATTGTAATAGAAGCCGTCCGTGGCCTGAGTTCTGCTTGAAAAGCATATGGATCAGCTTTTAATAACGTTTCATCTCGATACGTTTTTATTTCGTATTTATATGGCACAAATGCTTCGATATCTGAAAAAAATCCAACCCAAAGACCTTCATTGGTGATTTTTTCTAAAGGATGACTATTCCCCCTCCAGTTGTTAAAATCTCCAACAACAGAAACTTCTTTAGCATTTGGTGCCCAAACTGCAAATCGAAAGCCTTCTTGACCTTTCCATTGGAGGAAATGAGAACCTAAAAGCTTATAACTGTTGTAATTGGTTCCTTGATGAAATAAATAAATATCCTGTTCAGATACGTTGTAGTGCATGAAGTTCTCTCCCCCCTAAGCTGAAACAGTGTGAGATTTTTATAATTTCTGCTATATTTTACTTGTTTGAATATTTATAATTATAGTACTTTAACGTGTTATTTCAATATATTTTCCAATATACTTTTCGACATTTTCTAAATTATTTAAAAATATTGATATATTTTGTCGAAACACCTATTTATCTAGCAAACTGGTTTAATGTAACAGAAAAATGGTTAACTTAATCTTAATACTATGTAAGCAGAAAGAAGCTAGAAAAATATACTGAAGATAGGAATCCTTTTAATGAGGTGTTCATTTGTGACGAAAAATGTTGCTTGGATCGATAATATATATGCATTAACCGTTTGTTTTGCTGATGATGTTAGCATACGGCATAATGATGCTTTACCCTATATTTATTGGAAATCGGCGAATAAACGGTTTCTCGCCCGGATTGATAAATTTTTGAATGATAGAACGGTACAAGTAATTTATGAAGAGGAATTACCGCTTGGAGAACAGCTATTTTTACAATGGGATGACTTAACGATACCGGTTTATCCAAGAAATATCGTAAGAACAAAATGGTTTGAAGAACATTACACAGCACCTGATGAAGAATTGGGCGCATTATGTAGTATTGATGCTACAACATTTACGATTTGGGCACCACTTGCAACAACTGTTAACATCATTTTGAATAACGCTCAATATTCCATGAAGAAAAAAACAAAAGGAATATGGACGCTCTTCGTTAACGGTAACTGGCATGGTGCTTCCTATCAATATGAATTAATGATTAATGGTCAAGTCGTCCGTGTCAATGATCCGTACGCAAAGGCAATGACTGCTAACAGTTTATTTGGAGTGGTCGTTAATTTATCGAAAACATATCAAATGCGTGTAAATAAACCAGTCATCAAACATTTACAAGACTCCATCATTTATGAACTGCATATTCGAGATGCAACTAAGCATGAAAATAGTGGCGTAACGAATAAAGGTACCTTTCTTGGGTTAACTGAAAAAGACACATTAACAACTAATGGATATACAACAGCACTTTCTTATATAAAAGAACTAGGAGTTACCCATGTGGAATTACTACCAATTAATGATTTTGCGAGAGTTGATGAGCTACAGCCAGACTGCCAATACAACTGGGGATATGATCCACTATATTTTCAAGTTCCAGAGGGAAGCTATTCTACATTCCCTAATGCCCCTATTGTTCGAATTAATGAATGTAAACAAATGATTGATTCATTACATCAAGAACATATTTCTGTCATTATTGATGTAGTGTTTAATCATGTTTATATCCAAAAATCAATAGATGAAACAGATTTCGAAAAGATAGTCCCTGGCTATTATTTTCGCTATCATTCTGATGGTCAATTAAGTAATGGTACTGGTGTTGGTAATGATATTGCCAGTGAGAGAATAATGGTGCAAAAGTTCATATTAGATACTATTGATTATTGGCTACGGTAGTATACTGTCGATGGATTTCGTTTTGATTTAATGGGCTCACTAGATATCGACACAATGAAGAAAATTGTTGCAAGATGTCTAGAAGAACAGGCTCCGACTATGTTATTAGGTGAGGGCTGGGAGCTTCCGACAGCACTTCCAGCTGAAAAAAAAGCAACAATAGGAAATGCACGGCAATTGTTAAATATTCGATTTTTCAATGATTACTTTCGGGATACTATTAAAGGAAGTCTCTTTTCCGATGATCAAGGATTTGTTAATGGATCAGGAAGATTTATCGAACGAATGCCCAGCCTAGTTACTGGATCTTGTTTAGAAGAATTCGGTTCCCCTTTTGTTCCTGATGTTAGCCAGACCATCAATTACGTTGAATGTCATGATAATCATACCCTTTGGGACCGGTTATTATTAACAAATCCGCATGAAACGGAAATAATAAGAAAAAAAATCCATCAATTAGCGACTGGAATAACGTTATTAAGTCAAGGTGTACCTTTTCTACATGCTGGTCAGGAATGGTTTCGAACGAAGTATGGGGATGGTAATAGCTATATTTCTAGTGATCAAATCAATCAATTAGATTGGAATAAACGTGAACAGGAACAGCAGTATATCGAATTTGTTAAATCACTAATTCTGCTCCGGAGGCAGTATCCTGTCTTTCGGTTACGGTCCAAGGAGGAAATTAGAAAACGTATTCATATAGTAAAAGCTCCCGCTCCTGTATTCGGTTATACATTATTAGGTGAAAATGAGGATTTTACCGTCTATGTTAATCCATCCAATGACATGTATCCATTGCATTTGCCTTCTTCCGGAAAGTGGAAAATAATGATTTCTAACTTGCAAAATCATCGCGATAAACACGAAATCAATGGGGAATATACTACGATAAACGGTTATGAATTGCTTGTTTTAAAAAAATCCTTTTACGGAAAATGAAAAAATGAATACTTAGATAAAATAAAATTTTGTACATTTCTATTTACATTTTGGAAAAAATAGAATAATATAGCATTAATAAATAACGGAAAGCGAGGGATGTATTATGAAAAAAAGTGTAAATCAAACCTTTATGCAACTAAATACTTTAGCACAGCCCTCGTTTCGGACGAATTAGTTTTTACCTACTCTTAATGAATTGGTAGATCCCGTGGGCTGTGCAGGCTCATGGGATTTTAATTTTATTTAAAGACCGTATGAGCGGTCTTTTTTTCATGAAAAAATTACTTTTTCCATTAGGAGGAAATATCATTGAAATTAACAGAATTAGGTTGGAATGAATCATTACAAAATTATTTTGAAGAATACAAACAAACTGATTATACATTTGGACGTGTAGTATTAGAACATAAAAATGTGTATCAAGTAATAACAGAAAATGGAGAATTTTTATCCGAGGTATCTGGTAAATATCGCTATCATGCACTATCAAGGGAGGATTACCCTGCAGTAGGTGATTGGGTTGTACTCTCAGAACGTTTACAGGAAGGAAAAGCCACCATTCATGCAACACTTCCAAGATTTAGTAAATTTTCACGAAAAATTGCTGGTTTAACGACTGAGGAACAAATTGTCGCGGTAAATGTTGATACCGTATTTTTAGTCCAATCACTAAACCAGGATTTAAATCCAAGAAGATTGGAGCGCTATTTGTTAATGGCTTGGGAAAGTGGTGCAAACCCAGTTGTTGTTTTAACGAAAGCAGATTTATGTGAAAATATTGCTGCTTTTACAGGAGAAGTTGAATCTGTCGCCTTTGGTGTACCTGTTCATGTCATTAGTGTTGTTTCTGGACTCGGTTTAGCTGAATTATCTACCTATTTTGCACCAGGAAAAACGGTAGCGCTTTTAGGATCATCGGGTGCAGGAAAATCTACGTTAACGAATTATTTACTTGGTGAAGCGAAACAGCTCGTTCAAAATATTCGTGAAGAAGATGATAAAGGTCGACACACTACCACTCACCGAGAGCTCATTCAACTGCCGACTGGCGGATTAGTCATCGACACACCAGGAATGCGCGAGCTTCAATTATGGGAAGCTGAATCCGGATTATCGTATAGCTTTCAAGATATTGAAGCATTGGCCCAACAATGTAAGTTTCGGGATTGCACCCATCAAAAGGAACCAAATTGTGCTGTTCAGCATGCCATCCAAATAGGATTATTAGAAAAAGAACGACTGCAAAGCTATAATAAATTACAAAAAGAACTTGCCTATCTTGAAAGAAAAAATGATAAACGGGCACAATTAGCAGAAAAAGAAAAATGGAAAAAAATCCAAGCTAGTGTACCTAAAACAAAAAAGCGATAAAACAATTGTAGGAGCTTTAGCATTTATTTGCTGTAGCTCTTTTTTTTCTCCTCGTTTCCATTTCATTTTCCATTTATCACGACTTTTCCCATCTATATTTTAACGTTATTTAAAGAAAATAATACTGTTTCACATCAATGTTAAAGGAGGCAATCCGATGGGAAAAAAATTAGTAACGTCCTTCGCCACAACAATGCTTTTGCTTGGATTAACGGCTTGTAATGGAAACGACAATGATAGCGCCCTTCCAACTAGCTATAACAATAATAACCAGAACAACGGGCTAGACACCGTATCCAACAGAATGAATACAAGATCCTATTTAAACAACTTTAGAACTCAAGATGGTAGCTATTACCCATCAAGGGTGATAAACAATACCGACAATACTACTGGTAGAAATACAGGTAACGAAGACGATAATCAAATTAATCAAAACGATAGAAATAAGCTGGAAGATATTTCTGCAACAAATACGGACACTTCGAGTAATAAATATCCGCATACAAGAGCAGTATTAATTCAGGATGCAAAGTACAAATATGTCAATATTAACGAAAATGCAAACACCAATCAAAACAATGACTGGGGAAATACGATAAAGCAAAAAATAACAGAAAGATTTAATCAGTTCAAACAAGGCGGAAATCAACAACAAGCAAATCAAAACACTCAAAATACAGAACAACAGCAAACAGAAACAACACAAAAGCAACAAACAGCACAAAATAATCAACAACAAGCTAATCAAACACAACAGCAGCAACAGGCTGCACAGCAACAAACAGAGCAAGCTAAAAAACAAAACGAAACAACAGAAAATGCACAAGGCTCCACAAGTCAATACGTACAGCAAGTAATTGATTTAACAAACCAAGAAAGAAAAAATGCAGGTCTTGCAGCTTTAAAGGCTGATTCAGAATTAAATGCCGTTGCGTTAAAGAAATCACAGGACATGCAGCAAAACAATTATTTTTCTCACACTAGCCCAACATATGGTTCTCCATTTGATATGATGCGTGACTTCGGGGTAGATTATCAATCAGCTGGAGAAAACATTGCACAAGGACAACGGACACCACAAGAAGTAGTGGATGCTTGGATGAACAGCCCAGGGCATCGAGCAAATATTTTAAATGCAAAGTTTACTCATATCGGGGTTGGGTTTGAAGCAAGTGGAAACCATTGGACACAAATGTTTGTAGGCAGATAAATACAGTGCAAATAGAAACACTTGAGGGTAAGCTTCAAGTGTTTCTCTAATTCCCTCTAGAGGGAATCCTTTATGGATAATCCTAAAATCTTCGCAAATGCAATCGCCTGGCTTGTATTCACTTCACACCCTGCCAATTCCTCCAATGTTACGATTAACCGTTCAAATGTACAAGTACTAATATCCACTCCATTTAAGGAAGTATTAGAAAAATTCACCTCATTCAAATCACATTGAGTAAATCCAACATTTTTAAAGCTTGCTTCATAAAATTCTGCATTTCGAAGCAAGCAGTCCTGGAATACTACTTGTTTCAAATCAGCAAATCCAAACGAACTAAAGTTTGTTTGGCAATTAGAAAATTGGACATTTCGGATCGTCGATTCGGAAAAATTTGTCCCTAATAATTTTGAATCATGAAATTCTACTCGATGAATTGCTCCATTGCTAAAATCTGTGTTAGATACATCACATTTATCAAATATTACATCAATCAATTCGATGTTTCGAAACGTAGCTTCTTGGAAAATTACATTTTTAAAGATGACTTGTTCAAAAACCATTTTTTGTATATCTTCCCCATAAATGGTTTCTCCTTCAAAGACACATTGATGGAAAAATGTGTCCCCGGAACCTTCAAAATTTCTCGTTTCTAATCCCTTAGGTATTTTAGGTTTTTGTATTTTTATTTTGGACATAAATTTCCCCTGCTTTCTCCGGTATTCTCTTTTTCCTATGTAATCATACGTTCGTCATTTTTACAACTAAAATAGTATTTTTTGCAGGACAAATACTGATTAATGAAGAATTAGTATCTACATCAAAGACTGGAGGGGTAAACATGTATCAATATTTTCATGGACTTGTTATTCGAGAAGGAACAGAAGATATTCCACCAGAAAAAGTAAAGAAATTATTCGAAGATGTTGGTTGGTCTCGACAAGATTTACCTTCCTGGCAAATTGAAAAATTCCGCTATATATTGGAAAACTCTACATGGGCATTTACTGTATGGGATAAGGAGCAAATGATTGGGATGGTTCGCGTCGTATCAGACAAAGTGATGATGGCTACGATAATGGATTTAATTGTCGAGGAAAACTATCGAGAAATGGGCATTGGAAAAAAATTAGTAAGCCTTTGTTTACAAAAGCTTCCACACGGTGACTGGTTTGCACATACTTCTGCAAATAATTTTCCTTTCTATGAAAAATGCGGATTTACGATAAATAATTTAACGAAAAATGGGACATGTGTTTATTATGGTTATATTCAAGCGAGAAAGGATGGCCATCGTATAAATTAAAAAGAGCAACCGAGGATTCTCGATTGCTTTTTGCTTTGCTTACTTTGCATTTATTTTTTTCGTTGCATTCATTAACGGAATAATTTCTTCTGCTTTTCTATTATGAAATAAATCGACAATTTTACTTCCCACAACTACACCATCACAATAATGACTTAAAGCCTTCACGTGTTCAGGCGAGGATATTCCAAAGCCCGCAAGTACTGGAATTGGACTTACTTTTTTTATTTTATTTAAATATGCTCCCACTTCTGTTTGAAAGCTGCTGCGTGAACCTGTAATGCCAGTTATTGTAACTGCATATAAAAATCCCTTTCCTTTTTTTGCAATTTCAGCAATTCTTTCTGTCGGACTTGTTAGTGTTACTAATCGAATTATTTCAATTCCTGCATTTGAAAGGAATGGTAGAATTACATTTTCTTCCTCCATTGGTAGGTCTGGAATAATACATCCATCAATCCCTGCCTTTTGTGCATCCGTAATGAATTCGGGTAAACCGTAAGCATAAATGGGATTCATATACGTCATAATAATGATGGGGATTTGAATGAACGGTCTAATCGACTGTAGTTCTTCTAGTACTAATTTTAAGGTGGTTCCGTTTTGTAGAGCACGCTGGCTTGCTTCTTGAATGGTAGGACCATCAGCAACAGGATCAGAAAATGGAATGCCAACTTCGATAGCTGTAGCTCCATTTTCTTCTAAAAATAATAGACGTTCCTTCAGTACAGAAATCCCACCATCTCCTGCCATGATATAGGGAACAAATGCTTTTTCCTCGTTCTCCTTCAATTGAATAAATGCTTTTTCAAAACGATTCATTATGCTCACATTCCTTTCCCTTTTCTTTAATAGTTGCTACATCCTTGTCCCCACGACCAGATAAACAAATGACAATCGCTTCATTCGCTTGCATCTCTCCAGCTAATTTGATTCCGTATGCAATAGCATGCGCACTTTCTAGAGCGGGGATAATCCCTTCCATCCTACTTAATAAATGAAATGCAGCTAATGCTTCACTGTCCGTTATTGAATCATAAGAAACTCTACCAATATCCTTCAAGTAACTATGCTCTGGTCCCACTCCTGGATAATCTAAGCCTGCTGAAATGGAATGTGCTTCTTTAATTTGACCTGCCTCATCTTGTAATAAATACATGAGCGCACCATGTAAAATACCTGGTTTCCCAGCGGTTAATGATGCAGCATGAAGTCCACTATGTAGTCCTAATCCAGCAGCTTCCACTCCATATAATTTCACATCATCATTAGGAAGAAATGGATAGAACATTCCCATAGCGTTACTTCCTCCACCAATACAAGCTACTAACGCATTCGGTAATTTCCCTTCCAACTCCAAAAATTGCTGTTTTGTTTCTTTCCCGATAATGCTTTGAAAATCACGCACCATCATAGGAAATGGGTGTGGACCCATTACGGATCCTAAAATGTAATGGGTATCTTGCACATTTTCGACCCAGTACCGTAATGCTTCATTGCAAGCATCCTTTAATGTTTTGCTCCCAGAAATTACACTTACCACTTTTGCACCTAATAACTCCATTCTATAAACATTTAGCTCCTGTCTTTTGATATCCTCCTCCCCCATAAAAATAATACAATCTAAATTTAATAATGCACAAACAGTTGCTGTTGCAACTCCATGCTGTCCTGCACCTGTTTCTGCAACTACTTTTTTCTTTCCCATGCGAACTGCTAACATTGCTTGTCCGATAGTATTATTAATTTTATGGGCACCAGTATGATTCAAATCCTCCCGTTTCAAATAAATTTTTGCACCTTTTGCATGGTTCGTTAAATTTTTTGCAAAATAAAGTGGTGTTTCCCTGCCAACGTAGTTTCTTAATAAATCTTGTATTCCTGCTTGAAAATGATCATCTTCCTTTGCTTGAAAATACGCTTGTTCCAGCTCTTTTACTGCCTCCATTAATGTTTCTGGTATGAAACGTCCCCCGTACATACCAAAATGTCCTTTTTCATCTGGCATTACATGCATGTTCATCTTATTCCCTCCGAATTTATTGTTTTTGCCTTCGATATAAATTGTTTTATTTTTTGTAGATCCTTTTTCCCATCCGACTCTACCCCGCTGCTAACATCGACCATATAAGGGTTGATTTTTCCAATCGCATCCTGCACATTTTCTGCATTAAGCCCACCAGCTAAAATTACCTTTTTCTCTGGTGCGGAGAAATGATTCACTACATTCCAATCAAATGTTTTCCCGTTTCCACCTCGAAAAGCCCCCTTTGGACTATCGAACAATATATATTCACATGGATAGGCACGAATCGTGAATAAATCATCCATCGTTTCGATGCTTTTTGCTTTAATTACAGGAAGCGAAAATTGTTTACAAAAAGCAGGAGTTTCATCCCCATGTAATTGAATTGCCGATAATCCCGCAAATTCCGCGATTTGATCGATCGCCTGCTTCGACTCATTCACAAATACACCTATTTTCATTACATTATTAGGAAGCTCCTCGATTATCGCCTTTGCCGCTTCTGGTGTAATTTTTCTTTTACTATTTGCAAAAACAAACCCTAGTGCATCCGCACCTATGCTTGCTGCATAAATGGCAGTGGGTAAATCAGTAATACCACAAATTTTTACCTTCATCGCTTTCTCATCTCCAATAGTGGTAGCTTCATAGAGGAAATTACTTCTGCTACATTTGGGTGCTTCATAAACGTTTCTCCGACGAGAACCCCATTAGCACCAGCTTTCATCACTCGCTCTACATCTACTTCATCCTTCATTCCACTTTCACTTATCACCAATCTACCAGCACGCCGAATATAAGGTGCGATTGTTTCCGTTATTGATAAATCCACTGCAAATGTTTTTAAATTACGATTATTTATTCCAATAAGTAAGTTGTCTGTTTTTAAAACCCGCTCCGCTTCTACTTCGTTATGAACTTCCATTAAAACCTCTAAGCCTTTACTTTTTGCGTATTCATATAAAGAATAAAGCTTGTCATCGGTGAGTGCTGCAGCAATTAATAATATTAAATCAGCACCATTACTTTTCGCTAAATCAATTTGAATGGAATCGATAATGAAATCTTTACAAAGAACTGGAACGTCTATTGCTTGAGAAATTACTGCTAAATCTTGATAGCTCCCTTGAAAAAATGGCTCATCTGTCAATACAGAAACCGCGTCGACACCCGATTGCCTATATTTTTTCGCTTGTTCTAAAGGCTTTCGGTTGGCATTAATGATACCTTTGGAAGGAGATGCGCGTTTAAATTCTGCGATAATCGAAATTTCCTTTGCTTCTTGTAAATCTTTGATAAACGAGCGATTTGGTTTAAGCGTCATCGGCTCTTTCATTAAATTAATTTCTTTTAATTGTTTAATGAATTTTCTTTTCTCATGAATAATTTGATCTAGAATTGTACCCATTTAAATTACCTCCTGCTTCATTACACGACTTTTTTTAATTAACTGTTCCAATTTATTTAATGCTGCACCTGAATCAATGCTTTCTCTTGCAATTTTGACGCCTTCTGAAATGGAAGCTGCCTTCCCAGTAACAAATATTCCAATTCCTGCATTTAAAAGCACCGTATCCCGATAGGCTCCTTTTCCCCCCTTCAACACTTGAAGAAGAATGCGAGCATTTTCATTACAATCTCCACCTGTTATCTCGCTATTTTCTATTACTGGTAAACCAACCTCTTCTGGATGAAGAATTTTATTTGTAATCATCCCTTCATCTAATATTGCTAAATAATTTTCACCTGCTAATGATGCTTCATCGAGTGAACCCGCACCAGTCATTACAATAGCTCGTCTTCTGCCCATATTTTTCAAAACGTTTGCTAATTTATTGATAGTGTCTCGCCGATATGTTCCAACTAATTGAGTATCTAATGTAATGGGATTTAGCAAAGGACCGATAATATTAAATATGGTTGGAACTTTTAACTCTTTACGAATCTTCATAATTCGTTTCATTCGCGGATGCACAAATGGTGCGAATAAAAATGTGATGCCAATTTCTTCCAAAAGTTCTAATAATTTTTCTTGCGGCAAATTCCATTGGACACCTAATGCTTCTAACACATCCGCACTACCAGTTTTACTTGATACACTTTTATTTCCATGCTTTGCAACAGGAATCCCTGCACCTGCAATAACAAATGCTGAGGTGGAGCTAATATTAAAGCTGTTCGATTGATCACCTCCAGTGCCACAGTTATCCATTACATATGGAATAGGATTGGAAAATGGCATGGCATATTTTCTTAATGCATTTACAATCCCAACAATTTCCTCCACTGTTTCCCCCTTTGCCTTCAATGCTATTAAATAAGCAGCAATTTCACTATCTGTTATTTCCTTCGAAAGTAAAGCTTCCGCAACATCTTGCATTTCTTGTACTGATAAACTAGATTTTTCTGTTAACCTTTGTAAATAATTAGTCATTGATGTTCCCTCATTCCCTAAATTTTTCTATAAAAAAAGTCCCCTATTCACACAAAAATTGTGTAAATAGAGGACGAGTTTTTCCCGCGGTGCCACCTCGGCTTGAAGTAAAATATTACTTCCACTTTCAGGTACGAAATCAATTATTACTTTATAAAGCTCAAAAAATAAATTCCAGTTTTTAACCAGTGCAAACATAAAATGATTTGTATACCCTATCCTTTTAACGGTGGAATTCCGGGCAGCCCTACTATTATTTCAAGCTACCTCTCGTAAGCCCATTCCATAAAATCATTTGTACTGGAATCTCACCACTCCCAGCTCTCTGTAACAAATTAATTACTATGTACTCTTCTTACTCTACGATTTATCATTATTTTTTTTTCAATAAAAAAAGGGCCTCTCTCCTAAAATAAGGACGAGAAACCCGTGGTGCCACCTTGATTAGCTTTAAAAAAAAGCTCACTTTAAATATCATCATCAATGATAATATTTGTCTCTTGTAACGATGAGACGTTTTCGCCAAAGCCTACTACTAATAAAAGGTTCAGTTTGGAGCTCAGAAGTCCATTCACTTAAACATCCACACTAGTTCCCACCAACCACTAGCTCTCTAAAGTATCTGTTTTAAGCTACTACTCTTCATCCTTGCGTTTCAACTATTTTATGTTTTCTATCATAATACTTTTTTTATAAATGTCAACTATTAATTTTTATAAATTTATACGATTTGATCGATTACATGATGTTTTTCAAAGTCAGCAATCATTTCTGGAGGCAATTTTTTTAATAGCTCTTCCTTATTTGCCCACTTATAGTTTTGATGCTCAGACGAAAGCTGGATAGTTGATTGATTGCTCGTACATAAATAAGTAAGAATAACTACTTGCCTCATCGAATTTGTTAGAAAGGTAGTAGCATAAAGTAATTTTTCAACTCTCACATTAATATTTGCTTCTTCTTGGATTTCCCTTATTAAAGCCGCTTCTAAATTTTCACCAAATTCGAGTTTCCCACCTACCGTCTCCCAAGTTCCAGCTCCAGTCTCATCATGATCCGCTCGTTGCACAATTAACACTTTGCCATTATGAATGATAACTCCCTTAAGTACGACTATGATTTTTTGCTCCATTCGATACTCTCCCTATAGCGTTATTCTGAAGGTTGACTGACCACTTTTTCACATAAATGAATTAGTCGTTCTTCAAACATAATATCATTTTCCTTCTGTCTTTTTTTCGGTCCTTTTGTATGACCACCTGCTCGGCGGATTTTCTTTGAAATATGGCGATATTCCAAAAGCTGACCAATATTTTCTTCTGTATAGACGAGCCCATTTTGATTAATTGGAAATCCTTGTTTTGCTAATACCATTGCAGCTAAACCATAGTCCTGTGTAACGACAATATCCCCCTTCTTTACTCGGTTAACAAGGACAAAATCAACCGCATCGGCACCTTTAGAAACAGTAATTGTTTCAATTCCTTCTCTTTCCATTCGATGGGATGTATCACAAATCAAAATAGTTTCTAATTCAAACTGTTTTGCAACTTTAATCGTGATGTCAATCACTGGGCAGCCATCTGCATCAATTAATATTACCGGCAATTTATTCCACTCCTATGTATAATGAACTACTGAAGAGCTTGAGCACTCGTAGACTCCTGTGGGAAAGCACAGAGTGTATTCCCATCTGTGGACCACTTACAAATAGCTACATTAAAAAAATTTCTTATCTCATAAAATGACGCAATCCATTAGAATATATCCTTAGTATATCAATTGGAATTAGAAAATGGTGAATTGAGGCAGGAATTATAGAGAAGAAATTCCTTGCCACCCAAAGTAAATACCAAAGGCAACGAGTGAGAGGCCAGAAATGATGGAAATCCATTGTAAGCTTCGACTCGTCAAGTACATACGAAAAACGGTAGTTAGTGCAGCAACAAATATATCCCAAATTGCTAACCCACAAAAAATCATACTACTATACAGTAACAAATGGTCACCACCAAATTGGGAAACTGTTTTTGCAAGCATTGAACCGTATATTCCTAACCAAAATAATATCGATAAAGGGCTACTGATGGAAAGGAGAAATCCAGTAAAGAAACATTTTAATAGACTATCCTTTTTTCGACTATAGTGGAACATAAAAGACCTTGCCTTATACATACCTTCTACACCAGAGTAGATAAGGACAAATGCCCCAAATAGCCAAAGAAAAATTTGTACAATTTCAATATTGATAAAATTAGCAAAGCCTAAATAAATGATGCACATAAAAATACCATCTGCAATCATTGATCCTAATCCGACTATCCACGCATGCCAAAAACCATTTTTTATCCCCATGTCCAATCTTGCCGAATTAACAGGACCAATCGGTGCAGCTAAAGTAAATCCAAGAAAAATATAACTTAACAGCAAACTTATATCCAAGAAAATACAACCCCCATCTCCCTATAGAGCTTGTACATTCTATGAACAGAAAGGACTAATTATACGTACTACCTAATTCCTATATAATATTCCGCTCAATAGGATGATGAGTATTTTCTTAGCTAGCAAATTATTTTTGATAAACATGGACAGGTTTTCTATTCAATGTATGACAATGGTCACAAATGGGAAAAGGGAAATCAATTGGTAGGTTTCTTCCACATCTTTTACATTTTTTCTTCATTTTTTTCATTGCTTTTTTCAAATGCTCATTCGCATCAATACTTACTTCGGTGCGTATTCTTTCCCAATAGTACGCTTCGGTTCTTCTACCTAAACGGTAAAGGAATAAAAGGTGAAGTCCAATTGCTTTATATGATAATTCTACTTCATCTAAATTTCCGCGCTTTACTATTGGCTCTGGAAGTTCATTTCCCGAAACGATTGCTTTCATTGTTTCCAGCCATAGATTTGTTAAACTTGCATCATATGCAGAAAATGGAAAATGCAGGAATCCATATAAATCATCCATCGATAAACGCGCTTCAATATCAGTACCTTTCACCAATTTATATAAGTCCATTTCTTGTGTTAAGCTTGCTTTAACAGTACCTGCTGGATTTTTAAATTTTAACCATAACACAAAGAAATCTCCAAGATGATGACTATATTGCTGGAATCGTTCAAACATTGCCGAGGTTGGAGCTATCGTGAACGTTTGTAACGGCTCATCCTCTATTGTTAGCAGTGCTTTCATTTTACTTATATCCTGCATAAAAGCTACTTTACCAATATTGTATATTCCTTTCCGACCGGCTCTCCCAGCAATTTGCTTCACTTCCTGGGAGGTCAATCTTCTTCGTTTTATACCATCAAATTTTTCATTATCCAAAAAGATAATTCGCCTAATTGGTAAATTTAACCCCATTCCAATTGCATCTGTAGAGACAATAACGGTAGTCTCCCCATTTATAAATTTTCGAATTTGCGCCTTCCTTGTTTCTGGTGGCATGCTTCCATAAATCATGCTTGCGCGTTTTCCTTTTTGTTGAAGATAGGCTGCCGTTTCAAGTACTTTTTTTCTAGAAAAACAAATGAGTGCATCACCCTTTTTCACCTGATTCATTTTAAATGGCTGTAATTCCACCTCTAACGGGGTATCACGTTCATATTCAATAACCTCTACCGACGACTCCTCCAATAATGAAAGCAACATACCCTTACTATTTTTACTAGCAATAATATGAACCTCACGTGCATTTGCTTTTGTAATAGCTTTAAACCAAGAAAAGCCCCGTTCCTTATCTGCAATCATTTGTGCTTCATCAATGACGATACAGTCAAATGTATCCTTTTCGTAGAACATTTCTACAGTCGCAGCTATATGGTTTGCACCTGCTATTATTTTTTCTTCTTCCCCCGTTTTTAGTGAGCAAGGGACACCTTCTTGATTTAAGGTGTCAAATATTTCTAATGCCAATAATCGTAATGGGGCTAAATAACAACCACTTGTCGCCGCTTTTAACTTTTGTAATGCTTGATAGGTTTTGCCAGTATTCGTATCTCCGATATGTAAAATATAGTGTACAGATCTTTCTGTTGGCGGTTGAAACTCTCGTTCAAAAACATTGGCAAGAATCTGGTTTTCTCTTACGATTTGCTGTTGTCTCTCACGTTCTTCCTCTAGTCTCCGTTGCTCGATAATAGTTAACTGCTGATGGTATAATGCACGATGTTTTTCTAGTGAGAAAGGACTACTGGAAAACGCCAATAGATCTTCTACATATTCATCCTGTAATTCATTAAAGAAATCCATGGCGATGTCCATTAATTCTTCTTCCAATAACTGGGATACATTACCCATTTGTAGCGCTTCGCCAGTTATTTCTTCATAAATACTAGCAAGCTGGTTTCTCTCCTCAAGAAATTCTTCCGAAAAAAAATCAAACACCGATTGAATAACAAAATTTTCATAGCGATCACCATAATATTCATAATCATAGTACACTCTGCCCCAATCTTCGGCAGCTACTAGTTCTCCGGTATATTCGTGTAGAAAATCCGCTAATATTTTATAATCTCCACTCGTAAAAGCACCATTTGCCACAAGTTTTTCATTTTGCCAATGGCTACCAATTAATTTATATTTTGTACTTGCTTGAAGATCCAAGAATAGTTGTTTTCCGGTTGCATACCGAACAAGCAAAAATAGTTGCTCGTTATTCACTTGAAAAAATTCCTCTGCCCAGCGGAGGATAGCCTCGTCTACTTGGAGCATCGTTTGCTTTTCTTTTTGAATTGAGATTTTTTTTTCAAATCGCTTCACAGCATTCTCATATAAATTTTGCCAGTCTTCTCCATTACTTTGATATTGTTTCTCCAGCCATTTTTCCGAATCAAAATTAGCATAATCTTTTATCTTTTGACGAAATAGCCTTTTAATTAATTTTTTTTCGGGATTTTCTACCATAATCCCATTATCTAATAAGTACTGAAATTTTTCCTTCCATGTAAACGCACTTGCTGCTTTATTTGACCATACATTTGTCCATACTTGCTGTAAAAAGGCTTTGCGATCGTTGATATAGTTATGTAAGGAAGGAGCTGTCTCCATTTGTTCCATATAAGTCATTAAATCATCGATAATCCGTTGTTTTACAGACTGCACTGCTTTCTTATACACATTATTTAGCTTTTCCACTGGAAATACCACCTTTGGAATATAATCATTTTTATTGTTTACTATAAAACTATTTTCATGAAGAAAAAAAGAGCTAGGTACTATGATGGTATCACAGTTCCCAGCTCAGAAAAAAATTGTGCCATTCTTTTCTTTATCCGGCAAATTATAAAGATTGAAGTGCTTTGATAACTCTCCAAGCGCCATTTTTAACCGCACGGGTTCTTACGGATTCACGATTTCCAGATAACTTTAATTGGTATGCAACAGTTGGTGCGTCTTTCATTGATAGTCCAACAAATACTGTTCCAGGTTCTTTTCCCTCAAGTGTTGCTGGCCCAGCCACACCAGTAAAGCTCAACCCAATTTCTGTTTGCAATAATCGCCGCACATTTTCAGCCATTTCTTTTGCACATTGCTCACTGACGACCCCATATTGATCAATCGTTTCTTTGCTTACATTTAACAGATTAATTTTTACCTCTGGCCAATAGGTTACTACGCCACCTTTGAACCATTCACTAACACCAGAGATAGAAGTAACCTCTTCCTGGAACAAACCACCTGTTAAACTTTCTGCAACGGACAGGGTGAGCTTATTCTCTTGAATCAGTTTCCCCATTTCCTTCACAAGGGTAGTGTCATCATAGCCATAGAAATATTCACCGACTCGTTCTTTTATCGTTTGCTCTAATGTATCCAATAATTGTATACGTGTATTATCTGAAGCATGCTTTGCAGTTAATCGAATCGTTACCTCTCCATTTGCAGCAAGTGGTGCCATTGTCGGATTCGTTTGTCCCTCAAATAAATCAAGTAACTGGTCCTCTAAGCTTGCTTCGCCAATACCATAAAATCTAAGGACTCGAGATTGAATTTTTTCCGAACGGTCCATACGTTTTATTAATGCGTTTTTTCCGTAAGTCGTAAGCATTGGTTCCATTTCACTCGGTGGTCCAGGAAGTAACATATAGGTAATTCCGTCCTTTGTCAGTACCATTCCAGGAGCCATACCATTATCATTGGGTAAAACCTCTGATCCATCAAAAACTAGTGCTTGCTTTTTATTATTTTCTGTCATATTCAGATTTCGCCGCGAGAAATAATCTTCAATCGATTGTAATGCAGCTTTATCCATTGATAAAGCAACCCCGAGGAGACTAGCAATCGTTTCTTTTGTTAAGTCATCTTTTGTCGGTCCAAGGCCACCCGTAAAAATAATTAAATCGGCACGCTGCTGCGCAATTTCAACCACTTGTTTTAACCGCTGTTTATTATCACCAATAACCGTATGGTAGTAAACATTAATACCAATATTTGCCAATTCTTCAGAAATAAATCGAGCGTTAGTATTCACGATTTGTCCGAGCAGTAGCTCGGAACCTACAGCAATAATCTCTCCGTTCACAAAAATCACCTACCCGCCTACTTATTTTTCAACACATTTCCCGATTTATCGTTCGTAACATGTTATTTTTTATTTTGAATTTTTAAAGACATGCCTATTTTTCACAAAATAATCGAGGCCAGACCAAATCGTGAAGAATGTAGCAATATATAATGCAATATCATCAAATGGTAAATTTATGTAAGAAAATGGCACATTGTTAATTAATAATGCAGTAATAGCAACTATTTGTGTCCATGTTTTAATTTTGCCTAGCATATTTGCTGCTACTACTTCTCCACCGCCAGCTAAAACTAAACGGAGACCAGTTACTGCAAACTCTCTACTGATGATAATAATGACAATCCATGATGGTGCTAATCCCATTTCTGTTAAAATAATGAGAGCAGCAGATACGAGCAATTTATCTGCTAATGGATCAAGAAACTTTCCTAAATTAGTAACTAAATTGTATTTTCTAGCATAATATCCATCAATCCAATCGGTTGTTGAAGCAATAACAAATATTAATGCCCCGATAAATTGGGAGACTGGTAGGGTAACCTCACCAAAAGTAAGTACTCCCCACGGAAAATCAATCAGCATAATTACTACAAATACTGGAATGAGAAAAATACGAGATATCGTTATTTTATTTGGTAAATTCAATGATAAAACCTCCACTATGTTGAAAATCAATATAATATATCAGAAGAAAATAGTCATCTGCACGACGACTATTGTTCATCTTTTACAAATTTAATTGTAATATTTTGTACTTCATTTTCATTAGGCTCTAAAGCATATTCAAGTTTTTCGCCATTTAGATAAATTTCCGTTTCATACGCACGTCCAGTTCGAATCCATACGGACTCTTCAGTAGAAACATCAAATGTTTGTTCATTTCCATTTGAAATTTCGCCGCTAAATATTTGTTCATCCTTACCATTCAATACTTGAATCCATGCTCTCCCATCTGCTGGCGATGCAAGGCGCAATTCAATCGTATCTGCGTTTCTTAGCTCATAGGTAGTGTTTGAACCGCTCGTTTCCACCACTGCTATTTCCTGTGTTTTCACTTCCTCAGCAGGCTCTTCTTCTTGATCTACATCTGCATCTGTCGTTTCGTCTTCCTTATTTTCACCTGCATTAGATTCATCAGTTGTTTCCTCTGAATTATCTTCCTCTTGAGGAGTACCTTCACTTTCAAAGGAAATTTGCTCATTTTCGATTGGTTTTTCTGTCACAGCATCATCGCTGACTAAATATTTTTGAATAAAGAACCAAATTAACCAAACAGCACCGATGATAAATAGTGCAAAAATTATTTTCGGTAATAAATCAAAAATTTTAGAAGGAGCGCGGGATACAACTTTTCTAGATTGTGTCCTTGATATTTGTTCAGGTAAATCATCCTCATATACGGAAGGTATTTCACTACGAAATTCATCAAAAAGTAGTTCAGGCTGTAGCCCAACTGCTTCTGCGTATTGCTTTATAAATGCACGGACATAAAATTTACCTGGAATCATATCATAATTACCTTGCTCAATTCCAATTAAATACCGTTTTTGAATTTTTGTGATTTCTTGAAGCTTATCTAATGATATTCCTTTTTCTTCACGAGCTTCTTTCAATCTGTTCCCTAATTCTGTCAATGATTAACACCTACCAATTTTTTAAAAATCAAAACCACCAAAATCTGATCCTGTTAGAAAATGATGCCGATTAACAGATTCATATGTAATTTCTTCATCTAGTTCATTTTTTAACTCAATTATGTAATCAAAGTCTTCCATAGTATATTCTGTATTTTGTACAAAAATATCCGGGTGTTCCACTACTTTAACTGCAGGTAATCGCATTAGTTCACGAATTAATGACCAATGTCTTTCATTAGATGCTTTCGAGGAAACCGCTCCATCCATTATATAAACATTGTTTTCGTTATATTCGCCTTCAATCAATTGATTACGAATCGTTTGTTTTAATAATGTAGAAGAAATAAAAACCCAACGTTTATTAGCAGATACACTGGCAGCAACTAACGACTCGGTCTTCCCTACTCGTGGCATCCCTCGAATACCAATTAATTTATGACCTTCTTCTTTAAAAATCTCGCTCATAAAATCTACAAGCAAGCCGATCTCATCTCTAATAAATCGAAAAGTCTTTCGATCATCGGCATCTCTTTGAATATAGCGACCATGGCGTACAGCAAGTCGATCTCTCAATGTCGGCTCTCTTAGCTTAATCACTTTAATGGTTTCCATTGTTTGTAAAATGGGCTCCAATCGTTCAATCTGGTAACGATTATTTGCAAGTAGAAGTAAACCTCTTCGCCCTTGATCAACGCCATTTATCGTAACTATATTAATCGATAACATTCCTAGTAGTGAAGAAATATCACCTAATAATCCTGGACGATTAATGACGATTTCATATTCTAAATACCATTCTTGCTTTTCCCCCATTATTCTCACCTTACATACGAAATTTTGTATAAATCTCGGTGTATTATTTTTCTTTATCTTGATTCTATAATATATGATTTTAATTGTTTATGAAAGGAAAAAACGAATAATTTTGCACAACATTTATGTGGAGGTATGTATATAAGGAATCTTTTTAAATTTCGTATGGAATTTATAGTAAAATGCCCCGTAATATACTGAAATGGAATAAATATTAATAATTTCTGAATGGAAAAAAAGAGAGGTATTACCTCTCTATTTTGTACCATTATTTTGAACTAATTTTACCATTACACTTGCAATTGCTTGTTGCTCTTCTTCAGAAGCAACCGACCAAAGATCACTTAACACTCTTTCCTGTTCATTTTTCGGATCAACTTGTTGTGCTAAATAATCGCCAACTTGATATGCTAGATCATTTACTAAATTTTGATCTAATCCTTGTTGCTTTGCTTGATTGAGTCGATCACCTAAAAAATCTTTCCATTTGTCCCAGTTATCTAAAACACTCATTTTTGAACCTCCCTTTAATCGTGTTCATAGTTATTTTGGATAACGTGAGGGAAAATATACAAATAAAATAAAGGAAAAATGAAAAATCTCTTCACCCGTTATCTATATTAGTCTTATTACATATACCAGCCACCATTTACGCTTAATACATGACCTGTAATATAAGATGATTTTTCAGAGAGTAAGTACAATACTGCCTCTGCAATATCCTTCGGCGTCCCTAGCCTGCCTAACGGTATTTCGTTTATAATGTCTGCTAGTTCTTCTTCTGTATATTCACGCATCATATTCGTTTTAATCGCACCTGGACTAACAACGTTAACTCGAATATTGCTAAGTGCAACTTCTTTACTCAAAGCTTTTGCAAACGAAATTTGACCACCTTTTACACCGGAATAAACGGTTTCACATGAAGCACCTGTTTGCCCCCAAATCGAGGAAATAAAGATAATACTTCCAGTTTTTCGTTGGATCAATTTAGGTAGTAATGTTTTCGTTATCACAATAGGAGCTGTTAAATGAAGGGATATCAAATTATGAATATCTGTCATTTGCATGTTCGTTAATACATTATTTACAGTTGTACCGCTATTATGGATAATACCATCAACCTGATATATTTCCTGGCAGAGCTTTGTGATGCCCTCCTCCGTTCGTAAGTCTGCTTGGATTGGAATGTATTCGTTATCGTTACTTACGGAAGTTAGCTCCTCAAGTAATTTTTCAATTGCCTCTCGATTTGAATAATAATGCAAATAAAGCGAATATCCATTTAATGCTAAATGACGTGCAATTCCCCCACCTATGCCACCGCTTGCACCTGTTATAAGTACAAATTTTTTCATCTACTTCAATCTCCTTCAACAAACTACTAAAATAAATCATAACACAAATCCATCATAATGAATTGGCAGAAAAAAATCGGGAGGTTATCCCGATTTTTTCATCTTCTTATTTTTTATTTGCGCTTGCCTTTGGTGCTACTTGAAAAACGGTCATCCGTTCTTCATCAATTAGTTCCGATGCACTTTGTTTTACATCCGCAAATGTAATTTTCTCAAGCATTGGCACAACTTGGAATAGGTCCATTTCATTAAACGCATAGCGCGTAAATTGATTTGCGATAAATTCTGGTGAATTTAATGCACGTAAAAAAGTTCCGATTTTTTTCTTTTTCACACGTTCGAGTGCTTCTTCCTCTAAATTATTTCCAGATTTCGCTTGTAATAATATATCCTTAATCGTACTTATTAATTTTTCTGGATTTTGCGTATCTCCACCAACAAGCCCGAAACTAAAGCTTTGCTCTTGTGTATAATCGTAAGAGAAGGAATCATCGATAAGTCCCGCATCATATAAATTCCGATAATTTTCCGAGCTTGGTCCGAATAGCATTTCTAACAATAATTGATTGGATAATTCGGTTTTTAACATTATTTCGCCAGATTGATTGACAAAGTTACCTTTTAATCCAATCATACATTTCGGTGTTTGCACATTCATTGGCAACACTTTTTCTTTTGTCGCTACTGTATCTGGCTCTTTGGCAAATTGTCGCTTAATTTCTGCTTGATCCGTAAATGGTTTCTTCGCTTGATTAGCTTTTATTAATTCCATCGTCTCAATTGGTGATACAGGTCCTACTACAAATAGAAGCATATTACTCGGATGATAAAAGGTGTGATAGCATTCATATAATAAATCCTTCGTTATGTGGGAAATAGATTCCACCGTTCCTGCAATATCGATTTTCACTGGATGCTCATGATACATATTTTCGATTGCACCAAAATACAAGCGCCAGTCAGGATTATCATCATACATTTGAATTTCTTGACCAATAATGCCCTTTTCTTTTTCAACTGTCTTCTCGGAGAAGTAAGGATCTTGGACAAAATCAATTAATGTTTCCAAATTTTTCTCTACATCTGCAGTAGAGGAAAATAAATAAGCTGTTCTTGTAAAAGACGTAAATGCATTCGCAGATGCTCCTTGCTTGCCAAATTGTTGAAAAACATCTCCATCTTCTTTTT
Source organism: Perspicuibacillus lycopersici (assembly GCF_025660475.1). Taxonomy (GTDB): domain Bacteria; phylum Bacillota; class Bacilli; order Bacillales; family Caldibacillaceae; genus Perspicuibacillus; species Perspicuibacillus lycopersici. The sequence continues at coordinate 109,337 of NZ_JAOUSF010000001.1, forward strand.
CAAATAATTTATGCTCAAGGAAATGTGCAATTCCATCTGGAACCTTTTTATATTCAGATTGTCCTAAAGGAACAAAATGATTGTCAATGGAACCATATTTCGTGGTAAATGTAGCAAATGTTTTATTAAATCCCTTCTTCGGTAATATATAAACATCTAAACCATTAGAAAGTTTTTCATAGTAAAGTTCTTCTTCTAATTGGTTAAACTGAATTTTTTCCACTTATTTCCCCTCCATTCCAGATAAGAAGTAAACCGTATCCCATTGAATTTTATTACCCACTTGGACAATCTCTTCTTTCGACACTTGATTTATCTTTTCTTGCCATAATTTATCGGTCACTTGTTTTCTGCTGATTACATTGTGATAAAGAATTTCGACTAGCCCACGTGAAGTGTCTAATGTTTCTAGCATTTGATTTTGGATTACTGCCTTTGTTTGATCTAGTTCTTGATCAGTAAAATCGCCATTTTTCATTGCTGAAAGTTGATTTTTAATAATCGTTACGGCTTTTTCGTAGTTTTTTGTTTCAATACCGGTCATTACCATCATTAATCCTTTATGACTTTCCAAACGACTAGCTGCATAATATGCTAAGCTTTCTTTCTCCCGAACATTCATGAAGAGCTTTGAATGTGGAAAGCCTCCAAATAAACCATTAAATACTTGTAGTGCAAAGTATTCGTCCTCACCATATTTTACATTTGTTCGTAAGCCTATATTTAATTTTCCTTGTGCGACATCTTGCCGCTCGATTACAACGTTTTCTTGCTTATTTGTATCTTCTGTACCTTTTGCAACTTCCTTAGGTGTCCGTGCTTTTAACTGGAATTTTTCCTTACAAATCTCAACCACTTGCTGCTCGTCTATATCCCCAACAATATATAAATCAAACTCATCCTCTGCTAATACTTTTTGATAATATTCAAATAATTGTTGTGATGTGATTCCATCTACATCGTCTAGATTCCCATTAACTGGAACAGAATATGGCTCATTCTTACACATTTCTTCCACTAAACGTAGATTGGCATAGCGCATTTTATCATCATAAACGGCTTGAATACGACTTTTTAATGTACGTTTTTCCTTTGTCACAATTTCTTCATCAAAAACACCATTCACTAGTTTCGGATGAAATAAAACTTCCGCCAGTAGTGTTAACCCGCTATCTAACAATGGCTCACTGTTTGTTAAAAATTTTTCATTTGCAATCTCCATTGAAATAGAGATTACATGATACTCGCCTTTTTTCTGTAAATCACCGTTTAACGTTGCTCCATAAAGATTTTCTAAATACGACCTAAGCTCGGTAGCAGTTTGATATGTATTTGTACCACTTTGTAATACATTTGGTAATAATGCCCGAACAGTCGCATCCTCTTTTGTTAATGGTGCTTTTACTTTTAAAACAATAGTATTGGTTTTATATTTATCTGTTTTTACCAAATGAAAATTAATTCCAGCATTTTGAATGACCTTTTCCATTTCTTCTGGCATTTATTTTCCTCCTTCATATATGTAAAAAATACTTTAATATATTTATCACCTATTTCTACTATACATATGTTACATTTGTCATTTCAAGTTTTGGTAATTAAGAATAAATTTTAGCTCCAATAAAAAAGCTCTTACTAATATTTAGTAAGAGCAACGATTTATTCTTCCTTAACGACTACCCTTTATATAAGGAGTATTTATTGCTTTTGGTGCAACGGACTTGCCAATAAATCCTGCAATTGCAAATACCGTTAACACATAAGGGAGAATAAATAAATATACATTTGGAATATCTTTAATTACTGGTAAGTTAGAACCGATAGTACTTAAGCTTTGTGCAAATCCAAAGAAGATGGCAGCACCCATCATACCTAAAGGATTCCATTTACCAAATATCATCGCAGCAATAGCCATAAATCCTTGTCCACTTATAGTGGAATGACTATAATCCATGGAGAATGATTGTGCAAAAATTGCCCCACCGATTCCACCTAATCCACCACTTATCATAACTGCAATATAACGCATCCGATTAACATTTATTCCCATCGTATCAGCAGCCATTGGATGTTCCCCAACAGCACGTAAGCGTAAGCCAAATGGTGTTTTATAAATAATCACCCAGCCAATTATTGCAGCAAGAATAGCTAAATAAGATGTAATATATACATTTTGGAAGAAAATTGGCCCAATTACTGGAATGTCCTTTAAAACCGGAACATTAAAACGAGAATTAATTTCCGTAGCCATATCTGTTTGGCCTTTTCCGAAAATCATTTTCACTAAGAAAATAGTCAAACCGGCTGCTAGCATATTTAATGCTGTTCCTGAAATAATTTGATCTGCACGAAACGTAATAGAGGCAACCGCAAGTAATAAGGAAAAGATTGCGGAAACAACCATAGATACAAGTATTGCAGTCCAAATCGTCATAGATCCAAAAACATCTGCATAAAACAGATTAAATAAAATCGCTGTAAATGCACCTACTTGCATAATTCCTTCCAAGCCAATGTTTGTAACACCGGATCTTTCCGTAAATACTGCACCAAGACCAGTGAAGATTAGAGGAGCTGCATAAAATAATGCATTATAAAAAACAAACGCTATTGTATCTAGTAAGCTCATCTTACTTCACCTCCTTTTTTTTCGAAAGCTTATCAAGAAATAATTGGAAAATAAATCCACATGCGACAAAGAATATAATAATAGCAATAATGATTGATACCATTTCTTCTGGAATGCCTGCTTCGTTCGGCATGTTCAAAGACCCATATTTTAATGCCCCGAATAATGTTGCACCAAAGATAACACCTAATGGATTATTTGCACCTAAAATAGCAACTGCAATTCCATCAAATCCAATTCCTGTCATTCCGCCTTTCGTTGACACGTACTCAAACGTACCAAGAGCTTCGGTTGCACCTGCCAGTCCAGCTAGAAAACCAGAAATAACCATGGAAATTACAATATTCTTCTTCACATTCATACCTGCATATTTTGATGCGTCCTGGTTAAATCCAACTGCTTTTAATTCAAAACCTAATGTTGTTTTTTCTAAAATAAACCATATAACAACTACCGCAATTAATGCTAGGAATATCCCATTATGTAATCTAGAATAATCTGTTATTTCCTCGAAAAATGTATTACGTAGTGATGCGGTTTCATGAATTCTCTCGGAAGTATCTTTCCCTGCAATTGCCCTAATTAATGCATTGGTAATATGTAGAGCAATGTAATTCATCATAATCGTTACAACTACTTCATTAACTCCAAGTCGTGCTTTCAGGATACCAGGAACAAATGCCCATAATCCACCTGCTAAACCTGCTGCAAGAATTGCTAATGGGATATGTAGATACATAGGTAATTCAAAACTAAAGCCAACATAAGCTGCCGCAAACCAGCCGACAATTAATTGCCCTTCAACCCCAATGTTAAATAGCCCTGTTTTAAATGCAAATGCAACTGCTAAACCTGCTAATAAATAGGGGGTAATTTGCCGAATCGTTTCTCCTATCGTGTAAAGATCCCCAAAAATCCCATTCCATAGCGCTGTATAACCTAAAATTGGACTGTATCCACTAATTAGCATAATAATAGCACCAACAATTAAACCTAAAATAACAGCTAAAATAGGAATTAGTACATTCCTTAAGCTTTTCGACATATTACTCACCTTCTTTCTGTAAAGACTGAACCGTTGAATCTTTTGTTAATTTTTGACCTGCCATTAATAAACCTAATTCTTGCTCTGATGTATGCTTAGCATCTACTATATCTATAATTTCTCCTTCAAAAATCACGGCAATACGATCACTAACATTAAGAATTTCATCTAGTTCAAAGGAAATAAGAAGTACTGCTTTTCCATTATCCCGTTGTTCAATTAACCGTTTATGAATAAATTCAATTGCACCTACATCTAAACCTCTCGTAGGCTGTGCAGCAATTAATAAATCTGGATTCCGTTCGACCTCTCGACCAATAATAACCTTTTGTTGATTTCCTCCAGATAACGCACGCGCTAGCTCGTACTCACTTTGTGTACGAACATCGTATTGTGAGATAATTTCCCTAGCCTTCTCATAAATTACTTTATAATTTAGTACTCCTGCTTTTGAATATGGAGCATGGTAGTATGATTGTAATGCAACATTTTCTCCGACAGAATAATTTAAAACTAGTCCGTGCTTATGACGATCTTGTGGAATATGTCCTATTCCAGATTCGGTTATTTTTCGAGGACGTAGATTTGTAATATCTTTATTGTTTAATGTAATCGATCCACTTTCTACTTTTCGTAAACCGGTAATTGCTTCAATTAATTCAGTTTGGCCATTTCCATCAACACCAGCAATGCCTAAAATTTCCCCACGTCGGATTGATAAATTTAAGCCTTTTATTTTTTCCACTCCACGATAATCTTTCACTAATAAATCCGAAATTCGAAATACCTCTTCCTTCGGATTGCTTTGTCGCTTTTCTGTCGTAAACTCTACGTCACGGCCAACCATTAAACTAGCAAGCTCTGTAGGATTAGTTTCCGAAACATTTACCGTTCCGATCCCTTTTCCTCGCCGAATAACTGTTACTCTATCGGCAACTTCCATAATTTCTTTTAATTTATGGGTAATTAATATAATTGATTTACCTTCTTCGATTAATCGTTTCATAATCTGGATTAATTCAGTTATTTCCTGTGGTGTTAATGTAGCAGTTGGTTCATCAAAAATTAATATTTCCGCACCACGGTACAATGTTTTTAATATTTCTACCCTTTGTTGCATACCTACCGATATATCTGAAATTACAGCATACGGATCAACATCTAACCCATAATTTTTCGAAATACGGGCAATTTCCTCAGAGGCTGTTTTAATGTCAATAGAACCCCTTTTTGTCGGTTCACTACCTAAAATAATATTCTCAGTAACTGTAAAATTATCAACTAACATAAAATGCTGGTGCACCATGCCGATTCCTAAATCATTCGCTACATTAGGGTCTGTTATATTGACAGATTTCCCTTTCACACGAATTTCTCCACCATCTGGCTGATATAAACCAAATAATACATTCATTAACGTCGATTTACCTGCGCCATTTTCCCCTAAAAGGGCATGAATTTCCCCTTTTTTCACTTGTAGCGTGATATTATCATTTGCTACGAAATTACCGAAAACTTTGCGGATATTCAACATTTCGATAACATGTTCCAATTAATAACCCCCCTAAGGTATTTCATTAGCTCATAAAAAGGCATACATAAAAAGCTTTAATCGAATTAAAGCTTTTTATGTATTGCTTTTTATTACAATATACATTGATAATACAGCGGGCATTGTACCCGCTGTAAAATAATCATTATTGTTCTTCAAAGCTTTTTAATTCTTCATAAGTTCCTGGAACAGTTAAATCGCCGTTCACGATTTTTTCTTTCCATTCATTTACAGTTGCTAATGTTTCTGCAGTTAAATTTCCACCAGTTTCAGCAAGACCAACACCATCTTCCGCTAATCCTAAAGTTGTTGTATTGCCACCAGGGAAATTACCTTCTTTAGTTAATTTAATTACATCATTAATCGCTACATCAATACGTTTTAATGCAGAAGTTAACGTAATGTTTGTATCGTCATTTACTTTTCCTAAATGGTATTGGTCACTATCTACCCCAATAACCCATACATCTGCATTTGGATCTGCTGTTTTTCTTTCAACAGCTTCTGTAAATACCCCGTTACCTGTACCACCAGATGCGTGGAAAATAATATCAGCGCCTGCTGTATACATTTGGTTTGCTGCTGCTTTTCCTAGTTCTGGGCTACCAAATGAACCTGTATAATTAATCATAACTTCAATACTTGGATCAACGGAAGCAACACCTGCTCTGAATCCAGTTTCGAATCTTTCGATTACATCACTTTCCATACCACCTACGAAACCAAGTTTTTTAGTTTTCGTTTGTAGTGCTGCAGCTACACCTGCTAAGAAAGAAGCTTCTTGTTCTTTAAACATAACGCTTGCCACATTATCTTTTTGAACTTCAGAGTCAATGATTACAAATTTCGCATCTTTTTTCTGATCCGCAATTTCTGCAATTGGTTCAGCTAACATAAATCCAGTTGCAACGATCAAATCAAAATCACGACGTACTAGACTATTTAAGTTTGGTACATAGTCAGCATCAGTATTCGATTGAAGGTAGTCATAACCACCATCGCCTTTTTCTAAGCCATTTTCTTCACCATATGCTTTAAGACCTTCCCAAGCTAGTTGGTTAAATGACTTATCATCTACACCACCAGTATCTGTAACCATTGCGATGGAAATAGCATCATTATTTGCACCTTCATTATTGCTAGCACCTTGCTTATCGTCCTCTTTTTTACCACATCCAACTAATACAAATCCTAAAACTAGAAGAAGTGATAAAATGGAAAGAATACTTTTCTTCAAAAGAAGAACCCCCTTATAATTATTTGTAGAAATGTTTTATTTTTCTTGTATATCCTAATAATCCATTATGTAGAATAGTGAAAAAATTAAAGCTAATTGAATTGGATATACGGATATATTTGTATCATTTCTACTACCATTGACAAATATACCATGAAATACTCAAATAAGGAATACGAACTTTTAATTTTGTCGAAAAATATTATAATTTATTTATTTACTTGTGAATTGCTAATTTATCAGTATTTCTAATCTTTCTTTAAAACTAGTAAAAAGTTCATCTATTCATAAAAACCGTATAATTTTAACTATTTTTTTATTTTAGTTTGGATATTTTGGTTTTTTCGTATTCCTTTGAAATATCTATACTAAAATAATAATAATAAAACCTCTATCTTTTGAGCGATAGAGGTTTTTGTCGAACATTATTAAGATGATTTAATTTCGTCATTTTCTGGTTTCGGAATAAGCACTACCCTTGGCTTACTACCTTCATAAGGTCCTACTACCCCACGTTTTTCCATTTCATCAATTAGCCGCGCAGCACGTGTATAACCAATACGGAATCGGCGTTGAAGCATAGATACCGATGCAGTTTGCATTTCTGCAATTAATTGCACAGCATCTCCATATAGTTCATCTTCTACTTCTTCTGTTGTTTCAACCGATTCATCTGGAATCATTTCTTCCTGATATTGTGCTTTTTGTTGTGAAATAACAAAATCTACTACCTCTCCTACCTCTTCATCCGATAAAAATGCACCTTGTACTCGGACTGGCTTTGATGCACCTGCTGGTAGAAATAACATATCCCCTCTGCCTAATAGTTTTTCTGCTCCACCCATATCTAATATTGTTCTCGAATCCGTTTGGGAAGAGACAGCAAAAGCTATTCTTGATGGGATATTAGCCTTGATTACCCCTGTAATAACGTCCACTGATGGTCTTTGAGTTGCAATAATTAAGTGGATACCTGCCGCTCGCGCCATTTGTGCCAATCTTGTAATCGAATCTTCCACATCGGATGAGGCAACCATCATTAAATCAGCTAACTCATCAACAATGACGACTATGAATGGTAGTAATGGTTGTTTTTCTCCGGTTTCTACATTCGCTTTGCGCACATGTTCATTATACCCTTCAATATTTCTTGTACCAGTATGGGAAAATAACTCATAGCGACGTTCCATTTCATTTACAACTTTTTTCAATGCTTGTGATGCCTTTTTCGGATTCGTAACTACTGGGGCTAACAAATGTGGCACTCCATTGTACATTGTCAATTCTACCATTTTTGGATCAATAAGCATCATTTTCACTTCATGTGGCTTTGTTCGCATTAAAATACTTGTAATAATTCCATTTATACAAACACTCTTCCCTGAGCCAGTGGCCCCTGCTACTAATAAATGTGGCATTTTATTTAATTGCGCTAATACGGCATCGCCTGTTATATCTCGACCTAAGCCAATTAATAATTTTGACTCTAGCTTATCGATACTATCCTCTAGTACTTCTCTTAATGAAACAATAGCAACCTCTGAATTAGGGACCTCAATACCAATTGCTGATTTACCTGGAATTGGTGCTTCCATACGAATATCCTTTGCAGCCAAGGCAAGCGCTAGATCATCAGTTAAACTAACAATTTTACTTACTTTAACTCCAACATCGGGATGGACTTCATACTTTGTAACAGCTGGTCCAATATGTACTTGGGTTACCCGTGCCTTTACACCAAAGCTTTGAAACGTCCGTTCTAATTTCGCAGCATTTGCATGAATAAGCTCGTATTCATTACTTTGATCTGTTTGCCGAGGGAGCTTTAATAAGGATAATGGCGGTAATTGATAATCAACATTTTCCACCTCTGAAAATTGCATCGGAACATTTGCAGTTTCATCTGAATCATTTTCCATTATTTCAACTTCTCCATGATTATCTTGCATAATTTCTTCGCGATAGACTGCCTTTTCTGCAAAATTAGAAATAATCGGCTCCATTGGCACGTCCACTTCCATTGGTTGCATCTCAATCTCTGCTTCCTTAGCAGCAGACTTATTCGTAACTTTGCTTCTTTGGTTTGCAGGTCGCTTCTTTCGATTGGCTTTCCATGCTTGCCAATCGGTGCGGATACTATTCCACGTTTTTACGAAATAGCGTTTAATATAACCGCTAATATTCCGGACGATATCACCAAATGATTTTCCGGTAAGTAAAAGAAACCCGATAATGATGAATAACCACGCGAATAATTCTGTTCCTTTTGCATCGAAGAGCATGTAAAAGAGGGCAAAGAGAACGGCTCCAACCATTCCCCCACCAAGATCCATCGTGCTCGATTCTCCTCTTAAATCCATCCAAAACAAATCCCACGTATTTGCAATAACACTAGGCTTTTCAAATGGACCTTGACTAGATAATAAATCGAATAACGTAACATGGCTTAATAAAAGAATAGAGGAAAAAATGGTGTATATTCCAATCAATCGGCGATTTCGTAGATTCGGCCATTCCCTCATCCAAATAAGCACACCACTTAATATTATTAGTGCTAACGGAAGAACGATGTACCACTCTCCTGTTAGAAAGCGAAAGAAGTGCACGAAGCCACGTCCAACAACTCCTAGATCTGCTAATGTAATAACCGAAAGTGCGAGCATTGTTAAAGCACCAATCTCAAATTTTATTGTATGTACAATTTTTTGTTGTTTTTTTGTTTTTCTTTTTTTCCTTTTTGCCATTGGAATCACCTAACTAACTATACTATTTTCTCTATAACATCTTCCTAAAATTATGTATCGATTAAGCGGAAGAAAGATTGTCCACTTTCATTTTCGTTCTAACAATGATAATGATGAAGAAAGCAGCCTACTTCACAAGGCTGCCTGAAACTATTATCTATTATAGCATAATTACGACTATTACTAAGCCTGTTTTCAAAAGTTGTTACTCTTAAAATAGAACTTCATGAATGGTTTGCTGGAAGAATACATGAACATTCCCATCGTATGTAGGAGTAAAAGTTTCATTTTTCTTATAGATAATTAACTATCTAAACATATTCACACTTAAATAACATTGTACTCTTTAGGAAAAATGGCCATCCCAAATGGATAAAACGGCGCCAGGGAAACAATTGCTATTTAAATAATGTGTAGGATCAGTGCTTAATATTTTCGTGACCCGCACTTCATTCCCATTGACTGGTTCAATAGCAACAGGGATACCTTGATAATGAACAAAACGTTCTTTATTTTCTAATGCTTTCTGCTCTGTTTCAAAAATAAGCTCCTGAGGTATGATCGTATACAATATCATTGTATTAATCCTTCACCTTCTTTCTCCTTTCGTCGCATATCAATTAATTCATATAACTTTTTCATTGCTTGGCCGATACCACCAACTTCATTAATTAATCCATATTTTACAGCATCTGAGCCAACAACATTCGTACCTATATCTCTTGTTAAGTTCCCTTTGGCAAACATTAAATCTTTAAATGTTTCTTCTTTTACTCGGGAATGTTTTGTTACAAAATTAATTACACGATCCTGCATCTTATCTAAATATTCAAATGTTTGTGGGACACCAATCACTAACCCAGTTAATCGAATCGGATGAATCGTCATTGTTGCAGTTCCAGCAATAAAAGAATAATCGGTACTTACCGCTATTGGTACTCCTATTGAATGACCACCACCGAGAACGATGGAAACAGTTGGCTTCGATAACGATGCTAACATCTCCGCAATTGCCAAGCCTGCCTCTACATCTCCACCTACAGTATTTAAAACTATTAATAAACCTTCTATTTTTGGATTTTGTTCAATTGCTACGATTTGTGGTATCACATGCTCATATTTTGTTGTTTTGTTTTGAGGTGGTAATTGTAAATGCCCTTCAATTTGCCCAACAATCGTTAAGCAATGAATATTGGAATCCTGCATTTGTGGAACATTGGTTTGTCCCAGCTGTTGAATTTTTTCAATGAGTGGAGAAACATTAGGCTTTTGTTCTTCCTTTTCAGGTGTTTGTTCTTGATTTACATTTGGATTCATAAACAGTAAAACTCCTTTTCGCTCATGATACGTTTAGTATAGACTTGTTCACGAATTTAATGCGAAAGGAGTTTTGATTTTTCCACTAATTAAGTTGTAATAATCGTTCTATTCTTTAAACGTATTGTATTATTGCCTATACCTCCATAATAATCGGAATAATCATCGGACGACGTTTCGTTTTATTATACAAATAATAATTTAATTGATCACGCATTTCTTGTTTAATCGTTGACCATTCAAAGCTATGACTTTTAATATTTTTTTCAACAATCTCCTTTACTAATTTCGTTGCATTACCCATTAATTCCTCCGATTCCCTAACATACACAAAACCTCGAGAAATGATTTCTGGGCCTGATATTATTTTCTTTTCGGAGCGCTTAATAGACACAACGACAATTAAAATCCCATCCTGGGAGAGCATTTTACGGTCGCGAAGAACGATATTGCCAACATCTCCAATACCACTGCCGTCAATTAGTACATTGCCTGCAGGAGCTTTCCCTGCGACACGAATTTTTTCCCCTTTGATTTCAATGATATCGCCTTTTTCTGGTATGATACTATTCTCAGGAGACACACCCATATTCCAAGCAATCTGTTCGTGTGCAATTAACATTCGAAATTCTCCATGAACTGGTACAAAAAACTTCGGCTGCATTAAATTCAGCATAAGCTTTAATTCTTCCTCACGACCATGTCCACTAACATGAATATTACGGTAGAATACATTAGCACCAGCTCGATATAAAAGATCTACTGTTTTACTTAAAAACAATTCTCCCCCTCGATGTGGCGAGGCTGCGATCATGACAGTGTCACCTTTTTTTATATGGAGTAATTTATGTGATTTTCTCGCCATTTTTTGTAATGCTTCTAACGGCTCCCCTTGATTACCAGTCATAATAATGACAATTTCATTATCGTTGTATTTATCAATTTCATTATTTTGGATAAAGACATTATCATGTACTTTTAAATATCCTAGCTTCATGGAAATTTGATAAACGTCCTGCAATGTCTTTCCGATGATGGAAATCTTCCTACCGGTCTTTGCCGTTACGTCAAATAATCGCTGGATCGCATTCATACCTGATGCATAGCAAGTATAAATGATTCTTCCGTCTGCATTTTCAAATAAATCCTCTAATTCTTTTGCTACCGCTACTTCTGACGGTGTATAACCCGGTTTCTCTGCCTCTGTACTATCTGACAATAAACAAAGAACTCCCTCGTTACCAATACGAGCCATTTTACTAATATTTGCTCGGTAAAGCTCATCCGCACTTTGGTCAAATTTAAAATCGCCAGTGTATACAATAGACCCTTCACTAGATAAAATGCTAATTCCTACAGCATCTGGAATACTATGATTCACTTGGAAAAAGGATACTTCTGAATACGGAAAAGTAAGAATTGTATTTTCGTTTACTGTACGAAAGTCTACCGTTAATTTAACGTCTTGTTCTTTCATTTTTGCTTTTGTTAAGGCAATTGTAAGCTTTGTTCCAAATACTGGTACTGGTAATTTACTTAAAATATATGCTAATGCACCAGTATGGTCTTCATGTCCATGGGATAGAAAAAGCCCGCGGATACGATCCTGCTTGTCCATTAAATAAGAAATATCTGGTATAACAATGTCAATTCCAAACATTTCATCTTCAGGGAACATTAATCCAGCATCAAGGATAAATAAGTCTTCTTCCACCTCGACAACGTACATATTTTTCCCGATTTCTCCTACTCCACCTAATGGAATAACCTTTATTGATTTACTGTTCTTAATCAAATGTAACAATCCTCCTGTATGTCATCACTGCAACTTAATTATTTCATGCAAATGAATTAGTATGTATCAAAGTCATAGTAGAAAAAGGCTCAACAAATCAAGCCATTGTAAATGGAAAAATTCACCTATATATTAACCATAGTTTTTCTTTATATAATAAACGGTTCACGACATAGATCCATTTTAAAAAGACACCGCTATTCCAGAGTGATTTTGTAGCTTAGTATGTAAACTACTCCGAGCCGATCATTTCGCTATGAAGTAATATTTCCAACTCAATCCGTAAATAACAGTCATAATCAGTAACTAATTATACATCCCGTATCCTAAAAAATCGGTGTTTTTTTTATTTTAACATAATTTCCATTGTTTATATAGATTGAATCATTCCGATTAACAGATTAAATTTATTGGTAATCTTCCTTTCATATTAAATAACTACAAAGCGGCACTTCCTTACTAAACATATTTCATGTGACGGCAATAAAACTTTGAAAACAACATGAACATATTAGCAAAAACGGCACTCCGGATAATTCCGAAATGCCGTTTTGCTAATCATATTTGATTTTATTGTTGAACTACATCAATCTGTTTAAGCAACTGAAATAATGTATTTCTTTCATTTTCTGTTAAAGGTATAAGTGGCAGGCGAACCGATCCTACATTTAATCCTTTTAATTGTAATGCGGTCTTCACGGGTGTAGGGTTAGGTGCCGCAAAAAGTCCTCTCATAATTGGCAATAGTTTTTGATGCCACTTAGCAGCAGTCTTAAAGTCACCATTATGAAATGCTTCCACCATTTCTTGCATTTCATTTCCAATAATATGGGATGCTACCGAAATGACACCTGCACCACCTATAGCTAGTACAGGTATCGTTAATCCATCATCACCACTGTATAGGAAGAAATCATCTGCAGTATTCGCAATAATTTCGGTCATTTGGTTTAGATTTCCACTAGCTTCTTTCACTGCCTTAATATTTTTAATTTGACTTAAGCGAACAATCGTTGCAGCTTCGATATTAACACCTGAACGACTCGGAATATTGTAGATCATCACTGGAAGTGCAGTACTTTCCGCGATCGAACGAAAATGCTGATACATCCCTTCTTGATTAGGCTTATTGTAATAAGGAGCAACAGCCATAACCGCATCAACACCAATTTCTTCCGCTTTTTTCGTTAATTCGATGGATGCTTTCGTATTATTACTACCTGTTCCTGCAATAACCGGTATTCTTTTGTTTACTACTTTTACAACATGTTTAAATAATGCTAACTTTTCTTCAGTGGTTAACGTGGGAGATTCTCCAGTAGTTCCAGCGATTACTAATGAATCACTACCATGCTTAATTAAATATTCGATAAGTTGTGTTGTCTTGGAAAAGTCCACATTTCCTTTTGCATCGAAAGGTGTCACCATGGCAGTTGCAATTCTACCAAAAATAGACATACAATCACTCCTTGATCTTTGGAACAAATGAACTAATTTCATCAATTGCACCAATTTCATTTTCTTCTTGGTCCAGTTGAAACGCGTCATGTAGTGCATTTACTGATTTTACTAGATCATTTTGCTTTACTAATACCCAGATGGTAGTGTAGCTATCTGCTGATTGGAGGATTCGAATTCCTTGTTCTGAAAGTGCTGTAACAATTTTCGATGCAACACCTGGTACTCCAGTAATTCCTGCACCAACAACGGATACTTTTGCACAATTTTTTTCTAATATTGGATCATGCCCTAACGCTTCTAGAACCTCTTTTGCTTTATCTGCAACATGATCATTTACAGTATAAACAACCGCATTGGGCGAAATGTTGATGAAATCAACAGAAATTTGTTCGTTTGCCATAGCTTTAAAAACTTCCACTTGCAAATTATACTGATTTTTTTTAGCCAATACTTTAATTTGCGTCACATTAGAGACATGGGCAATACCCGTCACTAATCGCTCTCGAATATCGGCACCTTTATTTTTTCGCGATAATTTTGTAACAAGTGTTCCTACCCCATCAGAATAAGTGGAGCGTACACGAATTGGTATATCTGCTTGCATAGCAATTTCAACCGCTCTTGGATGAATAACCTTAGCACCTTGATAGGCAAGATTACTAATTTCATTATAGGTTACTATCTTCAAAGGTCGAGCTTTTTCCGTTAGTTTTGGATCAGCGGTCATAACTCCCTCAACATCGGTAAAAATATCCACCCACTCTGCTTGTAATGCTGCACCTAGTGCAACTGCGGAAGTGTCGCTACCTCCACGACCAATTGTAGTAATATCTCCGTTTTCAGCTGCTCCTTGAAAACCTGTTACAACAACTGCATCATGCTGTTTTAGTTCATCTAGAAGCCTGTCTGTATCCATTTCTAATATTTTTGCATTCGTAAAATCATCATTCGTTCGGAAACCTGCTTGTGCTCCTGTTAAAGCCGTGGCATTTATTCCATTTTCGATTAACATTTCACTAAAAACTACGGAAGAAATAATTTCTCCGCAAGCTGCCAATAAATCTTGTTCTCTTTTTGATACTTTTGTATGATTTCCACCAATTAGTGATAATAACGTATCTGTTGCATATGGGTCACCTTTTCTTCCCATTGCTGATACGACAATAACAGGCTTATATCCTTCTTCAATTACTCTTTTAATATGGACTAAGGCTGCCATTCGATTTTCTTCTGTACGGACAGAAGTACCACCAAATTTTTGAACAATAATTTTCATTTTACACCTCGTCCTCGATTTTCATTTAGTCTAATTATTTTGAAAGTAAATCGAGTTTTATTAAACTTTCCGCTATTTGTACAGAGTTCCAAGCTGCACCCTTTAATAAATTATCCGATACGACCCACATATGGAAGCCGTTTTCTTCATCTAAATCTTTTCGAATTCGTCCAACGAATGTATCACGTAATCCAGCTGCATTATTTGGCATTGGGTATACTTGTTCGTTTGGATTATCTTCTAAAACGATTCCTGGAGAAGCAGATAATAAATTCTTCAGATCTCCCGCTTCTACTCCATTTTCATCTATTTCAAAGTATACCGATTCAGAATGTCCTCTTGAAATAGGAATTCGAACACATGTAGCCGCTACTTTCAGCTCTGGCATATGCATTATTTTTTTCGTTTCATTAACCATTTTCATTTCTTCATAGGTGAAACCATTATCTTGAAAAACATCAATTTGTGGAATTGCATTAAAGGCAATTTGATAATGCTTCTTATCACCTTTTACTGGCAAAATAGCAACAGTTGGCTCTTTACCATCTAAAATTTCTTTCGTTTGGTTGTACATTTCCTCAACAGCTTGACTACCTGCACCACTAACTGCTTGGTACGTGGAAACAATTACTTTTTTCAAACCATATTTTTTACGGATGGGCTCTAATGCAACAACCATTTGTATTGTAGAACAATTTGGGTTTGCAATAATACCTTTATGGTTTTTTAAATCTTCTTCATTCACTTCTGGAACAACTAATGGAGTATTTGGATCCATACGAAACGCACTAGTATTATCTACGACAACTGCTCCACGTTTTACTGCTTCCGGTGCAAGTAACTTCGACACGCTCCCACCAGCAGAAAATAATGCTATATCAATACCCTCAAAACTTTCAGGTTTAGCTTCTTCAACAATAATTTCTTCATCCTTAAATTTGATTACAGTACCTGCTGAACGTGCAGATGATAATAATGTAAGTTTGTTTATTGGAAAATCGCGTTCTATTAATGTTTGAATCATTTGTTCCCCAACTGCACCTGTTGCTCCTACAACTGCGACATTATATCCAATTTTTGCCATGAAGTAAAACTCCTTCCGCTACAATAGTAACAATTTAAAACATATAAGTAAGTAAACTCATTAGAAAAAGGGAAATCGCATGAACAAATGAATGCCGACCTCCCACTTCTTCACTTTTAAGTCATATGTTAAACTTTATTTTATCACAATCTCTGAGATTATAAATATAATTTTTCCATTATCTATCGTTTCTTTGTATAAAACACTTCTATTGGCACAATTTTTTCTTTATCTTTTGCTTCTTTCCACAATCATTGGCTGTATTTGTTTATGCTCTAATGCTGCTTTTACCGTTTCAACAAGCATTGTCATATCCGAAACCATTGATTTCGGTTTATTAATTGGATCATCTTGACCAAATGGAATAAAATAAATATCTTTTGCAGCAATTAGACGCATTAAGTTAACTCCATTTAAACCGAGTGCATCATTTGTTGATATACCTAATACAACTGGTCGATGATTTCGCATCGTAGCTTTCGCTGCCATCAACACTGGAGAATCCGTTAATGCATTAGCCATTTTACTCATGGAGTTTCCTGTTAGTGGAGCAATTACCATACAATCGAGTGGATTTTGCGGTCCTAATGGCTCTGCATCAACGATATTGTCAATTACTTTTTTTCCTGTGGCATCTTCTATTTTTTCAATCCAATCATCCGCTTTATAAAATCTTGTATCCGTATTTTTTACCGTCCACGTTACAATTGGTACAACCTCTGCCCCCTCTTCCATTAAGTGAACAATTTCAGGAAAAACTTCATCATACGTACAATGTGATCCTGTAATTCCATAGCCAATTCGTTTACCTTTTAATTCCATTAATGATTCTCCTTCCTTCTTTGTAAATCTTCTTTCATTAGTTCAGCAAGTACATTTGCTAATATTTGCCCAGCTGATTTTGGAGCAACAATCCCTGGTAAGCTTGGGGCTAACAGCGCCTTAATTCCACGTTTTTCTGCATACCGGAAATCTGTTCCCCCTGGTTTTGATGCTAAATCGATAATAAGAGTATGGGCAGGCATTTTCGAAATGACACTTGCCGTAACGACCAAGTGTGGAATCGTATTAATACATATATCTGCATCTTTTACAACAGTTTCAATATCCTTTAAATAAAAGGGTTCTAAACCCATTTCTTCAATTCTCGCAATATGTTCTCTTTTTCTGGCACCTACCGCAACCTTTGCACCAAGTGCTGAAAATATTCTTGCAACTGTCATCCCTACTCTTCCAAGGCCAAGCACTACTGTTTTTGACCCATGAATTGTAAAATCAGTATGCTGAATGACCATCATAATGGTCCCTTCTACTGTCGGAATCGAATTATAAATAGCAACATCGTTTCTTTCAAATAAAAGCACCAATTTCCGATCCGCTTTTTTCGTAATGGATGTTAAATAATCATTGGTTATACCAGAATAAATCGTACAATGCGGAGGTGTTTGCTTAAGTAATTCTTCTGTTAATTGAATTTTTTCATTAGAAAATATTGTATCTACTTCCCCTGTTAAATTTGTACCAGCAACAGGAAGAATAATACCATCGATTTCCTGTAGATTAATTTCATCTATTTTTTCTTTTACCGCTCCTGCAAAAGCATGCTCTAATTGTTCAAAGCCGATTAAAGATATTTTTGCATCAAGTTCAATTAGTTTCCGAATGATCTCAATTTGTCTTGCATCACCGCCAATGACAGCAATTTGCAATCCAGTAAGCATAAATCAATTTCACCTTCTTTTTGATTCATTCATCAATCGATTGTCAAACAGTTCTAAATATCTTATGTATTACCCCATTTTTTTGTGAATGAATATTTGTTTCACATTTTTGGGACAAAAAAACAACCGAATTATAATCGGTTGCATCAATAAAAAAACTTAACTATTTAATCTTCATACTCATCTTCAGGAAAATCTATAATAATCATATCCGTTCCAATTTTTTTTATATATTTCCAAGGTACTCGAATTTCTCCACCAGCCTTTTTAAATTGGAACCATTTTCCGGTTGGAATGATGAGTGCCATAATTTGACCCGTCTGTTCATTGATTTCTAAATCTGTTTGCCCAAGCACACCTAATCGCTCCGCTTTTTTTACATCAACAATTTCTTTACCGCCTAATTCACTTAATCGCATCACCCTCACCCTTTCCTGTCCTTTCTTTTACTAATGTATTACGTTATGGACATATTTAGAATGAATGATTTTGTAGGATGTTTTGGTTCTTATAGAGTTTGCCTAAATAAAAAAGTGCGAATAGACTATAATCAATCTATTCGCACGTTTATTATTGAATCGTCTTTGGTAATTCTCCATCTGGGCTAATTAGTGATAAGGAATAATTATCGGTAAACAATTGCTTGTAAATTTGATTTACTTCTTCCTTCGTTACCGCATCAATGATTTGAATCATTTCATCCATTGAACGATGTTCTCCTAAAATAAGCTCATTTTTCCCATTTCGGCTCATACGGCTATTCGTACTTTCTAAGCTTAACATAAGATTACCTTTTAATTGTTCCTTGCTATTTGCTAATTCTCTATCTGTTATACCAGTTGCTTTTAACTGATCTAATGTATCGATTATCGTTTCAAATAAAGTGTTCATTTGGTTAGCACCCGTACCACCGTAAATCGTCACCATACCTGAATCCTCATAAGAGGTATGATAGGAGTAAACGGAATAGGCAAGTCCTCTTTGCTCACGAACCTCCTGGAATAATCGACTACTCATACTTCCACCTAAAATATTGTTGGCAACAATTAGCGGATAGATTTGTTTATGTCCAACCGGCAAGCCTTCAAAGCCGATACATAAATGTGCTTGCTCCGTTTCTTTCTTTCGAACAATATTATTACGATGGAATGTAGGTTCTGCAAATGAAGATAAATTACTTCCGCCTGTATAGTCACCAAACAAGCTTTCCACATCTTTTATAAAGGATTCTTTCACATTTCCTGCAATGGATATTACGACATTTTCCGGTGTATATGTATTTTCCATATACGTTTTCAATGTTTTTTGTGAAAACGTTTCTAATGTTTCTTCTGTTCCTAATATTGGATACCCTAATGGATGATTTTCATAAACAGCCTTGCTCAATAAATCATGGACAATATCATCTGGAGTATCCTCATACATTTTAATTTCCTCGAAGACAACATTTTTTTCTTTCGCAAGCTCCCCTTCATCAAAAGTGGAGTGGAAAAACATGTCCGCTAAAGTATTTAATGCATAGCTTGCATGATTATCTAAAACTTTCGCATAGTAGCAAGTGTATTCCTTCGAGGTAAAAGCATTCACCTGTCCACCGATACTATCAAAGGACTCTGCTATTTCTCTTGCCGATTTTGTTTTCGTTCCTTTAAAAAACATATGCTCTAAAAAGTGGGAAATCCCATTTAACTCAGGTGTTTCTTTCCGAGATCCAGTTTTTATCCATAGTCCAATGGCAACGGAACGGACGGTTGGAATTTCTTCTAATACGATGCGCACACCATTTCGGCATGTATATTTATTTAACAAATAATACTCCTCCTATTCTTAAAAACCACCTTGCACTTATCTTAAAACGGTTCATCATTTTTTATTCTTTTTTCATCCAATAAGTCAGATACTGTTCCTAATTGATAGCCTTTATTTTTAATATCTGTTATTAATTTTTCCAAAGCATTCGCTGTTGATTCCGTTGGATGCATAAGAATAATTGCACCGTTATGTACTTGTTTTAGTACACGATTTATTATGACAGAGGAAGAAGGTTTTTGCCAATCTATTGTATCAACAGACCAAAGAATTGTTTCCATATTCATATTATCTGCAATTTGTACAACTTCATCACGAAAGCTTCCACTTGGAGGAGCAAATAGTGTTGGTATTTTACCAGTTGTCGCTTGTAAAATGTCATTTGTATCTGCTAGTTCCTTTTTCACTTGGGCAGTATTTAACTTTTGCATGTTTGGATGGGAAAAAGAATGATTCCCAATTTCATGGCCACCCTCATAAATCATTTTCACTAAATCAGGATTCTGCTTTGCCCATCTACCTTCAATAAAAAAAGTAGCATATACATGTTGTTCCTTCAATGTCGCTAGCATGGCAGATAAATACTCATTCCCCCACGCTACATTTATCGTTAACGACACCATTGGCTTTTCAGGATGTCCTCGGTATATAGGAGCAGCTTCTAAATCTTCCAGATGTACCTTTGGTGGTATTTGTTTATATACAAATAGCTCCTCATCGAAGACGCCAGTTTCTTTCATTTTTTCGTAGGATGCATCTATATCAACTTGTAACCCATTATATCCTGGCATTTTCTTCCAAACTTTATCAATTTTGGCATCTGATGCCGCTTTTTCATAATCCTTTGCTTTTTGCTCGATCTCTACATATAAGGAATCCTTACTCGAAGAAACCTCCATTGCATCGGATTTTAATTTCCCTACATATGCATCTGAGAATGGATTTTCTACAAGTAAAAATGCAAAAAGAGCGATCATTAGTAATGTGGATATCCTTTGATAAGAGTATTTTCTCATGAACCTCATTCCCCCCTATAACAAAGTATGATGAAATAGGACAAGGTAGAACGAGTATGAAAAACTCTTAGTAAATTAAAAAGGGACCAACTCGATAATGAGAAAGTCCTACATACACTAATGGAATTAATTTATTCTTATTTGTTTTCTTGTTGTTTTTGTTCCCGTAATACTGCTTTGCGGGATAGGTTGATTCTTCCTTGCTTATCAATTTCTGTAACCTTCACTAGCAGTTCATCGCCTATTTTAACAACGTCTTCTACTTTGCCAACACGTTCTTCCGCTAATTCAGAAATATGAACTAATCCATCTCTTCCATTGAAAATTTCTACAAAAGCGCCAAATTTTTCAATGCGTTTCACTTTTCCTAAATAGATTTGTCCAACTTCAACTTCACGAACGATATTTTCAATAATTTTCTTCGCTTTATCATTCATTTCTTGATCGCTTGAAGAAATATAAACTGTACCATCTTGTTCAATATCAATTTTTACGCCAGTTTCTTCAATAATCTTTTTCACTTGTTTTCCGCTTGGTCCAATTACATCGCCAATTTTATCAGGGTTGATATGCATGGAGAATATTTTCGGAGCAAATGCAGATAACGTATTTCTTGGCTCACTAATTGTTTGGAGCATATGCTCTAATATTTGCATACGACCTTTTTTCGCTTGCTGCAATGCCTCTTCTAAAATCTCCCGAGATAATCCGTCGATTTTAATATCCATTTGCAACGCGGTTACACCTTTTGATGTACCTGCTACTTTGAAGTCCATATCTCCTAGATGGTCTTCCATTCCTTGAATATCGGTTAAAATAGTATAATGTTCACCAGATTTAACAAGTCCCATTGCAATACCAGCAACTGGTGCTTTGATTGGAACCCCTGCATCCATTAATGCTAATGTACTACCACAAATACTAGCTTGCGAAGTAGAACCATTTGATTCTAATACTTCAGAAACAACCCGAATAGTATAAGGGAATTCACTTTCAGGAGGTATAACCGGCTCAAGTGCTCTTTCACCTAACGCACCATGACCAATTTCTCTTCGACCTGGAGAACCCATTCTTCCAGTTTCACCAACAGAAAATGGTGGGAAGTTATAGTGGTGCATATATCGTTTCTCTTCTTCTAATCCTAAACCATCCAATATTTGCACATCACCTAATGCTCCAAGCGTACAAACGCTCAATGCTTGTGTTTGTCCTCTTGTAAATAAACCTGAACCGTGTGCTCTTGGTAAAATACCCGTGCTAGAGGATAACGGACGAATTTCATCCACACCTCTTCCATCCGGACGAACTTTTTCCACTGTGATCAGTCGACGAACTTCTTCTTTTACAAGCTTGTCCAATACTTTTTTCACTTGTTTAAGTGTTTCTTCATCTGCTTCTTGTTCTGTATACTTTTCTATCACAGCATTTTTAACTTCTGCAATTGCATCTTCACGTGCATGTTTTTCATATACTTGAATTGCAGCAACCATATCTTTTTCACAAATTGCACGAACTTGTTCTTCGATATCTTTGTCAATTTCAAATAATACGATTTCCATTTTTTCTTTACCGACAGCTGCTACTACTTCTTCCTGGAATGCAATTAAACGTTTAATTTCTTCGTGACCAAACATAATTGCTTCTAACATTATTTCTTCTGGTACCTCTTTCGCACCAGCCTCAACCATGTTAATTGCATCTTTTGTTCCAGCAACACTTAAATGCATATCACTTTTTTCTGCTTGCTCTACTGTAGGATTGATGACAAATTCTCCATCGACACGTCCAACCACTACACCTGCAATCGGGCCATCAAATGGGATATCTGAGATAGATAGTGCTAATGAAGAACCAAACATTGCTGCCATTTCAGTGGAACAATCTTGATCAACACTCATTACGGTACTAACTACTTGTACTTCATTACGAAATCCATCAGGGAATAACGGGCGAATTGGGCGGTCAATTAAACGGCTTGCTAAAATTGCCTTTTCACTTGGTCTTCCTTCCCTTTTAATGAATCCTCCAGGTATTTTCCCTACAGCATATAAACGTTCTTCATAATTAACAGTTAGCGGGAAGAAATCAACCGTTTTTGGATCTTTTGAAGCTGTAGCAGTACTTAAAACAGCACTGTCACCGTAGCGAATCATTACAGCTCCATTTGCCTGTTTGGCAAGCTGACCTATTTCAGCAGTAAGCTTTCGGCCAGCCCAATCTATGGAAAAAACTTTTTTTTCACTCTCCATAAATGTGCTCCTCTCTTTTCTTTATCATTTAAATCTGTTATTTATTATAGTGTTTATCCCTTATTGGCACTTACTTGTCCCTTTTTATTTTGGGATAATATTCTTATAGTTGGCCAAATTTATAAACGCAGTCTATTGTTAAGGGTTCTATATAAATATCCTCTTATTATGTATTGTTCACAATGTATTTGCCACTCATTATGAGCAGATTTTGGAATTAAACCAATCTGTCAATGCAATATAGAAGGTTGCTTATAGATTCTTTAATTGTTAATAGTCCGGAGTCGGAATACTTATCTCAACAACAATCTTATAAAACAGCATATAAGAAATTTTAATGAGTTCTGAATAAATTTCGCTAATAAAAAAGCGGGAAAACTCCCGCTTTTGTTCTTATCGGCGCAAACCTAATTTGTTAATTAACTCACGGTAACGTTGAACATCTTTATTACGTAAGTATGCTAACAGGTTACGGCGTTTCCCTACCATTTTCATTAAACCGCGACGAGAATGGTGGTCTTTTTTATGCGTTTGTAAATGCCCATTAAGTGTATTGATTTGTTCAGTAAGAATTGCGATTTGCACTTCTGGAGAACCAGTATCACTCTCATGAGTTTTGAACTGCGCAATGATTTCATTTTTACGTTCTTGAGAAATTGCCATCCTGTTTCACCTCCTATTAATTATTCAAATCCCCTATTACTGAGCAAGCGTCGGAGTAATCGACTTGCCAAGCAATGGTTCATAGTACGGTTATTAGAATACTACTTTTTGGCCATAATTGCAAGTAGCATTTTACTGCTACATAATTTTCCTGTAATTATTTACCGATTGTCATAGTATAGACAAAATTTTCAAATTGCAAACACGAACTAATCCTTTAGCTGAAAGTATTCGATTGCATTTTGTTTGTCTTTTGCTATTTGTGCAATTAATGCATCAATATTAGCAAACTTCTCTTCATCACGTAATCGACTATGCCATTCTAATACCACATGTTCCCCGTAAATATTTTGATCAAAATCAATTAAATGTGTTTCAACAAAACGCTTATTCTTTTCTTCATTAAACGTCGGATTATAGCCGATACTGCATACGCCATTTACCCATCTTCCAGCAACGTACATTTTAACCACATAAATGCCGTTTGCAGGGTAGACGTATTTATTATTTGACGCTAGATTCGCAGTCGGAAAACCAATCTGCCGCCCACGTTTTTCCCCATGAATCACTGTACCATTAATGGAATAATTCCGACCTAAATATTTTGGAACTTCCTGAACAAGACCAGTTTCAATTAATGATTTAATCGTAGTAGAACTAATTTTTTCATTTTCTACTGTAATTTTTTCAATGGTTGTGATAGCGAACTTTCCTTTACTATGCTCTTTAATCGTTTCCATATTACCGCTGCCAAATTTACCATAGGAAAAGTCAAAGCCTGCTACTAGATGCCTTACATTTAATTGAATAATATAATCATTAATAAAGGATTGTGGCATCAGTCCGGCAAATTCCTTTGTAAACGGTACAACAAATAAATAATCAATACCTAATGCAGCAATAAGCTTTGTTTTATCTTCTAATAGGGTAATATATTTTACTTCCTCAGGATTTTTTCCGAGCACTGCTTTTGGAGACGGATCAAAGGTCATTACCGCACTTTTCCAACCGTTTTGTTTGGCAATTTCTTTTGCTGTTAATATTACTTTTTGATGTCCAATATGTACTCCATCAAAATAACCGATAGCAAGCGCTATAGGTTCCAAATTTTCATTTAAAATATCTGTCGTATTTTTTAGAGTTAGCACTTCCACACTCGAACGCACCTTTCATTTAGTTCACCAGCAATACTCTATCCGGCTTCATTAGCCCTGTTTTTGTTGGATGTTTTTTATATATTGCGATTATCTTTTGTTCATAATATATTGCGATCGGTTGTTCCACATTTTCCAAAAAATCTGGGATTGGCAGAACGGATCCATTCTTCACTCCAACTGCTAATGTATCATGAATTTCATATTTCGGCAATTGTTCTAGCGTGAGTTCAATCGGTAAAAGCTTCTCTTGAATCGTCCCACGCTCCATTGCTTCCGCTACATCCTCTAAAGTTATACACTGCTCCTCTACTATCCCTGCCGCTGAAGTTCGTACGAGCTTAGACATATGTGTAGGATAGCCGAGCATTTCTCCGATTGTTACTGCTAACGTCCGTATGTATGTACCTTTACTGCATTTTACCCGAATCGGAAAGCTGACGGTATCTCCAGCATACGATTCCTGATTATCTAATAACTCTAGCTCATAAATCGTCACTCTTCGTTCTGGCCGCTCTACCGTCTTTCCTTCCCGTGCATATTCATATAATCTTTTCCCATTTACTTTCACAGCAGAAAACATAGGGGGAACTTGTACGATTTCTCCTGTTAATTGCTTTAATACAGCCAAAATTTCTTCTCGCGTAATCGGTTTTTCTATTGGTTTAGCAGCCACCACTTCTCCATCTTGATCTTCCGTAGTAGTGGATTTTCCTAGTGTTACAACTCCCTCATAGCTTTTGCCAGCTTCGATTATATACTGAACTACTTTTGTTGCATTACCGATGGCAATTGGTAAAACGCCAGTTACACTAGGATCGAGCGTACCAGTGTGCCCTACTTTTTTTGTTTTTAACAACTTTCTTACCTTCATCACACAATCATGTGAAGTAAAACCAGCCGGCTTCCATAATGGTAAAATACCATTCATTCCCTATCACCTACAATTGGAAAAGGACCGACTTTTACAATAGTCAGCCCTTTTTAATCTTATTTTTATTGCTCTTCTGTTTTACCGTCTTTTTGAATCTGATTTAGTAATGTTTCAATACGATTACCATAATCGATAGATTCATCAAATTCAAAAATAATTTCGGGCGTTTTTCTTAAACGAATTCGACGACCAATTTCGGATCGAATAAAGCCTTTTGCTTTAGCTAAACCAATTAATGTATCCTCTTTCTGCTTTTCATCACCTAAAACAGAAATAAACACTTTTGCTTGTTGAAGATCTCCGGTAACCTCAACATCTGTCACAGTAACAAAACCAATCCGAGGATCTTTAATTTTTCTACTTATTATTTCACTTAATTCTTTTTTCATTTGTTCGCCGACTTGCTTCGCACGAATGTTCAACACTATCACCTCAATCACAGCCACTCAATTTGTGTTATGCCTCTTTCAATTTCTGGAAAAGAATCAATGAGCTCAAATGCTTGTTGAAGTTCTTTTTCCGCAATAATTTTAGAGGAAGATACGGTCACGATTGCCAGCTTCGTTCGCTGCCATACATCTTGATGATCGATTTCTGCAATTGCCAAATTGAATCGCTGTTGTATTCTTGTAATGATTCTTTTCAGTACAGAACGTTTCTGTTTTAAGGAATGTGCATCATAAATTATACATTCCACTTCGGCAGACAAAATCATTTCCGAGCGATTTCCTCCATGATATAGGCTTCAATAATGTCGCCTTCTTTTACATCATTAAAGTTTTTGATAGTGATACCACATTCATACCCTTGACTTACTTCTTTGACGTCATCTTTATAACGTTTTAATGTATCGATTTCACCTTCAAAAATTACGATACCATCACGAATAAGGCGGATGCCACTATCTCTTGAAATTTTACCATCAATTACGTATGAACCTGCAATTGTACCAACTTTAGATACTTTAAAGGTTGTTCTTACTTCTACTTGGCCAATTACTTTTTCTTGATATTCTGGGTCAAGTAGACCTTTCATTGCGGATTCAATTTCTTCTATTACTTTATATATAATTCGATGTAGACGAATATCAACTTTTTCCGCTTCTGCCATCCTTTTTGCATTTACATTTGGACGAACATTAAATCCAATAATAATTGCATTTGAAGCTGTTGCTAAAATAATATCTGATTCTGTAATAGCACCAACACCGGTATGAATTATATTTACTTTCGCACCTTCTACATCAATCTTTAAAAGGGAGGCACTTACTGCTTCAACAGAACCTTGCACATCAGCTTTCAAGATAATATTTAGTTCTTTCACATCGCCTTGTTTCATTTGTTCGAACAATGTATCTAAGCTTACACGTGCACTTTCATTTCTCGTTTCTTGTAATGCTTTTTGTGCACGAGCTTCCCCAACTTGACGAGCTGTTTTCTCATCCTCAAATACAACAAACCGATCGCCAGCTTGAGGTACTTCATTTAATCCAGTTATTTCAACAGGTGTTGATGGACCAGCTTCTTTTACACGACGCCCTAAATCATTAACCATTGCCCGAACACGTCCAAACGTAGTTCCGATAACAATTGGATCACCTACTCGAAGTGTACCATTTTGTACTAGCAATGTAGCAACAGAGCCGCGACCTTTATCAAGCCGTGCCTCAACGACTGTTCCATAAGCACGTCGTTTTGGATCTGCTTTCAACTCTTCTACTTCACTGACAAGAAGAATCATTTCCAGTAATTGATCAATTCCCTCGCCAGTTAATGCAGAAATTGGAACAAAAATAGTGTCTCCACCCCAAGCTTCCGCAATAAGTCCATGCTCGGTTAATTCTTGCATAACGCGATCTGGATTGGCAGCTGGTTTATCCATTTTATTTACTGCGACAATGATTGGTACATTAGCTGCCTTTGCATGGTTAATTGCTTCTACCGTCTGTGGCATTACACCGTCATCAGCAGCTACGACTAAAATGGTGATATCTGTTACTTGTGCTCCACGTGCGCGCATTGTTGTAAATGCAGCATGTCCTGGAGTATCTAAGAAAGTAATTTTTTTATCATTCGTTACAACTTGGTATGCACCAATATGTTGCGTAATTCCACCAGCTTCTCCAGATGTAACTTTCGAATTCCGGATGGAGTCAAGTAATGTTGTTTTCCCATGGTCAACGTGTCCCATAATGGTTACAACAGGTGGACGTTCTGTTAAGTTTTCTTCAATATCCTCTGTAATATATGCATCCAAATTAGCAACATCGATACTTACTTTTTCCTCGACTTCCACGCCATATTCACCAGCAATTAATTCAATTGCATCTTTATCTAACTCTTGGTTAATGGTTGCCATTACACCTAGTAAAAATAGCTTTTTAATAATTTCTGAAGGTTCACGATGTAATTTTTTTGCAAGTTCTGCAACCGTTAAAGACTCAGTAAATGTAATTTTTTTCGGTAGTTCTTTTTCTTTCTTTACGACAGGGCTTTGAACGACAGGCTCTTGACGCTTCTTATTGTTATTGTTTGATTTTGGTTTATTTTTATTATTTCCTCTATTAAAGGCTTTATTTTCTTTTGATCGATGTTCCTGATCATATTTTTTGCCTTCTTTCGTTTTCGGTGCCACTTTCACTTTTACTTTTGATGGCGAAACAGCAGTATCCAACTCTTCATCAATGATTTCGGTTGGCTTCGCATTTTTTGGTAAAGGTTTTACTTTAGCTGTGTTACTGCTTGCTGGACGTACATTTTTAGAAGGATTCGGATTGGTACTACCGTTGGAACGATTATTCGAACCATTTGAATCGTTTTTATGCTGATGGTTTGCTTTATTTTCTTGGCTGCTCTGTTGATTTTGAGATCGTTTTTCTGTCATTGAATTACCTAATTTCTCATTTGTATTTTGTTTGTTGAATATTTCATCTAGCTGACGTATCGCATTTTGCTCAATTGTAGTCATGTGATTAGATACTTCAATATTTAATCCTTTTAATTTGTCAATGACATCTTTACTGCTTATATTATTTTTCTTTGCGTACTCGTATACTCGCATTTTTGTCATTTGTTCACCCCCATAAAGTTAATCGAGCATGGTTAATAATTTTTTGGAAAAACCATCATCCATAATAGCAATGACAACACGAGCATGTTTGCCAATGGATTCCCCAAGGGTATAACGATCGGAAACTACTTTAACAGGAACATGATAATAATTACACTTATCTTGTATTTTTTTCATAGTATTTTCCGATGCATCATTTGCTATTAGAACAAGTTTCACACGTTGTTTCTGAATTTCTTTAACGACAAGTTCTTCCCCTGTAACAATCTTCCCCGCTCGATTTGCAAGACCAAGAAACGACAACCATTTTTCTGCTTTTTTCATTATGATTGTGGCTTCTCCTTTTCAATGAGCGATAGAATTTCATCATATAGGCTTTCTGGAACTTCCGTTTCCAGATGATGTTTTAACACGTTTTTTTTCTTTGCCAACATGATTGCCTCACTATTTTTCGATAAATATGCACCACGACCCGATTTTTTACCTGTTGGATCGATAGAAACATCACCATCGCTCGATCGGACAATTCGAATTAATTCTTTCTTTGGCATCATTTCGCCAGTTGCTACACATTTGCGCATTGGAATTTTTCTCGGTTTGTTCATGACCAATCACCTCTTACTCTTCATAATCTCCGGTTTTCGTTTCATGAACGGAATCAATATCCTCATCTATAGTAATATCTGGAGAAAATAAAGGTTCTTCTCTTGGATAAATCCCAGCACTTCTCGCATCAGATTCTGCTTTAATATCAATTTTCCAATTCGTTAATTTAGCAGCTAAACGAGCATTTTGACCTCGTTTACCAATTGCTAAAGATAATTGATAATCAGGTACTACCACTATAGTAGATTTTTCTTCTTCATTTACGATAACATCTAAAACTTTAGAAGGACTCAAAGCATTCGCCACAAATTCCACTGGATCTTGAGAGTACTTTACAATATCAATTTTTTCTCCGTGAAGCTCATCAACTACTGCTTGAACTCTGGCGCCTTTTGGACCTACACAAGCACCAACTGGATCAACTTCCGGATTTTCGGAGTAAACAGAGATTTTCGAACGGTCTCCTGCTTCTCTTGCAACGGATTTAATCTCAACAATTCCTTCGTAAATTTCAGGCACTTCTAACTCGAATAGCCGTTTTAATAAATTTGGATGAGTTCTAGAAATGAAAATTTGTGGACCTTTAGTTGTCTTCTCTACCTTTGTAAGATATACTTTCATTCGATCATTGTGATTGTATTTTTCGTTTGGCATTTGTTCGTTTACTGGCAATAATGCTTCCGCCTTTCCCAAACTTACATATGCAAAGCGGTTATCCTTACGCTGAACAATACCTGTCATAATGTCGTCTTGACGATCTACAAACTCCTCAAAAATGATTCCGCGCTCTGCTTCACGAACTCTTTGCGTTACAACCTGTTTAGCAGTTTGAGCAGCAATTCTTCCGAAATCTCTTGGAGTTACTTCAATTTCAACTACATCTCCAATATCATAACCAGGATTAATTGCTCTTGCTTCCTCTAAAGAAATTTCTAAACGTGAATCAAATACTTCGTCTACAACATCTTTTCTAGCAAATACACGCATGGAACCTGTCATTAAATTAAAATCTGTTCTTACATTTTGCGCTTGGTTAAAATTTCGTTTATACGCAGAAACTAGTGCTGCTTCGATTGCTTCTACTAAAATGTCTCTTGATATTCCTTTTTCTCTTTCAAGAATATCCAAGGCATCTAAAAGTTCATTCTTCATTTTGGTGGCATCCCCCTTATATATAATACTTTTATACTAGGCTGTTTTCCTTAACAGTTGCTATGTATCCGAAAAGCCTAACGACACAGGCAAGAACAAGTGAGCGTCATGTAGGCTTTGCGAAACGAAGCTATATTTGTGCTTTCGATTTTTTACAGCCTTAAAAACTAACAGCGAGTCGCCCTGAAGCAATTTTTTGATAAGGAATTTTCACTGATTTTTTCCTTGTTTTTATTCGGATTTCAACTGTGACAAACTCCCCATCAAATTCCGTCAAAGTACCTTCAAATACTTTTTCGCCATCAATCGGCTCATATGTTTTAATATGTACATTTTTCCCGATTGCCTTTTCATAATCTTTTGCTTTCTTTAACGGTCTCTCTGCACCAGGAGAGGAAACTTCTAAGTAATAATTATGAGGAATCGGATCTATTTCATCTAATTTTTCACTTAATCGCTCACTAACAATTCCGCATTCCTCTATATCTACGCCTGTATCTTTATCAATATATAGACGTAAAAACCAATTTTTACCTTCTTTTACATATTCAATATCGACAATTTCCAGTCCTAGTTCTTCAACTATTGGTAAAGCAAGTTGTTCAATGGTTTCCGTTACTTTACTCATACATACCCTCCCTGTCCGAGTTCCCTTGTAACGAATAAATGTGTAGACAAATACGAAAGAGTGGGATTAAACCCCACTCTTTGACTTTAAGAGATTAACGATAGTATTTCCAATACGAATATACCATAACCATACTTTTTATGCAAATGAATTAATACTTACTATTCCGTAAAAGTATAGGTGTTTAAAAGCTTTTATAGCATTTTCTCCAAATGAGGAAAAATTAGAAAAGCGAGAGCTGATTTTGCTCTGGTAACGATTCTAAACAACCATGGTTATCTAAATACTCCATAATCGTTTTAGAAACCTTCCCTCGTTGCTGTAAGTCCTCTTTTGATAAAAACTCTCCTGCTTTTCTTGCGTTTACAATATTCATTGCGGCATTTGTACCTAATCCTGGAATTGCATTGAATGGTGGTATTAATGTATTTCCATCAATAATGAATTCAGAAGCACTAGAACGATATAAATCTACTTTTTGAAACGAGTATCCCCGCTCACACATTTCCAATGCTAATTCTAGAACCGTTAGTAAACTCTTCTCTTTAGTAGAAGCATCTAATCCTTTATCATTGATCTCTTTCATCTTTTTCTTAATGGCATTTGAACCATTGATCATTGCATCTAAATCAAAATCTTCCGCACGAACCGTAAAGTAGGTTGCATAATATAGTAATGGATGATGGACTTTAAAATAGGCAATCCGAACGGCCATTAATACATATGCTGCAGCATGGGCTTTAGGGAACATGTATTTAATCTTTTTACAAGAATCGATATACCATTCTGGTACTTTTTCCTTTCGCATTTCTGCTTCCATGTCCTCTGTTAATCCTTTCCCTTTACGAACAGATTCCATAATTTTAAATGCAAGAGAAGGTTCCAATCCTTGATAGATTAAATACACCATAATATCATCCCGACAGCCAATTACTTCACTAAGGGTACATGTTTTATTTTGAATAAGCTCTTGTGCATTTCCTAGCCAAACATCGGTTCCATGTGATAGACCGGAAATTTGAACAAGCTCTGAAAAAGTAGTTGGTTTCGTTTCCTCAAGCATTTGTCGAACAAATCGAGTTCCAAACTCAGGTATTCCAAGAGTACCCGTTTTACTCAATATTTGTTCTTCCGATACACCTAGCGATTCTGTACTACTAAATATTTTCATTACTTCTGGGTCGTCTGTCGGAATCGTTTTCGGGTCAATTCCACTTAAATCTTGGAGCATCCGAATGACAGTCGGATCATCGTGCCCTAGAATATCTAATTTCAGCACATTATCATGGATGGAATGGAAATCAAAATGGGTTGTTTTCCATTCGGAATCTTGAGCATCTGCTGGGAATTGAATTGGCGTAAAATCAAATACATCCATATAATCAGGAACAACAATAATACCTCCTGGATGCTGACCAGTAGTTCGCTTTACACCGGTTAATCCTTGGGATAATCGTTCCATTTCTGCCCCACGATAAACCACTTGATTGTCTTCTGCATACCCTCTTACATAGCCGTACGCTGTTTTATCAGCAACCGTACCAATTGTACCTGCACGATACACATAATCCTCACCAAACAATACTTTTGTGTAATTATGGGCTCTCGGTTGATAATCCCCAGAGAAGTTTAAATCGATATCGGGTACTTTATCTCCTTTGAATCCTAAGAACGTTTCGAAAGGTATGTCATGCCCATCTTTTTTATATTTTGTACCACAATTTGGACAATCTTTATCTGGTAAATCAAAACCACTACCTACACTACCATCATTAAAGAATTCCGATTGCTTACAGTTTGGACATACATAATGAGGTGGAAGCGGATTTACTTCCGTAATTTCTGTCATCGTTGCAACTAATGAGGATCCAACAGAACCCCGAGATCCTACTAGATAGCCATCATCTAAGGATTTTTTCACTAATTTATGTGCAATTAAATAGATAACCGCAAATCCATGGCCAATAATACTTTTTAATTCCTTTTCTAGCCTTGCTTCCACAATTTCAGGAAGTGGATCACCGTATATATTTCTTGCCATTTCATAGCTCTTCGAACGAACCTCATCCTCTGCTCCTTCAATTTTCGGAGTATACAACTCATCTCGAATCGGTTTTACTTCCTCAATCATGTCCGCGATCTTATTGGAGTTTTCAACTACAATTTCTTTCGCTTTTTCCGCGCCTAAAAATGAAAATGCTTGTAGCATTTCATCCGTTGTCCGAAAATGTACATCTGGGTGCTGATGTCGATTTAACGGATTTGCGCCACCTTGAGAGTTAATTAATATTTTTCGATAAATTTTATCCTCAGGATTTAAATAATGAACATTCCCTGTCGCAACTACCGGTATATTTAAGTTTTCACCGACTTTTACAATCTTTTTCATGATGTCTTCTAATTGTTGCTCCCCTTGGATAATATCCATTTCTAATAATGGAGCATATACTTCTTTCGGATGAATTTCCAAGTAATCGTAAAACTTCGCTACTTCCTCTACCTCTTCTATTGATTTTTGCTGTGCTGCCTCAAATACTTCGCCTTTGTCACAGCCGGAACCAACAATAATCCCTTCTCGATATTCTATTAATAACGAACGTGGAATACGAGGTACACGATAGAAATAATTAACATTGGAAAAAGAAATTAATTTAAACAGGTTCTTTAATCCAACTGCATTTTGCGCTAGTAATACACTATGAAATGGTCTACTACGCTTATAACTTGTATCATTTTTCCCATACGCATTTAATTCATCATGATAAATAGCACCTTTTTCTTCCGCTAACTTTAACAATTTAATTAATATATATCCTGTTGCTTCCGCATCATATATGGCACGGTGATGCTGTGTTAGCTCTACGTTTAATTTTTTCGCTAACGTATTTAACCGATGATTTTTCATATCTGGAAAAATAAATCTCGATAGCTCCAATGTATCAATTACCGGATTAGTAAATTTACCATAGCCGATTTTTTGATATCCTGCATTTAAAAAGCCGGTATCAAAGGATGCGTTATGGGCCACTAAAATCGCGTCACCAGACCATTGATAAAAATTACGTAACACTTCTTCTGGCTCTGGTGCATTTTTCACCATTTCATCCGTAATTCCAGTTAGCTCGATTGTAAATGCAGAAAGTAAATGATTCGGATTTGCAAATGATTCAAAACGGTCGATAATTTCTCCATTTCGAATTTTTACTGCTGCAAGCTCAATGATTTTGTTGTAAACAGCAGATAATCCTGTCGTTTCCACGTCAAATACAACATAAGTTGCATCACTTAATAATTCGTGTTTTGGATTATACGCCATCGGAACCCCATCATCCACAATATTTGCTTCCATTCCATAGAGAACCTTAATTCCATGCTTTTTCGAGGCATTGAAAGCTTCAGGGAAGGATTGTGCAACCCCATGGTCAGTAATCGCAATAGCTTTATGTCCCCATTTACTCGCTTGGGCAACTAATGCACTAACGGATGAAACTGCGTCCATTTGACTCATTGGTGTGTGCAAATGGAGCTCGACGCGCTTTTCCCCTTCTGGTGCTGTATCAACACGTTGCTTTCCACTAATTTCATTTATATCATTTGCCATCATCACTAAATCACGGACAAATGTATCATTTTGAATATTTCCTCGTACGCGAACCCACATACCCTTTTTCATACGGTTTAGTTTAGCAGCATCCTCCTTATTATCTTTAGAGAACATTTTCACTAATATGGAGTTCGTATAGTCTGTAATTTTAAATTCTAATAATGTTCGTCCGCTTCGCAATACTTTCGTTTCACATGCAAATACATAGCCTTCCACGACAATTCGGCGTTCCTCATCCGTTATTTCATCAAGTGTTTTAAAATCTTGTCCACCTTGAATTTGATAACCAATTACTAACGGACCAGATTCCTCATCGACGCTTTGTGTTGCCTGTTCTTGCTTTCTTTGAATCTCTGTAACAGCCTGTTTTGCCCGCTCTTCATCTTCCCGCTGTTTCTCTGCAAGAAATTGCTCAAACTCTTTACTATTTCCTTGATAATCTGTCTCAACATCAAATTGTAATGTTGGGAAGCCGGAAGTAATATACGTATCAAGAATTAATTGCGCATATTTCTTTTTAAGGGTTAGAGCTTCTGCTTCATTTCTACTATTAACGACGATTTTATTACCAACAATTTTCGGCAGCTGTTCATTTAATAAAGATAATAATGCTGGTGACATACCATCTAATTGTTGAATGGCAAAGCGCCAATAATCACCGATTAACTTTTCATTAATTTGTTTGTTTTCGGTATTTAAAACAAAAGAAACATCCGCAATATGCTGGAATGCTGTTTTCAACCTTGTGTAAAGTTCTTGAAACACTTCAAATGGTAGTACTGCTTCTATGAAAAAATGAAACTCCCATTTCCTAAGTTTTTTTTCTATCACTAATTTTTCAATTTGCCCATTTTTTAAATAGGGAAAATAACGATCATTTGCCATATCTATTTGTTGTAATAATAGCTGGAATCGTTCCTTATTCCCTGCACTTACATCGTTCATCATATCCCCCCACATCAAAAGGTATAACTAATTCATCTATTTGAATGTGCTATTGTCATTTCATCTTTATTAGTAAAAACAACAAATTGCCCAATTATTTAAAGGGCAATTTTCATTCCATCAGTATTATAACATAAAGTGACAGCTTGAACGAGGCTCGAAATTTTTCCTTTACGTAAAAAGCGACTTATCAGTGGATAAGCCGCTTCAGAGTGTAGACAAACTCGAAGATTTTCGAGGTGACGTTCCATGATGAGGAGAAACCAACCAAATTCATCGATTTGTGTAAAATATCCGTTTTTACCCCAGTGTAGGGATAGTAAAAACCATCAAAAGCTTATACAACGGCATATTTGGGAAGCTTTTTTAGAAGAGGCAGAACACTTACGTCACAACGATGAAATCAAAGAGATTTATACAAAACGCAAAGAGACGGTAGAAGGTGTTTTTGTAGATGCGAAGGAAAAGTATGGTATGCGATGGACAAGCTTACGAGGTCTTAAAAAATTGTCCATGCAGGCGACGCTTACGTTTGCTGCCATGAAATGGAAGAAAATGGCCACTTGGACTTGGCAACCTGCTGGAGTGGACCAAACTGATTGATTGGAGCGGAGGGTGCTTGACTCCTGGGGGATGTGCGGACAGGTGAGATCCCGCAGGAGCGAAAGCGACGAGGAAGCTCACCGCCCGCCCCCCGGAAAGCAAGTGCCCGGAGCGAAAATCAACGGATTATAACCGCAATTCCATCAAAAAATGACAAAAGGCACCGAGAGGATGTCTCTCAATACCTTTTGTCGACAGTCTGAAGCCACTGATCAGTAGATAAGCCGCTTAATAAAAAACTATTTGATTACGTTTGGTAGTTCAGATAATAATTGTTCTATCGGAAGTTCGATTGTTTCGCCTGTTTTTCTAATTTTCACTTCTACAATACCTTCACTAACACGTTTCCCGACAACTACTCGAACTGGGATACCAATTAAATCCGAATCAGCAAATTTTACCCCCGCTCTTTCTTGTCTATCGTCTAAAAGAATATCATATCGTTCTTGTTTCAATTTATCATATAAATTCAAGCCAGCATTTTTTTGTGCTTCATCTTTCATATTTACAACAATTACATGGACATCATATGGAGTAATCGATGATGGCCAAATAAGCCCTTTATCATCTGCTAATTGTTCAGCAACTGCTGTTAGCACACGAGAAATACCAATTCCATAACAACCCATGATCATTGTCTGGGATCGACCATTTTCATCTAAATACACTGCATTCATTGCTTCACTATAACGTGTGCCTAATTTGAATACATGTCCTACTTCAATACCTTTTGCAAACAAAATTCTTCCTTTTCCATCTGGAGATGGATCACCTTCTTGAATAAAACGAATATCCCCATATTGATCAACAGAAAAATCCCTCGTAGGATTGACACCAGTATAATGGATTTCTAACGCATTCGCACCACAAATACCGTTAACGATCGATTGAACTCCATAATCTGCAATAATTTTCACTTTAGCTCCAATTGGTCCAACATTGCCAACCGGACATCCCATTACTTCATTCGTTTGCTCAGGACTGGCTAGTTCAACGGAAGTGGCATTTAATAGGTTTTTGACTTTAATAT
The DNA here is from genome assembly GCF_025660475.1 of Perspicuibacillus lycopersici. Taxonomy (GTDB): domain Bacteria; phylum Bacillota; class Bacilli; order Bacillales; family Caldibacillaceae; genus Perspicuibacillus; species Perspicuibacillus lycopersici. The sequence continues at coordinate 146,660 of NZ_JAOUSF010000001.1, forward strand.
CATTTACTTCATGATCGCCACGAACAAGTACAAGAACATATTCTTCATCTACTACAAATAATAATGATTTAATTAATTTTTCTCGTGTAACTTGTAAAAATGTAGCAACCTCTTCAATGGTTTTATGGTTGCCAGTATTTATTTTCGTTAATTCTTGTAGCGCTTCATTACTTTTTTCATAGGTAGTAACTACTTCTGCCATTTCAATATTCGCTGCATAATCAGACGTATCAGAGTAGGCAATTGTATCCTCACCAATTTCGGATAACACCATAAATTCATGTGTGTCTTTACCGCCAATGGCTCCAGAATCTGCTATTACTGCACGGAAATTCAATCCAAGGCGAGAGAATATATTCGTATATGCCTGTACCATTTTTTGATACATTTCGTCTAAACTTTCTTGTGATGTATGGAAAGAATATGCATCTTTCATTACAAATTCACGACCACGTAATAATCCAAATCTCGGTCTCTTCTCGTCACGGAATTTTGTTTGAATTTGATATAGCGCAAGAGGCAAACGTTTATAGGATTTAATTTCATCCCGTACAAGACTTGTAATGACCTCCTCATGGGTAGGTCCAAGTGCAAATCGACGCTCATGTCTATCGTTCATCCGCATTAATTCTGCTCCATAAGAATACCATCTTCCTGTTTCCTGCCAAAGCTCAGCTGGTTGCAACGTTGGCATTAATAATTCAACCGCACCTATATTATCCATCTCTTCACGTACAATTGCTTCTACTTTTTTCAACACGCGATTTCCTAATGGTAGGTAAGAATAGACGCCACTAGCAATTTGGCGAATAAATCCTGCTCGTAAAAGCAGTTGATGACTTTTTATTTCAGCATCTGCTGGAACTTCTCGTAGTGTTGGTATTAATGTTGAACTTTGCTTCATATCGTGCACCTCTAATTTTTTTAATAAATAAATTCAAATTGGTTTATGTATGTCTAATAGCTAAAATCATAAAAGAAGTGATGCAAATAAGCATCACTATTTTCGTTTTGGAAACTGTATTCCATAATGTTTATTTCAGAAAAGCAAAGCAATCTGAATAGGGGAGAATCCAGCAGAAAAGCGGAGTGAATTCAGTCTGCTGGACTATTTCCAAGGATAAATCTCTATGAGAAAACAGACGTAAATTTTAAATAACGATAGAAAAATACAGCTTATAGGAAAAATCGTTGAATGTCGTTCCAGGTTACGACTAGCATTAATAACATCAATAATGCAAAGCCAATAAAATGAACAAATCCTTCTTTATTTTTATCGATTGGTTTACCTCTTAATGCTTCAATTCCAAAGAATAGCAATCTTCCGCCATCTAGGGCAGGAATTGGTAGGAGGTTCATAATTCCTAAATTAATACTTAGTAATGCGCCCCATCGCATCAAGTTAAAAATACCAGATTGTGCAACCGCTTCTGTGGAAGCATAGATTCCAACTGGACCAGAAAATGCATCAATCGTAAAGCCGCCAGTCACCAAATCACCAAGAATAATGAAGATTTGTTTAATCCAAAACCATGTTTCCGTTACACCATATTTAAACGCCTGTAATGGAGATTGTACCATTGGTTGATAAACGCCAATTTTTCCTTCCCCGTCAATATTTTGTGGAACGACGGGAATATCGACCATATCGCCATTTCTTTCCACAGTAAAGGTAATTGTCTTATCTGGATTTTTTTGAATGATTTCAACTATATCCATCCAGCTTGTAACTTGTGCACCATCAATAGAATAGACTACGTCTCCTTCCATTAACCCTGCTTCATTTGCTGAACCATCGTCGGTAATTTCCCCCAATATTGGTTCAGTAGAAGGAACTCCTTGAAAAAGACCAATAATAATAAAGATTAAAAACGCCAAAATAAAGTTGAAAAACGGACCTGCAAACATTGTTAAACTTCGGGCACCTAATGATTTCGAAGAAAATTGACGATCATATGGAGCAATATGAATTTCTACACCATTTTCTACTATCACAGCATTCCGATTGATATGATACGTTTTTAATGAGTACTCATCATCTTCTTCATATCCACTAATGATTAATTGATGTTCAATGTCTGCTTTTTCAACTTCAATGACACGAGCATCAGGATATTTTTCTTTTCGATTTAATATAATTTTTTTTACATTCTCCTGCTCATCAAAAACTAACCCTACTCGAAGGCCAGGACGTAAATCAATCAGTTCAGGATCTTCGCCTGCCATTCGAACATATCCACCAATTGGTAACAACCGGATCGTGTATAATGTTTCGTTTCTCTTATAAGAAAAGATTTTTGGTCCAAAACCAATGGCAAATTCCCGACAAAGGATTCCAGCCCTTTTGGCAAATATAAAATGTCCTAACTCATGGAAAAAAACGAGTGCGCCAAATAATATGATAAAAGCTAAAACGGTTGTAAGAGTACTCACTTAACATACCACCTTTGTGATTAAGTTTTGACCAATGATGATCATTTATGTATGAACAAAAGATGCTTTACAATTTATGAAATTGCTGTGCAATCGTCCGTGTTTCCATATCTACCGCTAGAATCGTTTCTAGCGACGGATTCTCAATACTCGAATGATTTTCTAATGCTTGTTCAATCCAATCTTCTATTGCTAAAAACGGTATTTTACCAGCTAAAAATGCAGCTACAGCAACTTCATTTGCTGCATTTAATACTACAGGCATCGTGCCGCCAATTTTCCCAGCTTCATAGGCAAAACGTAAACAGCGAAAACGATCCATGTCCATTTCCTGGAAATGTAGAGAGCCAATTTTTGCCAAATTTAACCGTTCAGCAGGTAAAGGTAGCCGTTCTGGGTAAGATAGAGCATATTGAATAGGAAGTCTCATATCCGGTGTTCCTAATTGTGCAATAATACTACTATCATGAAATTCAACAAGCGAGTGAATGGTGCTTTCTCGATGTAATACTACATCTATTTTTTCATAAGGAATATTAAACAGCCAATGGGCTTCAATTACTTCTAATCCTTTGTTCATCATCGTGGCAGAATCAATCGTAATTTTTGCTCCCATCGACCAGTTCGGATGATTTAATGCATCCTGCACTGTAACCGATTCTAACTGATCACGTGTTTTATCTCGAAAGCTCCCACCTGAAGCAGTTATAATTAGTCTTTCAATATTCTTCGGATTCTCCCCATTTAAACTTTGGAAAATGGCAGAATGTTCACTATCCACCGGTAAAATTGGTACATTTTTACTTTTTGCTTTTTCCATTACAAGATGTCCTGCCGTTACTAATGTCTCTTTATTCGCTAAAGCTATTGTTTTTCCTGCATCGATCGCTTGTAAAGTTGGTAAAAGTCCAACACTACCTAAAATTGCGTTAACCAATACTTCTGCTTGTGGATGGGTTGCAACTTCTATTATCCCTTCTAACCCATAGGTGAATTTAATAGAGCTAGGAAATTCCTTCAATAATATTTCATAATCCTGCTTTTCTTGTACAGATACAAGTTTCGGTTGAAATTGTGCAATGATTTTTCTCGCTAGCTCGATATTTTTACCAACCGATATGGCAATAAGCTTAAATTTTTTTGGGTGAATTCGTAAAATATCTAATGTTTGTTTCCCGATAGAGCCTGTAGCACCCAATAAACTAATTCCTTTCAATACCCTCACACACCCGTTTATAAATTATGTAGAAAAATAAATAATGGCATTACAAACAGCCAACTATCTACCCTGTCCAAAATCCCGCCATGACCAGGTAATAATGTCCCAGAGTCCTTCACATTGTAAAATCTCTTTAAAGCCGATTCTACAAGATCTCCAAGTTGTCCAAATACAGATAATAAAACAGACATGACCAGTAGTTTTACTAAAGAAAAACTGTTATTCAAATCGGTTAAATAGAAGAATAAAAGTGCAACAACAATAGCACAAATAATTCCACCTACAGACCCCTCTACTGTTTTATTTGGACTAATTTCTGGCCATAATTTCCGCTTACCAAAGGATTTTCCGATAAAATATGCACCTGAATCTGTTGCCCAAATTAAAATTAAGGCAAAAAACACAAAAAGGATACTTTCTGCTCTTGTCGCCATCAAATAGTAAAAACCAATGCCGAGGTATAGAACAGCTAACATACAAAAGCCTACTGATTCAAAGGAGAAACGATTTTTCGATAGAACAGAGTAGGAAAGAAAAATTAACACACCGAAAAGGATAATCTCTGTCTTTCCATCATCTATATGTCCAAAAACGTTTATATATTCTGTAGGTAATAAGAAAATCCATAATAACATTACAGAAAGAATTCCTGGTATGGATAAAATCTTTATTTGTTTCATCCGTAATACTTCATAAAGTGCGACAGATGCCATTAAATAAATTAATACTATAAATGGAATACCGCCAATAATTACTAATGGTAAAAAAATCAAAGCTGCGATAACTGCTGTGATGATTCTTTGTATCATTCAAAACCTCACCTTTATATTCCACCATAACGACGCGAACGGTTTTGATATTGTTCGATTGCTTGGAGGAAATGTTCTTCGTTAAAATCTGGCCATAATTCTTTTGTAAACCAAAATTCAGTATAGGCCAATTGCCATAGCATAAAGTTACTTAATCGTATTTCACCACTTGTTCGAATCAATAAATCTGGTTCTGTTAAGTGCTTTGTCATTAAATATTGAGAAAACAATTCATCATTAATGTCATTTTCACTTATTATACCATCTTTCACATCTTTTACGACATTTTTCACCGCAGAGATGATTTCAGCGCGGCTACCATAATTAAGCGCAAAATTTAAAATAAGTCCGTCGTTATCCTTAGTATCATTCATAGCCTTTTCAACTGCTTGCAATGTATGTTTTGGGATATTAGTTTTATCCCCAATCATCTGCACACGAACGTTTTTTTCCTTTAATTCAGGAAGATAAATATTTAAGAATTCTTCTGGTAATTTCATAATAAAATCAACTTCAGATTTCGGTCGTTTCCAATTCTCCGTTGAAAAAGCATATAATGTTAACGTTTTTAAACCAATTTCATTTGCTAATACAGTAATTTTTCTAACAACCTTCATTCCTTCATGATGTCCAGCAACACGAGGTAGTGATCTTTTTTTTGCCCAGCGGCCATTCCCATCCATAATGATTGCAACATGTGCAGGCACTTGATGCTTTTTCACATTATTTATTCGTTGTTTCGTATTCTCTGTATTTTTTTTGTTCTTTCGAAAAAATCTATTATAAAACATGGTCCATCCTCCAGTATTCACCAATCACATATAATAAGCGGAATGCTAGTCTATTTTGTTTTTCCTAACAGTTTATTATTATACAAACTTATAATGTAATATTAGAGCTAGCCAAAAAAAGGAAAGCAATTTTCCTGACTTTACTTATCATACCAAAATTTTTATCATTTCGCTTGCTATTTTCAAGGTAGATTAAAAATTATTTCATATACAAAATAAAATGGAGTATGAATTCCCATAGATCGTTTACTAAATATAAAAGAAATGACCCCTATTTTCGAGGGGTCTTATCAAATAATTTATTATTTCTTAGTATAGACAAATAAATAGATTATACTTCTAGAATTTCTTTTTCTTTATCCTTAGTCAATTGTTCTACCTTCGAAATACTGTCATCCGTTACTTTTTGTACGTCATCAGAAAGTCTACGCAATTCATCTTCCGTAATTTCGCCATTTTTTTCAAGCTTCTTCAATTCATCATTTGCATCACGACGAACATTTCGAATTGCAATTTTTGCTTCTTCTGCTTCTTTTTTCACTAATTTTGCTAGCTCACGACGACGTTCTTCTGTTAGCGCAGGAATCACCATACGAATGATAGAGCCATCACTAGTTGGATTAATACCAAGGTCAGACTTCATAATTGCTTTTTCGATGTCGCCTAAAATTGTTTTATCATACGGTTGAATAACTAGCATCCGTGCTTCCGGAACAGAGATGGAAGCTAATTGGTTGACTGGTGTTGGCGCACCATAATAATCAACAACAATTCTATCTAATAGCGATGCATTTGCCCGACCTGCACGAATAGAAGCTAGTTCTCGAGTATAAGCAGAGATTGCTTTAGACATTCTATCTTTCGCATTTGTTAATACTTGTTTTGACATTCTTATTTCCCCCTTACGATCGTACCGATATTATCACCGAGTACAACTTTTTTAATATTTCCTTCTTCCATAATCGAGAATACTATAAGAGGAATATCATTGTCCATACATAATGAAGAAGCGGTAGAATCCATTACTTGTAAGCCATTTTTAATAACATCCAAATAAGATAGTTCTGTATATTTTTTCGCATTTTTATCCTTCATTGGATCTGCGGTATATACCCCATCAACATTATTTTTCGCCATTAAAATAACTTCTGCTTCAATTTCAGCAGCTCTTAATGCAGCTGTTGTATCTGTAGAGAAGTATGGATTTCCTGTACCTGCTGCAAAAATAACGACACGTTTCTTTTCAAGATGACGGATAGCACGACGACGAATATACGGTTCTGCTACTTGGCGCATTTCAATAGAGGTTTGTACTCGCGTTTCAATGCCAAGCTGTTCTAAGCTATCTTGAAGTGCTAATGAGTTCATTACAGTAGCTAGCATCCCCATATAATCAGCAGTTGCACGATCCATTCCCATTTCACTACCAATTTTTCCACGCCAGATATTTCCACCGCCAACAACTACAGCTACTTCTACATCTAGTTCAGCAACTTCCTTTACTTGTTCCGCGATTGATTTAATGACTGACGGATTTATTCCAAATCCATGCTCACCAGCTAGAGCTTCACCACTTAATTTTAAAACAATGCGTTTATATTTAGGATTAGTCATATGTACCCCCATTAGGACTATTGCAATAATAATAATTAGAATTCATTTGTTATTTTTGTCGGCAATATCGTCTTATTACGTATAAATTTTTATTCGTAAATAGCAAATCGTGTCAATGCACGCTGCATACGCTCATCAATAAAATACATCCACTCAATATAGCCTTTGTAAAAAAGGTTGACACTAATGTATGATGTCAAGAATTTACTAATTGGACATCATACATTTGACAAGTCAACCTTCAAACGTAATTAGATTATTTTTTCACTTGGCTCATAACTTCTTCAGCAAAGTTTTCTTGGCGTTTTTCTAAGCCTTCACCAACTTCATAACGTACGAAGCTTTTTACTGTTGCATTATGAGATTTTACAAATTGACCTACTTTTTGATCTGGATTTTTTACAAAGCTTTGATCTAGTAGGCAAATTTCTTCGTAGAATTTGCCAAGACGGCCAACTACCATTTTTTCTACGATTGCTTCTGGTTTACCTTCGTTTAATGCTTGTTGTTTTAATACTTCTTTTTCACGTTCTACTTCATCTTGTGAAACTTGGTCACGAGATACATATTTAGGATTTAATGCAGCAATATGCATTGCAACATCTTTCGCAACACTTTCATCAGTTGTCCCTTCAAGAAGTGTTAATACAGAGATACGTCCACCTAAATGCTTGTAAGCACCAAATGCATCGTTATCACCTTTTGTTACAACAGTAAAACGACGAAGTGTAAGTTTTTCACCAATTTTTGCGATAGCAGAGTTAATATGCTCAGATACTTTCACACCATTATCCATTGTTTGTTCTGTAGCTTCTTCTACTGTTGCTGGTTTGTTTTTAAGTAAATGTTTAGCTAATTCAGAAACTAGTGTTGTAAATCCTTCGTTTTTCGCTACGAAGTCAGTTTCAGAGTTAACTTCAAGGATAACTGCATCATTACCTTCAGTTAAAATGTAAGTAATACCTTCTGCAGCAATACGATCCGCTTTTTTCGCAGCCTTTGCAATACCTTTTTCACGAAGGTAATCAATTGCTTTATCCATATCACCGTCAGTTTCTGTTAATGCTTTTTTGCAGTCCATCATTCCTGCACCAGTTTTTTCACGTAATTCTTTAACCATTTGCGCTGTAATAGCCATGATTGTTTCCTCCTTCAATTTTTTATATTTTGCACTTTATGTACTAAATTACTCTATTGTTTCCCGAATGTGTGCTTGTGCTTTACATAAGATACAACGGGTGGTTTGCTTTTCTTAAAAAAAGGTGATAAGGGTTTCCTCTTATCACCTTTATTGTTAAAATCCCTTATTCAGCAGATGTTGCAGCAACTTCTACTTCTTCACCTTGTTTTGCTTCTAAGATTGCATCAGCCATTTTACCAGTTAATAGTTTAACAGCACGAATTGCATCATCATTTGCTGGAATTACGTAATCAATTTCATCCGGATCACAGTTTGTATCTACAATACCTACGATAGGAATATTTAATTTACGTGCTTCTTGAACTGCGATACGTTCTTTACGAGGATCGATTACAAATAAGCAATCTGGAAGACCCTTCATATCTTTAATTCCGCCTAGGAATTTTTCTAAACGTTCTTGTTCTTTTTTCAATCCAACTACTTCTTTTTTAGGAAGTACTTCAAATGTACCGTCTTCAGCCATTTTTTCAATAGCTTTCAAGCGTTGAATACGTTTTTGAATTGTTTCAAAGTTTGTTAATGTTCCACCTAACCAACGATGGTTTACATAGTACATACCAACACGTTCTGCTTCTGATTTCACAGATTCTTGTGCTTGTTTTTTCGTACCAACAAATAAAACATTACCGCCTTCTGCAGCGATTTCTTTCATAAAGTTGTAAGCTTCCTCAACTTTTTTCACTGTTTTTTGTAGGTCAATAATGTAAATGCCGTTTCTTTCTTGGAAAATATATTTTTTCATTTTAGGATTCCAACGGCGTGTTTGGTGTCCAAAGTGTACACCAGCTTCAAGCAATTGCTTCATAGAAAGTACTGTCATTTTTTGTTTCCTCCTGTTATGGTTTTATTTATCCTCCGCTCACTTCATCTTTAAATAGGACTGTTAAAGTTATAAGTATAATTGCTTATTTCTTTTACAGCACCACTACTCAAATCCATAAGCGTGTGTATTAACACCATCAAATAATATAGCATAATAATTTACGACAATCAAGATTAGATTTAGAGAAAATAATATTTTAAATATTTCTTTTCTTTGTATTAACCTAATGATTTTGATTCATACTGTTTTTCGCGAGTGTCGAAAGAGCGGGAGTAAATCTAATCAATAGCTCGATTTCTGTCTTTCCTTTATTTACAGCTTTTGCAATTTCTTCAATTGTTAATCCGTCCATTAACATATTTTTTATTTGATTTACATCTTTATCATGTTTATTAAAGCTATTATCGTCATTAACAATAGGATTGGTTATCTCCTGTGTATTTTTTTCGATAGCAGGATACTCCAGTGTTGTTGCATTATTTTTTGCCACTTCAAATTCCGGTTGATAATGATTAAGTGCTTTTTCATACGGAAAAGGGTTTTCCAAAGTCATATTACTCTCTGTTTGCTCTCCTTTATATGGTGAGGATTCCTCTTGAGGATAATGGTCGTCTAAAATATCCTTTAGATCTTTTAATTTTACCTCATTGTCCTTCAATTCTGGTGCTTCTGAAGTGGCTAGACTTTTAAATTCTTTGTTTAGTTCCATTGCATCATGTGGTTCATGCTGCATTTTTTGGAAATTAGCAATGAACTGTTCATTTTCTTCTTTCATTTGAAACAAAAATGCTTCGATAGAATCCTCTAACGCTTTTGTTATTCTTTTATATTTTTTCTCCATTTTCATTAGACGGTTTTGTCTCATGAATAACGTAATAATTGCAAGTAGTGCAATTACGGTTAACAGTATATTAATGATTACAAGAAATAGCATAATACTCTTCCTTCTTTGTAAAGAAATCATTTTCCTATTCATGAATTCTTCAATTTTTATACATATTTAATGGCTGATACTACCCTACTTGTCGAGTGTAGGCTGATGAGAGTAGCAAACTTACGGGAATTCGGTCTGCTCCTTGGTAAAGAGAATGATTTCTATTTCCTCATTCTTTTAATAAGCTTCTTAATGTTGCTAACGCTTTGGAATGGATTTGGGAAATTCTTGAGGTGGAGCGTTCCATTATTTGACCAATTTCGGTAAATGTCAATTCTTCTTTGTAAAATAAGCTTAATACTAATTGTTCATTTTTCGATAAATTGCTTATGACTTCTGCTAGTTCTTGAATTTTTTCGGAATGAATCAATTCCTCTTCTGGATTTCTAATTTTTTCGTCTTTAATAACAAAAGATTGTGAATCACTTTCTCCTTGATCCAATGTTTCATCCATCGAAAGGATATTTGAATAAAAGGTTTCGTCTAAAAGTGCATACACTTCTTCCTCACTAATACCCATTTCTGCAGCAATTTCAGCAGGGGTAACATTACGCAAATATTTTTGTTCCAAACGGGAAATGGTTCCTTCTAGTTTCTTTGCTTTCTCTCTTGTTTTCCTTGGCATCCAATCCTCTTTACGTAGACCATCTAATATTGCCCCACGAATTCGGAAGGATGCATATGTTTCGAACTTCAAATCGCGACTAGGATCAAACTTGTCAATTGATTCATAAAGCCCCACTAAGGCTAAGCTTTTTAGCTCTTCTTTTGCAATTGAATTAGGTAATGTTTTATATATTTTTTCGGTTATGATATGAACGAGTGACATATATTTTTCTACTAACATATTTGCTGCATCATCGTTGCGTTCGTTTTTCCATTGTTCAAAAAGGGAGAGTTCTTCTGCTTTTGTCAAATCATTTTTTCGTCTTGTTTTTTCATCACTAGTTATATAAGGCATAGGGTTCCCCCTCCTTTGCCATAGAATGTATTAGAAACCGAAAATCAATTTATGGTAAAAGGAATCGTTAAATTTCATCGCTTCCCTTGTTGACAGTCTTAATGAATAATCTACCCGTTTTCGGGTTAAATTCAATGGTCCGACCGTTCGACCCACCAATGTCCTCTGCTACTAATGGAATCTGCAATCTTGCTAGTTCCCTTTTCACCGCAATACTATTCCTCTCCCCAATTTTCATCATGTCATTTTGGGTAGCGAATTGAAACATTTGCGCTCCACCAGCGATTTTTGCTTTCAAATACGTAGTCCGTGCCCCATTTTCTTGTAAAACTTTTACTAATGCTTCCACAGCAGTATCGGCAAATTTTGCAGCATTCACATTTTTCCCCCTAGATAAAGTGGAATCTGGGAGCATAATATGTGCCAATCCAGCAACTTGCTGTCCTAAATCATAAAGGATTACTCCTACACATGATCCTAGTCCAGATGTACGAATAGTATTTGGCGCATGTACAATATTCATATCTGCTATACCTACTTTAATAACAATTCCATCTTCATTCATCATTCGTAAACACCTAGTGATTCAAATACCTTTGTAAAGGAATCTGGATCAGGAAGTAAGAAGAAATGCCCTTTAATTAAATCTCCATCCCGTGCTGCGTTTGAATCACTAACCTCAGTATCAATTACAATAGCAAAATCACTTATTTGGGAAATTTCTAACAATCCATAGCTGATTATTGCGCCGAACATATCAATTCCAACAGCAGGAACAGATGGTTTTAATTGTAGCTGTGTAAAATCAGATACTGCTGCTAAATAAGAGCCTGTTAAAATATTGCCCATTTCTTGAAATGCAGATAGAACTATTTCCGGCACATTTTCATTTTTAAGGGAAAAATTGGACATTCCAGTTAATTGCCGAACAAAGGAATCTGCTTCATCTACTGGAAGGATATAAAACATATACCCTGTAAAATCACCTTCAATTTGCAAAAATACAGAAGCAACCATTTGCTCTGATCCACCAATAAGCTCCATAATTTCTGCAAACGAAAGGATTCGTACGACAGGAACATTCATTTCAATTTTTTTATTTAAAAGCTTAGATAATGCCGTAGCCGCATTTCCTGCACCGATATTACTCGCTTCTTTTAAAACATCCATCTGTAAACTACTGATTGATTGAATTGGATCCATAGTTAGTACCTTTCTATTTAATAAGTTAATAGTTTTTCAATATCAAGCAAAACCATTAGCTGATCATTTTTTTTAATTACACCTTCAAAGAAATTATGCTGTTCTGTATTGTAGGTAGATGTATTGCTTTCAATATCTTGTGGTGCAATATCGATAATATCCATTGCTTCATCAACAATAAAGCCAACTTCTTTGTCGTTTGTCGATATAATAATTACCCGCGTAGTCTCAGAATATGAAATTTCATCTAAATGTAGCTGTGTGCGTAAATCCGCAATTGGAATAATGACCCCACGTAAATTAATCACACCTTTAATATAAGCTGGAACATGAGGGACTCGTGTCATTGGCAGCATTCTTTCAATGGACTTAACATATTTTACATCCAAAGCATATAATTTTTGATCTAGTACAAACGTAATTATTTTTCGCTCCTGGTCTAGTGCTTGAACAGTCATCTGTGAACCTCCATTTCCTACAAATCAATTAATCTAATAAAACATTACAGTCAATAATTAACGATACTTGTCCATCTCCTAAAATAGTGGCACCGGAAATACCATAAACATTGGATAAGTAATTTCCTAGAGACTTAATAACGACTTCCTTTTGACCTATAAAGGAAGATACGACAAGTCCTGCAAGTTTTTCACCTTTTTGAATAATGACTATAGATAGTTCGCTGTCCTGATTAGGAGCATCGGAAACTTGAAAAACTTCCTGTAAATAGATAAGTGGTAGGACGCGATTTCGGAATCGAAATACAGGTTGTGTTTGCACATATTCGATAGCGCGCTTATCTAACATAATATTTTCCACAATATTAGATAACGGGATCGAATAGGTTTCTTGATTCACATCTACAAGTAACACAGAAATAATTGTTAACGTGAGTGGAAGTTCAATTAGGAATTGAGTGCCCACCATTTCTTTCGATTGTACAGTTATTGATCCACCTAATGATTGGATTGTATTTTTCACGACATCCAATCCTACACCTCTTCCGGAAATATCAGAAACAGTGTCAGCAGTTGAAAAACCAGGCGTAAATATTAAATCGTAAATTTCCCGTTCGGTTAATTGCTTACTTTGTTGTGAATCTATAATACCTTTTGCTATTGCTTTTGCTAAAACTTTTTCACTATTTATTCCACTGCCATCGTCACTTATCTCAATAATGACATGATTACCGCGATGATAAGCTTTTAATTGTATTGTTCCCATTTCTGGCTTGCCATTTTTTATGCGTTCTTCCGGTAATTCAATTCCATGGTCGATAGAGTTTCTTATTAAATGTACTAACGGATCCCCTATCTCATCGATAACCGTCCGATCTAACTCAGTATCCTCTCCAAGTAGTTCTAAATGAATTTTTTTATGTAGCTCACGAGATAGTTGACGGACCATTTTTGGAAATCTTTGAAACACGGTTTCAATTGCTACCATTCGAATATTTAATATTATCGATTGCAAATCACTGGAAACACGGGTTATTTTTTCAACGGTTTCACTTAATACCGGTTGATTTAATTCTTGTGAAATTTGCTCTAGTCTACCTCTGTCAATAATCAGCTCTTCAAATAAATTCATTAACACATCTAGCTTTTCCAAGTTAACACGAATCGTTTTATTCATTGGGATCTTTGCAATAGCTTTACTTGCTTCCGGATTTTTAAATATGGGTTCTTCTTCATCGATAGTTAGCTGCTCTTGTGCTGCATTATTATTGGTATTTCCTTTCAGGTCCCCAAGATTAATAGGAATAATCGTTACATTCATTACTTCTGAAACGTCCATAATTTTCTGTTCAAGTAGTTCTGCGGATTCAAGTGACACACAAGTGATAATAAATTGATTATCAAATTGTTCCTTTTCCAATTCTGTTACCGATGGATCACTTTTAATGATTTCACCCAATTGTTGAACCTCTTGAAATACCATATAGCTTCTTGCATATTTAAGCATACATTCATCACTTAACTGAACAGTAATGCTATACACTTGAAAGCCTTGATTTATCGATTCCTCGATCATATTTAATTCAAATTCATTAAAGTTTCCAAGTAATGTTTCATTTTCTATTGCCATTGTTCGTGTTGCGGCAATTTCGTTATTACTACCAGTAATACTACCTTGATTTTCGACTCCCCGTAATTTCTCAACAATTGCAGAAACATCTATTTTACCATCGTTTCCAGTAGCAATCGAATCTACCATCTTCTCTATTAAATCAATCGCATCAAAAATAATATCTAATAAATTTGAGGAGAACGGATATTTTTTATTTTTAATTCCGTCCAGTACATTCTCCATTTGATGTGTTAATTTAGTCATATCATCGAAACCCATTGTAGCTGACATACCTTTTAATGTATGTGCAGAGCGAAATATTTCGTTAACTATTTCCATATTTTCAGGGTTCATCTCTAATTGAAGAAGATTTTCATTACATGTTTGGATATGTTCTCTACTTTCTGCAATAAAAACTTCTAAATAATGGTCCATTCCCACTTCTTCCACCCCGCAATTAATAAAGAGTTCTATCTTCCAATTAATATAGAACGTAATTTATCGATAAATTGATTCGGTTCTTTTTTTGCTCTTTCATCATCTTCATAATTCAGTAAAAATTGATATGCTAGCCATTTCATTTTTTTTGATGCCTGAGCGTTTGGTTTGAAAATAATAAACGGTATTTGCATTTTTACTGCATGGACAACCTGTGAATCTTCTGGAATAAACCCAATTACTTCTGCATCCTTCTGTAAAAAATGATCCATTGCCTGAAGTAATCGTTCAAATGTTTCCATGTTCTCACGATCATTTTTCATTCGATTCCCCATTAAGTGTATGTTTATATTCGGGGATTGTAAATATAGATATTTAATTGCGGAATAAGCATCCATTATCGATGTTGGCTCTGGTGTAACGACAACGAAAATATGCTCGACAAATGCAAGAAACTGAACAAGTCCTTCATCCATACCAGCACCAATATCAAAAACTAAATAATCATATTCGTATAAAAGCCAGTGCAATTCTTTTATTAAGTATTCAATTCTACTTTTATCTAATTTAACAAACTGATCTAAACCCGAGCCACCAGCAATAAAATGAATACCTTCTGGCCCTTCTTCAATAATACGATCTAAAGGGCAATCCTCCATAAAATAATGGGCAATTGTTTTGTTAGGGGTAATACCAGCTAGTAAATCAATATTTCCCATCCCTATATCTAAATCAAAGATCAATACTCTTTTTCCCTGCTGTGCCAAAGCAATCGAAAAGTTTAAGGAAACATTGGATTTTCCAACTCCCCCTTTACCACTTATAAAAGCAATTGTTTTGGCATTTTTACCATTTAATTGTCTCTTAATGCGATAACGTAATTTTTCTGCTTGATCATTCATTGACTTCTACCCCAATAATTTTTTCAATAATCCATTTTGGTGATGCTTCCACAATATCATCAGGTACGTCTTGTCCATTCGTAATATAGGCAATGCCTTTATTATATTTAAGCGATAAATTTAATATGGAGCCAAAATAAGAGGTTTCGTCAAGCTTAGTGAAAATAAATTTATCAATTGGTATGGAAGAAAATTGTGAATAAATATCATCCATGTCCGTTTCTTTCCCAGTTAACGAAAAGACCAAATATGTTTCCATATTATCTTCATAATCAATCGTATTTTGTAACTCCTTCACATATTGTTCATTTAAGAAATTCCGGCCTGCAGTATCAATAAATACTAAATCATAGTGAGAAAATAAATGAACTGCCCGTCTAAAATCGGTTTTATTATAACAAACCTCTACTGGAGCATTTAATATTTTCGCATATGTTTTTAGTTGCTCTACTGCACCGATTCGAAATGTATCGGTTGTAATGAAAGCTATTCTTTTATGCAAATTAATTGCACTATGTGCCGCCATTTTTGCAAGTGTCGTCGTTTTACCGACCCCTGTTGGCCCGATAACATTGATGAATTTCTTTTGTAAAGTAATTCCGCCAAGTGGATATACACTTAATAACCGATATAAGTGCTGATAGACAAAGTTTTCCGCTTCCTCATCAGATACATTCCCCTTATTTCCATAATAGTTTTCCAAAATCGCTTCAACTAAGCCATCTAATATTTCTTGTGAAATTTCCTGATGAATCAAACGTTCATAAATAGCAGTATACGGTTTCGGTATTGCATGCATGGTTGGTTTCGCATGTTCATTTTTTGAAATAGACGTTATCATTTTTTTCAGTTCTTGAATTTCTTGAAGTAGCCGTATTTCATCATTAGGTTTCTCGTTTTCTATCTTTTTCTCTACTTTTTGTTCGATTGCAGCCTCAGGTGTTGGAGTTTCCTTTATAATTGTTTCTTTTTCTCGCATTTCTTTATCAATCATTGGATAATCACGAAAATCTAATGGTTTCTTTTCGTGTAATTGAACCGTTTGATCAACTGCAGCAATTACTTCGATATTTTTTTTTCGAAAGAGACCGAAAAATCCACCTTTGTATACAATTTTCGAATTTAATATTACGGCATCTCTACCCAGTTCTGCGCGAATCTTTTTCATCGCTTCAGGCATTGTCGGCGCAACATATTTTTTTACCTTCATTCAACATTCACCACCCCAACACTTTGTACTTCCATATTTGCATCTAATTCATTATAAGACAGAATTGGAACTTGCGGGAAATATCGCTCGGTTAATTCACGAACATACATCCGAATCGCTGGAGAACAAAGAATAATTGCTGTTTGGTTTAGCATCGTCATATGTTCCATTTGCTTAGCGATGCTTTCTAAAATTGCTTGCGATTGATTAGGATCTAATGCTAAGTAATTTCCATGCTCAGTCTGTTGAATATGATCTGCAACTAATTTTTCTACTCTTCCAGATAACGTCAATACTTTTAATGTATCGTCGTCTTGTTTATATTGATTGGTAATTTGTTTCGCAAGGCTTTGTCGAACATATTCCGTTAATATATCAGGATCTGTCGTCATTTTACAAAAATCTGCTAATGTCTCAAATATAACTGGCAAATTCCGTATCGAAACTCTTTCCTTTAATAGTTTTGCCAATACCTTTTGAATATCCCCTGTAGATAATGGATTTGGTGTTACTTCTTCTACCAATATAGGATAGGTTTCTTTTAAATGGTCGATTAATTGTTTCGTTTCCTGACGACCAAGTAGTTCATGTGCTGAATTTTTTAATACCTCTGTTAAATGAGTACTTACAACCGAAGGCGGATCAACTACTGTATAACCGGAAATTTCCGCATTTGTTTTTTGATCCTCCGTAATCCAAATCGCAGGAATTCCAAATGCTGGTTCTACTGTATCAATCCCGGTAATAGAAGGATCATCCACTCCAGGACTCATGGCTAAATAATGATCCAACAGTATTTCTCCTTTTCCCACCTCATGACCTTTTATTTTCATTCGGTATTCATTTGGAGCAAGCTGAATATTGTCTCGAATCCGGACAACCGGAATAACGAGTCCAAGCTCTAGCGCCAGCTGCCTTCGAATCATAACAACGCGATCTAATAAGTCTCCTCCTTGACTAGAATCTGCTAACGGTATTAATCCATAACCAAATTCAAATTCAATCGGATCGATATTTAATAAGTTCACAACATTTTCCGGCTTCCGTAATTCATCACTCGCTATTTCTTCTTCTACATCTGGCGAGATAGTTTCCTCGAGCTTTTTCTGATTGGATAACGTGTACCCACCAAATATTAGTAACCCAGCAATTGGAATCGTTAATATATCGTTGATAGGTGTAAATAAACCAAGTAGAAAAATTGTTCCCCCCGTTACATACAACATTTTTGGAAAAGCAAATAATTGTGAAGTAACATCATGGCCCATATTTCCTTCCGATGCTGCCCTTGTAACAATTATCGCAGTTGCTGTTGAAATTAGTAATGCCGGTAGCTGACTGACAATTCCATCCCCTACTGTTAATAAAGAATAATGACTTGCTGCCTCTGCAAACGGCATGCCTTGCTGAACCATTCCAATAACGATTCCAAATATCAAGTTAATAAATACAATGATAATACCAGCAATAGCATCACCTTTAACAAACTTACTAGCTCCATCCATTGCTCCATAAAAGTCTGCTTCACGGCTTACTTTTTGTCTTCGTGTACGTGCCTCTTGTTCGGAAATCATCCCTGCATTTAAATCTGCATCGATGCTCATTTGCTTCCCTGGCATCGCATCTAATGTAAAACGGGCTGCAACCTCAGCTACACGTTCCGCACCCTTTGTTATAACAACGAATTGAATGATAACAAGAATAAAGAATACAACTAGCCCAACGATTACTTCACCGCCAACAACGAATGTTCCAAATGTTTCCACAACACCTCCAGCATCGCCTTCAGATAATATGGAACGTGTTGTGGAAACATTCAAACCTAGCCGAAATAAAGTTAATAACAGTAAGAGAGATGGGAAAATGGAGAACTCCAATGGTTCACGCATATTCATTGTCGTCAATAACACTAACAACGCAAGTGTAATATTCGTAATGATAAAAATACTTAACATCCAGGATGGTAAGGGAATAATTAGCATAACAATAATTAACACTACGCCAAAAATTACCGATAAATCTCTTGCTGACATAATCCATTCTCTCCTAACGTGCTTTTACGAGAAATACATCTATCCCTATATTTCTCGATTCAATAGAATAAAAGTATAATAAACAATACCCGATGAAGTAGAAAAAATTAAATTTTCTTCTGCACCCTGTACACATATGCTAATATTTCGGCGACTGCTTTAAAAAATTCTTCTGGGATCGCATCGCCAATTTCCGCTTGATCATAAAGACCTCTTGCTAATGGCCGATTTTCTACCATTATGACATCATGTTCTTTAGCTATTAATTTTATCTTTTGTGCGATAAAATCTACGCCTTTAGCTAGTACGTATGGTGCATCCATTTTGTTCTCATCATATTTTAAGGCAATTGCATAATGGGTAGGGTTTGTAATAACAACATCTGCATTTGGCACCTCTTGCATCATTCTTCTCATTGCCATTTCCCGCTGACGCTGTCTAATTCTCGAACGAATTAACGGATCCCCTTCCATACTCTTATTTTCTTCCTTAATATCCTGCTTGGACATTCGAATACTTTTCTCAAAATCATATTTTTGATAAAGATAATCAAAAAGGGATAAAAATAATAATCCCCCAGAAGCAAATAAGCCAAGCTTCACCGTAATGGAAGCAATTAATGCAAAACTGCTCCCTATTGCGATATTCATTAATCCAAGTAAGTCATTCATATTAAACCATAGGATGGCAAAAACAATGCCCCCTATAATGGAAACCTTTAACAATGATTTTAATAGCTCGACAATTGCCCGAATAGAAAATATTCGCTTTGCACCTTTGATTGGATCTAATTTTTCGAGCTTTACCTTTAGCGACTCAGGAGTAAACATAAAACCTACCTGTAAATAATTTGCAAGAACTGCACCAACAAGTGCAGCTATCATAACTGGTGCTAGAAGCATAAGTAGTTCTTGAAATAATTCCAAGGCAATTTGAGAAATCGAATTTACCGTAACGTCCTGATGCATGTATACTTCAAAGGTTTGATGAAATATCGTGAAAAATTGGTCCAACATTTTAGGTCCAGTAAACAAAAGGACAAAGAAAACAGCCAACAAAATAAAGGCAGTTATTAAATCCTGACTTTTTGCCGTTTGACCTTTTTTCCTAACGTCCTGCCGTTTTTTCGGGGTAGCTTTCTCTGTTTTTTCACCAGCAAAAAACTGTAAATCTAATGAATAGTGAAATTGCATTGCTTTCCCCTCCTAATGCACATGAATGGAAATAAAATTATTAAGATTGCCCAAGCACTGTCATTAAATCCCTCATGGAATATAGTAAAAGCTCAAATAAATTTTTTACCGCAAAAATCATTGGTCCGATTACTATGACTAGCATCAGAAAACTTACTAAAATTTTCACTGGGAAGCCAACTACAAAAATATTCATTTGCGGTACTGTTCGAGCGACAATTCCAAGTGCCACATCAATTAAAAATAGACTCCCTACGACAGGAATCGACATCTGAAAGGCAATAGCAAACATCGCCCCAAAAGACTTGAGAATCATCTCCATTGTATTCTCATGGCCAAATGCCAGTAGTTGCTTGTCCATTGGTATAAATTGATAACTATGAAATATTCCATCAATAATGAGATGATGACCATTAACAGATAATAAAAATAAAAGCGAAAATAAATATAAATATTGCCCCATAATTGGGGATTGTGCCCCCGTTTGAGGATCAATAATATTTGCCATCGAAAATCCCATTTGAAAATCGATAAAGCCACCCGCCATTTGAATTGCAGATAAAATTATATAAGCAATCAAACCAATCGCAAGACCGGTAATTATTTCTTTAAAAAGTAATAAAAAATACGTACTGTCAATTTCTAATGGCTCCACATCAATAGTGTAGAGTATTGTTAAGGATAGGAAAAAAGCAAGACCAATCTTGAACATTGCCGGAACCGATCGATGGGAAAAAATCGGGACGACTACAAAAAAGGATACTACTCGCATAAAAATTAATAATAATGTTGGAAATTGGGTTATGAAATCCATTCCATCAACCTACAAATCTCGTTAAATTAGAAAATATATTATTAGCATATTGGATCATATGACTAATCATCCATGGTCCAAAAACAATAATCCCGATTAAAACTGCCACGATTTTTGGGATAAAAGCCAATGTTTGTTCTTGAATTTGTGTAGTAGCTTGAAAAATACTAACTATTAAACCGACTATTAATGCAATTAGTAGTAATGGACCACTTATGATTAATATCGCATAGATTCCTTGCTCTGCAAGCTGCACTACCGATTCAGAGTTCATTCATAATCACCTGTCCTAAAAACTTTGAAGTAATGACTTGACTACTAAATACCAGCCATCCACTAAAACAAATAA
Source organism: Perspicuibacillus lycopersici (assembly GCF_025660475.1). Taxonomy (GTDB): domain Bacteria; phylum Bacillota; class Bacilli; order Bacillales; family Caldibacillaceae; genus Perspicuibacillus; species Perspicuibacillus lycopersici. The sequence goes on from NZ_JAOUSF010000001.1 coordinate 167,657, forward strand.
TAAAATTTTAAATGGTAATGAAATCATTACCGGAGGAAGCATCATCATCCCCATCGACATTAACACACTTGCAATTACCATATCAATTACAAGAAATGGAATAAAGATCATAAAGCCAATCTGAAATGATGTTTTTAACTCACTAATGACAAATGCTGGTACAAGAACCGTCATTGGGATATCTTCAACGGACTCAGGAGTTTCTGCTTTTGAGTATTCTAAAAATAGCGCCAAATCCTTTTGTCTTGTATGTTTACTCATAAATTGTTTAAAAGGAATAGTTGCATTATCATATGCTTCTTCTAATTCAATTTCATTATTAAATAATGGCTGCAGTGCTGTATCATTTACTTGCTGAAAGGTTGGTGCCATAACAAAAAATGTCATAAATAAGGCAAGTCCAATAATGACCTGGTTCGGTGGAATTTGCTGTGTCGCAAGTCCGGATCGAACAAATGATAAAACAACAACAATTCTAGTAAAAGATGTAAGCAAAATTAAAATACTTGGTGCAATAGATAATACTGTTAAGAGAAGTAGTAGTTTAACAGATGTTGAGACTGTGTCCGGATCACTTGTGCTAAAGTACGAAATAAAATCATTCATTCCTCTGTAAATCCTTTCTCCAGCTCATGATTAAATACTTCTCTTCTCTGTTTTACTGCCATATCCAATTGCTGCTTAAATTGCTGCTGCAATGGGGCGGACTCTGACTCTTGTTTATCGGTTTTCTTTCTTCTCTCCAATACTTTTGACACAATATCCTTTGGCTGCAACATATGATCCATTTTTTCATTATATTGCTCGATTATATTTTTCACTTCTTCATCATCGCTAATTTCCTTTAGTAATTGTACATCTTCCCCTACACCTATAACTAAAATAGAATCGCCTACTTTAACTAGCTGAACAGAACGATTTGGACCTAAATTGGTTCCTCCTAAATTTTTTAATACTTGAGAGGATGGATAACGGTCATTTTTCTTTTGTAGCCATTTCAGTACAATATATAATAATGCGACAACAAATAATAAGGCAAAAATAGTTTTAATTACATCCCATGCTGTAATACCTACCGAACTATTAGTATCAGAAGCTTCATCAGCAGATGATTGCGAATTTTTATCGGTTTGATCCGGTTTTTCAGCGTCACCCATTGAATCAAAATAGTCTGCAACACTATCATTCATATCATCTGCCAATGCATAATCGTCTACAGGTGTAAAATAGCAAAAAATCAAAATTAGTATCGGCAGAATTAAATATAATTTTTTTTGCTGCATAATTTTAGCTGCTACCTTCTTTCAATTTATGTTTTACGAAGGAGTAACGTAAGGATGTATTATTTATATCCTAAAGTTTTATGAATTGCTTCAATAACCCTGTCTGCTTGGAATGGTTTTACGATGAAATCTTTTGCTCCTGCTTGAATAGCATCGATAACCATTGCTTGTTGTCCCATAGCAGAGCACATAATAATTTTCGCTTGTGGATCAATTTTACGAATTGCTCTTAGTGCATCAATTCCATCCATATCCGGCATCGTAATATCCATCGTCACTAAATCTGGACTTAGCTCTAAATATCTTTCTACTGCTTGTCTACCATCGGTTGCTTCTCCGATCACTTGAAAACCATTTTTCACTAATATATCTTTAATCATCATTCTCATAAAAGCAGCATCATCTACAACTAAAATTCTATTTGACATAATTTCCCCTCCATTATTATCGAATCTTATTAATACGCTCCGTTTGACTTACAATATCTGTCACCCGAACACCAAAATTTTCCTCAATTACAACTACTTCACCTTTAGCAATTAACCGATTATTAACCAGTATATCTACTGGTTCCCCAGCCAATTTATCTAATTCAATGATAGAGCCCGGTGATAACTCAAGAATATCTTTCACTAATTTCTTTGTTCTCCCTAATTCAACTGTTACTTGTAATGGAATATCAAAGAGCATTTGTAAATTTCTCGGTTCTTCCTTATTGGAGCTATTCTGCGAGAAACTGTTAAATAATACCGGCTGTACATTTTTTGTTTTCATGTCCACAGTATTATTCATAGCTATATCCGCAACATTTGGGCTATTTGTCCGCCCATTTGTAGGAGGGAATTGATTTTGTTCCTGTATAAAACTATCTCCAGAATGGAAGCTTTGTCCATTTTGACTTTGCATCGCATTTGCGTAAGCAGAAGCCGAATTGCTTTGCATTGACTCTTTTTCCGCTTGATCTGTTAAAGCACTAACTAAGCTTTTTGCAAAAGAAAACGGTAAGATTTGCATAAGCGTAGAATTAATTAATTCCCCGACAATTAAACGGAAAGATACTTTAACTAATTGTTCCTCCGAAGGGATAATGTCTTCTCCTTCTCCCTCAGGTAAATTGATAAAATCAATATTTGGCGGAGAGATTTCTACTCGCTCATTAAAGATAGTAGACATGCTTGTTGCAGCAGAGCCCATCATTTGGTTCATTGCCTCTTGAACAGCACTTAATTGTAATTCGGTAAAATCCGGACTAGGATTTAATCCATCCCCACCTAGCATTAAATCAGCAATTACACTAGCATCCGCTTGATTAATGATAAAAATATTAGAACCAATAAAACCAGTTGTATAATTAACGATTACCGCTACATATGGCTTTGTAAACTCTTTATCCAATTGACTTCTACTAATTACCGATACATTCGGTGTCGTAATTTTAACCGGCTGATTTAATAGTCCAGACAGAGCTGTTGCTGAATTGCCAAAAGAAATATTCCCGATTTCGCCTAATGTATCCTGTTCAATTGTCGATAAAACTTCTGTTCCTTGTGTGGGAGAATTTGCAATTTGTGAATTATCTTCTAAATCACTTAAGCTTGCTCCATTTAATAACGCATCGATTTCTTCTTGAGAAAGCATTCCTTTACTCATCACTATCTCCCTCCTTAATTCTGTCAAGAATTTGTACAGCCATCTTATTATTTAATTTACCTGGCTGAACAATAAATTTTGGGCTTTCCGCAATTTTTAATATCATTGGTTGATCCATTCGATTATCTAGCTCGATACAATCACCAACTGATAAATTTAAAAATTCTTCAACGGTAATTACTGAATGACCCAATTCTGCAACTATCGGGAGTCCTGTATGCTTTACATTATCCTCTAGAGCAACCACTTTTTCTGGTTCTCGCTCTTTAATTTCCGTCTGCATCCAATAACTGACAGCAAGTTTTGGCATGATTGGTTCTAATAGCATATGGGGAATACAAATATTTATCATCCCACTCGTTTCACCGATCGTAATATTTAATGAAATTACCACAACTGTTTCATTCGGAGATACCATCTGTAAAAAGTGTGGATTAACTTCAAAACTAATCATACTCGGTTCAACTTCTGTTACCGCACCCCAAGCTTCCTTTAAATGTTGGAACGCGTTTTCGAATAAATTCATCATTATTTTTGACTCAATATCAGTTAAATGATCAATTTTATTTACACTTGCACCCCTGCCACCTAATACACGATCAAGCATTGCATAACCAATATTTGGATTAATTTCAATAATCATTCGCCCGGTTAATGGCTCAACCTCATATAAATACAATATCGTCATTTTAGGTATCGATCGTATGAATTCCTCGTAAGGGATTTGATCGGCACTTGCTACACTTATTTGTACATACGTTCGCAGTTTTCCAGAAAAATAGGTGGTTAATAATCGAGCAAAATTTTCATGAATTCTCGTTAAACTACGAATTTGTTCTTTTGAGAAACGGAGTGCACGCTTAAAATCGTAAATTTTTACTTTTTGTTGTGCTTCTTCTTTTTTTATTTCCTCCGCACTTACTTCTCCAGTTGAAAGCGCAGATAATAGAGCATCTATTTCACTCTGTGATAATATTTCTCCAGATGGCATGATCAGTCACCTCCAACCTCCATTTTTTCATATATGTTTTTCTAATAGGATGGAGAACCTATGAACTACTAAAAAGAATGACTAGTATTTTATAAAGTTCATAACGAATCCTAGTGCTATCAGCATCAATTTGCTAAAGATCAATTATTGATTATTGAATGATAATAGAAGTTATATATACTTGCAAAATTTTCCCATCCTTTAAAATCGAATTAAATTGATTCTTCAGTTCTTCTTCTAATTTAAGCTTTCCATCAGTGCCAGATAAATCTTCCGCTTTCATTCCAGATAACTGCTTAATAATCATATTATTTATTTGAAACATACGTTTTTCTACTTCTACTTTTGCATCTTCACTATCAGATTGTAATTTAAAACTAATCCGAATAAAATCATCTGTTAATAGATTTGTTGTAATTTCTGGAATATCAACCGATGCTTCTAGTAATTCATCAAGTGTCGGTTCTTTTTCTTCCTGTGTTTTCGCATTAAGTATATAAATATAAACACCAGCACCGATTAAAAGGAGGACAAGTGTAGAAATAATCATAATTTGAATACGTTTATTCATTTAAATCATCCTCCTTTAGGCCAGGATTACTAATGATTTGTACATCTCTATAAAACGATTTTGTTAACTCAATTACAGCTTTTTCCTCTTCCTTTACTACATACTTTTTCCCATTGGTTAAAATTATCGTTGTATCTGGAAAAGATTCTACTGATTCAATATAAATGGCGTTAATATAAAATGTTTTTCCATTTAATTTCGTTAATTTAATCAATTTGTTCCAAGGCCAATAAACGCCTTGTTCCCCCTTATACATGCAAATGTGTAAAACAAGTGTATAGAAGATCTATGGATTGAAAATCTTTGGGGCAAACAAACTCTCCCCAAAGATTTTCATACTACTATCTCTAATATCTTATATTAATAGAAAATAGTAAACTAGTTAATATTACCTTTTTAAGTTTACTAATTCTTGTAGAATTTCATCCGAAGTGGTGATAATCTTCGTGTTTGCTTGGAAACCTCTTTGTGCAATAATCATATCAGTAAATTCCTCTGATAAATCTACATTGGACATTTCTAGCTGTTCAGTTGCAATAATTCCACGACCAACACCTGCAACATTAACATTTGCAGCTCCTGAGTTTACCGTTTCTTGGAAAAGAGTACCTCCAGCACTAGATAAACCTGCTGAATTACTAAAGGTTGCTATACCAAGTGTACCAACTTGTAAAACTTGTCCATTAGAATATACTTCATTAACTTCCCCATGTGAGCCAATATAAAAACTGTCTAAACGACCTTCTAAGTTACCATCTGTAACTACATAAGCATCAGTTGTACCAACAGTACTTTTTAAATTGTTAAGATTTAAATGGAAATTCACAACTTGTCCATCTACAATAATATCTTGGTCAAATTCAGGCGTTTCCCCTTCTTCAATTGGGTCAGCAGCATTTAATGTGATTTCGAAAACATTTTCTCCATCCTCATTTTGTGTTGTTGTTATTGTACTATTTTGATAGCTTGCAACATTTCCTTTTTCATCAAATGTTAACGACATAATAGGATCTTGGTCTGCAGTTTCCGGATTATTCGTATATACATCCCATGTATCATCGCTAGATTTTTTGAAATACATATTGATTTGGTCTGTCGTTCCTTCCTCATTCACAACCTCAAATTGTTGGGAATAAACAAAGTTTGTTCCGGCAACACTAGATAAATTCCCAGGTATGGTTATGTTTTTTGTAGGGACATATGGCATTACAGAATTCACATTAATATTAATATCCGCTAAATTTCCTTCTGTATCAAATGCTTGGACTTTATAACCCTCAGCATTTACTAGACTACCATTTCCATCAATATATAAATTACCAGCTCTTGAATAGAAGGTTTGATCGCCATTTTTTAAAATAAAGTAGCCATCTCCATTAATAGCTAAGTCAAGTGCTCTACCTGTAGTTTGTACACTTGATTCCGAATTAATGATATCAATCGCTGCAATATTTGCTCCTAATCCTACTTGCTTTGCATTTAATCCGCCTAAATCACCTTCTGAAGCAACAGCGTTCGAGATTGTTTGATTCATTGCATCTTGAAAAGTCACACGGCTTTTTTTGAAACCTGCCGTATTTACGTTCGCAATATTATTACCAATTACATCTAGTTTTGTTTGGAAATTCTTCATCCCACTAATTCCTGAATACATTGATCTTAACATCGTTTTCCTTCCTTTCGTTTAGGACTGCATCTGTCAGTCAGCAGTCAATAGCTCCCCTGTAAGGTCCAGCTAATTAATCCATAATAATGGTGCCATTAATATTAGTAAATATTTGTGATGCTGCCTCTTTCCGATTCATTGCAGTTATAACGGTTTGGTTTTTTGCACTAACGATTAATGCCGCATCATTGACTAAAACAAGTGATTCATTGACACCCATCTTTTTAGCCTCGGAAACCCTTTCACTGATTTCCTTCCATTCAGTCGAACTAATTTCAATATTTCGGTCATCTAATCGTGATTTGGCGTGCTTGCTAATCGTTAAACAAGAATCTGTTAATGCATCCTGTAAATGAGTAGCAAAAGAGGCTGTTTCTACGTTTTTATCCTGCCGATTCATAGCCCTATTTGTTTTTTGAATTCCAATCGGAGGAATATATGATTTATGAATATTCACAAAACCATTCCTTTATAAAATTAGCCTTTTCATATTTTTTTCTATTTACAAGTACTTCTTTGAAATACAACCTTATGCTTCTATAGATTCCACACGGACAATTTGCTCTGCTGTTAATTTTGTATTGTTCGAATCGTTTAATTGATACGTAATTTGACCATTTTTTTGAATAACAGATGTCACGATAGCCGTTTCCATTATTCCTTCCGTATTTTCCCAACTCACACTTTTGCCTATTAAATTGCTAGCTTGAACGATTGATGAATCATTTGTTTCTTCATTGAGGAAAGAAATATTTTCTGGCTTTAATTCTGTTCCATCTTCTAAATAAAACAATGGTCCTGATTCGCCAAATTTAATGGAAACAATCTTCCCTGTTCCTTCTTTAACAAGAATATCTTCATCACCACTATTTTCCATTTGATGCCATGTTACTTCTTTTCCGACAAACTGATTATATGCTACAAGCTGATTTTCTTTTTGTAATGATACAACCGAATCAAGCGAATCCTTTATTCCCATCATTTGTTCTAATGAGGTAAAGGTAGCCATTTGAGAAATAAATTGGGTATCTTCCATCGGGTTCAATGGGTCCTGATATTGCAATTGAGTAATTAACAATTTTAAAAATGCATCCTGTCCTAATGTATTGGACGATTCGGTTTTCGACTTATTTTGCAAAGACGATATAAATAAATTAGAATCAATGGTGTTAGTCAAAGTTATCACCTAAATTTCATAGTTTACTAATGCTTCTTGAAAAGATATTGCAAGCGGATCTTGTTCTTGTTGCTGATTATCTTCTTCCTGTGCATCCCGATATTGTTGTTCATCCTGTTGATGTTGTTGATTTCGGTTGTCATTCGATGTAGTAGGATTCTCTAAATCAATTCGGACAACATTAATATTTTGATTAACAAATGCTTGTTTTAAAGCTTGAACTTGCGATTCCATTAATTCCTTTGCATGATGTGAGGAAGTAATAATTTTCGCAACGATTTCATTTTGTTGTTGTACTAATTCGATTTTCAGTTGTCCTAAATTTTCCGGATTTAAATTAATTGTTAGCTTCTGGACATTACCTGTATTGGTAAAGTTACCTTTTGCTAGTACTGCTTCAAAATCTTTAACGAATCGTTCAAATGTCAAAGGCTTTCCGGAATCATCCAATAGCTTCAAAGTATCTAGATTATTTATTGGATTTAGTATGACATTTTCTTGGTTCTCTATATTTGCAGTATCCATTTGTACTGGATCATCCATCGATTCTGCAATAACTCCACTTATTTGTTCTTTTATCGGTGAAACTACATTACTTTGCTTCTCCGTCAGCTGGCTTAATTGTTCATTAGCCGCTCGAATCGGTAGCATTATCTTTTGAAATTGAAAAGGAAATAACGGCTTTGCTATCCCCTCTGACTCTGTCAAATTCACAAATGTTGTATGTAAGTTAGATGTCATTTGCAAATTGGAACGAAGCACTTTAAGTGTATTGATTGCACCTGACAATTGGTCATTATCCTTCAGAATATCCGTACTCCATTTACCATTACGTATATTACTTAAGGTAGGAATGGTTGTAATATTACTCCCTGATGGGATTTTTAACAGCTGATTGAGTTCATTTACAATGTCTTGCAGTTGATTAAATAAAAGTTGCACATTATGTGTACTTTCATTAACAAGTTGAGTCGGGTTTGTCGATGAAATATGTTTACTAGCAGCTTGCAGTTGTTCAAGAATTGCAATCAATTGATCGACCTCTGAAATAAGTAAATCATCACTTTCTAGTTGGATTATATTTCTGTCTTGTTTTCCTGCGGATGCTAATTGTCCGATATTCGTTTTGTTCGTTAATAGTTCCGATTTAGGAACTTGCTCCAATGCCTCTACGTCCATTTGCATGAAGGAATCACTATTATTCATTGTCGCTAATGGATTGGCAATAAACGGTTGTTTTTCTTTACTAAGCGAATCATAAGGAATATTGGACACCAATGGAATAGATTCTTGCATCTCTAAAGCACTATTTTCAAATGCTAGCTCTGTTACGTCATTAATAGTGTCTTCAAGCTGATTCGGATTTTTAAGATTACCGTCTAATAGTGGAGCCCCTTCAATGCTGGACAACTTTTCTTTCATTTTAGTTTTAATCTTATTAAAGATTGTTAGTAGCTCTTCACTAGTCACTGTACGGGAGAGCGTTGCTTGCTCTGAATCACCAATTTCATTTTCCGATTCATTAGTAGCAGCTATTTGTTTGAAATTACTTTCTTTCTTACTTTCATTTGGTGGAAACAGCTGATTTTGTTGTATCGATGAAGAGGATCCAGTTGCTAACGTATTTTCACCATTATTAGAAAGAAACAAAAATAATTGTTTGAATTTCTCATCTACTTCTTTTTCATATTCTACAGAAGGTTGATTGACATTTCCTACTGTTGAAAAATTTAATAGGGACGATATATTCACTTTTTCACCTCCTTTCAAGTGCTATTTTGCTAATTTTGCAGTAAATACTGCCGCCTTATTTACCGGCATATTCTCTAATATTTCAACAAGCGTTGCTTCTTTTAAATTGCTTAAAATTTTTACTGCAGTTTCTTGATCAATTTCTATTAAAATTTCTGCTGCTCTATCTGGTGTCATCATTTCATATGTTTTCAATAATGCATCATTTATCGCGTTGGAGTCTTTTATTTGCTGTAGTTCCTCTGTTAATTTTTTATTATCCTGCAAGGCTGCTTGAAGTTCTTTGTCCTTTGCCTCTAATTCCGCTGTCTTCTTTTTTTCATTCGCCTTTGAATCTTCCAATTTTGCCTTCGTTTCTTTTAGCTCTTTTTCTAACTTTGCTTCAGGTGATTTTTCTTCTTCCTTAGAATAGAAGCTTGCGACAATTGGTAGCTTTTTAGCATGTTCGACGACATTGTAACCAGAAATTTCCAAGACCAATAAGAAAAGTGTGATTCCTATCATAAGCGGGATAATTCCAGCAAATAATATCCACTGAAAAATACCTAGTTTATTTTCAACCGTCTCTTTCGCTTCGTTGTCCATCGTGACATCTAGTTCCTCCTTGCCACTGATTGCATTGCCAATTCATCCATCACTTTACCTTCTTCTTGGTTTTCCAATTGAAGATATTTTTCATAATCTTTTATCTTCAGCTTCTCCAGCTTCTTCACTTCAATATTTCTTTCTTGTAGTCGTTGTTCCTCATATAACATGTTTTGTCTCGCGCGACTAACCATTTGTTGATAATAATGGATTTCTTTCTGCAGGTTGATTAAATAATTTTGTTGAATTCTCAGCTCTTGAATCGATAATCCAGCTACTATTTTATTTTGTTGATCCAGCTCTAGTTCTTCTTTCTTTTTTAATAACTGGTAGAGCTTTTCCCCTACTTCTTCGAATTTACGAACAGCTGCTTCATAAGTAAAAACAGCTTCTTCTTTTTCGCGTTCTCGTAAAGCTAAAATTTTGTCGAATTTATATGTGAACTTCAAGATTACTCACCTGCGATTAGTTGTAATAGTGATTGTACACTATTTTCCATTGTGATTTTTTCATTTGTCCTTTGTTTTAAAAAGGAAATAATTTTTGGATAAAATTGGATTGCGTTATCAATTTCCTTTGATGATCCGCGTTTATATGCACCAATATTTATTAAATCCTCTGATTGTAAATACGTATTTAATAATTCCCTTAAATGCTCTGCAGCTTGTTGATGCTGATCGTTTGTTAAAGCATTCATTACCCTGCTTATACTTTTTAGTATATTAATGGCTGGATATTGACCTTTATTTGCAAGCTGACGATCCAATACGATATGACCATCTAATATTCCCCGTACCGTATCAGCTATCGGCTCATTGAAATCATCACCGTCAACCAATACCGTATAAATGGCTGTGATCGAGCCTAGCTCATTTGTCCCGGTTCTTTCTAGCAGCTTTGGTAGCATCGAGAAAACGGACGGTGTGTATCCTTTTGTTGCAGGAGGCTCTCCAACAGCCAACCCAACCTCCCGTTGGGCCATTGCAAACCGTGTTACAGAGTCCATCATCAATAAGCAATTTAGACCCTTATTACGGAAATATTCTGCAATAGCTGTTGCTGTATAGGCACCTTTTATTCTCATTAATGCGGGTTGATCACTAGTTGCTACCACTACGATGGAGCGAGCCAAACCTTCCTCCCCTAAATCCCGTTCAATAAATTCTCGAACTTCTCGGCCACGCTCACCAATAAGTGCAATAACATTTAAATCTGCCTCTGTGTTTCTTGCAATCATTCCGAGCAAAGTACTTTTACCGACACCACTACCAGCAAAAATCCCAATACGCTGACCTTTACCTATTGTTAGTAAACTATCAATAGAACGAACACCTACTTCAAGTGGCTCAGAAATAGGTGGACGATTCAATGGATTGGGTGGTTCATTTTCGGTCGACCATGTCCCTAAATGATTGGGTAAGGCGGAACCATCCAATGGTCTTCCAAGAGAATCAAGTACTTTCCCAATAAGAGCAGATCCAACTTTGATTTGTAAGGAATTACGTGTGCTCTCTACTAACCATCCTGGCGCAATATCATTAACAGTTGTATATGGCATAATAATGATAATATCTTCACGAAAGCCTACAACTTCCCCGATAATTGGATTTTTATTTGCATTTTTTTTCGGATAAATATAACAAATATCTCCAATCGAACTTGCTGGCCCCAATGATTCTATTAAAATACCAACTACTTGTTTCACACGTCCAAGGCGCTTATATGTGTCTATCTCTTTTATTTCCTTTAGCAAATCAATAGCCTTCATGTATGATCACCTAAAATAAGTTCGAATAATTTCGTTTTTAGCTCTTGAAATTGGCTATCAACACTAGCATCGATTCTTCCTCCACCAGATTCAATAATACAGCTAGTTTCCGTTAGCTCCTCATCTGGATAGATATAAATCTGTTTGTCCTGAAAGTACGGTGCAAATAATTCTTCCTGTTGATTAACAAGTAATGTATAAAAATTTGGATGAATAAAGATTTGAATCTCTTTATATTCAATTGCTTCTTTAATGGCTTTTTTAACTATTGGCAAAAATGCCTCCTTGTTCTCTGCAATTGTCTGATTCACCACTTTTTCAGCTACTTTTAAGGCAATCGATAATATCGTTTGTTCCGATTTCTCTAAATATACATTGTATTCTTGTTTTGCTTTTTGAACAATTTGGTTCGCAAATTGTATTTTCTCACTAGTTTCGAGATATCCTTTTTCCTTCCCCTTTTGGAAGCCCTCATGATAGCCTTCCTTTGTAGCTTGCTCATACCAAAGCTTTTTTTGCTCTTCTAAACTATCTAACTCATTCTTTATATTGTTCCGAATTGCTTCACTTTCTTGTACAGCTTTATCGATAATTGCTTTCGCTTCTTCCTCAGCCTGTATTAAATGCTGGTCATAAACAACAGTATCTAGATTATCCTCTTTTTCCTTTTTTATCGGCTGATAAATATTAATTAATATTTTCTCTGCAGCTTCTCCAGTGAAATCTCGTTTTATTACTTTAGACAATGAGGTCATCTCCTCCGCCTCGAGCAATAACAATTTCTCCGGCATCTTCTAAACGACGAATAATAGAAACAATTTTCGTTTGGGCTTCTTCTACATCTCGAAGACGTACAGGTCCCATAACTTCCATTTCTTCTTTAATCGTTTCTCTCATTCGGGAAGACATATTATTTAAAATAATATTTTTCACTTCTTCACTTGCTGCCTTCATTGCTAAAATGAGATCCTCATTATCACAATCACGAATCACAATTTGAATTGCTCGATTATCCAATGTAACAATATCTTCGAAGACAAACATCCGTTTTTTGATTTCCTCTGCCAGTTCAGGATCTTGAATAGCTAATGATTCGAGGATGGAACGCTCAGTTGAGCGATCAACGCCATTCAATACTTCTACAATCGATTCTACACCGCCAGTTTGTGTGTAATCATGAACAAAAGTTGATGAAAGCTTCTGCTCTAATATTTGCTCAACCTCTGAAATGATTTCTGGAGCTGTACTATCCATTTGTGCAATTCTCCTGGCAACATCTGCTTGCATTTCTTGTGGTAAATTCGATAAAATCTGTGCTGCTTGTGCTGCATCTAAGTATGATAGTATTAATGCAATAGTTTGCGGATGTTCGTTTTGAATAAAGTTTAATATTTGATTTGGATCCGCTTTTCTAGCAAAGTCAAATGGCCTTACTTGAAGTGATGACGTCAAGCGATTAAAAATATTTGCTGCTTCATTTGGCCCTAAAGCTTTATCCAAAATCATCTTGGCATAATTTATACCACCTTGTGAAATGTAATCTTTTGCCATTGCAAGGTTATGAAACTCCTGTAATACTTCATCTTTCTGGACAGAGTCAACATTTTTAATGGTAGTAATTGCCAATGTCAATCTTTCAATTTCTTCCTCACTTAGATGCTTATATACGGAGGCAGATGCATCTGGACCAAGAGAAATTAGGAGGATAGCTGCTTTTTGTTTACCTGTTAATTCTTTTTTTACTAAAGACATACGTAGCCTCCTATTCTTGTGATAACCATGTGCGAATTAATTTTGCAAATTCTTCTGGCTGTTCTTTCGCCATTCTCTCAACTTGCTTCTTACGAATAGATTCTTCTGTCTCCTGTTCATCATTTAAATCAGGCACTGAAACCTCTTCAATTTTTTCATCTACTACGATTTCTTCCAATTCACGATTATTTTTCTTCCGCTTAAATAGTAATGCAAGAAGAATGAAAATAAGTACTACTAGTCCTCCACCTACAAAATACACCCAAAGCGGTATTCCATTTTCCATAATTGTTGATGGATTTGTTGTTTGTACTTTTCCAAGTAATGGCTGGAAGGTAACTGCAATTTTATTATTTATTTCCTCATCAGTTAAAGCTTCGGCATTTTCATCCTTATCAATAGACGTACGAATAATCGTATTTAATATTTGTTGGATGCCTTCTTCAATTTCCGGTGAAACTGAATTAGGGTTTTCTGGATCTGGTGGTTCAGCAACAACTTGTATTCCGATATCGCGAATTTTATATGGACTTTCGACAATTTCCTTACGAATGCGATTTACTTCGTTATTAATTGTTTCTTCCGTTTTATTATAATTGCCATTTCCATCAGTTCCTTCGACATAGGATGTTCCAAGTGAATCATTTCCATCCTCTGCCTCTGGAACTCCTCCTGCTGCATCTGTCCCGGTATAGGATTCTGTCAGCCTTTGCGCACTAATCGTAAGACCTTCCATATTTTCTTCATCTACTGGTTCCACTAAATTTTCTTCTCTTGTTTCTTGAGTAAAATCAATATCTGCTGTTACGGAAACTAGTACTTTATCTTGTCCCATTAATGTTCCAAGCATATTTTGTACTTGACGCTGGAGATCCTTCTCTACTTCTTTCTTTATCGCATATTGACTTTCAAATTGAGACCCACTGGAAAAATTTTCACCATTTTCTAAATCAAAGTACTCAAAATTTTGATTCATGATGACGATATTATCAGTAGGGAGATTTGGAATTGATTTTGAAACTAACGTATATAAAGACTTAATTTGTCCTTCATTGAATTGATAAGCTGGTTCGGTAGTCAATACAATTGATGCAGTAGCTTCCTCCGTAGAGTCTTGTACAAATATCCCCTTTTCTGGAAGGTTAATCATCACATTTGCATCTTGAATACCATCAATACTCTTTATTAAATTGCTAAGCTCTGTTTGCATAGCATCCAATTTCATGACATTAAATTCATTATCGGTAGTACCTAATCCAGCATTTTGGCTAAAAAATGAATAATCAATACTTCCCGATTCTGGAATACCTTCTGCTGCAAGCTCGACTAATAATGTATCGACCATCTCTTTTGGAACTTTTATCGTTGTTCCTCCGTCGACTATTTCTGATTTAACCCCACGAGTGTCTAACGCTTCCTTTATACTTCCTGTTTCTGAAGGTGTTAGATTACTATAAAGAGGAACCATCGTCGATCTTGTTGTTAAAAATACTAACACTATAAGGAAAACGATAAAAAAAAGTATGGAGCCAATTAATAATCCCTTTTGGCGCCTATTTTTCTCTCTCCAAGATGTATTTATTTTCTGTAATAATTGCTGAACTTTCATTTCTATCGCTCCGAACAGTATTAATTAAAATGAAACACATGATTTGGCTGTATACTTTGTAACTATTTAACTATAAAAATTGTGATTGAACTATACTTGCATTCTCATTACTTCTTGATAAGCTTCTACAACTTTATTACGTACTTCTAATGTAGCTTGTAACGTAATACTAGCTTTCTGGCTAGCGATCATTACATCATGTAATTCAACATTTTCACCTTTTGCCAGTTTCTCCGTCATAACATCGGAGTTTACTTGTGCTTTATTGACATCCTCAATCGCATTTTTTAAAAAACTCGAGAAATTTTGCTGTGCTTCAGACGGTGTAATAGAATTACTTCCAACTGTTTGTATTTTATTAGTAGAAGCTATTGCGTTATTAAAAGTAATTGGATTGATTGCCATATTGTTCTCCTTAATATTTCCAAATTTAAATATAGCTTGAGAATACCAAATGAAATACGAAATCAATATATCTTAAGCTAATAAATGGTATGATTCATTATTTGCCGATTTCTAAAGCCTTCATTAACATCCCTTTAGAAGCATTAAATACTGTAACATTCGCTTCATAGGAACGAGTGGCACTCATTAAATCGACCATTTCCCTTAATGGATCAACATTTGGCATTTGAACATAACCGTCTTCGTTTGCATCAGGATGCTCTGGATTATACACCATCTCAAACGGAGTTTCGTCCTCGACAATTTTCGATACTTGGACTCCTCCTGCATTTAATGTATTACTATCCATTGCCTTGTTAAGAAAGGAAGAAAAGCTATTTTCTTTAGATTGTAGAACAACAGATTTTCTCGTGTAAGGAATCCATTGGCCATCCACATATTCTCCTCTTGTCGTATCGACGTTCGCCATATTGGAAGAAATTACATCCATTCTCAAACGCTGCGCAGTTAAAGCAGATGCCGTAATATTTAAATTTGAGAACATTATTGACTACCTCCCTTTATTACTGTTTGTAACGTCTGAAACTTTCCATTGAGTCTTTCAATTAAAGCATTATAGTAGATTTGATTATCTGCCAAATCCGACATTTCTTGATCAATATCCACACTATTACCATTGTTGTTGTATTGGACATTTTTCTTAGTAATTGTAAATGATTCTGAGCTTGTTTGAAATGGTATATGTTTACTATTGGTCATATATGTTGGTAACGTTTTTTCCATTTCACTATTAAGTACAGATTTGAAGTTAACGTCTTTTGCTTTATAGTTTGGAGTATCTGCATTCGCGATATTTTGCGAAATTACTTGTTGTTTTAATGATGAATAATCTAATGACCTTTCCAATAAGGAAATCGTATTCGAAAATAAAGCCATATTTGTCCCCCCTTAGAATGGAACCTGCAAATTATCCAAATAACCGACAAAATTTGCATGCTAATCTAATGATAATGCTCAAAGGTTGTATTGTCTATGAAAAAATAGGAATACATTAGATTTTTCCTATGACTGACATAACCTATCAATTGTCTTTATGCAACTTTTTTACTATAAAAAAACATGTTTTCGATATAAAAATACATAATAATATAACATTCGACATTATCCAAAGAAATTCCTTCTAAGTCATTAGTTCTTTTTACCCATTTTTCGTATCGGCGCTAAAATTTGATAAATTACACCTTTTTTCACCCAAATCTATCTGCAAAAAATTTAATAGCAAAACAGGCTAATATAAACAGGCTGTTTTACTATTTATAAAAAGACCGCAGACTGAATACACTTTAGGCATTCATTTTGGAATTTTTCGCGCTTTCACTCCGCTCAGCGTTTCAATTAATAAACCAATATCATGAAAAAACAACAATATTTAGAAAAGAGCCAATAAAAAAGACTGTAGGCAGCTCAAATATTTTTGAGATTGTCTACAGTCTATATAAGGTAGAAAAATCCACCTTGTATTTTTCGCTTTATTAGTTTTTCACTTTTTCAAGTTCTACTAAGAATTTATCGTTAAGGATTTTAATGAATGTTCCTTTCATTCCTAGTGAGCGAGATTCAATGACACCAGCACTTTCTAATTTTCTTAATGCATTTACAATTACAGAACGAGTAATTCCTACACGGTCAGCAATTTTAGAAGCAACAAGTAAGCCTTCTTTTCCGTTTAGTTCTTCAAAAATGTGTTCAATTGCTTCTAATTCACTGTAAGATAGAGAACTAATTGCCATTTGAACAACTGCTTTACTACGAGCTTCTTCTTCAATTTGTTCTGATTTTTCACGTAAAATTTCCATACCAACAACTGTTGCACCATATTCAGCTAATACTAAATCATCATCATTAAATGCTTGATCTAGGCGAGATAAAATTAATGTACCTAGTCTTTCACCACCACCTACGATTGGAACAATAGTAGTAAGTCCTGTTTTGAATAAGTCTCTATTTTCCACAGGGAAGGCAGTATATTCACTTTCTACATCAAGATTTGCAGTAGTTTCTTTTACGTTAAATAAGCTATTTGTATATTCTTCAGGGAATTGACGATCTTCAAGCATTTTAATCATACGATCGTTTTCAATTTGTTGAGTAATGGAAAATCCAAGTAATTTACCTCTTCTGCTCACTACGAAAACATTCGCATCAATTACATCACATAATGTTTCAGACATTTCTTTAAAGTTTACAGGTTTTCCCCCTGCATTTTGAAGCATAGCGTTAATTTTTCTTGTTCTTGTAAGTAAATCCATTAGTACTTCCTCCTAGTTCATTCATTGTTTGATTTTTTGTTTGTTTTTATCTTTATTGTTTCTATGTTCATTGCAAAAGTTTAAAGATGGGCAGTCTTATAAAATAAATTGACTTAAATCTTTATTTTTCGAAATTACACCTAATTTTTCTTCAACATATTGTGGAGTTATCGTTATTTTTTCCATTGTAATTTCAGGAGCCTCGAACGATAAGTCTTCCAATAGTTTCTCCATAATTGTATGTAATCTCCTTGCCCCTATATTATCTGTATTTTGATTTACTTCATGTGCAACTTCTGCAATTCTACGAATAGCATCGTCTGAAAATTCTATTTTTATACCTTCCGTTTCTAACAATGCAATATATTGTTTTAAGATCGCATTGTCTGGTTCAATTAGAATACTCATAAAGTCCTCAACAGATAACTTCTTCAATTCTACACGAATAGGAAAACGTCCTTGCAATTCTGGAATTAAATCCGATGGTTTTGCCATATGGAATGCCCCTGCTGCAATGAATAAAATATGATCAGTATTTACAGAACCGTATTTTGTCACTACAGTGGAACCTTCTACTACTGGTAAAATATCTCGTTGAACACCTTCTCGAGAAACATCCGCGGAAGATCCACCTGAGCTTTTACTAGCAATTTTGTCAATTTCATCAATGAAGATAATCCCTGTTTGTTCGGCACGGAAAATGGCTTGTTCTGTAACTTCATCCATATCAATAAGTTTAGATGCTTCTTCATTTGTTAAAATTTTGCGAGCATCCTTCACTGGAAGCTTTCGTTTCTTTCGTTTTTTCGGTAAAAAGCTACCAAGCGCATCTTGCATATTCATTCCCATCTGTTCGATACCTGAGCCTTGAAGCATATCAAACATAGATGGGGTTTGTTCTTCCACTTCAATTGTCACAATTTCATTCTCTAATTCACCATTTGCAAGCTTCTCACGTATGACGCGACGTTTTTCCGCACGATTTACATCTTCCGCTTCGCTTTTTGGTGATTGTTCTTCTTGATTTCCCCCACCAAACAGCATTTCAAATGGATTTTTAAATTGTGTAGATTTTTGAGCAGAAGGAACTAATAAATCAACAAGTCGGCGGTTAGCATTATGTAATGCCTTTTCTTTCACGCTTACCATTTTTTCTTGTTTTACAATTCGCACACTAGTTTCTACCAAGTCACGGATCATGGATTCTACATCACGACCGACATAACCCACTTCAGTAAATTTAGTAGCTTCCACTTTTACGAAAGGAGCATGAACAAGCTTTGCAATACGACGTGCAATTTCTGTTTTACCAACACCAGTTGGTCCGATCATCAGGATATTTTTCGGAATTACTTCATCGCGCAGTTTATCGGATAATAAACTTCTCCGATATCGATTTCTAAGTGCAATCGCTACAGCTCGCTTTGCTTCCGTTTGACCAACAATAAACTGGTCAAGCTTTTCCACAATTTGACGTGGCGTTAATTCCGCCCCTAATTGTTTTTGCTCCATATGAACACTCCCTTTGAAAAGTGATGAAGAATTTTCACACCTATATTTCTTCTACAACGATATTCTCGTTTGTATATACACAAATATTAGCGGCAATTTCAAGTGATGCTTTTGCAATATCCTTTGCAGATAAATGTTCACCCGCATATTGTTTTAATGCTCTTCCAGCAGACAGTGCGTAATTTCCACCGGAACCAATTGCTAAAATACCATCATCCGGTTCAATTACTTCACCTGTACCAGATACTAATAATAGATCTGTTTCGTTCATAACAATTAACATGGCTTCAAGCTTTCGTAATACTTTATCACTGCGCCAAAGCTTTGCTAATTCTACAGATGCTCTTTGAAGATTGCCATTATATTCTTCCAGTCTTGCTTCAAACAATTCAAATAAAGTAAAGGCATCGGCAACAGATCCTGCAAATCCAGCAAGTACTTTCCCGTTAAAAAGTCTCCTTACTTTTCTTGCAGTATGTTTCATTACAACCGCATTTCCTAGCGTTACTTGCCCATCGCCCGACATTGCTCCCTTGCCATTATGGTGAATAGCAAATATGGTTGTTGCATGAAATTGTTCCACAAAAATCCTCCTTTTATTTAGGCACGTGGATGATGTGCCAGATAAACTTTTTGTAATTGTTCTTTTGTAACATGTGTATATACTTGTGTAGAAGATAATTGGGAATGCCCTAGTAGTTCTTGTACCGCTCTTAAGTCTGCCCCATTATTTAATAAATGAGTAGCAAAAGAATGTCTAATCATATGTGGATGAATATGCTGGCTATTACCAGCTTTTTCGATTAACTTATTAAAAATATATCGAATACCTCTAGCTGTTAGAGGTGTCCCCTTTTGATTAACAAAAAGATAGGTATGTTTTTGATTTTTCATCAATTGATTTCGACCATTATTTATGTAATTTTGCAATGATTGCATAGCAAAATGACCGAACGGAACATACCGTTCTTTATTTCCTTTACCTCTAACTAATAAGACAGAATTATACTCGTCCAAGTCAGTGAGCTCTATCCCAGAACATTCACTTACACGTATTCCTGTTGCATACATCAATTCAAGAATTGCAAGATCTCGTAGACCAGCAGGAGTTGAAGTGTCAATTGATTGGAATAGTATTTCCATTTCCTCTTCATAGAAAAACTCTGGAAGTCGCTTTTCTAATTTCGGTAGGGATACTTGGCTAAAAGGATTAGATTGAACATGAGTTTCACGCAACAAAAACTTGAAAAAGGACCGTAAACTCGATATTTTTCTAGCTACCGATTTTTTAGCGTATCGTTTTTCATAGAGTTTTGTTAAATATAAACGAGCATCCTGATAGGATACATTGTTTAAACTATCAATACTTTGTTCATTCATGAACATAAAAAATTCACAAATATCATGCTCATAATTGACAATTGTATATTGTGAACAATTTTTCTCTAGTTGTAAATATTCAATGAAATTCTGTAACAAAATATTCAAATTCGCCATCCTACTCACCTCACAATGGCTACTAAATAGTATCATACAACACTTGAAAAAGCAATAGAATTTTATTTTTTTTCACAAAGTTCTGAATTGATTAGGAATCCTAAAATTTATTAGCCATTCCTATTATATTCATTTGTTACGAAAAATAAGCCATTAAACATTCTACAATAAAATAAAGATTTCGAAAAGTTTTTTTGATAATTATTAATCATTTTTACAATAAATTTTTATTTACTTCGTTAAACATAAAACGAGGGACAAGAAGAAGAGTGAGCAGCTAACTCACTCTTGTTGTTGTTCTTTATAATCACAATTGGTGCATTGAATTTGTATTCCTTTTTTCAATTTTTTCTCAACTAATAATCCATCACATTTCGGACATGGCCTTGCTACCGGTTTATCCCAAGATAAGAACTCACATTCTGGATAGCGACTACACCCATAAAAAATTCTCCGTTTTTTACTCCTTCTCTCTACTACTTGCCCTTCCTTACAATGCGGACAAGTTACTCCGATTTCTTTAACAATCGGTTTCGTGTTTCGGCAATCAGGAAAATTACTACAAGCCATGAATTTTCCATAACGCCCCATTTTAATTACCATTGGATGACCACAGTTTTCACAATCCACTCCTGCATATTCATCCTCGATTTCAACTTCTTCCATTTCCTTTTCTGCAATTTCTAAACGGACACGGAAATCTTTATAAAAATCATCGATAATTTTTACCCAGTTAACTTTGCCATCTTCGACTTCATCCAGCCCTTTTTCCATTATCGCAGTAAATTCAACATTTGTTATTTCAGGGAAAAACTCGGATATCAATTCAATGACGATTTCTCCTAATTCTGTTGGAACAAAGCGTTTATTATCTAATGCCACATATCCCCTTTTCTGAATAGTGTCTAAGGTTGGGGCGTATGTTGACGGTCTCCCAATGCCTAACTCTTCTAGAACCCTCACTAGTCTTGCCTCTGTATAACGTGGTGGCGGCTGGGTAAAATGCTGTTTCGGATCAATATCGGTGCTCGTTACTTCGTCCCCTTCATGTAAATCAGGTAAAAGGTTATTTTTTTCTTCCTTTTCATCATCCGTGCTCTCTACATACACTTTCATAAAGCCAGGAAATTTTATTTTTGATCCATTTGCTCTAAATAAAATATCGTTATTGACTAAGTCTACAGTCATTGTATCCATAACAGCAGATGCCATTTGACTCGCAATAAATCGTTCCCAAATCAATTTATAAAGACGAAATTGATCACGTGAAAGAAAATCTTTTACCGAATTCGGTGTCCGTAATACACTTGTCGGACGAATGGCCTCATGGGCATCTTGAATATTTGCTTGTTTTTTCTCTTTTCTATCCGCTTTATTCGTAAACTCTTGACCAAATTCTTGCTCGATAAACGATTTTGCTTCACTTTGGGCTAAATCAGAAATACGTATAGAATCCGTACGCATGTAAGTAATTAAACCAACGGTTCCCTCTTTCCCAAGTTCTACACCTTCATAAAGCTGTTGCGCTAGCATCATTGTTTTCCGGGCACGGAAATTCAATTTTCTAGCTGCTTCTTGTTGGAGTGAGGAAGTAATGAACGCAGGCGCAGGATTTCTTTTCCGTTCCCTTTTTTGAACAGATTGAACGGTAAAAGGCTTTTTCTTTAATTGGTTAAGAACGTTTTGTACATCCTGCTCCGATTTTAACTCGATTTTCTCTTTATTCTTACCATAAAATTGGGCGGAAAATTGTTCTTTATTAATTTGAAATTTGCCTGTAATACTCCAGTATTCTTCCGGTTCAAAATTCTTTATCTCATTTTCTCTATCAATGATTAGTTTTACTGCTACCGATTGTACGCGACCAGCACTCAAGCCTTTTTTAATCTTTTTCCATAATATTGGACTAATTTTATACCCTACAAGTCGATCTAAAATTCGTCTTGCTTGTTGGGCATCTACCAAATCCATATTAATTGGTCTTGGATGCTTAAATGATTCTTTAATCGCGTCCTTTGTGATTTCATTAAATACGACTCGACAATCGGAGCTAATATCGACATCTAATATATGGGCCAAATGCCATGCAATTGCTTCCCCTTCGCGATCAGGGTCAGCCGCTAAATAAACTTTTTTTGCTTTTTTGGCAGCAGTTTTCAAATCCTTAATTACAGGACCTTTCCCGCGAATCGTTATATATTTCGGTTCAAAATTATTGTCAACATCTACTCCAGTTTGACTTTTCGGTAAATCCCGAACATGTCCCATCGATGCTTTTACTTTATATTTTTTTCCTAAATATCTTTCAATTGTTTTTGCTTTTGCAGGTGATTCAACAATCACTAAATAATCTGACATGTATTATCCTCCTTAGAGGTCTCTATTTATAATGTACAAATAATTGCTTATGTATATTTATTTTCATTTGTAATATTCGTTTTTACCAATTTTTGAAAATAATAGACAATAATTTCCTTTTAAAGTAAATCTCCCACTAATTATTAAAGGTTTTATAACTATTTGTCAATAAGCAATCCTTATTTATGCACTTTATTTAGAGTAATTCTCTAAATTCAAATAAAAATCCTGCTTTGTTTTCATATTTTAATTATTATCTGACTTTTCCTAATTAAAACATATCCTTCCTTTTTATAAGTAACTGGGAATTTCTGTTATTATATCTTCTCCACAGGTAACTAATTTTGCTCCTGCCTTTATTAGCTCATTTGTCCCATTCGATGTACTACTTGTTATTGGACCTGGTATTGCAAATACCTCTCTTCCTTCATTTAAAGCAAAATCAGCAGTAATTAAAGAACCACTCCGATGCTTTGCTTCAATAACCAATGTTCCGAAACTTAACCCACTAATAATTCGATTTCTTTCCGGAAAATGATGTCTTTGTGGGTAAATATGTGGTGGATATTCCGAAATAATTAAATGGTTTTGTTCCAACTTCCGAGCTAGTGGCTCATGTTCTTTCGGATAAATATGAAAAAAACCTCCCCCTAAAACCGCAATTGTTTTTCCTTGCGATTGCATCGCTTGAACATGTGCCTCAAAATCAATCCCCTTCGCAAGTCCACTAACAATGACAATTTGTTTTTTTGCTAACTCTGCAACTATTTCTCTTGTAACTTTTATTCCATATGGTGTAGGGTTCCTTGTGCCGACGACAGCTAATTTTTCCTTTTCTGCTAATAGTGAACGATTACCTTTACAATATAAAACCCATGGAGGCTGAAAAGTATTTTTTAATAATAATGGATAGGTATCATCAATAATAGTAACAATCTCGATATTTTGCTTCTTATATGCTGCTAATATTGTCGCGGGATTTAAATAGTGAAGATCTTGAAAAAAAGAATGAATCTTGTTCGAGGGAATTTGAAAATAGTGCTGTAGCTCCTGTAGTGAATAAGAATAAACAGAAAGCAATGTAGGATCCTTCTTCATCATTTTATATAAAGTTTTCCAACCAATTCCTTGACAATGTAGGAGATGAATTAATCTCTCCCGGACCGATTCATTGTTCAAAAGCATACCTCCTTTTGTATCACATTTAAAATTTCCTTTTGAAAAAATAGCCCCTCATTGGATCGGGGCTATTATCAACAAAGGTGCTTAACCCACTATTTTATAGGTTTTTACACACGTCATAAAGACCTTTTTCTTTTAATACTTCTACTAAGGTGTCACCAATAACAGAAGGTGTGTTTGCTACTTTAATGCCACATTCATTCATGACGCGAATTTTTTCATCTGCAGTTCCTTTACCACCAGAAATAATGGCACCAGCATGACCCATTCGTTTTCCTGGAGGTGCTGTTCTTCCGCCAATAAAGCCTACGACTGGTTTGGTCATATTTTCCTTCACCCAAACAGCAGCTTCCTCTTCTGCAGTACCACCAATTTCTCCAATCATGATAACAGCATAAGTGTCTGGATCTTCATTAAATGCTGTTAATACATCAATGAAATTCGTTCCATTTACAGGGTCTCCACCAATACCAACCGCAGTGGATTGGCCAATACCCGCTTGTGTTAATTGATGAACCGCTTCATATGTTAACGTACCAGAACGACTAACTACCCCTACATGACCTTTTTTATGAATATAGCCTGGCATTATACCAATTTTACATTCATCTGCTGTAATAACTCCCGGACAATTCGGACCTACTAAACGAGTTTTTTTGCCTTCCATATAACGTTTTACTTTCACCATATCCAATACAGGGATATGTTCTGTTATACAAATAGCAAGATCTAATTCTGCATCCACTGCTTCTAATATTGCATCTGCTGCAAATGGAGCTGGTACATAGATAACAGAAGCAGTTGCACCAGTTGCCTTCACTGCTTCTGAAACAGTATTAAATACAGGCACTCCTTCCACTTCAGTACCACCTTTACCAGGAGAAGTACCACCGACAATTTTCGTGCCGTATTCAATCATTTGCTTTGTATGAAAAAGCGCTGTTTTTCCAGTGATTCCTTGCACGATTACCTTTGTATCTTTATTAACAAATACACTCACTTCTGTCCCCCACTTTCTCGCTTCAATAAAATATGCTTAATAAGTAGAATAGAATCTAATACGAAAGGATGAAACCTATTAATTTACTAATTCCACAATTTTTTGTGCACCATCAGCCATTGATTCAGCTGCAACAATATCAATGCCTGATTCTCTTAATATCTTCTTCCCTAACTCAACATTCGTTCCTTCCAAACGAACCACTAACGGAACCGTTAATCCGACTTGCTTTGCTGCTTCCACAACACCAGTTGCAATAACATCACATTTCATAATACCGCCAAATATGTTGACAAATATCCCTTTTACATTTGGATCGGATAAAATAATTTTAAATGCTTCTGTTACCTTCTCTGCAGTAGCACCGCCGCCAACATCTAAAAAGTTTGCCGGTTCGCCACCGTAAAATTTGATAATATCCATTGTAGACATCGCAAGTCCTGCACCATTCACCATACATCCAATATTTCCATCTAATGCTACATAGCTTAAGTCATATTTAGATGCTTCAATTTCTTTAGCATCCTCTTCCTCTAAGTCTCGGTATTCTACAATATCTTTATGGCGATACAATGCATTACTGTCAAAGTTTAATTTTGCATCTAACGCCATTACTTTACCGTCACCGGTAACGACTAATGGGTTAATTTCTGCAATGGAACAATCTTTTTCAATAAACACAGTATATAAACCTGTCATAAATTTCACAGCTTGGTTTACTAATTCACTCGGAATATTAATATTAAAAGCAATTCTTCTTGCTTGAAATGGTGTTAATCCAACCACTGGATCAATATATTCTTTAAATATCTTTTCCGGTGTTTTTGCTGCAACTTCTTCTATTTCTGTACCTCCTTCTTCAGATGCCATTAAAACAACATGAGAAGTAGCACGATCTACTACTAAACCTACATAGTATTCTTTTTTTATATCGCATCCAGCTTCGATAAGTAAACGCTTTACTTCCTTACCTTCTGGACCTGTTTGATGTGTTACTAATGTTTTCCCTAACAATTCATTTGCATATGTACGTACGTCATCTAAGCTTTTTGCTACTTTTACCCCACCAGCTTTTCCGCGTCCACCTGCATGAATTTGTGCTTTAACCACTACGACATCGGTACCTAATTGTTGTGCAGCTTCTACTGCTTCATCTACAGTAAAAGCAACTTTTCCGTTTGGAACAGAAACACCATATTTTCTTAGGAGTTCTTTCCCTTGGTACTCATGGATATTCATCTTCCATCCTCCTAACGTACTGTTAAAAAATTTGATTGCGTATTCATTGTATAAAATAGTAGATATATTTGTCTACTAAAATGCAAAAATTTCACAAATGTATTTCTATTGAAAGCCATTACATTTAATTTCAAATTAAGTAAACTTATACAAAATCACGGAATATACTGGCTCTATTCATTCTTACTTTGTCTATCTATTTTATAAATAAATGCAAATACCTCTGCTACCGCAAGAAATAACTCCTCCGGTATTGTCTCTTTCACATTCATTTTACTTAATAATTCTGCTAAAGCAGCATCTTCATAAATCGGTATATTATTTTCTTTGGCACGTTGGAGAATATTTTCAGCTATCGTTCCTTTTCCTGTTGCTTTCACGACTGGAGCATGATTTATCGCTTCATTGTACGCTAAAGCTATTGCCGCTTTTCGATTTTCTTTATTCATATTTTCACGTCCATACTTCCTCTTTGGTAAAATGAGACAAGGTCTTCCCTTTTATTTTGCTGTTTCGTAGATTTTGTTAATCTATCAAATTTCACCGTACTTAAATGATAATGGTTTTCCTCTAGCTTTTCTTTCAATACATTAATCATTGGTTTCCCGATATGTTCTAACGAATGGAAATCACTTTGTATATGTAAACTAATAATTTTATTTTGTACATTCATCATAACCCATGTTTTTCCAAGTGTTGGCATTTGTAAATCAAATGTTATTTGACAAAAATCCGCATCAAGCTTTCCGTTCGTATTTTTTTTACCAAACCATTGAAGGGTAATATCCATTGGAGCATTTTCCATTGGTAACGGTAATTGGACTGTCCATTGAAAATATGGTGGTTGATCATTCATTAACAGTTGATTTCCTAAAATCCGATAATATACTTGTTCAGCTGCTTGTTTTACTCCTTCGGATAATTCCGATTGTCCATTTAATAGCTCCTGTAATAATTGCTTCAATGATTGAATGTCAGTATTTCCTTTGTCACCTATTCTTTTTTCGTTTAATCCTAACATTTGCAGGATTTGTATAAAGTTCTTATATACTTCTTTCCCGTTACTCCAGTCTGCCCACTGATAGCCATCCAATGAAACGGATTCTGTGTTTCCAAAGAAAGACTGTAATACTAATTTTAATTGCTCGTAATTTTTCATTTGCTCGCTATTTACTTGCTGAGACAAGCGTTCTAATAACTGTGTAAATTTTTCCCCGTTCCATACGGAAAATATGCCTTTAAACACATCATTAGTTAGCGGTAATTCATTTTGAATGATATAGCGTATTGCTTGAAATAATTTCTCCGTTTGCACAGTATTGTTATTATTTACCCATTTTTCTACTTTCGTAACCACTTCTTTATCCAATGGCAGATTCCACTGTTGTAGTTGCCTAATCAGTTCTTTATTCGTCTTCGAAGTCGCTAATCCAAAGTATTTTAATAAGGTTTCCTCCG
Source organism: Perspicuibacillus lycopersici (assembly GCF_025660475.1). Classification (GTDB taxonomy): domain Bacteria; phylum Bacillota; class Bacilli; order Bacillales; family Caldibacillaceae; genus Perspicuibacillus; species Perspicuibacillus lycopersici. The sequence goes on from NZ_JAOUSF010000001.1 coordinate 195,421, forward strand.
AATGGACATTTTCTAGTACCTTTAATAGTAGTTTGCCGTCTTGTTTTTGTACTTGAAACCAATACTGTTTCGCAACGTCTAAAGATGCTTCAATCTTTGCAATTCGTTTATACTTTCCTAATTGAACAACGGCATTTCCAAACATATCAATGCTTTGGAGCTTGCCTCGGATAATTTGTCCAGTTTTGTAGTCTAGTGGTTTATCAAATTGGGTAACGGATTGTTTCGATTGGTGGACGGAGTAAATATTCATTTTATTTCATTCTCCCATGATAAAAAATAATCCCCAAAAAATAATTCAGGGGATGCGTGATAGTATTAAACTTCTTATTTATTCTACACTGTTTTTGTTTAGTTTGTTACTTTTTGTAACAAGAGGACAGACTGAACACACTTCGTTTTCCAACGTGTTCAGCTTCCACTCATTAGGACTAGCAACTTCCGCTTTTATTGGACTCTAAATGCATTCAGTTTGCTCGTCGCTTCATTAAATAAACCTATCTCATGAAATAACAAAAATTCTTTAGAATACAGCGTTATTTTATTTTCATTTCGACCATCTCTTTAATTGGAGAAAAGCTCTTCCGATGAATCGGCGTTGGACCATATTGCTCCAATGCTTGTAAGTGTTCCTTTGTGCCGTAGCCCATATTTTTTTCCAAATGATAGGCCGGATATTGAATACCGTATTCGGCCATTATTCGATCCCGATATACTTTTGCGACAATAGAGGCACTTGCAATCGAAATAGACAATGCATCCCCTTTTATTAAACTCAGCTGCGGAAGTGGTGCATCAATTTTCATCGCATCTAATAACAGATATTCAGGAAAAACCGATAGATCATTGACTGCATGATGCATTGCTTTTTTTGTTGCTTGGTAAATATTCAAATGATCAATATCATTCGAATCGACTACACCAATACCAACTGCGATTGCTTTTTCTAAAATTTGCTCGTACAATAATTCTCGCTTACTGGCGGAAAGTTTTTTTGAATCATTGACTCCAGGTAGATCAATATCCTCTGGTAGTATCACCGCGGCAGCTACAACAGGACCTGCTAGCGGACCTCTTCCAACTTCATCAATACCAGCAATAAGCTGAAAGCCTTGCTGCCTCGCTTCTTTCTCATACTGTTTCATTTTTTCTAAACGAATATGCTCCAAATTTTGTTGCGCTTGCCTTTTTTTCCATCTAGAGATTAAGCTTTGTACCCCTTTGCGTTCATCGTCCATGCAAGCAAGTAAAAAAGGGTCGTCCATATTTGTAATCTGTTCTAGTCTATTTTCCACTTCTTTAATTGTATAGTTCATCTAACGAATTACTCCTTACTTACTCACTTTCAGCTACTTGTGGTCTTTCAAAAGTGAGCTTCCCTAACTTTTCGCCACGAATATCACGAATAATAGCTTCGGCGGTTTTATCGTAATCTATTATTCCACCTCCCATTAAACAACCTCTTTTCGCACCAATCACATCAAAGATTTCAACGATTTCTTCGGGAATTTGCTCAAATCCATATTGCTCTTTCAGCCTCTCTGGATATTCCTTTTCAAGAAAACGTAAAGCAAATACAGCAATATCTTGTAAATTTAATATAGTATCTTTAATTGCTCCAGTTAGTGCTAATTTATACCCAACCTCTTGATCTTCAAATTTCGGCCAAAGAATTCCAGGTGTATCTAGTAATTCAATTTCTTTACCAACTTTAATCCATTGCTGTGCCTTTGTCACTCCGGGAGTATTACCTGTTTTTGCGATATTTTTCTTCGCTAAACGATTTATTAGTGTTGATTTTCCTGAGTTCGGGATTCCAACAACCATCGCTCGAATGGCTCGTGGTTTTACACCTTTTGCACGCATTTTATCAAATTTTTCTGCCAAAATTTCCTTTGCCAGCTTGGAAATTTTGGCAAGGCCATCACCTGATTTTGAATTAATCGGGATGGTATGAATATTGATACTTTGAAAATAGCGAATCCATTCCTTTGTTCTTATTGGATCTGCCATATCCTCCTTATTCAATAGTACGATCCTTGGTTTATGTTGAATGATTTCATCAATCATCGGATTTCTTGAAGAAGATGGAATTCTTGCATCAACTAATTCAAATATTATATCTACAAATTTTAGTTTTTCAGTTACTTGTCTTCTAGCTTTCGCCATATGACCTGGAAACCACTGAATTGTCATTTTCTCACCTGCTTTAACATCATATTACAAGGCTACTTCGTATCGATTTTTGCTTTTTGTCAGTAACCAAGAGAATCAATTTATTAGAAGTTTCAACTATCATTATGAAATCAGCCTTTACAACAATAAAACTTCCTCTTTATCGGAAGTTTATTTTATGAATTGCATTTCATTTAATGGCCAATAAATAAGACTTGTCTTTCCTAAAACATCATTCATTGGAACGGGACCGATATGACGGCTATCTTTACTGTATCTACGATTATCACCCATTACAAATAAATATCCGTCTGGAACATCAACAGAGAAGGGCTCTGTTAAAGTACCTCCTACTAATCCCTTTTTATATTCATCTAGATACGGCTCATCATATGCCTTTCCATTAACATATAAAATATCGTTTTTATATTCAATATGTTCACCTGGTAAACCGATGACACGTTTAATATAATCTTTTTCTTCAGGAGCATGAAAAACGATAATATCAAAACGCTTTGGATCACCGATTACATAGGATATTTTGTTAACAATCATCCGATCCCTGTTTTCTAATGTCGGCATCATCGATTCACCATCGACAATAATTGGTGTAAAAAAGAAATAGCGAATAATAGCTGCTAAAACAGCTGCAATTACTAATATTTTCGCCCACTCCCATAGTTCACTCTTTTTTTCTGCCATCAATAGCCCTCCATCTTGCTTCGAATCGATATTTTCCTTCATGATTCATTACCCAAATTATTCCATTATAGAAAATAGATTTCTCTCTGTAGTTACATCATAAATTTAATCATTTTTTTGTTTGAACACTGTATTGATAACAAGTCCATTTAATTTATTTTACAAAATTATCATTATGAAAATCAAATAATCCAGCAATAGAATCGATTAATATTCTAAAATAATTTATGTATGTTTATCATTGTAATCAAACAATACTATATTTACTATATACAGAACGGAATAATCTACTCAAATTCTGCTTGGAAAGTGAAAAAAAGAGCTTGAAATACAAGCTCTTTTTTTAAGTAAATTATCGAATTTCTTTAATACGTGCTGCTTTACCACGTAAATTACGTAAATAATAAAGTTTTGCACGACGTACTTTACCACGACGGACAACTTCTAACTTAGCGATTTTTGGAGAATGAACAGGGAATGTTCTTTCTACACCAACACCGTAAGAAATTTTACGAACAGTGAAAGTTTCACTGATTCCGCCACCGCGACGTTTAATAACTACGCCTTCAAATAATTGGATACGCTCACGGTTACCTTCAACAACTTTCACGTGCACGCGAACTGTATCACCAGGACGGAATGCAGGAAGATCTGTACGTAGTTGTTCTTTAGTAATTTCATCGATTATATGCATTCGATTCAACTCCTTCCAACAGGTGCTCTTGCAAACATTTCAACAGCTTGGCAATTTACCATGCTGATTTTGCAGCGGAACATCGTTATAACGGCAATGGATGTACCAAAGCCACAAGAAATATAGTACCATATTTGTTAGTACCTTTTCAAGAGTATATTAATCTTTTTATTGTTTTTTTATTTCATTTAGCCATTGCTTTTCAGCTTCTGTGAATGGATACGTTTCTAGTAAATCCGGTCTCCGTTCAAACGTCCGCTTTAATGACTCTTTTTTCCGCCATTCTTCTATCTTTTTATGATTGCCGGATAATAATACTTCCGGAACTTTCCAACCTCGAAAATCGGCGGGACGTGTATAATGTGGATGCTCAAGTAAGCCTGTGGAAAACGAATCTTTTATATGGGAATCCTCATTGCCAAGAACACCAGGTAACAAGCGGACAACACTATCAATTACAACCATTGCAGCCAATTCTCCACCTGTTAAAACAAAATCTCCAATCGATATCTCTTCTGTCACCAAATGCTCTCGTATTCGTTCATCATATCCTTCATAATGACCACAAATGAAAAGTAAATGCTCCTCTTTCGCTAATTGTTCCGCCTTTTGCTGTGTGTAGCACTCCCCTTGTGGACATAATAAAACGACTTTCGGCTTTACCCCGGATTTTTGTTGTAAATCCTCTACGGCATTAAATATCGGTTCTGGCTTTAATACCATCCCAGCACCGCCACCATACGGATAGTCATCCACCATTTGATGTTTATTCCCAGAATACTCACGGAAATTTATTACATTATACTGAACCGAACCATGTTCCTGCGCTTTCTTTAGTATCGATTCATTAAAAATTCCATGAAACATATTTGGGAATAGTGTCAAAATATCGATTTGCATTAATTAAAACAGTCCTTCCATTGGCTCAATCCATACTATTTTATCTTTCACATTAATTTCTTTTACAATTTCATCTATATAAGGAATATAATATTCTTTTCTATCTGTCCCTTTAACTACCCATACATCATTGGCACCTGGAGTTAAAATCTCTTTAATAACCCCTATCGTCTCTCCGTCCATATTTTTAACGGTGCAGCCAATTATTTCATGAAAATAAAATTCGTCCGAATCCAGCTCTTCTAACTGATCTTCCGATACTTTCAAAAGCCCACCTTTAAAAGCTTCTACATCATTTAACGATTCATATCCATCAAATGTTAACAGATCGAAATTTTTATGTTTTCTCCAATTATTCACCTTAAGCGTAATAGGTTGCTTTCCATTCAAAAAAAACAAGGTAAGCTCGGATCCTTTTTTGTATCGTTCATCTGGAAAATCAGTCGAAGAGATTACCCGAACTTCTCCTTTTATTCCATGGGTATTAACAATTTTTCCTACGTTAAAATATCTCTTCAATTTTTTCACCTCTAATGTATATCTTCAATAATTCCATCTTTTACAACGATTGTTTTTCCTAACATTAATTCATTCCAGTTATCCCCTACTTTTACATCTATCATTCCTTGTACTTCTCTTTCTTTCAGTTCAGCTCCAATAGGTAATAACTCTAGTTGCTCTAACTGGAAATCAAGTAATTTTATTTTTTCTGCTCGATCATCTAACTCTTTTTCAAAGTATTGTTGTAAATGTGTTATTTGGTATTTCTTCGTTTTCTCTAACCGTTTTACCTCGAACCGTAGCTGGTCCATTTCTTTTTGAAGCTGTAATTTTCTTTTCGTAAACGAGTTTGATAACTCTTCTTTACTATTTTCGGTTAATATTTGTTTTACTGTAATATTGGTTATTAGTCTCATTAGCCCAACTCCTTTTTATCCATACGCGATGAAATAAAGCTCCTGGAAATATAGGTTTGCTAACTTGCTTTTGTAAAATAAAAAGACGCCATTGTCATTTCATGAGGAAAATAAGTAGGGGAAAAATCATAATATATGTAAGAAAAAAGGAGGGATTCCCCCTCCTTATTCTGTAATATCTAAATAAACCTTCCGATTCTCTGTTGATTGCGCATGTGCGTAAACAATCGTTCGAATCGATTTTGCCACTCGGCCTTGTTTTCCAATGATTTTACCAATATCACTTTTGTTCAATGTTAGCTTATAAGTGATACGGGCATCATCTTCGACAACTTTGATGTTAACGTCGTCTGGATGATCTACAAGGGGTTTCACAATCGCCTCAATAAGCTGTATCATAAATTCCCTTATTTGCTGTATTTCTCGTTATGGAATTTTTCTAAAATACCTTGAGTAGAGAACAAGTTCCGAACTGTGTCAGAAGGTTTTGCTCCATTTTTCAACCATTTTAAAGCAAGCTCTTCATCAATTTTTACACTTGCTGGTTGTGTTAATGGATTGTATGTTCCAATTGTTTCGATTTGACGTCCATCACGTGGTGAACGAGAATCTGCTACTACGATACGATAGAAAGGAGACTTTTTAGCTCCCATACGTTTTAAACGAATTTTAACTGCCATAATTTATTGCACCTCCGAATAGTTTCACACAAGATAGTATGATAGCAAGAAATAATTAGTTTGTAAAGTATTTTTTCTTAACAGGTAAAAATTTCTTTGTTTTATTTCGTTTTTCTTTAATAATGTTTATAAAGGGAGCTCTTTTTCTAAGTCAATTTAATATTTGTCCACAGAGTGTATACACTCCACTTTGCATCATTAAAGAAAATTTAATACCTACCAAAAATAAATTTTAGAAACATCCTAAAAATAATTAAAAAATCTCACCTATAATATTTACTTTACATAAACGGTAATTTAAAGCCACCTTTTTTCTTGCCTTTTTTCTGCATGTTTGTCATTTGTTTCATCATTTTTTTCATTTCTTCAAACTGCTTTAATAGCCGGTTTACTTCTTGAACAGGGCGACCGCTTCCTTTTGCGATACGGCGTCTTCTGCTAGCGTTAATGATATCAGGATCTTCTTTTTCTTTTTTAGTCATGGACTTAATGATTGCTTCAACATGTGCAATTTGTTTATCATCGATTTGCAAATTATTTAAGCCCTTCATTTTATTAGCGCCGGGCATCATTTTTAACAATTCATCAAGTGGCCCCATATTTTTCACCTGGGACAATTGTTCAAGAAAGTCATCCAATGTAATCGAACTTGTTCGCATCTTCTTCTCAAGCTCGCGTGCTTTTTCTTCATCTACATTTGCTTGAGCCTTTTCGATTAAGGTTAGAACGTCGCCCATTCCGAGAATTCTCGACGCCATTCTTTCGGGATGGAAAGTTTCTAGCGCATCCATCTTTTCTCCTAAACCAATAAATTTAATTGGTTGATTGGTAACCGCACGAATGGAGAGAGCTGCTCCTCCTCTTGTATCACCATCTAACTTCGTAAGAACAACACCTGTTATTCCAAGCTGTTCATTAAAGCTATCGGCTACATTTACTGCATCTTGACCTGTCATTGCATCGACAACTAAGAAGATTTCATCAGGTTTTACATTCTCTTTAACGCTCTTTAGTTCATCCATTAAGTTTTCATCAATGTGCAGACGACCTGCAGTATCAATTAAAACATAATCATGGTGATCCGCTTTTGCTTGTTCAATCGCTTTAGTCGCGATTTCCACTGGACTGACTTTATCCCCTAGGGAAAAGACAGGCATATCGATTTGTTTCCCTAATGTTTGTAACTGATTAATTGCCGCAGGACGGTAAATATCGGCAGCAACAAGTAGTGGTTTCCGATTATACTTTTTCCTTAACAGGTTGGCAAGCTTCCCTGTCGTCGTCGTTTTCCCTGCACCTTGAAGTCCAACCATCATAATAACGGTTGGCGGTTTCGAAGCAACGGCAATTTTACTTTGCTCGCCACCCATTAATTCAGTTAACTCTTCTTTAACTACTTTAATTACTTGTTGTCCGGGAGTAAGGCTTTTCATGACTTCTTGTCCGACAGCCCGTTCACTTACTTTTTTAATGAAACTTTTAACAACCTTTAAGTTAACGTCTGCATAGAGTAATGCGAGTCGGACCTCTCGCATCATTTCTTTTACATCTGATTCAGTTACTTTCCCTTTGCCCCGAATCTTTTGCATTGTGCTCTGCAGTCGGTCGGCTAAACCCTCAAATGCCATATTGCCGCCTCCTAATCTAATTCTTTCAACGCTTCTAAAATGTGATAAATATGCTCCGCCTGATTTTTATCGAGTTTTGCATGAAGTAAAGCAGACAATTCATCCAATAAACGATTCCGTTGTTGGAATTTTTCAAAGAGATGAAGCTTTTTCTCATACTCTTCTAACATAATTTCCGTACGTTTAATATTATCATATACTGCCTGTCGGCTCACTTCATACTCCTCAGCGATTTCTCCTAATGATAAATCATCCAAGTAGTAAAGAGACATATAGCTTTGTTGTTTTGGAGTGAGCAAAACTTGATAAAAATCAAATAAATAATTCATTCTCGTTGTTTTTTCAAGCATTGCATTCCCTCCAATGTTAAGTAAAAAACCTTTACATCGCCTATGTTACACAGATTGTGAAACGATGTCAAGCGGTTAAACAGACTGGACTAGCGAATTTCCCTTCATTCCACTTTATACAAATAAATTTTCCAATTGGAGCTATCATTTTCAAATACTTTTTCTAAGGTTAACTGATTCTCTAGTGCATTTTCGATTGGAACAGCAGAAAATATATACTCCCCACCCATTTTTTTCAACTGATCCGTGTTTAAGTTTAAATTCTCAATCGTCACATCTGCATCTTTGGAATACATATACTTTTTCCCTAATTCATCGACAAATATATATACTCTACCGCCCCACTCATCATAATAATCCGCTAATGTTTTATTTTTCGCTAATTCCGGTGCAATAATTTTGCGAAAATCCTCTTTATAGGTAAGTGGATAAATATTTGCATAAGTATCTAAAGTATAGAAGCCATTATATTGGGATATGACAGGGTGAATTCCAATACTTACTACCCGATAATCTTCCTGTGGTTTACCGATGTAATCTTTAATTTCCTGAAATTGTTCAACTGCATAAAACTCCTTATAGGTTGGTTGGTTTTTGTAGGCAACCTGCTCATTATACGGAATTAATACAATAAATTGGGCGATTATTAACAGAACAGAAAGTGCTCTACCCCATTTTCCTAATTTCCAAATAAGATACAATGCCATGCCAAAGATTATATAAATAAGCGGTGAACTAAAGTAGTGAAAACGAGAAAAATTAAAGGTTGTTAAAATATTTACTTTTTCTTTTAATGGTTGCCAGCCCTCATAAAACCAAAAAGCATACCAAACCGATAATACAAACAGCCAAATATTTAGCCAAATAAATAATTTATTTTGTTTCCATTGCTTTGTTACGAGCAAAACAACGAAGCATACCAAAACAATCGGTAAAATAAGCAAATCATGAACGGAACGGTCTTGATTGTGACCGATAATATAGTTTTTAAAAATAAGCTGGATTGTATCTAGTAAACTATTTTTCGATTGATAGAAAACATCCCGATTTGTTGGTTCGTGCGGCATAAGCATAGAAAGCACAAGCCGATAATCGATTAGTAAATACAGAAAGATCATATAGAGAATAGAAAAAAAGAATCGTAAATTTAGTTTCTTTTTCCGGATTACTTCTATTAGCCAATATATACCGATGATTGTCAAAAAATAGAAAAATCCTAAAACAAAGCTAGACAAGAACGGCAGTACGGTTAATATTAAATAATTTTTCCATAAGCGTTCGCCATTGCGAATATTTAAAAACGCGTAAAGTGCTAATGGCATCCCTAAATAACTAAGCATACCAGATGGCCAAAACGGTGTTAAGGAAAAAATAAGCGCAACACCAATTTGGATAACAGACGCCTGTTCATCTTTAATTACATACTTTTTCAATAATAAGTACATCCCTAAAAACGCGAGTGCCCTCGTGATCAATTGACTTACCCCATAGGCAATCATCGGTGGAAATAGCATAAACAAAAATACATCTGCGTAAAATTGGGAATAAAATGCGTCCCTTGATAATTCTCCATTTAATATTTGATCTATCGATGCATCTCCTGGAGCAAATAGTTCTCCACTATCTTTCAATACTTTATACCAACCGATATTTGAATCTAAATTATCATGCACCCTCATATGTGCATTTTCGCCAAATAGAAAATATGGGGCAACCCAAATACCAATAATAATGATTGCAATACTAAATAGTAATTTTTTGTTTTGTTTCGCTTTAATCATGGATAACTCCTTTAGTTGTTTGTTCGGAATACAAAATATCTTTGTCCAAAATAATTCATGATTGTATATAACCCACTACCGATTAATATAGCAACCTCGTCAATGTACTGTGCTGGTAAAATCCCGGTTACATCAAGCAAGCCTTCTGTTACGCTCAGTCCTAATTGATAAGCTACTACATAACAGCAAATGATTACGAGTACAAATCGGATGACACTTGATCCAAACGGACTTTTGCTTTGAAAGGTAAATATTTTATTTAAAAAGTAACTAACGACGGCTCCGATACTATTTCCAATAAAAGTAGAAATCCAATAGTGTAAATGGAATATATTTAAGGAAATATACATAAACGAAAGACCAATAATCGTATTTAATACTCCTACTAATAAAAATTTAAAAAATGAATGATTTACCATTAATTTAACACCTTTTGCTTTTGCTCTAAATCCTGTTGTGTATGTATTTCATGCAATAGTGATTGATCAATAATGTATCTTGGCCGCTGTTTAACTTCTTCATAGATTTTTCCGATATATTCTCCTATCAGCCCAATACTCATCAGTAATAATCCACCAATAAACCATAACGAAATCATAATTGATGCCCATCCGCTAACAGGATGTGATAATAATTTTTCGATAAATACATAAATCCCTGCTATCACACTAACAACTGCTGATAAAAAGCCTAAAATTGTAATAAAACGGATTGGTTTTACACTAAAAGAAGTTAATCCGTCAAATGCAAAGGAAATCATTTTTTTAAATGGATATTTTGACTCTCCGGCAAGTCTTTCCTTGCGATCATAAAATACTTTAGTAGATTTAAAGCCAACTAACGGGACAATTCCTCTGAGAAATAAATTTACTTCTTTAAATTGAAGAAGTGTTTCTACTGCACGTTTACTTAGTAATCGGTAATCCGCATGATTATATATTAATGGCAAGCCTAATTTTTCCATTATCCGATAAAATCCAATGGCAGTTGTCCGCTTAAAAAAACTATCCGTTTTTCTACTTTCTCTTACACCATAAACAATATCGTAGCCTTCTAAATATTTCAGTACAAACTCCTTAATAACATCAATATCATCCTGTAGGTCCGCATCAATGGAAATGATGCAATCTGAATAAGTATTTGCCTTTTCTAATCCTGCTAACAAGGCTCGCTGATGACCAAAATTCCGTGATAATTTAAGACCATTGATCAAATCATCCTGCTTGTAAACTGTTTCAATCAGTTGCCAAGTGGAGTCCTTACTGCCATCATCTACGAATAATATTTTACTTTCCGGGTGAATATGACATTCTGTTATTAAATGAAGCATTACTTCTCGCAGCTGCTTATAGGTAGCCTGAAATACTTCTTCCTCGTTATAACAAGGAACAACTATAGTTAATATTGGTTGATTTATCATTTATTTCTACTCCTTAGTGAAGTGAATCTAGCTATCTTCTTCTATTTTTGGCATTTAGCAATCGATTCATTTCTTCTTCACGATTTAGTTCCCTCTCTTGTTGTCCATCAGTTGATTGCTCCCTATTCTTCTCCCCTTGTTTTGAATCCTTTCGCTTACGATAATTCGGATCTAATGCACTTCCCTTCTTGTTGCTTATCCAGATAAGATATTTAAGATATTTCAATTGATTTTCCTGTTGCTCCGATGGATTTTCAATAACAAATTTCCCTGTTTGCTCCTTGGTTATATTATACTTTTGTTTCTGTTTTTTCAATAGCTCATTTGTCGTTTGATTTATTGCTTTCGTTTTTATTTTTCTATTTCTATTAAAGAGTGATGTTATCTTAGATAGTATATACGCTAAGCCTAGTCTCCGGATAACGAATTCAAGAAATAACAGGAAAAACGCAAGTAAAAGTACCCAATGGCTTAAATCTGTTCTTGTAACAGCACTAGTATTCATTTCACGAAATGCTTCTTTTTCATTATTCAATACTTTTCCATTCGTAATAGTGACTATTTCCTGCAATAGTTCATTATTTTCCCTTGTAACAAATATTCATTAGGGTAAGGAATCGAAAATCCCGATTGAAAAAGCGATTACTCCGGTACAGTGTGATTTGGTTATGTCAGAAACTCACAAAATAACCATCCTTTTCATAAACCCCTGACATGGACACATCCTGATTTTTTGTTTGCTGGGTCTCTATTGCGTCTGGAATCCCCTTTGCACCTATAGCTGAATAGCCAGCAATAAACATAATCGATAAATTACTAGATTTTGCATTTACGTTCATTGGAAAAAATAGAAAAAGGATTATTAGTACTAATAATAATAAACCTTTCTTCCTCACACGATCCCCCCTCAATCACACGTATCGTTTCTTTTGATTTTATAAATATAGACGAAATAAAATCAAAAATTACTTCATATTTTTCTTTTTTTATTAAAAATAATTATATAGTTAAATTTCTGAACATAATAGCTATAAAAAAAGGGACGTACTTTTCGTACAAATCCCTGCCTTCAAAAATAGGCTGTTTTCATATCGTATATTGGTGTTTAGCAATAATCCGCAGACTTAATAGTATTGCTTACTTCAATTAATTAATTTGAATAAACCTTTAAAAAAACAGCTAAAAAATTGTTAATATAGTTAATAATCAAACAAACATTGGAAACGTAAAAATTCATTATCCCTCGGCTTCTTCATTTAGTCCGGCAAAAAGACCGTAGACGTATTGTTCAAGGTTGAATTCTTGTAAATCGTCCATTTTTTCACCGAGTCCGACAAATTTTACAGGAATATTCAGTTCCTTCCGGATGGCAATAACGATACCACCTTTTGCTGTTCCGTCTAATTTAGTTAAAACAATACCTGTGACATCCGTTGCCTCTTTAAACTGCTTTGCTTGTATCATTGCATTTTGACCTGTTGTTGCGTCTAATACAAGCAAAACTTCATGCGGTGCTCCAGGAACTTCCCGTTCAATTACTCTTTTTACTTTCTCTAATTCTTTCATTAAATTCACTTTATTTTGTAAGCGTCCGGCTGTGTCACATAAAAGTACATCCACATTTCGGGAACGAGCTGCTTGAAGTGCATCAAACATAACGGCAGCAGGATCTGATCCCTCACTTTGCTTAATGACTTCAACACCTGCACGATCGCCCCATACTTCTAATTGTTCAATCGCACCTGCGCGGAATGTATCTCCTGCAGCAAGCATTACCTTTTTTCCTTCCTGCTTAAACTTATACGCAAGCTTGCCAATCGTCGTCGTTTTTCCTACACCATTAACCCCTACAAAAAGAATAACCGTTAGATCATTTTCCTGGACATTCAATTGTGAAAGATCATCCGATTCACCTTCATAAATATCCACTAATTTTTCCATAATCACTTCTTTTACTTCTGATGAATCTTGGATTTTACGCTTTTTCACTTCCATTTTCAATTCATCCACAAGCTCTAATACGGTATCAAAGCCAACATCTGCTTGAATTAATATCTCTTCTAATTCTTCAAAGAAATCTTCATCCACTTTTCGATAGCGTGCGACAAGATCATTAACTTTTCCTGCAAAGCTTTGTCTCGTCTTCGTTAAGCCATCTTTAAATTTTTCTGTTACCGTATCCGTTTGCTTTGTCAATTTTTCTTTTAACTTATCGAAAAAACCCATTACCTAATCACTTCCTTCATTTTTCCAAATAATTGCTCGAAATCCTATACCATTTCCAATGTTTCTTCCAGCCGTACAGATACAAGCTTCGAAACTCCGGATTCCTGCATTGTTACCCCGTATAATACGTCCGCTTCTTCCATTGTTCCTTTTCGGTGTGTAATTACAATAAATTGTGTTTCCTGACTGAACTGCTTCAAATATTGACTGAATCGATAAACATTTGCTTCATCAAGTGCTGCTTCAACCTCATCCAATACACAAAACGGTACTGGTCGAACGCGTAATATCGAGAATAGTAAAGCAATCGCAGTAAGTGCACGCTCACCACCGGAAAGAAGCGCTAAGTTTTGTAGCTTTTTCCCTGGTGGCTGAGCAATAATTTCCACTCCAGTATTTAATAAATCGTCAGGATTCGTTAATTTTAGCTCGGCACGGCCTCCACCAAATAAGGAACGGAATACAGAATCAAACTGATCACGAATCGAAGTAAAGGTTTCATCAAAGCGTTTGACCATTTCTTCATCCATTTCTTCGATAACCTGGAATAACGTATCCTTCGCATTTTGCAAATCATCCTTTTGGACGGATAAAAATTCGTAGCGCTCTGATACCCGTTCATACTCATCAATTGCTCCAATATTAACAGTTCCAAGTTCATCGATTGCTAGCTTAATTAACTTCACCTTTTTTCGTGCTTCTTCATAAGGAAGTGTTAACGGATATTGTTCCTTTGCCCCTTCATACGTAAGAAAATACTCTTCTCGTAACACATTTAAACGATTTTCCAAGTCAACATCTAGACGATTTAATTTAACTTCTTCATCTACTAACAGCTCTGTTAAGCCTTTATGCTGCCTCTTCAATTCTTTACCTTCGTTTTCAATATCTTCTAGCTTTTGCTGGAATTCTAAGCGCTGTTTTCTGCGATCAGAAATTAATTGAATCGTATTATTTTTATCTATTAGCTTTTGTTTTGCTTCTTCCTCCAGCAATTCTTTTCCAGAATGACTAGAATCCATTTCAACGACTAATAATTGTAACCCTTGTTCATTATCTGCTAGCTGATTCGTTACATCTTCATATCTCGCTGTCACTTCTTCTAATTGGCTGGAAATATGCCGTAGCTGTTCTTCTTTTTTGGCAATGGCAATTTTAAGTTCATTGCTTTCATCGACTAATGTTGCTTTCAATGTTTGGTCACTATTCCGTTTCTCGGATAGCTCTTTAATTTCTTGATCAATTTGCTGGATTTGCGATTGAATTTCAAGTATTCTTGCTGCATTGCGATTTCTTTTATTTAGTAAGGCTTGTTCTTCTTGTATGAAATCTTTTTCTTCTGCGTCATAAATTGCTAACTTATCATTAATGTTCTTTTCATTCCACTCAATTTCTTTTAGTTGATCCTTTAATACTTGTTCCTCTTGACGGAAAATATCCCCTTCCTCGCGTAGCTGTTGTAGTCTTTCCTCGAGCATTTTAATGTCTTGTTTTTTCGTTTTCACTTCATGCTCTAAGCTAGCGCATTTCTCTTCCATCTCCACAAGTTTTGTTTTTAATGCTTCTAATTCCGTCTTTCGACTTAATAAGGAACTAGATTTTTGTTTTACGGCACCACCAGTCATGGAACCTCCAGGATTTACTACATCACCATCTAATGTGACAATTCGGAAACGATATTGTAGCTGCTTCGCTAATTCGTTTGCACCATGAAGATCCTTCGTAATAATGACATTTCCTAATAAATTATACATAATATTGCTGTACTTTTTATCAAAGGAAAGCAATTCTGCTGCAATGCCAACATAAGCCGAGTGTCCAGAAAGGAACTGTTTCGTTGCACTAGGAATTTCCTTCGGTTTAATAACGGATAACGGTAAGAAAGTAGCACGTCCATAATGCTTTGTCTTTAAATATTGAATCGCTGCTCTCGCGTGCTCTTCCTTTTCGACAACCACATGCTGCATACTAGCAGCAAGTGCTATTTCGATTGCTATTTCGTACCGTTTCTCCACATTAATTAATTCTGCAACTGCACCTTCAATACCTTTTAATTGATCCTTCGCTTTTAATACCTCTTTAACACCTTGGTAAAATCCAGAATAATCATCTTCCATTTCTTCCAGAATATCTTTCCTGGATTTTGCTTGTTGGATAAATTGGAGGGCTTGATAATACGATTTCTCTATTTTTTCAAATTGAGTTTGTGTATTCTCTAGGTTTCGTTGTTGTGCACGATATTGATGAATTTTTTCATCAATTTTTTCTTGCTGTTGTTTTAACTGTTCCGCAATTTTTTTCTTATTATCTATAATAGTTGCACGTTCATGAATGTATTTTTCATTCTCGCCAACAAGTCTTTCTCTTTTATTCGAAAATTGTTCTAATTGATTATTCACATGTTGTTCTTCATTTTTTATTGCCGCTTGATCATTTAATAATTCAATGTAATCACTTTTCAATGATTCAATTTTTTCTTCAATATCTTCAGCAAAGTATTCCAGTTGTGATTGCTTTTCCTTTAAGCTTGTCCGTTCCTTTTGAATACTTTCTTCGAGAGCAATTTTATCACTTGTAAGCGTAGCTATTTCTTTTTCTAAAACAAAAACCTTTTGTTTCCCATCTTCAATCGCTTTTTCAAGCTGGAAACGATTTTGTGCGGCATTTTTTTTGCGCTCTTTTAATAATTCCTTTTTTCCCTCTAGCTTTTCCAATTCTTCACTTGTAACGAGTAGGACATGCTGCAGCTGATCAATGGAATCATCCAAAGCAGCAATTTTATCTCTCATATCATGAATTTGTGCTTCTTTTGATTGGAGAGTACTGGACAGCTCAATTTCTTTATCTTTATGAGCAGCTAACTCCGCTTTCAATTTCTCCCATTTTTCATGTAATTGCTCGATTTCATACACAAGTAAGGAGACTTCAAATTGCTCTAAGTCCTCTTTCTTCTGCATATAATCCTTTGCAATGGATGCTTGTTGCTTTAACGGCTCAATTTGGCCTTCTAATTCATGTAAAATATCTCGAACACGATTTAAATTGTCTTCTGTCTCTTCTAATTTACCTTCTGCCTTCTTTTTCCTTGTTTTATATTTTAGGACACCAGCAGCTTCCTCAAAAATTGTTCTACGTTCTTCCGCCTTACTATTAAGGATTTCTTCGACTTTCCCCTGACTGATAATAGAAAAAGCCTCTCTGCCTAAACCAGAATCCATTAATAGTTCTACAATATCCTTTAATCGACAGGTTTGCTTATTGATAAAAAATTCACTTTCACCTGATCGATATACACGCCGTGTGATACATACTTCATTGTAATCAATCGGCAAAAAATGATCCTCATTATCTAGCGTTAGCGCTACCTCAGCAAAATTAAGGGCTTTTCTTGAATCACTCCCAGCAAAGATGATATCTTCCATCTTGCCGCCTCTTAATGACTTCGCAGATTGCTCGCCGAGTACCCAGCGAATCGCATCTATAATATTACTTTTCCCACTACCATTTGGTCCAACAACAGCTGTTACTCCTTGGACAAAATCAATGGTCATTCGCTCGGCAAATGATTTAAAGCCTACGATATCTATCCGTTTGAGAAACATTCCCGTTCCCCCAATCCATTACTTATTATTACTCTCTTTATTGTAAAGTGTATTTAATGCAATTTGCGCAGCTTTTTGCTCTGCTTCTTTTTTTGATTTACCGAGTCCTGTTCCATAAGCTACACCATTTATTTTTACTTGAGAATAGAATTCCCGATTATGTGCGGGCCCTCTTTCTTCGATAATTTCATATTCTACTGCACCTAAGCCATCATGCTGAATAAATTCCTGCAATTGACTTTTAAAATCCATCACATGAGAAAAAGCACCTTCTTTAATTTTCGGGAATACAACTTTCTCTAAAAACGAAACAACGGTATCAATGCCTTGATCTAAAAACAATGCACCAATAAATGCTTCAAACGCATCTGCTAAAAGTGCCGGACGCTTTCTACCCCCAGTTATTTCTTCTCCCTTACCAAGACGCATTAACTCTCCAAAATCTAAAGATTGAGCGAACGATACTAACGAAGGCTCACATACAATTGCTGCACGTAGTTTCGTTAACTCTCCCTCTGCCATCAGCGGAAAATTTGTATATAAAAATTTCGAAACCGTTAATTCTAATACTGCATCCCCTAAAAATTCCAAACGTTCATTGTCTTCCTGACGTTTTTTACGATGCTCATTCACATAGGATGAATGTGTAAAAGCTTGTTTTAAAAGTGCTTCATTAGAAAATTTTACTCCGATTCGTTCTTGGAATTGCTCATATCTTCTATCTTTCATTTTTGATTCTTTATAGCGATTATATTTAGTCATTTCGTACACACACCTCATGTTTTATACAAATCAGTTTAGCTTATAAATGCAAGAATATCAAAGTGTATTTTATTATCTGTTCGGATAGATTTTTGCTATTCTTTAATAAGCTACAGAATGCTATATTACAGACCTTATTAAATAACAACTATCCGTTTAAAAACAGCCATTTTATTATACCATTAATTATTAACGAATGAATACATAAGAAAACACCTCACTTTTGCAAGTGAAGTGTAAAAAATCATCTTTTTTAATTTTACTTGTAAATTGAAATACATCATTCATATAAGAAATGATTATTTTCTACAAGATTCCTTACGATTCTTATAATGATTACAGTTTACTATTTATGTAATCTACAGCGTTTCCTACTGTTAGAATTTTCTCGGAATCTTCATCGGAAAATTGTAATCCAAATTCGTCTTCCAATTCCATTACTAATTCAACAACATCTAGGGAATCGGCGCCTAAATCATCTTTAAACGTTGCTTCAAGTGTAACCTTTGATTCATCTACACCTAAACGGTCAACGATAATTTTTGTTACGCGTTCTAATACTTCGCTCACATAATCACCTCCCCTCAAGTATTATATTCGATTCTTATGGAATAATAAAGTCCCGCTTGGTAAAAATTTACTAATCCGAATCGAAATGTAATAGGGCAAAATATAATGTAACTCCATAGAGGAATAATCCACATGGCTGCAAGTATTACATATACATTCCACCGTTAACATGAATCGTTTGTCCAGTTATATAGCTACTATTATCAGAAGCTAAAAAGGCAACGGTTTTTGCAATATCCTTAGGCTCTCCAAGTCTTCCAAGTGGAATTTGTTTATATAATTCTTGTTTTACTTCTTCGGACAATTGATCCGTCATATCTGTTGTAATAAATCCTGGCGCAACAGCGTTTACCGTAATATTACGAGATGCAAGCTCTTTTGCAGTGGATTTCGTTAACCCAATAATTCCTGCTTTTGTCGCAGAATAGTTAACTTGTCCTGCATTTCCACTAAAACCAACAATAGAGGAAATATTAATGATTCTTCCGTCCCGTTGCTTCATCATTTGCCGAGTAACTGCTTTTGTTGTTAAAAATACCCCTTTTAAATTGGTGTTCATAACATCGTCCCATTCGGAATCCTTCATGCGCATTAATAAATTATCTCGGGTGATACCAGCGTTATTCACTAAAATATGCAATTGGCCGAAACGATCGATTGTTTCTTTTACCATTTGCTGAACTTGCTCACTATCTGCTACATTTGCGCGATGGATAAAACATTCCCCACCAAGTGCTTTTATTTCTTCCGCTACTGCAGCTGCCATTGATTCATTTCCAGCATAGTTGACAACAACATTTGCTCCTAGTCTTGCGAGCTCTAATGCTATTTCCCTACCAATTCCTCTAGATGCTCCTGTTACAAGAGCTGTTTTTCCTTGCAAATTCATTTCTTCACCCCTTTTAATTGCTCTAGTGCTGTTACCAAACTAGTCTCATCAAAAATTGGTAGACATGTAACATTTCTATCTACTTTTCGCACGAGTCCAGTTAATACCTTCCCTGCACCAATTTCAATAAAAGTATCCACTCCAAGGGCAATCATTTTACGTACACAATCTTCCCATAATACAGGAGAATATAATTGCTCAATAAGGAGTTTTTTAATCGTAGTACTATCTACTATTGGTTCTGCGGTAACATTTGAAATAACCGGAATGTTTGCTTCATTTATCGTATACGTATTAAGCAATTCTGCTAAATTATCGGAAGCAGGCTCCATTAAACGTGAATGGAATGGTCCGCTTACCTCTAAACCAATCGCACGCTTAGCTCCAGATTCCTTTGCTTTTTCACATGCTTTTTGAACACCTGTTACTGTACCTGAAATAACAATTTGACCTGGACAGTTAATATTCGCTAATTGAACAGAATCTCCATTGCTAGTAATTTCATCTGTAATTTGTTGCAATCTATCGCGATCCAAGCCGAGAATTGCAGCCATTGTTCCATTTCCATTAGGAACAGCAGCTTCCATAAATTCCCCACGCTTTCTCACAATTTGAACGGCATCCTCAAAGGACAATGCTCCTGCCGCCACTAATGCTGTATACTCTCCCAAGCTATGACCAGCTACATAATCCGCTTGAATATTTTGTTCCTTCACTAGCTCCAAAATCGCAATACTTGTAGTTAACAAGCTTGGCTGTGCATTAGCTGTTCGAGTTAATATATCTTGTGGTCCTTCAAAAATAGTGGTGGATAAGGATTCTCCTAATGCTTGATCGGCACGATTATAGATATCCTTTACCTTAGCAAATCTAGCGGCTAGCTCTTGTCCCATACCGACAATTTGTGAACCTTGTCCCGGAAAAACAAATGCAATTTTCCCCACACACAAAACCCCTTTCGAATTCATTGGATAAAAAGTACTGGATTTAACTTTCGCTATGTTCTTAAAATATGTTTAAAAATAAAAAACTAGATTGGCATAAATAAAATAGTCCATAAACTGTACATAAGCATATTTGCCATTTCAACTTTATTCGTTAGTTATTTTTCAAAATTGCTTCTTCCATTTTCTCAGGTACGTGATTCATTACCATTTCTCTCGCTTGCCGAATCGCATGGAAAACAGCTTGTTCATCTGATGAACCATGTGCTTTAACAACCGGTGCTTTTAACCCAAGTAAGCAGGCACCACCATACTCTGAATAATCCAGTTTCTTCTGTAAACCTTTCAAATCCGGTTTCAATACAGCAGCTGCTAATTTCGATTTAACACTACTCATTAATGATGCTTTTAGCATTTTAAACATCGATAATGCTGTGCCTTCAATCGTCTTTAATACCATATTTCCAGTGAAACCATCGGTAACCGCTACATCACAAACGCCAGATAGCAAGTCACGTGCTTCTACATTTCCAACAAAATTAAGATTCGCTTCTTTGAGTAAAAGAAATGCCTGACGGGTTAGTTCATTTCCTTTTTTATCCTCTGTACCGATATTTAATAGGCCAACCCGTGGATTTTTTATCCCTCTTACTTTTTCACTATAAATAGAACCCATATAGGCATTTTGGAGAAGATGTTCTGGTTTGGCATCTGCATTTGCACCAACATCTAATAGTAAAAAGCCTTTTCCATCAATGGTTGGTAATGTTGGAGCAAGCGCAGGTCGATCAATTCCAGGTATCCGTCCAACAACAAATAAACCGGCAGCCATAAGTGCTCCTGTATTTCCAGCAGAAATACATGCTTGGGCACGTCCTTCTTCTACCTCCTTTGCCATCAATACCATAGAGGCCGTTTTCTTTCTTCTTACTGCCCGGACAGGTTCATCTTCTCCTAATATTACTTCTTCTGTATGAATGATCGATATATTGTCATGCTTTGTTAAATAAGGTTTAATTTTTTCCTCATTCCCGATAAGTGTAATTTCAATATCTGGGAATTGTTCCGTTGCTTTCATTGCACCTTTTACAATTGCTTCTGGTGCATTATCTCCGCCCATTGCGTCAATTGCTACTTTCATCTTATGTTGTCCACCTTTATCCATTTTTTCTTGATCGGTACATAGAAAATTCACCTTTAAACACGATTTCTTGATTTACAAAGCTTTGCACTTCAACAATCGTCCGTCCCTTATCATGGTCGATTCCAGTTACCTTTGCTTTTGCTATTACTCTTTCTCCTAGCAATACTTGTCGGACAAACTTTATGTTTGCTTTTGCCGTTAATGCTAATTCATCGTTCATCAGTGCAACAGCAAGAGAGTTTGCTTGAGCAAACAGATGATGCCCCCTTGCAATATTATTCCGCTTGAACACATGATCCGGTTTTATTTCTAATAAAGAAATAGCTTGTTCATCTAAGGAGATATCAATGATTTCTCCGATTACTTCCTCAATTGGTAAGGAACGAACCTCTTCAGAAAAATTCTTTTGTGCGACATTTTTAATGCGCTCTCGCAATTCTGGTATTGAAAGCTCTAACCGGTCTAAACGTATCGTTTGAATACTTACAGAGAATTTTTCCGCTAATTCTTCATCAGTAATAAACGGATTTTCTTTTATTGTTTCTTTTAGTATTTTCTGCCGATCCTTTTTATGAAGTTTCATTTGTCTTACTCCACTCATTTTGTATTAATATATGTAAAGAATATCATTTTTTATGACTAGGTACTAATAGTAGTATAAATAACCAAAAAAAAGAATGCAAGGATTTATTTGCATTCGGAATATTAAAATATTAAACAAGTAATACGTTAGTCAAGTTTTTCTCCATCTAAAATACCTGATGCCTCTATTGTTTCCCTTAACGGTAAATAAAGGTCATCCTCCCAAAATTTTTCAGAATTGATAAGCCGCTCTGCATCACCTCTAGCCGTTTCCAGTGCTCGATAGTCATGCACCATATCTGCTACTTTAAATTCTGGTAAGCCACTTTGTTTCTTCCCAAAGAAGTCACCAGGTCCACGAAGCTCCAAATCTTTTTCACTTAACACGAAACCATCCGTCGTCTCTGTCATGATCTTCATACGCTCTTTCCCGACATCTGATTTCGGATCTGCTAAAAGAATACAGTAAGACTGATGGTCCCCTCGACCAACACGTCCTCTTAATTGGTGGAGCTGAGATAAACCAAAGCGTTCGGCATCATAAATAACCATCATTGTTGCATTTGGTACATTTACCCCTACCTCTACAACTGTGGTAGAGACGAGCACTTGAATTTGATTTTCACTAAATTGCTTCATCACGTGATCTTTTTCTTCGGAAGGTAGTCGACCATGCATTAAGCCAACCGAATATCGATTATGAAAATAATGCACGAGTGATGCGTGTACATCAATCGCATTTTGAACATCTAATTTTTCTGACTCTTCAATTAACGGGCAAATAATGTATGCTTGTCTACCCTTTTGTAATTCTTTTTCCACCATTTGGAGAATACGTTCAAGCATTTCAGGCTTTGCCCAGTAGGTTTCAATGCTCTTTCTACCAGCAGGCATTTCATCAATGATAGAAACATCCATTTCTCCAAATACGGTTATTGCAAGCGTTCTCGGAATCGGGGTAGCAGTCATAAATAATGTATCTGGATTCTCTCCTTTTTCTCTTAACACCCTGCGTTGCTCCACGCCAAAACGATGCTGTTCATCAGTAATTACTAGACCTAGTTGATGGAAATTTACATCATCTTGTATTAGTGCGTGTGTTCCAATGACTATACGGATTTCTCCTGATGCTAGCCCTTCTAGTATAATGTTTCGTTGTTTTTTCTTCGTTGAGCCAGTCAAAAGCTCAACTCTTACTCCAAATGGTTGTAGCATTTTCTTTAAGCTTTCCGTATGCTGCTCAGCGAGAATTTCCGTTGGAACCATAAGTGCCCCTTGATAACCTGAAGTTACCGCTGCATATAAAGCAATGGCTGCAACAACGGTTTTTCCAGAACCAACATCTCCTTGAAGGAGTCGATTCATTCGAAATGGGGATTTCAAATCATGTAAAATTTCGCTTAACACCCGTTTTTGTGCATTTGTTAAAGGAAATGGCAAGGAGGCGATAAAGCTTTTTAATTGCTCATTATCGTATCGAATCGAAATACCTTGGGAATGCTCCCTTTCGAATTTTCTTAAGGCCTGCATCTTTAGCTGGAATAATAAAAATTCTTCATATACCATTCGTCTTCTTGCTTGCTTTAACTGTTGGGCATCCTTTGGAAAATGAAGAGCACCAAGTGCGGTCATCTTGGAATATAGTCGATATTTTCTCCTTATGTCATCAGGAAGCGTTTCATCTAACAGATGACCGTATTGATTAAATGCTAAATAAATAAATCTCCGCAACCCTTTTACAGTCAGTTCTCCTTTTACAGAATAAACCGGTTCGAACTGAGCTTTCTGGACATTATCCACGAGATTACCAAATTGCATTTGGCTAACCGTTATTTGCTGGCGATGACGATTCCACTTTCCTGTAATGGTAACTGGCTGATTGAGGGTAATTTTATTCTTTAAATAAGCTTGGTTGAATATTACTGCTGAAACTAAATATTTATCGACCATGACACGAACGGTAATTCGAGATTTCTTCCTTCCAAAAAAGGCTACAGAAGGTTCACTAGAAATTACACCTTCTACCGTCACTCGTTCATCGTGCTCTACCTCTGACAAATCCCGTAGCCGATTGTCATTATATCGATAGGGTAAATAAGTAAGTAAGTCTTCAATGGTGAAAATATTTAATTCAGCTAATAATGCAGCGGTTTCTTCCCCGATTCCTTTAATAGCAGTTACAGGTTGTTTTATCTCTTCACTCACTATTTCTTTTGCGGTGTGCCGAATATTTCCTGCGCTAAACGCTTACCGGTAGGCGTCGCCGCTAAACCTCCCTGTGCTGTTTCTCTTAAACTTTGTGGCATTGCACGCCCGACGCGATACATCGCATCAATTACTTCATCACATGGAATTTTACTTACAATACCTGCTAATGCCATATCCGCTGCAACCATCGCATTAGCTGCACCCATTGCATTCCTTTTTACACATGGAACTTCCACTAAACCTGCAACTGGATCACATACTAAACCAAGCATATTTTTTAATGTAATCGCCATTGCATCTGCACATTGGCTAGGAGTTCCGCCTGCCATTTCCACAATTGCAGCAGCAGCCATCCCTGCAGCAGATCCTACCTCTGCCTGGCAACCACCTGCGGCACCAGAGATAAACGCATTATTTGCTACTACAAAACCAAATGCGCCTGATGTAAAGAGAAAATTAATCATTTGTTCTCTAGTTGGGTTCAATTTATTTTTTACTGCAAATAGTGTACCCGGAACAACTCCAGCACTTCCTGCAGTAGGTGTGGCACAAATCATTCCCATTGCCGCATTGACTTCATTTGTGGCGACAGCCTTACTAACTGCATCTAATAAAAATTCTCCGGATAAGAAATTACCCTTTTCAATATATTTTTGCAAAAGAACGGCGTCGCCACCTGTTAATCCTGAGTGAGAGGTAACACCATTTAAACCTTTTTCCACAGCACTTTCCATTACTTGGAGATTTTTTTCCATTTGACCAATGATTTCTTCACGACTCTTTTTGGTCACTAACATTTCTTGCTCTATCATAATTTCGCTAATCTTTTTTCCTTGTGATTCCGCGAGATCTATCAATTCACGAACAGTACGAAATAACATAGCTGTCCTCCTTTTTTCTTCATAAATTCCACCTGGTTGGAGCAAACTATTCTACAATTCTAGCAACCTGTAAAATATTTGGCAATTTAGATATAGCATCCATTACTTCTTGGTCTACCGTTTCATCGGTTTCCAATACCATTAATGCAAGCTTACCTTTTTCTTTTCTAGAAACCTCCATATGGCCAATATTAATCTCATATGTTGCTAATACATTTGCTACTGAAGCAATACAGCCAAATCGATCATTATTTACTACAATAATCGCCGGGTTTTCTCCCGTTAGCTTTAATTTAAATCCATTAATTTCATCTATTTCAATTTTCCCACCACCGATAGAAAGTCCAACTAATTCAAGCTCTCCTTCATCGTCTCCGATAACTAACCGCGCAGTATTCGGATGCTCTGGTACTTCTTTTTCTTCAAAAAATTTCACTTCAAGTCCTTGTTCTGCAGCAATTTCCATTGCTTGTATGATTCGTTCATCAAATGTATCATAATCCAATAATCCACCAACGATTGCAACATCTGTTCCATGACCACGATAAGTCTCAGCAAAAGAACCATACAAATGAACATGAGCCCACTTTGGCTGACGTCCAAACACATTTCGTGCGACTCGTCCGATACGTGCTGCTCCTGCCGTATGCGAACTAGATGGTCCAATCATCACTGGACCAATAATATCAAATACACTACGGAATTTCATTGAAATCCCTCCTATTTGCGATTTCCAAAAAAATAATGTAAGGCTGTTATCTATATTTTATGACGCTGAAAATGATGATTAACCTTATATATTATATTATGAAAAAATAGATTTTGAAACAGTGTTTATCATAATCGTACCTTTCTTTTTACCACTTGTAAAAGTACTTATCTAATACTAAGTATTATTTCTATTGGTCGATTATGGTGATAAATCTTTACAAAAAAAATCGTGTCCCAAATGATTGGGACACTTTAGAAAACAACCAAATTTTATTTATTGTTATTTACTCTACAGAAAAAATAAAATGATATAACGGTTGATTACCATCATGAATTTCGACTTCTACATCAGGGTATTGTTCTTCAACAAATGCTGTAAGATCGTTTACTTGTGCCTCGGTCGCATCTTCCCCTTTAAGAATAGTCAAAATTTCACTATCTTCATCAAGCATTTGAGTTAAAAGTGATTTAGCTGCTGCAAGCATTTCTTTTTCCGCTACGACAATATCACCATCTTTAATACCCATAAAGTCATCCTTTTTAATGGATAAACCTTCAATGTTTGTATCTCTAACCGCATAGGTAATTTGTCCTGTTTTAATATTGCTCATTGCTGCAACCATTGTTTTTTCATTTTGTGCAGTGTCTGCACTTGGATTAAACGCAAGTAAAGCCGCTAGCCCTTGTGGGACGGTTTTCGAAGGAATTACGATTACTTCTTGATCCATCACATCGCGTGCTTGCTCGGCTGCCAAAATAATATTTTTATTATTTGGTAAGACGAACACTTTTTTCGCATTAACTTGTTCTACTGCTTTCACAATATCTTCCGTACTTGGATTCATCGTTTGGCCACCCTCAATAACTACTTGGGCACCAATGCTTCTGAATAATTCTCCAATACCACTACCCATTGATACTGTTACAAATCCATATTCAGATGGTTCTTTTGTAGCTACACTTGGAATTGGGGATACCGTTTTATCTGTTTCTAAAATTGTTGTATGCTGTTGACGCATATTTTCTATTTTCAAATTAACTAGTTCACCATATTTTTGACCGTATGTTAAAACATTTCCTGGTTGCTCGGAATGAATATGAACTTTAACAACTTCATCATCCGCAATAACTAATAACGAATCACCAAACTTGTCTAAATCCTGTCTGAATTTTTCTTCAGAGAACGGGTTGTTCTTTAACTTCTCATCTTGTAGGCGAACCATGAATTCTGTACAATAACCGAATACAATATCTTCTGTATGTAAGAAGCTTTGTACACTTTTATGATGCTCTTGTTGCACTAAATGGTCTAATGACACATTTTTTGTTTCCATTGTTTCTAATGCAACACCTTGTAATTGTGCTAAAAATCCTTCATAAACGAACACTAAACCTTGACCACCACTATCTACTACCCCTACTTCTTTTAATACTGGTAATAGGTCTGGCGTACGATTTAAGGAAGCTTTCGCCTCTTTTAACACTTCTTCCATTAAGGTAGTAATATCATTAGTTGTTTTTGCGACTTCTACAGCTTTTTTTGCCGCATCTTTTGCTACCGTTAAAATCGTTCCTTCTACTGGTTTCATTACCGCTTTATATGCAGTTTCTACACCAGCTTGAAGTGCAGCAGCAAAGCCCTCTGCATCCAATGTTACTTTTGGTTCAATATGTTTGGAAAATCCACGGAATAATTGAGATAAAATAACTCCAGAGTTCCCTCTAGCTCCCATTAACAAGCCTTTTGACAATGCTTGTCCTACTTTCCCAATATGAGGTCCAACATTATTTCTAACCTCTTTTGCACCTGAAGTGATAGACAAATTCATATTTGTCCCAGTATCACCATCAGGTACCGGAAAAACGTTTAATGAATCCACATATTTGGCATTTGCTGATAAATGATTTGCACCGTGGAAAATCATTTCAGCAAAACGTTTTCCATCTATTTCTGTAATTGACACAATTTTTCCTCCTTACTTATGAGTTCGTTACCCGAACACCTTGCACAAAAATATTAACAGAATCTGCTTTAATTCCAATCGATTGTTCTAATACATATTTCACTTTTGTTTGTACATTATGAGCAACTTCGGAAATTTTTGTTCCGTAGCTAACAATAATATACATATCGATATGTATACGATCTTCTGCTTGGCGGACAATTACACCTTTAGCATAATTTTCTTTTCGTAATATTTCAGATATACCATCTTTAATTTGATTTTTAGACGCCATACCTACAATACCATAACTATCTACTGCTGCTCCACCACAAACTTGAGCAATTGTATCATTAGAAATTTCAATATGTCCGTACTTTGTTTTTAATTCGATGGACATGTCTTTGTTCCCCCTTTACGGTTTTCAGACAAACTAAACATATTTTACTATAATAAAGATAATTTTAAAAGTCCTAATGTCTGTCTATATTATAAAGCTAAACATTAGACAATATGTCAAGTACTTTTCTATTATTTATTTTAATTACGGAATTTTCCATCGTTTCCCTTTTTTATGGAAACTTGTCCCAAATAATGCTATTTTCCTGTTCTTTGTTTAAAACTCCTATTTACATTTCTATTTATTCCCTTGCTATTGCAATTATTAATTTACTATGGTACATTATTTTAGTATCTTTTAAAATAGACATTGTATGTTTAGCATATTGGTAATAAGGAGGGACAACATAATGGCACGTAAATGCGTAATCACTGGCAAGAAAACTACTTACGGGAATGCTCGTTCTCATGCGATGAACTCAAATCGTCGTACTTGGGGAGCTAACCTACAAAAAGTTCGTATCTTAATTAACGGAAAACCAAAACGTGTGTATGTTTCAGCACGCGCTTTAAGATCTGGTAAGGTAGAACGCGTATAATTTTGTAAGGGCATCTAACTAGATGTCCTTTTTTATTACCTTCTAAAGAAGAAATCCCCTGTCTCATTATTGTAGACAAAGGGATCCTATTATACACAAATTTTGTTATGAAAGTGGAATAATTATCCTCAAATTTCATCCTTCTAATTTTTCTTAAATGCTCCTAATAACGCTCGGACAAACCCACCAATAAATTTAGGCAATTTAATCGTATAAAATTTCACTTACCATTCCCTCCTCGGCTCTAACTGGCATAAATAATTCTCTAAGACAATCAACATATTATATTCGTTGTATCCACATTACGTACATTTACCTCAAAAAAATTTTGCTCCGCAATTTTAATCATTGCTCCTTACTACTAATAATATGCCTTTAGAAAATGAATAAGTACCATGACGCTGAATAAGTTCATTACTTATACATAGTGTCGAACCAATAAAAATATTCCTATCTTTTAGTGGATATTTAAAACCTACCAATGATAAATTTTCGACCGTCTGAGTGAATGGAATAAAGGAAATATATTGTTTATCCGGTAATTGCTCTAATAAATATTGGCCAGGACGTTTTACTTCTAAAATATTTTGTCTATCAATAATCTCGATGCTTGCATTTTTTATCGCAGCAATTGGTTTCATAAGTAAAAATAGATTGGCAAGCATATGATCTAGCCTTCCGCCAGTTGCACCAAAAATTCGGATGAGGGATGGGTTTTGCTGACTAGCCACTTGCAATGCTAATTCCATATCTGTTTCATCTTTTTCCGTTTGATATTTCAATACATTTGGTAGACTAGACTGATAAACTTCTAGTTCTTCCTTTGTTACTGAATCAAAATCACCTATTGCAACAGCAGGCGTGATACCCTTATCCAGTAAGTACCGATTTCCTCGATCGACCCCAATCCAAAAAATATCGGGATTAGCTTTATCTGTTTTCAAATCTGGAATAAATTCTGGAGGACCTCCACCAACAATATACACAATCATCTTTACTTATTCACATTCCCGCGAATTTGAGCAATCGCGCTCGCACGGTCCTTTTCGTTAAATATCGCCGAGCCTGCAACTAATACATTTGCGCCAGCTTCGATACACAGACTAGCGGTCTCTTCATTAACGCCACCATCTACTTCTATATCGTATGTATATGCAAATTCATCCTTCAATTGTTTAATTTGCTGAATTTTTTTCAGCACATTGGGGATGAACTTTTGTCCTCCAAAACCCGGATTTACGGTCATTAAAAGTACAAGATCTACTTCACTTAATATTTCCGAGATCATTGCTACAGGTGTTGCGGGGTTTATAACGACACCAGCATTAATTCCTTGCTCCTTAATTTGGTGAATCGTCCGGTGAAGATGTGGACATGCCTCCGCATGGACAGAAATAATATCTGCACCAGCTTTTGCGAAATTCGAAATATATTGGCCAGGATTATCAATCATTAAATGAACATCGAAAGTTAATGATGTTACCGGACGAATCGCTTCTACTATTAATGGACCAATTGTAATATTAGGAACAAAATGGCCATCCATTACATCAATATGAATATAATCTGCCCCACCCTTTTCGACATCTTTTACTTCCTGTGCTAATTTTGAAAAATCTGCTGATAAAATGGAAGGTGCTATTTTAATCATTTGTCATACCTCGGCTTTCTTTCACGAATTTCCTCTAAAAATGTTAAATAATGTTCATATCTATATGTTTTTACTTCTCCTGTTTCCACTGCCTGTTTTACCGCACATTTCGGTTCTTTCACATGAAGACAGCCACGGAATTTACAATCGTTCATTCTTTCCTTCATTTCTGGAAAATAAAATGGTAATTCCTCTATTTCAATCTCAGTAAAATCCATCGAGCTAAATCCTGGTGTATCTGCTACTAACCCTTCGCCTACATCTAGTAATTCCACATGGCGGGTTGTATGCTTTCCTCGACCGAGGTGTTTAGAAATCGCATTTGTTTCCAAATCAAGATCTGGTCGTAATGCATTTAATAGCGTCGATTTACCTACTCCTGATTGACCAGCAAAGACAGAAATTTTATCGTTTAAATATGGATAAATAGCCTTAATTCCATCGGATGTTTCGGAAGAAGTAATTATCACCTGATAGCCAATTGTTCGGTAATCCTCGGCAAATTTTTCTATTTTTTCTAGTTCTTCCTCGTCTAATAAGTCTTTCTTTGTAATAATAATGATTGGTTCAATATATTTTGATTCAATGATTACTAGAAAGCGATCGAGCAATATTGTGTTAAAATCGGGATCTTTTGCTGAAAATACTAAAATGACTTGATTTACATTGGCAATTGGCGGTCGAACGAGTTCGTTTTCCCGCTCTTTTATATCAAGAATATATCCTTCTAAGTCGTTTTCTGCTGAAAATTCTACATTATCACCAACAAGTGGGGTAATATTTTTTTTTCGAAAAACTCCTCTTCCGCGGCATTGGATAATTTTTTGATCACTTTTTACGTAGTAAAAACCACTTAAAGCTTTTATTATTTTGCCTTGAGGCATAGCATCACTCCTAATTATATTTATCACATGATTTCATGGAAAATTTATATTACTATCATTTCCTATGTCAGCTTACCGTCATACTATATTGTAAACAATTAGCAAACATTTTTCATGTATATCTTAAAAAATACCGAAATTTTGCTGCTACTATTGACTTTTTGGTGGCTAACAGAATACATTACATGCGTATTATCGTTTCTTTGTACAAATGCTTACTATCTGGTTTTAATCTTATTCCACTACAATAAATTTCAACATACCGATATGAAAAAAATGCCCCATTTTGGTGGCATTTTTTTCGTACGTTTATTCTGGGTAATCTACTTGATAATCTTGGACAACCTCATTATCAATTACTACTTTATATCTACCTTTTGTACCTGGAGCTATCACTAAATCAATAAGTCTTCGTGTATCTTCCGTGATAGTAAACACTTCATATGGATCTGTTATCTCCCGGTTCATGTCCTCGATAAAAATTTGCACGTTTTGAACTTGATTTTCTTCCGAATTCCCTGTATACGTAATCGCAATATCAACTGTTACATTTTTCGGAGGTAATTCCTCTTTCCCTTTCGAGATTACGACATTTACTGTTGTACCTTTTGTAATTTGTGTACCAGCCTCAACATCTTGACTAATTACATAGCCTTTCGGAATTGTTTCATGATATTCTTCACCCGAAATATTAATCGTTATTCCATTGGAAGATGCATAATCCTTTAAAGCATTTTGCGGATATTCTGTTAAATTAGCTAAAGCAAAGGTTTCTTTTCCTTTACTTACCGTAAAGGTAATGACTGTTTCCTCTGGAATTACAGCTGTCCCTGGTTCAGGATCCTGTTCGATAATCGTACCTGCTTCACTTTCATCATATACCTCTTCCACTTTAATATCCTTAAATGGACGGGATTGTGATTGTAAAATGGCTAGTACATCCTCATAGGCACGATCCTTAAAGTCAGGTAATTCTTCTGTTTCTAACCCAGTACTGACATACAGATTAATCTCACTTCCCTCAACAGCTAAACGCCCTGCTTTCGGATCCGTTCGAATAATATGATCTTTTTCAATTTCCTCACTGGCCATTTCTGTAGTCTTACCAATAGTAAAACCAGCACTTTCTAATTCATCAATTGCTTCGTCAAGTGTTAAATTCGTAACATCCGGCACTTTTATATCATCTGGACCGAAAAGGCTAGGAAACACCGTTAATGTTAATATTCCGAGTATGATAATAAGTGCAGATAAGGAAAGAAGCACAATTGGCCATTTTTTCCGTTTTTTCTTCTTTGGTTCCTCTTCCTTTGGCAAACCCTCTTGTATTTTATTAGGCTGTGAATCTCTTATTACCGTATCCTGTAATTGATTAAACCCACGCTCATCAGAAATGATTGGGATAGCCTTAGTAGCTTCCTCATCAACTGGTATTTCAAAACGAGGTTCGTTAATACGGTTTTCATCTAAACAAGTCCGTAAATCTTCCTCTAGTTCTCCCACGTCTTGATAACGATAAAATGGATCTTTAGCAGTTGCCTTCAAAATAATATTTTCTACACTTTGCGGAATCAATGGATTCCATTTTTTTGGAGAAGGTGTTTCATCCTGTAAATGCTTTAAGGCTATTGATACTGCAGATTCTCCGGAAAAAGGCAAGCGACCAGTAAGCATTTCAAACAACACAATCCCCAAGGAATAAATATCAGACTTTTTCGTTGCAATTCCACCACGAGCCTGTTCCGGGGAAATATAATGGACAGAACCTAGCATCGTATTGGTATGTGTTATCGTCGTCGAAGTAAGCGCCATCGCAATTCCAAAATCTGTAATTTTCACATTCCCTTTTTTATCGATTAAAACATTCTGTGGTTTTATGTCTCGATGGATTATATTATTTTGATGTGCATGTTGAATGGCTGAAGTAAGTTGCTTCATAATGTCGATTGCTTTATCTATTCCAAGCGGAGAATGATTTTGAATAAATTGCTTTAATGTTTCTCCATTGACATATTCCATTACAATATAATAAATATCAGGATCTTCCTCGCCAACATCATAAATATTTACAATGTTAGGATGTACAAGACTAGTTGCTGATTGTGCTTCGCGGTGAAATCTTCGAATAAAATCTTCATCATTTGCGAAATCTAATCGTAGAATTTTCACTGCTACATATCTTTCAAGGATGACGTCCCTTGCTAAATACACGTCAGCCATCCCACCGCCACCAATTTTTTCAATCAGCTTATAGCGATCATTAATTCTCTTACCAATCAACAATTTAGTCACCTGCTTTCTCTGCGAGGATGTTATGAACGATTGCTAATGAAATATTATCTTCTCCCCCATTATCATTTGCTAAGGCAATTAAATGTGTTGCTTTTTCTTCAAGCGAATCGTCTGTTAATAAAATTCCCGACATCTCGGTATCTGTCACTCGATTGGATAAACCGTCTGAGCATAATAACAATAAGTCCCCATCTTCAAAGGTTATCGTTTTTATATCTACTTCCACTTGTGGCTCCGTTCCCAATGCACGGGAAAGAACATTTTTTCGCGGATGATGTTCCGCATCTTCTTTTGATAGTTGTCCACTTTTCACTAGCTCATTTACTAATGAATGATCATCTGTCAGTTGATAAAACCCATTCTCATTCATTACATAGCAACGACTATCTCCTACATTTGCAACTGTCGCAAATTTGTCATTACAAATAGCGGCTACAATCGTCGTACCCATTCCACGACATTCCTCATGCTCATTCGCATATTGGAGTACTTCATCATTTATTTCGACTACATGTTTCAAAAACCATTGTTCTGCCTTCTCTGGCGTGTCAATTTGATTAGCTTCTTCCCATCTTTTTTGCAATAGCTCAGAAGTCATTCGGCTAGCTACATCACCAGCTAAATGACCTCCCATGCCATCTGCAACCATTGCAAGTAATTCACCTGATTGGTTGGAAAAAATACTAACAAAATCCTCGTTATGGGTTCTTATTCTCCCACAGTCTGTTCGAAATACTGATTTCATATATTTGTCACCTCTCAACAGTTCACCTACATACGTGTTGTTGGACATGTTGCTTAAACTTTCTTGTTTGTAGAGAATCTTTCATTCTATTGTTTACCTATAAAAGGTTGTCTTATGTTTAAATTACACTTTCTTCCGAAAGCATGCAATAAAAAATCCATCACTTTTTAAATCTTGTGGCAATATTTCGACTTGATTTCCAGAGACAAATGATCGAATGGACACAGGCATTCGCTCAACAAGTGTATCATCTGCGAAAAATTCTGGATGGCTATCAAGAAATTTTTTGGCAACACCTGCATTCTCATGACGGTCTACTGTACAAGTACTATAAACTAATATTCCACCTTTTTTTACAAGATCTGCTGCATGGGAGAGTAATTCTAATTGAATATTTGCTAATCGTTCAATATCAGCTTCACGCTTGGAATATTTAATATCAGGCTTTCGTTTCACTACTCCAAGTCCAGAACAAGGTGCATCTACTAAAATTTTATCAAAGCTTTCTTTCGGAAAATGGGTATCTACCAGTTTACTATCCATTTTTTCGGCTTTAATATTCGTTAGCTTCAGCCGCGTCGCATTTTCACGAATTAACTTGATTTTATGTTCATGTAAATCAAGTGCGATAATTTCGCCTGTATTTTTCATTTTTTCGCCAATATGTGTCGTTTTTCCACCAGGAGCAGCACAGGCATCAAGAATTTTTTCGCCTTCCTTTGGTGCTAATGCAAAGCCTACTAGCATAGAGCTTTCATCTTGGATAGTAATAAAGCCTTTTTTAAATACGTTGGATTTAACGAGATTGCCTTTTACACTCTTTATTGCATTCGGTATTGAATCACTAGCCTCTACTGCAAATCCTTCCGCTGCTAGCATCGCCATTACTTCATCCTTTGAAGTTAGCCACTCATTAATACGGGCTGTTTGCTGTGGAGCTTCTAAGTTTTCTATACACATCGCTTTCGTCCGTTCAAACCCAAACTGCTTCACCCATCGATTGACAAGCCATTGTGGGTGACTTGTTTCAATAGCAAGTCGTTCGTTCGCATCCTTAATAGTATTAAAGGACGGGAAACCAGATCTTTGAATGGATCGTAATACACCGTTTACTAAGCTACTGATTCCTTTATGTCCTCGCTTTTTCGCAATTTCAACTGCTTCATGAAAAATTGCCCGTTCAGGAATTTTTGTTAAAAATGCCATTTGGTAAACAGATAATCGTAATAATTGCCGTACCCAATTTTCTAACTTTTTTTGTTTTTTGAGAAACGGTGCGAGATAAAAATCTATCGTCATTTGTTTCTGCAATGTACCATAGGTAATTTCCGTTAACAATGCCGCATCGACAGGGGAAAATTCATTTTTTTCAATCGTATTGTTCAATAATAAATTACTGTACGCCTGCTCTCTTTCAATTGTTTCGAGTATTTCTAAGGCAGCTTCCCGAACGCGTTTATGCTTCGTCATGTTGACCCCCTAGTATTTTTCCTAAAATTCCTTCTGACTGCCCACGTAAAAATTGTTCTGCAGTCATACGTTTTTTTCCAGCGGGCTGTAACTCCATTATTTTTACTGCTGTATCGTTTCCAGTTGCTACGATAAAACCATCTTTTTCAACTGCAATAATTTCACCAGGTGATGCTTGTTTTGGCGCAGGCACTTTTTCTCCCCACCATATTTTCAATGTTGTACCATCTATCATTGTATACGCTACTGGCCAAGGGTTTAGCCCACGAATGTGGTTATAAATAGTCTCTCCGCTATTTGCCCAGTTTATTTTCTCTTGCTCGCGTTTAATATTATATGCGAAAGTAGACGCTTCATCGTTTTGCTTTATTGGTTGTAGCTCCCCACGGAGTAGCTTTGGTAAAGTATCACTCAAAAGCTTGGCACCAGCGGTACTTAGCTTATCATGTAATGTTCCAACAGTGTCTCGTTCCTCAATTGGAACTACTACTTGTGTAAGAATATCTCCAGCATCTAGTTTCTTCACCATGTACATAATCGTAATCCCGGTTTGTTGCTTTCCTTGGAGAATCGCATAGTGGATTGGGGCACCACCACGAAGCTCTGGTAATAAAGATGCATGAACATTAATGCAACCATATTTAGGGGAGGAAAGTAATCGCTCTGGTAATATTTGTCCAAAAGCAGCGGTAACAATTAAATCTGGTTGAAGTGCCAATATTTCATTTAATGATGCTTCTTCTCTAATTTTTTCTGGCTGATAGACAGGAATGCCATGTTTTTCTGCTTCTACTTTAACAGGTGGCGGGGTTAACACCCTTTTCCTTCCAACTGGGCGATCTGGCTGTGTAACGACTGCAATTACTTCATAGCCATCGGTAATAATTTGTTGTAAAATAGGTACGGAAAAATCGGGTGTTCCCATAAAAATAACTTTTGTCATTGCACATCTAACTCCTCTAGCTCTTCTAATGTATAGATTTTTTCAACCTTCGTTGTAAATAAAATTCCATGTAAATGATCGATTTCATGCTGGATAGCTCTAGCTAAATAATCCTCTGCCTCAAGTATAAAAGCCTTTCCTTGCCGATTACGTGCTTTTACTTTTACGTAATACGCTCTTGTAACATCCCCATATAGCTTTGGAATACTTAAACAGCCTTCTATATCCGTCTGCTTTCCTCGTTTCGTAATAATTTCTGGATTTATTAACTCTATTCTCCCAGATTCATCACCAATATCAACTACTGCTATTTGTTCTAAAATTCCAATCTGGGGAGCAGCTAAGCCTACACCATCATGTTTAATCATCGTTTCATACATATTGTCCAATAATGTTGCAAGCTCTAAATCAAATGTCGTGACTTTCTTACATTTTTGCTGAAGTATTTCATCCGGATGTAATACTAGTGGTAAAATTGCCAAAATAATTCCTCCTAAAACACATATTCCTCCATTATTTCCAAATTCATCAAAATCACATCATCGTGAATGGATTTAAATCAACTGTAATAGTCATCCCTTTTTTTAATTGTTCTTCATGAAAATGAGCAATTGCTTTTTGGATAACAGGAATAAGGTTTGGTTCTTTTTTATATTTAATTAAGCATTGGTAGCGATAGCGATTATTAATTCGAGCAATTGGTGAAGCTGCCGGGCCTAATACACGCGCTTGGTTTGATAAATTATGGCGTATAAATGTTGTGATTTTATCCATCACCTTAACAACTAATTGTAAATTTTCATGACTGACATTGATAAGTGCTAGATAATAATACGGTGGGTATTGCCCTACTCGTCTTATCGACATTTCCTGCTGATAAAACTGGATAAAATCATGTTCCTTCGCAAGCTGAACACTATAATGCTCAGGTGTATAGGTTTGGATAACTACTTCCCCTGGTAGCTGATGTCGTCCAGCTCTTCCACTTACCTGTGTTAATAATTGAAATGTTTTTTCTGATGCACGAAAATCAGGTATATGTAGCATCGTATCCGCCGTCAGTACACCTACTAATGTTATATTAGGAAAATCGAGACCTTTGGCAATCATTTGTGTACCTAATAAAATATCAGCTTTCCCTTCTTGGAAGGCAGTTAAAAGTTTTTCGTGTGCTCCCTTTCGACTCGTGGTGTCGACATCCATGCGAATAATTCGTGCTTCTGGTAAAATTTTACCAATTTCCTCTTCCACCTTTTGTGTACCCGTACCAAAAAAGCGAATATGTTCACTTTGACATTCTGGACAAGTTTTCGGTGCATAGCTTTCATAGCCACAATAATGACATTTTAATTGATTGGATACTTTATGGTAGGTTAAGGAAACTTCACAATGAGGACATTGAACTACTAATCCACAGTCACGGCACATGACAAAGGAGGAATACCCACGTTTATTTAAAAAGAGTACGATTTGTTCTTTTTTTTCGATTCGATCGCGCATTTTTTCTAGTAAAGCTTGTGAAAACATCGAGCGATTTCCTGTTCGTAATTCTTCCCGCATATCAACGATTTCCACTTTTGGTAGTGCGGACTGATTCATACGCTTTGCCATCGTCAACAAGGTATATACCCCTTTTTTTGCGCGAGAAAAGGATTCTAATGACGGTGTAGCACTTCCTAAAATAATCGGACATTGGTGATAGTTTCCTCTTTCAATGGCAACATCACGAGCATGGTAACGCGGGCTGTCTTCTTGCTTATAGCTTGTCTCATGTTCTTCATCAATAATGATGATGCCTAAATTTTCAAAGGGGGCAAAAATAGCAGATCTTGCTCCAACCACCACTTGTACTTCTTTTCGTTGAATTTTTCGCCATTCATCATATTTTTCACCTATCGAAAGTCCACTATGTAAAACCGCTACCTTATTACCGAAACGACCTTTAAATCGATTGACCATCTGTGGGGTTAAGGATATTTCCGGGACAAGTACGATTGCTTCTTTCCCTTTTTTAATGACTTCATCAATGGATTGTAAATATACTTCTGTTTTTCCGCTTCCTGTTACTCCATGAAGAAGAAAAACATCATTATTTACTTCTTCAATACTTTTTAAAATCGGTGAAATAACCTGTTGCTGTTCCTCGGTCAATGCTAATGCGGTTGTTCTGACAAACTGGCGATCTTGATAGGGATCGCGATATTGCTCATGCTCTTCTTTTTGTAAAAAGCCCTTCTCCACTAATGATTTTAAAGAATTTCTTGCACCGGTTACGTTTTCTTCAATGCTAGCAACTGTGTGTGGTTGAAAATACGCCAAAAAGAATTGGATGATTTGTGCTTGTTTATTGCCAAGCGTAACACTTTCCAATCGTTTTTTAAATTCCTGCTCACTGAAAGCTGGACGATAATACGTGATTTTCTTTTTATTACCTTTATTTTTCACCTCATAAATTACTTCAAACATACCATTTCGCGCTTCCCGATATAAGTAAGAGGCGCTCATTACCTCAACTGCATCTTTCCAAAGCACTCTTTCTTTCTTATCAAAGAGCAGCTGTAATTCAAAAGGTAATTGCTGTAATTCGGTATCATTGCCTAAAATTAAATACTTGTCATACTTAGCTTTTAGTGCTGGTGGCAGCATTACCTGATAGGCAGAAATTTTCATACAAAGAGTTGTTTTTGCTAAAAAATCACCAAGATGAAGAAGCTCGTCATTTAATACTGGTACTAAATCCATCGGTTCTATTAGCTCTTTTAAATTAGAAAACTCCGAGTGATTTTTCAAATCAAGGACAAATCCTTGTACTTGCCGATTACCAAACGGCACGATAACACGCATTCCTCTTTGAATAAACCCTTGCCAAACGTCAGGAATAGCATAGTCAAAAGGTCTATCCGTCTGCGTTGTTGGTACATCTACTATTACACTAGCTATTTTCATGTTACCAGCCCTTTTTCAAACATTCATTTACTTCTTTTAATAGTTCCACAGCTACACGGTGCTTTGACATCATTGGTAACGTAACTTTTTCATTATTTCTTTTAAAAATTGTGACTACATTAGTATCCGTCCCAAATCCTGCACCGGCAGTTGTTACATCATTGGCAACGATCATATCTGCATTTTTCTTTTGTAATTTCTTCTTTGCATATTCTTCGACATTATCCGTTTCCGCTGCAAATCCGACTAGAAATTGATGGGTTTTTCTTTTCCCTAATTCTGATAAAATATCATTTGTTCTTTCTAGTTTTAAAATCAGCTCTTCATCAGATTTTTTCATTTTATTTTCTAAAATCGTTGCTGGTCGATAATCGGCTACTGCTGCTGTTTTAATGACAATATCAGCTTCTTCAAAATATTGTAATGTAGCTTCAAACATTTGCGCAGCACTTTCGATTGCAACAAATTGGACATTTTTTGGCGGATCTATTGCTACTGGTCCTGAAATTAAAATTACGTTTGCCCCCAGCTTCTCGGCTTCTTCTGCGATTGCATAACCCATTTTACCAGATGAAAAATTCGTCAAATAACGAACAGGATCAATTCTTTCACGAGTCGGACCTGCTGTAATTACAATATTTTTCCCTTTTAAAATCGGCTCTACCTTTTGCTGGAAGAAGAAATCTGTAATTGCTTCTACTATTGTTTCTGGTTCCTCTAAGCGACCTTTTCCCACATATCCACATGCTAAATAGCCTTCTGATGGTTCAATAAAGGTATAACCAAATGCGCGTAATCGATCCATATTTTGCTGGACTGCAGGATGACCATACATATGTACATTCATTGCTGGAGCAACCCATACTGGTTTAGTCGTTGCGAGAAGTGTTGTAGAAATCATATTATCCGCAATTCCATTAGCAATTTTCCCGATAATATTCGCTGTTGCTGGAGCAACAACAATTAAATCTGGCCAATCTGCCAACGAAATATGTGCAATTTTATCTGATTCCTTTTCGTCAAATGTATCTATGTAAACATCATTTCTTGAAATAGCTTGAAAGGTTAATGGCGTTACAAATTTAGCTGCATTTTCCGTCATCATTACCTTCACATTTACCCCACTTTGGGTTAGTTTACTTGTTAACGCAACTGCCTTGTATGCTGCAATACCGCCTGTTACACAAAGCAGAACTTTCTTCTCAACCATATCTATCCCTCTTTTCCCATACCTTAAATACGTGAGGCATATCCTTTACAAAATAATACCATAAAAACATCTGTTTGTTATAGTAGAAAACCGTATAGTAAGACTCTTGTTATTTACTACCAAATGATAATAAAAAAAGGGCGACTAGTTGTCACCCTAAATATTATTTCAATGGAACTATTCGTTTTCTGTTTCCATTTCTTGATTAACAGCAGGTTCATCCGCATACATATCTTCGTCTACTTCTTCAGTAGCTAAGTAGCCAGCGTTAATTTCTTCTAAAGATTTCCCAACATTTTTATGTGCAACATATTTATCTAGTTTATAATCATGAATATCTTGCAATTCACGCGCTCTTTTGGAAGCAACAGTAACTAGTAAATATTTTGAATGAACTTTATTTAATAATGAATCAATGGATGGATATAACATCTTTTACTCAACCCCCAAATATTTTTTCAAGCTTTGTTCCACACGAAATCTGCGGCAATGCTCGGCAATCACAATCGCCTTGATTTTATTTACTGCATTTTCTACTTTATCATTTTCTACAACATAATCATATAAGCTCATCATTTTAAGTTCATCTTTTGCGACAGCCATACGATTACGAATTAATTCATCTGTTTCCGTACCACGGGTTTTAATACGGTTTTCTAATTCGGTTAAGCTTGGCGGAATTAAGAAGATAAACAAGCCTTCCGGAAATTTCTTACGTACTTGTTTTGCCCCTTCCACCTCTATTTCTAAAAATACATCTTTACCTTCTTCTAATGTTTGTTTCACATAATCAACAGGTGTTCCATAATAATTCCCAACATACTCCGTGTATTCTAAAAGCTCTTCATTTTTAATCATGTTTTCGAAATCTTCACGGGTTTTAAAGAAATAATCTACTCCATTCACTTCACCTTCCCGCATTTTTCGAGAAGTTGCTGAAATTGAATATTCAAAACTCACATCTGTTTGTGAAAAAATCTCTTTTCTAACGGTACCTTTTCCTACACCAGATGGTCCAGATAGAACGATTAATAATCCTTTTTCTCTTTCCATAATTCCACTAACCTACCCTTCATCATGTCCTTCATCTTTATTTCCAAGTCTTTGAGCAACCGTTTCTGGTTGTACAGCAGATAAAATGACATGATCGCTATCCATTATAACAACTGCCCTCGTTCTTCTTCCATATGTAGCATCAATTAATGTCCCACGGTCACGTGCATCTTGAATTAATCTTTTTATAGGAGCAGATTCCGGACTAACTACAGCAATGATTCGGTTTGCTGAGACAATATTGCCAAAGCCAATATTAATTAATTTCAAAATTGCTCCCCCTAATCACTAGTTTATTTTGACCGCAAAAGAAGAGATGTAAACATTATTCGATATTTTGTACTTGCTCTTTCATCTTTTCTAAAATACTTTTCATCTCTACTACTTTTTTACTTATATTAACTTCATTTGCCTTCGAACCAATGGTATTTACTTCCCGGTTCATTTCTTGAATTAAGAAATCAAATTTTCGCCCAACTGGTTCCTCTTTATGTAAGTTCAATCGAAATTGGTTGACATGACTTTTTAACCTAGTAATTTCCTCTGTAATATCCGCCCTGTCACTAAGAATAGCAACTTCCGTCACAATCCTGTCTTGATCCACTACGCCATCGGTAAATTCTATTAATTTATTCGTTAGCTTCTCTTCATATAGCTTAGATACATTTGGAGCAAGAAGGAATATCTCATCAATTTCACTTTCTAAATTAGTTAAATGGGTTAATAAATCCTTTTCTAGCTCTTTTCCTTCGGTTATGCGCATTTCTTTTAACTGAAGTATCGCCTCATCAATTGCTTGGATAATAATACTCGCAAGCTCCTCATTCTCTTCCTCTTTTTCCTCAAAGGTAACTAAGCCTTCTTTTTCGAGCAAATGAGACAGCTTAATATTATCTTGTATGTTATACCGTTCTTTGGCAGTTGCTATGAATTGATAATACTCATCTATTAATTTCCAGTCAATAAGTAATCTGCGATTTGTTAGATTTGCTCCTTCAATCGTAACAAAACAATCGATTCTTCCTCTCGTAATATTATTACGAATGACCTTCTTAATTTTCTCTTCTAGCTTCATCAAATATTGCGGTATGCGAATATGACAATCTAAAAAACGATGATTTACTGAGCGAACCTCAATAGTTACTGAGAAAGATTCCGATTCTTTTTTACTTCGTCCAAATCCAGTCATACTTACTATCATGTAATCACCCGACCCATTATCACGCTTATCATTTTCATTATGGACAAACTTTTTATCACCAAATCCTTATTCTATTCATACTTATAGCATTTACAAAAAAAGAAAGGTAATGGATTTCTCCTAAT
The DNA here is from genome assembly GCF_025660475.1 of Perspicuibacillus lycopersici. Lineage (GTDB taxonomy): Bacteria > Bacillota > Bacilli > Bacillales > Caldibacillaceae > Perspicuibacillus > Perspicuibacillus lycopersici. Next base: position 238,588 of record NZ_JAOUSF010000001.1, read on the forward strand.
TACCTTTCGTATTATAACATAGTTTCTATTTTTTTCTTACAAAAAATGACCCTGCCAATAAAAATGTTGGTAAAGATGCCATCGCAACAATTAATAACCAATCAAATGGAATAATCGGAATCGTATCAAAAATTGGCTGGAATGGTGGGAAATAAATGACAACTAACATCAATACGATACTTGATAACACTGCCCCTACTAAATAAGGATTACCAAATGGATTTCTCGAAAAAATCGAATGCTCACTGCGGCAATCAAATACATGGATTAATTGTGCCAATACTAATGTTGCAAAGGCCACTGTTTGTGCGTATGCCAACTGATCCGGATGTTGATGATACGTTACGATAAATGCAATTAATGTTGCCGCTCCAATTAGAAATCCACGAGAAATTACTTTCCAACCAAGACCTCTAGCAAATACACCTTCTTTCGGATGTCTTGGTTTACGTTTCATCACATCCCCTTCTGGTTGATCTAATCCTAATGCCATCGCAGGTAGCCCGTCTGTCACTAAATTTACCCATAATATTTGAATTGGAATAAGTGGTAATGGAAGCGCAAGTATCATCGCAAATAACATTACTAAAATTTCTCCAACATTTGATGCTAATAAATACCGAACAAACTTACGAATATTTTCATATATATTTCGACCCTCTTGAATGGCAGATTTAATCGTTGCAAAATTATCATCTAATAGCACAAGTGCTGATGATTCCTTGGCAACATCTGTACCTGTAATTCCCATTGCAATCCCAATGTCTGCCGCCTTGATTGCTGGTGCATCATTTACACCATCACCAGTCATCGCTACAATATGGCCTTTATTTTGTAATGCCTTTACTATTTTTAGTTTATGCTCTGGTGATACACGTGCAAACACGTTGACATCTTCTACTACTTCCTCTAACGCTTCGACCGTCATGGATTGTAATGCTGCCCCATCTAAAACTAAGCTATTTGGCTGTAATATTCCTAGCTGTTTACCAATTGCTTTCGCTGTTATTACATGGTCTCCAGTAATCATTACGGTTTTAATACCTGCATTTTTACATTCTAAAATGGCGTCTTTTACTTCTGGCCGCGGCGGATCAATCATCCCCTGTAAACCAATAAAGGTTAATTCCTTTTCAACCTCTGCTTCATGAAGCATTCGGCCTTTTGTATGTATCGGTTTATAGGCAATTGCGATCGTACGTAATGCTTGTTCTGCAAGTGAATCTACCGCTGTTTGTAGCGTCTTCCTCCAAGGTAAATTAACATATTGTTTTACCCCATCAGATAAAACGGATTCACTTAAACCGATTAATACATCCGGAGCACCTTTTGTGATTGCAAAGCGTTCCCCTTTACGGTTTTCAACAATGATACTCATCATTTTTCTTGTGGAATCAAAAGGAAACTCTTGAATAATTTTGAATTCGTTTAGCAATTTTACTTTATTATAGCCTGCTTTCATCCCTGCAACGAGTAATGCCCCTTCGGTAGGGTCTCCATCGATTCGGAAATGCTGCTTATCTTGTATTAGCTCCGCATGATTACAAAGCATACCAAATTGTAATAGCATTTTTAACTGCTCATTTTGATCTGGTTGAATTTTTTTCTCATTTCTATAAAAGGACCCAACTGGTTCATAGCCTTGTCCTGATACATGATATTGCTGGTTGCTTGTCCAGAGATGTGTAACCGTCATTTTATTTTGCGTCAATGTACCGGTTTTGTCAGAGCAAATAACAGATGCACAGCCTAGTGTTTCGACCGCAGGAAGCTTTCGGACAATTGCATTTTTCTTAATCATTCGTTGAACACCTAAAGATAAGCCGACCGTTACAATTGCAGGCAGCCCTTCTGGAATTGCTGCAACTGCAAGGGAAACTCCCGATAAAAACATCGTATATAAATCGTTTCCTTGAATGACACCTACGATAACTACTAGTAATGTTAATAAAAGAGCAACGACTATTAAAATTTTCCCTAATTGCTCCAATCGTCTTTGCAATGGAGTCATCAATGTTTCTGTCGATTGTAGCATATCCGCAATTTGACCCATTGCAGTTTTCATTCCGGTACCAATAACGATACCTTTTCCGCTGCCTCGAGTTACCATTGTCCCCATGAAGGCCATATTCGTCATATCTCCTATCCCGATGTTGCCTTCGTGAATTGGGGAGATATCCTTACTAGTTGGGACAGACTCTCCAGTTAGTGCTGATTCTTCAATTTCTAAGCTACTTACTTCGAGAAGCCTTACATCCGCACTAATACGATCTCCGCTTGCAAAGCGAATGAGGTCACCGGGTACAAGCTCCTTCGAAGGAATTTTCACCCATTTCCCATCACGGAATACATTAGCGTTAGGTGCAGATAATTCTTTTAAAGCATCAAGTGACTTTTCCGCTTTTCTTTCTTGAAAAAATCCTAATAAACCATTTAAAAAGACAATGGCCATAATTGCAATTGCATCAACATACTCCCCTAGTAATCCAGAGATAAGCGTTGCTCCTAATAATACTAGGACCATGAAATCTTTAAATTGACTAAAAAATAAAAGCAATGCTGATTGCTTTTCTTCTGCTTCCAATTCATTCCACCCAAATTGTTCCCTACGTTTTTTTACTTCTGATGAAGATAATCCTGCTTGTAAGTCTGTTTGAATGGCTTTTGCAATTTCTTGTGGTTGCATCTCATGAAATTTCATTGCTACCTTTCACTCCCCCTTAATTCTCAAGAGTTGTCCATCTCTTACTAAAGATTATTCAGCTAGTAAGAAAAAAATGCTATACTTGAGAAGATTCAATGGTAAACTTATGCTGATTGCTATAGTTTTTTTCAATTTGTAGACTACTTTTGTATTACGACCAAAATTTATTTGCCAAATAGATCAATAGAAAGTAAGCTATTTTAAATAGTAGAGGTGTTTGAAATGTCGTTTGACGGTTTATTTACATATGCAATGACCAAGGAATTACGGGAGCTTTTAATTGGCGGGCGAATTTTAAAAATTCATCAGCCTTTTATTAATGAAGTAATTTTGACGATTCGCTCAGCTGGGAAAAATCATAAATTACTTTTATCAGCACATCCATCTTATGCACGTGCCCAAATTACAAATGAATCATACGAAAATCCGAAAGAACCACCGATGTTTTGCATGCTTCTCCGTAAGCATATGGAAGGACATTTTATTGAAGATATTTATCAAAAGGATTTCGATCGAATTATTGTAATTAAGATTAAAGGAAGAAATGAGATTGGTGACATTGCTTATAAGCAGCTCATTATTGAAGTAATGGGAAGACATAGCAATGTAATTTTAGTCGACGAAGCAAGAGGTGTGATTCTTGATAGCATTAAGCATGTATCCTATGCAGTCAACCGCCATCGGGCGATATTACCAGGACACAACTATGTTTGGCCACCTGAACAAAATAAACAAAATCCAATAGAAGCGACAAATGATGATGTGTTGCGAAAAATAGATTTTAATAGTGGAAAAATTGATAATCAATTAGTAAATCAATTTGCCGGGATATCCCCACTCTTTGCCCGTGAAGTATTGAATAAAGCCGGCATTGCCAATCGCCTCACTGTTCCGAAGGCGTTTATTGAGTTAGTAAAGCAAGTACATTCCAATCAAATCACGCCGACATTAATGAAGAGCAAGCAAAAAGAATATTTTTATTTATTTCCATTAACCCATATCCAAGGGGAAGCACGCAGCTTTCCGACATTAAGCGAACTGCTCGATCATTATTATTTTGGGAAGGCAGATCGTGATCGTGTAAAACAAATTGGTGGCGATATTGAAAAATTCATTCACAATGAATTAGAAAAAGTAGAGAAGAAAATTGAAAAATTAAAAGAAACGATGCTTGAAGCTGAAAATAGTTCCATTTATCAGCTATATGGTGAATTATTAACAGCAAATTTATATGCCGTTAAAAAAGGCATGAAAGAAATTTCGGTACTTAATTATTATGATGAAGATAATAAGGAAGTCGTCATTGAATTAAATCCGAATAAAACACCTTCCGAAAATGCACAAGCATATTTTACAAAATACCAGAAGAGTAAAAATGCGCTTATTGCTGTTCAAGAGCAAATTGTAAAGGCAGAAGAAGAACGTATATATTTTGAAGGCTTGCTTCAACAAATGGAAACTGCTGCACCTAAAGATATAGAGGAAATAAAAGAAGAGCTTCAAGAAGAAGGCTACATTCGTATGAAGCAGAAAAAGACCGCTCGGAAATCGCAGAGGCAAGTACCAACAATTGAAAAATATTATGCTTCTAATGGTACCTTGATCCTTGTTGGAAAAAACAATAAGCAAAATGACTATTTAACCACAAAGCTAGCTCGAAGAGAAGAAATTTGGCTCCATACAAAGGATATTCCTGGCTCTCATGTCGTTATTCAGCATAATGAACCATCAGTAGAAACGATTAAGGAAGCGGCAGAAATCGCAGCCTACTATAGCAAGGCAAGAGATTCTAGCTCTGTTCCAGTGGATTATACAAAGGTAAAATATGTTCGCAAGCCAAGTGGAGCAAAACCGGGATTTGTTATTTATGATCATCAACAAACGGTGTATGTAACCCCGTCTGTCGAAAGAATAACCGTATTAAAAAATGCTCCGGAAAAATAATCCGGTTAATACTGTTCCACACTTGTTTTACGTTAAAAACATCCACAGAATTTTTCTGTGGATGTTTCAGAGTGTAGACAAACTCGAAAATTTTCGAGTTTGTCTACACTCTTTTGTCTTTTTTAAATACTATTATGTAAATAGTGTAGGTTTTTCGCGAGCGTAGGGCGACGAGGAAGCTCACCGCCAGCCCCTCGCAAAGCAATTGGCCGGAGTGGATATCAACGAAATTTAAACGTAATTCCATCCAAAAGTCACAAAAAACAGCGAGAGGCGTCTCTCCATTCCTTATTTTTTAATCGCACCCCACTCTTTCGGATTTTCCTTCCAGGAAAGAATATAATCCACTGCTTGCTGTGAAATAAAGCCTTTATCTTTCGCTACCTCAATTAAGCTGGAAAAATTACTTAAAGAATAATAAGGTATTCCACTCTCTGCGAATGGCTGCTTTGCTTCTGCTAATTCATAGGTGAAAATGGAGACAATTCCTAGAACGATACAGCCTTCGTCTTGTAAAGCCTTTGCTGCATCAATTGCACTCTTTCCAGTAGAAATGAGATCTTCTACAATGACTACACGGTTGCCAGCTTCTGCTTTTCCTTCAATTCGCTTACCCTTACCATGTCCTTTTGCACTTGAGCGAACATAGCACATAGGCAAATCCAAATAATCACTTACCCATGCAGCGTGGGGAATACCAGCAGTTGCCGTTCCCGCAACAACATCCACTTCTGAAAAGTTTGTTTCAATCAATCTAGCTAGCCCGTTGGCAATTTCCTTCCGCAAGGCAGGATAGCCAAGAGTTATGCGATTATCACAATAAATTGGCGAAATAATTCCAGAGGACCAAGTATATGGTTGCTCTGGACTCAGGGAAACTGCATTAATTTCCAATAATTTTTCTGCAAGTAATCGTTCCATATTAATTCAACTCCCATTGGCTTTTTATTATTTCATATGCATACACTGGATCCGTTTGTTGTGTAATGGAGCGTCCTACTACAATTCCTGTAGCACCTAATTTTCTCGCAGCAAATGGTGTTGCAATCCGATTTTGATCATCTGCTGCTTCATTTTCTAAGCGAATTCCTGGCGTAATAATTAGAAATGGTTCTTTTATATAATTTTTAATTGCAGATGCCTCCTGTACGGAGCTCACTACCCCATCAAGTCCTGATTTTTTTGCTAGCATTGCATAATGCAAAACTGATTGTTCTAATGTTGATAAAATTAATTGATCATTTTGCATCTGTTTTTCTGACGTACTTGTTAGCTGTGTAACGGCAATACATTTTGTCCGTTTGCCTCCTGCAGACATTCCAGCTTCCAGTCCCTCAATTGCTGCTTCCATCATTTGCGTTCCGCCAGCAGCATGAACATTTACTAAATCGACGCCTAGCTTTGCAATTCCCTTCATTGCAGACTTCACCGTATTCGGAATATCGTGCAGCTTTAAATCAAGGAATATTTGATGCCCCATCTCTTTTAAATGGGTAATGATTGCTGGACCTTCTTGATAAAATAATTCCATCCCTACTTTTACATATAATTTTTTCTTACCAAATTTTCGTAAAAACATTTGAGTTTCTTCCCATGATGGGAAATCAAGCGCGATAATTACTGGTTGCTCCAAGTTTCCAACTCCTTCCAATGCAGTCACTTATATGATTAATATTTAGTTGCTCTAAAAGTTCATCCAATTGCCCAATGATATTCGGACATGCAAATGGATCTGTAAAATTCGCCGTACCAATAGCGACTGCACTGGCCCCAGCATAGAAGAATTCTAGCGCATCCTCTGCAGATTGAATTCCACCCATTCCGATGATTGGAATATTTACTCGTTGACTAACCTCATATACCATCCGTAGTGCAATAGGCTTAATTGCAGGACCTGAGAGGCCGCCAGTTATGTTTGCGATAATAGGTCGGCCGGTTTTCACATCTAAACGTAGTCCTGTTAAAGTATTTATTAAGGTTATTCCATCAGCACCACCAGCTTCGACAGCCTTTGCTATTTCACAAATATCTGTTACATTTGGAGATAATTTTACATACACAGGAACCTCGGATACTTCCTTCGCTCTTGCTGTGACCTCTTTAGCAATCTCTGGAATAGTTCCAAACGCAATACCTCCATGCTTTACATTTGGACATGAAATATTTAGCTCTAATGCGTGAACATTTTTTGCTTTCGAAAGTATCTTTGCTACCTCGACATATTCCTCAATGGTTGAGCCAGCGACATTGGCAATGATTGGAACATCAAATTGCTCAAGCCATGGGAGCTCTTCATGAAATACCTTTTCTACTCCCGGATTTTGTAGACCAATCGCATTTAACATGCCACTAGATGTTTCAGCGACCCTAGGAGTCGGATTGCCAAAACGGGAAAAAATAGTGGTTGCTTTGACCATCATTGCCCCTAAAATGCTTAAATCATATAATTTCGCAAATTCTCTGCCAAAACCAAAGCACCCAGATGCTGGCATTATTGGATTTTTCAAATCAAGACCGGGCAAGGATATATTTAATCGACTCATAGCACAACCTCCCCTGCCCGAAATACTGGACCATCACTACATATTTTTTTATAGCCATCTCCACAAGTTGTTGGCCGCACACAAGCAAAACACGCTCCGATTCCACACGCCATTCGCTCTTCAAGCGATAAATACACTTCTTTATCTGGAAATTTTTGTTCTAATGCTTTAAGCATCGGTGTTGGTCCACATGCATATAAACAATCAAAGGTTAACTTTTCCGCTTCAATTACATCGGTAACAAAGCCTTGCATCCCTTTTGAACCATCCACCGTCGCAATATAGGTCATTCCTAATCTAGAAAATTCATTTTCTAAAAAACTTACATTTGCAGACTGAAAACCAAGGACATGGATAACACGAATTCCTAGACTTGTTAGCTGTCGAGACAACTCATACAATGGTGGTACTCCGATTCCGCCTCCAACTAACAGCGCGGTTTTCCCTTTATGCTGAGTGATTGGAAAGCCATTACCTAACGGGCCTAAAATACTAACTAATTCTCCTGGGTGCTTTTTCGAAAGCAAAGAGGTTCCTTTTCCATCTGCTCGGTAAATGAGTGAGAGAATATTTTCTTCATGATTGATTTTTGCAATACTTATCGGTCTCCGAAGCAACGGCTCTATACCTTCTGCTACCTTAACATGGACAAATTGACCAGGCTGCTTAATTTGCGAAACGAGATCCCCTTGGATTTGTAGATGGAAAATATTGGTTGCTATCTCTTTCTGTTCCGTTATCTTCATTTCTTCTAATTGAATCAAACCTCTATCAGCTCCTTCACTTTTTGTAACGGCTGCATTGCCTCCGTTGAAAAAACAAGTGATTCTAGCACTTGAAGTAAGGCTTTGGCAGTATCAAGTGAAGTGAGGCATGGGACAGAATTTTCTACTGACTCCCTACGAATCCGGAATCCATCTCTTGCAATTTGTTTCCCTTTCGTTAATGTATTGATAACAAGCTGTGCCTGCCCATTTCTTATAATTTGCAATAAATTATTCGGACTATCAATGCCGATTTTGTCGATTGCCTCAACGGGTATTGCTTTATCTATTAAATAACGAGCCGTCCCTTCTGTTGCTAAAATCCGATAACCAATTTGGTGGAAGCGTTCTGCAATTTTACTCGCTTCTTCTTTATCCTTATCTGCTACTGTTAAAATTACTGCTCCGTGTGTCGCAATATTCATTCCAGAAGCAACCAAGCCTTTATAAAGAGCTTTCTCTAATGTCCTATCCTTCCCCATTACCTCACCAGTAGATTTCATTTCTGGTCCTAATGTGATGTCAACACTTCGTAGCTTAGCAAAGGAGAATACAGGCACCTTGACATATACACCTGCTTTTTCAGGAATTACCCCTGTTTCGTAGCCAAGATTTTTCAACGTATCACCTAAAATTACCTTCATTGCAATTTTTGCCATTGGTACGTTCGTAATTTTACTGATGAATGGTACGGTTCGGCTAGATCTTGGATTAACCTCTAGCACAAATACTTCCTCATCACATACAACATATTGAATGTTTAAAAGACCAACGATATTTAACGATTTAGCTAGTTTAATAGTATAATCGACAATTTTATCTTTCACCGTAAGGGAGAGACTTTGTGTCGGGTAAACGGCAATCGAATCTCCAGAATGCACACCGGCACGCTCAATATGCTCCATGATGCCAGGTATCAAAACGTCAACCCCATCAGAGATTGCATCTACTTCAATTTCTTTTCCAACTAAGTAGCGATCAATTAAAACCGGTTGATCAGGATTAACATTTACAGCATTTTGCATGTAATAAAGCAGCTCTTCTTCATGGTAAACTATTTCCATTGCTCTCCCACCTAGTACATAGGATGGTCGAACTAACACAGGGTAACCAATCTGTTTCGCAATTCGGATTGCTTCTTCTATGCTTAATGCTGTTTTTCCTAGTGGCTGTGGAATATGGATTGCTTCTAATGTTTCTTCGAATTTTTGACGGTTTTCTGCACGGTCGACATCCGCTAATGATGTGCCAATAATTTCTACTCCTCTCTCAACAAGCATGGAAGCTAAATTAATGGCTGTCTGTCCACCAAATTGTACAACTACTCCTTTTGGCTGCTCGATTTCAATCACATGCATGACATCTTCGATAGTTAATGGCTCAAAATAAAGTTTATCGGAAATACTGAAATCTGTTGAAACAGTTTCCGGATTGTTATTTATAATAATTGCCTCATATCCAGCTTCTTTAATCGCCCATACGGAATGTACTGTTGCATAATCAAATTCTACCCCTTGACCAATTCGGATTGGACCAGATCCTAACACAAGAATACTTTCTTTTTCCGTTTTAATTGACTCATTTTCTTCTTCATATGTTCCATAATAATATGGCGTAGAGGCTTCAAATTCAGCCGCACATGTATCCACCGTTTTATAAACTGGCATGATGCCATTTGTTTTCCTTATTTCATACACATTACTCTCATTTATTCCCCAAAGCTTTGCAATCGTTTTATCGGAAAATCCTTTTTTCTTTGCTGTTTTCAACAACTCTACATTATCTTTATTGCTACGTAGCTCGTTTTCTAGCTTGATAATATTTGCCATTTTATATAGGAAAAAAAGATCAATGGCACTCCAATCGTGAATTTTCTCGATTGTTACACCACGACGGAGTGCTTCTCCGATGTAAAAGAGACGTTCATCACCCGCTTTACGAATTCTTTTTTCTAATAGCTTATCATCCACCTGCTCTGGATTGTTTAGTTCGATATGGTAAACATTCGCTTCTAATGAACGGATAGCTTTAAGTAATGATTCCTCGAACGTTCTACCAATTGCCATCACTTCTCCTGTAGCTTTCATTTGCGTACCTAGTGTCCGCTTTGCAGATTCAAATTTATCGAATGGCCAGCGTGGTATTTTCGTTACAATATAATCGAGGGTAGGCTCGAACATTGCATACGTTTTTCCGGTTACTGGATTCATCATCTCATCCAATGTAAGTCCAACTGCAATTTTCGCTGCAAGCTTTGCAATCGGATAACCGGTAGCCTTTGATGCTAGTGCTGAGGAACGACTGACACGTGGGTTTACTTCAATAATATAGTATTGAAAACTATTGGGATCCAATGCGATTTGTACATTACAGCCACCTTCAATTTCCAGTGCACGAATAATTTTTAGTGACACATTCCGTAGCAATTGATATTCGCGATCAGATAATGTTTGACTCGGTGCCACAACAATAGAATCCCCAGTATGAATTCCTACCGGATCAATATTTTCCATGTTACAAACAACAATCGCCTGATCGTTTGAATCGCGCATTACTTCATATTCAATTTCCTTATATCCTGCAATACTTTGCTCTAATAATATTTGGTGGACTGGACTATTTTTTAAACCACTTTGAACGATATCGATTAAGTCCTGATCATTTTCACAAATTCCCCCGCCTGTTCCACCTAGTGTAAAGGCAGGGCGTACGATGACTGGAAAGCCAATATTTTCAACAAATGATTTCGCTTCCTCCAAGCTATGAACAATGGCACTTTCAGGTACTGGTTCACCAATTTCGTTCATTAAGTTTCTAAATAACTCACGATCTTCCGCTTTTTCGATAGAGGAAAGCTTTGTTCCTAAAATTTCCACATTATATTGCTGTAAAATTCCGGAATTTGCTAATTGAACTGCTAAATTTAATCCTGTTTGACCACCTAGCGTTGGTAATAGAGCATCCGGTCTTTCCTTGCGAATGATTCTACTTACAAATTCAAGTGTTAATGGTTCGATATAGACAACATCTGCGATTTCTGTATCGGTCATAATGGTAGCAGGATTAGAGTTAACTAATATTACGCGATATCCTTCTTCTTTTAAAGCTAGACATGCTTGTGTACCTGCATAATCAAATTCTGCAGCCTGCCCTATAACAATTGGACCTGAACCTATTACTAAAATGGTTTGAATATCAGTGCGTTTCATTGATGTATGCCCCTTCCTGATTAGTATTCATCATTTCGATAAACTGATCAAATAAATAATTCGCATCTTCTGGTCCAGGGGAGCTTTCTGGGTGATATTGAACCGAAAAAGCTAGATGCTCTTTATGTTTTAGACCTTCTACTGTTCCATCATTAATCGCTATATGGGTTACGAAAAGCGGTGTATTTCTTACCGATTCATGTTCGACTGCATACCCATGATTTTGTGAAGTTAATACTACTTTACCTGTGGCCAAATCTTTAACCGGATGATTCGCACCACGATGGCCAAATTTCAATTTTGATGTATTGGCACCACATGCTAATGCTAATAACTGGTGTCCTAAACATATTCCGAAAATTGGCACCTTACCGATTAATTCCTTAACCGTTTGAATTGCTACAGGAATATCCTTTGGATCCCCTGGTCCATTGGAAAGCATTACACCATCTGGATGCAAATTTAACACTTCCTCAGCTGTGGTCGTATGTGGTGCAACAATAACTGTACATTTCCGATTTTTTAGTTCCCGTAAAATGCCATGCTTCATACCATAATCAATTAATACTACACGATGTCCTCTTCCTGGACTTGGATATAATTGTTTTGTAGACACAGTTTCCACAAGCTCTGTGGAGATTGGCTGATTTTGTAATTGTTCAATGACCTTTGCAACATCTACCTCCATTCCGCATAATGCACCTTTCAATGTTCCGTAGCGTCGAATAATTCTCGTCAGTTTTCTAGTATCTACTCCCGATATTCCGGGAATTTTTTTGCTTTTACAATAGTCATCAATTGTAAATTGACTGCGAAAATTGGAAGGATAATCACATGCTTCCTTTACAATAAGTCCTTTTACTGCAGGCTGAAAGGTTTCAAAATCTTCATGATTCACTCCATAATTTCCAATTAACGGATAGGTAAAGGTAACTATTTGGCCAGCAAAAGATGGATCTGTTAAAATTTCTTGATATCCTGTCATTCCAGTATGAAAAACAACCTCACCAATAGATGTTTCTTCTGATCCAAAACCTTCTCCTACAAATACTGTTCCATCTGCTAATATGAGCTGTCTTCTCATTGCTGTACACTCTCCTTCTCCCATACTATTTCCCCATTTACGATGGTTTGTACTGGCCACCCTTTACAATTCCAGTTTGTAAACGGAGTGTTCTTCCCTTTCGATGCAAACTTTGCAGGATCGATTGTTGCCTCATGTTTTAAGTCAACGAGTACGATATCTGCATGCTCGCCTTCTGCTAGCTTTCCAAATGGCAGTTGGAAAGCATTTGCTGGCTTAATAGTCATAAAGTCTACAAGCTCTTTTAATGTAAGAATCTCCTTTTCTACTAAATTTGTATATAAAAGCGGAAATGCTGTTTCAAGACCGACAATGCCAAACGGTGCACTACGCATTCCTTTTTGTTTGTCTTCCTCTGTATGTGGTGCATGATCTGTTGCAATAAAGTCAATTGTGCCATCCATTAGTCCTGCTAACAATGCCGCCTTATCTTCCTTGCTACGAAGAGGTGGATTCATTTTGAAATTTGCGTCATCTCCTGGTATATCATCTTCACATAATAAAAGATGATGTGGGGATACTTCTGCAGTTACTTTGATACCCGCTCGCTTCGCATCCCGAACGACTCGTACCGACTCCTTTGTACTAATATGGCAAACATGGTAATGGCAATTAGCAGCCTCTGCTAATAATATGTCTCTCGCTATTTGGACGGATTCTGCTATGGAAGGGATCCCAGGAATATTCAATTCTTTATCGATTTTTCCTTCATGAACTGCACCGGAGTAAATTAATGAGTTATCTTCACAATGGGCGACAATTGCTTTATTAATATTTGCTGCTTCCTTCATTGCCTCATACATAACTCCGGCGGCTTGAACTCCTACACCATCGTCAGAGAAAGCAAATGCATTAGCCTCCGCAAGTGCAGGAAAATCGACTAACTCTGTACCACGTTGCCCTTTCGTTATCGTTGCATACGGAAGAACTCTTACCTTCGCTGTTTCTTTTATTCGTTTATGTAACCATTCCAGCTGCTCCTTAGTGTCCGGAACTGGTTTTGTATTTGGCATTGATGCAATTGTCGTAAAACCACCTTTTGCAGCTGCTAGTGTGCCAGTAGCAATTGTTTCTTTCTGCTCTCCTCCGGGCTCCCGCAAATGCACATGTAAGTCAACGAAGCCTGGAGAAACTAGTAAGCCAGCTGCTTCAATTACCTTTTCACTACCTGTTGCTTGAATATTGCTAGCAATTTTTTTTATTATGCCTTCTTCCAGATAAAGATCGCATACTTCCAATTCTCCTGCTTGATTAAGTAACGAACCATTTTTAATCAATAATGACATATTCCATCTCCCTTTCCATTGGCGTTTGTAATGCTCGTTTTAATACAGCCATACGAACATATACACCATTTTCCATTTGCTTAAAAATCCGGGATCTCCCACATTCCACTAAAGCGGAGGCAATTTCCACATTGCGATTAACTGGTGCAGGATGCATAATGATGCTATCTGGTTTCATACTTTTTTCGCGAGCAATCGTTAAGCCATATTGCTCGTGATATTGTTGCTTCGTTAATTGCAAATGCTCTTGATGCCGTTCATGTTGAATTCTTAATAACATTACAACATCAGCAGTTTGAATTGCTTCATCAATTGGTAAATAGCTTCCATTCGCAATTATTTGCCTATCAAACCATTCTGGCGGACCAGAGAAACAAACGTTCGCACCAAGTCGCATCAACGCTTCTGAATTGGAACGAGCAACTCGACTATGAAGAATATCTCCAATAATTGCAATGTTTAAATCCGTAAAGCTACCAAACTCTTGGTGGATTGTTAATAGATCAAGTAAACACTGTGTCGGATGATGCCCACATCCATCACCGCCATTTATAATAGGAATGTTAATATTCGATAATTCATCAAAATAACGATCCTTTTCATGACGAATAACAACGGCAGAAAGTCCAATCGATTGTAATGTTTTAACGGTGTCATATAGAGTCTCACCCTTTAATACACTAGATGTATTTGCCTCAAAAGGGATTACTTGTAGTCCTAGCTTTCGTTCCGCCATTTCGAAACTACTTTTAGTTCGTGTGCTAGGTTCAAAAAACAAGTTTGCAATAAAGGCTGATTGATTAGGCGCCCAACCTTCATCTTTCGAAAAGTTATTCGCATCAGCCAATATTTTCTTTATCTCCTCAGCCGATAAATCTCCCATTGTTAACAGATTACCCATCCTTTTAATCCCTCCAAGTATTTCATTTACTTAAAAAGTATACTAATATGCAAAAAAACCTCTTTCCAATTGCTGGAAAGAGGTTTTTAGAAGATACAATTGTTCCATAATCTGGATACAAGCAAATAAGCTAATTTCTTCTTTGCAAGTAGCTAGGAATAGAACCATTCTATTTAAAAAATCCCCTTTTCAGCCTCTCTGGACTGTCTTTAAAAGGGCAAGCTATTTTATTTTTCATGAATACTTACGCGATCCACACGGTCATTTTCTACTAATTCAACGACAATCTTTTCGGTTTTTGAGGTCGGAATATTTTTCCCAACATAATCAGCTCGGATAGGCAATTCCCGATGTCCTCGATCTGCTAAAACAGCCAATTGAATTTGGGCAGGTCTTCCGATATCTATCAGTGCATCCATTGCAGCACGGACTGTTCGCCCAGTGTATAAAACATCATCCACTAATATTACTTTTTTATTATGAATATCGACTGGTATATCTGAGCCCTTTACTAATGGCTCTTTATCTTTTGTTTTTATCGTTAAGTCATCCCGATATAAAGTAATATCTAATTCTCCTACTGGAACCTTTGCACCTTCAATTTGTTCAATTCGGCTTGCTAAACGTTGGGCTAAAAATATGCCTCTAGTCCGAATCCCAATGATGACAATATCATCTATTCCTTTATTTTTTTCAATAACTTCATGCGCGATTCTTGTCAATGCTCTTCTCATCGCTTGTTCATCTAATACTACCGCTTTTTCCATATTTAACCTCCGGAAAAATTATTCGTACGAGAATTTTTTAAAAGATACAAAAAACCTCTCGCTAGTAAAGGCGAGAGGGTCTGTCCCTAGGTAATTTAATGCTTTAGGTCCGTTACCTTCTCAGCCTCTCTGGACTGATTTAAAGGTTCTAATCTTTTCATATTGATGATACTCTTGTTTAGCGTTTGTTGTCAATGGGTAAACGATATGTTTCAATTATCAAATAATAATCGTGCATTATGATACTTTTAACGATCATTTTTTAATTGCTGAAGTAAAGTAGAAAAATCCTCTGGTAATGGTGCTGAAAACTCTAAATATTCCCCTGTTCGCGGGTGATTAAATCCTAGAACACCAGCATGAAGGACTTGTCCATTAAACGGCAATGTCCTTTTTGGACCATATTTAGGATCACCTGCTAATGGGTAGCCGATATATTTCATATGGACTCTTATTTGATGCGTTCTTCCTGTTTCCAGTTCACATTCAATATGTGTGTAGTTATTAAACCGTTCAATTATACGAAAATGGGTAACGGCATGTTTTCCGTTATCTACAACAGCCATTCGTTGACGGTCTTGTTTGTCTCTTCCGATTGGCGCATCGACGGTTCCGTAATCATGTGGAATTACCCCATGAACAACTGCTTGGTATTTTCTTGTTACAGATTTTTTCACTAATTGGTCTACTAGGCTTTCGTGGGCAACATCATTTTTTGCCACCATAAGTAATCCCGAAGTGTCCTTATCGATACGATGAACAATCCCAGGACGCATCACCCCATTAATCCCTGATAAATCATTACAATGAGCAAGTAAACCATTAACAAGCGTACCACTCGTATGTCCAGGTGCAGGATGTACTACCATCCCACGTGGTTTATTAACAACAATGACATCTTTATCCTCATAATAAATATCTAAATCCATTGCTTCAGGAACAACATCTAATTCGACAGCATCTGGAATTGTTACTTCTATAACATCATTTAGGTTACATTTATAATTTGCTTTTATTTTATTCCCATTTACAAGGACAAGACCATCCTTAATCCAATCTTGAACTTGTGTTCTTGACCATTCCTTATTGATAGTGGAAAGAATCTTATCAATTCTATTTCCACTGTCCACATCACGAATGATGTGTTGTAATTTCTCCATACTATTTCTCCTTTTTGCTCTTACGTTCTTCTAGAAGCATTTGAATTATTAATAATGTTACCCCTACAACAAGGGCAGAATCCGCTACATTAAAAATTGGAAAATCATAATTGAATATGTATACATTTATAAAATCGACAACTTCTTTACGAAATAAACGGTCTATAAAATTTCCAATTGCTCCACCAAGCATTAATGCAATTGCAATGCTAAATAATGGTTTGCCTTTTCCGTGCTTTTGTAAATAATAAATTAAAAATCCAATGACTAAAACGGTGATTAAATAGAAGAACCACATTTGACCTTGAAGTATTCCCCATGCTGCTCCTTGATTTCGATGGGAGGTGATGTACAAGAAATCTTCTATAATTGTAATACTTTCACCATATTGCATTTTCGCTACAATTAGCCATTTTGTTAATTGGTCAATTCCAATGATTAGTAAAGTTATTAAATAATATAACAATCCGGTAACCCCCAAGCTTCCATTATACTCTATTGAATTTTAGCATAAATTGGATTGCAATGCGATTTATTTTCGTTTGAGCTATATTTACTGTTTATATAGGCTTATATTAATTGCTAATGATAATTATTAATAAATACAGCTGTATTTTAAAGGATTGTTATTATGTGTATTTTTCTTTAGGGATTTTTAGAAAAAACAACAGACTATACGAAAACAGTGATAAAAAAAGAGTCTGGGACATAAGTGGTTTTCTAAAAATTTCTAATACCAATGATAAAAAAGATACTTTTGAAAATTGATTGGAGTGAAGTGTCACTCCCGCGGGAATAGCCCGTGACTCGAGACTCTGCAGGAAGGCAAATCCGCGGACGCTCGACCGCGGAAAGCGCCAACTAAAACATAATTAAAATAACATTGCTCCATCAAGAAAAATAGCGTTTTTCGTTTTGTCCCAGCCCCTTTTCCATTTTGCTTAAAATCTCATAATGGGAAAACTGGTTTTTTTAAATATTTCATTAGGTGATTGACTTCTCGAAAGCTGCGGACGGTTGGTTGGAAGGATAATAATTCTACTGGTAATTGGTTACCGGTTTCTTCGCAGATTCCATAGTAACCATTATTCCATTTCTCTAATGTATTGTTGATATCAGATAATTCTTCTTTTGCTAATTGCTTAACATGAGCAGATAATTGGTTCTTTTCGAGGTGTTCTTCTAAATCCTTCTTCATTGCAACGATTTCCACATACAAATCATTGAACGTTTGATCCAATTAAAACCCTCCTATTGTATTCTCATGTAGTTGCTGCAAATGATTCCGTTACTCTTATATACCACACTGATAAAGATATAGTCCTTTTGGACGTAAACCAAATAATGTATTTGTTAGTTTGTCCACAGAGTCCTGATTCATTTTCAGAAGCTTTTTGTAAAACTAAGAAAGTTATCCGTTTTTGGTTAATCATTGTAATAGATGAAAATGCGGGTTTTTAACATAAAAAGAGTCAGACTATACACATCTCATCACTTATAGGTGATATTAGCGGTAAGTCTGACCTTTTTCAGCTGTATTAATTTATATAGTCGTCATAATCTTGCCTGTGTATGGAATAGTCAAAAGCAAAGAAATAACATACAATGATTATGCTAAATGACTATAATTTTCTTTTACAACAGATGCACAGCGTGGGCATAATGTTGGGTGATCATGATCATGACCAACTTCTGGTGTTACAACCCAACAACGGTCACATGTTTCGCCTTCTGCTTTCGTAACAACAATTGCTGCATTTTCTAATTTCAATGCGGAATCTGGTGCTTCCTCGTATGCTCCAGCAATTTCAAAATCAGAAACGATAAAAATTTGACCGATATTTTCAGAGATGGAAGCAAGTAATTCCTTCACACTATTTGTTACATACAAGGAAACTTTAGCTGTTAATGATTTACCAATAACCTTTTCGTTACGTGCCACCTCAAGCGCTTTTAGCACATCATCACGAAGATCTAAAAATGCTGACCACTTTTCAACTAATGCATCGGCATTTGGTAATTCCACATAGTTTGGAAGATCTGTCAATTGGACACTTTCTTCTTCAACGCTTGGAATATATCCCCAAACCTCATCCGCTGTATGTGGTAAAATTGGTGCCATTAATTTAGTTAGCGCAATTAAGCTTTCATAAATGACTGTTTGCATCGAGCGACGAACTTTATCGTTAGGTGCTTCAATGTATAATACATCTTTTGCAAAATCTAAATAGAAAGCACTTAGATCAAGCGCAAAGAAATTATTTACATTATGATAAATTTCAGCAAAGTTATATTCCTCATAGCAGCCACGAATATTTTTAATTAAATTATTCAGCTTTACAAGCATGTATTGATCCACTTCACGTAGCTCTTCAAACGCTACTTTATCTGTTGCTGGATTAAAATCAGATGTTGTTCCGAGCATGAAGCGTAGTGTATTACGAATTTTACGATAAACTTCAGAAACTTGCTTGAAGTTATCCATAAATACTTTAACATCAGTTGTGTAATCTACTGAAGATACCCATAGTCGTAATACATCGGCACCGAATTGTTTTGTAATTTGTTCAGGGACAATTACGTTACCTAATGATTTAGACATTTTCTTACCCTCTGCATCAACCGTAAAGCCATTAGATACTACACCTTTATATGGTGCATGACCTGTCACGGCAACACTTGTAATTAAGCTGGAGTTAAACCAACCACGGTATTGATCAGAACCTTCTAAATAAATATCTGCAGGATGTGTAAGCTCTTCTCTTGCTTCTAATACCGCATAATGGGAAGAACCCGAGTCAAACCATACATCCATAATATCTGTTTCTTTTGTAAATACTCCATTTGGACTACCTGGGTGACTAAAGCCTTCCGGTAATAAATCTTTTGGTTCGCGATCAAACCAAATATTAGAGCCATGCTCTTCAAATAAATTGGCCACATGATTTACGGTTTCTTCCGTAATAATCGCTTCCCCATTTTCCGCATAAAATACAGGAATTGGAACACCCCAAACACGTTGTCGGGAAATACACCAATCACCACGGTCGCGGATCATATTATACAGTCTTGTTTCGCCCCATTTATTATGCCACTTCACATTTTGAATTTCATTTAGCAACTGTTCACGAATTGGTTCAATAGACGCAAACCATTGTGCTGTTGCGCGGAAAATTACCGGCTTTTTCGTACGCCAATCATGTGGATAGGAGTGAGTAATAAAGGAAAGCTTAAGTAACGCTCCTACCTCTGTTAATTTTTCTGTAATTACTTTATTTGCTTTATCATAATATAAGCCTTCAAAGCCAGGAGCTTCACTTGTCATATGACCTTTTTCATCAACTGGACTTAATACGCCTAATTCATATTTTTGACCTACATAGAAGTCGTCTTCCCCATGCCCTGGTGCTGTATGAACACAACCTGTACCTGAATCCGTTGTAACATGTTCACCAAGCATCACTAAGGAATCACGTCCATATAATGGATGCTTTGCAACTACATATTCTAAATCAGAACCATTTACAGTTTGAACAACTTCATATTGATCCCATTCTAAAGCTTCGACAACAGAACTCAATAAATCTTCTGCGACTACAAATTTTCGGTCATTAACTTTAACGACAACATAAGTCAATTCAGGATGTACAGAAATACCTAAATTTGCAGGAATAGTCCATGGTGTTGTTGTCCAAATCACGATTTCGGTATCCTGGTCAAGAACACCTTTTCCATCTTTTACAGGAAATGCAACAAAGATGGATGCTGATTTTTTATCTTTATATTCAATTTCTGCTTCTGCAAGCGCTGATTCAGATGACGGAGACCAATACACTGGTTTTAACCCTTTATAAATTAATCCTTTTTTCGCCATTTCACCAAATACACGAATTTGTTGTGCTTCATATTTTGGCTTTAAAGTAATATATGGATTTTCCCAATCTCCACGTACACCAAGCTTTTTAAATTCCGTACGTTGGATATCTACCTGTTCATAAGCATATTGTTCACATAGCTTACGGAATTCAAATACAGACATTTCTTTACGGTTAACACCTTTATTTGTTAATACCTGTTCAATTGGCAAACCATGAGTATCCCAACCTGGTACATATGGCGCATCAAAGCCCATCATTGATTTCGAACGAACGATAATATCCTTTAATACCTTATTTAATGCATGCCCCATATGGATACTACCATTTGCATATGGTGGTCCATCATGAAGAACGAACTTCGGACGTCCATTTGTTCTTTCTTGAACCTTTTTATAAATATCCATTTCTTCCCATTTCGCTTGCATTTCTGGTTCTCTTTTTGGTAAATTTCCACGCATTGGGAAATCCGTTTTTGGCATTAATAACGTTTCTTTGTATTCCATTTATATACTCCTTTCAATTTAAAGAAAAAACATATAAAAATAACAGCATATATTTTGTTTTTTCGGATTTACATATAGTAATAATCATTTCCTCTTTCTCCATAATTTAGACAGTTAGCGAGTCTAGGTCACTTGTATGAAAAAAATAGAAAATAAAAAAGCCTCCTCATCCCAAATTGGGACGAGAAAGCTTACCCGCGGTACCACCCAAATAGACAAGAGACATATCTTTTGTCCACTCTACATTCGTAACGTGAATTAACGCCTATCCTTACGTGAGCAATCCATTTTCAGGATAGGAACTCCAGGGTGATTTTCCAATTAGTCTTTTTCATCGAGCTTACACCATCCTCGATTCGCTTAGCAAAAAGAAGTAATTGTACTGTCCCTTTCATCGTCATTTTTTATTTCAACTAACGGTCTTACAATCAAACATATAGTAGATAATGCATTATACACTATTAATTGTCAAAAAACATATTTTAGCATAATTTAAGTATAATAAAGAATTATATGCAATAAACAGGTTATTCGTCAATCTATTTTTTGTTTAATGTACTAGAAAATTATTTAATCACACTATCTTCTTCTTCACGCAATGATTTTAATTCAGTTGCATCTACATTAAATTCCATAATTTGATCCCAATCATTTGAATTAATTAAATCTAGTTGGGCTTCAATAAGCATTTTAAAGCGAGTACGGAAAATTTTTGATTGTTTTTTCAAGTCTTCAATTTCAATTGCAATTTTTCTAGCTTTAGATAAAGCATCATTGACGATTCGATCCGCATTTTTTTCAGCTTCACGGACGATTAGCTTCGCTTCCTTTTGAGCATTACGCTTTACATCTTCCCCTGCCTCCTGGGCAATAACGATAGATTTATTCAATGTTTCCTCGATATTATTAAAATGCGCTAATTTTTCTTGAAAATCTTTAACTCTTTCTTCAAGCTCTCTTTTTTCACGAATAATCATTTCATAATCTTTAATGACTTGGTCTAAAAATTCATTAACCTCATCTTCATCATATCCACGAAAACCTCGGGCAAATTCTTTGTTATGTATATCCAACGGCGTTAACGGCATAAGGCCACCTCCAAAATTAATTCAAAATTCATCTAGGTACATTATATAGTATTTATTATACATTATATACTATGTTTCGACAGTAAGCGGGAATTTTCCTCTTAATTTTTAAAATTTATTTTAGTTTCCCGACCGTTATTCGCCATTTTTCTTTTTTTGTTTGATCACCAATCAGTAAAATTTTTATTCGTCCATAGCCTCTTGCAGAAATCAAATCCCCTTGTTGAACAACAAAGGATGGTTGTTCAACAAGTCGCCAATTTACTTTAACAGTACCACTTTGAATTAAAGAAACGGCTTTTTGTCTAGATATTTTCGTTATCGATGCTAGAATCGTATCTAAACGCATAGAGGAAACAGTCGCTTGTATTTCCTGATATTCTTCTTGGCTACCTATAAGATCATCCAGCGATTTTTCCGCTAATGCTATCGTAGTCTTTCCTACCGTATGAAAATGAAGTTTAATATAATCAGTCACTTCACTAGCTGCTAAAAATTGGATTCTTTTTTCATCCAATAAAATATCACCGAATTTTCCTCTGCGCAAGCCTAAGCCCATGAGACTTCCTAATATTTGTGGATGTGTTAAATGAATAAATTTATCCGGATACTCAATTTCAAATAAAGTACATTGAAAATCCTCTTGACTTGGTTCTATGTATTCAGGGTATAGAAATGCACGTTTTCGTTCTGCATGTTCATTGCCACCGAAAAAAGAAACCTTACAATCATTCTCTCCACCAATGATTGACTGAACAATAAATTGTTCCCTTGGATCAAGAAAATCTGATAGCCTCGGTGCATAATTATCCTTAACAAAAGACTGCCAGTTTAATACTTGGTCGATAAATTCCTTTTCCTCCGGACGAAAATGTTGATATATAGACATATGCTAGCTCCTTCAGATAACTTATGTAAAATTACAATTACTTAGGAAAATAATAACCAAATTTCTACCTGATGTAATCCGGAAGCAGCTAATCGTAATACGAATAGCGCAATAATTGGAGAAAAGTCAATCATTCCAAGTGGAGGAATAATCCGACGAAACATTTCTAAATACGGCTCACAAATATTGGCTAAAATCTGTCCGAATCGAGTACCGCGAGCATTTGGAATCCATGACATAAAAATATAAACAATAATCGCATATAAATAAATAGTTAACGCGTAATTTAAAATATCAAAAATTATACCCATCGTATACATTACCACCTCGTATTATCATTATCTTGATATATCGCTTCAGAGATACTTCCAGCTACTTCGACATTTTCAGGGGTACATAGAAAGATATCGCTACCAATTCGCTGAATATCTCCAGCTATTGCATAAACAGTGCCACTAATAAAGTCGATAATTCTACGTGCCTGATCTCTATCGATTTGCTGTAAATTAATCACTACTGCCCTTCGATTCCTTAAATGATCGGCAATATCCTGCGCTTCTTCATAAAATTTAGGTTCCGCTAATATTACCTTTGATGACTTTTGAATACTTTGAATACTGACCACATTTTGTTTTTGTTGATTTCGTATTTGCTTTGCTTGGGGTTCCTGTTCTTTTTTTGGAGACGGGACTTCCTCTTCATACACTTCTTCGTATTCATCATCTAGAAAAAACCATGTTTTAATTTTTGATTTAATTCCCACTTGAGGCTCACCCCTATTCATTTCTTCCTACTAATGCAGTGCCAATTCGAATGATTGTTGCACCTTCTTCAATTGCAATATCATAATCATTAGACATTCCCATCGATAGCTCTGTGCATGTTGCATGTTGCCATTTTTTCTTTTGAATTTGTTGTTGTAATTGTTTTAATCCCCGGAAGCAATTTCGAATCAATTGTTTATCCTCGGTATTTGGTGCCATTGTCATCAATCCAATAATTTGGATATTCGAATATTCTTTTAGTTGTTCAATGAATGGAATTACCTCATCCACAGCTAATCCATGCTTCGAATCCTCATTCGAAACATTTACTTGCACGAAACATGGAATTTGACGAGTAGCTCGTTTATCAATCTCTTGTGCCAAAGCTATTCGATCAAGAGAGTGTATATAATCAACCTTATCAATAATATTTTTCACTTTTCTTGTTTGCAATGTTCCGATAAAATGCCATATCGGTTTGCTTCCTAAAGCATTATATTTATTGATAAATTCTTGGTCGCGGTTTTCTCCTAAATCACGAATTCCTGCATCGATTACTTCCTTCGCACGTTCAACCGTAGAATATTTTGTAACTGCAATAATAGTTATTTCCTCAGGATCTCGGTTTACTTTTTCACAGCTTTTCTTCACCTTTTCTTTTATAACCATTAAATTACTAGAAACACCCACAATTTAATCCTCCCTAATACCAATAAAGCCTATCATTCGACCCGTTTTTCCTTTGTCGCGGCGATGTGAGTAAAAATAATCAAAATTACAACTTGTACAATAGCTTGTCACTTGAATATTTTTTTCTGAAATTCCATTAGATACTAGTAAAAAATAATTTAGCCCTTTCAAATCAAGTGAGTATTGATTTTCACTAACAAGCGAATAATATCGTTCTGTTCCTGTAATCGCTAATTTTTCTATTTGATCAATAACTTTATTATCTACAATATAACATTGTTTGCAAATAGATGGGCCAATTACGACAAGGACATCCTCTAGATCGATGCCATTTTGTGACCATTCGTTCAATAATGATTTACTAATATTTTCTACTGTCCCACGCCAACCTGCATGAACCATACCAATGGTTTCAGATTTTGGTTCATAAAAATAGATAGGTACACAATCTGCATAGCACAGTGCTAATAATACATTTTTTTCAGTCGTATAAAGACCATCTCGGTTACGGATACTATTTTCGTATTTTTTGGCACCTTTACCGCAGTCATTCTCGTCTACCTTCTGTATGAGGTGGCCATGTGTTTGTTCCGCACACACCCATTGTTCTAACGGAAATTGTATTTTTTCAGCTAATCTGCTGCGATTAATGCAAACATCACTTTCCTTATCTCCAACATGCAACCCCATATTATTACTAGAATATGGGTAATTACTTACTCCATTATTCTTTGTTGTAAAACCTGCGTAAATTTTCGGGTTAATTGCTTGCCAACTGTTTATTAAGAAAAATGTTTCTTCATCAAGTTGAAACGCATCAAGCATCGAATCCCTCACCCATAATTAGTATTTGTTGCAAAGAACGTGAATAGTCCTCTCATTTTCAATAGTTTATCATAATAATGCTTATTCGTCATACCACTCATTGCATATTTTTCAAAAGAATAAGTAGATACGTACACATATTTATTCGATATGGAGCGCTTATTTCGTATCATAGTAGTTATTTGAACATACCATTAAGGAGAAAATACACTCTTCTAATCATTTAGCATAAGAGTAATCCGTTGGTACGGGCTGTCATTATACAATCTATCACATGACCAATCAGCCAGCAAAAAAGAAAAGAGCTGTCCAATAGACAGCTCGCTTCATTTATAACATAACAATGAGCAAATAATTGCTTTTTGCTATTACTGAATATTTTTTGCCATTTGTTTGATTGCTGCTTTTTCAAGACGGGATACTTGTGCCTGTGAAATGCCAATTTCTTCGGCCACTTCCATTTGTGTTTTCCCTTGAAAAAACCGCTTTTTTAAAATCATTTTTTCACGTTCATTTAATCTGCGAATACCTTCCTTTAATGCAATTTCATCAATCCAACTTGTATCACTGTTTTTATCATCACTTATTTGATCCATTACATAAATCGGATCGCCACCATCATTATAAATGGGCTCAAATAAGGAGACAGGGTCTTGTATTGCATCAAGTGCAAATACAATTTCTTCTTGTGGTACACCAAGTTCTTTCGCAATGTCTTCAGCTGTGGGTTCTTTAGACGTTTCTGCAATTAATCTTTCCCGAATTTGTAGCGACTTGTAAGCGATATCACGTAGAGATCTGGAAACACGTATAGGGTTATTATCCCGAAGATAGCGTCGTATTTCCCCAATAATCATTGGGACCGCATAGGTAGAAAAGCGAACATTTTGACCTAAATCAAAATTATCAATAGATTTCATTAAACCAATACACCCTACTTGGAACAGGTCATCGACATATTCCCCACGATTATTAAATCGCTGGATAACACTGAGAACTAGACGCAAATTTCCATTGACTAATTTTTCTCTTGCGGTAATATTGCCTTCATGCATTTGTTTGAAAAGCTCTCTCATTTCTTCGTTTTTTAAGACGGGAAGTTTTGAAGTATCTACACCACATATTTCTACTTTGTTGCGCATCAATAGTTTTCCCTCCTCACAGGAGTGCTTTACAAAGTTAAGTATCTCCTTTGAAGGGAAAAATATGCACCACATATCTGGGATAAATCACCACAACTTGTCCAAACCATTGAAAAATAAGAGCCGAAAAAGAAAAAGTTTTTTTCTATTTTTTACTAAACCATTTTTTCGAATTCTTTTCGCAATCGCTTGAAAATTCTCTTTTCTAATCGTGAAATATAGGATTGCGATATTCCAAGCATATCTGCCACATCTTTTTGTGTTTTCTCTTCTTCTCCCACTAATCCAAAACGTAATTCCATAATTAATTTTTCACGGTCTGATAAAGAATGTAAAGCCTTCATTAATAATTTTCGATCAACATTTGATTCTAAATCCTTCGTAATAATATCTTCATCCGTTCCTAACACATCAGAAAGTAATAACTCATTTCCATCCCAATCGATATTTAATGGCTCATCAAAAGAAACCTCAGATCGTATTTTATTATTTCTTCGCAAATACATTAATATTTCGTTTTCAATACAACGGGAAGCATAGGTTGCTAATTTAATCTTCTTTTCAGGATTAAAGGTATTTACTGCTTTAATTAAACCGATTGTACCAATACTTATTAAATCCTCGATATTAATCCCTGTATTTTCAAATTTCCTCGCGATATAAACTACTAGTCGTAGATTTCTTTCAATTAGCATCGATCTTGCTGTTTCATCGCCTTTTGGAAGTTTTTCCAATAGGATTTCTTCTTCCTCCTTTGAAAGTGGGGGAGGAAGTGCTTCACTACCACCAATATAGTAAATTTCATCTGGTTTTTTACGTAACCTTTTCAGTATTTTCTGCCAATAATACGTAAATAAGAAGCGTAATTTTTTCATGTCGGTTCCCCCTTCTAAAAGTGCCAGTAATGAGTATGATATTATGGAAGATTGTTAAAATCTCCTTTATGAAACAAGTAATCACCATTTACTATATTTAGTTCATTCCCGATAATAATAATTAGGAAACTTGTTTATGTATTGCCTTGTTGATAATTTTCGGATGAACAATACATTCAAACGTATCATCAGAGGATAAAGATTGATTGACAAATGCAAGAAATAGCTGATTTGTTTGTATCACATCCTCCTCTTTTTGAATAATAATTTGATCCGGTTTTACTGCTGCAATTAGACGATTTTCTTGGCCAACTACACGATAAGGAATAATTGAAATCTTTTTCAGCCATTCATCCATTAATTCACCTTCTAAATTCCAAAGGTTATTAGCATTTTCAAATACATTTAAAAGGTCAATAGGAAACAAATGCTTTGTATGATTTAGAGAGACTATCATAACCGGCTTTTTTGTTAGCGGGTCATATAAATGATTCCCGCTATCAATCAGTCCTTTTAATTGTACCGATTGTTGATTGATTACGATCGTCACATCAACCAATTGATCAAATTGGATTTTTGCCGTTTCAAAACGATCAAATGTTTGGCGGGAAAAATAAAGCACAAGTGGAAAGCCGAAAACGATGAAGATCCAGCTAATTGGATCACCGAATCCTCTTATACTATTTAACATAAGGGAGTTGGATAAATTAAATTGAAAGCTAAATAAATAATGTAAACCAATGAGTGTACCACCTGCTGCAAAAGTACATAAATAAAACATACAAATATTTGTAAAGAAAAAACGAAATTTTTTAAAGCCAAACGATACCCATACCATAATAATGGAAAGTACTATTTTCATGATTGGTGACGATAATATGGCTGCAAATGGACTAAATGGGGCAAAAATGATAAGTGATCCTAATAGTCCACCAAAAAATATTTTACGTTTTGCCAATGGCCGCTTTAAAATCAAGCCTGTAATAAATAACAGCAGACTATCGAATAAAAAATTTAACAGCCAAATTATATCTAAATAAATTGGCAACTAGGGACCACCTCCTCCTTTTTACACAACATACACTTACTTCTTTAGGAAATTTTTAGGCTGCATTCGTTACACATATGAGGAGCAATTCTTATATCCTATTAAACTCTTGTTATTATTGACCTTATGAAAAAGTATAACTACAATTTGAATAAAAGTGTGTCAGATTATGTCTTCAAAACTTAGAAACTTTTCAAGAATATACTCATATTTTGTCAAGAAATAACGAATAGGTCTGAAAATATTTTGCTAGGGGGAAGGGATTGGCGGAAGAAAGAAATTCAATAAAATGAAAAGACTTGAGTCCAGTGGAACACTCAAGTCTTTTCATTTGCATCAACATTTTTGTCTAACTTATTAGGGCAGATCAAGAAAGGATGCTTTTTTTTATTCAATAATTATCTATTACGGTTACGATTTCTTAAAAATGTTGGAATATCCAAAGTTTCTTCTTGGTATTGAATACTTTGTGAATTGTTTTGATGCTCTACTTCACGAGTAGTAGTTTCCCGTTTCACCGGATTTGTTGTAGTTGTTGTATGTGTTGGTTTTGCTTGATTTATTACAGGACGCTGTGTCGGTTTATTTTGACTAGCTTCTTCTCTAAATCCTGTAGCAATCACCGTTACAACGATTTCGTCTTTGAAATCTTCATTTATCACAGAACCAAAAATCATATTAACTTCTTGGTCTGATGCAGATGCAACAATATCAGCTGCTTCTTGTACTTCATAAAGACTTAAGTTTGTTCCACCCGTAATATTCATAAGCACACCTTGAGCACCATCAATAGATGTTTCTAACAATGGACTAGAAATTGCTTTTTTCGCTGCTTCAGCAGCGCGGTTTTCACCAGATGACACACCAATACCCATTAATGCTGAGCCTTTATTTGACATAATAGTTTTCACATCGGCAAAATCTAAGTTAATTAGTCCTGGAACAGCAATTAAATCAGAAATACCTTGAACCCCTTGTCTAAGCACGTTATCAGCTTCACGGAAAGCTTCTAACATTGGCGTACTCTTATCAACAATTTCAAGTAAACGATCATTAGGAATAACAATTAATGTATCGACAGCTTCTTTCATTGCAGAAATTCCGCCAGTTGCTTGGTTCGAACGTTTTTTTCCTTCAAATGTAAACGGTCTTGTTACAACACCGACTGTAAGAGCGCCTAAATCTTTTGCGATTTGAGCGATTACAGGAGCAGCACCTGTTCCGGTTCCTCCACCCATTCCTGCAGTAACAAATACCATATCTGCACCTTTTAGTACTTCTTCAATTTGCTCTTTACTTTCTTCTGCAGCTTTCTTACCAACTTCTGGATTAGCTCCTGCACCTAATCCTCTTGTTAGTTTTCCACCAATTTGCATCCGTATTTCCGCTTTGGATAAATTTAATGCTTGCGCATCTGTGTTTACTGCAATAAATTCTACCCCTTGAACACCATGTTCAATCATTCGGTTAACAGCATTATTTCCGCCGCCACCTACACCAATAACCTTTATTGACGCCAATGAGTCTATATTTGTTTCAAAATCCAACATGCAATATCCTCCTACCTTATTCCTATACGTTATTCAAAGAAAGTGCCAAGGAATTTCTTCATTTTCGTTGTTAATTTTTCTTCTGGTTGTTGTTGTTTGACTACTTTTGCCTTTGACGTTGGTTTCACCGTTCTTTGTTCTTTATGTTCCATTGGTGCCACAGCTGATTCCGTCGTTCTTCCTTGCAATCTAGCATTTTTATTGGAATATTTAATCATCCCAACAGCAGTAGTATATTGTGGGTCTCTTACTCCAATATAATCTGGAATTGCAATACGTACACGATTTTGGAAAATTACTTGCGCCAATTCTAGTAATCCTTGCATATTTGCTATTCCACCAGTTAGTACATAACCACCTGGAAGGTCTGTTGCACCCATTTTTCGCAACTCGGATTGTACGAATTCAAATATTTCTACAAGTCTTGCTTCAATAATCTCGGCAATATCTAATTGATTATATTGTTGTTTTTGATTACTCCCAATGACAGAAAGGGAAAATACTTCATCCTCTGATGCCAGGTCAAAAAAGGCATGTCCATGTTTTACTTTGACCAGTTCTGCATCTTCTGTCGCTGTTCGTAGTACAATCGACAAATCTTTAGTTATATTATCTCCACCTACTGGTAAAACAGAAGTCCCTTTAATAAAACCATCCTCGAAATAGGAGATAGTAGTTGAACCTGCACCTAAGTCAATTAAAGCGGCACCAAGATTTTTTTCATCTTTAGAAAGGGCTATTTCCCCTGCTGCAAGTGGTTGAAGCACGATATCAGTAATTTCTAAACCAGCTTTTTCTACACAACGTAAAATATTTAATAATATTGTTCGTGCACCAGTTACAAGAAGTCCTTCCATCTCTAGTCGGACACCTATCATTCCACGTGGATCATTAATTTCATCTTGCATATCCACGATGAATTGTTTTTGTACGATATTAATTATTTCTCTTTCAGGTGGAATTGAAATGACTTGTGCAGCATCTATTACTCTTGCTACATCCTCATTTGTAATCTCCCTATTATCACCAGAAACTGCTACAACCCCATGACAATCAAGTAAAGAAACCTGGTGGGAAGGAATTCCAACGATTACCTGACGGATTTCCATTCCAATCATTCTTTCTGCTTGGTCAATCGCTCGTTTTATCGATTGAACAGTGTTATCTATATCAACAACGGAACCCTTTTTTAACCCTTCGGATTTCACATTGCCAACTCCGATAATATTTAATGAATCATTGACCATTTCACCAATTATTACTTTCACAGTGGATGTACCGATGTCTAGACTCACATAAATGTCATTGCTGTTCATCTCTGGCACCTCCTTTTATCCTCTAAATTATTCGTTGAACAACAACATTTTTTAATCATTGTCACTTTGCTTACGTAAAATAGCTATATTTAATAATTTCTATTTGATAAATATATAATAACTTATTTCCTATTTTTAGGAACATAAAACATAGTAATTATATTACATAATTCGATATTTTTCGCGTTTTTCCTCTTTTATTCGTCGATTTTTTTATTTTTTTGAGGGAATGACCACTTATTAAGCAATATCCTTCTAATAACAGCTATATTTTGGAAAAGTCTTACTCCAAAAGCAAAAACTGCTGCTAAATACAAGTCTACACCAAGATGGTCTCCGAGAAAAGATAAACTTGCTGCTAAAATAATATTAAAAAAGAAACCAGACACAAAAACCTTTTCATCATATGTATTTTGTAAATTCGCTCGAATTCCACCGATTAATGTATCAAGTGCCGCAAGTACTGCTATCGATAAATAATTTGCATATTGATCAGGGATTTGGATATCCGTTAACAATCCTAATGTTAATCCTATCAGTAAACCTAATACGGGCAGCCACATATTTATTTGCCCCCTTCTTCTTTAACGGGCTCCATTTTCTTTACATCTATATCATTTTGATATTTAGGTATCATTAGTTTTTCTTTCGGTTCCGAAATTTCCATACTTAGATTATCAATAAAAAAATCATCAGGGATGGAGGATATTTGCATACGATTATACAACTTATTCGCTTGATCCTCACTAGATGCAATAACCTTTACTTCAATCGGAAACGTATTTAGTGGATAACCATCAATTTTTGTAACACCAGCGACTTCGCGAATAACCGTTGTATTAATGACACGTTGTTCGGCAATAGAAATTGCTGTAGCTCCATACATGTTCAATTCATTGATTAATTTCCGTAATATATCGGATGAAACAAATGGTCCAGACTCTCCAGGGATAATGTATTGTGTAATAGGCGTCAATTTGATTGTAATCCCAGGACCTTCTGTTTCTAGTAGCCCTGCCTCGGCTCGAAGTTCATCTAACGTTTCAAGAAAAACTTGTTCTTTACTGTTATGTCGGTCCGTTTCGTATTGGGCAATTTTTTCTTCATTTGTTCGGATTTCTTGAAGCAGCTTTGTTTGAAGCTCCTGTGCTTCTGTATAATCCTCACGAATTTCCCATGAATCTCTCGTATCACGATCATCTGATTGTTTCGTTGAATTGAACTGGACGGCTAACATGATTCCGATCAACATCGTAACAAAGGTAATGCTAATATAGCTTTTTTTCATGTAACCCACCTTACTTTCTGTCCACTTCCAATTTTGCCTATTTATGTTCCAGTGGAAAGAACCGGATCCATTTCAATGACGTCCTTTTTCTCTAATTGAAAAATAATATTATCATTTACTAATTGATCCTTTACTCCTCCTTGAATATTTAATGCCTTTTCTAATGTGTCTTTATTCCCAATAGCAGAAATTACAAAAGGAGCTGGAAACTGGTTACCATCAACTGAAATTACTGGTCCATTACAAACAATATAGGAGTTTTTTGTTAGTCGTTGGCCATTAATTGCGACAGCCTCCGCTCCAGATATATACAACTCATTTATTACATTGAACACATGATGCTCATGTACCATGAAATTATTTATGTCACCATTAGCAGGGTCGTATAATCCATCATTTAAAGTAACGATGACCCCCTCGCCACTAACCTTTACCTTTCCTAAATGCATTCGAAGCTCCTCTGCCTCGTTTGCCAAATTAGAATAAATTTGTTGTTCATCTGTAATGCTGTCTTCAATATCAAGAAGCTTTCCTTGTTTTTCAAATAAGTCATTTTGTAATTTCCGGTTGCTTTCCTCTAACTCATTCAATTGATTTCTCAATTGAATGCTTCTCTCCCATTCTCTACTATTAAAATTTATTTTTTCTTGGTCACCTTTTGTTAATTCATAGGAAAAAGCAATTAAGTAACCTAATACTAAAAATACAAGAGAAAGGACGACATGCCTAGTTTTCACTTTCTTCGTTACCTTCTTCATTTATTTCCACTTCTTCTCCATCATTTGTCTCGATGCTTGATTGATAAGATTTAAAAAATAGCCCTACCTCTAAATCAATAATCCCTTTTTTATCTGGATCAATTTGCTTCACTAACGAAGGATAATATTGCATTTTTTCTGCAAAGGTTCGAAGTGTCGCATGTACTTCAAAACCGTCATTCATAAAAGCAACAATACTATACTGATCGGTTTTCTTCGGTGAGTAAATAATTTCGGAAATGGCATGCTTCACATCTCCAGGTAGCTTTGACAATTGTTTAGCAGCTAATTCAATTAAATCCTTATCTTTGAAATTCTTTAAAATCGGATTAATTTGATTACTCGGTATTGTACGATTTGTTGCCACTACTTTACCGTTTTCTAACAGTAAACTGAATTTATTATCATCAAATAAATATGCGATCGGCTTGTACTCTTTCAAATGAATTTGCACATGATTGGGGAATGTTAGCTTTACTTCTACATCCGAAACCTCAGGTAGAGTTAATAGTTTTTCCTTAATTGCATCTTTGTGGATATTAAATATAACCGTATTATTAGTTATTCCACTCGAATGTATTACTTGCTCTTCCATTAATACTTGATTTCCAGTAATCACAATTTTCCCCACTTTACTTAATGGAGATTGAAAATAAATGAGGGAAATTATTAGTAGAAAAAATAACAATAAAATAATAGCTAGTCTTCGATTCGCTTTTTTCTTACGATGCTCTTTTAATTTCGGAATCCTATCCTCAATTGATACTACTTTGCTCGCCAATAAAAATACACCTCACCTAAACAAACTGATAAGAGGTTTTCATAAACTAACGATTGTATTTAATTCTTCCATTCTAATAGTCGGTATTAACGAAAATAGGCGGAATACAACGAAACAATTGTTAATCTTTACTACCTTACATTTGAAATTCATCAAAATGTGATGCTACCAAAAACCTAAATATCCTATTAATATCCACTATTATAACACAGGTACAGAGCGAAATAACGAGAAACATCATCCTACTTTTTACCTATTATTTCTACTAATCTTTACATATCCGTCGATAATTGAGTGGAATTTTCAAACAATGTTTTACAATTTTCACGAAAAACTATGCTAATGTAATTTTTTTTGGCGATTTACTAGAACTTTTGATAGAGCTTCTTTCTTTTACTTAAATAAATTAGTTCTTTACAAATTCGATACAGCCGATCACTAGCATCTTGAATACCTAGTTTTTTTGTAGCCTTCTGCATTTTCACTAATTCATCCTTGTTTCCAAGAATTTCATCAAGTTCTTCTAGTAATTTAGACCCAGATAAATCTTTTTCTAATATAACGACAGCTGCTCCAGTATTTCGCAAAGATTCGGCATTTTTCTCCTGATGATTATTTGTTACGTACGGGCTAGGAATTAATATACTTGGCAGTCCGAGAGAGGTAAATTCAGCTAGTGATGTTGCTCCTGCACGTGATACAACTAAATCAACTCCAGAAAGTACTTCTGGCATATTGTGTATAAATGGAACAATAAACACATTATCCGGATTTCCAGCAGCCTCCACTTCCTCAAGAACCGATTGATAGTGTACCTCACCCGTTACATACAACACCTGGTAGTCTTTCTCACGTAAACTTGGCAACATATTAATTACCGCTTCGTTTATTGGTCTTGCCCCACGGCTACCGCCAAAAATCAATACCGTTTGTTTTGTTAATGATAATCCAACCGATTGTTTTCCTTTTATTCCATCATGACCTAATACTTCTGTTGCACGAGGATTTCCAGTAAATTCTACTTTTTCATTTGGAAAATAGGCAGCTGCATCTGGAAATGCAGTAGCAACCTTGTCTACATATCTACTTAAAAATTTATTTGTTAATCCCGGAATACTATTTTGTTCATGAATGATTGTAGGAATTTTTAAGGAATGCGCAGCATAAACAACAGGACCACAAACATAACCACCCGTTCCAATTACGATATCCGGTTGAAAATCTTCTAAAATTTTTCTACTTTTATTCACACCTGTAATAAAGCGAATCACTGTTTTTATATTATCAAATGATAATTTACGTTTGAATCCTGTAATATTTATCGTTTCAAATCGAATTCCTGCCTTTGGAACAATATTACTTTCTAAGCCTTTTTCTGTTCCAATGTATAATATTTCACTTGTTTCGTCCTGCTCTTGTACCATCCGAACAAATGCTAATGCAGGATAAATATGTCCTCCGGTACCACCGCCACTAACGACGATTTTCATTTTTTCTCCACCTCGATGATAGTTTCATTTTCTTTGTTGCATTGGTAAATTTTACTAATAATTTACCCGTTAAACTAGTGTAAAAAGTCTTATATCTAGACTGTTTTCGTATCGAACAGTATGTTTTTGTATTGTTAAGTTTCATGAATACATTACTGCCACTTATCTTAAAAAACAAAAACATGCGTATAGAAACAGCCAATCTTCATTAATAGTAACCATCTTACTACAATACTCGATAGATTTTATGAATGTTCACCAATTGTAATAGACTTTTAAAATAGAGAAATACAATTGTTAAACTATGACAATTTTATATCTTCCACTGCTGTATCTCAATAAAAAATTTAGGTAATATAAAACATCTTTTAAATTGACCATTCATGATTAAAACAGCAGGAAGTTTTTCGGCAGCCTCGCTGTTGTACAATGAAGATTTCTTATCACATAAATCGTAACAAAAAAAAAGAACTAGTTTGCACTAGCCCTTCTACCGCCTACTATATTCGAGAATATCTACTTATATTTAATAATATCCCAACAGCTATTAGCATCAGTGTTAATGACGATCCTCCATAGCTAAAGAATGGTAAAGTAATACCTGTTACAGGAATCAACCCTGTTACAACCCCAATATTAATCATTACTTGAATCGCAATCATAGAAATAATACCGACGGCTAATAAACTACCGTACAAGTCAGGAGCATTTAGGGCAATCCGAATTCCTCGCCACAATAATAACGCAAATAATAACAGGACTAATGAGCCCCCGATAAATCCGAGTTCTTCCGCTAAAATAGCAAAAATAAAATCGGTTTGTGGTTCAGGTAAATAAAAGAATTTTTGTCTACTTTGGCCAAGACCAAGACCAAACAACCCGCCAGGTCCTATAGCGAATAAGGATTGAATAATTTGAAATCCATCGCCTTGTGGGTCTTGCCAAGGATCCATAAAAGCAGTGATCCTTTTTATTCGGTAAGGTGCGGAGGCAATTAAAGCTACAAAACCCGCTACCCCAAGTAAGCCGAGTCCAACAAAATGCAATATCCTTGCGCCAGAGATAAAAATCATAATAATACACGTTCCTATCATAACTGTGCCTGTGCCTAAGTCTGGTTGAAGCATAATTAAACCGAACGCTGTAAATACTAAAGTCAGTGTTGGTAATAGGCCTTTTTTAAACGAAGTTATTTTTTTCTGATTAACCGATAAGTATTTTGCTAAAAAGATAATCATCGCAAGCTTCATAAACTCTGATGGCTGGATGGAAAAAGCACCGATCCCGATCCAACTACGTGAGCCGTTTCGAACATTACCAATTCCTGGTATAAGAACAGCTATAAGAAGAACAAAACAAATGATTAAAATTACTTTTGACCATGTCCGCCATGTCCAATAATCAATATTCATGATAAAAAACATCGCGATTACCCCTACTACCGCAAACAGTAATTGTCTTTTGGCAAAATAGAAGGAATCCTCAAAATGATAATCAGCCCATATTGCACTTGCACTATATACCATTATTAAGCCTAGCGATAGTAAAGATAAAATAATCATTACGAGAACAAAGTCCGGAGCGGATTTTTTCATTGGCAAGCAATTCACCTCATAACATACAAATTTGAGCCTGTCCACTCCAAAATACGCTTGAAACTCAACAACAAAAGACAAGCTCCTATTCTAGCTTATGCACTGCCTGAATAAAAATGTCTCCTCTAATTTCAAAACTTTTATATTGATCCCAACTAGCACAAGCTGGCGATAATAAAATTACATCTCCTTCATTAGAAAGAGAATATGCCAGTGGAACGGCTTCTTCCACATTATCGACTGTCAGAACAGATTCTATCCCCGCCATTTGACCTAATTTTTTTAGTTTTTCTTTCGTTTCACCGAATGTAATCAACGCTTTCACATTTTTTAATGCTGGAAGTAACTCATCAAATTCATTTCCACGATCTAAACCTCCAGCCAACAATATCGTTGGTTTAGAAAATGCTTGTAATGCCACTTTCGTTGCTAAAATATTGGTAGCCTTTGAATCATTATAAATAAGACGTCCATTCAATTCCTTGACAAATTGTACACGATGCTTGACTCCATGGAAGTTCGTTAATACTCTTTCAATCGCATTATTTCCGACACCAACAATTTTCGCCGCACTGATAGCCGCTAAAATATTTTCTAAATTATGCTTGCCAGGCAAGACAACTTTATCATAGGAAATAACCGCTTCTCCTTTAAAATAAATAACTCCATTTTTAAGACTCGCACCATTTTGTAAATAGTCCTTTGTTGAAAATGGGATGACTTGTGCCGTTGCTTCTTTCGCAATTTCCCTACATTCTTCTTGATCATAATTTATGATAAAGTAATCCGATGATTGTTGATTTCTAAAAATATTTTTCTTTGCTTTTACATATTCTTCTCTTGTCCCATGGTAATCAAGATGTGCTTCATACAAATTGATAATAATCGCGATTTTCGGACGGAATTTTTGAATCCCCATTAATTGAAAAGAAGATAATTCAATCACGATATTATTATCAGCCGTCGCGTTTTGCACTACATCCGAAGCAACTGTACCAATATTTCCTGCAATTAATGGCTGCTTGGATCCTTCCTTTAAGATTTCATAAATGAGTGTAGTAGTAGTCGTTTTCCCATTTGTGCCAGTAATTGCAACAAAATCCGCTTCCGAAATCCGATAGGCAAGTTCTACTTCGGTAATGATTGGTAATTCTCTATTTAATGCATCTTGAATCAACGGATTCGTATAAGGGATGCCCGGATTTTTCACAATAAGTTCAAATCCTTCATCTAATAGATCTTCTGGATGCCCCCCACAAATCACCTTTATCCCTTTCTCTAATAAACCTTGGGCTTCAGGATTTTCAGAAAAAGGCTTTTTATCATTTACGGTTACATACGCACCTAATTCATGTAAAAGTAAGGCAGCACTTACACCACTTTTTGCTAACCCTAACACTAATATTTTTTTATTATGATAATCATTTATTTTTTTCAATTATAACCACACCTCTATGTATATTCCTAAGGCAGCAAATAATAAGCCAACCGACCAAAAGGTGACAACGACTCTCCATTCTGACCAGCCAACCAGCTCATAATGATGATGCAATGGACTCATTCGAAAAATTCTTTTCCCCGTAGTCTTAAAGGAAATTACTTGAAGAATAACTGATAATGTTTCAATGACAAACACGCCACCAACAATTACTAATAATAGTTCAAGCTTTGTTAAAATAGCAACCGTTGCAATAGCCCCACCTAATGCAAGTGATCCAGTATCACCCATGAATACCTTCGCTGGATGGGCATTAAATACTAAAAATCCGAGAACAGCACCAACAACTGCTACAGAAAAAATGGCAACATCGTATTGCTCCTGATTCCATGCCAAAATGGCATAAGCACCGAAAGCAATTGCAGCAGTTCCCGAAAGTAATCCATCCAAACCATCTGTTAAATTTACTGCATTGGAAAAACCAACTAACCAAAATAGCACAAACAAGAAATAGAACCAGCCTAATGATATCGAATAATCAATAATTGGGATTTCTATCGTTGTTGGCAAGCCAGATTTTTGATAGATTAAGTAAAAAATAATCGCAATAATGATTTGCCCAAGTAGCTTTTGCTTAGAAGTTAGCCCTAAATTACGCTTCATTGCTACCTTAATATAGTCATCTAAAAAGCCTAGTATGCCAAATCCTACCGTCACAAGTAGGAGAAGATAAATTTCAACGGATATTTCTGCATATCGCATTGCCATCAACAAGGTAGTAATAATAATGGAAACTAAAATCATAATACCACCCATTGTTGGTGTCCCAGTTTTCTTTTGGTGTGATTTTGGTCCCTCTTCCCTAATACTTTGTCCAAATTTTAGCTTCCTAAGAAATGGAATAAAAATGGGGGAAAGGAGAACAGTTATTAAAAATCCAATAAGAATTGTATAAACTACTGCCTGTTCTGACATTTCTTACTCCCTCCCTTTCCATGCGTCCATTAGAACGATTAATTGTTGCCGATTATCTTTTGGGGAATAGATTACTGTCTTTTTAGTATCCCCATACTTTTCATATACTAGAAAATTTGTCGTAATATTTGATTGGTTCATGACAAATTGTTCGATTAACTGAAGTGCTGCTGAGTTTATATTGCTAACAAAAAATATCGGAAAATCATTTGGAATATATTTAGGCAATGACTTACTTTTTTCCCAAATTGCCGCAATAGCTCCTTGGTAAATAGCTTGTTGCAAATCCTCTTGACCTTCTAGTGGGATAAAAAGCCCTTTTGGCTGCTCTTCATAAACCCCAAACGACATTGTTTCAAAGGCTATATTATCATTTTTATATCCTTTTGTATCTGAAAAAAGATGATGAACATCTTTGTATGTAATATTCATTTGTACAACTCCTCTACTTCCAAAAACGAGCTTTTATTAAATTATTGATTTTATGTTCTCGAATAAATGATATTTTTTGTAAATCGCCCGCAGACTGAATACTCTCCGCTTTTTCGTGAAGTCTACCCATATTCAGTCTGCACAAGCATCATATTTTTTTATCTATCGAAACAATAAATTTATTGAATACATTGAAATTAATCAATTTTCCTGCTTATACTCGATTGCGAATCGCCTCTCTTGCTACCAAGCGATCGTCAAAGTCTAGTACTTGTTCTCCAATAATTTGATAGGTTTCATGGCCTTTTCCTGCGATTAACACGATATCATCTTTGCCAGCTTCATTTATTGCATATTTAATGGCGTCTTTTCGGTCAATAATTACTTTATATTGCTTATCTGTTACGCCCGCTTCCATATCTTTTAATATAGCCTGTGGATCTTCACTTCTTGGATTATCGGAGGTGAAAATTGGATCTGTTGCATACTGACAAGCAATTTGTGCCATAATCGGCCGTTTTGTCTTATCTCGGTCACCGCCACAACCAACAACAACGAATACTCTTCCCTTTGCCATCGATTGAACAGTAGTTAAAACATTTTCTAAGCTATCTGGTGTATGCGCATAGTCCACGATGACAGGAAATTCCTGATGTTCATTTACTAATTCAAATCTTCCTGGAACTCCTTGAAAAGTAGATAGTCCAGTCACAATATCTGCAAGTGGTAAACCATAACATAATCCTACCGCAATAGTTGCTAATGTATTATATACATTAAAAATCCCAACTAAATTAACATGGACCACACTTTCTCCTACAGGAGTTTTCACAGAATAAGTAGTTCCTTTATTGGAAAATTGAATATCAAATGCCTTCACATCTGCAGCTTGTTCAATACCGTATTTAAGAATATGGGCAGATGTAATACTTTCATAATAGCTTGATGCATCATCATCAGCGTTCAATACTGCAAATTTCGGATGTTTTGTGTCATATTTATTTCCGAGTCTGCTAAATAATAAGCCTTTTGCCTGCTTATATTCATCCATTGTTTTATGATAATCCAAATGATCCTGGGTTAAATTCGTGAATACTGCTACGTCAAAATCGCTTCCCCATACCCTTCCATTAACAAGGGCATGTGATGATACCTCCATACTTACCACATCTGTTATGGAGCGAACCATTTGATGATACGTTTTTTGCAAAGTTAAACTATCCGGAGTTGTATTTTTCGTTTCAAAAGTATCTTCTCCGATTTTTGTATATAAAGTACCAATTAGACCCGTCTTTTTCTTGCCTTCATTAAATATATGCTGAACCATATGACTAACCGAAGTTTTACCATTAGTTCCTGTTATTCCAATCAAATACAATTTTTGTGATGGATGTCCATAAAATGCGTCTGCTAAAATAGCCATTGCGCGATTCGTATCTGGAACGGAAATAACCGGTACATCTACTTTTACTGGTTCACTAGCAACAATCGCTACCGCACCTTTTTCCACAGCAGCTTGAGCAAAAGTATGACCATCAAAAATAGAACC
Source organism: Perspicuibacillus lycopersici (assembly GCF_025660475.1). GTDB lineage: Bacteria > Bacillota > Bacilli > Bacillales > Caldibacillaceae > Perspicuibacillus > Perspicuibacillus lycopersici. The sequence continues at coordinate 279,824 of NZ_JAOUSF010000001.1, forward strand.
TTTAATACAAATGAATAAAGTCCCCTCCATCACTTTCCGTGTATCTTGCTCAATCGATAATATTTCTGGATTATGATCACCAATTTGCTTAGCAAATGGTAAATATTCTAATAATGAATGGAGTTTCATTACAACATCTCCTTTAAACATAGGGCATCTGTACGTGCTAATTATGTGTCTCAAGTAGAAACACAGCATATTCCCCGTTAAGCTAATTAAATCTACTGCAAGACCTATGTATATTACTTGTACCTCACATTAGACAGTTTAAATTCTTATTGGGAAAAATTAACCACCATTCATTTTACATGAAACCATTATTTTTTGCTATGCTTCTTTTTATATATATTCCTTTTCTCTTAAAGTTTGCCCAAATTATTTCATTTTCCAATTATTTATGTACCGAGCTTACGAAAATTCATATCTTTCTTTTCTTTTTACGAAAGCTGTGTTCTGTATAAAGTGTTGCAAATTAGAAATAACTCACAGACTGACATTCCATATTTCTTATTGCTTGCAGCCTGCCAATCAATAATCCTTTAAAAAGCAGCCTTACAAAAAAACGACGCAAACGGATGCGTCGTATTTGGAGGCTTGTTTATTCTAGATATATACGGATGGTAGAACCCTCTTTAAGTTTAGTTCCTGGTGCTGGGTCTTGCTGTACTACTTTATCTCCTTCTCCCTCAGCTTCAATTAATAAATTTACATAAAGCTCGGAAATTTCCTTTTTAGTTAATCCGACAACGTTTGGAACTTCCACCATTGGCGTATCTAACCAAGTCATTTCTTTTTCAATTTGATCTTTTCTCGGTTCTACCTTCATCACACGTAAACTATCCTCGATAATATTTCCTACAATCGGAGCAGCAACAGTACCTCCAAATTGGACGGTACCTTTTGGATTATCGACAGCTACATATATAACAATTTGTGGATCATCTGCTGGTGCAAAACCAATAAATGAAACGATATGATTATTTTCTAAATATCGACCATCTTTCGCTTTTTGCGCAGTCCCTGTCTTTCCTCCAACACGATAGCCATCGACAAAGGCGTTTTTCCCTGTTCCTTGAGCTACGACACTCTCTAATGCATACCGGAGTTTTTTTGATGTTTCTTCAGATATAACTCTACGTTTTTCTACTGGACTATTGCGCATAACGACTTCCCCTGTTAAAGGATCGACCAATTCCTTTGCAATATATGGCTGATATAGTATACCACCATTTACCGCAGCGCTTACTGCTGCAACTTGCTGAATGGGTGTCACAGAAACCCCTTGACCAAATGCGGTTGTCGCTAATTCGACTGGTCCAACATTATCTACATTAAATAATATTCCACTCGCTTCTCCTTGAAGGTCAATTCCAGTCTTTTGCCCAAAGCCAAAGTCATGTATATAAGAAAATAATGTTTCTGCCCCTAATCTTTCCCCTAATTCAACAAATCCTGGATTACAAGAATTTTGAACTACCTCTAAGAAAGTTTGGCTACCATGGCCACCAGACTTCCAGCAATGCAAATGTGCTCCAGCTACTTCTACTTCCCCAGGGTCATAAAAATGATCATTTTCTAAATCGACTTTTCCTTCTTCTAGAGCAGCTGCTAACGTAATGATTTTGAACGTTGATCCAGGCTCATACGTACTCCATATTGGTAAGTTACGATTATATACTTCTGGCGAAACATTTTGATAATCAGTAGGATCAAAATTTGGTCGAGAAGACATCGCTAAAATTTCCCCATTTTTCGGATTCATTGCGATAGCTATCGCTCCATCTGGTGAATAAAGCGATTCTGCATTGTCCAGCTCCCGCTCAACAATCGTTTGAATCTGCGAGTCAATCGTTAATTTCAAATCCAAACCATCGACAGGTGGTTTATATTCATCTGCCATATTTTCCATTCTTTGACCTTTTGCAGTCGAATAAAATTGGACAGAACCTTTTTCTCCTGATAATTCCTTATCGTAGGATAACTCAAGACCCATTAACCCTTGATTATCAATCCCAGTAAATCCGAGTACATGTGACAAATAATCTCCAAATGGATAATAGCGTTTGGAGTCTTCTGCAATATAGACACCCTTTAAATTTAAATCCCTTACTTCATTGGCTTTTTCACTAGTAATTTTTCTTCCTTCTGGAATTCGTTCAATGCTCGTTTTTTTAGTTAAATGTTGATAAATTTTTTCTGTTGAAGCATCTAGCACATTCGCTAATTTTTCAGCCGTGTCGGCTGGATTTTCAATTTGCCTTGGAACTACATAAACTGTTGGTGCACTGACATTTGTTGCTAATGCAACCCCATTGCGATCAAGAATTTCACCCCGTTTGGATTCAAATGGGATTTCTCGATTCCATGAGCTTTTTGCTTTATCTGTTAACATGTCGCCTATTACAAGCTGCACAAATCCAAGTCGCAAATCAATAATGAAAAAAATGATAATCCCGAAAAGTAAAGCAAATGCTAATCTCTTTCTCACCGTCACTTGGGATACCCGTCGCATGTTTGCCGTACCTCCTTACTTTTAACTCCATTCATTATATGCTTGTACGATATTGCATAGAACAAGCCTTAAGTGAGATATGTACCTTATTCTAAAAAGCTAACGTTAGTGAATAGATTAACAAACTAAATATGTGGCTTATATCACCTAAAATGTTAATGAAAGGCTGTTTCGATATAAATTGTTGCTATTTGTAATAACCCGTAGAGAAATACACTCCACTCAATATTTAAAATAAGTTCTTACCTTGTTAAATAACAACAATCCATTAGAAACTGCATAATTAAAAATGGAAAAAAAGGTCCGACTGAGCATATTCATGCTTTGTCAGACCTTCCATATTGTATAGACGTAAAAATCTACTACACTCCATTTACTCTGTATTTGAATCCTCTGCGTCCTGACCTTCTGTTTGTTGACTTGCCTCAAGCTGTTCTAATGGGCTTTGTAATTTTACGTTTATGACACTATCCTTCGTTATTTCTGTTCCTGGTTTTATACTTTGCTCGGTAATATAGCCTGTTCCTTCTGTTTCGAACGGAATCGACGTGGCAGATACAAATTTCATAAAATCAGCTAATGACCAATTTTTCATATCTGGCATCGTTATTTTTCCGTCCGTTATAACTAGTATTTTTTCATTGTTTAATAGTTTAGTATCTTTACCAGGGACCGTTGTTTTAATTGTTTTTCCATTGCCAATGATTATCGGCTGTAAATTAAGCTCTTTTAAGGTTGCTTTCGCTTTCTCCGTGGAGACTCCTGCCAAATCTGGTAGCTTATTGGATTCTACTGCTTCCGTTTCTACATCTGGTTCAATATTTAAATATTGTAAACTATTTTTCATCACCGGATTAAAAATTTTTGAAACAGGAACAGATCCTCCCTCATATTTATCATCATCTAAATCCGGCTGTTGGACCATCACATAAACAATAAGTTCTGGATCGTCTTTCGGCGCTGTTCCAATGAAAGAGAATACATAATTATCGTATCCATCTAAATATCCACCATTTACACTATCGTAAATTTGAGCAGTTCCAGTTTTCCCAGCAACATCATAGCCTTCGATATTAAACAGCTTCCCTGTTCCGTTCTCGGAAGTAACTACCGTTTGTAGTACATCTAAAACCTCACTTGCAGTATCAGCTGATATCGGTGTACCAACTTGTTTTGGACCGTAATTCTTCACTACTTCACCATTAGAATCCTTCATTTTATCAATGACATACGGTTTCATCATTTTACCGTCATTGGTAATGGCAGTCATTCCTTGTACTAACTGTAATGCCGTAACAGAGGTTGCTTGTCCAAATGCAGTCGAAACTTTGTCAATTGGCCATTCATATTGAATATGTCCACTCGCCTCATTTTCTAATTCAATTCCAGTTGGCTGACCAAACTTAAATTTATCCAAGTATTCACGAAATGTTTCATCCCCTAGCTTTTCTAACAAATAAGCAAAAGCAACATTGGAGGAACGTTGGACACCTTCTAAAAAGGTGATTCTTCCCCAACCAACATTATTATGGTCCTTAATTGGTCCACCAGGTACTTTGTATTGGCCAGATTGATATTTTTCGTTTGGATTAAATACTCCCTCTTCAATCGCAGACGCTAATGTAAATACTTTCATTGTTGAACCTGGCTCAAATGGCTCTTCAACAATTATATTATTCCAGTTATCACTTATTCCTTCACGTGTATTCGGATTAAAGGTTGGTCTTTGAGCCATCGCAAGAATTGCACCAGTTTTTGCATTAGCTACAATTGCCATCATCTTTTTCGGTTCATAATCCTCCTGCACTTGATTCATTGCATCTTCTAAAAATGTTTGAATTTTTTTATCGATTGTTAAATAAACATCTGTACCATTTTTAGGAGCTTTTACAATTTCAGAATTAGCATTCGGTAAAATATAACCCCAAACATCACTTTTATATTGAATTTTTCCATCATGTCCTTCTAAATAGGAATTTAATGTTTTTTCTAGTCCTAATTGTCCAACAAGCTTATCTGAGTTATCATCCCCATTTGTAAAGCTGGCGAAGCCTAATAAATGGGAAGCAAATATACCGTTAGGATAAGAACGCATAGATTCACGAATAAAGGTAATTCCTGGTAATTTCAATTGATCAATCTTTGCTTTCGTTTCATAGGAAAGATTTCGACCCGCTTCACCAAATTCTACTTGAAACACATCTTTTTGCGTTAATTTTTTATAGATGTCATTTTCATCCATTGCAATAACATTACTTAATGCTTTTGCTGTATTTATCGGATCTGCAACATGATTTGGCACCTCTGCCCCTTCTGGTGTTACAGATGGATCCAGTATTGCAACCAACCGATAGGCTACTGTATCCGTTGCTAATGGTTCACCCGTACGATCAAGAATGGAGCCTCGGGCAGCTTCCAAAGTCCTTTCTTTTTCGTACTTTTCTGCTGCGTAGGCCGCTAATGCTTTGCCTTCTGCATGGCCAGTTATTTGAATGACGAAGAAACGATACGTTATCGAAAAAAAGAGCACGCTAAATATTACAAATAATAGCGCTGCCCTTTTGTTCATACTAGGACGTTTTTTATTCATTTGTTATTTTGAACAACCTTTACATTATTTTCGTTCATTGTTAATCCTTGTTTCTTCGCTGCATCTAATAATCGGCCATATTCACTTAACTCATCCACCTGTGCCTGTAGATCCTCTGTTACTCGTTGTTGATCCGTGATGTCTGACTGGATAATTTGAATTTGTTTATTTACTTTATATATTGCTGCCTGACTTCCAATTATTTTAACTGAAAATAGAACCACCATAGCGACAAATAAGATATAAAAGAACTTTTCCCCTTTTGTAACCTTGCTTTTCTTAATTACTGTTGTCCGTCTCTTTTCTTGCTGTTGATGTTGCACTTCTTCCCTTTGCAGTTGTCTGGCTAAATTACTCATTTTCAGTCCCTCCCTAAATATCCTTTATTTTTTCCGCTATTCTCAATTTAGCTGATCTTGCTCGATTATTATTTTCTAATTCTTCCTCTGTAGGAACAATTGGCTTACGAGTAATAATCTTTAATGCGGGCTTGTACTCTTCTGGGATAATTGGTAGACCAGAAGGAAGTGGTGGTAAATCACTATACTTCTTATAAATCGATTTTGTCATTCGATCTTCCAAAGAGTGGAAAGTAATTACCGATATTCTCCCACCAATTTTTAAATGATGAATACTTTGCTCCAAAGATTTTTCAAATGCATTTAATTCATCATTTACTGCAATTCGAACCGCTTGGAATATTCGTTTCGCCGGATGACCACCTTTTCTTCTAGCCGGAGCAGGAATTGCTTCTTTAATTAATTCCACAAGCTCTCCGGTAGTCTCAATCGGAGCTTTCATACGAGCACTTTCAATTTGACGTGCGATTTGTTTAGAAAACTTTTCTTCCCCATATTGAAAGAAGATTTTCACTAATTTTTCATATGGCCATTCATTTATGACTGTCTTAGCTGAAACATTAGCGCTTTGATCCATTCGCATATCTAATGGTGCATCATGATGATAGCTGAATCCTCTTTCCGCAACATCTAGCTGAGGGGAGGACACACCTAAATCGTATAAAATCCCATCAACTTGAAATACATTTCGCGCCTCTAGCTCATCTTTTATATGAGTAAAATTATTATGTATTAATTCCACTTTATCGCCATATGTTGCTAGCTTTTGTTTTGCATTCTCGATTGCAATTAAATCTTGATCAAATGCATATAATTTCCCATTAACGGAAAGCTTTTTTAAAATTTCTTCACTGTGACCAGCACCACCAAGTGTACAGTCAACATAAATTCCATCGGGCTTTATATTTAATCCTTCCACTGCTTCGTGTAATAGGACTGTTTTATGCTCAAACATGATGCTCCCTACCTTTCTTTACACACCTAACATTTCTGTAACGTGAAACTCTCACTATTTTTTCCTTATATATCAAAACCAATCATATTTTCTGCAATTTCTGCGAAGGAATCCTCTGATTCTGTAAAGTAATCTTCCCAAATTGGCTGACTCCAAATTTCCAGACGATTAGAAACGCCTACTACAACACATTCCTTTTCGATCTTTCCGTAATTAATGAGAGTGGCAGGAATATTAATTCGACCTTGTTTATCTATTTCACATTCTGTTGCTCCAGAAAAGAAAAATCGGGAAAATGCACGGGCATCTTTTTTCGTTAGCGGGAGGGCTTTTATTTTTTCTTCAATGATTTTCCATTCGTCCATTGGGTATCCGAATAAACATTGATCTAGACCGCGTGTTAATACAAAGACATCGCCTAATTGTTCGCGGAATTTAGCCGGAATAATAATTCGGCCTTTCATATCAACATTATGTCGGTATTCACCCATGAACATGCCCTATCCCTCCACTTCATACCACAAATGTACCACATTCCCCCACTTTTCTCCACTATTTTTTTAATTCTATTTAAAACATACGATTTCCTTCTAAAAATTGTTAGAGCTTCCTTAATACTTTTATACAATGATTGCTATAAATCGACTTTTTTACAAAAGATAGATTTTTCCATTTGAAAACAGCTTGCAAACAAAATAAATTCCTCTCAAGAAGATCGTTCCATATTTAAAAGCGAAAAAAATAAAACAGTCCTTTAACAATAAAAAAAATCTGCCTCAAATAGAGACAGATTATAATTTTACAACATAATGCTTACCATTTACTTCAAACGGTAGCTTTACAAGCTCATCCAATATATCAAAACCATAACGATTGAAAAAATAGAAGATATTCCAACATCGTTCTTGTAATCCGTTTAATGGATGCAAGGATTGTTCAATGCGATCAAATTTCCGTAATAATATCTCATGTTTCTGTTTAACTGTACCTTCTACTTTATTTTGCAAATAATCAAGCTGACTAAGCACATATTGGCTATTTTTTTGAACAATTGGTTCCAAACTTTTATCGAAATTGACAACTTTAGTTGCTGCTAGCTGGTATTTTTCTGTTATATCTGATCGGATTTGATTAATAAAAGTTTCCAATTGCTGATCCTTTAATTCATCTATTTTCTTAGCTTTTTCATATTGAACCCCATTCACGATTGCATGGTCAATGGAAATTCCTAATTCCTGTAAGTCTGCCTCCACATTCCTTTCCAGTAAGGAAATATTTAAACGTGGAACGATTGGTGGCATTTTTAAATCAAGAAGCTCAAAGCAGCCTTTTAATTCAGCCCAATATGCAATTTCTCCTGGACCAGCAATAAAGGCAATGGTCGGAAACAACATTTCTTGCATAATCGGACGAGTAACAACATTATTACTTAAAAGCTCAGGATTTTCTTTGGCGATTTGGATTAATTCTGCTTTTGTAAAGGAGACTCCCTTTCCAAAAACTCGTTGCTCTGCTTTATTATAATGTAGTAATGTTCGTTCTCCATCTTTTTCATAAAACAACTGAATGCTTTGTTCTTCCGAAACAATTGCTAATGAATGTCCATTGGATTGAATAAAATGTTGCTGCTTTAGCAAAGCATCGGTTATTCGCTCACTATTTTCAATTAATGCAACGAAATATTCACTTTCAATTTTTCTTAATAATGGATCTGCAGAATCGACCATTAATAATCCATAATGCTTAAATAATTGGTTTGTTATATATGTAAAAAATTGCGTGTATGTATCTGATACAGATAAAGCTTCATCTAATAATTGAATAATTTGCTTAGAAAATTTTGTTTCGCCGAAAGTAGCTACAACATCTAAATACCAATCATGCAGCTTTTCTTTATCTAGTTTCACCTTAGATACCATTTGTTTATCTGTAATGCTCCTTTGGTGAAAGGCTTTTTTCTTGAAGCGATTATCTTCTACTGTATATACATGGTTCACTTCAAAAATGTCATGATCTTCACCAGCTATCCAGAAAATAGGAACAACAGGTACACCTAAAGTTTTCTCTTTTTCTTTTGCTAGCACTATGATCGATAGCATCTTATGTATGGAATAAAGGGGACCTGTTAAAAGTCCTGCTTGCTGGCCACCGACAACAACGACACTATTCGGTTGCTCAAGCTTCGCTAATGATGCTTCAATTTCTTCTGTTAAGGAATATGGCTTCATAAAGGAACGAATATGTTCCACTAAAAGGCTTCTCGGAAATACTCTTTCCATTAATTCTGAATAACGCTTTTTATCATCCTCCACACTACGGAAGGAATAATGAAAATAGGACACATCCTCATTCGTAATATATTGTTTTACGAGTGAATTACTAGGTTCTATATTAAGTTGGAGCATTTCCATGCAAAGATTCTTCCTTTCTACTTCTTGTTCAATTACTCTGAGTATAACAGAGGATTGACTGAATGAAAAAAAACTTGATTGGAAAACCGTAATTTTCCAAAGTAAAGTTGAGAATACCTCTCTTTATGTTAAAGACTGTTTCTAGATAGATTATTGCTATTTATAAAAGGATCGTTGACTGAAAATACACCGCCTTCGCAGTCTTCGTGTCTTTACTCTGCTATGCGTTCCATTTAATAAACCCTTCTCTTGAATTAACAACATTCCTTTAGAAAATGGCCTATGTTAAAAACGTAAACGCACTAGAAAATACACCAAAAATGATTAAAAATACATACAAAGTGAAATACAAAAGAAAACTAAAGCGCCAAAATCCCCGAAAGATTTTTCCGTAATTTAATTCTCCTTTTAGTTTCCAATATAAATAGGCAAAGCATAAAGCTGTTAGAAGTAGTAATAGAATCAATAATGACAGTAATGATTTTTCCCAAACCGCTAAAATAATAAAATGAACCGATAAAATAAAAAATAATGTCGTGCTATCTGCCGAAATCTGAATCGACCTACGTGTATCATGAATCCAATATTTTGATAGAAAGAAGATGATAACAAATAATAAGACTGGTGCAATGATAAATATTGCTAGAATACTGGAAAGAAATGAAGCCACTACTCATCCCACCTTTTATATTCCATTCCTTTGATGGAAGTGTATAAAAACTGTAAAAAAGGAACGGATTGCTTTTGAATTTCTGCTTTATTTCGTAATACCCCAACAATTCCCTCGATTTCCGTTTGTCTATGTTCCAAAATATCCTTTAACATGGAGGAATAATTGTTACTTGTACTTTGACAAATCGACACTATGGAGGCAAAATACGTATCCTCTAGCTCCTGCAAGCAAAGCACTTGAATAATTTCCTGAAAAACTTCTTTTAATAGTTCAAAATAATAGTTATTGGATAGTAAATCCCCATTCTTTATCCGAAGCAAGGCGGTTAAAGGATTAATGGCTGCATTTACGACTAATTTACGGATAAGCATTTCATTGTAATTTGCTTCTATTTCAAAAGGGAAATTGGACATTTGTAATGTATTTTTTATTGCCATTAATTTCTGCATATCACCTTTATATGCTGCTACTCTTGTCGTGCCAAAACCAGTATGTTTAACCGTAGAAAGCGATATCTTCAATGCCCCATGCTCCACAACACCTAGTAAAATATTATCATGTTTCATTTTTTGTAAATAGTCCAAATGCCCCATGCCATTTTGTAAAAAAAGCAGCGGTATATGCTGTGGTATTTTATCCAATATTGGTAATAGCTCTGGCAAATGATATTGCTTTACCGTTACTAATACTAGTTCATCGGCAACTCGTTCAGTGGAAAGCTTCGCATGTATATTTGACAAAATACTGCTATCTTTTTTTTGAAGCGTTATACCACATTGATTAATCATATTCACTTGATTAATAGTCCGACAGTATAAAGTGACTTGATGATTTTCACTTAAATAACAAGAAAATAAAAGGCCGATAGAGCCACCACCGATTATACCAATCTTCATCCTTTTTTCCCACCATTCAATAATCCTTCTTTTATATTATCAAATTATCTAGTAATCTTGTTAATATTCTAGCCGAAAAATAACTTTTTTCTGAATATAGCAAGAAAAAGCACAGGAGTTTTTACACCTCCTGTGCTTTTTTAAGACAATATAGTTAATTTTCCGCCATTATCAAAAAACAACCTATCGCTTATTTATAAAATAGATTATACCGGGTAGACAGGATGTTTTTTCTTCTGTACAAGTACTTCTTTTGTCTCATAAAGTTGAAAACGATTGATTAAAACATTTCGTAAGTCATTTGCTGCAACAATTTCATCTACAATTAATTCCGAGGCGAGCTTATAAATATCGATATGTTCTTTATACTCATTCTGTTTCTTTTGGATAAATGCATATTTATCCTTCGGATCTATTATCTCCTCAATTTTCTTTGCATATACAGCATTTACGGCTGCCTCCGGTCCCATTACCGCGATTTGAGCTGTAGGCAGTGCAAGGCAAATATCTGGTTCAAATGCCGGGCCAGCCATTGCATATAAGCCTGCACCAAATGCTTTACGGACAATGACGGATATTTTCGGAACAGTTGCCGAACTCATTGCAGCAATCATTTTTGCTCCGTGGCGGATAATTCCATCCCGCTCCACTTTAGAACCAATCATGAACCCTGGTACATCTGCCAAAAACAATAAAGGAATATGGAAGGCATCACATAACTGAATAAACTTTGCAGCTTTATCCGCGGAATCTACAAATAGTACGCCACCTTTTACTCTCGGTTGATTTGCTACTATCCCGACCACATTCCCATCGATTCGGGAAAATGCGGTGATTAGCTCAGGAGCGAATAGTTTTTTCATTTCAAAAAAGCTATCCTCATCAATTAATGTATTAATACAATCGTACATATTAAACGGAGCGTTTGGATTTTTAGGAATTAATTTTTCCAACGGTTCCAAGCTTGCTTGTTTTGCACCATCTTTCTTTTCTGGCTTTTCTGCATAATTTTGCGGAAAATAATGCAAATAGCGCTTCGCTACACTAATTGCTTCTTGTTCCGAAGCTACTAAGTAATCTCCACAGCCACTAACTTCGCAATGCATTCTTGCTCCACCCATTTCCTCTAACGATACCCTTTCACCAATTACCTTTTCCGCCATTCGTGGGGAACCTAGATACATTGAGGCATTTTTATCAACCATAATGACGATATCGCAAAAGGCAGGGATATAAGCTCCTCCAGCAGCAGAAGGTCCAAATAACAGACAAATTTGTGGAACCATTCCACTCATTTTCACTTGATTATGGAATATTCTCCCTGCTCCCCGTCGATTTGGAAACATTTCTAGTTGATCCGTAATTCTTGCACCAGCTGAGTCCACTAAATAAATAATTGGGACTCTCAAATTCATTGCAGTCTCTTGTATACGAACAATTTTCTCCACTGTCCGAGCACCCCAAGAGCCCGCCTTTACTGTTGAATCATTTGCCATCACACAAATGGTTCGACCATTCATTTTTCCGATTGCAGTCACTACTCCATCTGCAGGAAGTTCGCCTTCTTGGAAATTAGCAAAAGCCCCATCCTCTTGATAGCTGCCATTATCAAACAATAATTGCAGTCGCTCACGGACAAAGAGCTTATTTTGCACTTTTAACTGCTCATGATACTTTGGGTTTCCACCTTTTCTTATTTTCTCCACATTGCGCTTTAATTGAACAGATAGTTCTTCTTGCACAGTGTCCCACCTCATTTCACTACTTTATCAAACTCGCAAAAATAGCACACAAAGGATTGCACGCAAACAGTTAATTCTCATAACCAACTCTTTTCTGCCAAAGAAAAATTAAAGCCCAATTACACTAATTTCAAAAGCCTTTCTGCTTCATTGACAAAATCTCCTTCAGTAACATAGATTTCTTGAACAATTCCACTATGTTCACTTTCAATCGGAATTTCCATTTTCATAGATTCTAATATTATTACTATTTGACCCTTTTCAACCGTGTCACCTTTTGAAACTAACAGTTGAAATACTGTACCTGCCATTGAAGATAAAACTTCCATCAAAATAACCTCCTATTCCTTCATTTTCTCTAAAAGATTTGTGGAATGCGTACCATTTATAAAAGACTCGTTTTCTAGAACACGTAAAAATAACGGGATATTTGTTTGAATCCCTTCTACTGTTGTTTGTTCAAAAAAATCACGTGCTCGTAAAATGCATTCCTTTCTTGTTTCTCCATGAATAATACATTTCGCAATTAATGGATCATAGAATGGTGTTACTTCATTTCCTTCTCGATAACCTGAATCAATGCGAAGCGAGCCACTTCCCCATTGAAGCTTTATCAGCTTCCCGGGCGAAGGTAAAAAAGAATTCGGATGTTCCGCATAAACTCTGAACTCCATTCCGTGTCCCTCAGCATGAATGTTCTCTTGTTTCAATGGAATTGCTTCGCCACGAGCAATGCGAATTTGCCATTCCACTAAATCTAAATTCGTAATCATCTCGGTAACCGGATGCTCCACCTGCAATCGTGTGTTCATCTCTAAAAAGTAGAAATTCCCTTCCTCATCCATAATAAACTCAACCGTACCCGCATTTTTATATTGAACTGCCTTTGCTGCAAGTAATGCTATTTCATAGAGTTGCTCCCGTTGCTTAATACTTAAGGAAGGCGCTCGTGATTCTTCCACCACTTTTTGATTTCTCCTTTGCACTGAGCAATCGCGTTCAAATAAATGAACATATTGGCCAAATCTATCACCAAATATTTGTACCTCGATATGGCGTGCATTTTCTATGTACTTCTCAATAAAGATATGGTCTGATCGAAAATTTGTTTTTGCCCTTGCTTTAACAGAACGAAAAGCGGCTTGGAGCTGGCTCTCATTACGGCATAAAACCATCCCAATTCCACCACCACCTCCACTTGCCTTCAACATTACAGGATAACCAATTGATCTAGCAACGCGACTTGCCTTCTCTGCGTTTTCCACATTCCCTTCACTTCCAGGAACGACTGGCACACCTGCTCTACTCATAATTTCACGAGAGGATATTTTATCTCCCATTAAATGGATAGTATCTGCATTTGGTCCGATAAAAATAAAACCTTGTGCTTCTACCTTTTCAGCAAATGTACCGTTTTCGGATAATAATCCATATCCTGGATGAATAGCATCCACATGAAATTGATTGGCAGCGGCTAATATATTGTCCATTTGTAAATATGATTGTGCGACAGGAGACTTTCCTATACAAATAGCCTCATCTGCTGCTTGAACAAATGGCAATTCTTTATCTGCTTCTGAATACACTGCAACTGTTTGTATCTCCATCTGGTTGCAGGTTCGAATAATTCTAGATGCAATTTCTCCTCTATTTGCAACTAAAATTTTTTTCATCGAATTCTCCTTTCAAACAATTTATATGAAACAAACTATCTGAAAACGCTTCCTATTTTTTGTAAACAAAATACCAGTCTTCAAACATTGTAACTAATTATTTTCGGCCGTTTACTGATGGAGTGTTATTATTTGCTTGATGTAGAATGAATGGAAGTAGTTTCTCTTTTGGAAAAGCTTCTATTATCACGGATGAAACAAGTTCCGAGCGAATGAAATAGGTGGAGAAATTCTCCACCAGCTTACCTCTATTATTTTTTCAATGCTTCTAAATTACCATTTGGATCCATTTGAAACTTCATTTTCACCTGATTTTCTTCTTCTTTTACTGCCAGTTTTCTTGCCTTTTCCATAATTGTTAATAATGCTAAGTAATCATCCTTGATTGCTTTATTTTCTTTCTTCAGCATTTGATTTTCTCTCTTTAATTCTTGTACTTCCAATTCTAAAACAAATAGTTTTTCCTTAAATTCTTTCAATTGCTCAGCAGATTGGCGTAATTTTTGCTGCTTTTCGTTGTAATCCTGCAAATAATTAATGACAGATTCGAATGACAAGCTTTTCTCCTCAGAGTTCGAAAGGTCTGGAACCTCTACTTCCGCGTCGGTAAATAATATCTTTTCTTCTTCTGTTTGATTTTTTTTCTTCAAATCTTTTCTTTGCTTCTTAGAAAGCTCAATTCCCGTTTTATATTGTTTTCTTACTTGTGAATTCCACCGAAATCCGCAGGCTGCAGGAGTTCGACTTAATTTCTTGCCTACTTCTTCAAATGCTTTTAATTGCGTACTTCCTTCTCTTATATGTCTTAATACAACCTCTGCCAAAAGTAAATCTTCATCTTTCGTCCAAGCATCTTGACGCACAGTTGTCATATTTTTCCCTCCTAGAGCAAAATTCATTTTGTAATAAAATATATATGCAACTAGTAGAAACGGTAGACTAGAATATATTCTATTAAGCATGTCTTTTATTCCGGTAACTAGTGATTACGTGAGGAATGTATCTCATATTTAGAGGAAATAACTTATAAAAATGGGAATGGCTTGAGTAAGGTTTATACAATATAGGAGAATATAGAAAAGCAGGCACTATTTTTCATTTAAGTGACTGATAATAAAGATGGATGATCTGTGGATAATGATAAGCGATAGACTCGCTCTTCGAAGCATAACATATGGAATATCGTTATTGAGTGTAAAAAAATCTCAAAAAAAAGCCGTACATAAAATGTAGGCTTCTTTTCGACATTATTTGTTAATAACTTGGTCACCTTTATAAGTTCCACAAGCTTTACATACACGGTGAGCTAATTTCATTTCGCCGCAATTTGGACATTCTACCATACCAGGAACCTGTAATTTAAAATGTGTACGACGAAGACGTTTTCTAGTTTTAGATGTTCTTCTAAATGGTACAGCCATGTTTCCCACCTCCTTAAAAAGTTTCGGAGTTAAATTTACTCATCATCTTGATTTAATAATTTTGCAAGTTCAGCTAATCGGGGATCAATTTTTTTCGATTGATGTTGTTCCTCTTCAGAAATATATTCCCAATCTTTCCCTGATTGTAGGGAAGCAGGAACATCCTCATCTTCATCACCTAAAACTTGCAAAGGTATTTCTATTAATATTAATTCTTCTATAACTGGTAATAAGTCAACCATTTCCCCTTGAATTAAATGAAGCTCCCCATCTGGATCGATATCATATTCAGAAACATCGTAAAGAAAAGTTTCAACCGAATGAATATCGATTGGATAATGAACATCATTAAGTGTTCTTGAACTTGGTAAAACCAATTCACCAGTAATATGCAAATGAAAGGTCACTTCTTTTGAAGTAATATCGACCGTACTTTTTACCCGAATAGGTGAAATAGAACGGATTTGCGGATCTCTATTTTTAATGGAATCCAGATTGATTACTTCATCAATTTCTAACCCTTTATTTCTAAATTTTTGTAATTGAGTCATTGACCATTTCAAGACATTCACCCCTAAGGCAACAAAGGTTATTATAGCTTTCCTATATCCATTTGTCAATATTTTTTCTTTACACTCCAAAAGTGGTAATGTAAAAATATACATAGTAGATATTAACTTATTTTACCTATAAATGCCAGTACATTTATTTTTACAAGTTGTCACAACTAGAAAATAGTCCGCAGACTGAATACACTCCGCTTTCCTACGAGATTCCTAAGCGCTTTCAGTCTGCTTAGCAGTTCATTTTAAAATTTCTTACACATAAAATACCTTTTATTAAAACATAGCCCTTCGTTTTTTAAATACTTACTATATTATCAACCTGTTTGAAAATTTTGATTCACTTTCCTTGCGATATTGGAGAAGATGTAAATAAAATAAAATCAAATTGTTGGAGGTTCTTATGATAAGTTCTGGTATTGTTGTGGAGTATAATCCATTTCACAATGGACATGCCCATCATTTGTTTGAAACAAAAAAACGCACAAATGCAGATTGTATTATTGCAGTAATGTGTGGTAATTTTCTACAAAGAGGAGAACCAGCATTAGTATCAAAATATTCTCGTGCAAAAATGGCATTGGAAGCTGGTGTTGATCTTATTGTGGAATTACCTTACGCCTTTGCAACACAGAAAGCAGAAGTATTTGCTACTGGCGCCGTACAAATTTTATCAGCACTAGATTGTAATTACCTCTGTTTTGGTAGTGAGTCTGGAAATATTGAATTATTTAATAGCACATTACAGTTTATGAAGGAACATCAATCAGACTTTGATTTTTTCGTTCAACAATTTATGAAACAAGGGTATAGTTATCCAAAGGCAACCGCTCTTGCCTTTCATGAGCTACAAACGAACGAAGCAATAGTTGATCTTGCACAACCAAATAATATTTTAGGCTATCATTATATGAAAGCTATTCATGACTGTCAGAGTAAAATGATTGCTTTAACCATTGAAAGAAAAAATGCAGGCTATCATGATCAAATGCTCTCAAATACATCCATCTCTAGTGCAACAAGTATCCGTAAATCATTATTCGATAAACAGGCGACATTAGAGGAAATCCGTTCGTCCATCCCTATCACTACTTATCTAGAATTGGTTGCTTTTCAAAATGATTACGAAACCTTTATTCGGTGGGAAAATTATTGGCAATATTTAAAATACCGTCTGTTACAATCTGAACCTGCCGAGCTACGAGAAATATATGAAATGGAGGAAGGATTGGAATATCGAATGCAATCCAATGCAAGACAGGCTAGTAGCTTTCAAGAGTTTATGGAAAAAACAAAAACGAAACGATATACATGGACAAGATTACAACGAGTATGTACCCATATATTAACAAACAGTAAGAAAGCAGAAATGAAAAAAAGAAGTAAAGGAGCAGAATATATTCGCCTGCTTGGGCTGTCACAGAAAGGGAGAAAATATTTAAAGGAAAAGAAAGAACTAATTTCCCTCCCTGTTGTTTCAAAATTATCTGCTGTAAATGAAGAAACCATTCGTTTAGACGTAAAAGCTAGTCATGTATATTCCTTTGGCTACCCTGCTCCAATCGGGCAAAAATTAATCGAGCAAGAATATAGCCAGCCACCTATTATAAAACCCGAGGCAACTGTTTAGTATGTCTCTCCTTTTCTAACAAAAAAGCCTCACAAAATCATTCGATTTGGAGGCTTTCCTTATTATTTTTTTGGTTCAAGCTCGTTTAAATAATTTATTGCATCGTCAAATGTATCAACTGGAACAATTATCATATCTGTTCCTATATCTTTCGCTGTTTTTACTGCATTTTGATAATTTGATGTTTTTGCTCCATTTTCGTTCGGTGCAAAAAAGATTTCCGCTCCTGCTTTATCTGCTGCTACAATTTTTTGTTCGATGCCACCTATTGGACCAACTACTCCATCAACAGATATCGTACCTGTTCCTGCAATTGCGTATCCTTTTGTAATATCTTCTTCATTCAACTGATTATAAATTTCTAAAGAAAACATTAATCCTGCCGAAGGGCCGCCAATTTTTTCTGTATTAATCTCGACGGAAGGATCTGTCTTCACTTCTTTATCATCGACAAGTCCAATACCAATACCTGGTTTTCCGATTTCTTCAATCTCATCAATCGTAATATTTTTCTCTATCGTTTCATCGTTTCTAGTAAAGGTGACCGAAATAGTATCCCCTGCTTTTTTTCCTTGAATATACTCGGTAAATTCCGCAGATGAGTGAAAAGCATGATTATCTATTTTTGTTATTCGGTCTCCCGGGACTAATATGTCAGTAGCAGGTGCATTCTCTAACACACTTAAAACATATATTCCTTTATAATCAACATGTACTTCTTTTCCAGCTTTTTCAAATGCTACTTGTAAAGCACTTTCTTGTGAATCTTCCATATAGTACAGCTGGCGAACATTGTATTCCTCATCTGTTTCATCTTCGTATCGAACATCTTCCAGTGGATATAGCTCGTAGTATTTATTAAATTTTGTCATAAGATAGGAAATGATGTTCGCTTGCCCCATCCAAACGGTAGTAAGCATTAATTTTCCTTCTGCATCATAGCCATCTTCCACATCAATAACGGTATCAATTTCCTCTGCCATACCTGGTCTTGACACATAATAAGGAAGGGTATATAAATTTAAAAATAAGACGACGATAACTACAAGTACTAGCGCAATAATTGTTCGTTTTTTATTCACTGATGTGACTCCTTCCACCTGCTAATCAAGGATTTAATAGTATCAATATATTTTTTAGCTGCTTCTTCGCCTGCTAAAATAATTTCTGTTGCTTGCCCAAAGGAATAGGACCCAAATTGCTCAACAATTGGCTGGATCATAATATCAGATTGGTTCTCGCGATTTTTCACCAATTCCAATTGCATTATATCAATGCTTTGTAAAATTACATCATAGATAGTAGTTATCGATGCATTTTTTTTCAAACCTGCAACATCAACTGCTATGATGATTTCTGCACCCATTTCTTTCACTACCGAAACAGGTACGCGATCGATTACCCCTCCATCAACCAATACTCTTCCATTCCAAGTTTCCGGTACAAAAATTCCAGGAATCGCAATACTTGCCCTTACTGCATCTGCAATAGGTCCCTGTTTAAAAATCACTTTTTCTCCTGTATGGATATCGGTTGCTGTAATAGCCAATGGGATCGATAAATCTTCAATATTTTTATTATACGTAAATAATCGAATAAAGTCTTTAATCCGATTACCAGCAATAAAACCAAGTTTTGGGATAGTAATATCTAAAAAGTACTTTCTTTTGAAAGCACTTGTGATTTTAAGCATTTCCTCTACATTGTGACCGGCAGCATAGAATGCACCAATTAAAGATCCAATACTACTTCCTGCAATCATATGGATAGGAATGTTTGCTTCTTCCAGAACTTTTATAACACCAATATGTGCGAGTCCTCTCGCCCCCCCTGAACCTAATGCTAGACCTATTTTTGGAAAGTCCACGTGCTTCCTCTCCTTTTTTCTCGACTCAAGAATATGTATGCAAAAAAGGAAAGGATATGAATCATCAAATGTGCTGACGAAAAAAATATACTTCTTTTTTATTCAGCAGATTCATAGACTGTTAATGGTAAGGACATGCCTAAAACCTTGATTTCATTCTAACAATAAAAAATTCAGATGAAAAGTTTATTATAATCTTGGCCATAATTCATACTCTTATATATGGACTTGCATTACTTTGATAAAAAAGGGAGGAAGACCTTTGCTTCGTTCTAGACTAAAAACGACAATATTTGCGGCGATTGCTGTTACACTAGCAATCTCTTTAATATCCTTTCCAGCGGAAAGCTTAGCCGCTTCAACAAAAGGATTAAATACTTGGTGGAAGGTAGTATTTCCTTCGCTATTACCATTTTTTATTGTGGCTGAATTATTAATAGGCTTTGGCGTTGTAAAATTTATCGGGGTTTTGTTAGAACCATTAATGAGACCAATATTTAGGGTACCTGGAGTCGGGGGATTTGTGTGGGCGATGGGCATGGCATCAGGAAACCCTGCCGGTGCAAAATTCACGGTACGAATGAGACAAGAAAAGCAAATTACGAAAATAGAAGGTGAACGCCTAGTCTCTTTTACTAGCTCTGCAAATCCTTTATTTATTTTTGGCGCAGTTGCTGTTGGTTTTTTTAACAATGCTGCATTAGGAATTATATTTGCTATCGCTCATTATGTTGGGAATATCTGTGTCGGACTTATTATGAGATTCCATGGAAAAAAGGAAACAAAAGAAGAAATATCAACAAAGTTTTCTATTAAAGAAGCGTTCCGTGCACTTCATCACACGCGGGTGAAAGAAAAACGGCCATTAGGAAAAATATTAGGTGATGCTGTAATTTCATCGATACAAACATTACTTATGATTGGTGGCTTTATGATATTATTTTCGGTCATTAACCGCCTACTTTCGATATTACATATAACCGACTTTATTGCATTATTTGTTAAAATTATTTTTTCGATGTTTTCCATCTCAGAAGACTTAAGTGTTCCCTTTATTTCCGGATTATTTGAGATGACAATTGGTAGCCAATTAATTAGTGAAGTACAAAATACAGCTTTATTACAACAAGCAGTTGTTGTAAGCTTTTTACTAGCTTTCGGAGGCTTTAGTATTCAAGCACAAGTAGCTAGCCTATTAGCACAGGCCGATATGCGCCTATTACCGTTTCTCATAGCACGGTTATTCCATGGATTTTTTGCAGCATTAATTACCGTCATTCTTTGGAAACCATTATACGAAAATCGTTTAAGCGGAATGAGTTTGGAATCGATCCCAGCATTTTTACAGCTGCACGAACAGCCATTTTCGACCATTATCAATTATCTCCTCCATAATGGACCAATAATAACGATTATTTCGCTTATTATTTATATCATTGTTTATGCAAGAAGGATGACATTGGAAAAATAATCTATTGCATGTAAAAGTAAAAAGATGAACGGTTGAGTAAATTAGCCCTGTCCATACGGTAATTACCACCATATTCAAAACAATGCTATTTTTTTCCGTTCATCTTTTTGCTTTTGGCTGTTTTCGTATAAATTGTTGCTATTTGTAAAAAGTCCGCACACTATTTCCTCACATTTTTAACAAATACAGCAATAATAAACAATATGTATGTTAATTACCTAATTTATGTTCCAAATATTTTTGATACAACGCTTTTTCTACAGCTGGAGGAACTAAATCTGAAATATTCCCATTATACTTCGCTACTTCTTTTACAATGCTAGAACTCAAGAAAGAATACTCATTTTTTGTTAAAATAAAAAGAGTTTCAATATCCTCATTTAATTTTCGGTTCATCGAAGTAATCCGCATTTCATATTCAAAATCCGTTACTGCGCGTAAACCACGAATAATCACACTTGCGTTTATAGTTTTCGCATAATCCATTAATAACCCATTATACGAATCAACCACAATATTTGGAACATCCTTTGTAGCTTCCTTAATTAAGTTCATCCGTTCCTCATGTGTGAATAATGTATTTTTCGTCGAATTATTTAAAACACAAACATATACTTTATCAAATAGTTGGGATGTCCTTTTTATAATATCAATATGACCATTTGTAATTGGATCAAAGCTGCCAGGACAAACTGCTATTCTTTCCATTAATTAATCCTCCTCTATTTTTCCCTTCTGATAAATGGAAATAGCAATCGTTCCATATACTTCGTACTTCCACTTAACAAATTCGCCAACTTGATTTGGCAGGTCCACTTCCTTTGCATGCTCGCAAACAATTACACCATGATTTTCTAATAACTGATGCTTATCAATTTCTCGCAAAATAGTGGTATATACTTCATTTTTATAAGGCGGGTCTAACCAAATCACACGAAATATTAAGCTTCGATTTATAACAGCCTTTAAAGCACGTTTCCAATCGTTTTTAAACACTTCTGCTTGATTCCGAAAACCACATAAATCTAAATTTTGTTTAATGGTTTGAATCGCTTTTCCATCATGGTCTACAAAAATTACTTTATCCAACCCTCGCGATATTCCTTCAATACCTAGATTACCGCTACCGGCAAATAAATCCAAACCATTCCCGTCGTCAAAATAAGGACCAATCATATTAAAAACGGCTTCTTTTACTTTATCTGTCGTTGGTCGTGTACTATTTCCTGGTACTGCTTTTAATATTCTTCCTTTTTGTGAACCTGATACTACCCTCACATAATCACCCTATATGACAAAATAATAATATTTTATGGAATTTACTATATCCAATTTCATTGTTCCCTACCATGCTACCATAAATTATTAGGAGAGACTAGTTTTTGTTTTTTCGCTAATTTTTGTGCAAAGAATGTATAAGAAAGATGGAGATGGCCATACTGTTAATGACAACATCAACTACGATGGTGTTGTTGCCAACCGCGGAGAAGACTTACGTTTCCCCATAAGTTCTTCCTCCGGTTTCTCCTCTCCCTTTGCCTTCGCTCATTTTTGAGTTTGAAGGAACCCTGTGGATTCATCTACAGGGTTATTTTTTTGATATTCAAATAATGGCAGACAGCTTTTTCGTAGAGAATATTGTTAGTAGACTGAATGTATAATGTAAAGCTGTCTGCTTTTTTTGGCGTCTACCTTCCTTTTTACGCATTTCTTGCTGTTACAATCATTAGAAAACAGACTACTTGTTAAAAATGCTTTAAAAATCATATAAAAAGAATGCTGTTCAACCAATTGTTGAACAGCATTCTTTTTAAAATCCAAGCTTGTAATCATATTCTTTTGCTTTATCCGGTTTTGCATTGTCAAAATCTGTTTTTAAAAACGGTCGGTAGGATAGCTCTACTTTTTTTACAAAGGATAATGCGTCGATTTTATTGCATAGTTCTTCGCTTTCCACTTGGTCACAGTAAAGTACGACATATTTTAACCGTTTGGAAATATAATGGATATTCCCATATTTTTTTAAATTTTTGGCTTGTTTTATCGAAAACAACCAAACGATAATCCCTTGTCTCTGTCCTATCATAGCTACTTCCCCTAATCCCTATTGATAATAAAACGTAAATATTTACGCACTACATCCACAGCTACCACCTGAACCACAACCAGATCCACAGGATGATGTTTGGAAGAAAGGATTACCAGTAGCTACTTTTACACTATTCGAAACAGAATGACCGATAAGAACACTAATCTCATCCAGTACATTTTGCAGTTCTACTTCTGCACGCTTAAAGTTTGCTACATGTTCATCCATATCCATTTCTCGTTTAGCCAACCGTACATCGGTATTGACTTGTTTATAATCTGGGTGATATCTTCCAAAACGTTGCACTTCCTCAAAACGTTCCTTCAACTGGACAAACCGCTTAATTTTTCTTTGTGTTTCTCTATTCGTATTCATTATATATAAAAAGTGGCGATACATTTCTGCTACTTCACTATTAACAACCATTTCAGCCAGTGCTTCTGCTGTGTCAATGATTTCCACACGTTCCATTGTTGCAATCATTAAGTACACCTCCATCACTATCATACCATAATGTATGCTTACAATGGAATGCCTTAGACAAGCAATATTTAACAAAAACATCCATTATTTTCATTATTTCTATTTTTGCTAATGCTTCCTAAACCAAATATAGCAATCGAAAAATGCCTGTATAATACTATTGTAAGTTATATGCATTGGTGCGATTTAAGTCGTATTCCATTTGAATCGGATCGATATTTTCCTTTTCATTTTTCACTTCTGGGTCTGGTATATCCTTTGAACAGCTCGTCGTTAAAAGCAGTAATAATACAAAAAGAATGGAGCGCATAGTTATCTACTCCTTTTTTCTATTAGTGTATCCATTTCATGGATATTCACTCAAATTTCAGCAAAATAAAAAAGCAATTTTTCTATTTTGAGAAAAATTGCTTTAGTCTTTTTGATTCATTGCTTGTAACATACCAATCATCATGGAAGCCATCTGCATATTATTAGATATTTTTTCTACCCGGTCCGGAATGGTTTTCCGATAATAATGTAAGGCTGCCCGCTCAAATTTTTCGATATCGTGAGGATTTCTCGCAAGATTTTTATACCATATCGGTTGTTCACGAATAAATTGATGAAGGTCTTTTTTACTTTTAATATAGTCGTAAATATCTTTTCTCATAATACCTCCGCTCCGTTAATCTTTTCGAAATGAAAATGGATGTGGTCTTCTTTCACTTGTTTCCGCATGATTTTCTCGATTCGAACCTTCATTTGATTGAAATTGAGTAATTAATTGCTGTACAGCCCCTAACGCATCATGTAGATTATTCATATAGTATTGCACCTTATTCATATCCATTTTTTTTAATGAATTTAATATATTATTAATAAATGCCTGGTTTGTAACTGAGTCCTCTGTTGTATTAGTTGTATCCGTATTGTCCGTTTCATGTGCCTGTTTAGGCTTTTCCGATGAATAGGCATCCCATTTTGGATCCTCTTCCCCTAGCAAGTACCATTCCTCATATAGCTCTTGCCAAGAAGTTTTTCCTTGTCTTACCTCTTGAATCATTTCTGGATGATTTTTCACAAATTGCTTAAATTGTTGTACGGATGGATGAAGTTTACCTTTACTCATCTTTTTTCACCTCTGTATATTCCTCTATACATACATATGATAGGAAAGATAAATGGTACCAACCGCATTGAAAATTACTTATAAAAAGTAAAAAGCTGCTAAATAAAGGCTGTTATACTGGCCTTTATTTAGCAGCTTATTCTTCCCAAGTCTGTCTTATAAAGTTTTGCGTATAGTATTTATAATAAACTCCTACACCTAGATGAGTAAATTCGTCACTTAAAAATGTTTCCCGGTGTCCTTGACTATTTAACCAGCCTGCAATAACGGCGATACTATCATTATATAAATAAGCAATATTTTCACCCGCTGCTTCATAAAAAACACTTCTTGCCTCGAGGCGATCTGCTAGATCTCCATATTTTTCCGATACATGGGAGAAATTTTCTGTTTCATACATATCTTGCGAATGATAATAAGCTACATCAGCAGTTGTATCATCCCATTGTAATTGTGGTAGTTCATATCTTTTTCGAACAATATTGGTTAATTCAAAAATTTCCTGTTCGCTAGCTAAATCTGCTTCCTTCCATTGCTCTTCAGTTAACGGTTCACTCTCTACTAATTCACCTCGGTAAGTCAAATCATATGGACGAAGCTTTAATAATGTCTCTTTGTCCATAAATCGAACAAACAATAACTCCCCTTCAAAACTGTCAAAGTATAGCTGCGCATATATATCTCCAAAAGGTATAAGTGGACGTGTATTTAAATCATTTTCAAATAATTCAAAACGATAATCTCCACTATCATCTGCTAATTCTACAATCGGCTGCATAGAAACTTTTTTATAAACAGATTCCAGATTTTCGCCAATTTCAAACGGAGAGGCATCAATATCTTTTCCTACGACTGAGATTGTGACAACTTTGTTATCCACCACTCCTACTTGCATATATTGATTTTCTTTATTGTAAATCCACAATTCATAGCCATAATACGATTGGTCTGTTCGAGCAGGCTCTCCAAATTTCTCCTGGAAGCTCTTTGTAGATTTTCCAATATAGGTAGATATACCTTTTTCCGGTCTTGTTAGCTCAGGATTTTTTTCCGTTTCCATTTGTACATCTAAATCTTCGTCCACAACTGCATCTGACGGATCACTAACTAAAACATCGTCCTCTTGTCCATAAAACAAATTGAAAGAAATTCCAATGACAATAAATAACGTTAATAAGAGCAAAATTCGTACTAAACTTTTCAGAGGGAACTCCTCCCCTTCTTATAGATTATTACCATTATATGCATAGTTATAGTAAATAGAATGAAAACTAGCATTTTATTCATAATTAATATTAAACGAATAAAGAAATGTATTATATTAAGAAAATGTAAAAATAATTAAGTTCCTTTTACAACACTTTACAACTGTATCATTACTCAAGAAATGCTTTTTCTCCATAATTTATTTTCTATTAGTTCATATTATATATCATTTTAGCGAATAATGCCTGAATTATAAACTTTTAAAAGAGAATTTACCTAGATAAAGTTACATTACGTCTGATTAGTCACCAATATGAACAATTATGTGATTATAGCACATCACTAAACGAAAAAGTGTCCCACATGCTTTTACACCATTTGATTAATAGATAGAATAGAGAATTTCAATAAACTCTATTTATTAACCTGGAATGCTAGAAGCTTTACCGATATGGGACACCCTATAATTGCTACTATTTAAATAATCGAGAGCTTTATTACTGAAAATATTCTCCCTCTTGCTGCTCCGATATTGCAGATAAGGCTAGTTTCGCCTTGTGATCGGTTTTTTCTTCTACCGCAATATCTCCTAATGAAACAATTCCAATTAATCGATCATCCTCTACTACCGGTAATCTTCGGATTTGATGATCTGCCATAATTTTTGCCGCTATTTCTACTGATTGATCGGCATGTATCGTTATCATTTCCATTGTCATTACTTTTTCCACTTTAGAAGAAGCACTTCTCTTTTCTGCAATCCCGCGAATGACAATATCCCGATCAGTAATAATTCCTATAAGCTTGTCCCCATCAACAACAGGAATTGCACCTAAATTATATTGTTTCATTTTCAGTGCCGCTTCATAAATATTGTCTAATATGGAACATGTTTCTAACTCAGTTGTCATAATATCCCGAATCTTTATCATTAAACTTCCTCCATTCCACAATCATTTTAAAAAATTCCTTAACAACCAGTTACAACATTTAATAAATTTCCCGAAGCAATAAAGTTTATTCGATTGGGTTACATTAGATATGCTCAATAGACATGACAGTTAGTTTATCCTCTATTCCTGTAGTAAATTAATAAAGATTATTATAGAAAACATTGAAACTTACAGAATAATCCACTATTATTAAATTGAAGGTTAAATGTAAACGTTCTACATATCAACAATTGATGAACATTAGGAGGGGGAAATTATGTATATTGAAAATACGGGGTTAGAAAATTTAAAAATTGATTTAAACACATTAGATGAAATACTGCCTCAATATGGCTTAATTCGTGCAGGACAATGGGATTATGAACGAGTTACATATGATCGGAAAATTGTCATTAAAGAGCATGTTTATTATTTACGTGTACAGGGTGTGGCTTTGGAGGGTGACGTCGGCGCACACGATGCTTACATTCAATTGAAGAAGCCGATACTTGGTAAATATTATTACCCACACGGCATCGAATATGGGGAAGATGAAAACTTTCCAAACTCTCTAGTTAGTAAATGTGAGGAAACACTAGTAAAGGTACAAAAGGAGCTAGAAGCATTACGTTAGAACCAGCCAATCAACTAGTAAAAAGCAAGCAACGAAATTATTCGCTGCTTGCTTTTTTAAAATCCTAAAATCGCTTTAATTAATGAGGTGCTATCTCCACCGTGGTAAAACACATAAAGTAATAAGTAGACTAAAACGCCTGTTATAGCAGTGAAAAACCAAATAATACTTGTAATTGGTCCTAGTTTACGATGCTTTGCATATTGCTTTTTTAAGCCTAACCAAATAGTAAAAAGACCTAACACCGCTCCTACTGTAGCTAACGTAATGTGGAAAATTAAAAAAATCGTATAATATATTTTTATATTATCTGGCCCACCGAAGGAAGTGTTTCCAAAAAAGATGGTACGGCTAGCGTAAATAATGAAAAATAGTACTGCAAAAACAGCAGCAGTTAACATAAGCTTCTTATGTGTTTCAATTTTGCGTTGTTTAATATAGTACCATCCGATTGCAACAAAAATCGCACTAATTACAATAAAGGAAGTACTGATTGTTGGTAATATTGGTAAACTACCCATTGCAACATCTACCTCTTTCTCAAAAAATACTATGTGTTTTCAATTATTTTTTAACCTATGATTTTTTCAATAGTTCTGGGTCCAAGTTTAAGATTGGATCTGGTTCATTTTGCTCCTTCCGATACCATTCAATAAATATCCGATACAAAACTCCACCATATATAACTTCTTGTAAAATTTTCATTATTACTCCACCAAGCTGTTGATCATAGAGTACACTCATCAGATTGAACATTTCTGGTCCAGCTAACTGGAGAGTAGCTAATAGGTCTGCCGGTACACATAGATGCAACGACTGGTACCAAAGATCTGGATTGGAATACGTACTATACATCGGATTCTTATTAAAAATAATAAGTGCACATGCAGGAGTAAGTAGAACGCTTGCTGCTAATAAATAGCCTAATTTTTTTATTCCAGATAATTGATTGCCATCACGTAGCTTATTCAGTAATGGCCACCACATATTAATTGCTAACAATAATAATACAAATGTATAAATAGTATGGAGAAGCATATCTGTTTTTACAACATCAAATACAAGCGGTATATGATACATTGAGAATATACCATTAAATAATAGTAATGCAATTAACGGCTTCGTAAAAAATGTAAATACCGGTTTTATGTATGGTAATGTAATAAATTTACTCCACATCCATTTCGGAATACTAACTATTAACAGCTGTGGAACAAGTAAGTATAGTAATGCCATTTGGATCATATGGAAGGTAAACATTAAATGACCTAATAAATCAATAGGAGATCCTTTCAAAACATAAATGAATAGAAGTGTAAAGGTAAATAAAAACCCCTCTTTTTTAGATAAGCGTTCATTCCCATCAAAAAGATGACGTTTTTTTATCGCCACATAAAAAAATAGGACGATTACACCGATGATAAATAGGAAAAAATAGGGACTCCATAATGCACGAAAACCAAATTGACTTAATGTTAACAAAAATGTCACCTCATCGAAAAATTTCATCTTTTGTTTTTATTATAACTATATTTACTTTATTTCACCAATTGCTAGATTTGACATTTTTATGACAGGGACAAAAGTGAAATCTATGAAAATAAAGATAACCCGGTAAACAAGCGACCGGGTTATCATTTATTGATGAAAATCTACCACCAGACAATTGTACAAAACGCTAATATCGTTAAAAATGCTGTTGCAGCTCCACAGTACATATAGAACATTGGAAGTTCATGTCCTTTATGATTTGCATGCATGAAGTAATACAGCTGGAATATTACTTGGATTATAGCAAGCAATAAGATAAATGGAGCAATAAACTTCACTGGAATATGTTCACTAAATCCAACTGCCATAAATGCAATAAGTGTTAAAAAAATCATTAACGCAAAAGTAACTACTTGAAGCTTCATCTCTTTCGCATTCTTCTTCCGGCGATATTCATATTGCTCACGTACATTTGTCTTACTCACATGTTCGTTTGTCATGAATTATCCCACCATTCCCATTAAATAAACAACTGTAAAGATAAACACCCATACTACATCAATGAAATGCCAGTATAAACTTGCTACATAATATTTCGGTGCATTATATAGATTAAGTCCTCTTTTAGCATTTCGAACCAGCAATGCGATGAACCATAATAATCCGAACGTTACGTGGGCACCATGGGTACCAACTAATGTATAATATGCGGAACTAAATGCACTGCTTGAATAAGTAAAATGTTCACCATGTACATAGTGATAAAACTCATAAATCTCTAAACATAAAAATCCAAATCCTAAGAAAACTGTTAGTAAAAACCATGCTTGCATTAACTTAAAATTATAATTTTTCATATGGTATATAGCATACACACTAGTTAAAGAACTAGATAATAATAGCATCGTCATCGCAAATACTAATGGCATGCTAAATAGCTCTTCCGTTGTGATACTACTACCTTTTTCCTTTAATGCTAAGTAAGTAGCAAATAATGTTGCGAAAAGTACGGTTTCTCCACCTAAAAATAACCAAAATCCTAGAAATTTATTTTTACCTTCAAGTGTTTGTTTTTCAGGAGAATCTGGCCATGTCTGTGGTGTGAATTTTCCTTCTACATTCATTTCGACTCTCCCCCTTCATCATCCATTAAATCTTCTTTATGAATATGATATCCATGATCATCTTTAATGGAACGGAATAGCATCGAGCCAAAGGTAATTAATAACCCGATAATTAACATTGGAAGAGCCCATGACTTTCCATCCCCGACTTGATTCAGTGGATTATACATTGCCCCAAAGGCAGCCACAAATAATCCAAAGGAAATAACAACTGGAACAAAGGAATTATTTGGCATATGAATATCGCTTAATGGTTCTGCTGGAGTTAATTCCTTTTTCCCTTCTGTTTTTTCAATCCAATACGTGTCTAACCCGCGTACTAGTGGTGTTTGTTTAAAGTTGTAAAATGGCGGTGGTGATGGAATTGCCCACTCGATCGTACGACCGTCACCCCATGGATCATTTCCAACCTTTTTATTTTTCACAACCGTAATAATAATATTATAGACTAGAGAGATTGCCCCAACTGCCATCATAAAGGCACCAATTGAGCTAATTAAATTTCCAAGCTCTAATCCTTGGCCAGGTAAATATGTAGCAACCCGTCTTGGCATCCCAAATAAACCTAAGAAATGCTGAATAAAGAAGGTTAAATGGAAACCAATAAAGAAAAATACAAAAGTAAAATATCCAATTTTTTCACTTAGCATAGTTCCCCACATTTTTGGCCAATAAAAATGCAAGCCTGCTAATATTGCAAATACAACCCCACCTAATATTACGTAGTGGAAATGGGCCACGATAAAGTAAGTATCATGTAGCTGGTAATCGAGCGGCGCAATCCCTTGCATTACACCAGTTACACCACCCATAACAAATGTAGGTATAAATCCTAGCGACCATAGCATCGGTACGGAAATTTTGATGCTTCCGCCCCACATAGTTAATAGCCAGTTAA
Organism: Perspicuibacillus lycopersici; assembly: GCF_025660475.1. Lineage (GTDB taxonomy): Bacteria > Bacillota > Bacilli > Bacillales > Caldibacillaceae > Perspicuibacillus > Perspicuibacillus lycopersici. The sequence goes on from NZ_JAOUSF010000001.1 coordinate 310,555, forward strand.
AAATTTTAATCCCAGTAGGAACTGCAATAGCCATTGTTGCGACAGCAAAAATTGCATTAGCAACATTACCTAAACCAGTAGTAAACATATGGTGGGCCCAAACCATGAACCCTAAAAAGCCGATTAAAACCGTTGCAAACACCATCGATGAGTAGCCAAACAAGCGTTTTCTTGAGAACGTCGGAATAATTTCGGAAAAAATACCAAACGCTGGTAATACAAGGATATATACTTCTGGGTGTCCAAAAATCCAGAATACATGCTCCCAAATAACTGCATTCCCACCCATTGCTACATCAAAGAAGTTTGCACCAAATAGTCGGTCAAACATTAAGAAGAAAATACCAACCGTTAATGGCGGAAAGGCAAACAAAATCAATGTAGATGCAATAAATGTTGTCCAAGTAAATAACGGCATACGCATAAATGTCATACCTGGGGCACGCATATTAATTATTGTTACAAGGAAGTTAATCCCTGATATCAACGTACCAAAACCAGATATTTGCAAGCCTAAAGTATAGAAATCTATCCCATGACCCGGCGAAGCAAGAGAAAGAGTTGCATAGGAAGTCCATCCTGCATCTGGTACACTACCAAAAATCCATGATAGATTTAAAAATACTCCACCAAAGAAAAACAACCAAAATCCTAATGAATTTAAAAATGGAAACGCTACGTCCCGCGCACCAATTTGTAGCGGTACAACCGCATTCATAAATGCAAATAATAATGGCATGGCAGCAAGAAAAATCATTGTTGTTCCATGCATTGTAAACATTTCATTAAATGTTTGTTCTGATAAAAATGTATTTTGTGGTTTTAATAGTTGTATACGGATTAATAATGCCTCCAAACCACCGACAAGGAAGAAAAATCCCCCACCCATTAAATATAGATGTGCAATTTTTTTATGATCGACGGTAGTTAAATATTCCCAAAGAATGGCACCAAATCCTTTTTTTACAGCGATGCTACTCACACTTAAGCCTCCTTTACTCCCCTATTATTCTTGAACTTTCAGACCCATTAAATACTCAGCCAATGCATCAAGTTCTTCTTCTGTAAAATCATTTTCATCATACATTTTATTTCCTGGTTTATATTCTCCAGGATGCTGAATCCAATTTTTCAGATCCTCTTTCGTATGATCTAATATTCCTGCAACCTTTGTACGATTTCCAAAATCAGCTAAATTTGGCGCAGTTCTAGCTGCAGCAGGTCTTTCGTCATTTGCTGTTGTAGCATGACAAGAGAAACAATTATTTTCTTGGAAGAGCTCTTGACCACGTAGTGCAACATCTGACGTTGGTGTAGGTTCTTCTGTTGAATTTTGCATCGCAGTAGCCCATTGATTGAATTCATCTCGAGAAACCGCTTTTACTTTAAAGTCCATATACGCATGTGATGGACCACAAAGCTCTGCACATTTACCGAAGAATAAATTGCCGGCAGCATCTGCTTTCGATTGATCAAATTCTAAATAAAAAGTATTTGTGTTTTCTGTATTCGTATCCATTTTCCCACCAATTGATGGAATCCAGAATGAATGTTTTACATCAGAAGAAATCAAATTAAAATAAACCTTCTCATCCGTTGGGACTACTAAATCTTGTGAGGTAACAATACCTAAATCAGGGTACTCAAATTCCCACCAATATAAATTTGCTCGCACATTTACAACAAGTGCTTCTTTGTCCCCGTTTTGATCAACCTTTTCCATACCTTTGACATTACCAAACTCAAAAGTATACAAAATGGTTGGAACCGATAAGATTAGCACGAGTATAATCGGTATAACAGTCCAAATCACTTCAAGCTTGTGGCTACCCTCCACTTGTTTTGGAATGAAATCCTCTCCAACTTTTTTCCTTCTAAATCGGACTAATACTAGTACATACACGATAACTACTACTATAATGACAAATAGCATAATCAAACTACTAAAAATCAATAAATCAAGCTGCTTGCCTGCAACTTCCCCCGCTGGCTGAAGTGTTGATAAATATGGTTTACCACATCCAGCCAGGACTAGCGCCATCAAAAATAGCAATGTCATAAGACGCCATTTCTTCATAATGCTATCAATCCCCTCTTTCACAATTCTTGTAATAAAAAGAATAAAAAAAATTCGATTAATTTATTTCAAGCGAATGTTTCGCTTAAAAACAAGTTTAAATACTAATAGCGTTTCCACTTTGTTTATAGTGTTAATGAATGATTATGTATTGGGTGAGTGAATAAATAGCTCACTCACCTATTATTATTTAGGATAGCCAAAGAGAATTTATGTTCATTTGCTATCCAAAAATGAACATCATCTTAATTAAATAAGTGTAAAAATAATCATGGAAACGAACATGATGGTTAAATAATTTAACGAAAAAATAAACATTCGATTTGCCCATTTTATGTCATCCATCGATTTGTAGCCAATAATGCCAAGTGCTAGCCAACCAATATTTAAAATCGTTGCTAGTACTAAAAATGGGATTCCTAGCTCACTTAAGTAAAATGGTAATGGAAATAGGCAAACAATCCAAACGATAATTTGTCGCTTCGTCATTGCAAATCCATGCACAACAGGTAACATCGGAATATTTGCTGCACGGTATTCCTCTGTTCTTCTCATTGCTAATGCAAGAAAATGTGGTATTTGCCAAATGAACATAATTAAAAATAGTATCCAAGCAGCAGTATGAAGATTGCCATCAATCGCTGCCCAGCCAATTAATGGTGGAACAGCACCAGAAATACTCCCTACGACAGTATTTAATGTAAATCTTCGCTTTGACCACACCGTATATAAAATGACATAAGCAAATACGCCAAATAATCCAATCAATCCAGAAACGAATGTCGTTTGGAATAGAAAAAGAGCTCCAATTGTAACAAAACCTAACCCGATAGTTAATGCAAATGCTGGTGAAAAATTACCGGAAACTGTAGGTCTCTTCTTTGTTCTACTCATCTTAACATCTATATCGCGATCAATAAAATTATTTAAGCTACCTGCACCACCGATAACAAGCCAGGTACCAACAATCGCAAAAATAACCTTATCAAGGTTATCAAACAACTTAAGATCATTATAATATAAGGCTAACCAAATACCGGTTGTTGCAGTAATTAAATTCGAATTAATAATACCAATTTTAATTAGTGCTAAAAAGTCTTTCACTACCGAGGTTTTTGTGTCTTCGTCTGAATCCTTTTGATAAACGGAATTGTTTTGAAGTATTTTTGTATTATCCACTGCTTAACTCGACCTCCTTTCTTAGCAGAAGAGGGTTAACCATAGTATTAACTATATACGAAAAAAGCGTAATAATCTATCATTGTGGTTTATTACCAGCAAAATCCACGAAATAATTATAGATGAAAACGTTTCAAATACTTAACTCTATTTAATATTAAAGCACAAACCAATGGATTTTGTGAATAATTTCTGAATAATATTTGTCTAATTTGTGTCAAAACAATGAAAACGTGCCATTTCTATATTGGAATATAATATCTTTTCAAAATAAACGGAATTAAACGATTAATTTAGCGTTCTATAAGCACTTTTTTATTATTATACATTTAAACCTTTATTTTCAATATTTTTTTATTATAATAATTATGGAAATAGTACAAATGACTTGTCACATAGAATCAACATAATGTACGATATAGCAAGAGAATAAATTATAAGAAGGTGACGTAGTGCAACCCTACTTAAAACGGCTTGCTGTTCTATCTACTTTTGGTATGCTCATGTTATTAATTGGTGGCGCTTTAGTTACAAAGACAGATTCAGGTGATGGCTGTGGTGCATCTTGGCCGTTATGTAATGGACAATTTATCCCATCAGAAATTACTTCTGAATTAGTTATTGAAGCTTCCCATCGAATGGTTACAGGATTAGTTGCAATAATGGTTCTCGTTCTTGCCATATTAAGCTGGAAAAAGCTTGGCCATATTAGAGAAACGAAATTTTTATCCATTCTCGCACTCTCCTTTATTGTAATTCAAAGTTTAGTTGGTGCTGCGACAGTCCTTTGGGGACAATCGGATTTCTTTATGGCACTGCATTTTGGAATTTCCTTAATTTCATTTTCCGCTGTTCTTCTTTTGACATTACTTATTTTTGAGATCGATAAGAAGTTTCAGGTAGAAAATGTCATTATTGATAAACGAATGAAAGCCCATACAATAGGATTAACCATTTATAGCTTAGTTGTCATTTATACAGGAGCTTTAGTTAGACATATGGAAGCGAGTATGATTTGTTCAGACTGGCCATTTTGTAACAATACCGCCATTACACTCCCTCGAAACATTTACGAATGGGTACAGATGGGACACCGACTGGCTGCAGGTCTTATTTTCCTTTGGATACTCTTTATATTTTTATTAGCCATCCGCAAATATAAAACACAACCTGTTATTTATTACGGTTGGATGATTGCATTTATTCTCGTTTCGCTTCAAGTTTTTTCCGGCGCCATTGTAATCATCTCTCAATTGAACTTATATGTTGCTTTATTACATGCATTATTTATATCTTGCTTATTCGGTGTATTAAGTTATATGATATTTATTATTTCGCGGACACAATATAATGAAAGAGCACGAAAATTACATAGTAAAAAGCATCAGGAAAATAAGGAAATTATATCCTCCATCGTTCAAAATAATGGTTAATTATCGTTAAAATGACAAAGACCGTAAATTACATGCATAAAAAGAGGTTGATGTAACATCAACCTCTTTTTATTATTTCTTTAATTGTATTAATAAATCCCCTTGTTTAATAGCATCACCTGCTGAAACAAATATATCCTCTACCGTACCAGAAAAGGGAGCTTGAACAGTAGTTTCCATTTTCATCGCTTCTGTTATGACCAAATGATCCCCTTTATTTACTTTTTCTCCTTTTTCAACGATTACCTTCACAACTGTTCCAGGCATTGTCGCACCAATATGCTGTTCATTGTTTACATCTGCTTTCGGTCTTTCTGAAACAGTACCTTTAACATTTGCATCCTTAATTACAATTTCTCGAGGTTGACCGTTCAATTCAAAATAAACAATTCGCGTACCGTCTGCTTGCACTTGGCCAACGGAAATTAATTTCACAATCAATGTTTTTCCTGTTTCAATTTCAATTTCAAGTTCTTCTCCTAAACGCATACCATAAAAGAAGGATGGGGTATCTAATTCAGATACAGTACCATACTGACTTACACTTTTTATATAGTCAGTAAATACTTTCGGATAAAGTGCAAAACTAAGTGCATCATAATCGGTCACTTTCCTCTTCAGTTCTCCGACTAAGTCTTCTTTAATTTTTTGGAAATCGACAGGTTGAAGCAGTTCTCCAGCACGTACCGTTAATGGCTCTTTATTCTTTAATATCACTTTTTGTAATTCTTCCGGGAATCCTCCTGGTGGAAAACCAATATAGCCTTGGAAAAACTCAATAACGGAATCTGGGAAATCAATTTTGAATCCTTTTTCCAGAACATCTTCCTCCGTTAGATTATTTTGAACCATGAATAAAGCCATATCACCGACAATTTTCGACGACGGCGTTACTTTAACAATATCTCCAAACATTAAATTAACACGTCGATACATTTCTTTTACTTCATCCCAGCGCTCGATTAGACCAAGTGCTTTTGCCTGCTGCTGAAGATTACTATACTGACCGCCAGGCATTTCATGTTCATAAACTTCTGGATGCGGGGCATTCATCCCACTTTCAAATTCATGATAGTAACGACGAATATCTTCCCAATATTTCGAGATATCGTTTAAGGAAGCTATCGAAACATCCGGGATTCGCTTAGAACCTTGGAGTGCATAGTAAAGTGAATTGGCACTTGGTTGGGAAGTGAAACCAGCCATTGAGCTAATTGCTGTATCGACAATATCCACTCCTGCCTCAATTGCCCTCGCATAAGTAAATATGCCATTGCCACTCGTATCATGTGTATGAAGATGAATCGGTATATTAATATGGTTTTTCAATTCAGATATGAGTTCATATGCAGCTTGCGGCTTTAAAAGTCCTGCCATATCTTTAATTGCTAAAATATGTGCCCCTTGCTTTTCTAGCTCTTTAGCTAACTCAATATAATAGTTTAAATGATATTTACTACGAGATGGATCATGAATATCTCCTGTATAACATATTGCAGCCTCGGCCACCTTTCCGGCATCTCGTACTGCTTCAATAGCAACTTCCATCCCTTTTATCCAATTTAGGCTATCAAAGATTCGATACACATCGATACCAGCGGTAGCAGATACTTTTACAAACTCACGAATAACATTATCTGGATAATTTGTATAACCAACCGCATTCGATCCTCTAAATAACATTTGGAAAAGTACATTCGGCATTTTCTTTCGTAATTGGATTAGTCGTTCCCACGGATCCTCCATTAAAAATCGATAACTGACATCAAAGGTTGCTCCTCCCCACATCTCCATCGAGAATAAATTAGGTAAAAGATGCGCAGTTGGTTCCGCAATTTTCAATAAATCATGTGTCCGTACTCTTGTCGCAAGCAATGATTGATGTGCATCACGAAATGTCGTATCTGTTAATAGTACTTTTTCCTGTGATTTTATCCACTCTGATAAGTAACTAGGTCCAAATTGATCTAATATTTGCTTAGTCCCGACTAAATTCTCTACATTACCATCGACATTTGGAATTCTCGGCTTTTCAAAGATTGGTTTTTTTACTTTACCAATACCCGGGAAGCCATTAACTGTTACATCCCCAAGATAGGTAAGTAGCTTTGTTCCCCTATCCTTACGAACTGGAAATACAAATAATTCCGGTGTAGTGTCAATAAATGATGTATCATATTCACCGTTAATGAACTTCGGGTGCAACATCACATTTTCTAAAAACGCGATATTCGTTTTTATTCCTCTAATTCGAAATTCCTGCAAATTCCGAACCATTTTTGCAGCAGCTTTTTCAAAGGTCATTGCCCAAGTGGAAACCTTTACAAGTAATGAGTCATAATAAGGAGAAATTACTGATCCTTGGAATCCATTTCCTGCGTCTAACCGAACACCAAATCCACCACCACTTCGGTACACATTTATTTTACCGGTGTCTGGCATAAAATGATTTAATGGATCCTCTGTCGTTACACGACATTGAATAGCAAACCCATTTGTACTGATATCTTCTTGTTTCGGTATTCCGATAACATCACTATGTAAATCATAGCCATCTGCAATAAATAGTTGTGATTGAACGATATCGATTCCAGTAATTAATTCCGTAATCGTATGTTCCACCTGGATTCTCGGATTCACTTCAATGAAATAAAATTTATCATTAGCTACTAAAAATTCAACGGTACCAGCATTTACGTAATTAGTATCCTTCATTAATTTCACTGCAGCGTCACAGATTTCTTTTCGTAGTTGTTCTGAAAGAGAAACCGATGGTGCAATTTCTACCACTTTTTGATGACGGCGTTGAACAGAACAATCCCGTTCATATAAGTGCACTAAATTTCCATCATTATCTGCTAATATTTGTACTTCAATATGCTTTGGATTCGCAAGAAATTTTTCCACATATACTTCATCACTACCAAAGGCAGATTTTGCTTCCGATTTCGCACGAGAAAATGCCTCTATTAATTCAGATTCATTTGTTACAATCCGCATCCCACGTCCGCCACCGCCAAGTGCTGCTTTAATGATAATTGGATAGCCAACCTCTGATGCAAACTGGCGAATATCTTCTTCTAATTGAATCGAACGACCAGGCACAACAGGTATTTTCGAACGCTCGGCTTGCATCCGTGCCTTCACTTTATCTCCAAAAATTTCCAATTGTTCTGGTTTAGGACCGATGAAAATAATACCCTCTTCTTCACATCTTTTCGCAAACTGAATATTTTCCGATAGAAAACCATACCCTGGATGAATCGCATCCACTTCACTTTGTTTAGCAATTTTTATAATTCCTTCAATATCCAAATAAGCATCAATTGGTTTTTTGCCTTCTCCAACTAAATATGCTTCATCCGCTTTATAACGATGATAGGAGCTAGAATCCTCCCTAGAATATATCGCTACTGTCCGTATATTTAATTCTGTACATGCCCGGAATACCCGAATGGCAATTTCCCCTCGATTCGCAACTAACACTTTATTGATTTTATTCAACCTTCCCACCCCTTCATTAATAATACACAAAATTATTTTAACTATCGTTAATAAGGTAATTTTCTGTAATTTAACGGTAGTTTAGTAGCGCTATGCTACTAAACTGCATTGTAAAACATTATTACCACTTAAAATACTTGTGGTGCCCGTGTGAATCGCTCTTCCTTCTTTATAGTGTTGGATTTTTCTGTTTTGTACTTCATTTCATAGTTAGAAAACATCGCAACATTCATTAAGAGGCCAAGAGCTAATGATAAAACTAATAAAGACGAACCACCATAACTCACAAACGGTAAGGTTACACCTGTTATTGGTATCATACCTGAGGCACCGCCTAAGTTAATGAATGTTTGAAATCCTAGCATCCCGGAAATACCGAAAGCTAGTAAACTGCCAAAAGGATCTTTGCACTTCATACCTATATAAAAACCTTTTAAAACTATATATCCTAAACATACTAAAACAAAACCAACACCAAATATTCCTAATTCCTCTGCAATAATTGCCATAATAAAATCTGTATGGGCTTCAGGTAAATAGCCTAGCTTCTGAACACTCTTTCCCAATCCTACGCCCTTCCAGCCACCAGAGCCAATTGCCAAGTAAGAATTAACTAGCTGATGACCTTCATCGACTTCATATTGAAAAGGGTCCGTAAAGCTATAAATACGTCCCATCCGCTCTTCAGTAAAAATATCATCACTCTTCAGCAATATAATTGGCGAGAAGATGACAACAGCAATTACACCAATCATTACTAGCTTCAATAAATTTTTCCAATTCATTCCAGAGCATAGAACCATCATTAATCCTGTTACAAAAATAATCGATGCTGTCCCTAAATCTGGTTGGACAATCGTTAAGAAAGTAATAAATATTAAAAAGAGAATTGGTGGGGCTACCCCTTTGTTAAAATCGTTTATATAGGATTGTTTTTTGGCATATACAGCTGCTAAATAAATAATCATCCCTAGCTTAACAAATTCGGAAGGTTGAATACTACGTGCTCCAACACTAATCCAACTTGTTGCATTATTAACATTGTTTCCTATAAAGTTCAAACTAACTAGCCCAACTACGGATAATAGCATAATAGCAACTAGCATTTTATTTGATTTAAATAGTTTATAAGGGATGATGGACATGACCACGAAGGCTACAAATGACATTAATAAATTTATTAATTGTTTTTTATAGAAGAAATTACTATCCTGTCCTAATTGAATTGCCGTAACCATACTAGCACTGTAAACCATCACTAATCCAAACAAGGAAATTAAAATATAGACGGAAACAATGGAATAATCATACGATTTCAACACTTTTTTTACCATAAATTCTCTTCCAATCATTATATTTATGTTATACTATTTAAATTTTATTTGCAATTTTGTATCATACTTTCCGGTACATATAACCGGTTTCACGCTACCGTATAGTAATTACAATCGGTAAATCTATTTTATAAAACAACTTAAAATATGTATACCCTAACGGATAATAAAAAAACCCAAACAATTGGCTAATCAACTGTTTGAGCTTTATCCCACTTTTAAGGGGCACTATTTTACCGCCTTAAATCTTATAGATCTTTAGAGTTTAAGTAGGTGAAGTTTGCCCCTAAAGGTCCGATAAATTAATCACGCAACATCAAGATGCTAATTGCACCGTTTAATAACAATACATGTTATAATCCTGATACTCGTTTCGTCTATTAAACTATTATTTATTCATCGATGCTTCATGTAAAGCTGAAAGTTTACGTTCCACTGAATCTAACAGATCTCTACCGAATTTTTCCTCCACTAGCCCGAGTCTTACAGCGAAATCTATTTGACGGGATAAACCGAACATTTGGGTATCCAATACTTCCTCATATAATGGGCATTGGGGCATCGTTAAATGATCCATTTGAACTTGAATCAATTTAATTATCTTTTCAGCATCTGCTTGTAATAATGTACAGGCTTTCTCCCTATGATCGACTTTCGTTTCTGACGCCACCATCATTCCCCCTCACTAGAAAGAAAAAACCATCCTTTTTAAAATTCTACCTTTAAACCATAGAAAATGCAAGGGATTATCTATTGAAGTAATTATGAAATGAAAGATTTTTTCCTAAGACATTTATGCTTTTCCAGTTTTTAACGATTGTATTTTTATCTTCCACCTTTCTATATAATTCAAGAAAGTATAGAAACTTTCAATGTGACAATTAAGAATTTTAAATGTATACTCAATTTATATACAGAAATGAGGTGTACTGATTTTGAGTAGTATTTTAGAAATTAAAGGTAACGTCAATTATAAGATTACACTTGATCCATCGGTATGGATTTTTGATGATCGCCACATTAATTTAAAGACATATTTTGATGCAAAGGAAGATACAGAAGAAGTTGATTCCTATGAAGAAAAAATGTCTAATTATTGGCATCGTGAAATTCGAGAAGGCTCCGTTGCTCCACCTACCTTAAAAGCGGAACGAAAATTAAAGAAGGTAGAAATATTAACAGGAACATTTGGTATAAAATTTGAACCGTTTATCAAAAATGCAGAGCCACTTCCCGGAGCGAAATCTTTAATTATTGAAACAAAAAAAGAAAACGTAACCATTGCTTTAGAAGAAGCCGGTGAATTAATCCTTCAATTTTCAAATGAAGGAAAGCCTTTAAAGGATGATGGTCCCGTTTATGTATTATTTAACGATGGCTCCAATCGCAACAACCCGATTACCCATGTAACAAGCTTTGTTGTCGAGTAACCAAGTATCCTGATAATAAAAACTGTCCAATGAAGCACATGGGCAGTTTTTTGTTACCCCCATTTTTCCCCTAAATTATAAAATTATCCCTTCTTAATTTCACCTATTTGTTCGTTTTATGTATAAAAAAACGACTTTAATCAAAATATATTTATTGAAAAAACACACCAATGATGAGGTGAAAATCATGAAACAGTGGTTATTTATTCTACTTATTTTATTTGCATTAACTGGATGTCGTGGCAACAATGAATCCTCTAATATGAATAACACGAACGACAATGACAATCCTTATATGCATGTGAAAAATACAACCATTGAAAATGTAGATCAAGAAGAAAGTGAAAAAATATCGAAGCATTTGGCAAATCTTGCAGCAAGTGTTCCAAATGTAAAGAGTTCAACAGCTGTCGCTTTAGGGAACTATGCAATTGTAGGAATTGATGTAGATGAAAACCTAGATCGTTCCAAAGTCGGTTCTATTAAATATTCTGTATCGGAAGTATTAAAAAATGACCCCCATGGGGCAAATGCTATTGTGGTGGCAGATCCAGATATTACAGCCCGATTAGGTGAAATTGGCGAAGATATTCGAGATGGCCGACCAGTTCAAGGCGTATTAAACGAGCTATCTGACATTGTCGGTCGCATTATGCCAGAAATACCAGGTGACTTACAGGATCCAACACCGAAAGATGCAACAGAAGATCAAAAACAAGATATAAATTCAAAAGATAGTCAAAAGCTTGATAAGAACCAACAGGAACAATCAAACAATCATAAAGAATAAGAATAAATCCCAGATAAGACGTTCACAACAAAAAGAGAAGCTGGGACAAAAGTATTTTTATGTAAGAGAATCCGAACAAAGTTAAGTAGGTAAATTCGCTCCGGAAATATACTTCGCTTTCCGCGGACATAGCCTTAGCCTCCTCCTCCGCTACGCTTCGTGCGGGGTCAGGTCGGCTCATGCTTTTCCCGCAGGAGTCTACGTATATTTCCTCCGCTATCCGAATTATCGTTCGTCTTACATTTAAACATCAATTGTTATGTCCCAGCCTCATTTCTTTTCTAAAAACCGATTACACTAACTCTTTCATATGGTATACTTGTTGAAACAAACCAAAATTTGGAGGCTTACCGATGAAAGTGAAATGTGTCATTTGCGATCAAATTGAATCACTGGATGATGACTCTCCAATAGCGAAAAAATTACGAAATCGTCCCATCCATACATATATGTGCCAACAGTGCTACGATAGAATTAAAGAAAAAACCGAAGCACGCATTTCGACAGGAAAATTCAAATTATATAGTACAAATGTTCCTGAGGATGAATGGTGGTAAGTAGCATAATAAAAAACAAGCATATTAATTTATGCTTGTTTTTTATTATATGTAATTATTGTTGCACTCCTGCCCCCACTTTTTTCTCCCGATGTCTTCGTATACGGTAGATAAGCAATACTAAAACAATAACAAACAACCCCTCAGCAATTGGGATAACGGTCCCTAAAAAGCTTAATATCGTACAGCCTAGTAAAAGAACACCATAAACAACAATTGATTTAATTAATGGTAGCTTTTGTGCAAAGCCCAATTTATAGGCAGCGATACAAAGTATTACAATTGTCCAGTATAAAAGCAACATTCCCATTTCAGGATTTTTATCCACCTGATACAGACTAGCAAAAAAGGATAACCGATTTTCTATCAAATTTGCTCCCCCTTAATTCTTAATCTTCGCAAAACCGATACTTTCATCATACATGAACAAGCTCATTTTGTAAAAACGAAAAAGAAACCCTGTTTCGATAAAAACAGGGTTTCAATCTCGAGTTATTTCCATGAGAAAACAATTCAATTAGCACTAAACAATTAAGCGTTTTTCTTTCTAGATTGTCTTTCTCTTGTCGCTTTATCTAAAATCTTTTTCCGTAAACGGATAGATTCAGGTGTTACTTCACAATATTCATCGTCATCTAAATATTGTAATGCTTCTTCAAGGGAGAAGATTCTAGGTTTTTTAATTACCGTTGTTTGATCCTTTGTAGCAGAACGAACGTTTGTTGCATGTTTTGCTTTACAAATATTAACCGTTAAATCATTTTCACGGTTATGCTCCCCAACGATCATTCCAGAATATACTTCTGTACCAGGTTCAACAAAGATAACACCACGGTCTTCCAATTGCATAATACCATAAGAGTTAGCTTTACCTGCCTCGAGTGCAACTAAAACACCTTGACGGCGGCCACCGACTACACCAGATAATTTAGGTTTATAGCAGTCGAAGGAATGGTTATAAATTCCATAACCACGAGTCATTGTTAATACTTCTGTTTGATAACCAATTAATCCACGGGAAGGAACTAAGAAAATTAAACGAACTTGCCCTTTTCCGTTATTAATCATGTCTAACATTTCACCTTTTCTGCTTCCAAGTGATTCAATTAGACCACCAGTGTATTCTTCTGGTGCATCAATTACTACTCGTTCAAACGGCTCACAAATTTTACCATCAATTTCTTTTAAAATTACTTCTGGTTTGGATACTTGTAATTCATATCCTTCACGGCGCATATTTTCAATTAAGATAGATAAATGTAATTCACCACGACCTGAAACTACCCAAGCATCTGGTGAATCAGTTGGATCTACACGTAAACTAACATCTGTATGCAACTGCATTTGTAATCTTTCTTCGATTTTACGTGCCGTAATATATTTTCCTTCTTTCCCAGCAAATGGACTATTATTTACTAAGAAAGTCATTTTTAATGTTGGTTCATCAATACGTAAAACAGGTAGTGCCTCTTGCTTATCTATTGTCGTAATGGTTTCCCCTACATTAATATCTTCCATACCAGATACTGCGATTAAATCACCTGCATAAGCTTCATTTATTTCTACACGTTTCAATCCTAAGAAACCAAACATTTTCGTAACACGGAATTGTTTAACAGTGCCATCAAGCTTCATTAAAGCAACTTGTTCTCCAACTTTCATCGTTCCGCGGAACACACGACCAATCCCAATTCTTCCTACATAATCATTATAATCAAGTAGGGCAACTTGCATTTGTAGTGACTCTTCACGGTTATCAACTGGTGCTGGAATTGCTTCCAAAATAGTGTCAAATAATACTTGCATATTTTCATCCTGTTTCTCTGGGTCAGTACTTGCCGTACCGTTATATGCGGAAGCATAAATAACAGGGAATTCTAATTGATCATCATTTGCATCTAGCTCAATGAACAATTCTAATACTTCATCGACAACTTCCTCTGGACGAGCAAAATCACGGTCAATTTTGTTTACTACAACAATCGGTGTTAAATTTTGTTCCAACGCTTTTTTCAAAACGAAACGTGTTTGTGGCATACAGCCTTCATATGCATCAACAACAAGTAAAACACCATCTACCAGTTTCATAATCCGTTCAACTTCACCACTAAAGTCAGCATGTCCTGGTGTGTCCAAAATATTTATTTTTGTATCTTTATATTGAACAGCAGTATTTTTTGCTAAGATGGTAATTCCTCTTTCACGCTCTAAATCATTTGAATCCATCGCACGTTCTTGAACATGTTCATTTGCACGGAAAGTTCCAGCTTGTTTTAACAGCTGATCAACTAACGTTGTTTTCCCATGGTCAACGTGGGCAATAATAGCAATATTTCTTAAATCTTCACGAAGTTTCATTTTTCCTCCTGCTTTCTTACTACAGATTAACTTTAACATTATAACACATGAATACAAAAGTGTAGAAAAAAAAGATTTTTTCAAGTAAAATAAAAAGTGAACGCGTTTTCTTTTGCTATTCCACAGTAAATTTTTTACATTTATTGAACGATCAATTGCTATAGAACAAAGGATGGGGACGTTATGAAAAATATTAAATGGAATTTTTTCTTTTATTCCATAATCGCTGTTTTTTCAATGGTTGGAATTGGTATAGCCATCGGACTTCAAAATATTGTTTTGGGAATTGTATTTACCCTTATTGTTATTATTGTTATGGGCAGAGGTTTTCAAACGAAGAAAAAAATGAGAGAACTAGGAAAGCTATAGAAAAAGTCGTAGTGATAGTAAAACTAATGATTAATTTTCTAAAAAAATTCCATCTTTACTAAAAAGTGGTAGCACATCACCCGGTGGCTACCTCTTATAATGACACCTGTTATCAAACGGATTTTTCCTCGGTTTCTTGCTCACTTTCCTGTTGAGACCTTCTGTCAAACGGATTTTTCCTTGGTTTCTTGTCCACTTTCTTGTTGAGACCTTCTGTCAAACAGATTTCTCCTTTATTTCTTGCTTACTTTCCTATTGATTCCTGTTATCAAACGGATTTTAGCTCAGTTTCTTGTCCACTTTCTTGTTGAGACCTTCTGTCAAACAGATTTCTCCTTTATTTCTTGCTTACTTTCCTATTGATTCCTGTTATCAAACGGATTTTAGCTCAGTTTCTTGTCCACTTTCCTATTGATTCCTGTTATCAAACGGATTTTTCCTCGGTTTCTTGCTCACTTTCCTGTTGAGACCTTTTGTCAAACGGATTTTTCCTTTATTTCTTTTCCGCTTTCCTGTTGATTCCTGTTATCAAACGGATTTTTCCTCGGTTTCTTGTCCGCTTTCCTGTTGATTCCTGTTATCAAACGGATTTTAACTCGGTTTCTTGTCCACTTTCTTGTTGAGACCTTTTGTCAAACAGATTTCTCCTTTATTTCTTGCTTACTTTCCTATTGATACCTGCTATCAAACAGATTTCTCCTTTATTTCTTGCTCACTTTCCTGTTGAGACCTTCTATCAAACGGATTTCTCCTCGGTTTCTTACTCACTTTCCTGTTGAGACCTTCTATCAAACGGATTTCTCCTTTATTTCTTGCTCACTTTCCTATTGATACTTGTTATCAAACCGATTTCTCCTTTATTTCTTTTCCGCTTTCCTGTTGAGACCTTCTATCAAACAGATTTCCCCTTTATTTCTTGTCCATTTTCTTGTTGAGACCTTCTATCAAAAGGATTTCTCCTTTATTTCTTGCTCACTATACTTTAGATTTTTAAATATATAATGGATTTCATACCACAGAAGGATATTATATCAGTCACTTGATTATAAGTCATAAAATACCCTTCCCAAACTGTCACACCATCATAAGTTGTGTTTCTAACACAATCGGGGTTCAATTCGGGAAGGGTAGTTTTGAATATGACTTATTCTTTAAATTCCTTCAAATAATTTTCTAATAACTCTTCATGTAAACCTGGTTTACTAATGAATACAGAGCTTCCTTCTAACATCGATAATGGTTTTCCTGAAAGAGTTGTTGCTTTTCCACCTAACTCTTCGATTAATATCTTTCCTGCTGCATAATCCCACGGAGAAAGTCGAAGCGTTATATATGCGTCCATCCACCCCATTGCTACATAGGCAATTTCAAGTGCTGCAGAACCGTATGACCGAGTACCATGAGCGCGTTTAACTAGTGGCGTAAGAATGGAATAATCAATTCTACGGTTTTCAGTAACCCATGTTGGGTTTAATCCTAAAACTGCTTCTTCCAACGACACTTCTTCTAATTTTGGTACTGGTTTACCTTGGAAAAATACACCTTCCCCTTTTTTTCCATAAAATAATTCATTATGTACCACATCATAAATATAGCCTAGTATTCCAACGCCATTTTCATAAATACCAATGGAAATCATAAAATTTCGTTTTTGATGAACAAAATTCATCGTACCATCAATCGGATCAATTATCCAAACAATACCGTCTATGGTCGTAGGCTTGTCACCATATCCTTCTTCCCCCAAAATTTTATGATCATTATATGTACTACGGATTTTTTCAATAAAATATTGCTCGGTTTCTTTATCCACATTTGTAACTAAATCATTTTTATCTGATTTAGTTGTTATATCCAGTTTTTGTGTAAAGGTTTTCCGAATTCGTTCACCTGCTTCTTTAATCCACTCTCTTGCATATGTATCCACTTCTATCCAATTAACCAAATTATTTCCTCCTCATTGTTATGCACATATGTATAGTTCCATCTTAGACCAAATAGCTAGAACGTTCAATACAAGATACACTGTTGAATTGAAAAATCATAAATATTTAATTGACCATTGTTTCTAGTCGTGGTAAATAGTTTGCTATGCAGAATTCGACTTTTTTTACCAAATAGCTCCTATATGTTAAAATAACGATATCATAAAGGTAAACTTTTATTATCGTTTAAGGTGGAGGCAAAAATGACATTACAAGGATTTACTAAAGAAGATTTTCAAGTATTTACAATAGATGGATTGGACGATAGAATGGCTGCCATAAGAGGCAAAATTCAACCAAAATTCCAAGCAATAGGTTCAGAATTAACAATGGATTTATCTAGTTTACTCGGTGACGAGATGTATTTACACATCGCGAAACACGCTAGAAGAACAGTCAATCCACCTAAGGATACATGGCTAGCTATCGGCCCAAACAAACGTGGCTATAAACAATATCCGCATTTTCAACTAGGATTATTCGATGACCACCTATTTATTTGGTTAGCTTATATTTACGAATTACCGAATAAAGCACAAATAGCACAAAGCTTTTTAAATCAGGTAGAGGTAATCAAAACAATTATCCCAAGTGATTTTGTTATTTCAACAGACCATATGAAAAAAAATGCGCAAAGCATAAAAGAAATATCATTAGAAGATACATTGGAACGATTTAAAAACGTGAAAAAGGCGGAATTTTTAATCGGAAGAAATATTCCTGCTAATGATCCAATTTTACAAAATGGAGAAGCATTGACACAACTTACGCTTGATACGTTCAAGACGCTAATACCTTTATACAAGCTTTCTTTTACAAGTTAAAAACAATGGCTGTCCAAGTAACCATTCATTTGATTTGGACAGCCGTTTTTACTTAAGATAATTTTATTTTTGCCTGATCATCATCTGTTTCTTTCATCATTTTTACTGCTTTATACGAGGCATAGCCACTTACTTGTTCAAATTCACGAAATATACTTTTCTCTTCCCCTATGCTTGGGACAACTTGCTTAAACAAGCGATATTTTTCCATCAGTTCTTTTTTCGTTATTCCATTTCCGTAAACTTTTTCAATTGCTTCAAAAAATTGAACAACATTTATAATTTCATCTGTAGACCAATCGAATGAAATCGGATAGGAGTATTCCATTTTAATGCACCTCTTTTATACCCAACGTCTTTGAATCGTTTCTGCATCCTGAACCATTCGGTCAATCAATTCTTGAACGGTCGGAATGTCATGAATTAAGCCAATTACTTGCCCGGCCCAAACAAAGCCTTCTTCAGTTTTTCCTTCATGTGCATAACGTCGATTTGCTTCTCCAGATATATAATCTTGCAATGTTTCATATGTAGCATTTTCATTTTCCAGTTCCAATATTTTATCTGTCCAGCTATTTTTTAATGTTCTAGCTGGTGCACCTATTGATTTTTTTATGACAACGGTACTAAATTCATCACCATTTACTAATGCTTCCTTATAAGACGAATGTGCATGCACACATTCTTTTGTTGCTATAAATCTTGTTCCCATCTCAACACCTTCAGCACCTAAGCTTAAAGCAGCTAAAAGCCCTCTACCATCTCCAATACCGCCTGAGGCAATGACTGGAATAGAAACTGCATCGACTACTTGTGGAACTAGCACCATCGTTGACAAATCGTCTCTACCAATATGTCCACCACCCTCTTGACCAACAACCATTACAGCATCTGCACCTAGCATTTCCGCCTTCATTGCTTGTCGTTTCGCAGCAACTAATACTAGTTTTTTAATATCAACACCTTCTAGTTGTTGAAAAAATGGAGTAGGGTTGCCTCCAGTAACAGATACAACCGGAACCTTTTCTTCAATAGCAACTTGTAAATACGGTTCGAATGATTTTCCATGCTGACTTATTGCAAAATTAACCCCAAAGGGCTTATCTGTTAATGTTCTAACTTTACGAATCTCATCGCGTAATAATTCCGGATTAGGAAGTGACATTGCGGTAATTTGTCCGAGTCCCCCTGCATTTGAGACAGCCGCAGCTAATTCACTATAGGCTAGATGAGCGAGTCCCCCTTGGATAATTGGGTATTTTATATTTAGTAATTTACTTACTCTTGTAGTCCAATTCACATTAATTCCTCCTTATGTATTTCCTTTATCCAGTAAAGTATAACAGTTTTTTTCAAATAAGTAATGCACTCCAGTTTGGGTAAAATAGAAATATTACACTTACTAATAATAATTCAAAACGTAATAAATCCTATTGTATAAAGATTCTTTGCGACAATTTTTCATGCACAATCACAATTTGTCCAAAATAATAAAAAAAAGATAGAAAAATGGTGTCTATACTGTTATAATTCATTTTGTTTTATTAAAATAATTTTATTTATACATAGTATAAATCCTTCAATAAACATTATTGAATACAAAATAAATTAAGAATTAATGAGGTGAAAGTTAGATTGAATCAATTTGATACCCCTTTATTTACAGGAATACTCGAGCATATTAAAAAAAATCCAATACAATTCCATATACCTGGTCATAAAAAAGGTGTTGGCGTGGATCCAGAATTTCGGAACTTTATTGGCGATAATGCTTTTTCAATGGATTTAATAAATATTGCCCCGTTAGATGATTTACATCAACCAAAAGGAATTATTAAAGAAGCACAATTACTTGCAGCCGAGGCATTCGGTGCGGATCATACATTCTTTTCTGTACAAGGCACAAGTGGGGCAATAATGACGATGGTAATGGCCGTTGCAGGACCCGGAGATAAAATAATTGTACCACGTAACGTGCATAAATCCGTTATGTCTGCGATCGTCTTTTCAGGTGCAACTCCTATCTTCATTCACCCAGCAATTGATGCTGTTTTAGGAATATCCCACGGTATCACAGCTGAGTCTGTGGAAAAAGCATTAGAAGAACATCCAGATGCAAAAGGGGTACTAGTCATTAATCCAACTTATTTTGGTTTAGCTGCTGATTTAAAGAAAATCGTTGAAATTGCTCATTCCTATGACGTTCCCGTTTTAGTCGATGAGGCACATGGAGTTCATATCCATTTCCATGAGGATTTACCTATTTCCGCAATGCAAGCAGGGGCTGATATTGCTGCCACTAGTGTACATAAGCTTGGAGGTTCCTTAACGCAAAGCTCTGTATTAAATGTTAAGGAAGGTTTAATTAATGTGAACCGTATTCAATCGATTTTAAGTATGCTGACAACTACTTCGACGTCATATATTTTACTATCATCATTAGATACAGCTAGAAAACAATTAGCCATCAGAGGGAAAGAGCTTATTTCGAAAACAATTGAATTAGCAGAATACATTCGTGAAGAAGTTAACCAAATCGAACATCTCTATTGTGTCGGTAGAGAAGTATTAAATAATAAAGCTGTATATGGAATTGACCCAACAAAGCTAATTATTAGTGTTAAGGATCTCGGCATAACTGGTCATGACGCAGAACAATGGTTACGTGAAGTTTATAATATTGAAGTGGAGCTATCTGATTTATATAATATATTATGTATCGTTACATTTGGAGATACACAAAAGGAAGCAGACATATTATTAACTGCACTAAAGGAATTAGCAAAAACATTTGCTAGCTACGCCTCTAAAAAGCATGTACAAGTTCTTTTACCAGAAATTCCTCTGCTCGCGTTATCTCCAAGAGATGCTTTTTATTCAGAAACGGAAGTTATTCCATTCAAAGAGGCTGTTGGTAGGGTAATCGCAGAGTTTGTGATGGTCTATCCTCCAGGAATTCCTATTTTAATCCCTGGTGAAATAATCATGGAAGAAAATCTATATTATATTAAGAAGAATATTGAAGCCGGTCTTCCGGTACAAGGACCTGAAGATAGTGAATTAAACTATATTCGCGTAATCAAGGAATACCGCGCAATAAGATAAAAAATAAGGCTGTTTTTTTGTCATCCATTCTTTGACAAAGGAACAGCCTTTTCTTATTATCACAACATTTACGCTTCTTCCTCGCAATCCTTACAATGTGGACATTGGCCATACAAAATGGAAACCTTTTCATTTTCAAAATGCTCAATAGTGGAATTACAAGATTGACAAACGATTTGACCCATTGGAATTCCCTCCCGTTTAAACATGATGACAAAATTTAAAATATGTTATACTATTTTATCTTTTTATTATAATATACTACAGTATATGTTCATTAAATCCCTTAAATGTATAACGTTAAAAAATAAAAATAGCCCTTTTATGTATTAAACACAATTAGCAAAAATTAAAAAGCAAAAAACGGTGTTTCCGATAAGGAAACACCGTTTAAATAACTTTACTAATACAGCTTACAGAATGTGGATTGGGCTACCAAGCGCAACTTCTGCAGCTTCCATTGCTATTTCACCAAATGTAGGGTGAGCATGAATTGTTAATGCAATGTCTTCCGCAGTAATACCTGTTTCAACTGCAAGACCAATTTCTGCGATTAAATCAGATGCATTAGGACCAGCTACTTGTCCGCCGATAACTACTCCATCCTCTTTACGTGTTACTAATTGATAGAAGCCTTCAGAATTGTTCAATGCTAATGAACGACCAAGTGCAGCATATGGGAATTTACCTACTTTCACTTCAATTCCTTCTGCTTTTGCTTGTTCTGGAGTATAACCAACTGTTGCAAGTTCTGGATCAGAGAATACAACAGCAGGAATTCCAAGATAATCAATTTCTGATGGATGTCCAGCAATAGCTTCCGCAGCAATTTTACCTTCATAAGAAGCTTTATGTGCTAATTGTGGTCCAGCAACAATGTCACCAATAGCATAAATATTAGGTACACTAGTGCGGCATTGTTTATCAATTTCGACTAAACCACGATCTGTTAATTTAACACCTGCTTGTTCAAGACCAATTTCATCCGTATTTGGACGACGTCCAACCATTACGAATACGTAATCAGCAGAAACTTTTTCTTCTTTTCCAGCTGCTTCGTAAGTTACAACAACACCAGTGTCACTTTCTTCAACACCTTTAGCCATTGCTTTTGTAATGATTTCCGTACCTTTATTCTTGAAGTTTTTCTTCACAAGTTGTGTCATTTGTTTAGCATAGTTACCACCAAGAATATCGTCAGTACCTTCTAAAATAGTTACTTGAGTACCAAAGTTAGCATATGCACCACCAAGTTCTAGACCGATAACACCGCCACCAATGATGACAATTTTTTCTGGAACTTCTTGTAATGCAAGTGCACCTGTTGAATCAAGTACACGTTTAGAATACTTGAATGTTTTTAATTCAATTGGACGAGATCCAGTTGCAATAATAGCATTTTTAAAATTATATGTTTGTGCTGCTTTCTCAGTCATTACACGTAGTGAGTTACTGTCAACAAAGAATGCTTCACCAGAAACAACTTCAATTTTGTTTCCTTTTAATAATCCGGAAACACCGCCAGTTAATTTTTTCACTACACTATCTTTGAAAGCTTGAACTTTTGAAAAATCAAGTTTTACTGATTCTCCAATAAGACCAATATCTTCAGAATGTTTTGCGTCATGGTATTTATGACCAACATTGATAAGTGCTTTGGATGGGATACATCCAACGTTTAAACAAACGCCACCCACGTTTCCTTTTTCGACAACTGTAACTTTTTGTCCAAGTTGAGCAGCACGAATAGCTGCTACATATCCACCAGGACCTGCCCCAATTACTATAGTATCTGTTTCGATTGGAAAATCTCCTACTACCATTGCTTACGCCTCCATTAATAATAATTCTGGATCATTTAGCAAACGTTTAATATGATTTAATGCACTTTGTCCAGTTGCTCCATCAATCATACGATGGTCAAAGCTTAAAGATAATGAAAGAACTGGTGCTGCTACAATTTCTCCATCACGTACAATCGGTTTTTCTGCAATACGACCAATACCTAAAATAGCAACTTCAGGATGGTTAATTACTGGTGTAAACCATTGTCCACCTGCTGAACCGATATTAGAAATTGTGCAAGATGCACCTTTCATTTCATTTGGAGCCAATTTACCATCACGGGCTTTAACAGCTAGTTCATTAATCTCATTAGAAATAGTAAACATTGATTTACGATCAGCATTTTTAACGACTGGTACAAGTAAACCACGTTCTGTATCAGCTGCAATACCGATATTGTAATAATGTTTATGAACAATTTCGCTTGTAGCATCATCAAGTGAAGTATTTAATGCAGGGTATTCACGTAATGCACTAACTAGTGCTTTAACTACATATGGTAAGAATGTAAGCTTAATTCCTTTTTGTGCTGCAACTTCTTTAAATTTCTTACGATGTGCAACAAGTTTAGTTACATCTACTTCATCCATTAATGTAACGTGAGGAGCAGTATGTTTCGAATTAACCATTGCTTTTGCAATTGCTTTACGAATACCACTCATTTTTTCACGAGTTTCTGGATATTGACCGTCAGTAGGTATAGCTGCTGCTGCAGGTGTAGCTGCTTTTTCTACTTTTGTTTCTGTTGGTGCTGCAGGTGTAGCTGCTGCTACTGGTGCTGCTTGCGTACCATTTGCAAATGCATCAATATCTTGTTTAACTATACGTCCATTTTTACCAGAACCGTTCACTAAACGAATATCGATTCCTTTTTCACGAGCATATTTACGTACACTTGGCATTGCAATAACATTTTTGTTTGGATCAGCAGGTTGTGCAGAAGCTTGAGCAGCTACTGGTGCTGCTTGCGCTGGTGCATTTTCTGTTTCTTCACCTTTAAATTTTAAGCCTTCATAGCCTGGTGCGTCAAATGTTACGAGTACATCACCAACTACAGCTACTGTACCTTCTGCAACTTTCACATCAATTACTTTCCCTTTTACAGGAGATGGAATTTCAACTACTGATTTATCATTTTGTACTTCACATAGTACATCGTCTTCATTCACTTCGTCGCCTGATTTAACAAACCATTTAACGATTTCACCCTCGTGAATTCCTTCACCAATGTCTGGTAATTTAAATTCGAAAATAGAAGATTGGCTAGCTGCTGGTGCTGCTTGCGCTGGTGTAGCTGCCGCTGCCGGTGCAGATGCTGGTGCTTCTGTTTCTTCGCCTTTAAATTTCAGGTTTTCATATCCTGGTGCGTCAAATGTAACAAGTACGTCACCTACTACTGCTACTGTACCTTCCGCAACTTTCACATCAATTACTTTCCCTTTTACTGGTGATGGGATTTCAACCACTGATTTATCATTTTGTACTTCACAAAGTACATCATCTTCGTTTACTTCGTCACCTGGTTTAACAAACCATTTAACGATTTCACCTTCGTGGATTCCTTCTCCGATGTCTGGTAATTTAAATTCGAATGCCACGATTATCCCTCCTATTGTGTTAATCCTATGATTAATTAGTTGTTTTTGTAATAAAATGAAGAAGTAGGACGAATCAAAACAATGTCATCGTCCGACTTCAACTATTAGGCATTAAAATGTTAAAACTTTTTTTGCTGTTTCAATAATATCTTTATAATTTGGAAGCCATACAGACTCAGCTTGTGAGAATGGGAATACTGTGTCAGCAGCTGCTACACGTAATACTGGAGCTTCTAAACTTAAGATTGCACGATCATTAATTTCAGCAACTACATTTGCAGCAACACCTGCTTGTTTTTGTGCCTCTTGTACAACAATTGCACGGTTTGTTTTTTCAACAGATGCAATAATTGTTTCAATATCAAGTGGGCTAACTGTTCTTAAATCCACTACTTCTGCAGAATAACCTTCTTTTTCTAATTCATCTGCAGCTTTAAGTGCTTCATGAACCATTGCACCATAAGCAATAATAGAGATATCTTTACCTTCACGTTTAACATCTGCTTTACCTAATGGAATTGTGTATTCACCTTCAGGTACTTCTTCACGGAATGAACGGTATAATTTCATATGCTCTAAAAATACAACTGGGTTATTATCACGGATAGCAGAGATTAATAATCCTTTTGCATCATAAGGAGTAGATGGAATAACCACTTTTAGTCCAGGTGTTTGTGCCATTAATCCTTCCAAGCTATCAGCGTGCATTTCTGGTGTATGTACACCACCACCGAAAGGAGAACGGATAGTAATAGGCATTTCAAAGCTACCACCTGTACGGAAGTGATAACGAGCCATTTGTCCAGCAATGGAATCCATTACTTCAAATACAAATCCAAAAAATTGAATTTCAGGAACTGGGCGGAATCCTTGTACAGCAAGACCGATTGCTAAACCACCGATACCAGATTCTGCTAAAGGTGTATCAAATACACGATCTTCACCAAATTCTGCGTGAAGGTTTTCAGTTGCACGGAAAACCCCGCCGTTAACTCCTACGTCTTCCCCAAAGACAAGGACTTTTTCATCTCTTTTTAATTCAACTCTCATTGCATCATTAATTGCTTGAATCATTGTCATTTGAGCCATGACTTACTTCGACTCCTTTTCTTTATAAATTTCATACTGTTCCTTTAAATTAGATGGAAGTTCTTTACTCATGATTGAAATTAAATCAGAAACTTTTTGTTTTGGAGCTTGGTCAGCTTCTTTAATAGCTTCTTTAATTTCTTCTTTTGCTTGTTCAATAGCTGCATTTTCCATTTCTTCATTCCAAATACCTTTGTTTTCAAGATATTTACGGAAACGTACTAATGGATCTTTTTTCTCCCATTCGCTATCTAATTCTTTTGTACGATAACGTGTAGGATCATCACCGCTCATTGTATGTGGACCATAACGATAAGTTAATGTTTCAATTAAAGTAGGACCTTCACCATTAATTGCACGTTCTCTTGCATCTTTAACTGCAACATATACAGCTAAAGGATCCATACCGTCTACTTGAATTCCAGGAATTCCTGCTGCAACTGCTTTTTGAGCTAAAGTTTTGGCAGCTGTTTGTTTATGGCGTGGAGTAGAAATTGCAAATCCATTGTTTTGAACAACGAAAATTGCAGGAACTTGATATGCACTTGCAAAGTTAATTCCTTCATAGAAATCACCTTGTGATGTACCACCATCACCTGTATATGTAATGGCTACTGCTTTTTCACCTTTTTTCTTCAAGCCAAGTGCTACACCAGCTGTTTGTACATATTGTGCACCAATGATAATTTGTGGTGGAAGTACATTAAGAGCTGCGGTATTTTCAAATCCTTGGTAATGACCACGAGACCATAAAAATGCTTTAGACAATGGAAGACCATGCCAAATTACTTGTGGAACATCACGATATCCAGGTAAAATAAAATCTTCTTTTTCTAAAGCGAAGTGTGAAGCAATTTGTGATGCTTCTTGACCAGCTGTAGGCGCATAGAAACCTAGGCGACCTTGACGGTTTAGAGAAATGCTACGTTGGTCTAAAATACGAGTGTATACCATTCGACGCATTAATTCTTGAAGTTGTTCATCTGTTAAATCTGGTAAAGCTTTTTCGTTAACAACTTCTCCCTCTTCATTTAAAATTTGGAATGTTTGAAATTCCTTATCAACTGCATCCAATTGGCTTGCAACTTCAAGCTTTGCATTTTTTGTTTTAGATGCCATTTGCCTCTTCCTTTCTATAATCACATTATTTTATTACTATTAAATATAGTTTGCCTAAGGATCCTAAAAAGAAACATAATACTACCCATGAGATAAACATCTATGGTTGAAGATATTTTCTTTTATAATTGAGAGGATTATTCTGCTTAAGCATTAGTGACCTGTATTATTTTATTAAGAAAATAAATTAATACAACAATTTAATCCTTAACTAGTGTACACCAAAAAAAACCAGTTCGTCAATTAGTTTGTATAAATGTATTTGAACAATATTTAAAGAAAACTAACTGCTTTAACTAATAATCTGTACTAGTAATTTTCCTGCAACTGTATTAATGAAATGCCTACTGTTTTCGTTTATCTTTTTACACCTGTTTCTAACGATTGGAAAAAATTATATTAAGATAATTCTTTTCCATCATAGGAAGCAGTAGTTTACAAAAAGCTTATCTTTGCGACAATTGTTCCCTAACTCTTCTATCCTCATTAAGCAGTCTTCATAAAGTACTCGATAGCAAACAAGCTAATATAAAATTACATCACAGCTTCCCTATTTTATGTCATCTTGTCATCACCTTAATTAATCATTATATTTTCAAAATAAAAACGCTTACATATTTTGGATAAATTCATTTCTAACTATTACAGTACAGAATATCACATAAGAAAAGGTAACCTTTTATCAGGTTACCTCCTACGTTATATTACTTATCATTCTCTTCTAATTGAATATTTAATCCTGCATTTTCATAAAATTGGACTTTCGAATCATTATACCTTTCTGTTTGTTCATTAAATTGATCATTTAACTCATATACCTTTGCATAGGCAGCATTAATTTTTTCGATTTGAGGCTGTAAAACATCCAATAATACATCTTCTTGTTTGAACATATTATATAGTTCTTGATCATACTGAATCCCTAAAGCATATTGTTCATATAATTGTTCATGCAAGCTGTATCGTTTCATCATCGTATCATATAAATTTTGTGCTTCCGTATGCAGCTTTTCATCTTCTATTTTCTCTATTAATTTTTGGACATTTTCAAACTCTTTTTTCGCTTGCTCGATACTATCATTTTCCTTATCAAGTAGTTCCTGCCTTTTTTCTGTCAAGCCTATCGCTTCATCTGCTAGTGTAACAATTTGGTCATGCTCTTTTAAGCCCAGCTCCAAAATAGAATCATAAACTTCTTTTTCTTGCTTTTCTATTTCCATTAATGGTTCTTGTTGATTTTCAAATTCTTGTTCCAACTGGACGACAGATTCTAATGCCTCATAAATTTTTTCCTCGGTTGATTGGCGATTAAAGCAGCCAGACAGTAGAAAAAGCAAACCGATAATTAAGACAAGCAACACTTTTTGTTTTCGCACAAACGTACCTCCATTCCCCATATACATAATTTTACTATACTGATACCTTTTTTATTTTTCAATGGTATTTCAACAATTACTAGCATTTTGACTACTTTACTAAGAAATATTTCCAATCTATTTTCTCTAGTTATTTTTCAAATCTATTCATATTCTACTTTATTTATGACAAATGATAGGCAAATTTGATTACTTTTTCTTTAAACTTTGTTAGACTTGGTACATATAATTATAATATAATCCAAAATGTGCTGGCCTATAGATAAGGTAAGGAGTGAAATGAAGTGATTACAATGAAAGACATCATTCGGGATGGACACCCTACGCTGCGCAAGGTTGCTGAGGAGGTTAGCCTACCTCCTAGTGAAGAGGATAAGCAAATATTAAATTCCTTAATGGAATTTATTCAAAATAGTCAAGATGAAGAGATTGCAAAAAAATATAGTTTACGTCCAGGAATCGGTTTAGCCGCACCACAAATTAATGTTTCTAAACGAATGATTGCAGTACATTTGGAAGATGACAATGGAAAATTGCATAGCTATAAGCTTTTCAACCCAAAAATAATTAGTCACTCGGTCGAGAAAACCTATTTACCTAATGGTGAAGGTTGTCTTTCAGTTGATGAAACTATCCCAGGATATGTTCCACGATATGCAAGAGTGACCGTCAAAGCTTATGATATCAATGGTGAGGAAGTAAAAATCCGTCTAAAAGGTCTTCCAGCAATTGCAATTCAGCATGAAATTGATCATATAAACGGAATTATGTTTTATGACCATATTGACCAAGAAAATCCCTTTAAAGAAGTTGATAACGCTTCGCCTTTAGTCAAATAATACTAACTATCCATCATTTAATAAGACTGTTTATTAAAGAATTGCTGTTAATACATGAAATAGTTATTAAATGCAATGCTTAGCAGACGTAGACACTCGCGGGAAATTGGAGTGTGTTCAGTTTGTGGTCTTTATTAAAAAGGAACAATCTATACGAAAACTGCCTTAACAAAAAAGGAATGCAAACCGATGCTTTGCATTCCTTTTTCCATTATTAAAGTTTCCAATAGTATGTTTAGTACATATTATATAAGACCAAGTTCCTTACAACCAAAATATAAACCATCTTCATCAACATGACTTGTCACTAGATTCGCATATTTTTTTACTTGCGGATCAGCATTGCCCATAGCAATCCCTGTACCAACTGATGTTAACATTTCAATATCGTTTAAACCATCACCGAACGCATAAGTATCGTTTATCGTAAATCCTAGTTTATTGATTATTTTATCAATTCCTTCAGCTTTTGAACCAGTAGCTGGAATAACGTCAACTGCATACTCATGCCAACGAATAAATTTACACATCGGAAACGCTTTTTCATATCTTTCTTCTTCCCCTTCCTTACAAAAAAGTAATATTTGGGAAATAGGATGATTCATATAATAATTTGATTGAAATTGCGGGTGGCTAAATTCTAATGATTGCATACTTGTGATTATTCTTTCGTCGTATTCAACAGAGGATTTCAATCCGTCATTTGACATAAACACAAGTGGGTGTCCATTTTCTTCTCCCATTTTTAAAAGAGAGGAAATCATATCCACTGGGAATCGAAAATGATGAATTGTTTTATTATCTACGACAACAATTTGACCATTATAGCTAACATAAGTATCGACTGCTAATTCCTCACGTATCTTCGGAAACATGAACGGTGCTCGTCCAGTCGCTATTGCCACATAAATATTATTTTCTCTCAACTGTTGCACAGCTTTTTTTGTTGCTGCTGGAATTTCATGTTTCGTATTTAAAATCGTACCATCTATATCAAGAAAGACAATTTTTCGCATAAATGCAACTCCATTCACTATTAGTTTTGTATGTATTAGAAAGTTAGCCTAGAGTGACTTCATTGCTACTCTTCATAAATAACGTATCCTTTCCAAAAACTATTGTCAACCAAAGAAAATAGCAGATTCCATATTGCACCATGAAATATTACTATAAAAAATCATATAATATAAATAAATTATAGTTTTGAACGATACCTAACTTTACTTTAGAAAAAGTTTAGCTACAATTAATGATAAGGAGTGAGCGCCATGTTAAAAAAGCTCAAAAAAAAGCTTGTTGATCGTTGGAAAGAATTGCTTAGAAAAAAAATGATAGCATAAAAACTAGGCTAAACTATGTAAAAAAGCCTATTTTTTAAAAAACGAAAAAAAGCTTTCATGAAATATTTTTAAAATCTCCTTTTTTATGTTAATCTTAAAATTATATAATATTGTCCGGCTGCTCGAGAAAAAGTATACTGTATAATATTGGATATAATGTGAATTCCGTGATTCACTTATTAAATAAATTAAAGGAAGTTGAAATCGTTAAGGAGAGAATGAAAAATGATTTTTAAGGTCTACTTTCAAGAAACAAAACAACAAGTTCCAGTAAGAGAACGTACGAAAGTATTATATGTAGAAGCTAATTCTGAACAAGAGGTTCGTAAAAAATTAGAAGGCAGCGACTATAATATTGAATATGTTCAATTTCTAAATGATACACATTTAGAGTACGAAAAACAAAGTGAAAATTTTAAAATAATGGAGATATAATTATGAAATTTGTTAAAAACGATCAAACAGCGGTTTTTGCCCTTGGTGGTTTAGGTGAAATTGGCAAAAACACATACGCTGTGCAATATCAAGACGAAATAATTGTCATTGATGCTGGAATTAAATTCCCAGAGGATGAACTATTAGGAATTGATTACGTAATTCCTGACTATTCTTATCTAGTAAAAAATGTAGATAAAATTAAAGGGTTATTTATTACCCATGGACATGAAGATCATATCGGCGGAATTCCTTATCTTTTAAGAGAGATAAATGTCCCTATTTATGCTGGTAAATTAGCATTAGGATTGATTCGAAATAAATTAGAAGAACATGGGTTATTAAGAACAACTGTAATGCACGAAATTAAAGAAGAGGATATTATTAAATTCCGCAAAACGTCTGTAAGCTTTTTCCGGACTACGCATAGTATTCCAGATTCCTACGGTATTGTCGTAAAAACACCACCAGGAAATATTGTACATACAGGCGACTTTAAATTTGATTTTACCCCTGTTGGCGAACCAGCCAATTTAACAAAAATGGCAGAGATTGGGAAAGAAGGTGTACTTTGTTTACTATCTGACAGTACAAATAGTGAAGTTCCTGATTTCACCATGTCCGAAAGAAAAGTTGGCGAAAGCATTCAAGATATATTCCGTAAGGTTGATGGAAGAATCATATTTGCTACTTTCGCTTCGAATATCCATCGCCTTCAACAGGTTACGGATGCTGCCGTTAAAAGTGGTAGAAAAATTGCAGTATTTGGTCGGAGTATGGAAGCAGCTATTGAAATTGGACAAGATCTTGGTTATATAAAAGCTCCTAAGGATACTTTTATTGATAATCAACAATTAAATCGCCTTCCAGCGAACCAAGTGACTATCCTTTGTACAGGCAGCCAAGGAGAACCAATGGCAGCTTTATCAAGAA
The DNA here is from genome assembly GCF_025660475.1 of Perspicuibacillus lycopersici. GTDB lineage: Bacteria > Bacillota > Bacilli > Bacillales > Caldibacillaceae > Perspicuibacillus > Perspicuibacillus lycopersici. Next base: position 342,074 of record NZ_JAOUSF010000001.1, read on the forward strand.
TTGCAAACGGAACTCACCGCCAAATTCAAATAATCCCTGGAGATACAGTTGTCTTCTCTTCTTCTCCAATTCCAGGCAACACGACAAGCATTAATCGGACGATTAATATGCTTTATCGTGCAGGTGCAAATGTCATTCACGGTTCATTAAATGATATTCATACATCTGGTCATGGTGGGCAGGAAGAACAAAAACTAATGTTACGACTTATCAAACCAAAATTCTTCATGCCAATTCACGGAGAATATCGGATGCAAATTACGCACGCGAAGCTTGCAAATGATTGTGGCATTCCAGAAGAAAATTGCTTTATTATGGATAATGGTGAAGTTTTAGCGCTTAGCAGTGATACAGCTCAAGTAGCTGGAAAAATTCCATCCGGTTCCATTTATATTGACGGTAGCGGAATTGGTGATATTGGAAATATCGTTCTCCGTGACCGTAGAATTCTTTCTGAAGAAGGTCTTGTTATAGTCGTTGTGAGCATTAACATGAAAGAATTCAAAATTTCAGCAGGACCTGATATTATCTCTCGTGGTTTTGTTTACATGAGAGAATCTGGTGACCTCATTAATGATGCACAAAGTCTTATTGCTAAACATTTAGCGAAGATTATGGATAGAAAAACAACCCAATGGTCAGAAATTAAGAATGAAATTACAGACATTTTAGGACCATTCTTATATGAAAAAACAAAACGTAGACCAATGATATTACCAATTATCATGGAAGTTTAAGCATAAACGAAACCCCTCCATTCCAAATGGAGGGGTTATTTTTATATGGAATTAAACTATTTGCTCTTTAATCATGGAGCATCTTTACCTCAAAGCGATTAATGTCCGCATTTGCCCCTATTACAATTAATATATCTCCTTTTCGGATTACCTCTGTCGCTTGTGGCGATACAATCACATTTGCCTCTCTTTTAATTGCAACAATATTTACCCCATATCGTGCACGGACGTCAAGATCAATAATGGAATGTCCATCAATTTTACTATTTGCTGCAATTTCTACTAGACTATGCTCATCCGATAGCTCCAAATAATCTAATACATTGGAGGAAACTAAATTATGCGCAAGACGTTTCCCCATATCTCGTTCTGGATGCACAATTTGATCTGCTCCAATTTTCCGTAAAACCTTTTCATGATATTCATTTAACGCCTTCGAAGTAACTCTTTTTACACCAAGCTCTTTTAAAATTAATGTAGTTAAAATACTTGCTTGAATATCATCACCTATCGCTACGATAACATGATCAAAGTTTCTTATTCCTAAGCTTTTTAAAACGGATTCATCCACAGAATCTGCAACAACTGCATGTGTTACTATATTCGAATATTCAGTAACTAAATCTTCGTTTTTATCAATTGCTAATACGTCCATTCCTAATCTAGTTAATTCGCGGCAAATACTCCCTCCGAATCTTCCTAATCCAATAACTACAAATTCTTTTTTCACGATAAATTCCTCCAGTAATCACTTATAGCTATGAAGCCATTGTAACATATTTACATAAAAAAAGGTTGGTTTCGAATAGATTGTAACTACTTGTTAATAGCCCACAGACTTCATTGCATCTCGCTTTCCTGCTTGTCCAGCTCCAACGCATAGGGACTAATGAAACTGACTTCCGCTTAGTGGAGTTTTCGTGTATTCACTCTGCTCTGCCGTAAATTTATTCATTCTTAGCTTTTCCTTCTTCATGAAATAACAACAAATCCATTAGCGTACAGCCTAAAATAAAAAGAGAACGTTCGATTTTCGTTATAAAAAAACCTATTATGCAAGCTTACACATAATAGGTTTTGTTACTTATTTTCATTTAATGTAACGTAATACAGCATATTCTGATTAAGAAACTACATTGCATTAAGCATTTGGAACTGTGCACTTACAAGCTTATAATACTCTCCATGATGACTCATTAGTTGTTCATGATTTCCTTGCTCAATAATATTTCCATGATCTAAAACAAATATTTGATCAGAATCGCGAATGGTAGACAATCGGTGGGCAATGATAATCGATGTTCTTCCTTTTAATAGCTGCTTTAATGCCGTTTGAATTTTCACTTCGGATTCCGTATCAATACTTGCAGTTGCTTCATCTAAAATTAAGATTTTCGGATCTGCAAGTAATGCCCGTGCAAAGGAAAGTAATTGACGTTCACCAACAGATAAAATATTTCCTCTTTCCTCTACCTCTGTATCATAGCCATTTGGTAGCTTTTGTATAAAGGTATCTGCTCCGATTGCAGTTGCTGCTGCTTTCACTTCCTCATCTGTTGCATCTGGGCGACCAAAACGAATATTTTCGATAATCGTCCCTGAGAAAATAAACGTATCCTGTAATACAATACTAATATTTTTTCGTAAGCTCTTTAATGTAATGTCTTTAATATTGTAGCCATCAATTAACACATTGCCGCTTGTTGCGTCATAAAAACGACTTATCAAATTGGCAATCGTTGTTTTACCAGAACCTGTATGTCCAACTAAAGCAATTGTTTCCCCTGGCTGAATTTCAAGATTTATCCCTTTCAGTGCGGTACGTTTTTCATCATAGGAAAATACTACATCTTCAAATTTAATATGTCCCTTTACATCAGAAAGCTCTAATGCATCTTCTTTCTCACCTACAAGTGGCTGTTCATCTAAATATTCAAATATACGTTCAGATGATGCCATTGCCATTAATAATTGATTATAAATTTGGCCTAATCGAGAAATTGGTTCCCAGAACATTCCTAAATAAAAGGCAAACGATACGAACACACCTAAAGTAATATCCTGTGTTTGCAGTAAGTGTGCACCAAACCAAATAAGAATTACTGTCCCGATCGCATTTGTAATTTCAACAAATGGACGAAACATCGCGTTTTTCTTAATCGCATCGTTGAAACTGTCTAACGTATCTGTATTAACACCGTCAAAGAAAGCCATATTTTCTTGTTCTTGTGTAAAAGACTGGGTAATACGAATTCCTTGCAAGCTTTCATTCAAGTGCGAGTTTAATTTTGCTTGCACTGTTCGGACACTCTGCCAAGAACGTCGAATATTCCTTCTAAGCTTCGTTGTGATTAAAAACATGATTGGTAAAATAACCATAACAGCCAATGTTAACGGTGGACTTAAGGAAAACATAATTCCGATTATCCCAATTAATAGAACGATATCCATTAATATATTGATTACTCCATTCGTAAACAGTTCCTGTAAGGAGTTCGTATCATTCATTATTCGTACAAGTATAGAACCTGCTGATCGCTTATCGAAGAAATTGTGAGACAAGCTTTGAACATGTGTAAATAAATCCTTTCGTAAATCATAAATAACATTTTGCCCTAATTCATTTGTCCAACGAATCCGATAATAATTCCCAATATAAGAGATAAAATATAATGCAGCGACAATAGAAATAAGTATGATTAATAACGACGTATTTTTCTCTACTATTGCATGCTCTAACACTAAGTATCCGATAATCAGCGGAATAGCCAATCGAATTATCGTAGTAATTAATACTACGATAATTGATTTAGGTAGTAATTTTTTCGAATAAGGCTTTAAATAGGCTAGTAATCGAGCCATTTGCTTCCAGTTGAAAGGCTTTTCAATTACTTGCTCTTGTGAATATCTGAATCGATTCATTACATTCGGATTTGCTCTTCTTTTTGCGTTCGATGTATCCATTTGTTTTAAGTTCACCCCATTTGTGATTGAAGAATTGCTTGTTGATCTTTAAATTGAATATTATAGATACGTTCATATGGTCCATTGTTGGTCATTAGTTGCTCATGAACACCGCGTTCAACAATTTCACCATCTTCTAACACGAGTATTTCGTCTGCATGTTTTAATGAAGAAATCCGATGTGCAATAATGAAAGTGGTTCTCCCATGCATAACTTCTCTCATTGCCTTTTGAATGGCAAATTCAGTTTCCATATCTACTGCACTTGTTGCATCATCCAAAACTAAAATACTTGGATTTATACAAATTGCCCGGGCAATCGCAATACGTTGCTTTTGACCCCCAGATAATCCCATGCCGCGTTCGCCAAGTAATGTATCATAACCATCAGGTAGCTCCATAATGAAATTATGTGCATCTGCACGCTTTGCAGCATTAACAATATCCTCCATTGATACATCCGGTCTTCCATATGCAATATTTGCTTTAATAGTAGATGAAAATAGGAATGATTCTTGAAGCACAAAACCGATTTGTGTTCGTAACGTATTTAGGTCATAATCCTTGACATTTATACCATCGATTAAAACCTCACCACTGACAGCTTCATAAAATCTTGGGATCAATTGGGTAATACTCGTTTTTCCTGATCCTGTTGCACCAATTAATCCAATGACGCTTCCAGGCTTTGCTTTAAAACTAATATTTTTTAATGCAGCATTTTCATCTCCTGGATAGTTCAGGGTAACATTTTTAAATTCTACATCCCCTTTTAAGGTAACATCTCTTTCTGCATTTTCCTTTTCTTTTATTTCATTTGGCTCTTCCAATATTTCTAATAATCTTTCACCAGATGCCTTTCCTTGAGAAAAGATATTAATGATAAATCCTAAGTTCATGATAGGAAAAATGATGTATCCAACTAAGCTATAAAAGGCAACAAGCTGACCAGGTAAAATACGATCATTAATAACTAAATATCCTCCATAGGATAAAAGGAGAATAATACAAGCATTTCCGATAAATTCCATAAGAGGAAAATATTTTGCCCAAATATTGGAATTGTGAACATTTCTGTCTCGATAATCAACATTAAAGGTATGGAATCTATCAATCTCAAAATCTTCTTTTGATAAAGATTTTACGGTGTTAATACCACTGATATTCTCCTGTACTTTAGTATTTAAGTGACCAAAGGACTTACGAACCGCCCGAAAAGCCGGATGAACTTGCTTATCAAATTTATTAACGACTATAATTAAAAACGGCAATGCTAAAATGGTTACAATTGTTAATGAGACTGAATAAGAAAACATAACAACAATACTTATTCCAACAAATAATACAAAACGGATAATTTCAGAAAATCCAAAGGACAAGAATTGTCGGAAACCTTGAACGTCTGCCGTCAGCCTTGACATGATATCTCCCGTTTTCGCATTATCATAGTAGCGAAAAGGTAGAAACTGTAGCTTCTCGTATAATTTCTCCCTAATCTTATACATGGCAATTATTCCAAAATAGTCGCCAGTATATTGTTGTATATACGTAGATACTCCCTTAATCGCCATTAAGACTAAATATCCAACCACCAAGTATGGAATGATGCCGAACTTCTGTCCGATGACTACCTCATCAATGGTTTTCTGCAGTAAAACTGGATAAACCAATGTTATTGCAGTTGTTACAATCATAAAAATTGCTGATAGAATAAAGTATTTTTTATAAGGCAAATAAAATTCCTTTAATTTTTTAAAAGTATTCACTGCCCGCTCCCCCTCTCGTTGAGAAAAACTAAACGTATAATATAATATAACGGCTTTCGAAATATTTATCTACCCTTTTCCTTAAATTTTTCAAACTTTTTTTTAAGTACAAATTCACGCATTCGTCAAAAAAGTTAAAACAAAAGAGAGGAAATCGTCCGATTGGATTTCCTCTCTTTCCTTATATAAAAAACTATATATGTTCATTAGTATTTCCATCATTTTTCAACAACTATTATGCTTTTAAAGTAGCTTGGCCAGGCTTCCAGTTTACTGGACACAGCTCCCCTGTTTGCAATGCCTGCAATACACGGAGCGTTTCGTCAACACTTCTTCCGATATTATTATCGAATACCGTTTGATACATTAGATCACCTTCAGGATTAATAATGAATAGACCGCGAAGTGCTACTCCTTCTTCCTCTATTAATACTCCATAATCTCGTGATACACGATGGTTCGTATCTGCTGCTAACGGATAATTTAATGAACCGATACCATTTTCGGAACGATCGGTTTTTATCCAAGCTAGATGGGTATGAATAGTATCCGTAGACACTCCTATTACCTCTGCATCAAGCTTTTCAAATTCTTCATAACGCTCACTTATTGCAGTGATTTCGGTAGGACATACAAAAGTAAAATCCATTGGATAAAAAAATAAAATCGTCCATTTCCCCTGTTTCATAATATCTTCTAATTGAACTTTACCGAACGCCATATTCGGTAATACTGCTTCCATCGAAAAACGTGGGGCAGGTTTACCTACCATTCGTTCTGCCATCTAAATCCCTCCAACACTTCATTTAATGGATTACTGTCATGACATATGACAGTACTATAAATAGCATTTAACAAAATTCTCCATATAGGGAGCATAATATTACTGTTATTTCCATTAAATAATTATTTTAAACAGATGCTGACTTCATATAATTAACATGACAGTGATGCCGTCGTTTTCTAGTAGTTGTTTTTATCCATTAATATCGCTTATACATGCTTAAAAAAACGAGGAACATGTTACGATACAAAAAGACAAACCATTTCGTTTGTATTTAGCGGATTGCACCATTATATTTACAAACAATTGGTTTGTCTTGAAAATAACCTATATTTACTTTAAATGAACGTTAATTTTCACATATTTCCTTTATTTCGCAAATACGTCGTTACTGCCTCTATTCCAACGGCAATGCAATCTTCATCTGGGTTTAGCTTTGCATGATGAAGACCATATTTACTTCCAGCACCTAACCAAAACATAAAGCCAGGTATCTCTTTTAGAAAATATCCAAAATCTTCCCCAGTCATAGCCTCTTTACAACGAATTACTTTAATACTTGTTTTCTTTTCAAGCAAATCCATGAAATCATTCACATAATTCTCATCATTAAATACTTGATAGTAATTTGCACCATAATCAATGGATGTATCACATTCATATCCCACTGCAACACCATTAACTAAATGCTCAATTCTACTTTTAACCTTTTTCATGGATTCAGGAGTTAAGGTACGTATTGTCCCTTCTAGTCTTGCCGTCTCTGCTATGATATTTTGAACAGTTCCGCCGGTTATTTTACCAATTGTGATTACTGCACTATCCAATGGATCAATATTACGGGAAATTATCGTTTGTAACTGGCCAACTAATTGACAGGCTGCAATCACCATATCATTCGTTCGATGTGGGTATGCAGCATGTCCACCTTTTCCTACTAAGTCAATAAATAACTCTGAAGTATTGGCAAAAAGCAGCCCTGCCTTTGTTGCAATGGTGCCGACTGGATATTCTGGGGCAATATGCAAAGCAAATATACTATCCGGTTTCCATTCCTTTATTATTTCGGATTGCAGCATCGGTTGGGCACCACCAGGTCCTTCTTCTGCTGGTTGGAAAATAAATAAAACATCATCATTGATTGGTTTATTTACTACATCATGAAGTACCGCAATTGCAATCGTCATATGAATGTCATGACCACACGCATGCATCTTTCCATCATGTCGTGATTTATATGGTAACTCTGTTTCTTCTATTAATGGTAAACCATCCATGTCGGTACGATAGCCGATCATTTTTCTAGGATTTGTTCCTTTTACTTTGACAAAAATCCCGGTTTTCCATGTCTTTATTTCCATTCTATCCTGTGGCAGTGCTTGCAAGATTGACATAATGTATTCATTTGTTTTAAATTCCTGAAACCCTAATTCAGGAATTTGGTGTAAATCCCTTCGAATTTTAATGTAATCAGTCATTTGAATTCCTCCATACTACTTGTCAGCAAATTATTGCCTATCCATTTAGTTACAAAAATGCTGACTAGATGTAGCATATCTAGTCAGCATTATTTTCAATAGCCTCTATCTTTTTTAGGTCAGATTATAATTGACGAAGCTCTTGTTTAATTTCTGTTTTCGATTTTGTTTTCTCATCAATCTCTTTTATGACACGTGCAGGTGTTCCTGCTACTACTGTATATGGTGGAACATCATCAATTACTACTGCTCCTGCTGCAACAACTGCACCTTTACCAACCGAAACACCTTCAAGTACGACAGCATTAGCGCCGATAACTACATCATCCTCGACGATAACAGGCTTAGCAGAAGGCGGTTCAATTACGCCTGCTAAAACAGTTCCTGCACCGATATGACAGTTTTTACCAACTGTTGCACGACCACCAAGAACAGCATTCATATCAATCATTGTGCCTTCCCCAATTACAGCTCCAATGTTGATTACAGCACCCATCATAATGACTGCATTATCACCGATAGAAACTTGATCACGAATAATCGCACCTGGTTCAATACGTGCTTTAATATTTTTTAAATTTAGTAATGGAATAGCAGAGTTACGTCTGTCATTCTCCACGACAAAATCTTGGATTTTATTTTTATTTTCATTAATTACTGCTTCAATATCGGACCATTCACCAAAAACTACACCAGCTTGTCCTTGTATAAAGGTTTGAACACTTTCTCCAAAAGAAATGCTATCAAGATCACCTTTTATGTAAACTTTTACAGGTGTTGCTTTTTTACTATTTTGTATAAATGAAATAATTTCATTTGCATCCATCATGTTCATGAAATTTTCCTCCTTTAATTACTCTTAACCTATACTTTAACAGACAATAATTGGATATACAATAATTAAAATGCTAGTTCATTTTCCCCTCTTGTAAAAACTCTTTTACTACTTCATGAAAGGCTTTTACCTGTTTCAATTGAAAAGCAGAGCTATAGCCAAGCAACCATGTATCCCTTCCTATTGGCTCTTGGTCATCGTTTAGCAACGGTATTTTAGATAAATTCTCTTCAATTCCATGAAGCGTAATTTCCGGTAAAATCGCATAACCAATACCATTTAGTACCATTTGCTTACAAGTTTCAATTTGATCAACAATGATTACACGTTTTGCCGAAGTTTGAAAGCGATGATGCCACCAATCTTGGATTTCCTGATAATAATTAGAATCACTTTTAAATTGGATAAAAGGTCTATTCGTATGTATAACATCTTCAATCTTTTCAATTTCTCGATCCACTAAATATAGACGATCTTTAAATAAGTGATTTTTTATCCCTTTCCATTCTGGTGTTCCGCGAATAATTCCAACATGGACTTGGTCTTCATATACTGCTTTTAATATTTCACTACTCCAACCAGTTATTAAGGAAATTTTTGCTTGTGGATATTTTTGAACATAGCGCTTCAATACTTTTGGTAACCAATTTTGTCCAACAATGGAGGCACATGCAATTTTCAATGTTCCGTGCACCTCGGACTGCAGAAATTGGATTTCTTCCCGCAGCTTCTCTTCTTTTTCTAATACTTCATTTGCATAACTTATTACTAATTCCCCTACGGGAGTTAAAGTTAATCCTTTATGGGATCGAATGAATAGCTCCGCTCCCCAGTCTCTTTCAATGGACTGTAGCCGCTGGGATAGAGCCGGCTGCGAGACAAATAATCGTTCGGCAGCTTTTCGCATATTCATTTCTTGTGCTAAAACAGATAATAATTCCACTTCAGAAATATTCATTTTCCCACCTGATAAGTTTTACTTATAAAAGTATAATATTTAAACCACTTATTATTATAGCATCTACAAATGCAATTGAAAACAGCTTTACGCTGCTTCTCTCCAAAACAAAATTAGCTCCCAAAATGGGAGCTAATTAGTCTTTTTCTTTATAATACATGGGCTGGATATATGCATTTAGCTGTTTTAATACGACTCTTCTTGTTAAAATACCTTTAAAATACTTATTTTCATCCACTGTACAAACAAATGGATGGTTGATTAATAACTTTAGACCATCAACTAATGGATCATTAGCATGGAGGGTAGGAATTTCTTGATTCATTACATCTTCTACGCAAAGCTTACTTAAATTTTCAAATTCAATTCTTTCCATTCCCATAATGTTATCTAATATTAACGGGCTACTGATAAGACCATGTAATTGATATTTTGCATCTAAGACGGGAATTGCTGTATATCCTGTTTTTGTCAAAACTAATAAAGCATGTTCTAGATTATTACCTATTTGCACATGTGCAACACGCTCAGAGGGAATGATAAAATTCCCTACACTACTTTGTAAAAAGTTTCCGGCTTGAAGATCGATCATGCGAAAAACTCCCCATTTGAAATTTACCTACTTCCTATTTTACCATACAAAACGGAACATTTCTTTTTTGAAGGGAGTTTTTTAATATTTTTTTCCGATTACAATCATTAATCTACTTGTAATAAATCGAAAATTTCGATGGCGACCATATCAATATTATCGAATTGGAAAGCATCTGTTTTTCCATCTTCATTATATATTTTCAACTCAAATGATTTTGTTTTTTGATAAAAAGCAACTTTACATTTTTTTACTCCATTTTGTTCGAAAAAACGTTCTGTATCTTCTTCACTTTCTTGCATACTTTTTAATCGTGATAAAATACCTTCTAATAATGACATAATTATTTCCTCCCTAATTTATCGTTCATCTAATACTTAATTCTTTTCACACGTATCAAATTTATGTACAATTTAATATAAGTGAAAGGAGTTTTTTTAAAATGGAACCAATTATTTTATATACACAACCCGATTGTCCCCCATGTGAATTAACAAAGTTGTATTTTAAAGATAAGGGAATCGTTTATATTGAAAAAAATGTTAAAAAGGATAAACAAGCATTCCAAGAATTGACAAAGAAATACAAATCATATTCCACACCAACAGTTATAATTGGTGAAAAAGTTATCACAGGATTTAATTTAAACGAAATTGAGAACGAATTGTCAAGACATATGTCATAAAATATTTATTTTTTTTGACATAGTTTCAAATTTAGCTTCCCCTCCTAAACAAATCACTCCAATATTACCCCTACTTTTCCACGAATGAATGAAGAGTATACAATAGACATTATATACCATGCTACAAAAAGGAATATTGGTCAACCTAAAATTAAGCAACTATTGGTGAAGCCTCTTGCAAACCATTTATTAGGAGGGGAAGTTAGTGAAAATTTGTTGTGCAACATTTTTATTCATTTCCCTATTGGGCTGCAGTAATTTGAATAGTTCAGTACCTCAAAAAACAAAAACAGATGTGCCTATTGAAAAACAAACGGAGTATTCTCCAACGAAAATTAATGGTAATCAAATAGAGGAATCCTCTACAAAGGGTGCAAGGAAAAAGCAGCTCTCCAATGAAAAAATATTATTAGATGTACCATTAATTAAACAATTACCCGAGCTACGCTATGGTTGTGAGGTAACAAGTACAGCAATGTTGCTTCAATTTGAAGGTGTTAATGTTTCGAAAATGGATCTTTATCAAGCAGTGAAGAAGGATCCTGATCCGCTTATAAAAAGAGCCGATAACATCCTTCACTGGGGAAATCCAGATGATGGATTCGTTGGAGATATGACAGGAAAAAATAGAAGAGCTGGATATGCTGTATTCGATAAACCAATTGTCGATTTAGTAAATAAATATTTACCAGGACAAGCCGTTAACTTAACCAATAAATCGTTTGATACTATTTTAAATCATGTCAGCGATGGCTATCCAGTAGTTGTTTGGACAACTGGCGACTATAAGCTTCCTGACCGTTGGGAACAGTGGGAGCATAAAGGCAAGCTAATTAAAACACCATTGGATTTACATTGTGTAGTACTCGTTGGCTTTGATGAAAATAATGTATATTTGAATGACCCACTTTCTGGAAGGAAAAACGCCAAAGTATCGAAGGAACAATTCATTCAATCATGGGAAGCACTAAAAAAACGTGCAGTTAGTTATGTTTCCTATACTTAGTCAGCATAGGTAAAAATGAAATTGTAACGAATAAAAGAACCTAGCACCTAAAAAGGCACTAGGTTCTTTTATAAAATAAGGCTGTTTTGTTTAGATTGTTGCTTTACCTAAAAAGACAGCAGATTGAATACACTCCGCTTTCCGCTTGTCAGCTCCAGCGGATTGGGACGAGTGAACTTCCCCACTCCTCCACTACGATAAGTCAGCATCGACTTGCTAGCTCGTCGTGTTACCTTTATCTCAACCTTTATTGATTATTCACAACTAATTCGTGTAATTTAGAGAGTGCTTTTATTATGGTTCTTTTACGATTATATCCTTTACTGGAAACGACAATGTCGTTATAGGTTGCATAAACTTTACCCGAAGCTCCTGGTTGTATAAAACCATAACTATATACTTTAATCAGTCCAAAGCTGGAAGGTATAAAAATCATTTCTAAATTTTTCATACGCCACTCCCTTTGCCACGAGTATTTTTTATCGTGCCTTTCATTCTATCATAATATTACAATAGCAGTTTATCGTAAAGTATTTTCACTTTTTAAATGTTGGGAAAAAATTTCCTTTCAATAAAACAACGATAAAATCGGGAAAAATAAATCCATCCTCTTATAAAATCGAAGTGCAATTGATTGTGATTTTTGGTACTATAAAGAAGAAGTTACTCGAGGAGAAAGAATGATATTGATGAAGGATAAAAAAATATCCCGAAGATCCTTTTTACGAAAAGCGGGGAAATTTACAATAGGTACCGCTATTACCGGATTCTTCAGCCATTATTATATTAAAAACATTGAACCGAAATGGATTGAAACCACTCGATTTACGATTAGTCATCCACTTATACCGCAATCATTTCACAATAAAAAAATTGTTCAGTTTAGTGATACACATTTAGGATTTCACTTCGACTTATCTCAGTTCAAACAAGTAATCAATAAAATTTCAAAAGAGACACCTGACATTATTATTTTCTCTGGTGATTTAGTGGACAACCTTCTTACCTTCCAAGAGATAGAGGAAACTATTGCAATATTAAGTACACTTTCTGCTCCTTATGGGAAATTTGCAGTATATGGGAACCATGATCACGGCGGTTGGGGATCGGAAAAATATCAATACATGATGAAATCAAGTAATTTTAGCCTATTGCAAAATGAAGCTATATCTATCAAAATGAACAATGAAGAAGAAATTATACTAGCTGGCATTGATGACGCAATGCTAGGAAAACCTGATCTCGAAAAAACCTTTCGAAATCTCCCAGCCAATCGATTTACTTTATGCATTTCCCATGCACCAGATATTGCAAATGAAGTTAGCAAATATCCTATTCAATTTCAAATTAGTGGACATACCCATGGGGGACAGGTTCAAATACCTTTTATCGGACCACTAATTACTCCACCTTATGGTAAAAATTATTTTGAAGGCTTTTATTACATAACGGAAGATTTTACGCTCTATGTTAACAGAGGATTAGGAACAACAAGATTACCTTATCGGTTTCTCTCGCGACCTGAGATTACATTTTTTACACTTCAAAGTGAGAAACAATAGAAAGGAGGATATTATGAAGCAAACAAATAAAGAGCCAAATTTTCCAATTGATAAGCTTTCCAAAGCATTATTTATTATTAACCGACACGCAAAAACTGCTCCCGATTCTAAATTTCTATATAAACTAAAACATGAAGCGATTAAAAAAATGCTTACCGAAGGAAAAGCTAAAAAAATCGGGCTACACTTCTCAAGAAATCCTAAATTTAGTCAACAACAATTGGATGTCCTTATCTCATGTGGTAACTACTATTTTCATATTCCTCCAACGAAAGATGATATTCATAGTTTAGAGAATTTAGGTAAGCTAGATGAACATGTCCGCAATCCGAAAACAGTTTTCCCACTAAAAGAAGCGAAACGGATTTTACAGCTATATACTGGTATTAAAGCAAATTCAAATGTAATGAAATCACCACATATTAGGTACCAAAAGCCCGTATTCAAACGACTAGGAGAATAGTCCTGTATTTTCGCGCATATTTTTTGGAATATTTTGCTATCTGTTTATTCATACAAAATTAGATACTATTGAAAAGAATAATAAAGGAAAAGAATTCTACTTTCTTCCAGGTAAGATTCTTTTTCTTTATTTTTTAATGCTCAATAGCATCCCACAGTTTTTCCTTCTGAACAATAAACAATTCTACTTCTCCATGTGTAAACGATCCACCAACATAAGGAGTTAAATGCTCCTCCCTAACTTCTGTCGTAATTTTAGCTTTATTAACGAATATTATTTGCGCAACTTCTTGTACTCGAAATGCCACTTTCTGTTCTTCATAACTAGTAATAATAAATCGTTCTCTTTCATCTGGTTTCTCTTGAGGATAAGAAAAAGCTTGCGCTAATTCTATTACCGGCACCACTTCTCCACGGATATCTGTTACTCCTTGAATAAACGGGTGCACTGTTTGAGTCCTAGTTATAGGTAATGGTTTACTAATTTCGATGACTTCCTGCAAATCAATGGCAAAGCTTTGTTGCCCTACATAGAATTGTAAAAACGATTGTTGCTCAACTTCCGTATCATCTTGCCATCCAAAGGTATTTATCATCATTTCCATACCGTTCTCCTTTTATTAGCCTACTTATTACCTATACTTTACCATGAATTTCACAATAGAAAAATAGCTAACATTTCAGTCAACCGAACACAAAAGGATTATGATATGATAAATGCATAACCATTTTTTTCATGGAAAGGAATTCGCATGGAGCACTTAATTAATCCGAAAGTCAAATCAATTCAGCTTTCTGGCATACGGCAATTTTTTAATATGGTTGGAGATTATCAGGATATTATTTCCCTAACGATTGGGCAACCAGACTTTCCCACCCCTACACATGTAAAGGAGGCAGCAAAAGCAGCAATTGATCAAGATTTTACAACCTATACAAATAATGCAGGGTTCCTTGAGTTAAGAAAAGCTGCAGCAAATTTCGTCAAACAAAAATATCATATTCATTATCAACCAGAATCCGAGGTCATTGTTACAGTTGGTGCAACAGAGGCTATCGATATTACTTTTCGTACAATATTAACACCCGGCTCAGAAGTATTATTGCCTGCCCCAATTTACCCTGGATATGAGCCGCTCATTCGTCTGTGCGGAGCAACACCCGTATTCATGGATACAACGAATTCAAATTTTAAAGTTACTGCAGACATGATTTTAGCAAATATAACTGATAAAACCCGTTGTATCGTGCTTCCTTATCCTTCTAATCCAACTGGAGTTAGTTTGACTGAAAAGGAAGTTAAAGAAATTGCAAATGTGTTACGAGGAAAAGATATTTTAATATTAGCGGATGAAATATATAGCGAGCTAGTATATGAGCAAACGCACACATCTATTGCTCAATTTCTACCAGAACAAACCATTGTCATTAATGGACTATCAAAGTCACATTCCATGACCGGTTGGAGAATCGGGCTATTATTTGCTCCTGAAGGCATCGCTAAGCACATATACAAGGTTCATCAATATAGTGTAACTTGTGCTAGTTCCGTTTCACAAAAGGCTGCCTACGAGGCATTATCAAACGGAATGAATGATGCGGAAGTTATGCGAAAGGAGTACATGAAACGGCGCGATTATGTATATTCACGTTTAAATCACAATGGATATCAAACCGTATTACCAGACGGTGCCTTTTATTTCTTTGTAAAGATTCCAGAGTTTGTGAACAGTTCTTCTTTTGATTATTGCTTAAAATTAGTAAAGGAAAATGGTGTTGCAGTAGTACCTGGTAGTGCCTTTTCAGGCTACGGAGAAGGCTATTTCCGCCTTTCATATGCAAGCTCGATGGCTGTTTTACAAGAGGGATTAAATCGTTTATTGAAGTAAATAGCAATTTTGCTTTCCCCTAGAAAAAATACCCGATAAGTAGATCTCAAATCACGTCTACTTATCAGGTACTCGATTTAATTATTGCCAATATTTATAAAGTGCCTGTGTTCCACTATTTTCCTCACCCATTGCAGCCAATTTTTTATACATTGTCAACGCTAAGGATAGTCCAGGTGTTTCAATCCCCATTTTTTCTGCTTCCGATAAAGCAATGACCATATCTTTAATAAAATGCTTAATAAAAAATCCTGGAGAATAATCTCCATTTACTATTCTTGGAGCTAAATTAGATAACGAGAAACTTCCTGCAGCACCAGTTGAAATGGTAGCTAACACTTTCTCTACATCTAGTCCAGCATGTTTTGCATAAACTAGCGCTTCGCACACACCAATCATATTGGATGCAATTGCTATTTGATTGGCCATTTTCGTATGCTGTCCATTTCCTGCCTCACCTAAATAGGCGATATTCTTACCCATCAGCTGAAAAATTGGCAAAACAGCTTCATAATCTGCTTCATTACCACCTACCATTATTGCTAACCTAGCTTCCTTCGCACCTATATCGCCACCAGATACTGGTGCATCTAACACATGAATCCCCTTTTTATTACCTTCAGCAAATAGTTTTTTCGCTAAGCTTGGGGAGGATGTTGTCATGTCAATAAAATAGCTACCTGGTTTCCCATTTGTTATTAATCCTTCACTGCCTAAATATACTTCCTCGACATCTTTTGGATACCCGACGATAGTAATGACTATTTCCGCATATAGTGCAATTTCCTTCGGCGAACTTACCCATGTTGCTCCTTTTTGAACGAGCGCTTCTGCTTTTTTCTTTGTACGTGTATAAACAAAAAGCGAATAGCCTGCATCTAGAATATGGGATGCCATACTATTTCCCATTACACCTAATCCTATAAATCCAACGGTTGGTTTTAGCGTTGCCAAATGAATGTCTCCTTCACTTCAAAAATTATAGGTAACAAATTTCATTACCATTTATTGTGTATTATTTTATCATAATTGTTGAAATTATTTCAGGATAAATAATTTTTTACTCCAAAGGATGGGCTACAGTTTGTACGCCGCTGTTCAGTCGCCTCCGCTTTTCTTTGGCTAGCTTCGTCTCCTAGCGTCTAGCAAACTTCACCAATCCTCCGTACGATAAGTCAACATCGGCTCTCAGGCTCGCCGTGTTTCCTTTATCTCCTCTGGATAGGCTCCAGTTTGTACGCCGCTGTTCAGTCGCCTCCGCTTTTCTAATCATATAGATTTCATTGCGCCGCCGTCTACGAAGAAGGTGGAACCGGTCATGTATGTATTTAGATCTGATGCTAAAAAGGTTGCTACTTTTGCGAATTCTTCTGGAGTTCCGTAGCGATTTAATGGAATATTTTTTTTCGCAAGAATGCTATACTCCTGTGTTGTTATCCCTAATTTATTTGCATTTACTTCATCGAGCATTTTTATACGATCGGTTTCAATTCTTCCTGGACAAATAGTATTGACTAATATATTAAAAGGGGCAAGCTCTATCGATAATGTTTTTGCTAAGCCAATGATCCCTGTTCGGAATGTATTGGATAAAATTAGCCCCGGGATTGGTTCCTTTACAGAGGAAGATGCGATGTTGATAATTTTTCCTTTCGTTGATTGTTTTAACGCTGGTAATGCACCTCGAATGAGACGGATATAGGATAACAGATTTAACTCAAAGGCATATTGCCAATCTTCATCTGTAAAATCCTCAAATGAACCTGTCGGAGGACCACCAGAATTATTGACCAAAATATCAATGGAACCAAAGGAGTCTATAGTCTTTTGGATCAATTGATCAATTGCCCTTTTATCCGTTAAATCCGTTTCACATATTTCCACGCTACCTTTATTCAAAGCTGCTAATTCTTCCTTGACCTTTTGTAGCTTTTCTTCTTTTCTTCCAGAAATCATTACATTTGCACCTAATGTTACGAATTCTTTAGCAATAGCCTTCCCTAACCCTTGGCTGGATGCAGCAACAAGCGCAGTTTTTCCTGTAAAATTAAATTCCATAAACACACCCCTTTTTTATTTCATTATACTACAATTCGATTAATTCAAAATAGTATATTTCTTACTTAATGGAAATACAAAATGACCACTAATAGTTATCTATCAGTGGTCATCTCGTAAATCCAAGATTATTTTGTAACAGCAGATTGGACAAGTTCAATTACTTCGCCAACTGTGCTCTTTTGTAATGCATTAGCTGCTAATTCTTCCATTTCCTTAGCAGATAATTTGCTGATTAATGAGCGTGCTTTTAAGATCGATGTTGCACTCATAGAGAATTCATCAAGACCTAGACCTAAAAGAAGTGGAATTGCAGTTTCGTCCCCCGCCATTTCGCCACACATACCTGTCCATTTACCTTCCTTATGAGAAGCATCGATGACCATTTTAACTAAACGTAAAATGGATGGATTATATGGTTGGTATAAATACGAAACTCTTTCGTTCATTCGGTCAGCTTCCATTGTGTATTGAATCAAGTCATTTGTTCCAATACTGAAAAAGTCAACTTCTTTTGCGAATTGATCAGCTAAAACTGCTGTAGAAGGAATTTCTACCATAATACCTAATTCAATTGAATCAGAGGTTGGAACACCTTCATTTTTCAAGTTTTCTTTTTCTTCAAGGAATAATTGCTTCGCTTTACGGAATTCATCTAAAGTTGCAATCATTGGGAACATAATTTTTAAATTCCCATGAACACTTGCACGTAGCAATGCACGTAATTGCGTACGGAAAATATCGGTTCTTTCAAGACATAAACGTATCGCACGGAAACCTAAGAATGGGTTCATTTCCTCTGGTAATTTTAAGTAAGAAAGCTCTTTATCCCCACCAATATCAAGCGTACGAACAACTACTGGCTTACCTTTCATACCTTCTAGAACCGCTTTATAGGAGTTGTATTGATCTTCCTCACTTGGAAGCTCGTCACGACCCATATAAAGGAATTCTGTTCTAAATAAACCGACACCTTCAGCACCGTTATTTAGCGCTCCTTCTACATCTTTCGGTGTACCGATATTAGCAACTAGTTCTACATGTTTACCATCATTTGATACAGATGGTTCATTAACAAGCTTAGCCCACTCCGCTAATTGTTGTTGATATTCTTGTTGTTTTTGTTTATAAGATTGAAGTAATTCTTCCGTAGGGTTAATATGCACTTCTCCAGCTAAGCCATCAAGAATAAGCATATCCCCATTTTGGATGTCAGTAGTTGCTGTCTTTGTTCCAACAACTGCCGGAATTTCTAAAGAACGCGCCATGATTGCTGAATGGGATGTACGTCCACCGATATCGGTAGTAAACCCTTTAACAAATTCACGATTTAATTGAGCTGTATCGGAAGGAGTCAAATCCTCAGCAACTACGATCACTTCTTCTGCAATCATACTAGGATTTGGAATGATTACATTCAGTAAATGTGCAAGAACTCGTTTTGTTACGTCACGAATATCTGCTGCACGTTCACGCATGTATTCATTATCCATTTGCTCAAAAATTTGAACAAACATATCTCTAGTTTCCTTCAATGCATATTCCGCA
Source organism: Perspicuibacillus lycopersici (assembly GCF_025660475.1). Taxonomy (GTDB): domain Bacteria; phylum Bacillota; class Bacilli; order Bacillales; family Caldibacillaceae; genus Perspicuibacillus; species Perspicuibacillus lycopersici. The sequence goes on from NZ_JAOUSF010000001.1 coordinate 361,398, forward strand.
TTGACTTTATCATTTTTGATCATATCTTCAATTGGATTAATTAGCTCAGGATCATTCAATACTAATAAATGTGCATCAAAAATGGCAGCTTTATCGGCGCCTAAATTTTCATTTGCATAATTACGAATGCTTTCTAATTCAGAATTTGATTCTGAAATTGCTTTCCTGAATCTTTCTACCTCTTTTGTTGCGTCTTCTACTGTCGTTTTATTAAACGATAAATCGGGCTCAACTAATCGGTATGCTTTTCCAATTGCAATTCCACTAGACGCTGCAATACCTTTTATCCATGTTGACATTATTCTGCTAATCCCTCTTTTTTCAATAATTCCTCAATAGAATTTAATGCGTTTTCTGCATCGTTTCCTTCAGCATAAATAGTGATTTCTGCATCCTTACCAATACCTAGAGACATAACGCCCATAATTGATTTTAAGTTAACTTTTCTACCTTTATATTCTAAGTTAATTTCTGAATCAAATTTCCCTGCTGCTTGAACTAATAATGTTGCTGGACGAGCATGAATTCCAGTTTCTGCTGTAACTGTAAATGTTTTTTCCATTTTTATACAACTCCTTAATATGTAATTATATTGATTCTACTTTAAAACGACATTAGAAAACACTGTTAGAAGAGTGTTATCATAAGTATACCATCGTTTCGACAATAGAACCTAATATTTTTCAATATCAATAAGATACCATGTTAAAAACAAACATACAATGAATAAAATCGTAATTATTTGATGTTTAAATTTAAAGATATTGTTGAAAATTGAGATATATTTGTGAATGTGTTAACAATATTATTATGTTCCCAATATGAGTCCATTGGCATAGAGCATTTAAAAATAATATATGCCCTTTTACCTACATGTTTAAAAATCCAGAAAAAAATTTTGTCCATCAATTCCTTTTTTCATCTTTCCAGCTTTTTTCGGTTTCTTTAATAAATGCTAGAAATTGGTCAGTCTTCTGTTTGGATATATTCTTTTCCCCATATCGAACCGACTCATATATAGGAATAACATTTGGCTGATCTAAGTCAATTCTTGCAAACCATTCTTGTATAGTTTCCCCTGAATAACGGCCCTTATTAAATTTTTTTGAGTTATTTTCAAATTCATACATTGCTTTTCGTATGGGACTTGATGATTTCGAATATACTCGTTTAGCCTCTTTATTCCTCAATCGTATGGAATTTGTAAATCGTTGTATTTCAAATTTATCTTGTTGCCCCTCCGTCTTTATCATCCGATTGTGATTCGTTTTTGTTAACCGGTAAATAAGATAACCAATAAGGATTACAGACAAAAAGATCAAATATGGCATAACATCTGTTATTTGATTTACACTATGTTCTGTCGCTTCTTGCTTCGAAATTCCAGCTTGAACCTCCTGCTGTGGCAGCTCTACCTGAGATGCCCCTTTTTCGAAAATAGAATATATCCAACTCATCATTGGTTCGAGTAATCTTATTATTGGATACAGTAGGATTGCTATAAATCTTGCAAACAGTTGCCGTATGGAAGGAACCAGATACCCAATACTAAAGGCTAGCATTCCTATACTTATTATGATTAGTGAGAATTGAAATAACAATAAACCGTTCTCTTTTTTCCTACCAGTTGCCGCTAACCAATGACCAATAAAATTCCCGCCAAAAAATAAATAGAATTGAAAAAGTAACAAATTCATTGGCATCAATGAAAAATGATAATCATTGATTATCGTTAAAAAAGTAGCTAATAATGCTAATCCAATTGCTAATGAAAGCATCCCACTACTATTTGTAAACTCTTCCTCCTCATGCATTTCTAGTAATCGTTTATAAATATAAGCAACTAATAATAGCCCGATGATAATCGGAATATCAAGAAGATAAAGTGCCAACGTCGCAAGAGGCGCATTTAAAATAAAATACATTATTTTCGCACGTTCTAAAAACCGATTCATTAAGTTATAGAAAACAATACCATTGATAAATAATGTCAAGATAAAAAGAATAACAGAAGGAGTTGCATTATCCACAAAAATTAACCAAAAGTACAGTAAATAGGCAATATTGCAAATATGAAATAAATATTGGTAGCTAAAATGGAAATACTTTATTAACACACTCTATCCCCCCTCCTTCAATGGAAATGGAAAGCTTAAGTATAACGCTTAATAATTTCTTAAAATTGAATGGTGCTCATTTGTTTCTAAGCAAGAAACAACAGCACCAGTATTTTTCATATTGTGTAGGAGCGCAGATATTTTACCTTCTAATAAACCAGCATGAATGATATACGGCGGTAGGAGTCGATGTCTTAATAAATAGTGTAAAACTTGCTCATATGGAATAATTAGCTGATGTGTATCGATTACTGCAAGCATTTCAAGTAATTTTTTGAATTGCTCCTTCCCCTCTCCAATAGGTAAATATAAAAATGGCATATTCGTATAGGAACGAATATTTACGGCAAGTGCAACTGGAATATTATCTTTCTGCGCAATTTGTCCTAAATATGCTACATTACTTATGATTTGTTCGATATTTTCGTTAAACCAAAAGCCCTCCGCAATATTCAATAAAAATAATATAGAATAATCGGTTGTCTTTTCAAAAATCTTCGTTTGTAATTGGTTCATTTTTGCACTTGCTTTCCAATGGACTGTATGAAATGCATCTGTTGCAACGTAATTTCTCGTTCCTACTGTTAACAGGCGATCCTCAAAAATCGATGAGGTAGATGATTGTAACCCTTCCTTATAAAAGGATTGCCAATACATTTTCTCTACTGGAATAATTTTCGGAAGAACAAGAAACTCCTCCTGCCAATGTGGCGAATATGTTAAAGAAATCTTCCCCATCCCGAAAAGATTTGGATATTGAATTACTATATTCGTTATTCTTCCTACTCCTCTTTTTTTTGTAATAAATGGCACAGAAATATGCAGAGCTTCTCCTTTTTTTATCGTGATTGGGATTTCTACCATTGTTTGCTTGTCTTCTTCATATTTGTTTTTTGAATGAAGTGGAGTTAAATTTTTATTAAACCAAATCTCTACCATCCCATTTATTATCGGTAAGCTTTCATTTTGTAATTTTAATACAAAGCTTCCTTCTTCTCCGATAAAATAGCGATGCCGGATTTTATCATTCTGTACGATAAGTGAATTTCCAGAATATTTACCATATAAATAGTTCATAAAAAGTGCCATTCCATATAGTAAACCGACAAAGACAAAGCTAGAAGAAATAAAGATAAAACCGATGACGCAAGAGAGAAATACTAATGTACTAACAAGGGAAACACGCTGTTCTTGAATAATTTGTTTTCGCCAAATCATATTAAATTTCAACCTCTACCGGCGTAGGAAGTTCTTCGAGAATTTCTAACAAAACTTCTTCCACTGATTTTTTTAAGGAGCCTTCTGCAGATAAATAAATTCGATGACTTAACACTGGTAGTACTATTTCCTTTATATCCTGCGGAGTAACGAAGTCTCTTCCAGATAATAATGCCTTCCCTTGAGCTGCTCGAAGTAAGGCAATACTGCCACGTGGACTCACTCCTAGTTCGATTTCTTGATGATTACGAGTCGCACGAACAATTGCTAATAAATAATCCTCAACATCCTCGTGAATTTGAATACTAATTAATGCTAGTTTTCCTTGAAGGATTTCTTCCTTTCCTATTACAGAGCTTACCGACTGAATCTCTGTTTTTCCCTTTTGCAATGCTAACATTCTTTTCTCATCTTCATAAACTGGATATTCCATTGGTAGCTTCATAAAAAAGCGATCCATTTGTGCTATTGGCAAAGGAAATGTTCCTTGTTGAGATTCCACTGGATTTTGCGTTGCAATAACCATGAATGGATAATCTAATGCTATCGTTGTCCCTTCAATGGTAACTTGAAATTCCTCCATAACTTCTAGCAAACTGGATTGTGTTCTTGGAGTTGCTCGATTTATTTCATCTGCTAATAAAATATTGGTGACAATCGGACCTGGACGTAGCTCAAAATCCAGTTTTTGTGGATGAAAAAATTGAATTCCTGTCACATCACTAGGAAGTACATCTGGAGTAAATTGAATGCGGCGGAACTTAGCATCTATAACTTCGGAAAATGTTTTCGCAAATGTCGTCTTCCCTGTACCTGGTACACTTTCTAGCAAAATGTGACCATCTGCTAGTAAAGCAATCGTAAATAATTCTACTAAATGCTCTTTCCCGATTATTTTTTTGCTGACTTCTAATTTCATTTGATCAACAATAGCAACTAAATCCAAAATGACTCCCCCTATTATTAAGTCGTCTATCCATACTTTTAATAATTATTTGAATATATACACATTTTATCAGACTATCAACACTATTACGAAGCTTTTATAAATACAAATTTATTATCTCTAATTAATTGGAAAGCGAGCATTGTTTACACGCCGTTTTCCTTTTAGATTGGTAAAGTTATTAAGATCCAAACACTAACTACACTTTACTTTCCTGCTTGTAAATTAAAATTGCTTACAGCTCCTCACTAGCAAAAAAAGCCTGACAAATCCCATTGAAAAATCGGCTACATTCGATTTACTACAAGGAATCATCAGGCTTATTATTTATATAAGTAGAGCTGTCGTTATTTTATTCTTCATAGATCATTTTCTTTGTCATACCACCATCGATTGTTATGTTTTGTCCAGTGATAAAATCATTATTTGAATCAGCTAAAAACAAACAAGCACGTGCAATGTCTTCGGGTGTTCCAACTCGTCCTGACCAATGCTGTTTATGATCCATTTCACTAAGTACAGCAGGATCTCCTGTATGAATCCATCCCGGACTTATAGAATTCACTCGAATATGGTATTCGCTTAAAGTAGCAGCAAGTGCATGTGTAAGTGCAATGATTCCGCCTTTTGTCGCGGCATAGCCCTCCGTATTTGGCTCTGACATGAATGCCCGTGTCGAAGCGATATTGATAATTACGCCACCTGAGGTTTTCATATAACGTGCAGCCTCTCTTGAAGAAAGAAAAACGCTACGCAAATTGGTTTGGATAATGGTATCCCAATCATGGAGTGTCATTTCAAAAAATGGCTGAAACTTCGAGATTCCCGCATTATTAATCAAAATATCAATCCGGCCGAATTGTTGAATTGTTAATTCAATTAAACGAATGATATCTTCCTCTTTCTTTACATCTGTTTGAATAAATACACTTTTTCCATTTAATTGCTCGATTATTTGTTGGGTTTCCATTCCATTTTCATTATCTATGTCTGCAATGACAACATTTCCACCCGCTTTAGCAAAAGAAATCGCAATTTGTCTTCCAATTCCACTGGCAGCACCTGTAACAATAATTGACTGATTAGTAAACATTAGAAAACGCTTCCTTTCAAATCTTTTTAATTACTGTATTCGAATAGAATGTTATTATTTGTATGTAAGCCAAGGTCATGAAATATCCATTCATTAGAAAACAGCCTTAATAATTTCCATAAATATTGATATAATTTTATCTATCTTTTCCAAATGAATCAATTGTTTTTTCTGGAATTTATTGCAAATCTTTTAAAAAAGAAGCTGACCTTAAGTTGTCAGCTTCTTTTTTATGAACTATTTTGCAAAGCGATGGTTTCCAATCGTGACAGTTACCTGTCTAGAGAAAATCCATGAACTTGTACTTGTTTTCGGATTGTAAAAATAGAGGGATCCAGATCCTTGACCTCTAAATGCTAATGCTTCCCGGACTGCTTTTTTCGAATCGGCATCTGCAGACTGATTGATTTGCCCATTGGCTACAGGTGTGAATGCATAATGTCCTTGATCCTGTGCATAAATTACATTTGTAATTGTATTTGGAAAAGCAGGATTATCTACACGATTTAATACAACCGTTGCTACTGCAACTTTCCCTGCATATGGTTCACCCTTTGCTTCCGCACTTACCAGTCTTGCTAATAAATCCATCTCCGCTTGTGTGACGGGCTGAGATAATGTTAATTTTTGACCTGGATATATTATATTTGAATTTAATTTATTCATAGATTGTATGCTAGAAACAGAAACTCCATAAGTTTGACCAATTTTATATAAAGTGTCTCCTGACTTTACTGTATAAACTGATGCAGCTTCCGTTGACTGATTACTACCAATACCCATCATCATCGTCATTGCAAATCCAGTAACGACTACTTTTTTAACAATCGATTTGATCTTCATTATTCTCATGCACCTCCGTAAAATTAATACTCTATTAGGCTATCAATTTTTTAAAGGAGAAGCATTAGTAGAAACATGGGATAGTTTCCTATTTTTGTATGTTGACAGACTGCTACAACTAATTAGGTAAAAAGAATGGTTTAGAGCTACATGAAGTGTTTAAACTTATAGTAAAAAAAAGAATAGAAATAGCTTCTATCCTTAATAAAAGTTTTATCAAGTTCATTAAATTACAATTATCTGGTATTAGCTTCTCGCTTCCTTCATATAATAGTAGATAACATCGCCACCACGTTGTGCAACACCACGAAAATGTTTAAAGTCATCTCGCTGTGTTAATGATTTTCGAAATGACAAAAACTCTTCTTTACTAATAAATAATTCCTCAATTTCACCATTTTTCAATTTATCTTGTAATGAAATAGCCGTTTGTTCGTCCATCCTTTTACATCCTTTACATAAATTTTCTTAATAAAAAGTTAAATATATCGTCTTCCAAATTAGTTATATTATAAAATCTAATCTATTACGATATTTTACTCTCTTTCGTAAAAATCAACAATCAATTTGCTAACAAAAATGATCACGATAATGAATTACCTATTACAGGCAAACATATTGAAACAGGAAAAATAATTAATTATTTTGAATACATTCAAGCAACTTTTTTACGATTTTAAAATACTCCAACTCTATATTTTAGTCGTTTTCATTCAAATGATTTTACATTATTTTCTTTTTCTTCCATAAAAAGCTAGGTCATTTGGAGGAATTTCACAAATAAATAAAATCTTTACTTTACATTACATTCATTTTATAGGAAACTAATAAATAATTATAAAGATATGTAAGGAGAGAAGGATATGAGAAAAGCATCAGTGGGAAATGTCGTTGCATTCAAAGATGGCATGAAAGGCATTGTTGAAAAAGTAAACGAAAACTCTGTCATTGTTAATTTAACATGCATGGAAAATTTTCTTGAATTAGAATTAGATGAAAGAACCGTTGTCAACCATAAAAACTATACCATTATTGAAGAATGATTATCTAATTCTATTAAAAAATGAAAAGGATTTCTTTTTCCTTATTAGCACATAGCCAGTATAGAAAGCCTCATTATATACGTAACTCCAACTTTAATTTTACGAAAATTCCCTCAACCGCTTCATTCATTAAAAAGGGTGCGACAAATCGCATCCTTTTGTACGTTTTCATCCAAAGAATCTTCACACAAACATTTTGCGATTTTGGAAAAAGAAATAAATGGAATCATGATGAAAAAGTTTCATGGTAACCTATACTTCCCCATATACATAAGACATAAGCTTTTCCTATTGTGTATAAAGAATGACGCAAAACTTTCCGTTATTCATTAATTATGATAAAATAATATCTGGTTTTGAAAGGAGTTTATACTTATGGTAAAAACGATTAGGAATTGGAAATTCCTCCTCGGATATTTGATAGCACATTTGCTGCTTTATTTTACTTTTGATCATACAAATGTTTTTTGGTATATATTAACCGGTAGTAGCTTCTTTCTAATTTCATATTCGATTATGAACGAAGAAGTAGACGACAAAATCCCAGTCGGACAATATTTACTGTATGGCATTTTGTCAGGACTTCTCTTATACGGGCTGTTTTGGCTAGGTAATGCTATAATTAATGGCTTGAACTTATCGTATTTTGAAAATCAAGTACAAAGTTTATATAAACATTTTAGCCCAGATTTAATTTGGCATTACATTGTCCTTGTTCTAGTAATTATTCCAGCTGAGGAATTTTTCTGGAGAGGATTTATTCAGAAACGTTTCTTAGCAAATACCAATTTTTGGACAAGTATTCTTGCTTCAGCAATATTATATGCATCCGTCTATATATTTTCTGGATACCCTATTTTAATCGTAGCAGCATTAATTTCCGGTATTGTCTGGGGAATTTTATATGCCTGGAAACGAAGCTTACCACTTGTAGTCATGTCACATTTAACATTTGATCTAATGATTTTCTTATTTTTACCGTTAATTTAATGACGTATTATCTTTATGTTATATTTATAAGGCGGTTTTTAATAGTGAAAAGATATTTTGAATGTGCCGCTACGCAGAGTGTATTTAGTCTGTCGATTACTTTCAATAGCAGTTACGATGGAAAAACGCCTATTTAAAAAGAACTATGGATTCTAATCCGTAGTTCCTTTTTTTATTTTAATTTCTCGTTTGACCAATCTACTTAAAATTATTCATAATATTATTATCCAATCAATCCCCCTTATTTCTTTAGGACTAACAAAAGCAAAAACAAAATACTAATATATCCAAACAAAGGATATAAGGTTGATAACAGTATTCCATAGTCAATTTTGCTTATAAAATAGGCGACGCCAAGTATACAGACGCCAACATATAAAGGTTTGATGGAAATAATTTTACTCACAAACCGCTCAAGTCCGTATATATTACCGATTATGGAGGTGAAAATTTCACCATAGATGACGAGAATAAAAAATAAATAAAATGAACTCGCAAAAGTATTCATTAAAATACCCATTGGAATATTATAACTCGTTAAATTAGGGAGCTGTACTAAGGAAATATGGCTAGTCACTAATATAATTGTCAATAATAAGCCTCCAATAATTCCCCCTGCTCTCACCACACGCTCATCCCCTATTTCTGTTGCAGCCGGAACGAGAATAGCTTGTGTTAATGTAATATTAAATGCTACATATGCTAGCGCAGAAGATAACACCGACCACTTAAAAGGAACTGGCATTAATATATTGTCCCAAAAATTAGGCAAATCTATAACAAGAAAGGCGATAATAAAGCTGAAAATGATTAATAGAGGTACAACAAACATATTTACTATATATAAACCTTTTGTCCCAATGAATAAGACGAGAATAGTTAGTACAATAGTAAAAATAACTCCCAGTTCTTTCGGTAAGTGCAGCTGTTCATCAAATACACTTCCCGCGCCGGATAGCATTACAGCCGTTACACCAATTAACATGAAAAACATGATGAGATTAATTAGGGGAGCAAAGGTTGTACCGAAAAGATGTCTATTTAATTGATGATAACTTTTTGCCTCGATTCGAATAGCTAACAGCATAATTTTCACTCCGAAAAGGATAAAACAAAACCCTGTTAGAAGAATTCCTATAAAACCATACATCCCAAAACGAGAGAAAAATTCTACAATTTCTTTTCCTGTTGCAAATCCTGCTCCAACGACAGAGCCTACATAAACTGATGCAAGTTGAAATGACTTTTTCCAATCCAAGACGAGCCCTCCCCTCCCTTCATCTATACGCTATTTTGGACAAGAGTAGAACATTCCTGATGAAGAACTGTTAAGCAAGTAAAGACAATTAAAGAAATTAGTGCAAAACCTTTTAACTTTACTAAACCAAATGTTTTGCTAATTTTTCGGAAGAAGTAAAAAAAATTTTTGATCAAAATACTTGAAAGTCAAAAAAGGTCAAAGTATAATACAAGTATAGAAAGTCAAAGATAGTCAAAGTCAAAATAAAACTAATTCGGGAGGTTTGTTCTACTATGTTATGTGAAAAATGTCATAAAAACGATGCGACTGTTCAGCTTCACTTTCAATTAAATGGTAACAAAACGGAATATGCATTGTGCAAACAATGTTATCAAAAGGAACAACAAAACTTCCAATCTAGTTTTGATTCAACCATAAAAAATATATTTGGTAATAACGGAAACGAGTTCCCATTTGAGCATATGTTTGGTGGGTTCGCGAATTCACCATTTGAGCAATTTACCGATTCAAACAAAATGGGAGCAACTACAAAAACGGTTCAATCTACTGGTAACGGAAGAAACAGTTTCCTTGATCAAATCGGCAAAAATTTATCAGACCAGGCAAAGGCTGGCAAAATTGATCCTGTTATTGGCCGTGATAATGAGATTAAAAAAGTTATTGAAATATTAAATCGAAGAAATAAAAACAATCCTGTCTTAATTGGTGAACCAGGTGTAGGTAAGACAGCGATTGCGGAAGGATTAGCATTAAAAATAGCAGCTGGTAAGGTTCCGGTTAAATTACGGAATAAGCAAGTATATTTATTAGATGTTGCTTCACTTGTCGCAAACACTGGATTTCGCGGGCAATTTGAACAACGAATGAAGCAATTGATTAGCGAATTACAGCAACGAAACGATGTTATATTGTTCATTGATGAAATCCATCAAATTGTTGGTGCTGGTTCTGCTGAAGGTTCGATGGATGCAGGAAATATCTTAAAACCAGCATTAGCTCGTGGTGAAATTCAATTAATTGGTGCAACTACTTTAAAAGAGTATCGTCAAATCGAAAAGGACGCGGCACTCGAAAGAAGACTGCAGCCTGTCCAAGTCCATGAACCATCAATGGACGAAGCAACTACTATATTAATGGGGTTAAAACCAAAATACGAGGAGTATCATCAAGTAAAATTCACAGATGAAGCCATTCGCGCATGTGTGTCACTATCCCATCGTTATATACAAGATAGATATTTACCTGATAAAGCAATTGATTTATTAGATGAAGCAGGTTCAAAAGTAAATTTAGAAAATCCAAATTTATCTAATGCTTTAATAGATGAACGCCTAAAACAAATTGAAATGGAAAAAAACCAAGCATTACAAACAGAAAACTATGAGCTGGCAGCAAAATTACGTAATGAAGAATTAACACTAGAAAAACAACGTGCATCTTCACTAGCAGAGAAGCAACCAGTTGTTGATGTACAAATGATCCACAAAATTCTCGAAGAAAAAACCGGTATTCCAGTAGGGAAAATCCAAGCAGACGAACAACAAAAATTACAGCATTTAGAAGAAAACTTAAATGCAAAAGTCATTGGACAAAAAGAAGCTGTACATGCTGTGTCAAAAGCTATTCGTCGGAGTCGTGCAGGATTAAAACCAAAAAATCGCCCGATTGGATCTTTCCTTTTTGTAGGACCTACCGGGGTAGGTAAAACAGAATTATCGAAAACACTCGCTGAACAAATTTTCGGCTCAGAAGATGCAATGATTCGTCTTGACATGAGTGAGTACATGGAGAAACATAGTATTTCAAAACTTATTGGTTCTCCTCCAGGATATGTTGGCCATGAGGAAGCAGGGCAATTAACAGAAAGAGTACGTCGAAACCCGTACAGCCTACTTTTATTAGATGAAATTGAAAAAGCACATCCTGATGTAATGCATATGTTTTTACAAATTCTTGAGGATGGTCGTTTAACAGATAGCCAAGGACGTACCGTAAGCTTTAAAGATACTATCATCATAATGACAAGTAACGCAGGTGTCGAACATAAAGACATCCGTGTTGGTTTTGGAAATACGCAAGACGAAGATACTAAAACAGTAGTAACAAACTTACGCGATTTCTTCAAACCAGAATTTTTAAACCGATTCGATAGTATCGTTTCTTTTAAATCATTAGAAAAAGAACAATTACTTCAAATTGTTGATTTAATGCTAAAACAATTAAACGAACAATTAGCGGAAAATAATTTACAGATTGAGATTTCGAATGAAGTAAAGGAAAAAATTGTTGAGCTTGGATATAACCCATCATTTGGCGCACGTCCATTACGTCGAACAATCCAAGAGCATTTGGAAGATTCTATTGCAGACTATGTTTTAGATCACCCAGAAATCAATCAACTAACCGCAACTGTTGTAAATGATAAAATTGTTATTGTAAATAAATAAGGCTTCAGTTATATTTGGTCTCCTTTTATCCAAGAACTTAGAAAAAAAGCAGAGGTTAATTTCTCTGCTTTTTTCTTATTATTGTACTAGTGAATTAAATAGTCTTTATAATAAATTAATGTAATTATTCCTGTAATAACGGTATAGCTTAAGGCAACGTAGAATGCAATTGTCGGGTGGAAACTCCTTTTTTGTCTGTCCAGTTTTGTACGTACTTCCGTTGCCGCCCATTGTGAATCGTTGTTTGTACTCTGTAGTCTCGCATCTGTTAAATCGGACATAAATCCACCAGATGAATTAAAAAAATGTATAAAAATGGTTACCGCTAGACCCGCTAAAAATGACCAATCGATAAAACGGGAACTAAATAATGTCGCAGCTCCCCAATTAACAAAAAGAATGATACCAACGCTAATAATTGCCCATACAATTTTCCTCATATATTTTCCTCCTTCTATGTTCCCTTTAACTTGATTCTACTATAAAATTTAAAATCATCATAATAGTATTGCAAATAATTAAATAAAAAATGATGTCAACAAATAGTGACATCATTTTTTATTTGTTTATTTTGTTTTGCAATTTTTGAATTAAAGCTTTGTATCGTCTACGGAATCTAACCAGTTTTCGATGACACCAATTACTGATTGCACACATCCATCTTCAAATGGGGAAATCAATCCAGCTGCCTCTACTAAATTTAAGAATGATTGACTACCACCTAATTTACATAAGCCTACATAATCATCCCAAGCCTTTTCATGATTTTCCTGGGATTTTTTCCAAAATTGGAATGCACATATTTGTGCTAATGTGTAGTCAATATAATAAAATGGGGAGCTATAAATATGACCTTGACGTTGCCAATAACCACCATTTTCTAAGTATTCAAATCCATCATAATCTAAATGTGGTTTATATTTCTTCTCAATTTCTCGCCATGCTAGTTTTCTTTCAGTAGGTGTTGCTTCTGGATGCTCATACACCCAATGCTGGAATTCATCAACGGAAACACCATATGGCAAGAATAGAAGTGCACTAGATAAATGGGCGAATTTGTATTTATCAGTATCCTCTTTAAAGAATAACTCCATCCACGGATATGTAAAGAATTCCATACTCATCGAATGGATTTCACATGCCTCATAAGTTGGGAAGCTGTATTCAGGTACCCCTAATTTTCTACTTAAATATACTTGGAAAGCATGTCCTGCTTCATGAGTCAATACGTCTATATCACCACTTGTACCGTTAAAATTCGAGAAAATAAATGGGGATTCATAGTCTTCAATAAACGTACAGTAGCCCCCACCAGCTTTTCCCTTTTTCGCTACAAGATCCATCAAATGATTATCTACCATATATTGGAAAAATTCATTTGTTTCAGAGGAAAGCTCTGCATACATTTTTTTCCCGTTTTCGATGATCCATTCTGGAGATCCTTTTGGTGTTGGGTTTCCAGTTAAAAAGTTTAATGGTTCATCATAATATTTTAACTGTTCTACACCAATCCGTTGTCTTTGGCGTTCCTTAAGCTTCGATGCAATCGGAACGATATATTCTTTTACTTGATTGCGGAAATTTGCAACCATTTCTGCATTATAGTCTGTACGCATCATCCGATAATACGCAAGCTCCACAAAGTTTTTATAGCCTAACTGATTCGCAATTTCAGTACGAACTTTTACAAGTTCATCATAGATGCGATCAAGCTCTGCTTCATGCTCTACCATGAACCCAAAGCGTGCTTCATGTGCACGTTTGCGCATGTTACGGTCCTTCGATTCCATAAACGGCTGCATTTGCGCAAGCGTCCGTTCTTCGCCTTCAAATTCAATTTTTGCAGAAGCTAATAACTTAGTATATTCCGTTGTAAGCTTATTTTCCTTTTGTAATAAAGGAATAATTTCTGGTGAGAAGGATTTTAATTGGGATTCTGCTAAAGCGAATAACTGCTTACCAAATTTCTCTTCCAAGTCTACTCGGAATTTTGAATCGACAAGTGCCTTATAATAAGCGGTGATTAGCCCTTCTAACTCAGGAAATACTTCATCCATATAATCCTTTTCCGCTTTATAAAACTCATCCTCTGTATTAATCGAATGACGGATGCTCACTAATGTCCCCATCGTTCCTACATTACGACGAAGCTTGTTAATAGCTTCCATTGCTAATACTTGCCCCTCTAATGTACTTGCTTGATTAAATTGCTCAAGTAATGCTTGGAATTTTTTTTTCACATCCTCTATATTTGGACGTTCATATTTATACTCTTCAAATTTCATTTGCCACCATCCTCGTTTGAAAAATTTAATTCTTTGTATATATTCGACAACTTTAGTAATTTTCCTTTTTAAAATTCACTATCTAGTAAAAAAATTTCGGGACACTAATAAATTCAAAAAAAAAAAAAAAACACCCTGTCGGTCGATTAGGGTGTTCTTCGCTAATTTACTTAATTTATAATTGATTAATCAATAGATGTCATTTTTAAGCATATAATTTACCTGGTCTAAGTGCTTCCTTTGTTTGGTATCCGAAAAATGGTAATTTTTCTAATTCCATTTTACGAAAAAAGCGTTGATATTCATTGATCAGAAGGTCGAGTTCTTGGCTGTAGCGCAATGTTTTTTCACTGGTAAATCCATAAGTTTTGGCAGAAGCAATCATTAGCTCTCTCTTATTTTTAATCGCTGCTTTAATTTCTTCTATATCTCTTTCTGTTTTCACTATTAAAATCCTCCTACTTCTAACCCTCATTACTTTAAACGATTAATTAACTCACCAAGACATTATGGCAAATTTAAATTTCAAAGTAAATAGAATCGACAAAAGTAGACAAAACATTTTTATTTCTTGGAAAACCGACATTTTTCGCCACTTTCTGATCGGATAATAGTAGAATTTTACCGATTTCCTTCTAATTGTAACAGCTTTTCTTTTATATCGGTTCGGGTACCAGCATAGCCTGTTAATTTTCCATTTTTTCCAATCACACGATGACACGGAATGATAATCGGTAAATTATTTGCTCGATTTGCTTGTCCAATTGCTCGAACTGCTTTTGGATTTCCTATCTTCTCTGCAATAAATTGGTAGCTTCTTGTTTCCCCATATGGAATATTTAGCAGAGATTTCCACACTGATTGTTGGAATACTGTCCCACCGAATGTAATCGGAAGCTCAAAGCTTCTTCGCTCCCTTGCAAAATATTCCTCTAATTGCTTTTTCGCTTCCAACAGTATTCTATAGTTTCTACCATCCACTAATTCTCTTTGAACAGCCCACTCTTGAAAATCCTCCTCACCAAGAAATAACGCACAGATCTTTTCATCTGCTGCAACAATATAGATTTTATCAATAGGGCTATCCATTTTACTGTAATATAACAATATTATTCCTCTTTCCTTTTCAATGGTAGAAGGATATGGAATACCGTTCCTTTTCCAATTTCACTTTCGACATCAATTCTACCACCATGTTCTTTCATAATTTTATAACTAACCATCAATCCTAAACCAGTTCCTTGCTCTTTTGTAGTATAAAATGGTTGGCCTAATATATGTAATTTTTCTTCTGGGATTCCTTGCCCTTGATCATGAATGGATATTCGAAGGTAATCATCCACGGTTTCATCCATTGAGACTTTGATTGTACCGCCATTTCCCATTACTTCAATCGCATTTTTTACTATATTAATGAACACTTGCTTGATTTGGTTTGGCTCACAATAACAATTAATCATTGGCTCGGTGAAATGTTTTTCAAATTGTATATTATCCATAAGTGCTTGTGCATGTAATAAATCGATCGTATCTTCCATTATTTGCACGACATTATAATCTTGATATTGAATGGCTTGTGGTTTTGCTAATACAAGGAATTCATTAACGATAACTTCTATACGATCTAGTTCTGCCATTATTATGTTAAAATACATTTCATACCCATCAATACTACTTCTTAATAATTGAATGAACCCTTTTAACGATGTCATTGGGTTGCGAATTTCATGGGCAATCCCCGCTGCCAGCTCCCCAACGACATTTAACATTTCCGATTTGCGCAATTGGTTTTCCATTTGAAGGCGATAGGTTATATCACGAAAAATTGTTAAATTTACTCCTGGGATAATATCCTTTTTCGAATAAAATTCCAAACTTTTTATAGATTGATCCTGTAATTGAATGTCCACAATATCTTGGTTATCGCCATATTTTAATGTTTGCTCAATAAAGTGAACAAAATTTTGATTTCCATATTTTTCTTCCGTGGTGATTTGCATCATTTGTTGCTGCACATTTGTCTCATAAACATTTAATATTTTTCTACCAACTACGTTAATATCCACGATAGATATCGGCAATGGAGTAGATTCAGTCTCATTTCTTATATCCAATGGTGTTTCACTTTTCCATAACAGCATTCCGTCAAGGGAACCGTGAAAAACATTTCGAAACTTCTCTTCACTTTTTTGTAAATTTAACTCGATTTCTCTTTTATCTGTTATATCACGCAATATCGATAGGTATAAACCATTGTATACATTTGCACTTGCTGACATTTCAAATATTTTCGTTTCCCTTTCCCCGTTCAATTGAATTTCACCAAGGAAAGACCCAGTAGAAACTAGCTCATTCCAAAATTTCTCATATTCATTTGTCCAGTTTTCGTTCACGAGAGTTGATAGCTGTAGAGTAACAAGCTCATCACGGCTAACACCGACACTATTACTAAAAGCAGGATTTACATTGATGATTTTTCCATTTTCATCGAAAATAATTACTCCATCGATTATTTGATTGAAAAACTTATTAAACACCTCTAAATGTAATGAACATTCCCATTCCAGTCGTTTCGTAGAGGTAATATCTTTAATAATAAAAATATCCGTATTTGGTAATATATCACTTAAAGCATAAAATTCAATATGCTTTACGATTCCATCATTTAATTCTATTAACCACTCATCTGTTAATGTTCCTTGCTCTTGAATAAGATTATCCTGACGCTCTATTAATTCGACAGGATTCAAATATAAATAATCATAAAGTGTTTTTGTAAGGAGAACATCTAGGTCCGTTTGGAAAAATTGACAGGCGGCAACATTCGCTCCTACAAATTGCTTCTTCCGATCTAGTAATATCATTGGTTCCGGTGCAATATTATAGATTCTTTGAAAAAATTGAAGCTCTACTTCTAAACGTTTATTTTCCGCTTCAAGTTCATTAATTTTATCTTTCAATTCGATTACATTAATGGAATAATTCATTTCCTTCAACCCATTTCCCCTCCTTCGCAACCCTTTCCATCAGAAAACATTCGACAATTATGTGTCAAAATCCTTTTATTTCTTATATTTTACCAAAATACTACATTAAAATTATTTCATTTACTTGACATTCTTGAATATCATATGGAACATTTTGTTAATTATGGTAGAATAATATAGTTTATTTCAGAAGAAATAGAGCTATATAATAATTACTTAATTTCACATAACGAAACAAATGATTCTCTATCGTAGTACTTATGTGTATGAAATGGAGGAATTTCCTATGAATAAACGGGATTTCTATTTCGATAACGCCAAATTTCTACTAATCTTTTTTGTCGTATTTGGCCATCTTATCCAATCCTTTACAAAAAATAATGATGTATTATATGCACTTTATAAAACAATTTATACGTTTCATATGCCTGCATTTATATTAATTTCCGGTCATTTCGCCAAAGGATTTCTAGAAAAGGACTATATTTGGAAGCTGATGAAAAAATTATTGTTTCCTTACATGCTCTTTCAATTGATTTATACAATCTATTATTATTTTTTACTGCACCAGCAATCATTAGAGTTCAATTTATTAAACCCTGCATGGTCCCTATGGTTTTTAATTAGTTTATTTTGCTGGAATTTAATGCTACCTTTGTTTGCGAAAATGCGCCCATTAGCAGGCTTAATGCTTACCTTTATGATTGGTATTGCAATCGGCTATGTCGAATCCGTTGATAATTTTTTGAGCTTATCACGTACTTTTGTGTTCTTTCCGTTCTTTTTACTGGGATATCATTTAAGACGAGAGCATTTTCAAACGATAGCATCCAAGCAATATAAAATATTAGCGATAAGTATCGCGGTTTGTGCATT
Source organism: Perspicuibacillus lycopersici (assembly GCF_025660475.1). GTDB lineage: Bacteria > Bacillota > Bacilli > Bacillales > Caldibacillaceae > Perspicuibacillus > Perspicuibacillus lycopersici. Next base: position 379,504 of record NZ_JAOUSF010000001.1, read on the forward strand.
TATTATCTTTTATTTCTATCCAATAATTGATGAAAAATGGTTATTGGGATCGAAGCCTTATGCCCAAATGGTTGCAGAAACTTCATTAGGTGCTACGCAACGACTAATTGTTTACTGTATCAGTTTAATCATGTCAACATGTTTTCTTGCTCTCGTGCCGAAACGAAAATATTCCTTTACGAAAATAGGGAAATATACATTATATGTTTATTTACTACACGGATTTATCGTCAAATATTTCCGCCAATCAGTGGTCGAACAATGGTTAGCGGAGCACCATCTCGTGTGGATATTAGTAGTAGCTGCTTTAGCCGTCGTACTACTCCTTTCTAGTCCATTCATCCGCATCATAGCGCAGCCGCTCATAGAAATGAGTATTACCCGCTGGAAAAAAATATGGAGACGTATAAGAAACGTCACTAATGCCTAATTTCTTTGGATTAAAAAATATTGCCATAATAAACAGAGTGCGAAAGTTTGAACTGCCCATTGTATACTAGACAGGGGAAGTTCAAACATCGCACTCTTATTTTTTTTAAAAGTAATAAAATATTTAGAACGTAACAATTCATAACATGAATGTAAACGACCGTTAATAGACTTTCGTTTGTTTCTATTCGATAATTGAATCAGGAGGTATGAAAAATATGATAAATAGGAATTTGAAAAATTTACGAATACGCTACAAGCTGACTCAAGAGGAAGTGGCAGAACGCCTAAATGTATCTCGACAAGTCATTGCAAAATGAGAAAAAGGTGAATCCACCCCTGATATTCAGCATTGAGCACTGCTTACTAATTTAGCTGCTTGGCTTTCCGGGATTTGGATTGACTTAGATTTAGTTGGTGGTCTATTCAAGAATATTGCATACGCACTGCCGTTTGTACATGCAGTTGATATGGGAAAAGCTACCATGAATGGTCAATACAGCGATATTTTTCCTCACCTCTTGTGGGTACTTGGGTATGCAGTCGGCTTATCCATACTTGCAATACTATTATTTAAAAAGAAGATGAAGGCCGATTAAATCCATTCGGATTTGTTTCGATACTATGAAGAAAGGCGGTTATTCACCTTTCTTTTTTATTATTTCAAAATTCTTTAAAATAGCTCTTTTATTCCTTCCATTCCTCATTTATTATGAAAGTAATGCGATAATAGTGTTTTCTATAGAAATTACAATTTACCTCTCCACCTGCATTACCTACTAGATTTTGATCCAACATAATAATATAAATCCAGCTATAAAAATTAGAATCTTGGCTAAAATGAAAATATAGTTTTAACCTAATCTTAAATGATATCTCAGTAATATCTTAACTTACTCACCTATTGTTTTAAAGCTTATTCACTATGTTCAAAGGAGTCCCATATGAAAACAATCGTAACTACTTTAAACGCTAAATACATCCATATGAATTTAGCCATTCGATATTTAAAGGCATATGCCGAGCCACAATTTCCGGTCGAACTTGTCGAATATACCATAAAAGATCCAGTAATGAACATTGTTGCAGACCTATATAAACGGAAGCCAAATATATTGGGGTTTAGCTGCTACATATGGAATATTGAAGAAACAATAAAGGTTATCCAACTATTAAAGAAAGCAAACCCAAATGTAAAAATTATTTTAGGTGGCCCAGAAGTATCCTATGATGTCGGCTATTGGTTGGAACGGATACCGGAAGTGGATGTAATTGCAATGGGTGAAGGAGAAGCAACCTTTAAACAAATTCTTCACGCCTTCAAAAGTGGGAATAGTTTAAAGGAAGTTCAAGGGATTGCTTATTTACAGGAAGGTCGACTCCAAATTAATCCAGCAAGAGAAAAATTAGATTTACGCAATCTTCCTACCCCTTTTCGATTCGACCAAGATAAAAAGGATTTGGCGAAACGAGTCATTTACATTGAAACAAGTCGCGGTTGTCCATTTAACTGTCAATTTTGCCTCTCTTCCATAGAAGTAGGTGTTCGCTATTTTGATCGCGAAAAGATAAAGGAAGAAATTCGCTATTTAATGAAAAATGGTGCACGAACGATTAAATTCGTTGATCGTACCTTTAATATTAGCAGAAAATACGCTATGGACATGTTCCAGTTTTTAATTGACGAGCATGTACCTGGCACTGTATTTCAGTTTGAAATTACGGGGGACATTATGCGTCCGGAAGTCATTGAATTTCTCAATACGAATGCACCAAAAGGATTATTTCGTTTTGAAATAGGTGTCCAGTCAACAAATGATTATACAAATGAGCTAGTGAAACGGAGGCAAAATTTTACAAAGCTCACAAGGACCGTAAAGATGGTGAAGGATGGTGGCAAAATAGACCAACACTTAGATTTGATTGCAGGCTTACCAGAGGAAGATTATCAATCATTCAAAAAAACGTTCAACGATGTATTCCACCTACGCCCAGAGGAACTGCAGCTTGGATTTTTAAAAATGCTACGTGGAACTGGACTTAGAATACAAGCAAAGCAATGGGATTATACGTATATGGAGCAATCTCCATATGAAATTATACGTAATAATGTTTTATCTTTTGATGATGTGATAAAAATAAAACAGGTGGAAGATATTTTAGAAAAATATTGGAATGCCCATCGGATGGATACGACTATTGAATATTTAGTTACGAATATATTTGAAAGTCCGTATGATTTCTTTCAATCTTTTGGCACCTTTTGGGATAATGCTGGCTGGTCCAAAATCGGTCATCAACTAGAAGATTTATTTACTCGATTACACCAATTTTTACAGGAGCTTTCAATAAATGAATTCGATTCTGTTTCGGGATTAATGATTTATGATTACTTAATTAGGCAGAAATACAAGCCAAGAAAAATTTGGTGGATAAATAATGTGAAGAAAGCTGTTAGTGGAGCTATTTATCATCAAATACAGTCCCATTCCAATATTCCAGAGCAAATTAAAGGCTTATCTGAACGAGATTGGTACAAAGATACCATTATTGTAAAGTATCCATTTAATTTAGCACATTATTTGCAAACCGGCGATATGATAAAAAAAGAAGGTTATGTCCTATTCTACTATGACCGAAAAGGAAATTGCTCTTGTTATCCTTTAGAGGAAAATATCAATGAAGCTACCGCATAGTAAATAAATAGTTACGTATGGCGCCTGTGAGAATTTTCTACAGGCGCTTATTCATTCATAACCTCGTATTGTTTTTCTTCTCCGTCTGTAAATTCCACATTTAATGCAAAGCTGATAAAATCGTCGTTAACATTAAATACTTTAATCACTTCAGAAATCACAGCTTCTTCCGAGGTGGTCTTATCAAAGGTGAGCTGCTCAAAGAAAGGCTGTAATTGATGATAGGCATACATTCCTTGTTGATTATCTTCTGTATTTATAGGATCTCGTATTTCTGCAGTAATTTCTTCTCCCACTTTTTTATAATCTACCTCATAGGATTGATTATTCGGATATTCTATATTTAATTCAAATTGTGAGAAAGGAAAAGGTTCTCCTTCTTCTTCTTCAATGGTACTTTGATGCTTGTATGCCTCATCCTTTTCGACTGGATCATCATTTGTTTCAGGAGTAGTATTTTCATTATCTAGATTACAGCCTGTTAAGACAAATAGTAGGAAAACGATTAAAAGCTTCATTCGATAAGACATTAAACATACCTCCTTCTTTCTTATTAGAATGACCAAATAATTGAAAAAGATTATTGGTTTATTTTCCAAGATATAACGCAAAAAAAAAAAAATAGGGCATATTAGCCCTAAGTCCATTAATTCTCGTACACTCTTCAAAATAGTTATCCAATAATGATTCTTTCCTTTGGATAATGGAAGTTATCAGTTTTCATTTTCCCACCGATCATAAAGATAAATAATAAAACACCTACACGTCCAATAAACATTAATAGCATGATCACAATTTTTCCAACGGAAGATAAATCAGCAGTTATTCCTAATGACATTCCGGACGTTCCAAAGGCAGAACACACTTCAAAAATAATTGCCATTAACGAGGCATCCTCTGTTAAGGACAAAATAATAACCGAGCTAAAGCATAGTAATACCGCTAACGTAGAAACAACAAAGGCTTTCATTACATCATCCTCATGAATTTCACGTTTAAAAATTTTAATCGACCGGTTTCCTTTCGCAAAATAGAAAAAGAATAAAATCGTTAAAGCAAAGGTCGTCGTTCGAATTCCCCCACCAACAGAGCTAGGGGACGCCCCAATAAACATTAATCCTGAAAGCATCAACAAGGTTGGGTCTGCTAACTGAGAAATATCCATTGTGACAAGTCCACCACTTCTTGTAGAAGCAGAATGAAACAATGCATAAAATAACGATTCATGCCAAGATTTATCTTTCAAGAAAAACTGAGCTTCAAAAATAAAATAGGAAATTGCGCCAAGAAGTAATAGTCCAAAATAAGTAATGGTTGAAAGCTTTGTATTAAGCGAGAAATTATTTTTTTCCTTACTATTTTTCCGTAATAAAAAATTCTTCAATTCAATTAAAACAGGAAATCCAATAGCTCCAAGAATAATTAACAGTATATGAATAAGCTGCACAAAATAGTCATGAGCAAATGGTACTAACGATTCGCCGGTAATGTCAAAGCCCGCATTTGTTGTTGCACTGACAGATGAAAAAAGACCATTTAAATAAGCCTCTTTCCAATTGGAAAAGTAATGAAGGTAGTACGTACCAAGAATAAGCGCACCTACTAATTCAATCACAAAGATAATAAGTAGTAATTGACGTAGTAATTGTACTAAACCGGAAAGACTAATTTGATTTTGGTCGGCCATTATTAAACGTCGTTCTTTCAGTCCAATTTTTTTCCGCACCAATATCCAAAAAAAGGTACCTAATGCCATAATCCCTATTCCGCCCACTTGGAGCACAAGAATTAGGATGAAGATACCAAAAGTAGTAAAGGTTTCAGAAATATTAATTGTTGTTAATCCGGTTACACTTACCGCACTTACCGCTGTAAATAAACCATCTAGAAAACTCCATGGAGCATCAGGTTTTCGTGATATCGGCAAACTCAAAAGTATCGTTGATATCGTGACTGTTAATACATAATACGCAACAATTACTCTTGCAGGAGTCAAATTATTGTAGTAATCTATAATTTTTTTCCACATATAACAAATAATTCCTTTCGAAAAACTCTATTCTTATTTATCATATCGGTAAAAGGAAAGAATGAAAAGAGTAATTTATACTTTTGCGCAATACTTGCATACGAAGTCAAAACTTGCCACTAATGAAATCCCACAACAAACACATAATAAAAGTATACCAAGCTAAAGGTGGTGAAACTAAATGGCACGATCTTCTAATCAATTATTAGTCCCTGGTGTACAACAATTTTTAGACCAGGTGAAATATGAAATTGCTCAAGAATTTGGTGTGGAATTAAGCGGTAATACAGTATCACGTTCCAACGGCTCTGTTGGTGGTGAAATTACAAAACGCCTCGTTCAACAAGCACAAGCACAATTATCTAACCAAAATCACGAATCATAAAAGATTCATTAAAAATAAAATATTCTAGAATCTCCACTCGATAACCTGTACTTTCAGAAGTGCAGGTTATTATTATTAATTGAAACCATCAGTAAAAATACAAAAAAGTAGTCCATTATCGGAGTGTTGTATTACGGGTACTCCAAAGAGAACTACTTATCAGACATTTCAAAGCTGTCATTTTATAATTATATTTGAAGAAAGTATCTTTGGAATAAATCACTATCTTTCCTGAAAGTTCACAAAAACCTTCTTTAAAATAAAACCAACAAAAAGTCCTAATGGTAATATAATCATTGGAAAGAAGACTGGACCAGGATAAATTCCTAGAAAATTTGCTTTACTACCATACATTGTCCCTACTGTTAGAAAATAGGCACCAAATACAAATGGCAAGAAATCATACTTCCCGACATCCCCTTCGGATATGCAATAAGAATCCCACATGACATACATATAAATACATGGATAGAACATTAGCCATTCATAATTGATTACCTTAACTGCGTTGTCCATTTCCCCTAAGAAGCTAAAGCGTATTGCTTCATTAAATTGACTTTGGACATTAATGCAGAACTCAAGAAGCATAAAAAAAATACCTTTAATATACGCCCCTACTAATAGCTGAGGAAAACCTGGGAAGGCTATACTCCATAAAATTGCTTCTAATTTAGATAATTTTCGCATAATAAACGACCTGCACTTTTCGAACTTTTTCTTTCATTCATATCATTTTCCTTTACTTTCACAGTTTTTCAAGGCTTAGAGTAAACACAATGTCGAAAATTATGTAGGGCTTTTGGCTTTTTCATTCTTTTCGTTAGCACAAATTATGGTAATTTTATCTTTCACTCACGATTATCTTTGAGGTATCTTTCTCAAACTGAATTATTTAATCCTAATCCGCAAGAAACTGAATATCGTTTTTCAAATCCTTGTTTCCTTTAGTATTCCCAAATTTAGGGAAATTTTCATTGTTTCACACGACATTATCAAAAATATTTTTTATTACTTATTTTCTACTCTTTTCCTCCTTAGCTGTTCCATTTTCCACATAATTATTGAGCAAAGATTCAAATAGATTTTGCATAAAAAAGAGGAATGCTCAAAAGTTCCGTTAAAGAACTATTGAACACCCCTCTAAACATGAATATTAGCGGTCATCCATTGGGTTATATAATTTCACATCTGGATTTTTATCTTGGAACCAACGTAGTGCAAAGTCATTTTCAAATAAGAAAACATTCCGATCAAAACGATCCTTTACAAGCATGCTTCTCGTACTTGACAGTTTTTCATCTACTGTATTTCCTTCAATCCAACGTGCAATTTTAGAACCAAGATGCTCGATCATCACATCAACATTATATTCATTTTTCATTCGATGCTCGAACACTTCAAATTGCAGTTGACCAACTGCCCCTAAAATATAATCTTCATATTTCGTTTTAAATAATTGAATTGCTCCCTCTTGCACAAGCTGGTTAATACCTTTATGGAATTGCTTTTGCTTCATTACATTTTTCGCTGTGACACGCACGTATAGATCTGGCGTGAATTGCGGAAGTGGATCAAATTGGAAAAGTGATTTACCTGAAACAATTGTATCTCCGATTTGATATGTTCCAGTATCATAAAGACCGATTATATCCCCACTTACAGCTTCATCCACTGTACTGCGATCATCTGCTAAAAATTGCGTTGATTGCGATAGCTTCATTGATTTACCTGTACGAGATAACGTTACCGACATACCTCGTTCAAACTTCCCAGAGCAAACACGGACAAATGCGATTCTGTCTCGATGAGCTGGATTCATATTTGCTTGAATTTTAAAGACAAATCCTGAGAAATCTTCATTAAATGGATCCACCGGACCATTATTAGAATGGCGTGGTTGAGGTTCTGGAGCAAATTTTAAATACGTTTCTAAAAAGGTTTGAACGCCAAAGGTTGTCAACGCACTACCAAAGAATACTGGAGTTAATGTACCATCTGCAATTCTTTCCTTCGAAAAATCATTACCCGCTTCATTTAATAATTCAATTTCTTCTAATGCTTGCATGTACAATCCAGATTCCTGCATTGGATGATTATTCGCAATTTCTCCATCATCATTTAATGGGATAAAGCGGTCCTCTTCTTCTACTCGGAACTGTTCAATTCGATTATAAAATCGATCATAAATCCCTAAAAATTCCTTTCCCATTCCAATTGGCCAATTCATTGGGTAGGATTCAATTCCTAATACTTCTTCTAATTCAGCTAACAATTCCAATGGCATTTTACCGACACGATCCAATTTATTGATAAATGTAAAAATTGGAATTCCTCGCATCCGACACACTTTAAATAGCTTAATTGTTTGTGGTTCTATCCCTTTCGCTGCGTCAATAATCATAACGGCACTATCAACAGCTGTTAATGTTCGATACGTATCTTCACTGAAGTCTTCATGTCCAGGAGTATCCAATATATTCACACGAAATCCATCATAATCAAATTGCATAACACTCGATGTTACCGAGATTCCTCTTTGCTTTTCGATTTCCATCCAGTCACTAGTCGCATATTTTCCTGTTTTCTTCCCTTTAACCGTTCCTGCTGCACGAATTGCTCCTCCGAACAGTAGTAGCTTTTCTGTTAAAGTTGTTTTCCCGGCATCAGGGTGAGAGATAATCGCAAACGTTCGCCGAGAGCTAACTTCCTCTATAAAATTTTTCATTAAACTTTATCCTTCCTAACAATTAATTCTTATTTAAATAGTATATTAAAAGAATTCATGATCGTAACATCTGATTTACATCCACAATGAATTACATGTTTTCCCCTCACATGTTATAAAAATTTAAGCATACGTAAAAATATTACCCTTCTACTGATAAGAATGCAATGATTTCTAGTGATTTCTTTAGGAAAAAGTATCCACATGCATCCATCACAGCCCCCTTCTGGGAAATATACCCAAAACAAAAAGAGATTTTTTCCTTATGTCATGGTAAGATTAGAAAAGAAACATGCAACAGGAGGTTTTACAGCTTGGTCATTATCATTTTATTTTTGCTCGTTTTTTTCTTCCTTTATGTTCATTTCCAATATCGTCATAAATCTTTCATTGGATTATCAATCATCGCGTCGATTTTATTTACTGGTTGTGCAGGAACCACTTCCGAGACAGAGAAGCCCAGAATTACTAGTGAAACTAATAGTGTGGGGGACCCATCGGATAATATAAATTCTACCTTAACAGAAAATGAACAAACAGATCCACCTTTAGCAATTGGAAAAGTTACAAATGTAGTGGATGGTGATACATTGGATATTACCTTTGAAAACGGAATGGAAGAACGTGTCCGTCTAGTGTTGGTTGATACTCCAGAAACGAAGCACCCAAGCAAACCCGTTCAACCCTTTGGTTCAGAGGCAACAACATTTACGAAGGATTTGTTAACAGGGAAAACCGTCGAAGTAGAACTAGATGTGCAGGAACGAGATAATTATGGTCGGTTATTAGCTTATCTATATTTGGACGGAAAAATGGTGAATAAAACATTACTTGAAAAAGGATTAGCACGTGTTGCTGTCTATCCACCCAATACCCGCTATGTCGATGAATTCAATGAAATTCAAAATATAGCCAAAAAGCAAGGCATCGGCATTTGGTCGATTGAAAATTATGTAAGTGACACTGGTTATGCACTTATCAATTCCAACAGAGTGGAAAAACCCGAAAATATAAGCAGTGATGCAACGTGCAAAAACCCGACGATAAAAGGAAATATCAATTCGAAAGAGGAAAAAATATATCATATTCCAAGCGGACAATATTATGATGTGACAAAGCCTGAAGAAGTATTTTGTACTGAAAAAGAAGCAATCAATGCAGGTTATCGAAAATCACTTCGCTAATCAATTTCTAAATATACTTAAATACCGAATTAGCACTCATCTATTTAATTTTGAGTGCTTTTTTTATTTTAATTTTTTGTAGGAACCGTCTTTTTCAGTTTCTTAAAAAATGATGATAGTAATCGAATAATAAAAAAAAGAATAAATAAAAATAATAAAACAAGTTCAGGTAACTCCATTACCCGAAAGGGATTAATGGCTGTATAAATCGTATCTTGAATTCGATAGCCCATTACAAGATCAATACCGATTAACAGGAAAACTAATGCCATTACAATGACTAAAATCACTACTATATTTTTCATATCTTCCCCTCATTATTCTTGCGTTATTTTAATTCGACTGTTTTTCTAAATACATGAATGTTGATATTTAAAATATGAATATCGTTATGAAACTTTTTTACTTAGGAAGCAGACTGTATTCACTGACTATTTTCGTTTTAAGTAAAAATACTTCTTTAACATTTATCATTTCTAACAGTGATCATTTTTATCAAAAATTTGATTCTCTGCATAACTCTCCGAATAATAACAAATAATGTAAAAAAATATTCTTATACATAAATAATCCTTTATAAGAGAATTTTGGAAAATTTAATTAGGTATTCACAAGTACAAAATAACATCTTTTACTGCTGCTTTAATTGATTTTTTTGGAGGAATATCATGGCTAAGGCTAAATGGTCTAAACTATTTAAATTAACGAATAAGCATAAAAAGCCGATATCACCTAAAACAAAGGATACGAGCGGAGAAGCAAATAATATTCCAAAGAAATATTTAGATAAGCAATTAGGAATAAATATTCAAACACTCCAACAAACGACCGGAAATAGTGACGATATCGTTATTCGAAAAATTGAACTTGGCATCAATCCTTCGATTAAAGCAGCTGTAATTGTTACCGATGGATTAGTGGATGATCAATTGGTTAGTGAATTTATTATTACCACGCTACTTGAAGAAACTAAAAATAAAGAAATTATTCCAGTAGAATCGCTTTTCGATAGAATTGAGAAAAAATTTCTCACCATTGCAAATGTCAGCTCTATTTATGCTTGGGATGAATTATTTCCATCACTTTTAGCTGGGGAAGCTATCATTCTTATTGACGGATTAGCAAAAGCTTTATCAACAAGCACAAGAGGTGGAGAAAAACGGAGTATAACTGAACCGACTACCGAACTTTCGATTCGAGGACCAAAGGATTCTTTTACCGAATCGATTCGAACGAATACATCACTCATTCGCAGACGAATTAATAATCCGAATTTATGGCTGCACTCCATGAAAATCGGGAAAGTAACACAAACCGATATTGCCATCATGTATATTAACGGCATTGCGAACGATAAAATCGTAGAAGAAGTTAAGCGTCGTTTAAATAGTATTGAAGTTGATGAAATTTTAGAAACAGGATATATTGAACAATTTATTGAAGATGAAACATTTACTACTTTTCCTACTATTTACCATACTGAAAGACCGGATGTCGTCGCTTCCAATTTAATGGAAGGGAAAATTGCCATTGTCGTTGACGGAACACCTTTCGTTTTAACTGTTCCTGCTCTCTTTATTGAATTTTTCCAAGTTCCAGATGATTATTATTCACGGTTTGATATAAGTATTGCCATTCGATTTCTTCGTGTACTAGTTTTTTTTATTTCCTTAATTGCCCCTGCTACCTATATTGCAGTTACTACCTTCCATCAGGAAATGGTTCCGACCCAATTAATTATTGCCATCGCTGCTCAGCGAGAGGCCGTACCCTTTCCAGCATTTGTAGAAGCAATGCTGATGGAAATCACCTTTGAAATATTAAGAGAGGCTGGGGTTAGATTACCACGATCTATTGGGCAAGCAGTATCCATCGTTGGTGCACTCGTTATTGGTCAGGCGGCAGTAGATGCAGGAATTGTTTCACCTGCAATGGTAATTGTCGTTTCGATCACAGCAATCGCAAGCTTTGCTACCCCTTCCTTTGCAATGGCAATATCCGTTCGAATTATCCGTTTTTCGTTAATGTTCTTAGCAGCATTTATGGGCTTTTACGGGATTATTTTCGGTTTAATGATTATGACTTTGCATTTATGTAGTCTCCGCTCATTTGGAATACCATATATGGCTCCATTCGCACCAATAATGGCAAAAAACTTAGGAGATTCTCTTATCCGACTGCCATTGTGGAAATTAAAAACACGACCGAAGCTTATTAGTCAAAAAAATATTACACGTACAGCTGATAATCAAAAGCCGACACCTCCAACAGAAGAAAATAATTCATAAAAAAAGGAGATTAACATGAAGCGGGCATGGATTAGTATTGTGTTACTAACACTTTTAACTGGCTGCTGGGACCAGTCGGAATTGACCGATCTAGCGTTTGTTTCAGCGGTTGGTATTGATTTTGGAGAGAACGAGAAATATAGATTAACCTTTCAAATAATTAATCCAAAAAATGTTGCTGGTACACAGCAGCAAGGTGGGATTCAAGGTCCTCCCGTGACCTTATATGAAGGTGGTGGAGATAATATTCTAGAGGGTGCTCTGGAAACGACCCAAAGAGTTTCACGTCAACTGTTTTTCGATCACGCAACATTAGTTGTTATTGGAGAAGACGTTGCCAGAAAAGGAATATTCGACATTCTTGAGCTATTTGATAGAAGTCCTGATTTTCGAACAACTGCTAGAGTAGTGATTGCAAAGGATGCGAAAGCAGAAGAACTACTGTCCATTTTAACTCCTATCGATCAAGTACCTGCGCAAAAAATCGTAAAAATGATTGACTTTACTCCTGAAATTTGGGGAGAAAATATTAAAGTTAATGTTTCAGATATTATTCGTTCTCTCTATTTTCCAGGAAGAGAGCCATTAATTAGCGGGGTTTCTATTATAGGTGATAAAGAGAAAGGAAAATCCGATTCAAATATTCAATCATCCAAACCATCGGCAGTTATAAGCGCATCGAGTCTCGGAATATTTAAAAAGGATAGGTTAATTGGGTGGACAAATGGAGAGACCACAAAAGGAATAAACTGGGTTAATAATAATATTAAAGGAACTACGGTTAATGTTGATTGGGGTGATGTGAAAGAAGCTATCGGCATTACTTTAATTCGCACCAAATCAAGATTATCTGCAGAAATTAAAAATGGGATTCCTTCTCTAAAGGTACACATTGATACAGAAGGAAATGTTTCGGAAGTACATGTACCCATTCCACTCAATAGTCCAGGGCCATTAAAAAAAATTGATCAGCTTTTAAATGCTGAAATTTCAAAAGAAGTACATCAAGCAATTGAATATGCGCAAAAAAAGAAAACCGATATATTAGGATTTGGAGAGCAAGTCAGGTATAAAGACCCAAAATATTGGGAAACGATTAAAAATAAATGGGACGATGAAATTTTTCCAAATGTAGATGTTGAGGTTACAGTAGAGGCGTTTGTTCGTCGAACCGATTTAAAAATGAATCCATACTTTTATGATTTAAAAAAGGAAAAAGAGGCTGAATAAAATGGAGAAGGCTAAAATAGACAGTATACAATTATTTATTCTTGTTTTGCTTTTTGAAATGGGGACTTCCATCGTACTTGCAATTGGAATTGAAGCAAAAACAAGTGCTTGGATAACTATATTAATCGGTTCGTTATTTGGTTGCCTTTTATTTCAAGTGTACATTAAACTGTTTCAATATTATCCCAATGATTTACCTACTACCTATACAAGGAAAATTTTCGGTAAGTATATTGGAAGTTTAATTAGCTTCCTATATATTGTCTATTTTATCTATTTAACTGCAAGAGTTTTACGAGATTTTGGGGAGTTATTACTTACCTTTGCCTACCGAAATACTCCCCTTTTTATTGTAAATTCCATTATGATAATTGTCGTCATATATGGAGCGAAAAAAGGAATTGAAGTCATTGCTAGAACTGCGGAATTAAATTTCCTGTTAATCTATTTCATGGCAATTACAGGGTTTATTTTAATATTCATGTCCGGATTAATTGATATTAATCGCTTAAAACCTTTATTCGGAGAAGGTATTCTTATCATTTTTAAAGTTGTCGCAACACAAACTGTCTATGTACCATTTGGTGAAATGGTCATATTCTCTTATCTTTTCCCTTATTTGAACCATCCGAAAAGTACCCGAAGAATTGGGACTTTCGGGATACTCTTAGGTGGGATAAATTTAGCAATTACTATGGCAATTAATATTGCTGTATTGACAGCACCAAAAGTAGAAAATACACCTTTTCCGTTACTAACAACGATCCAACAAATTCAGATTGCTAATTTTTTGGAACGTTTAGACGTCTTCTTTTTAGTCACCTTATTTATTGGAGCATTCTTTAAAATATTATTGTATTTCTATGTTGCTGTCATCGCAACAACGACTTTATTCAACATAAAACAGAAAGATAGTATTGTATATCCATTAGGATTAGTAGTATTAATCCTATCCATTACAACAGCTAGTAGTTACCAAGAACATATTCAAGAAGGCCTAGAAGTCGTGCCTATTTATTTACATTTGCCATTACAAATCATTATTCCAATTCTACTATTAGGAATCGCCATGGTAAAAAATAAACGTAAGAAGAAAAATTCTGGTCAAAAAGCTAATAGCGACCAACAAAATCTCGAGAACTCTAAACCAAGCACCGATATGTAATGAAAATGGAGTATTTTTTCAAATTCTTCCATTTATACTTTTTTGTTCAATAGTATAAAGAAATAAAGGATGGCATTTGAAAACTCACAAATCCCATCCCTAGTAAATATTACTTCTTTTCCCCTGCCCGTTTTATCTCATCTATACATTCTGGATTTTGTAGAGTGGAAATATCCCCTAACCCTTGATGTAAAAATGCAGATCGGATAATTCTCCTTGCTACCTTACCACTTTGCGTTTTCGGCAAATTAGTCACCACAATCATGTGTTTCGGCAGAAATGCTTTACCTAATTTGTCTGCAATGGTTTGCTTTAACTCATGCATTAATTTTAATATGTCTGCACCGTCTATATATGTGTGTGGTACGACGAACAATAAAGGTACCTCTCCCTTTACCTCATCAGGAATTGAAATGACAGCTGATTCTTTAACCAACGGATGATTGACAAGTAATGATTCAATGTCTGCAGGTCCTAAACGCTTGCCTGCAATATTCATTGTATCATCCGATCTACCTAAAATGAACCAATATCCGTCACTATCAATTGCTGCAAAATCGCCATGATGCCAAATTCCTTGCCAACGATGCCAATACGTATGCAAATACCGTTGATGGTCATTCCAATAGGAATAGGTCATCCCTACAAATGGCTTTGTTATAACTAAATCGCCAACTTTATTGTGCACATCTTTACCGTTTTGATCTACCACGGTCGCTGCCATTCCTGGCGCTGGACCATGAAAAGAACAAGGCTTAAGCGGTTTTATTGGAACACAGCTTAAAATTCCTCCTGAAATCTCAGTTCCACCGGAATAATTAATTATCGGACAGCGCTTTGCACCTACTTTTTCAAAATACCATTTCCATGGTTTTGGGTTCCATGCCTCACCGGTTGATCCAAGAATTCTTAATGTTTCTAAATTATATTCTACTGCAGGATTGTCGTCATAGTTCATCATGGATCGTATCACCGTCGGCGCAACTCCCATAATGGAAACTTGATGCTTTTCCACTAATTCCCATAATCGTTTTTCCGATGGATAATCCGGGCTCCCTTCATACAAAACTGCTGCTGCACCATTAATAGCTGTTCCAAAAATATGCCAAGGTCCCATCATCCAGCCAATATCCGTTAACCAAAACATCCGATCATTTGCTTTCACATCAAAACAAAAATACATATCAATGGCATTTTTCAACGGGAAACTATAATGAGTGTGCTGTGTCCCCTTTGGTTTACCTGTTGTACCTGATGTATAAATAATTAATAATGGTTCATCAGACTTCATTGCTTCTGTTTTTATTTTTTTGTGTCCATCCTCAAGTAATATTTCGTGATAATAGATAGCATTCTTTTTTAAAGACTTTGGCTGCTCACCAAAAGATTTCGTAATGCGATTGACGATAATTAGTTTTTCAAGCGTCGGAACTAATTTTGCCGCATCCTCAGCTACTTTTTCCAATTCCACTACTTTCCCTTTCCGGAAAAATCCATCCGCAGTAATTAACCATTTTGCCTCCCCGTCATTCAGTCGCACTGCAACTGCGTCTGACCCAAATCCAGAAAAACAAGGAATAACAACCGCTCCAAGCTTTGCACAGGCAAAAAGAACTGGTTGGATTTCAGGAACTTGCGGTAAAAATACGCCGACTCGATCTCCTTTCTTCACACCAAGATTCTTCAAACCGTTGGCAAGACGATCTGTTTCCTCCATTAATTCTTCAAATGTAACCGTACGTGTGGAACCGTCCTCTCCTTCCCAAATAAGCGCCGTTCGCTTACCATTACCGTTTTTCACATGCTTTTCTAGTCCGTAATGATAGAGATTTGTTAATCCTCCTGGAAACCAAAGCGGTAATTCGACACCACTTGAAAGATCCACAACTTTCTCATAGTTTTGAAACCAAGGGATTGCTAATTCTTCTAATATCGCAGGATAAAACCAATCCGGTTCATGTACCGACTTGTATAGTAATGTTTCATAAGAAGGGATATGATGCTTCTTCATAAAAGAAGTTATATTAGCGGACTCTATTTGTTCCTTTGTCGGTGTCCAGGCAATTTTATTGTCCCCAGAAAGAAAGGAAACGTTTTCATTTTTCCTCATTTAATTCCACTCTCCACGATTTTATTTATACATCTCCAAATTAAGTAAATCACTTCAAAAAAAGCATCGGATATCGGCCAGATGCTTTTCCCCTCGTTTTTTCTATACAATATATGTATGTTAAATCTAGACAGTTATTCGAAATTGTAAAATATTCAATCGCTATAGGATACATTTCTTTATCGTTCCGGTAGAATGGTGGATCGGATACTAACGAAACCTTAAGCTTGATTACGTCCCTAAAAAATATTGACAATAATTACTCGTTTGATATATATTTATAAATATCTTAATAATAATTTTTATATTGATTCCGTAGCTCAGCTGGGAGAGCACCACCTTGACAGGGTGGGGGTCGCTGGTTCGAACCCAGTCGGGATCATCATTATAAGGCACATTCCATTATTTGGTTTGTGTCTATTTATTTTTCTATTGTATTTTTTTCAATTTTTTCGCTTGGATTATTTTTTGCCCATTTTCGTATTATGATAGACTAAATGTAATAGAATTTTCCATTGTATTAAGTACATATTTGTATTGGAGTGTGGGGAAATTGCTAACTAATTTGTATTTTGTGAGACATGCACATTCTACATATACACCAGACGAATTAGGAAGACCATTGTCCGAGCAAGGATTTAGTGACGCAAATTGTGTGACAGATTTGCTTAAAAAAGAAAATATTGATCACATCTTTTCCAGTCCTTACAAACGGGCAGTTCAAACCATTGAAGGAATTGCCAAATTCAGAAATAAAGAGATTGTGTTAGTAGATGCTTTTAAAGAACGCCTCCTGTCCGAATTGCCGGTGGAGAATTTTTCTGAAGCCATTACTAAAGTTTGGGAAGAAGATGATTTTTCATGGCAGGGTGGGGAATCTAATACAATTGCACAAAAAAGGGGAATTCATGCGACTTTACAAATTTTAAAAAACTATACTGGGGAAAATATAGTAATCGGTACGCATGGGAACATAATGGTTTTAATTATGAATTATTTCGATAAAAAATATGGATTCAAATTTTGGCAGCAACTTAAAATGCCCGATATTTATAAACTATCATTTAATGGAGAAGCACTTATACAGGTGCAGAGATTATCGGAATTAAGCAAAGACTGAAAAAAAGTATGTCGTCCCCCTCACAGACAATGAAATAATCAAACAATGCGTATTTTTTCTTATTTATCTATCGTAAAGCAGCTGCAAATATTATAGAAACTGAAATAATAAAGGAAATTGAAACCTCGATAGAGCTAATGTTTTTTCGCATTAATAAAAAATAATATCGAGTCTATTAAACTTTTACTATAATAATACCAATCCAAAGATAGATGAAATATTGTTCATATTAGTTACCTTACTATTAAAGGCGAACACATACTATATATTTATGATTGACATTTGGAAGAAAAACATATGCTGATCAAGTAAAATGACAAAAATAAAAGAAAAAGTTTTATATAATGTAAAAGTAAAAGAGGTGAAAGAAGGAGAATGGATAATGGATACCCCTTTTTCATCAAAAACCCCGTAAAGACTCGATTAGTTTCAAAAATTTACGAGGCAGTTCAAAAAATATATAGTTTCTTATCTTTGGAAAGCATTATAACCTAAATCCTTATATTTGTATGTATTTAAAAAAACAAACAAATTTATTAGATTTTTTCTATCCATAGTTTATTCTTTGTCGTTAACTAAATCATCAATTAAATCATGTATAGATACACCAAGAACCTTACTAATTTTTTGTAAGACTTGTATAGAAGGATTAGAATTTTGATTTCTCTCAATTGAACTTATATAGGATTTTGCAACCCCTGACTTCTCCGACAATTCCGTAATTGACAGATTGTTCTCTTGTCGTAATTGTTTAATATTTTTACCAATCAATTTTTTCACTCCTAAAAATCAGCAATTTTTTTATTCTAATTTTCTACATTCGTATTATTTAATGTTCATATTATTATATTTTTTATTTTTCGTCTTTTTCAATTATTCATTTCCAACAAAACATCTTTTCGAGAGCTCTATGGAGCACGCTCTCTCCATTGTTTAATGACAATTTATAGCAATTATTGTTAAGTAAATGTTATACTCTTTCAAATCCATAGGGACCAAGACTTATACAATGTTCCATTATATTTTCATTAAGGTAAATCTATATACTCATACAATTTTAAATAATAACCAATAAGTCTATACCATTCACTAAAAATAGCAGATATTTCTTTACATTTTGGATACCATGTATCTCCAAAATCTGTTTTACCCGCTACATATATTAGTTCAATACCCGATTGTCTATATACTCTATTGAAAGACACTTTAGACCTGCGCATATGATAATCCGATGAAACAACGATAGCTGATTGGAAATGGAAGTAATTCATTTTTTCTAACGTATGAACTGCAGTAGAATATGTACTAGTCGCTTTTGTTTCAAGGATGATAGCACTTTCCGGAATTCCATATTGTAATGCATCCTCCAACTGAAATCCGCCTTCGTTACTATTAGAAAGCATGACATATTCCGCATAACCTTGAAGGTAAAGCTCTGCAGCTTTTTCCATTCTTCCTGGCCCACCGCTTAAGACAATAATTACATCAGATTGTCTAGGTTCTTGACTGACTATTAAATAATTTTTCGCAAAAATTAATAGTACACAAAATGTTACCATTAATACTGCAGCCATTTTGAATAATCTCATTTGCTCAGTCCTTCGAAAATCATTCTTCTTTCGTTAAAGATGCTTTTTGCTAAAATGAATGCTTTTCCGATAACATATTAAAGGATAGTAACCATCCTGCAGTTCATCTTTTGTATTAAAAAATTGGTTTCACTTTACTTCTAACTTTACAATTCCCTCTAATTTTTTCGATATTTGATTTAATAGTTTTTCTACTGTAGGTTCTTTCATTGAGTATGCCTCAAAATAAGATAACAGCAATAATTCCTTAAATAGCATCTGTTTCTCTTCTTCCATGTGTCCTCCATATTCCATATATCCATATTCTAATTGATCCATTTGTTCAATTTTCGATTCAACATATTTCTTACTAATATCGTGTATGGTGGAGAAACTGTCTTAGTAAGAATGAAAACCATTGACATAAAAAAAGGATGATCTTGCAATCATCACAAAAAGTAATACAAATGGTTGTTGTCGTGGGTATATCATTGATTCACCGTTTTCGTTATTAAAAAAGGTTATTTGTATTTATACATTTTTTAAAAATTGCTTTAGTTCCGCTACATCATTTGCAATATAGACATTTTTCGTTTCATTTGCCACCTTACGATTTTTAAATCCAAATCCATAGGTTACTGCACAAAAATCAATACCTACCTGCTCAGCCCCAATAGAATCATATACACTATCCCCTATCAGAAGTACTTTTGAATGTTGCCTCTCACCGATCTCGTTTAAGCAAATAGTAATAATATCCGCCTTACTATATGAATCGTTCTCATCAATTCCATTAATCGAATGAAAATAGTTAGAAATACCAAAATGATGAATAATTTTTTTTGCTAAATCGTCTCTTTTTAAAGTGGCCACCCCAATGTTTATCTGATTATTTTTTAGGAATCTTAATAATTCCTCCATATTATGATATAGCTTCGCTTCGTATAGTCCTTTATCGTTGTATCTGTTCCTATATATTTCCACAGCATCATTCGCCTGTTTTTCATTAAAACCGCATAGACTTATAAAAGATTGTTTTAATGGCGGACCAATAAAACTTTGATATTGATCTATCGTTAATTCCGGTTTGTTTAACTTCTTTAATGTAAATGAAGCACATTTAATAATTCCTTCTGAAGTATCAATCAATGTTCCATCCAAATCAAATAATATCGTTGTATACTTCATATTCCCTCCAAATTAAGTGATAGCATTGCAAATGCTAGAGATAAATTGACAATTTCATCCTTTCTGAATCGTATATGGTTGAAGTTAAAAAGTGTATTTCCATATCTTTTCTTAGCGATGAAATATAATTACTGATTGCTTCATTCTTATTTAACAATGCTTCTTTTTCAACATTATTAATTAATTCATCATGTATGTAATTCTCTGTCTTGTCGACACTAAATCCATCAAATCCTGCTAAAAATATAGTTGTGATCGATAAGCTATTTAACAAGTTGAGTAGCATCATACCCGCATTATCAGATATCGTTACACTTGAAATCAATAAATTAGAGTAATTAACAATAATAGAGGATTGCTTCTTCAGAGTTAATAGATTGGAAGTTAAAATATATAGTGTAGTCTCTGGGGAGTTTTCCAATGTTTCCTTCCATTGTTCAAATCTTTTTAAATTACTTATGAATACAGCATCTACGTTTATATCTTCTGGTAGAAAGTTCACGCTAATAACAAAGGGATTTTTAAGCTTAATAAAATTTCGAACAGTATCTTTTTCTCTTGCAAGTGATTTACCTGGTGAAAGAACAAGAATATCTCTACCATCCAAGAGGTTTCTTAAACATTCGAGATTTTCAGAGTCATCTACGTACTTTTCTTGGTAAGAAATATATAAATCTTCTATATATTTTTTATCAAAGATATCTCGTTTTTCAATTGGAAGCTGTTTTAAAATCGAATGAATCTGTTTTACAGTAATAGTTTGTTTATTAATTAAAAAGGATGCATAATTTGGATGACATTTATTTATAGCAGCTAAATAATATGGAACAGTATACCCCCATTGCGGTTCATGGAAAAATCTACTTAAGTGCTCATCGACGATTTCTAATAAAGGAATTGTATTGTATTTTTCCTCGGTACTTTCATTAATATAATGAGTGATTAATTCTGTACATAAATTTCCCGCTCCTCTTCCCATTCCAAATACAGTTGAGTCGATTATAATATTTCTTTTTGTTTTCAATATTAATAGCTCTTGGGCGTTGGAAAAAGATAGTTGTAAATTATTATGAGAATGGAAGCCTATATGAATAGATGGCTCAAGATTTCGATCTATTAAATGGAATAACCGAAATAAGTCGTTTTTATACATAATTCCCAACGTATCAACAATATAAAATGCATATGGTCTTAATTTATTTACTTTTGTTATTAAGTTTAGAAGTCCTTCATCAGAATAACTTGTAATCCCAACCGGCTGAATAAAAACTTTATAGCCTTTATTCATAAGTTCTTTTCCATACTCCAATGCCTCCCGAATTTCTTTCTCTGTATCATGAAATGTTAGTCGAATGCCATCAATTGATGAGCCATCACATTTTACAATCTTTTTTAATGGGATATATGGTTGGTCAATCATTCCTACATAGATAGTATCTTTATTTTTCTTTCCTAAAAAAGGATGTAACTTTTTTACATCATCATATAAAGAGCGATTTTCATCAAATGGGACATCTCTTAAAAATCCACACTCAATAATATCAACATGTGATTGGGACAATTTTTCTATTATCTTTTTAATGCTCCTATTTCCGAAATTCCAATCATTAACATACCCGCCATCTCTTAATGTGCAGTCCAATATTTTAATATTTTCCATTTTCACAACCCACCACATTTCTATAGAGCTTATTAAAGATTGCATCAGCAAATGTAAAATCGTCCTTATTGTTTATATCTATAGCTTCTATTGGCGAAACTTCTATCATATATGGGTTAAACCCAATTCTCCTATTATACTTTTCTATTAACTCTCTTCTATAAATATACAAACCCGTTGTCTCCGAATATATTGGACTAAGATCTTGGGTTCTAGGCACATTTTCTAATGAGTAATTAAAGGGAATTTTGCCATTAGGTTCCCATAAAAACTCTTGTATTTTTTTTACAGTAAATGCAGAATCATATCCTTCATTGACGACTTTAGAAATTCCTTTGTTAATAGAGTCCACCGTTATAAAAGGTGCTGTTGCATGAGCTAAAACATATATGTCGGCTTCAACATCTTTGGCAAAGGAAATCATCACTTCGTTTATAGATGTTTCATTTGAATCTAACTCCCTATTTCTTTTTATAAATTTAATACCTTCAGGTAAATAATCTCGAATGGTATCTTTACTACAATAAACATATAATTCCTCAATTAAGTTGCTTTTCGTTAATGTATTCAGCATATACGAAAGTAATGGATCCCCACCTTCGAAAGATTTAATATTTTTATTTGGCAGTCTCTCATTATTTAATTTTATTGGCATAAATGCCACAATTTTTACCACTTCAAACACCCCCTCAATTATGTTTGTCCTTTTTCTAAACCAACATCATATTTCCTTTATTAAGAACGTTTAGGTGAAAAAAAATAGCTAAATAAAGATTATTTATATAGTTTTCCTAAAAACAAAATAAACCAATATTATTCGTTCTATATAAAGAACATATAATATTTTAGGAACTATTTCAATAGTTTTTAAAAATAATTTAAAGGAATTGCTAAAATTGTTAAACTATTCGTTATATTAACTATGAATATGCTGTCCATATCCCGTTGGATTATTAACTTGCCAGCGCCATGCATCCATACACATTTCTTCAATATCTTTTTCAGCTGTCCACCCCAATTCATATTCTGCCTTAGAGGGGTTTGCAAAGCAGCTTGCCACATCACCAGGTCTCCGATTAACTATTTTAAAAGGAATTTTAACACCAGATACTTTTTCAAATGCGGTTAATATTTCGAGAACACTTACTCCTCTCCCTGTACCAAGGTTATAAACTTCTAAATCTGTTGATTTCAATATTCTTTCCAACGCTTTTAAATGCCCTTTGGCTAAATCAACGACATGAATATAATCTCTGACGCCGGTACCATCAACTGTTGGATAATCATTACCGTATATTTGTAGCTCCTTACGAGTTCCAATAGCAACTTGGGTTAAATATGGCATTAAATTGTTCGGAACCCCACGCGGGTCTTCTCCAATCCTCCCACTATGATGTGCACCAACTGGATTAAAATATCGTAACAGCGTAATACTCCAGCTTGGGTCAGCGCTGTATATATCACGAAGGATTTCCTCTATCATTAATTTAGTTCTACCATACGGATTGGTTGGGCTGAGAGGGAAGTTTTCTGAAATTGGAACACGTTTGGGATTACCATATACCGTTGCAGATGAACTAAACACAATCCGCATAACTCCATAATTTTTCATAACCTCGCAAAGTACTAGTGTCCCAGTTATATTATTATGATAATAAAAATGAGGAATCTCAACAGATTCCCCAACAGCCTTCACTCCTGCTAAATGTATCACAGCATCTATATTATTTTCAGCAAATACTTGTTCCAACGCTCTCTTATCCAATAAATCGACTGAATAAAACGAAAAGTTCTTCCCTGTAATTTCCTTTATACGGTTAATCGATTCCATCTTGCTATTACATAAGTTATCGACAATAACGATTGAATACCCTGCCTCCAAGAGTTCAACACATACGTGGCAACCAATGTATCCTGCACCACCTGTGACTAGTATCTCCAATACTATCCCCCCTAATGATTTAAATAAATAGTACAACATGGTAGAATGCTTTTCCTCTGACTGAGAAAGCTCCATGCACTAGTAGAAGATTCTCCCTTTTCCTTATTGTGACAATACGATATAAGCTATCTTTAAAGTAGATTATTTTTTCAAAACCGCATCTAAATCTACCCTCTCAAATACTTCCAGCATACCACCGCGAGTTGCATTATAGATTTTAATATTATGATGATCGGCAAATCTTTTTGCAACCTTATAGGCACTGATCATTTTTTCGCCTGCAATTGAAACATTGGGATCACCATGACCATAATCGATAAAATGATGATTTGAATTACTAGCATAATTACTATCCGCACCAAGTAAATATATTTGTTTAAACCCCATATATACTGCTATTTGAATAAGTGAGTACGTAATAGAATAACCATCAAATACAACTTTGAATGGATCATCACTAAATTTTGTAGAATACTTTTTACCTTCTTTATTATGATTTAAAACATTTAAAGGAAAAATAAATGTTTTCAGGGATTCTGGTACTTGTATACATCTTGCTAGTCTATCTGCTATAAATACACCCTTTGTATCTATATTTTCAATTTGCCTTTCTAATTTTCTATAGACATGGAGACTCTGAATACCATAATAAGTTGGACGCCAGTCAGTTTCGTTAAATGCAAGGACAATTGAATTCATACTAAAAGTGATTTCGTTTTTTAATTTTTCAAGATCCGATATCGTTAAACTTGGTCCTGTTGCTACAATAAAGCATCTATCCCCTTTATGTATATTCTTAAGAAGTTTTAGTCTCTCGAAAAGAGTATTTCTATGAATATTAGTAACTCTCAAAAATCGTTTAATATTAAAAACGTATTTAGGAGGAATGGATTGTTTAATTTTAGCAATCATATACATCACCTTTCGACTGTCTCTTTTTATTTCTGACAATCATACTCGTTGATAATGAAGTTTTGTATTTAGTAATTAATTTAGTAACTCTTTTATTAGGAATTAAACAATGCTTCGTTAACTCCTGATCAATATTATATATATTTGCCTTTCGGATTGCTTCTCCCTCCATAAAATACTGTTCTACCGCTTGGGATTTATGACAGGCTAACATTCTTTTCTTTAATTTTCTCTCATCGTCAGAAATATCAATAATGATTTCCTCCTTTTCATTATTATTGGATAAAAATTTAATATTTGGAGTTCCGATAGGTTGTACTGGGTTATATTCGGACCATTCATAAACTTCCATAAATTGCTCCCGATTACATAAGGTTTTAACTAAATAACTAGTCATATCATGATCAATATGTCCACCTTCAATACAATGCACATACACTTTTTTCGGCTTAGTAGAATAAAATATTGATATTAAATCCTGATAAATTTCCTCTAGATACCTCTGTGTTCCTCCATCTGGAAATCCTAAAAAAAATATATCCTCTTCTGTTATGTCAATATACTTTAGAGCATTAATTGCTTCTTGATTTCTTGTATTTGCAAGTTTTTCAGATTGTGATTTTCTAGCAAACCAGCTTTCCCTTCGTCCCGCAGTTCCATTTGTAACAAATACAATTTTAATCGTATCCCCTTTTAAACGATGTCTATTAAGTACAGTACCTAAACCTAATACGTCATCATCCTGATGCGCACAAAAAACAAGGACATCTGCGGCATTGTTATTTTTTTCTTCCACCACATGACGTCCTAGCATTTTATTTGGATAACGATACAATTTGCGAATAAACTCAATTCTTTTTACTAAGTGATCCCGTTGAGATAAATACGATTTTAATCTTATTTTTGCAGCTAAATAAAGTGACAATTTACCTTCCCCCAACTCTCCATAACATTCTTTTATACCGCTGAATATGCATCTTTTGTTTTATATACTGACTCCTTTAATTGACCTTTTGATATTTGAAAAATGATATCACAATTTTCTATTGTCGTTAAACGGTGTGCAATAATTAGAATCGTCTTTTCCTCCTTCAATCCATCAATTGCTTTCATAATCTCTTGTTCTGTTTCATTATCTAAAGCTGATGTAGCTTCATCCATAACTAGAATTTCCGGATTATTATATAACGCCCGAGCAATTCCAATACGTTGTCTCTGGCCACCAGACAATCTAACACCTCTTTCCCCAACAAATGAATCTAATTTACCAGGAAGTGATTCTACAAATTCCTTTAATTTTGCCTGCTCTAATGACCTCCACACTTCCGTATCATCAATATTTTTCGGATCTACTCCAAAAGCAACATTCGAACGAATTGAATCATCTGATAAATAAATCGTTTGTGGAATATAGCCTATTTTTCTTTGCCAAATGTTTATCTGTTGGTTAATCGAAATATCATCTACTAGAATTTGCCCACTTTCTGGTTCTAGTACCCCAAGAATTAAATCAACAAGGGTCGTTTTTCCTGCACCCGATTCCCCAATAAATGCTACCGATTGCCCTATTGGAATAGATAAAGAAACGTTTTTTATAGAATAGTTAGTCTGCTCTGGATACCTAAAAGAAACATTCTTTAATTCAATTCCTTTCTGATAAATACGCTCTCTATTTCCAATCGTTTCCGTTCCATTTTTACTAGATTCCTCACTTTTTATCATTCCTTTATGTGTGTCTAATATTAAATCTTCATAAAGGGTATCTACAGCCGGCCGGTTAAAACGAATTCCATTTACTAATGCCATTACACGAGTTAATGAAGGCATAAGCCTAAATGCAGCCATTGCAAATAGAGCCATCATTGAAACAACATTGGACGTATTTTTACCTTGTAGAATAATAATCAATAATGTACCTAAAATAACAGATATAATCATAACCTCTAGAAAAAACTTAGGGCTTTGTTCTAACATCAATCTAAATCTATTAATTCTTGCATTACGTAAACTTTCTTTTAAATATGATTGAACAAAAAAACGTTCGTTACCCATTACCTTAATTTCTTTGCTCGCGCCCAATCCTTGATTAATCCATTTAATCATATTTCCAGATACTGCTTGAGACTCTTTTCCTAATGCTCGAATTTTTTTTCGAAAAATTTTATTAAATAAAAAAACACTTCCTCCTAATGTAATTGATGAAATGGCTGTGGGAATCGGTGCTATTGTAATAAGCAAAATGAAAATACATGCTATCACTAGAAGTTCTGTAAGTAATTGAAAACCTGACAAAATTATTCCATAAATGACCCTTGGAACTTCGTTATTGATATTTCTGAGCAGGTTTGCTGAATTCCTTTGAAGATGAAATGTGTACGGCTTTGTTATATACGATTTAAATAATCTTACTGACAATTGATTTTGTTGATTCAAAATTACTAAGCTTTGTACGTATTGGAAAAACAGCAAATATATATTTTTTAATATAAATACAGAAAGTAATACAATTGCTGAGAAAATCAAAAAGTCATTTGTTGACTGAAAGGAAAATAATTCGTAAGCTGACATTAATATTTGATTATCACTTAAAGAGGAACTGTTCATCACTATTTCTACAAAAGGAACAATTAGTCCGATACCAAGGGTTTCTAATACAGCAGCTATAATAATCATGACAAAAATTAATAAGAACCTTAATTTTTCCTTCTTGCTGAATAAAAATAATATTTTTTTGATTAAATCTTTCATTTAGGTACCCCTTTGCAATTTTAATTAAGTCACTTTCCGTTCCAATAGCTGTAATTCATCTGTTGATTCAACAAAAGTGTAAAATTTTTCAAGCTCTATTAAATAATCTGCTTTTCCGTAGCTTACATTATGTGCTAGTTTTCTCCTTAGCTTTTCATCAGTTAGCAACTTTTTTACTCCTTCAAGGATGCTCTCCACACTAAATTCAGCAATTATACCAGTTTCTCCATCCATTATCTGTTCCTTTGCAGTTAAGAAATTGGTGGTTATTATCGGCTTTTTCAATATTCTTGCCTCCGCTAAGGTTATACAATATCCTTCCGCACGTGAAGTTTGTATATAGATGTCGCATTGTTGGAAAAAGGGATACGGATTATCTGAAGCACCTAATAATATAAAGCAATCTGCAACTTCCTTTTTCATTATTAGCTTTTTTAAATTGGTATGTTCTGCCCCTTCACCAATAACGTACCATTTAAACTCATATCCGTCCTTTTTTAGCTTTTCTGCAACTTCAATAGCAATATCAAAGCCTTTTTCTATAGCCAATCTACCTACAGATAATAATCGCATCCCTCCTATTTTATCTGTAAACCCTTTTCCTATCTGTGACTTCTTTTCTATTACTTCTGGCAAGAGGATATTATATAATGTTATACATTTTTCCGCCAATTCAGGGAAAACCTCTAAAAATTTCTCTTTGGCTGCATTTGACACACCAAAAATACGGTTATATTTTTTATAATAATTACCGTATCCTTTTATTTCATTCCCAATGTCTGAACGATGGAGCCACGTTGCTTTTATATCTGCAGATACCTTTTCTACAATATAATATGTTGTTACAGATGGATGCCCGTAGAAATCGAGCGCAACATCATAATGATCCTCCACTACAGGAAAAAATCTATATCTCGCTTCATTACGATCATTAGGCTTATTTATCCAATTGTAAATTTTCCTTTTGAAAAAAGTCGTGATTATTTCACAAGTATATCTAAATTGTCTTTTCCTTATTGACCTTTTTAACATTTCTTTATTTCCATAATCTAATAGTTCACGGTCAAAATCAGAGACTTGTATTTCCTTTGTCTTGATCCAATTAGGTATTTTTTCTAATAATTCCCCTTCTTTCTTTACAAACAAAATAGTAATATCCAATTTTTCCTTATCTAATAAAAATAGCAAATTTAATAAGGCACTTTCTACCCCTCCATATCCCATAGCATTCATCATAATTAACATCTTTTTTTTCATTTACTATCCTCACTTTATCTTGATAAATCTATAAATATAAAAAAACACTCTCCCTTTTAGGAGAGTGAATCACTACCATATTGAAGAGGTATTCTATAGCATAACAATAAAAGTTAGCAACCATTTGGAAAGCAGTTGAAGCAGTTGAAGCAGTTGACTGCATTCCAACAGCATTCTTATTTACCATTTCCATATACTTTTATCGTTTCACAAAAACCACGTTAGACCTATTAGTGAATTTCTTCCTTTATTCAAAAGTTCATTTTAATTTAATAAAACTATTTTTATTCATAAAGGAATATTTAGTAATAATTAATAATCTTAAAACGCTAACGGATAGCAACGAAAGAAGGAACCCAAATTTTGTACTAACTTCAATATATTCATTTTTCATTATTCTGGTTATATTTTTTATAACTAGCATTCTATAGGATTGTATATATTCGAAATTCCGCCTCTTTTTACCATTTAAAAGAATCCTATATAACCTTTCAAACGAATGCTTAATAAAATTTGCATATAATTTCTGATTATCTTTATCTTGAAATTTATACAATTCATCAATGAATTGTATGTTTGACTCTATTATCTCGATTAAGTCCTTCTTCATGACTTTGGAACTTTCTCCCATAATACCACTAGATCTCTGGTAATAATTATATAATCCATAATCGGCAAATACCGCTTTTTTTGCACTTAAAAAAATGCGCGTGGAAAAATAGTAGTCCTCATATATTTTGTCTTCTAAAAACTTTATATTGGAAAATAATTCCCTCTTATATAGCTTTCCCCATACCTCCCATGAATACCTATTGTGGAGTTCCATTAAAATTTCTACACCTGTACCTATATATATTTCTTCTTGCTTTTTATTTGATAAAAAATTTTTTTCATATACATTTTTAGAACTTGTCGCAGATATATCTGCATTATTTTTTAATAATAGACGATAAAGTATTTCTACCATTCTTGGGTCAATATAATCATCACTATCTACAAATGTAACCAAGTCACCTTTCATTACACTAATTCCAGTGTTTCTTGCATTTGATACTCCACCATTATGCCTGTGAATTACTTTAACCCTCTTATCTATTTGTTGGTAAAAATCACAAATTTCACCTGATGAATCCGTTGACCCATCATCCACCAAAATAATTTCGAGGTTTTTGTATGTTTGATTTAATATACTTTCCACACAATTTTTTAAATATTTTTCTACATTATAAACTGGAATAATAACACTAATTAACATATTAAAATTATCCCTTCTTTCTTCACATTTAAAATACGGGACATCTATCGAAATGTATTCGTTAATTAATTATCCTTTTCATTCGTAAGCCTATTTGTTTAATTCTTAAAAGTAGCTTTATCGTCCATTTCGTTAAATTATTAGGAAAATAGTTAATTACATACAAAAAACACTTAGAAAATAAATTAAATCGCGAGCAAAGTTTAAACCATTTGAAATTTTCACTATAATAACCAAATAGATATTGCAGAATATTTTCCTTATTTTCAAGATTACTTTTTATTACTTGAATAATATAGCTCCTTACATATGTTTCAAGCATTTGTATTGCCATATCCCTTATTTTCCATTCGTTTTTTTCATTAAAGAAGTTAATCTGATTAGATATTGCTTCTAACTTTTGCAATCGTTGAATGTTAAACTGGTTTCCCATAATACTTGTAGATCTTTTTAAATAGAAGTATAAAGGTTGGTTTGTAAGAATAATTTTTGCAGCGTTATAAAAAACTTGGTATGTTGTGTATTCATCCTCATTAATTTTTCCTATAGGAAATCTTATTTTTTCAAAAAGTTCTCTTTTATATAATTTATTCCAAACCACTACTGTATAAACAGAATTATCATTATATAAATTTTCTATCGCCATCATATTATTTAACTTTATTACCTTATGTTTTTTTGGATTGATATTAACTAGATCCTTTTCCTTTGTATCTTCTTTAATAGCAATAAAACCACATTGGGCAATATCTGCTTGTTCACTCAAAATTAAGCTCAAAAGGTTTTCATAAAATTTATTATGTATAAAATCGTCTGAGTCAATAAAACTAATATAATCTCCTGTTGCGTAATCCAAACCGGTATTCCTTGCATCCGATAATCCCCCGTTTTTTTTGTGAATTACGTGAATTCGTGAATCTTTAAGCGTATAGGAGTCGCAAATCTTACCACAATTATCAGGTGACCCATCATTAACAAGGATAATTTCTAAATGTTTATACGATTGATTAATTATACTTTGAATGCACTTATGAAGATATTTTTCAACATTATAAATTGGTACTATTACACTTATCTTCGAATCCATTTCATTCCCTCTATTTCCAAATTGACCAATACGTAATAGTAAAGCTAGTTATATTTACAATAATTTGAACGTTTCATATGAATATTTAATTTTTACTTTTAAGCATTTATATTTATTCATTATTTTTAATAGCACTACTTTGAATTTGTTCCCTTGCGTATTATTTATTATTGTAAGATGTCCCCCGCCAAAGTCCTTTAACGGCATAAACCATGTGCTTTTATGCAATGTAAAAATTTCTGGATTTTCTCTATAAACCATTACCATAATGGTTTGCTCATCGTCTGCCATCCCACTCTTATTTAATACAAGTTCAGCTTCCCTTGTTAACTTCCACAATTTAATCCATAAAAAATCCGGAGCAACAATTAGCCCGGCGGTAATGTAATCCTCCATTTTTCTAACGATTTCAAAAATCGGTGTATCATCAATATCTCTTAATGTAAATAGATTAATTTTTTCATCAAAGTCAAACTCCCAAAGAAAATCAAATTCTGAACTTTCACTATAACATTTACCCCCGTGGTTAAAACCAAAATCTAGCCATGCCACTTTGCCAGCTACATAACCTTTTTGAATTGCATCCTTGACAAACCATGATTTTAATAAGGTTAAATATATATATTCAGGGATAATCGTTTCAGGGTTAGTAGGTCGAAGTCTGAATTTCCGAAAAAACGGATTTGCTATAGTTCGCACTATGCTTTGATAAAGTTCTTCATCTATACTATATATGTCTTCGACAATGATAACTTTCGTTTTATGGTCTAAATTATATTTTTTTCGAATCGATAGAACTTCCGATGCTGTATGCCGATTGGTATATACAATTAAATTATTTTGTATTCTAGCCCAAAAATCAAAATATGCTAAATAGTCCTCTGTTGACCGTTCAAAGCCCTTCCAATTTTCTCTATTGATATGAAAATACGCTGTCACGATGCTAATTTCCGACATATTCAAATTCCTCACTTGCCCAATAATTTTCCAGATTCCTCAATATATCTTTTTCATTAAATTTTGATTTCGCTCTCTCTATGTCTTGTCTAAACATGATTAATTCTTTCGGGTTCGATAAGATTCTTTTTAACTCTTCATATATGGCATTAGTAGTATTTTCAACAATGGACCCACATTTTGTATCTCCTAGAATATCTTCTGCACCTGGCACACTTGTTGATAAAATAGGTACATCTAATAAAAGCGATTCAATACAAGTTGTACTTAAAGCCTCCGTATAAGAAGGACAAATATATAAATCACTTGCTGCAATGTATTTATATGGATTTTCCTGAAAACCATATAGTGTAACCGTGTCCTGTAGATGGTTGTCAATAATAAATTTCTGCACTTCCTCTTTTTCAGGTCCGTCCCCAATAATCCATAAACTGTATTCAAAACCTGAATCCAATAGGGATTTATGAATATGTAAAAGCCTCATTATTCCCTTTTCCTTTGCCAATCGGCCAACGGTAGTAAAAACTAGCCGGTTGCCCTTTTCTACCTTCAGCTCCTCCTTTGCCTTCTCCAATAGTTCATGGGAAGGAATTATGTTATATAAAACAGTTGATTTATCTATTCCTGTTACTTGCTTAAAACTATCATTTGCTGCTCTTGACACACAAAATATGTTATTGAAATTTTTATAGCTTTCTATATACTCCGACCATGATTTATAGCAATTGATAACTCTCTCATATCGGCTAATATCCTGATGAATCCAAGTAAATTTTTCCGCTCTTGAAATGGTATTTAGCCCTAACAAAACAACTGGTTTACCATCCGAATAGGCGACTTCAATATCATATTTTTCCCTAATAAAAATTTTGTAAAGGATGTTTGCCGGAATATATTTAAATAAGTGATCAATCCCCTTCATTTTTTTTGGAAAGATTCCTTTAACCTTGATGTGTGGTTTCAATAAATGCCTTATACTGTAATCTTTCATAATGGAAAGTATCGTTATATCATATTTTTTTGGATCAAGGGAGTTTACTAGATTGATTAACGCTTTTTCAACCCCTCCAATCCATAAAGCGTTTATTACAAAAAGGATTTTCATATCATTTTTTACTCCTTTTTCTCGATAAATAATTTGTAAGTATAAAAACAAACAATTTTTCATTTATATTTAAAACCGTTAAAAGCCACTTATATTTCCAATGCAATTGAGAATTTATTCTAGTTTTTGTATTTCCTGCGTATATTTTTAGCTTTTTCATTGTTGACTCGTATTCATCAAGGTATTTAATTGAATCCTGAGAAGATAAAATATTATTAATTAGTACTAAGCATTCAATAATATTTTTTTTCTCCGCATATTCCAGAAGATCTGGATAGTATTTACTTGTAAGCTTACATAGTTTCTCGGTAGAATAGATGACATCTAATTCTTTTTTTGAAAATGGAGATTTTACAATGGAGTCATCTCTTGTAAAATAAAAATATTTAGGTTCCCCATCATACACGGTTTTATTTGCGTTTTTAAATGACCAAAAATTAAAAAGTGTATCCTCGTAATATCTTCCATCTTCAAAGAATACACCATTCAATACATCTCTTTTATATAATTTATTCCAAACAGATAAAATGAACTTTTCCAGTTTCAAACATTCCTTTATGCTCTCAAAGTTATTTCCATTAAACTTTTTTCCAGTCCCATGACCTTTATGTAAATTTTTTCCATTGGAATGATAAAAGCTACAATGAGAAATATCTGCGTTATGCACTAATATTAAATTTAATAGAAATTCATACATATCTGGCAATATCCAATCATCACTGTCAACAAAACCTATATAATCCCCTTTTGCGATTCGTAGTCCACTATTTCTCGCCTTAGACAATCCCCCATTCGGTTGATGTATGACAATAATTCTAGAATCTCGCTCCGCCCATTGATTACATATTTCAGGACATCGATCTGGGGATCCATCATCGACTAAAATTATTTCCAGATTATTATAAGTTTGGTTCACAATACTTTCCAAGCACCTATTTAAATAATTTTCTACTTTATAAATAGGAACAATAACTGAAATTAACGGTTGCTTCAATTTTTCTGGCACCTCCCTTCGTCATTTATCTTTTCATACTATTTTTTTACTATTTAGATAATTTTCCTATTGAACGGGTTAGTTTACCTATCCCCATCAGTATTAACTTTTGCTTATTTCTTACTAAAAATGCTGTAAGACGGTTTCTAAGTCCTTTTAAATTACTGCTGTATGAGCAATCTTTTACAAATTTATCATTGATTATCTTTTGAATAACAGCAAATTTCTCCCTTCTAGATAATTTGCAATCATCATTAAATAAATTGTTGATACAAACATTTATATTTGTAATAAATTCATTATTGACGTGAATTAGTTCAGCCTCATTCCAATCTTCAAAAAATTTTTTTGAATAAAGGTACACTTTCTTAGAGCTATTAAATCTTTCATTGTTAAAGCTTGAGGTAATACTCCCACTATTTCTGCTTACATAGTGATAAAGGGGGACGCTTAAAACAACCCCTTTTTGCAAATGTTTGTAGAGTTGGATATTAAAAATATAATCCTCACTTACATTAATACCACTAGGAAAGATAGCATTACATAAATGTATAAACGATAATTTATACAATTTATTCCATACCGGATGCAAATATCCATGTTCATATAACAAACGGTAGCTATTGACAAAATCACTATTACTTAGAAATTCCATATCTTTTAAATGATTATCTTTTACGACTTTATATTTTTCATCTTCCATTTTATCGGTATAATTTGGATAGAAGATTATCTCAGCTTCTGTATTAGAAGCAATCTTTTCAAGAAGTTCTAGAGAATTATGTTCCAGATAATCATCACTATCCATAAACATCAAATAATCCCCCGTTGCATATGACATACCAATATTCCTCGCAATTCCTGGCCCTTGATTATTTGATTGAATAATTTTTATCCGTTTATCTTTATTTGAAAAATATTCACAAATTTCACAACTACTGTCAGTAGAACCGTCATTTACAACAAGCAGTTCCCAATTAAAAAAGGTTTGCTTTATGATACTCCTAAAGCAAACCTCTAAGTACTCCTCTGCGTTATAAACTGGTACAACAATACTTATTTTCAAAACTAACCGCCCCAAATATTTATGATATGTAACTGTTATTCTTTATTCGAACCCAATGGAATAATCAGCTACAGTCAAACGAATTCCTTTTTATAAGTGTCATAATTCTTCAGTCAATTGAATACTCTACAATGTGCTCCCTAAGACAACTTTAGTATTCCTTTCACTAATTTATCGCTAATATTGTTGTGTTCTGCTTTTTAAAAATTTTTTTTTTGGGCTATACATTCCTTCTAATATATTATCCCATCTTTCTATAACATTACTTATTTGATATTTTTCTGTATCATCAAGCGCATGCATAGAAAATAAACTTCTTTTGTTCTCATCCTTAATAAGGTCGGATATTTTTTTACACATTGTTTGCAAGTCAAAACAATTCACTAGGTATCCATTTACATGATCTAAAATTATTTCTGCTGGCCCAGCCTTACATTTAAAGCTTACACATGGTAGACCAAATGACTTAGCCTCTATTAAAACAAGACCAAATCCTTCATATCTAGATGTTAGAACAAACATGGCTGCATTCTTATAATAATCCTCTATATTTTTTACATTTCCCTTTAAAATGACATGGTTTTCGAGATGATACTCCTCTATTTTCTTTTCCAACTGATGTTGTTCTTCACCTTCACCCAATATAACCCATTTCCAATCCTTATGGGTTTGAAATAATTCTTTCGCGATATCAAGTAACATATCAAAGCCCTTTTGATTGGTTAGTCTCCCTGCACTAAGAATCATTTTACTAGAAGTATCATATTGATTTTGTTTCGGTCTTAAAGGATTCGGATTATACACCGAATAGATAGGACAATGTATCTTTAAATTTTGTTGAAAATAACTTTTGTCCTCATTTGTAATTGTAATGATTGCATCTGCAAATCGAGCCGATAACCATCTTCCATAATCTCTAAATTTTACACCAAGATTTTCATAGTAATTAAAATGTTCCCACGCTATAAACTTGGTACTCGTAAATCTGGTCGCAGGAATACTAAATACATCTAAAACCGTGTCAACATCTATTAAAATATCAATTTGATTTTTCTTAATATATTCTCGAATAGAAGAGACGATATGGAAATAATTTTTCTTCAAGTTTACTGATGGCATATTAAATAATACATTAGATTGTATTTTTCTATTAATCATATAAAAGGACTCTTCATGCTGTTTAGTTAAGCTTAAAATGAAAATATCATATTTCTTTAATGTAATTAGTTCATTTGCGATTACTGCAGTTACTCTTTCTGTTCCACCGCTTCTTGTAATGTCTCCTGAAAAAAAACAAATTTTTATTGCCATTGGAAATTCTCCACCTTTAATACGGGTACTTTTTGTTTCTTAAATTGTTTAATTGAATCCAAGGAAATGATTAATAATAATGTAAAGCTAGCTAAAAATTTATCCCGATGTCGCAAAGCAGTTCCTGCATTGGAAACTCCCCATGAATAAATTAGCCCACTACAAATGATAAAAATGAGAAAAACAATGATTAATTCTTTATTTTTATTGTTTTTTAATGACAAAGCTCTAAATCCATAAACAATAGCCAATAAATAAAAAAATCCGCTACCAAAAAATGCAATAATATCCGACATGCCTCTCCAGTCCCAAGGTAATGGAGAAGCAAGAAAGTAAAAGATTCGGATAGGACTATTGATAATAAAACCAAGTGAAGAACTATCATCTACTAAATAAACGTTATATGCTGAACCTCCTGTAGCATATACTTCTGATTTTGCAACGACATCCTTAACGGATTCGATTCCTCCCAAATACCCAAACAATGTATCTCCATAGCTGCTATACAAAAATGTGATAAAAATGATGGAAAAACCTGTAATGAATATGGAAGATTGTTTAAATTGAAATTTTCTTTTTTTATTATTTGCAAATGCCAAGACAATAAATATAGCAATTGCATATGCAAACGTACCTGAATGAAGATAAGTAGCTCCTAAAACTAGTGAAATTGCATAAATAATATATTTCCAATGATATTTGTAAAACCATTCCAACAAACAATAAATAGTAAGTGCTAAAAGTAATGTAATAAAACTCTCTCTTAGCAGAATAGCGGACATAATTATATAATTAGGCATAAAACATACAACAAGGATGCCTATTGTTTTATACTTTTGATCAATGGTTAATTTACAAAGAATTTTATAAAAAACAATGATAGTAAGAACTGATGCTAAAACATTAATATATTGTCCCCATAGAGGATTCGGATAGAAAAAACCATAAATATATCCTAATACAGCACCATACCCACTTTGCCCTGATAGACCACTCACAAGGAATTCTCTAGCCCAAACATCGAAAGTGCCAGTATCAAGTCCACTATTTGGGAAAATAAAAATATGCCTACAATACCGATCCCAATACATAAACAAAATCCTTAATATAAAGGAAAATGTCAGTATTTTATTAAAATTTTTTATTCCATTCACTTGATCTTTTTGGACCAAAATTTTTATAATCAATATAATTGCTGTACAACAAATAAATATATTAACGACAAAATCTCTGTTTTTAAAATTTTCAGATAAATTCTCAATTAAAAACGTTACTAGAGAACCAAAACCTAATAAATATAACATTAATGAAAACATCGCAATCCTTCTTTATCCAAGAGTTTATCAAAACTGATTTTGAATAGTAATTTTTCATCTAAGATTCATTGTCGGGAATTAATTTCAAATAAAAGTTCTCTAACCATTTGGCATTTGCTTGAATATCAAACCCATTTTTATTGATTGTGCTAAAATTATTTTGACGAGTGTATCCGTTTTTATAGGATAATATTTGTTCAATCCACACATCAATACTCGAGAATAGGCTAACATATTTTACATGTTCTGTAATTTTTACTTCTTCGGTTATTGTATCTGCAATAATGCAAGGTAATCCGCTTGCCTGGGCTTCAATTAGAGTAACAGGAAGCCCTTCGTATAAGGACGGGAAAACAAAAATATCCATCGCCTGAAGAAGTTCAGGTATATCCTTTCTTACTCCTAAAAATAGTACAGCATCTGATAATCCCAATTCTTTTGCCTTTTGTCTTATATCATTCATCAATTCACCTGCTCCTATCAATAGCAGAACACAATCACTATTAATCTTGTGCAGTCTATTAAAAATATCTAACAAAAATCCATGGTTTTTTTGTTTAAAAAATCTTCCGATATGGCCAATAACAAACTTCCCATGAATACCAAGTTTTCTTTTCATCTGCAATGCAACTTTAGCATCGTATGTAAATTTTTTTGTGTCTATTGCATTATTTAGTATTTGAAAGTTATTATGTTTAAACAACCATTTTCCTGCGTCAACTCCACAAGAAAATAAATGAGTAGTATAATATTGCAATTTTAATTGTGAATATCGTTTAATCAAATATTTCATATTTTTTTCATGATTTGTATTATGACTATGAGCGATTCTTACTGGTACTCCGAACTGTTTTGCAGTACGTAGAGGGTATGTGCTTAAAGCATCTAAATGTGAATGAACAATATGATACTCGTGATGATCCTTGAAAAATGCCCTTAAACGATAATAATAATCTGTGAAATTAAATGGACTCACAGGAGGGACATTATAAATATTGCCTCCTAGAGACAAAATTTCATCAGTATAATCATGTTTTCCTGACCGGTGTTCCAAAAAATCAAATTGTATCTTCCGACGATCTATATGTCTGTAATAGTTCATCAACATTGTTTCTAAACCGCCACGGTCCATTAAAGTTACTACTTGCAAAACTCTAATAGGTTCCATTTCGCTTTTCCTTTTCCATGTAATCGTCCAATAAATTGGCCGCCTCTATGTATATGGTTTCCATTATTACGTTCACTCTTTTCCAATCAAAATATTTTATATACTCTCTGTTAAAGTTACCCATCTGTTCTCTTAAATACTGCTTTCGAATCAATAGCTCTATTTTATGTTGAAATAAAACCTCATCATGTGGATTTAACAAATACCCTCCATCATCTTCACAAATCAAATCAATATTTCCCCGTATTTTAGAACCGACTACCGGAAGACCTGCTACCATTGCCTCCATTAACGATACAGAAAGTCCCTCTCGAAGAGAAGGAAAACAAAAAACATCAGCAATTTGTAGTAGTTCTTTTATATCATTCCTATATCCAGCAAATATTACCTTATTTTCGATGTTCAATTCTTTACAAAGTGTTTGTAAATTCTCTAATTCATTCCCTTTCCCACATACAATATACTTGAGTGGGTCTTTTATATTAGAAATTGCCTTTATAATGATTTCATGATTTTTATTTTTATTTAACTCACCTACAGAGAGTAGAATTTTTTCATCTTTAACACCAAATTCCTCCATTTTTCTTAATTTATCTACATATGGTAGGCTCATCTCTTCAGTGTTTATTCCTATACCAGGCATATATACGATCTTATTCGCGGCAAATTTTTTAGTTATTGCCATTTTATAATCTTCTTTATTTATGGTTATTAAATAATCTGTATGATGTGAAATAAGTTTTTCAATTGGATAAAAAAGAAGCCAGTTTTTCAAAGGTGCGCCACGATAAAAGTGAAAGCCATGTGCTGTATATATCACCTTTGTCCCATAGTTTTTTCTTGCATTTTTTGCTGCTAATCTTGCAATAACACCACCTATTGGAGAGTGACAATGTATTATTTCATAACGATTTTCTGCGACTAACCTTTTTACTAACTTATAGGAACGATACATATTTTTAATGTTAGAAACTTCTCTTGGAAAAGTAATATCATACGTGTCTATACTCAATTGATTTAATTCCTTCATAAATGTG
Source organism: Perspicuibacillus lycopersici (assembly GCF_025660475.1). Classification (GTDB taxonomy): domain Bacteria; phylum Bacillota; class Bacilli; order Bacillales; family Caldibacillaceae; genus Perspicuibacillus; species Perspicuibacillus lycopersici. Next base: position 419,436 of record NZ_JAOUSF010000001.1, read on the forward strand.
TTAACTCTTTCATCAGATGTAGTATTTCCAACTTGGAAGTTGCAAGCAACATCTACCTTTAACCCCATGCTCTGAAGCAAACGAATATTATTCATATTGAATTGATCAATCATTGAAGCTACGGATGCTAACATCAACACTCTTTTCAATCAAATATCCCCCACTTTCATCACCTTCTGTAAATCTAATAGACTCTTCAAAACTTCTTACATGGTAATTTTTTTTATATACCGATATTCTACTTTCATACACAAAATTCCCAAATAGTTTTTTCAATAATCTAACACGTTTGCTCAAAAGATGAATCAATGGATTAAATCCTTTTATTAGCCAAATTTTTTTTCCATGTACCTTTGCAATTTCCATAACCATTTTAGATGTATTCACGTACTCTGAATTTTGGGGGAAAAATAAGCCCTCATCCACATTATCTATTATTAATCTTAATAATTCGCATAAGTTATCAATATGCAGCATGCTTCGCTGGTTTTCAATATATGGAAAAAAAGGGAGCCTTTTAGCTAGTTCAGCAAGACGAGGGTAATTTCCTTTCGAACCTCTTCCATATATCATCGGAGACCTAATAATGGCAACCTTGAAATGATTACTTTTTAATTGCATTAACCCTTCTTCAGCCTGAAGTTTGCTTTTCCCATAACAATTGGTTGGTGTTGGTATTGTCTCTTCATTAATCGTATGTAATTTATTACTACTTTCACCATAAACAATAATACTGCTCAAAAAGATAAACTGTTTAATACCAGATGCTTTTGCTTTTTTTGCAATATCAAGTGTTAAATCTCTATTTATGCGATAATAATAATCTTCCATTTTGGGATCTGTTGTAACATGTGCGATTCCCGCTAAATGCAAAATAGAATGAAAATCTGCAAAGTTAATATTTTCCCATTCTTTTCCCCGTACTGAAATTACCTTAATTTCATATTGGTCCTGCCACCTGGTTATCCATTTCATAAAACTTGAACCTATGTAACTATGTTTACCAGTAATTAAAATTCGCTTCTTATTCATAAATTTACACCCTTCTTATTTTGATTTTTTTCTATCAGACTACCTTCTTTAACACCTTCTGTCTTTAATACTTTGAAAATAGTAAAAAAGATAATCTTCAAATCAAAATAGAATGAACTTTTTTTAACATATTCTCCATCTAATTTTGCTTTTACACTTATTGATAATTCATCTCTACCATTAATTTGTGCCCACCCTGTTAAACCAGGATAAATATCATTTGCTCCATATTTTTCTCTTTCTGAAATTAAATCAAACTGGTTCCAAAGAGCTGGTCTCGGACCAATAAAGCTCATTTCACCTCGCAAAATGTTAAATAATTGCGGAAGTTCATCTAAACTTGTTTTTCTTAAAAACCTGCCGTATTTTGAAATAAATATTTCTGGGTTACTAAGTAAATGAGTTGGAATATCTTTCGGAGTTTCTATCCTCATTGTACGGAACTTATATATATAAAACTCTTTTTTATATTTGCCAATCCGTTTCTGTCTAAAAATAACAGGACCTTTTGAAGATAGTTTCACAGTGATTGATACTAACAGAAGAAAAGGAGATAGTAGTAGCAAACAAATACATGCTAACACAATATCAGTCACTCTTTTTAATATAGGGTATATTTTCACTAGATCACCCAAATTTCCTTTTTAATTTGCAACTGCTTGAACTGCTGCTTTTTTATTTTCTTTCATGTTTGCAATGGTAAGTAATCTGTCTTTTATTTCACGTACACCTAGATCCCCAAAATGATCCATGAGCCAGTATAATTCTTTTACTCCTGCCAAATTCGCCTTACCAATATGAATTTTCGGAAATAATTGATCTGGAAAAATTTCATTTTCATTTAGGAGTTCTTCATACATTTTTTCACCAGGGCGAATACCCGAGTATACAATTCCAATTTCCTCCGTCGTGTAACCTGATAATTTAATAAGGTTTTCTGCTAAATCTCTGATTTTTACTGGTTTCCCCATATCAAGAACAAAAATTTCCCCTCCTTGTGCTAATGCACCTGCTTGAATGACTAGCTTTGAAGCTTCAGGAATTGTCATGAAGTAACGTGTCATTTCAGGATGAGTAACAGTAATCGGTCCTCCATTTTGAATTTGTTGCTTAAACAGTGGAACAACGCTTCCTCTGCTTCCTAGAACATTTCCAAACCTAACTGCGACATACTTCGTTTTATATTGCTGATCAAGCTCTTGAATTATCAACTCTGCACAGCGTTTTGTTGCACCCATTACATTCGCAGGGTTCACAGCTTTATCTGTGGAGATTAAAACGAAAGTATCTGCACCATAGACACCAGCAGCTTCTGATACAATTTTCGTTCCAATAATATTATTCTTTATTGCTTCCTTTGGGTTGAATTCCATTAGTGGGACATGCTTATGTGCGGCTGCATGATAAACTACTTGAGGAATATGTTCTTCCATAATTTCAAATATTCTCTCACGATCTTGAATATCAGCAATAACAGGCACAATATTAATATCCCTCTCATAAAGGCTGGTAAGCTCGGCATTAATTTGATAAATACTATTTTCACCATGACCAACGAGTACAAGCTTTTTTGGTTTAAACAAGCTTATCTGCCGGCAAATTTCGGAACCAATAGAGCCTCCAGCACCAGTAACAAGTATTGTTTTACCTTGTAATTTTTCTGATAAGTTATTTATATCTAGTTCAACTGGTTCTCTACCTAGTAAATCATTTTCTTGAACATCACGAAAACTATTTAAAGATAGCTTACCAAGCATAATTTCTTCTATTTTTGGAATAATTTGTGTTCTAGCGGCTGTTTTTGAGCATTCTGTAACAATCTTCTTTAACTCCATTTTGCTTAAGGAAGGAATAGCAATAACAATCTGCTCAATTTTATACTTTTCAACTATTGAAGGTAGATTTCTTACATTTCCCAATACGGGGATTCCTAGAAAATCTAAGTCATATTTTTTAGGATCGTCATCTACATAGCCAACTGGAAATAATTCTATATCATTGCTCTTTAAAATATTTCGTACCACCATCGTTCCTGCTCTTCCCGCACCAACAATTAAAGTCCGTTTCTGTTTTGTTCTTTTCATGATTGAATCCCTGAACATTCTCCAAACAAATCGCGAACTTCCGACTAGAAGAAGGTGAAGCATCCAGGTAATTGCTAAAGCTCTAACAGCGATTTCATGAAAAATTACAAATTGAATAATTCCGGTTACTACTATTGAAATAGTTACAACAATATATATCGCTCTTAATTCATTAATACTTGCATATTCCCAGGCTTTATGATACAAACGACTGCGAAAGCCAAGCATATGGTGACTAAGTAACAAAGTTAGCGCTGTGACCAATAAAGCTTGAGATTTAACAACGGTAAGATCTATATTCAAAATTATCATGCTTACATATATAGATGTTAAAACAATGGCTGAATCCAAAACTGCTAAAAAGGCAAAACGCTTTTTATAAGTCACCCTAAAGACTCCTTTCAAAAAAATATAAATAATCCCAAGTAATTATCTATATCATTCTTCTTAATAATTTAATAGTTTCGTTATATTGAAATCTCCCATTTTTTAACAGTTCTATAATAGAAAATATGTATAAATTATGGGCATCTAACCCATCCTCACACTACGCTATCGATAATTAATATCTAAGGATAAGGTATCCCCTCCCACAGTATAGCCGAGTGCCTTCATTGATAGTGGTAAGAAGACATCACCAATTAAAATCATTAAAATTTTATCAAAAGTTCTTAATTAAGAACAATTAACGAGAATCGAACTACTTCTCCACTGTCTTTGTTAATCATCTAACTTTTTGACTTATATTTTAATTAGTAAACATAATACTTTAACCGATTGATATTTGGAAATCGCTTTTTATTTAAAATTGTTCCAATAAATTTACCCTTAGCCATTAATAATACATCTACTGCCTGAATTGCCTCTTTAATTTCAGTAGATTCACTTCTTAATACTAATATTGAGGCATCCGTAATACTTGCTAACAATTGCGAATCAGAAACAGCCATTAACGGAGGGGTATCAAATAAAACAAGGTCATAATAGTCATATACTGCCAACAAAAACTCTTCCATTGTTTCTGAAGCTATTAATTCTGATGGATTATGTGGATTAGGACCACTTGTTAATACCGATAGACCATTAATACCCGTTTCTTGAATAGAACTTATAATGGAAAATTGTTTTGATAATACATTTGACATTCCAATAGCATTAGATAAGCGAAATATTTTATGTTGTACAGGCTTTCGCATATCTGAGTCGACCAAAAGTACTTTTTTTCCTAATTGTGCAAAAACAACTGCTAAATTGCTTGATACAGTCGACTTACCTTCACCAGAATTAGGGGAAGTAATTGTAATTGAACGAAATGACTGATTACCTTTTGAAAATTGAATATTTGTCCTTATACTCCTATATTGTTCAGAAAAGAAAGATTTAGGTGCAAATTTCGTTATTATCCATGGTATGTTCGCTCTACTTTTTCTTCCTTCATTTTTTGGTCTTCCCATTTGTTCACCTCTTTCTCCTTTACCTTCCTTACGTTTTTTACTACCATTCTTTTGGTTAATTTTTTCCTATCATAACTCGCAACAACTCCTAATAATGGAGCATTTAAATATTTTGCTATATCTTGCTCATCATTTATGGTTGAATTTAAAAATTCAAGTAAGAAAACTAAGCCAAATCCTAGAAATATACCAACAATAATGGATAAACCAACGGTTTTAACTACACTTCCAGAAATTGTTTCCACTTTCTCAGGCGTTGCCAATTCTGCGATTTCTAATCCAGCTAAATAATCAGGTTTAACTTTCTCAATAACTTCAATAAATTTATTCACTATTAAAATTGCCTCATTCGGATCCTTATAAGTTACACTAACATTCATAAATACCGAGGCAGATGTCCACATCGAAATTATATTTTTCAATTGAACTTCTGAAAATTCTCCGTTAAGCTCTTCTGATACAATAGTTAAAATATCAGATTCAGGGATATAGTTAATAAAAAATTCCATCATACTATTTTTTTCTGTAATCTCAGTTGAATTTGAGATTCCTTCAATTTGTAGTTTAGCTGAACTTACATAGACAGGATTTGTAAAATACTTTACATATATTAAGCCCAACAGAGCTGACATAAAAACAAATACTAGGACAATCCAGTACCGTTTGCGAACTACCTTTAAAAGTTTACCAAGTCGTATTTTTTCTTCCATGTATTCCCCCCCTATAAAAAACTAGCAAATATCCGTTCTTTATAAAGAACTATAACATGCAAGATTTTCGTTGTAAAGAAATTTATTAAAAAATAGCAAAAAATATAATTTTCCTATAATAAAACTTCTAATAGATAGTAAGTATAATATGGTATTGATGCTAGCAGGTGGGGCACAAGCTTTCTATTCAAAGAAGAATCAAAGAAGGCAATAAGTAGTGGTATAAACAGCACTGGAAATACAGTTAGCCTTGGTATAGGGGAGGAGTGACTAACTCAAGCTAACTCGCGACTAAAAAACATTACCAACTTCCCATTCTATATTTCACCGATAGTCTGCTAAGGTCACCTTGTTTGCCACTACCCATCAATCCCCTATAATCCTACCTAGATTTTTGAGGTAAAATAACTTTTGTTTATCTTACTTATTAAGTGCATTGCACTTGACCAGGCTAACCAATCATTTCATCCTATAATCGAAACAGCCAGTCAAGTCCATTGTTGTTGATATTATTCGTTTTTCTACAATTGGGATTATTGACATCTGACCCACAGTCATAGTTTTCTTCTATCGTTTCGTTGACTTCTCGTTCTGTAACTGGATAGAAGTTTTCATTTCTAATAATTGTTCGGTTTACATTAATAATTTCTGTTGGGTGAATACGTTTAATCGTACGTGTATTTGTTCGAGTGTTAACAATCCTTTCCGTAGGACTGACAATTACCTCTTCCCTATGTTTCTCACAACCGCTTTGATTGTTATTATTACATCCCATAAATAACACCTCCCTCGGTTTGATATACTATAATCTATGAAAATACCGAGAACTTGTCTAAGTCAGATCCACTAAAAAATAGAAAAACAAACGAAAAAAAGTATTTTCCACCATAATTATTATTCGATTTGAGCTTCTACCATTATAACCTCTTTCAATTTCGTAACTTTATCCGTTCCAGACTCTTTATTTTGCTTATTTTCCCAAGTTACATAATAAACATTATTTTTTACGACTACATTTACTATGTTCGGTACTCCATTGTTATTCGTATGCTCTGCAATCACTAGCTGTTTTGCCTCTGCTTGGAGAGACAGCATCCTCAATGGCTGCACAACCAATCAATAGCATTGTAAGAAATATGGTGAGTATAAAAAAGTAATATTTTCCCCTCAAAAAGCATCTCCCCTTTTCCAATCATTGATTATGCGTATCTAGCTTGTCTTAGGTTTCGATTACTAAAGGTTCTTTCGCGAATAAACCTATGAATGGATAAAATCTTATATTAATGGAAATTATTTTTTCTATACAAACCATTAATAATCGATTACCCATTTTTCCTTATTATTACATCTTTGTTACTTTTATCACATTTAGAAGAATTAACTCGAAAATTGGCATTTTCGGATGTATAATAAACATCTGTTAAGGGGGTCTATTCTACCAGAAGGAGGAAGTAAATTTTTATGGAATGGGCATTAGCTATTTTATTTGGGATATCTGCTTTACTTTTCATTTATTCCATTATCAAAACGAATATTTCAGCAAAAGCAGAAAAAGAAAGAATGGACACAGATCACATTGCTGTTTTGAAGGAAATAAAAGACTTGAAAGAATCAATTCAAAAATTAGAATTAGACAACGAAATTATTCTGAAAGAAGCCGGTATACCACTTTCTAACAAAGATAAACTTTTAAAAAGAGAATTATTAGACTTATATAGACGCAATTACTCATTAGAAAGTATTTCAGAAATTAAGCAAGTATCTGTGAGTGAAATTCAAGAGCTGCTTGCTCCTTTTATAGAAGCTAAAGATGGAAGGAGTAACGTTGCACATGAAAATTAATCTATTGAGCAGCTTTGCAGCTGGGCTTTTTCTTTCTACTACCATTTGTGGGATTGTTTATTTCTCAGCAAATACAAATGCAGCAAAGATAGAAGAATCAACTACTCAAACAAATACGAAAGTACTATCTGAGGCAGAAATGAAAGAGCAACTTGCTGCAAAAGGATATGTAGTACAAACACAAAATGAATATGAAAAAAATATTACTTCGGCAAAAGCTACAACAGACAAACAAACGGATGACTCCCAGTCTGACAATAGCACCGAAAAGGAAAAAGTCACCTCTGTCGTAGTGAATGTTGCAGAAGGCATGACGAGCTACGATGTTGGCGAAGCACTTAACCAAGCGAAATTGATTACAGAAGATGCCTTTCATTTTTCTAAAGAAATTGAAAAACGCGGTTTGCAAAATAAGTTACGGCCAGGATCTTATACTGTAACTAATAATATGTCTTATGATGAAATCATCTCCACTATTTTTAAATAGAAAGTTATGGAATAAAATCAACCCAATCACTCATGCGATTGGGTTTTTGTTCATTCCAAATATTTATCTACAGTCGTTTAATAAAATACCAGACAGAATTGGTAAATATTTTTGCTTGTGATTCTAACGAGGTTTGCTCAAAGGTTTGTAAAAAAGGTTTTATTAATGGCTGTAAAACACTTTTACGGATACGTTCATGGGAAAGTTCTTCTAAAATTGCCGAAAATAAATCGTGCTGTTCTATTGTGAAAGTTGCTACCTCTTTCAATTGGTTCGCCATTTTGAATAATTCCTCTAACTTAATCACTTTTCTTTCAATTTTTGTCCGTAAAAAATGAAGATTGGAACTGTCTAGCAAGGCACTATTTTTTTCCAATATTTTCGGAATCATAAGTTCGATATAAGATATTAATACTTCTACTATACGGTGTTCAGACTGTGCATTGTTGGAGATTTTCATAATGAAAAGCATTTGCTGTAGCATGCCCATGAATAATACCGCTAGTTCAAACGCATAATGTCTTATATGTTCCCCAAAAACTTCAATAAACCGTTCGGAAACCCATTCGGTTTCATACATTCGATGATGCATCACTAGTTTTTTTAATTCCAATTCATTGGAACCTATAATCGCTTCAAACAATGCGTGTAAATTACGTTCTTCATTCAACTTAATTAATATTGAAATTTGTTCGATTAAAATTTGTCGATCCTTTGCATCTCTGCCAACCTGCATTTCCATTCGTAATTGGCTGGCATCGTAACGCAATCCTTCTAATATTTCGGCTATACAATCGTTTTTTGTTGAAAAATAATTGTAAAAAGTACCCTTTGAAATATTGGCACGTTCAATAATCTCTTGTATCGATGTTTGCTGAATGCCTTTTTCTACAAATAGATTAAATGCAACTTCAGCTACATGTCTCTTCCGCCTATTCATAAGTCCTCCCACGATCTCTAATCTTTATTTTAGTATAAATTTGTTGGTAATGAATAGCAATGATTAAACCAACGGTATAAAAAGGTTGCAAAAATTGAACCCCTGGTTTAAAATCATTCAAGTGATGAAAAATTTATATACCGAATAGAGGAGATAAAGACAAAATGAATACAACATTACAACAAAATAAACCACCATATTTAATGATTGCTGTTTTATTTGTTGGTGCTTTCGTTTCATTCCTAAACAACTCGTTATTAAACGTAGCATTGCCATCCATCATGGTAGATTTAAAAATTGAAAATTATTCTACCGTTCAATGGTTAGCAACCGGCTATATGCTAGTGAGTGGGGTATTGATACCGGCATCAGCATTTTTAATTACTCGCTTTACAAACCGAAGCTTATATATTACGTCCTTAGTAATCTTTACGATCGGTACAGCAATGGCAGCATTTGCACCAAATTTTGGGTTTTTACTTGCAGGACGAATGGTTCAAGCAGCAGGATCTTCTGTTATGGGACCACTATTAATGAACATTATGCTTATTAGCTTCCCAAGAGAAAAACGTGGGGCAGCAATGGGGATTTTCGGACTAGTAATGATTACAGCTCCAGCGATTGGACCTACATTATCCGGTTATATTGTGGAATACCATGACTGGCGTGTGTTATTCGAAATGATCTTACCACTTGCAGTTATTAGTTTAATTTTATCCATCTGGAAATTAGAAAATATAATGGAAACAAACAAAAATGCCAGCATTGATTACTTATCACTCGTGCTATCTACTATCGGATTTGGAGGTTTACTATATGGTTGTAGTACTGCAAGTACAGATGGTTGGGATGATAAAATTGTATTAACAACATTAATTGTTGGTGGAATTACACTAATTTTATTCGTTTTGCGTCAATTGCAACTAAAACAACCACTTTTAGATTTGCGTGTATATAAATATCCAATGTTTGCTTTAGCATCGGTAATTTCTATTGTTAATGCTGTTGCAATGTTCTCAGGAATGATTTTAACTCCTGCATATGTACAAAGTGTTCGAGAAATTTCTCCTCTTGACTCTGGATTAATGATGCTCCCAGGAGCTATTGTAATGGGGATTATGTCACCGATTACTGGTAAATTATTTGATAAATTTGGTCCACGAGTATTATCAATCACCGGGCTATGTATTACAGCAGTTTCGACATATTTACTATCAGAATTACAAATTGATTCGACTTATACCTATATTATTATGATTTATTCCATGCGTATGTTCGGTATGTCCATGGTTATGATGCCGTTAATGACAAATGGATTAAATCAATTACCAACTCGTTTGAATCCACATGGTACTGCAGTAAACAATACTGCGCAACAAGTATCTGGTTCAATCGGTACAGCCATTTTAGTTACGATAATGAATACCGTAACAACTTCAAAAGGGGAAGATTTAATGGCTTCTGTAGACCCTACTACTTTAACACCTGCAGCTATTGATCATCTTGGTAAAGAAGCATTATTATCAGGAATTCAATATTCCTTCTTAGTAGCATTATTTATTAACCTTGCTGCCTTAGTATTAGCGTTCTTTATTAAACGTGTAGACGTTAGTTATGAATCCGTGGAAAAAATCGAAAAAGAAAGCAATCCAGCTTAATTCGAATAAAAATAACAAAACCCTCTGGCTAGACCAGAGGGTTTTTTATTGATATTTAATCTATTATTGGTTTTTCCTGTTTAATATACCTAAATAAGCATCCCATGGTCCAACATCCATTCTATATCTTTCTGCCATCACTCTAACAATTTGGGCAATATGTGTTAAATCATGGACAACCCATGTTGAAAGCAACTGCTTAACTGTTACATCACCAAACTCTGGATGGATTCCAATCATCTCCAGATGGATTTCACGATTTATCAGCTGCCTAAGTTTCTTTATATTTACCTTTCGAATATCGTTAAATTCCGATAATTTTTCATCAATTGGTCGTTCTGATTGTTTTAAATGCGCAAAACGATCGAATGAAGGAAACGTTTTTTTCTCTACTCCGTGAAGTATGCTCTCCACCCGCGGAATCCAGTTATGTTTTTCACCTTCTATTAAATGATCAATTACTTGCGAACAATTCCAAGTATCTGCTCCTTCATTACATTGCAACCAGTGTATTGATAGCCCCTTTAATAAATGCTCCAAAGCGTCTGGTGTCCGTTCCAACACTTGTATCGCTTCTTCCAATTCAAAATTCATCCAATCGACCTCCTTTTTCCTTATAGACTATGTTTATTTAATCTATGATTATTTTTTTAAATTTATTTCATAAGTAGTAATTAATACGAATTTCTATGAAATGATGGATAAAATTACATTCGCTCGAACTATTTTAAGAAAATTAGGTATCTATGTAACGAAAAAACCCCTATTAACCAAAAACTTAGGAAATAGGGGTTTGTTTATAATAATATTACCAACTAGCCTTTTTAAGTCCAGGAATTTGTCCTTTATAGGCATATTCACGTAAGCAAATTCTACATAGCTGAAATTTTTTAAAAACGCTATGAGGTCTTCCGCAATGCATACAACGAGAATATTCTCGAACCTTATATTTCTGTGGCATTTGTTGTTTTACTATTAATGACTTCTTTGCCATGCGGCATCCTCCCTCACAATTTTATGATAAAAATTTATTATACTATAGATTGAAGGTAATTCATTCAAGTAAATAATGGAAAGGAACCTGTGACACTTGCCATATTATTCCCTTAGAGCAATACATTGACTATTCATTTGATGAAGCTCTTTACAACTTAAATTTCTTGCCTCCGCATAATTTCTCACTAAGTAAAATCCAACACAATAGCCGAGCATGCTTGGGTATGAATGTAATCCATATAGTAAATGTTGATGCTTATGATCATGTATTGGAATGTTTTTATTCGGGAGTACAATTTGTTCCCACATGTTCTTTAGCTGATCCTTGTTATACCTATTAGTCCAATTACTTAAACCGTCCAACCCGTGCCTCTCATAAACAGCATATTCCGCAATTCCTTCAAGAATAATCGTGTCTAGTAAAACGTAATCCTGTTGGTTTTTAGGATAACTTTTCAAACGGCAAACATGACTATATTCATGAGTAAATAACGAACGAATTTCTTTTTCTGTTTGATGTTCAGCAATGAATAAAAATAATTTATCTTGGAAAGCGATTCCTGACATTCCGTTATGTTCCATTACTAGCTGCGAATTCAAATGATCCGAAGGAAAAATAAAAATAGGAATATTTGGACCGTCCCACTGTTTTTGTAGCACATGTTCTTCCTGTTGTACGATATCCCAAATTTTTTTCTCTTGCATTAATATGATGCGTTCCTTTTCCTCCAAAAATGGGGTCATTCCATATTGAATGAAATATTGATATATATCGAACGCCGTTGTTTCTGGAAAATAATGTTCGATTTTCATAAATATTTCTATCGGATCACTGTCCATTTCTAATATCCATTGATCTGTGTTGATAATAGTCATTTCCAATGCTCCTTCATATTTGGTATTATTATCTACCCTTTCATACGATATGGAATAAGGTTAGGTTGTCAGCCATATGCCATATGCCATCTACTTAAATATTCCATTGCATTAATGTCATTACTTCGTGAAAGCCTAATTTCTTATATAATTGTTTTGCTGGATTTCCAGAGAATACATTTAATTGTATTTGATTGTATCCTAATTGCCTAAATCTGTTCCTGGCTTCCTTACATAATTCTTTCGCAATCCCCTGCTTTCGATATGCTGGTAAAACATATATTTCATTAATAAACCCTACCATTTTATCAAGGTATGGATCATAGGAGACGCCAATGGCAATCCAACCTTGAATGACATTATTTTTTGTCGAAACAAGATAATAACCACCATTTTCTAAAAATGGCCAAATAAATTCCTGCGCTTTTTCCCAGCTTAACATCACTTGCCCGTTAGTTGCTTCCTTCATAACAATCAAAGCGTGGTTCAAAATGGTTTGAGTCTCTTCGTTTGTCGCTTTTCGAATAGCCATATGAACACTTCCCATCGCAAATAATATCAACTACAGTTGAATACTCGAAAGCCGATTACTCCTCGAAAGTTATTCGTTATCCTTTCATGCTCTGCTAAAATATGAAAAACCTCTGGATCAATTTGTTCTGACAATAAATAATCCGGCGCATCCTCCATTGTCATTTCCAAAGGGTTTAAAGGGACATTCTCGATCGAAACATGTTGAAAACCTGCACGTTTCAAAGCTGTTCTCCATTCTTCCTCGGTAGGAATTGTTGATAGCTGATAGAAATCAGTAAATTCCTTTAAATTCTGATGTGGAAGCTTCGTTTCTAATACCATTTCAATAGCAAGCAATTTTCCACGAGGTTTTAACACCCTTTTGAATTCAGATAATGTGAATGGTATTTTTGTAAATACAATTACTGATTCCGATAAAACGAGATCAAATGAACCATTAGCAAATGGTAAAGATTCTGTTCTTGCTACTCTCGTTTTAATAGGTAATTTTAATGTTGCAATTCTCTGGTTAGCTTTTTCAATCATAAGTGGATTGGAATCAATACCGTAGCCTCTACAGCCATACTTTTCTGCAATATATGTTAACGTTTTTCCTGTACCACAGCCAGAGTCCAATACCGTCATTGTTGATTCTATCGATTCATTGGCAAGTATTTTTTTCGTTATTTGCATTCCTCCCGGATGTGCACCACCCACTCCGAGAATTGCTAAACAATCCAAATATGTGTATTTCAATTCTTTACACACCTTCCATATCGTCTATTACCTCATTTTATGAATGGAGTGCATAATGGTTCGCTATTTTCCAAATCTCACGAAACTTGTTAGTTTCGTCTATAAGAGTACATAATCCATGCCATGAATTGTTGTCCCTGGGAATGTGCCCATATCACTTTACTTTTACAATCATATAATGATTTCTGTAAATACTTAGGGAGGTGAAAGTTACATGAGTGAACAAGTAGGTGGTTTTGGCTACGGTGGAGGTTTTGCATTACTTGTAGTATTGTTTATCCTTTTAATCATTATCGGCGCTTCTTTCGTTGGTTATGGTTATTAAGGTTAAGCTATACTGAACGTCTACCGCACATGTTTAACGTTTCAAAAAACAGGCTAGCCCTTTTCACTAGCCTGTTTTTCATTGCAAAATAAAAAATATCACCACCTGTGCGGGAAGTGATATTTTCTAGCTTTTCTCCGACTTTAATAGCCATATTCATTACCAGAAGAAAAACGGTAATAATACTAACGATGTAATGGCACCTAGAGCCAATCCATAGGTAAAACCATAACCAGCTCCATAATAACCATAACCAAATCCACCTAAATTTCTTCTCGATCCATCAAATGAACGTAAATATACACGGTTGTTCCCTACATTCATAATTAAACCTCGATGAACTCTCCCATCCCGTGTTCGAATTTGGACAGCTCTTCCACGATAGCGATGACATAAGGATCGATATTGCTCAACAGACATCTATACCCACCTCCTAAATGATCGTAAAACTATTAGCATCATATGATTCATAAGCTATTTGGTATAGGACAAATTCATTGATTAAATCGTGGAAACTTCCATCCGAATAGGAAATGAATAAACTTTTGCAAAAAAACCATGTTATATAGCAGGAGGTGTTCAGAATGGGAAAAGACCGTCAAGAAAAAAAGCTAAGACAAAGTGGACGAGTAGAATCCGATCGCGATCAATCCTTGAGTAATAAAGGGGCTACAAAAATGTCCAGTCCAGAAGAAGCTAGACAGCTAAATGATGGGAAATAATATAAATTAAAGAATTTTAAAAACCGGTGGAAATTCCCCCGGTTTTTTACTATTTATTAATTCATAGTTGACTTATCGGAATAGTAATGTATAATTTAATTAACTACTTCTTACTTAATTGAATAGTCTGGCTTATCCAGAGAGGTGGAGGGAAATGGCCCTATGAAGCCTCAGCAACAGATTCTCATGGAATACTGTGCTAATTCCATCAAGCGTTATTGCTTGAAAGATAAGTGGAGAAATGCGATTCACCTCTTCTTATCTATTTGAAGAGGTTTTTTGTTATAAAAAGGAGTGAAGGAAACATGAGTAATACGAATCGAAAAAATTCAGAAGATAAAAGAACAAAAATAATTGATAAGCTAATTGCTTTTCAAGTTTATAAATCAGAAGATAAACATTTATATGAACTAACATTACCAGAGCTTGAAACCGAATATAGCAAATATTTTTCGAATTGCCATCCCCACGGGGAATATAGTTCACTTCAATGGAATAAATAACGGTAACCACCATATATACCCCATATTCAAATAAAAAAAATGTTACCTTTTTTTATAATTGGAAACGAAGGATGTAGTGCGCAATTGAACACAACATCCTTACTTACTTGAAAGCGCATTCATATTTTGGGTAGCTTTAAGTAAAAAATTATGTATTGGTAAACTTTCATAAAAGGGAACAAACTCCTAGTGAACCACGATGATTTTGAGAATAGAGTGGTTTGTTTGATGAATATCTTAAATTATTTCTGATGATGAGCAAATGATGTTTTGACAGCTAGATAAGTTTCACTATATACAAAATAATAAGGATCCATAGTCCTAATGATAGTGATATTCCCCATAGACATCCTTTCGCAAATGATTGCTTCTCCATCTAATATCACCAACCTTATTGGGCTTGCCCCTATTGTACAGTAAACATTTGAAAAATATTGTCATTACAAGTTGTCGAAAATTGTTTTTTGGAATTTTCTATTAAAATAAATTCGTTTGCTATACGTTATTTTATCTATTCGGTAGACTATCCATCCCCCTCATTCCACAATTTACTATATTAAACAAAAAAGCCCTATAAATGCAGATTGAATCTAACATTTATGGGCTATTTTACGATTTTGAAAGGATAGATCTCCTACGTTTATTTCTTTATTTCGCACCCTTCATCTGTGCAAACACCAGCATCTGCACCTGTTGGATTTAATGTTTGTAATACTGGCTTAACGTTTGTTTCCTCTTCCCATACTTTTTCTAATGTTTGAAGAAAGACAGTCTCTGGTTGGGCACCAGATATCGCATATTTTCGATTAAAAACGAAAAATGGCACTCCTTGTACACCGATTTGATAGGCTTGCCGAATATCATGATGAACTGCTTGTGCATAACGATCACTTGCCAATACTTCCGCAACCTCTTCTTTATCCAACCCGATTTCTCCAGCAAGCTCAATCAATGTTTCATGGTCACTAATAAGCTTTGATTCGGTAAAATAGGCGTATAAGAAACGTTCTGTAGCCTCTTTTCCTTTCCCTTTTTCAGCAGCATATTTTGCCACACGATGAGCATCAAATGTATTCGCATATTTCATTGTGTCAAAATTATACGTCAACTGTAATGTGCTTGCTTGCTGTGCAACTTGTTTATTCATAGCAATCGTTTGTTCCAGTGGAAATCCTTTTAGCTTTGAAAAGGTTTCATAAAAATTCATTCCTTCAATATGCTTTGCTTCTGGATCAAGCTGATAGCTTTTATATTCAACTTCTATTTCATTACGATGCGCAAATTGCTCCATTGCGTTTTCTAATCTTCTTTTCCCCATATAACAAAATGGACATACAAAATCAGACCAAATTTCGATTTTCATCTTCTCAACACCCCTATTACATACTGTAAATCGTTCCACTATTGTAAAAATAATTATTTGTATCTCTATTTTTGAAGCAGATTATTAACCGGAATCATTTATCTTTTACATGCACACAAATTCGTTATCCGTATTTGACGTATACTGCATTATAAAATACATTCAAGAATAAATACAAATAAAACGAACTAGTGAAAGCCATCGCTGGTATTTAATATACGCTTTTGAAAATTCACTGCCTTTTCCATCATTATCGATTTTTCATCTCCACTACCATTCATTTTTAGTCTTTTTATATACTCGATAATTATTGGGAGGATATTCCTTTGCCTCATAGAGTGCCTGATCAGCGTACTTGACTAATTGCTTTTTATTGATGGAATGATCTGGATAAATTGATATGCCAATATCGATACCAATATTAATTTCAAGACCATTATAAGTTAGTGGTTCTTTAAACAATTGGACTATCCTATTCGCAATTTCCTCTACTAATTCTAATGAATCGAGTTCAGCTAATATAATCGCCATCTCATCTCCACCAATTCTTGCAACAGAATCCGTTTTTCTAACACATGACTGTAAACGCTTAGCCATTTCCTTTATTACTGCGTCTCCTCCATCATGTCCATAGGTGTCATTTATTTGTTTAAAATCTCTCCCATCGAGCATCATAAGCGCAACCCTTTTTTTCGTATGATTCGCTCGATCGATTGCCATTTTTAACTGTTCATCAAACGATCTCCGATTTGGTAAATCTGTTAAATAATCATAAAAGGCCATTTTCGCTAGCTCATCTCGTAACCTTTTTCTTTCTGTGATCTCACGAGAAGTGGAAACTAATTGAACAACCTTACCTTCTTCTATAATAGAATTTGTTGTAACCTCCATCCAAATATAATGACCATCTTTATGCAGTTTTCTTAATTCAATTGGGTTTGGCGAACCTCCTGCAATAATTTGCTCAATAGCCGCTTCCATTCGCCTCCTATCATCTGGATGGATAAACTTCTTAAACGAATGACCAACAACTTCAGAAGAAGAATGGCCTAAAATCTTTTCATTAGATGGCGATACATATTCAATTATCCCAGAGATGCTCATCATCTTAATTACTTCGGAAACATTTTCCATAATTAACTTGTATTTTTTTTGACTATTTGACAGTTGCCTTTCTACTTTTTTTAGTTCTGTTACATCTTTGTAAAAAACGGTGGAACCGATGATATTCCCGTTCTCGTCCTTAACAGGTGTATAGGAAGCAATAATATCCAGTAGTTTTCCACTCTTCGTTATTCGTTGCGTTTCATGGGCGATGATCTTTTCTCCATTTTTTAAACGCTTTATAATGTCCAACTGGTCAGAAATTTTACCTTTTGGTACGAATGAATATTTTAAATCAACCACTTCTTTTTCACTATATTCCAATGTTTTTTCAAAGGCAGGATTTACCCGTAATACTTCTCCTTCCAGATCTATTAAAAAAACCGGATCAACGGAATATTCCCAGAATATCTCTAATTCTTCCTTCGTCTCTAATAATGCTCGATGTGCTTTATTATATTCGGTAATATCTTTCGCAATTCCATAAAAACCAACTACCTCATTTTCCACAATAATCGGGATATTCATGACAAACAATTCTAAATATCTACCATCTTTTCGTCTCAATAATATTTCATAGCTTTCGGGCTGTTTTTCCTTCATTGCTTTTTTAGACAACATTAGCGTTTTCTTAATATCATCCCCTTCTACTAGAGAAAGAAATGATTTTCCTAGTAATTCATTAATGGAATAACCTGTAATATTTTCGGTTGCTACATTTCCACTAATAAACTTCCCATCCAAGTCACAGGAAAAAATAGCATCAGAATGATTTTCAAATAAAGATTTGTATCGTTGCTCACTATTTTTTAATAACCGCTCAATCTTTTTCTGTTCTGTAATATCCTTCGCAATCCCATATATTCCAACTAAAACCCCATCAATAATAATTGGAATATTTTTCACAAAAACTTCCACATTATTCCCATTTTTATGACGAACAGTTGTCTCATATTCTTCATTGCTTCCATGGAGAGCATTTTCAAAATGATGTAACGTTTCTACTAATTTCTCTTCCGCTATAAATGGAATGAATGAATAACCGACAATTTCCTGTTCACTATACCCAATAATTTCAGTAAGTTTTGCATTGGTACTAATATAATTTCCTTGTAAATCTAATTGATAAACAGCATCCGTATTATGCTCGATAATTGAATTTAATTTTTTTCGTTCTCTTTCTAATATATTTTTTGTTTCTATTAGTTCTTTTTCTCTTTTTTTCTTCTCCGTACTATCTCTTACAATGCCTAAAATATACTGACATTCCCCTAGTTCATTTAATATTGGACCTAGCGTTGCTTCAAAGAAGTACTTTTGGCCGGCGATATTTACGTTTCCCATGAATTCTATTGACTTTTTCGTTAATTGAACTCCCTTAAAAACGGAAATATACTCTTTGACCTGGTCTTTAGGAAATACATCCTCTAAGCGACAGCCAGTAATAGATTTATTCATTTTCAATCTATTGATGGTTGCTTGGTTTGCATAAACAAATCGAAAGGAATCCCCGTCTTGCATAAGTAAACCAATATAGTCTTTTATTAAGTTAAAAATATGAACGAATGCAAATATATCTTGTCCCAATATTTTCTCTACCTCTCTTCCGCTGTATCTATCGTATAGCACATATATCTCTCAAATGGAATATATCTGGAGGAAGTTTTTTTGATATCAAAATTTTGTGGGAAATACTGGGAAGGAAAATAAAAATTATTTACAAGAATATAAAAGTTCTTTATGTATCGTTTTTATTTCTTCCATGATTAGCATTAAAGTCCCTCATATTTATTAAAACTCATTCTGATAATTAAATGGTTCAACATGTTCTAGCTAGTTTATCTAGCATGAGAATATATAGCAATACTTATAAAATGAAACAAAAAAACGTTTATCTGATCCATTATTATATTGGTCAGATAAACGTTTTTTATGTTTCATTTGATTCAATTTTTCCTTTTTCGTTTTTGTCTTTCTTGTTCTCATATCTGCAAATACATAGGTTCCTCTTTTAATTTCTGGATTTTGCATTCCTTCACGGGCCATTTTCAATCTTTGTTTTTTTGCATTTGATTTCGCCATATGGACACTCCTTTTAACAACATAATATCATGCCAATATAGTATACACATTAATTTACAACAAAAAAAGCCAATAATACTCAATGGCCCTTCCAAAACTGTAAATTCTCGGAAGGATTGTGCTTATTAGTAAGATTTGATCCTTCGTGTAATCGGGAATTACACCATGGAAAGAAACGCTCTAACTACCCGTAAGTATTCCTCTGCGTCTTCAATATATGTGGTATGAGAGCTGTTATCAAATACATGAAATTTTGCATCCTCCACTAATTTGCTATGCGCTTCTACTGTTTTTGGTGCTGCTTCATCATACCTACCACAAGTAAATAATGCTGGTATTTTTATTTCGTGGAGACGAGGTGTTACATCAAAGGTTTTTAAATTTCCTGTTGTATAAAACTCCGACGGTCCCCACATCGTTTCATAAACTTCAGGATTTGATTGTGCATACGGTGCATCCCATTCTTCTGGTCGATAATCTAGCTGGTAAACAAAACGATGATAAAATTCTTTCATTGCCTCTTTGTATTCTTCAGAGGAAGTACGTCCCTCTTTCTCACAATTCCGTAATATTTCCTGTACATCATCTGGAAGCTGTTTCCGATGTTCCTCTTGGTCTGCCGCCCACTGTGGTGCACTTAAGCATGGACTAGAAAAAATCACACTTTCAATTCCTTCTGGTTTAGTCAATAAATAACTTGCTGCAAGCATTGTTCCCCATGAATGCCCAAGAATATGAAGCCTCGTCAATCCTAATGCTTCACGAATTTGGCCAAGCTCTTCAACAAACCGATCGACCTGCCATAATGATTTATCTGTCGGATGGTCAGACCTACCTGAGCCTAGTTGATCATAAAAGATTATCGGCCGCTCATCGGCAAGCACTGCTAAACCTTTCATTTTCACATGTGTTCCACCAGGACCGCCATGCAATATAATTAGTGGCGTATTCTGTCCACTTCCATATTTCTGATAATAAATTTTCCCGCCAGTAACCTGTACATAACCTTCCTCCATCTTTCATCCTCCTACATTTGCCTATTATGTTATTTGCACGTTAACGCACTATTATGTATCCTTTATGTTAACTTTATTTTAGTACAATTACTAGATTTGAAAAAGGGTGAAAAATATATTTCATTTATAATTATCAAACCTTATAGAAAAACGACCACTTCCTCCATTAAGTTAAGTGGTCGTTTCATAAAATTTGTTATATGGCATTATTTATGCCACATTAGTTTTCTTCGATTTCCTTCCGATTTTTCTTAAACCATTTGGAAAGAATTTCATAAACAATCGGTACGATAATTAGCGTTAAAATAGTCGAGCTTGTTAATCCTCCGATAACCGTAATACCTAACCCTTTCGAGATTAAGCCGCCACCACCTGAACCAAATAGCAATGGCATTAATGCACCAATTGTTGCAATTGCAGTCATTAATATTGGGCGTAGACGAGTTGCTCCTGCTTCCAGAATAGCTTCACGCATATTCATACCATCACGTTCCATATGAATGATGCGGTCAACTAATACAATAGCATTTGTTACAACTATACCAATTAGCATCAATAGACCCATCATAACGGATACCGATATTGTTTCACCTGCAATCCATAAGCCAATAAAGGAACCAATAACAGCAAATGGTAAGGAGAAGAGAATTGCAAATGGTGCTAATCCTTCACCAAATGTTACTACTAATATGAAATATACGATTGCAACCGCAGCAAGCATTGCCACTCCTAATTGTGTAAAGGTTTCTTGGATATCAGCTGTAACCCCAGCAACTCCAATCTCTACACCTTTCGGAAGTTCAAGATCATCAATCTTTTCTTGAATTTCGCTTGATGCTTTTGTTACATCATCACTAGTAATTGTTCCCGACACAGATGCATAAAATTGCCCTTTACTGCGAGATAATGTATTAGCAACCTTGCCTTCTTCCACCGTAACAATGTCTGATAGTTTAACGGTTGTTCCTACTGGTGTTTGAATTTGTTGATCAAGTAATTCATCAATTGATGCTGGTAGTTTTGAATCTTTTTGCACGATAACATCCAGATCATCACCATCTTTTTCAACCGTAGTCAAAATATCCTCTGTTCTTGTTGGATTTAACATCATCACAATTTGTCCTGTTGTTAATCCATGTTGTAATAATGTTTGTTGATTGACATTGATGATAAACTCATCATAGCTTTCTTCCACACTAGATGATACGTCTTTCAGTTTGTCACTTTCAGCCATTAAATCTTCAATTGTTAAAACGGTATCCTGTAATTTATCTAAGTCTTCACTATACACAGTATAGCTAAGCTCATTACTCGACATAGCGCTAGTTGTGAAGTTTTGGCTTTTCCATGTTCCAGATTGGTCAATATTTTTCACATATTCCTCTATCTCTTCTTTAACATCAGAGAAGTTTTTCATATCTGGATCAAAAATAACATACATTAAGGAACCATTAGATCCTCCCCCCATCATCGCAGACATTGGGTCAGAGCTATCGGTAACAGATACTTGAACTGTATCTACATCTTTGCGGGCAAGCATTTTATCTTCCACTATACTTACATTTTCCAGTGTTGTTTCTGCTAACTCTCCCGCTTTTGGTGTATATGTTAAATACATCACTTTTTCTTCTTCGCTTCCAAGGAAACTAAATCCAATCAGCGGTGTTAACATTAAGCTACCTACTAAAGCAATTACTGCAATTAGAGACGTTACGATTTTATGATCCAACGTCCATTTCAAGATTTTTTTATAAAATAAAGCAAGCTTTCCTTGTTCTTTATGATTAATTTCTGTTTTTTCACTGTATAACTTCTTCTTAAATAATGAATGTGACAACACAGGTACAATTGTTATAGCAACAAGCAGTGATGCCCCTAATGCAAATGCCATTGTTAATGCAAACGGCATAAATAATTCGCCGACCATTCCGCCAACAAAAATTAACGGTGCAAATACTGCAACTGTAACTAATGTTGAAGAAAGAATTGGCTTAAACATTTCAATCGTTGCCGATCGAATTAATGCTCGTCCTGTTAATGTTTCATCTTTCAGGTGCAGTCTTCGATAAATATTTTCTACTACAACAATGGAGTCATCAATAACCCGTCCAATCGCTACTGTTATCGCTCCAAGCGTCATAATATTTAATGTAATTCCTAACCAATTAATCAACAGCATTGCCATAAAGATAGATACTGGAATCGAAACAATGGAAATAATGGTTGATTTATAATCACGTAGGAATAATAAAATAATTAGAACCGCGATTGCTCCACCAAATACTGCTTTACTTACCATCGTCTTAACAGACTCTTCAATTGGAGCTCCTTGATCAAGCGTTGTATCAACCTTTAATCCGTCGATTTTCGCTTCATAGTCTTTCATTAAATCTTTTACTTCATTAACTACTGTTACTGTATTCGCATCTTGTGCTTTTACAATTTGAATCGAAATCGCTTCTTTCCCATTTGTACGGGATACTGATTCTACTTTTCCGACTACTTCAATTTTCGCGATATCGCCAAGTTTTACAAATGGAGTAGGATTTTCTGCTGTAGGTGTTACTGGGATAAGCATCCCCTTTAATTCATCAGCAGTCATAAACTTACCATCAACGGAAACGGCTTGCTCGCCTTCTTCAAATTCAAATAATCCTAAGGATACACTCATATCACTTGCTTGGACAATATCCTTTACATTTTGCTCTGTTATTCCAAGTGAAGCCATTTTTGCTTCATCATAGGTTAGTTCAACCTCTTCAATTTGCTGTCCAGCTATTGTAACGGAAGCAACTCCATCTAAACCTTCAAGCTTAGGAACAATAGTATCTTCTACTGTTGACGTTAGCCCGACAATATCCTCTTTTGAGCTGCTAATACTTAATGCTACAACAGGCATCATATTCATACTTATCGAGGTAATAAACGGTTCTTGTGCACTTTCAGGTAAGCTAACCGCTTCTAGTGCACTTTGTACTTGCCTTTTTGCTTCATCCATATCCTGTTCGTATTCATATTCCACCTGGAGACTAGCCATATTGGAGTAAGAATTGGAATAGACAGCCTTTACTCCCTCTAAGCTTTCGATTGCTTTTTCAAGCGGGATCGAAACATCCTCCATTACTTGTTCTGGTGTTGCACCAGGATAAACACTATTTACCATTAAATACGGAATAGAAATATCTGGAATAGTCTCCATTTTCATTCTAGTTCCTGAGTATAAACCAGAAGCAACGACAATTATCGTTAATAGCCAAACTGCTAGTTTATTTTTCAACACAAAATTTACAAGAGCTTTCACGTGACACCTTCCCTTTCTTGACTAGGCTTGTAATATTCTCTATAATAATGACTAATCGGTCAATTGTCAACATAATAATAAGTGAGGATACATTTATGGCGAAAAGACAGTTAATTATGGAAAAAGCAATAGAACTATTTGCAAAACAAGGAATTGAGTCTACTTCAGTTCAACAAATCACAGAGCTCTGCGGTATATCGAAAGGTGCATTTTATTTATCATTCAAATCAAAGGATGAATTAATTGTTTCCATCATTGATGATTTTATCAAAAAAATTACATCTGATATTGACCGAGTGGTCAATTCTCCAAAAAACGTTCAGGAAAAGCTCTATGATTTTTATTTATCATCATTTAAATTACTTCAGGATCATCGAGAATTCGCGAAAATGTTTATTAAAGAACAATTGCATACAGTTAATCAAGCGCTTCTCAACAGAATTAATTATTATGAACAGCTTACAAATCAAGCGATGCTTCGATTGTTAGATGAACTTTATGGAGAAAAAATTAAAGAAAATAAATATGACTTATTAATAAGTATGAGAGGTCTAACCGAAAGCTATTCGAAATTATTTTTTACTATCAATGTTCCATTAAATTTACCATTATTAGCTCGCGCATTAGTAGAAAAAACAAATTTGCTAGCTAATCATACGTCGATTGTATTTCTCAATGAAAATCTAGTTCAACAAATTAAGCATCCATCTACAGATTACATTACCATTACAAAAATTATCCAAGAAATTGATAGGCTAAAAAAGATAGTAACCAACCAATTAGAAAGTGAATCATTAGATATATTAAAAAACCAATTACAAAACGATGTACCAACACACGCGATTATACTTGGATTATTACAAAATATTAAAAATAACGAGGACTGTAAATGGCTCGTTTTTATGGTTGAACAATACTTGAATAATAAGTAGTGGCCACTCCAAAAAGTAAGTATAAATAATACTGTGGACTATTGGAACATATTTCTCAAAGGGTATTTGAATTGGAAATGGAAGGAAGATATCGGAGCACTTGAATTACAGATGAAAGAAATTTAGGGCCTACTATACACTGGAAGCTATATTCAAAACTCGTCATAATCTATTATTTTCGAAAGTATTTCCAGTAATCGATAGGCCCAGCCATTTTTGATCAAGCTTACTGTTTTTCTTTAAATGGATTGGTTATATACTGCTCATGATTTTACAAGTACTAAATAGCTTCTAATATAACCCGAAACTTGCTAATAGAATAGCAATTACAACGGATAAAATTGGAATGACTAATGATACTACAAAAATATCTTTATAGCTGTCCTTATGGGACATTCCAGTAATTGTAAGCAATGTAAGCACAGCACCATTATGTGGCAGTGTATCTAAACCACCGGAAGCTAGAGATGCAACACGGTGAAATGCCTCTGGTGATATCCCCGTTTGGAGAGCAAGCTGATAATATTTTTCTCCTAATGCCTCAAGTGCAATTCCCATACCACCGGAAGCAGAACCAGTTGCTCCAGCTAAAAGGTTAACGGCAATTGCCTCTGAAATTAGTGGATTTCCTTTAATATTCAATAGCATATTTGTCAATGTCTCAAATCCTGGAACCGCTTTAACAACAGAGCCAAAACCTACGGCTGCACTAGTATTGATAATGGCTGTTACGGAACCTACCGCACCCCCATTGATTGCTTTCACAAAGGATTTGAATTTCGTTATATTTAATAGTAAAATTAATAAAATTCCAGAAAGTAAAGCAACAATTATATCAAACTTAAAAATATTCAATGTTACAAGCACAATAATTAACGGAAGTAATGATAAAATAAAATTTGGTACCGGGCTACTAGTATCCTCCAATTTCTGATTCTTTGGCTCTGTATACACCTCCCCTTTTTCTGTTAGATTTTTTTCTCTCCAACGTAAATAGAAATAACCACCTACTCCCATCACAAGCATTGCAACAATCCCCATGATTGGTGCTGCCGTTGCATCTGTATGAAAATATTCAGTCGGTATTAAGTTTTGGATTTGCGGTGTTCCTGGAACAGCGGTCATCGTAAACGTGAATGCACCAAGCGCAACTGTCCCTGGTATTAATTTTCTACTTATATTTGCTTCTCGAAACAGACCAATTGCTAATGGATAAACCGCAAATACAACAACGAACAAACTTACTCCACCATATGTTAGTACTGCCGAAGCAAGTAGCACACCTAAAATCGCTTGTTTTTTTCCCATCATTTTTGACAAAGCAACCGCTACCGATTTGGCCATTCCTGTATCTTCCATTAATTTCCCAAAAATTGCTCCAAGCATAAATACTGGAAACCATTGCTGCGCAAAGCTCACAAATCCCTCCATATATGGACCTTTATATGATTCTAGTAAATCTAACCCACCTGTTAATGCCACAACTCCTGCAGATATTGGTGCAATCCAAATAATCGACCAGCCAAGATAAGCCAAAAACATCAATACCGCTAAACCAAGAATTATCCCGAGCATGAAAATCCCTCCTTCTCACTTAAAAAAATTCCTATATTACAGAAATGTGATACCGCTTACATTTTAGCGTTATTTATTGAGCGGTATATCCGCCATCAAGTACTACCGCTTGACCTGTTATGCCTTTCGCTTTATCACTTGCAAGGAACAATGCATAGTCAGCTATTTCTTGAACAGAGAGTAACCGCTTTTGAGGAATTAATGGGTATAACACTTCCTCTAATACTTTTTCCACCGATATATTTCTTGTTTTCGCTAAATCCTCGAATTGTCCACGTACGAGTGGAGTGTCCACATAACCTGGACATATTGCGTTTACCGTGATTCCTTCTGTTGCAGCTTCTAGTGCCGCTACTTTGGTCAATCCAATAGCCCCATGTTTCGCACTATTATAAGCAGATTTTCCAGCAAAACCAATCAATCCATTAATAGAGGAAATAGTAATGATTCTACCGAATTGTTGTTTTTTCATAATCGGTAAAACATGCTTCATTGCCATAAATGGTGCTATTAACATTACCTTAATCAAATACTCAAATTTTTCCGTAGGGAAATCCTCAATCATAGAAACATGCTGTATTCCAGCATTATTAATAAGCACGTCCACTGTTCCGTATGTTTGAGCCGTGTACGCAATCGCATGCTTCAGTTCTTCTTCACTCGTCACATCACATCTTATTCCTTTGCAATCATAACCTTGCTGGCGAAGAGATTCTGTTATTTCCGTTAATTTTCCATCATCTCGGTCAGAAAAAACGACCTTTGCTCCATTTTTCAAAAAATTTACACCAATTTCATAACCAATCCCACTGGCAGCCCCTGTAATGAATAGGACTTTGTTTTCTACCATTATGATCAACTCCTTTACTCTATTAACATATATATACATTTTTACTTTAAGTCATGTCTCCATGCAAAAAGTTTTCATGAAAGAAAAAAACTACTTTCTTAAAGCTTTCGAAAGTAGTTTTTCTAATAACGAATTTGAAACTTACTATATCCTTTATCCATATCATGAAATTGAACTTGTATATCAGAAATTTTAATAAATCGATGGATCCCGTGCTTTAATCCACCGAGTAATTGTTTCAGTTGTTGTTTAGACCCCTCTCATCTATTTCTACCATACCATTCTCGAGATTACGAACCCAGCCTTTAATCTCATATTCCTTTGCAAGCTGATAAACGGTGTACCGAAAGCCAACCCCTTGAACACGACCACTTACTACTATTGTAGCTAACATATTGTTATACCGCATTCTCGTAATGCTTCCATAGACATCCTAAATAAAGAGGTCTATTTGTTAACACAATAACTATATAAATTTTAGCCATTAGCTAGTGCCCCATTTTACCTTAACTACATTCGAAAAGCGAATATTTCTCTTTCAGCCTACCCCCGAGCGAGCATTCGATCCAATGCAAGCTTGGCTGCACCAGCAATATCCGGTTGTACTGTTATATGATTAATAATTTCTCCATTTATAATACTATCCAGTGCCCATAATAAATGTGGCAGGTCGATACGGTTCATTGTCATACATGCACACATATATGGGTTAAGCGAGAATACATCTTTATCAATAAATTGATTTGTTAATCGATTTACCAGATTCATTTCCGTTCCGACAGCCCATTTCGTACCAGGTGCTGCCGCTTTAATTGTTTCAATTATATATTTTGTCGAACCTGCATAATCTGCAAGCTCCACTACTTCACGACTGCATTCAGGATGAACAATGATTTTTGCATCTGGATGTGTTTTCCGTATTTGTTGAACATTTTCGACGGTAAATAAAGCATGAACAGAGCAATGTCCCTTCCATAAAATAATTTTCACTTGCTCCAAATCACCATTACATTCGAACCGTTCTAATCGTGGATCCC
Source organism: Perspicuibacillus lycopersici (assembly GCF_025660475.1). Classification (GTDB taxonomy): domain Bacteria; phylum Bacillota; class Bacilli; order Bacillales; family Caldibacillaceae; genus Perspicuibacillus; species Perspicuibacillus lycopersici. The sequence goes on from NZ_JAOUSF010000001.1 coordinate 447,594, forward strand.
AAACGGCCATTTGTTCCAATGGAATGCCTAAATCATAGGCTGTGTTTCTTCCTAAGTGCTGGTCTGGTAAAAATAATACTCTTTCCTTTTGTGTAAACGCCCATTCTAGCATTGGACGAGCATTAGAGGATGTTACAGTTGCCCCTCCATTTTTCCCAACAAAAGCTTTAATTGCTGCTGTTGAATTTATATAGGTTAATGGAATAATAGTGTCTCCAAATTGTCCCTGCATTATTTCCCAGCCACGTTCTGTTTGCTCTATATTTGCCATATCGGCCAATGAGCAGCCTGCGCGCATATCTGGTAATATTACCTTTTGCTTATCACTGGTTAATATATCTGCCGTTTCTGCCATAAAATGAACGCCACAAAATGCAATGAATTCTGCCTCTGTATTTTTCGCGGATATTTGTGCAAGCTGCAGTGAATCTCCAATAGCATCGGCAAATTGAATTACCTCATCCTTTTGATAATGATGTCCAGGAATAAATAACTTCTTTCCCATTTGATGTTTAATCGTACGAACTCGATCTTCCATTTCTTCAATACTCATCGTTTTATACTGTTCAGGTAACAGATTTATACTTTTCTTTTGAACCATTTCCAGCAAACTCATTTTTTCTCCCCCTCATTAACTTGTAAGCTAATATCTAGTGCTTTTACGGAGTGAGTTAAAAATCCTAGGGAAATATAGTGGACACCGGTATTTGCATAGGAAGCCAAGCTATCCAAAGTAATACCACCAGAAGCTTCTGTCACGATTCCGTCTGGTATAAGCTGAGTAAATTCACGAATCTCCTCTGGACTGCGATTATCGAACATAATGACATCAGCTCCCGCTTTTACTGCCTCCTGAACCTCCTGTCTAGTTTCCGTTTCCACTTCTATCTGTACCATATGTCCAACCTTTTCTCGGACTGCATGAACGGCTTTCGTAATCGATCCACAAAATGAAATATGATTATCTTTAATCATTACCCCATCATACAATCCGTTCCGATGATTTTTTCCTCCTCCAGTTGTAACCGCATACTTGTCAAACATTCGTAAACCTGGTGCTGTTTTTCTTGTATCACAAATTTGAATGGACTTATCATTTAGTACTTCTACACATTTTCTTGTCATTGTTGCAATTCCACTCATACGTTGAAGTAGATTTAAAATCACTCGCTCTCCCGTTAACAAATGCCGAATTGGACCATTTACTTCCGCAATAATTTCTCCAGGATATACGCGATTTCCATCAGCAAAATGTGCAGTAACTTCTATGGTCGGATCAAGTAGTCGATAGGTAGCTGCAATCAAATCCATTCCGGAAAGGATTCCTTCCGCTTTTGCTAAAAATATTCCCCGTCCTCGTTTTTCTATCGGAAAAATAGCATTACTTGTTAAATCTCCATCCCCAACATCTTCCATTAAAAATGATTCTAGTAATCTTGTTAACTTTAATTGATTCATATACTTAACTCCTTATCCATAATAATTTGTTCCTGAAAAAAATTACGTGTAATTTCTTTTCGGATGACTCCTCCACTTCGCCATGGAAAATCCGAACGAAAATGACTTCCAATACTTTCTTTTCTATGTAATGCGGATGTCGTAATTAGCCATGAGACAGTAAGCATATTCACAATTTCCAATTCCTCTGTCGATAATGCGTCGGTTGCAATATCGAAGAAGTCATAGTTTTCTAGCCAATCCTTTAATATCGTTAAACCACTTTCACATCTTATAACTCCCGCATATTGGGACATATACTGTTTAATTTCCTGCTTTGTCGGTAGCTTTATTTGTCCGCGATGAAAAGCTGAATCGCCCGCTTCCAAAGTAGCTATTGGTAACTCTTGATTCGAATAACATAATGCTGCAGCAGTTAAATTTCCAAATACAATTCCTTCTAGTAAAGAATTGCTTGCAATCCGATTTGCTCCATGAACACCTGTACATGCAGCCTCACCAATTGCATAAAGTCCTTTTAATGAGGTTTTTCCACTTGCATCTGTCTTTATTCCGCCTATCATAAAATGCGCTCCCGGGATTACCGGCAAAAGCTTTGTAGTAGGATCAATACCATTTTTTACACATAATTGATAAATCGATGGGAAGCGATGCTCAAAATCCTCGACATTAGAAATATTTAAAAATATTAATTCACCAGACTGTAATTCTTGATAAATTGCTCTCGCAACAATATCCCTAGGTGCTAAATCCTTTAATTCGTGCACTCCATCCATAAAACGTTCACCTTTTGAATTTTGCAAAAATGCACCCTCCCCGCGGACCGCTTCTGATACAAGTCCAATTGTTTTTCCAGCTTGGTAGAGGACAGTTGGGTGAAATTGTACAAATTCCATATCAGAAACCGTTGCACCCGCACGAAAGGCCATTGCGATTCCATCTCCTGTTACCGTTTCTGCATTCGACGTATATTGATAAATTTGGCCACAGCCGCCTGTTGCGATAATGGTTGCGGAAGAAAAATAATGATTCAGCCTTCCATCGCTTGCTTTTGTTTTAACACCTATACATTGCGAATCCTTCATGATTAAGTCGAATACCATCTCATGTTCTACAATGTCGATTTGTTTTTCTATTTGTTTCAATAGAAAGGTTGTTAAAACCTTTCCTGTGGCATCTCCTTCGGCATGGAGAATTCTTCGCTTCAAGTGCCCTCCTTCTCTTGCTAAGCTTAGCTTTCCGTCGGCATCCTTATCAAACGGCATACCTTCTGCAATTAATTGTGCTATATATTGTGGTGCTCCCTCTGTTAATTGTTTTGTAAGTTGGGGTTCATTGTGAAATGCACCTGCCACTAATGTATCCTGATAATGTTCATGCCAATCATCCGCTGGATCGATGGCAACAGCAACCCCACCTTGTGCTAAATAGGAATTACTAGCTGTCTTTTCTGACTTTGTAAAAATAATCACATTTTTATGGTTACATAATCGTTTAGCAACCGTTAAGGCAGCAACACCACTACCAATAATGATGACATCATACATTTTCATCATCATTTCCTCCTCCATAAATAGGAAATACTACTTACAGTATATTCACCTGTCTTGACACCTATCATGACACAGATTTATGATTATATCAAGCTATTTATTAGGAAGCAAAGGAGTGTATATGGATGATCTATTTAGACTATGCTGCTACTACACCGATGTCTGAAGAGGCAATGGAGGTTTTCATTCAAGCATCAAAAAATTTTTACGGAAATGCCAATAGCTTGCATGATATTGGCTCAAATGCTGCAAATTTATTGGAAGCAAGCAGAGAAGAATTAGCGAAATTATTACACTGTCAAAAAGAAGGGATTTATTTTACAAGTGGCGGATCGGAATCTAATATTCTTGCAATAACCTCCTTAATTTCTGCTAATAAGCACCGAGGTAATCACTTAATAACAACAAAATGTGAGCATTCATCCATTCTTCACTTATTTCAAAGATTGGAACAGGAAGGGTATGAAGTTACCTATTTACCGGTCAATCAATCAGGCTTTGTAGATTTAGCTGCACTACAAAATGCCGTGAAAGATACTACAATACTTGTCGCCATCCAACATGCCAATTCGGAAATCGGAACGATTCAGCACATAAATAAAATTGGTAAGCTTTTACACGAACGAAATGTTCTCTTCCATTGTGATGCCGTCCAATCATTCGGGAAAATCCCTCTCCATTTGGACCAGGAATATATTGATAGCTTGTCCATTTCCAGTCATAAAGTTTATGGACCTAAGGGGGTCGGAGCTGTCTATATTAATCCGAGAAGAAAGTGGAACCCACAAATTCCAGGAAGTACGCACGAAGGGGGGTTACGGCCAGGAACAATCAATATACCGGGAATTGCTGCTTTTGTTACTGCTGCAACTGCCATTTATGATACGATGGAAAGGGAAAACGCACGCTTGGAGGCATTACGCGAACTATTGATTGAAAAATTAACACAGCTACCAACAGCAAAAGTAGTCATTGAAGGCGATCAAAGGAAACATTTGCCGAATATAGTAGGAATCCGTATTATTGGTATGGAAGGGCAGCTTGTCATGCTTGAATGTAATCGTTACGGTATCGCTCTATCTACCGGGAGTGCTTGCTCGATTGGCATGCAGGAGCCTTCTAGTACATTAAAGGCATTAGGAAGGTCCGATATGGAGGCTAAACAATTTATCCGAATATCGCTCGGAAATGCAACAACGAAAGCGGATATTCTTCATACCATTGCTATTATGAATAATGTAACAGAAAGCTTTTTCAACAAAACTCGAAGGGAGACTATCGGTTATGAAGGCTGAGAAAATGTCCACGATAGACAGACAAAATCTCATCATCTCAACACTAAAAAAAGCAAAAACACCGATTACTGGCAGTGAATTTGCAAAGATTACCAATGTCAGTCGACAGGTAATTGTGCAGGATATTTCTATTTTAAAAGCAAAAAATGAGCCTATAGTTGCAACAAGCCAAGGATATATATATTTAAATGAGGAAGCTGGAAAAGAGCTAGAAACGATGGTAATCGTCTGTCAGCATAGTCCAGAGCAAACACAAGAGGAATTATATCGAATTGTTGATCATGGCGTATCAGTAAAAGATGTCATTGTTGAACATCCAGTATATGGAGATTTGACCGCATCCATCCGCGTTAGTAATCGAAAAGAGGTTGATCAATTTATCCAAAAAATTCACGAAACGAACTCCTCCTATTTACTAACCTTAACCGACCATTTACATTTACATACACTTGAGGCAGATTCACGCGAAAAGCTACTGGCTGCTTGCAAAGACTTACTCGCTGCAGGTATTCTTGTTTCAAACGACGAAAAATTATAATGAAAAACCACTTCACACAGCATACCCGCAATCCATTGCGCTAAATGAAGCGTATAGCCGTGAAGTGGTTTTCTTATTGGATTATGCACTTAATTAATATAACGTTACCTTCGGATTCGTTAGTTATTTTTCTTTTCATGTAGCGGTAACCATGCTAACACTTGTTGTATCTTTTGATCCCAATATCCCCATTCATGTGTACCTTTATCAAATTCTGTTGTTAAGGGATAGCTTGTCTTCTTGCAAAACTCATAAAATCTTACATTATCTTCATACAAAAAATCCTCTGTTCCACAGCATTGGAAAAGTAGCGGCTTTTCGTTATTCGACTGATTTCCCTGCTCGATTAAATAAAATAAATCGTCTGCAGTTCCTTTTAAATCTTCTTCGCCAAATATATTTCGGAATGTTTGCGAGTCCCCATTTTTCACTCGATCCACAATATCTACAGCTCCAGACAAACTAGCAGCTGCAGCAAATTGTTCTGGATGACTCAATGCCCATTTAAAGGCACCATACCCACCCATCGAAAGACCTGCGACAAAATTATCCTCGCGTTTATCTGAAAGCGGAAACATAGAGCGCATAATAAATGGTAGCTCTTCGGTTAAAAATGTCCAATATTTTTTTCCGTACACCATATCCGTGTAAAAACTATGATCAACTTGTGGCATCACAACTGCGAGCCCCTGCTGTTCAACATAACGTTCGATAGAGGTCATTCTTGTCCAAGCAGAATGATCATCACTAAACCCATGTAAAAGAAAAAGTGTTGGAAATTTATTGTTGGCTCGTTTCTTCCCCTCTTCAAAAGGCTGTTTTGGTAGAAGAACAGTTACCGATGTACTTAAAGATAATACTTCTGAAAAAAAGTCAACTTTGATTAATGGCATGTCCATTCATCCTTTCTAGTAATTGATTACAGCGTAACTTTTATGTATATTTGTTTCTACTAATTCATCACAATCCCCTTCTTTTTTGTAATAGAAATCTTCAGCTTGTGACAAATAAATGAAAACACTATATTTCATCCAATGAAAAACGGCTATCCGTAATTATTCTACGAATAGCCACATCTTTTCTATTATTTTACCAATTGGAATGTTTTGTTTTTCAACTGTAAAATCGTATCACATTCTTTTGCAATATCCTTTTCATGGGTAATGACAATAACGCACTTTTGCTGCTCATGTGCAAGCCGCTTGAATAATAAAATGATCTCCCGCGAATTTTGCTCGTCCAAATTTCCCGTAGGCTCATCTGCCACAACAAGCTGTGCATCACAGCACATCGCACGCACGATAGCTACCCGTTGTTGTTGACCACCTGATAAGTGTTGGACATTTTTCAAAGCCAATTCTTTCGTAATCCCTACTTTTTCAAGCATTGCAAGAGCATAGGCACGACGATCCTTTTGCTTAGAATGTGTAATTTCCATTGCCGAAACAATGTTTTCCAGTGCTGACATATATGGAAGCAAGTTATAGGATTGAAAGACAATGGAAACACAGCGATTACGATATTGTGTCATACCAATTTTCCGAATGGACTTTCCATCATATACAACGTCCCCTTTTTTCGGTACATCTAATCCAGCAATTAAAGATAAAAAGGTCGTTTTGCCAGAGCCACTAGAACCTAAGATGGCATATAACCTACCAGCTTCAAATGTTAAATTTACATCATTATAGAGTGCATCTTCTTTATTTGTATACCAATAATTTAAGTCTTTAATTTCTAACAATCGAGTCACCTTCTTATGAGATTAATATTTTTTTCGGTTGCATACGCATAACACCAATTGATGCAATAATGATAGAAATAAAGGCAATTCCTAATCCAAAGCCACCGAGCTTCACTAATTCTTCCAATGAAATCGTAATATCCAAATCTTTAATTTGAGTTGCTACTTCACTACTACTTGCTCCAAAGTTTCGGAAGGATTGGAATCCGCCTCCGCCACCTTGTGGCCTACCACCAAATGCTGCAGCACCACCTGGTCCATTACCGTCCATAGCTGCTACCTCACTAGTTGTTGATGTTTCCTGTGCTAGTAGTTGTTCTCCGATAACATTTCCTACATATTTACCACTAACTCCTGCTATCCCTATTGCTACAATCAGTACAATTAGCATCTCTACGAAAAATTGACTGATGACCTTTGATCGTTTTTCACCTAACGATAATAAAACCCCTATTTCATGCTTCCGTTCCCGAACCATTAGAATGACAATTAATGATAAAATCACCACACCAGCAACGGACACAAGAAGAACAATTTTTTCAGCAAAATCGCCTACATTTTCTAGCGGTTGTAGCATTTGCTGATACATTTGATCATTCGTTTGCAGCATATATGCATCTGTATCTAAACCAGCCGCTTCGGCATCCTGAACAAATTGCTGCAATTGCCCTGGGTCCTCCAACGTGTATACTACAGAATCAACTGTATTTTCATAGTCCTCACCTTTTAATGTATTAGCAACCTTATAGGATGCATAAATTGTATTCGCTGGATTCAATGTACTCATTTGCATCATCCGCGAATCTACTGTTGCAGAGGATTCATAAATTCCAACGATTGTTAATTCAATTGTTGACTCTTCATCACTAGTACTTGTCACCTCTATTGTATCCCCTACTGATAAATCATTTGCCTCTGCTAAGTTTGTTTCAATAACTACATTATTTGTATCGATATCCTCATCCGTTAATCCCACACCTTCGATCAACTTATTCGTACCATCCGTAAATGCTGATAATGTGTCCGTAGCGGAGGTTCCACTGATGGTGACATCGCCTAACAGCATACCAGCCATTCTCCCACCAGGCATACTATTCGAATTTTCACTGGACGATTCATCAGTAGATGTAATCGCATCAAATGATTCAGCATTAGCAGAAGTGGAAGATATATAGTTATAGCTTGCGACATTATCCATGCTTGCTAATTCTTCAGCTATCGCTAACTCCACTGGGGAAATCTGAAAGCTTCCAGGATCCGGACGACCTTCTTCTGAGTCCGATTCACTATTATCGGATCGGTCAAATGCATTTCGAATATTTGTTGATAAAGTTACCGTTGCCCCCGTACTTTTTGAGGCATTTTCGATTGCTTTTAATGAAGCATTTTGAATAATTAACCCTGCTAAAATAAAAATTAGGATTGCGGAGAATACCAGTGTCAATAGCACCGTTCGCCCCATCTTTACCTTTGTGCTTTTATATGCACGCTTAATAAAGTTCATTTTTTCCCCTCCGAAATTTGTTTTTTCTATTAACTACTAGAAATGACGTATATATTCCTAAAGGAAGCATCTTGGCAAGAAACTCCAAATAAATAGTCATTCCTTCGTACAAGCCTAGTATAAGAAGAGAATGTGTCAGGCATATGTCAATAAAAAGCTTTCTTTCTATGCCCAGAGCCATAGCTTAAAAAGTGACGCACTTAATGTTTGCGCCAAAAAATAATAACAAATTATTTTTTTGTTGAATTACTATGACAGGTATAGTAATATATCAACATAAGTAATAAAACATAAATAGTACTATGAACAGGAGGTGGTAGTATGCAAGGAAAAGTTTCTGCTGATTTACTACGTGGCCATACAGACACCATCGTGTTAAGTATCCTCTTAAAAGGTGACAATTACGGATATGAAATTTTCAAAACGATAGCGGAAAAAACGGAAGGACTTTACGAGCTAAAGGAAGCTACCCTTTATTCAAGCTATAAACGATTAGAAAAAGAGGAATGTATCATTGCCTATTGGGGAGACGAAACACAAGGTGGAAGAAGAAAATATTATCGAATTACCGAAAAAGGAAAAAAACAATATTATCAAAACAAGCGAGACTGGCAATTTACACAACAAATATTAAACAAATTACTAGAGGAGGAGTAATTGATGAGTATAAATTTACAAACCTATATTGATGATTTATTTAAAGGCTATGATGAAACAGCTGAGTTACGCGATTTTAAAGAAGAAATCACATCCAATTTATTCGAACGAATGAATGATTTAATAAAAAATGGTTTAAACGAAAAGGAAGCTTTCACAAAAGCAATCAATGAGCTTGGTGATATTACCACAATTGCGAATGAGATAAGTAAACAAAAACGGAATGAGGTTATTGGAGAAATGTATATCCAACAAGAGCTAAAGGTGGATTGGAAGCATGCACTTGGTTATGTTTTAGCGGGGGGCATACTATTGTTTGGAATCATTTCTGCTCTCATGACATACTTGACAACCAGTGAAATATCCCATGGCTTATCTACTCTATTACCATTTCTTGTTATATCTGGAACTGCTTTTGTTTTCCTTGGTCTTACACAAGAAACACGTAGAAACTATTCGATGTCCTGGATCCGGGCACTCATTTATGCTATTGCTACTGGTCTGTTTTTATTTGGAGTAAATATCTTTGTTTCTCAATTCTTTATAAAAAACACCCCATGGAATGGTATTCTCGGTGTATTTATTCCATTTGTTCTTCCTGCACTAGGTATTATTGGATTTTTATTACTTACAGAAAAAAGTCGTAATAAGCCTTGGATCGTGAAGGAGCAACAAATTATGTTGCATCATCATTCACAAAAATTCAGTGACCCAGAAACAATGACAAAAAGAGGACTATTATCAGGTGCACTTTGGATATTTACCTTTGGGATATTTGCATTTGTTTGGATAATTTGGTCTATAAAATTCGCTTGGATTGTTTTTATTTTTGCGATTGTAATGGAAATGTTCATTGAATTGTGGTTTCAGACGAAACATGTAAAACGATAGAACACCAACAATAAATAAGAAGCTATTCTTACTCAGCATATATGCCTCGAAGAATAGCTTCTTTTTCATTACTCGTATTTAGTATTTTAACATACCCGCTTTTTACATCGGTCCCCAATTCATTAGAACAGCAATCATCATTGAAATGATTCCAATTACAAACCAAATGAGCATTAATGGACCCGCAAATTTCAGCCACTTCGTCCAAGAAATTCCGGAAATCGCTAAAATCGCCATTAATGTACCGGATAGCGGATTAATAATGTTTGTAAATCCATCACCAAGTGTATACGATTGAACCGCTACTTGTCGCGGAATATCCATCAAATCTGCAAGCGGAGTTAAAATTGGCATAATAATCGCAGCATGTGCAGTTCCAGATGATATCACAAAATTAAACAATGCGTTAACGATTAACATTACAACAGCTCCAGAAACATTGGAGAACGACTTAATTAATGTATAAATACCTTGCACTATCGTATCAATTATTAAACCATTTTGTAATACAATCACAATGGCACTAGCTAACCCAATAATTGCGGCACCATAAAAGATTTTTTTACATCCATTAATGAAGCTGTCCACAAATTCATTTGCATTCATTCGATTCACAATAGCCGTCCCTATTGCAATCATAATAAAAATTGCCGTCAATTCATTTGTTGACCATTTATACGCAAATGCTCCATATACATATATACCAATACCTAATAATAATACGCCTAGCACTAGTTTCTGCGAAGTAGTTAACTCTGGTGAAATTTCCGCTCCATCCGTTTCTTCAAGCTTAGGAAACGGATTATCTCCAAGAATACCACTTTGCGGATTTTTCTTCACCTTATTGGCATACCAAATGATATATATAATGGTAACGAGAACAATCAGTACATATACAATTAATCGAAAACCAATACCTGAAAATCTAGGTAACTGTGCAATACTTTGGGCAAAGCCTGTCCGAATAGGATCCATAAAACCAACAGCGAATCCCGAGTATGCACCGAGATACATAATGGCAACTCCTACCATTGCATCCATTTTCATAGCTTTTGCAAGACTTATTCCAATCGGAATGAAGGCGATAACAGAAATACTTACAATCCCTAATCCTCCTAAAAAGGACAAGAGCGCAACGACAATGGTTATTAGCAACCATTCTCTATTTTTCGTTTTATTAATTGTTTTCATAATTAACGAATCAAGTGCACCAGTGCTCTCAATAACTGCAAAAGTACCGCCGATAATAATTACTAGAAAGATCATACTTGATGCATCAATCAAGCCTGCTGGAATTGCCTTGAAAATATCAAAAAAATGTGTAGGATGCTGGTCAATTCTTTCATAACTATTCGGTACAATGATAGAAACACCATTATCCATTGTATCTCTTTCAAAACTACCAGATGGGATAATATACGTTAAAATTGCTGCAAAAATTAACACGCAAAATAATATGACATACGCGTCTGGGCGAAAACCTTTTTTCTTCACTATATTTTTTTGCTTACTCATTTTATACCTCATATTTAATATTTTTTAATAACTGCTATTTCTATAAATATGCTTAGCATCCAGCACTAATAAAAATATCAATTTGGATAAATTATACTCAAGTTAAAAATTTATGGCAAGATATTAAAAACTTTCCTCATGTCATTTATCTTTCTATTGAATATCACGAAAACGAAGGGAATTTCGAAAACAAGTACATCGAAAAATTTTTACTAAAAAAAAGGATCTATGGAATACTATAAAAAAACATGGAAGGAGTATCTCTCTATGGCTGAAACTACTATATATGTTCAAAATCCCCCAACCCATACAAACATCCAGCAAATGGAAGACATTTTATTAAAGCTTGATGGTACAATTCGGGTTTTGGTTGATACGCAAGATGGTGAAGTTAAAATAGAATATGATGAAAGTAAAGTAACAGTAGATGACTTAACAGCTGCATTAGAAAGTGAGCATTACCAAATAAAAGGTTAGTCATATAAAATACCTTCTTCCGTTTCATATCTGTTTTTTATGCGTTTCCTTACATGTCTGCTTTACACATTTAGGCAAAAAACCCTTAATATTTTCCGTTTCACTTATTTTAATCAAAAAAATAGAGAAAAGGAGAAGATAATTGATGAGTAGGACGACAGAATTTGTATTAGGTCTTCTAGGTGGCATTATTGGAGTCTTTGCTGCATTTTTCGCATTATTAATTGGCGGTGTTGACGCTGCTTTTAGTTCCGACGGATCAAGTGATATTACCGGATTAGGCTGGTTTGCCATTATTTTTTCGATTGTTGGAATTGTAGGTGCCTCTATGGTAAAAGGGAAAACAAGATTAGCAGGCATCTTGATGATTATTTCTGCAATTGGTGGCTTAATTTCAATTTCCATGTTTTATTTAGTATCTGCTATATTACTATTAATTGCTGGATTAATGGCCGTATTCAAAAAAAATAAAAAGGCTACCACATAAATACTTTAGGAAGGTCAGCAGACTTAGCTGATCTTTCTTTATTCAGTTTTCCCATCATACCATCCACTTTGCACTTAAAATATCAAGAATCTCTAAAGGATCTGTTAATCTTTGGAAATCCTTTTGTTTATTAATATTTTCTGGAAGGAACCATCCTGCCTGATACGGTTCTATTCCCGCTTCATATGCTCCATACAATTCATACGATCCACCATCACCAATAAATAAGGATTCCTCTGGTAGAGCTTGAATCCTTTCACAGCCTAGTTTATATATTTCCTTTGCTGGTTTCATCATTTTTTCCTGATAAGAAAAGATAACGACATCAAAAAAATCGGATAAATGAGATGCTTGCCAGCCTTCCACCTCTTCTGCAGTACAATTACTTATTAATCCTAATTTGATATTCATCGACTTTACTTTTTGGAGCATATGGAAAATATTATTATCGATTGTTTGAAATGGCACTAATTTCGACTGAACTCTTTCCTTATGAAGCTTTTCTACACTTTCCATATGGATTGGCAATCCGAGTGACTGTAAAATATCTTTTAACACACTTTGATGATTGGAAAATGCACCAATCATACGTTTTACTTGGCGTGCTCTCCACTCTCGCTTATAGGTCCCCTCATCCAATCCAAGCGCTGCAACCGAATATGTTGATTTTCGTTTTCCATTATCCCACTCGGTAATTAATGTTTCATAGAGATCAAAAAAAATTGCTTTAATCATCCTTTCCCCCCATTGTTATTACGGAATAAATTGTTTATTTTAGTTCTAAAAAGCAAAAAAGCAGAAGTGTACCCACTAGGGATGCTTCTGCAGAATTCAAAAGTTGATTTACTAGTTCAATAATAACATTTCTAGTTATAGTATACGCTTATTTGTATGACGATGACTACTACTTTTTTCACGAATAGCATTCATCTGTTAATATGGATCAGATGGCTGACTTAGTTTAATTGCCTCTTTAATACCATTATCAGCTGTTTCTGAACCAATCGGATTGGCATGAGTATCAGTAGGCTCCATTTGTTTCTTTTCTAGCCCCTCTTTTAATCTTCTTCCATAATCCGGATCACATTTCGAACAGTTTTCAATCATATCTTGCTTAATTTTTTCTGCACATGGGGCTAATGTATTTACTAGGTTTTTAATTAATTCATCCTTTTCCCAGTCTGCAAGTCTTCGATATGTCTCCCCAGCCTGACCAAAATTATTTTGCCTTTCAATTGGTGCTCGTTTTATTTCACCAGAAACATATGGCCTATGCTCGACACCAGATTGTTGCGCTTCTTTTAAGCCGCCAAGGACAGATGGCTCATAATTCACATGCGGATTTTGATTTGGACCTTGATCAACATAATATAGCATTTGTCCGCCTCGTTGATTTGTTGCTACTCGTTTTTTAGGTGAATTTATCGGTAATTGTAAATAGTTTGGACCGACACGGTAGCGCTGAGTATCAGAATATGAATATGTTCTTCCTTGTAATAATTTATCGTCAGAAAAATCTAATCCATCAACTAATACTCCTGTACCAAATGCAGCTTGTTCTACTTCCGCAAAATAATTTTGTGGATTTTTGTTTAATACCATTTTTCCGACTGGAAGCCATGGAAAATCTTCTTTATACCAAAGCTTTGTTGGATCCAGCGGATCAAAGTCTAATTCAGGATGCTCCCCATCTGGCATTAACTGAACAAATAATTCCCATTCTGGGTAATCCCCTCGTTCAATTGCATCATATAAATCCTGTGTTGCATGGTTAAAATTCATGCCTTGTACCTTTTGTGCCTGCTCTTGGGTTAAATTACGAATTCCTTGTTTTGGCTCCCAATGGTATTTTACAAGATGTGCCTCTCCTTTTTCATTTACCCATTTATACGTGTTTACTCCTGATCCTTGCATCATCCGATAGTTTGCCGGAATTCCCCATGGAGAAAATAAAAAGGTGATCATATGCATTGCTTCTGGGCTTTGCGAAATAAAATCAAATATTCTTTCTCCATCTTGTCTATTTGTAACCGGATCAGGTTGGAAAGCATGTACTAAATCAGGAAATTTTAACGGATCGCGAATAAAAAAGATTTTCAAATTATTTCCAACTAAATCCCAATTTCCATCTTCAGTATAAAATTTCACAGCAAAACCACGGGGATCCCGTAATGTTTCTGGGGAATGTCCACCATGATTCACTGTCGAAAAGCGAACAAATACTGGTGTTTGTTTCCCCTTTTCTTGAAATAGCTTTGCACGGGTATATTTTGCGACCGGCTCATCACCAACTGTGCCATATGCCTCAAAATAACCATGTGCTCCAGCACCACGTGCGTGAACCACTCTTTCTGGAATTCGTTCTCGATCAAAATGGCTAATTTTCTCCAAAAAATCATAGTTTTCTAACACTGTTGGTCCACGGTCCCCTACCGTACGAACATTTTGATTATCCGTTACGACATGCCCTTGGCGATTTGTTAATGTTTCCGTTGTTTCATTTTCACTCATGCGGCCATCCATATTGCCGCCTACTCCAGATACATTTGTTCCGGTTTCACGATTTTTTTCATCCTTTTCCAGCATAAAATTCACTTCCTCATAAAAATTTATCAGACTGGAAATATTTTGTCCTGCAACGGCGGAACTATACCATTTTTATATGAAAAAGCCAGTCTCCTATTGTATATAAAATACACAAAAGAGACTGGCTCGTCCGATTCATTTAGCGGATGACAATTTGTTTATTTTTATCTACCGTAATTACTTTATCGGCCATATGAACAAATAACCCATTTTCAACAACACCAGGGATTAAATTTAGTGCTTGCTCTAATTCTTTAGCGTCCATTATATTTTCAAACTTTACGTCGTAAATATAGTTACCATTGTCAGAAATAAATATTTCTCCATCCATTTGGCGGAGTGTTGCTTTTCCTCCAAGTGCCTCAATATGGGATTTCGTTACTTTATGCCCAAATTGTGTTACTTCCACAGGAAGTGGAAACGTTCCTAATGTATTAACCATTTTCGAAGAGTCTGCAATCACAATAAATTGCTTTGCAGCTCTAGCAATGATTTTCTCACGAAGTAGTGCACCACCGCCACCTTTAATTAAATTTTGTTGTTGATCTACTTCATCTGCACCATCAATTGCAATATCGAGGTAGTCAACTTCAGTAAAAGTTGTTAATGGTATTTTAAGCTCCTTTGCTAAATTTTCCGTTTGAACGGATGTCGGAACTCCTTTTATTGATAACCCTGCTTGGACAAGTTGCCCGAGCTTTTGAATTGCATAATACGCAGTAGATCCAGTACCTAAACCTACAATCATACCATCTCTCACATATTCTACCGCTTTTTCACCAACTAATTGTTTTTCATTCATGTTTATCCCTCTTTAGCTTCCATCGTATACATTTTTACACTTATCAAAGGAATATATATTATGGAAGTTGATTTCCTACTGCTCGGTAAATTTCATACCATTCTTCACGAGTCAATTCAATTTCAGATGCCTTCGCAATATTTGTTAATCGACTTGGCGTCATCGTCCCAACAATCGTTTGTATTTTTGCTGGATGACGTAATATCCATGCGACACTAACAGCGGACTTGTCTGCTCCATATTTATCGCCAATTTCTTGCAGTTTCACATTAATTTCCGGGAATTTTTCATTATCGATAAATATACCTTCAAAATTTCCATAGCGGAATGGTGACCATGCTTGAATAGTCATATCATTTAATCTGCTATAATCAAGGATGCTGCCGTCCCGATTAATACTATTCACATGCTTCGTGTTTACCTGAACCCCTGCATCAATCATTCCTGTATGCATTACACCGAATTGTAACTGATTAACGATTAAATCTTGGCGAACAAATCGTTTTAATAATTCAATTTGCATTGGATTATGATTGCTGACACCAAAATGAAGAACTTTACCGCTTTCATGTAATTCATTAAATGCCTCCGCAACTTCCTCTGGCTCTACAAGTGCATCTGGACGATGAAGCAACAATACATCCACATAGTCGGTTTGCAAACGTTTTAAGCTTCCGTTAACAGATTCGATAATATGTGCTTTAGAAAAATCATAGTATCCTTGACGAATTCCCGTCTTTGTTTGAATTATCATTTTTTCTCGGATAGAAGGGTTCATGCCAATTGCTTCTGCAAATACTTCCTCGGACTTCCCACCCCCATAAATATCTGCATGGTCAAAGAAATTAATTCCTAATTGTTGTGCATTATGTATAACAGTTGCTGCTTCTTTTGTTGTTAATCTACTTAAATTCATACAGCCAAGAGCAATATCAGATACTTGTAAACTACTGGTGCCTAATTGGATTTTTTTCATAAAATCACCTCTAACATTTGATAAAGTAAGTGTACCATTTTGTAACATTTTTTTTAAGCTATTGTTTTTACTATTTAATTACAAACCTTCGACTAATAACCATTCTAGAATAGTGCACATAGGATATAGTGCTAATTGAAAAATGGAAAGGGGCGATTGTTTTGTATTATTATCCTAGTGCTTACCCAATGAATTCTTACTATCATCCATATGGATATCGTAATGTTCTAATGGATTATCTTCCACCACAGATTCATCAGCCAGTAAGTATATATACTGGATTCCGCCAACAAAATCCATTTCCACCAGTAAACATTCAGCAGTTGGATCAATCTGCGCGTAAATTTCAAGCATTAATAAAAGAGGCAGATTTATTTATCAATAAGATCATATCCTCTTCCTCCTTTGCACGTGAGCTTATGAATGCTGCACAATTATCCGACAAAAAGAAGGTGGAAGAATTAATTAAGTCGGTAGGCATTTCTATTAAGGTTTCAACGAATTTTACTCCGACCGGAATCCACATCACGCTAGATAATCGGGATATGCCTGGTCGTTGCTGTGAATTAGTTATTGCATTGAACTGGTAGGTACAGTTAACGAATAACCGCTAAATCGTTGATAATCTAGCGGTTCCTTATTTTTCTTATGTAAACGATAAATGACTATTTGGCATTCTTTTCTTGGATAATAGAACGTATATCCTTCCACCCATAAACAAGCTCATTTACCGTTTTTCCACCAACCTCATCTACTACCGTATCAACATATTTCCCACCCAGCTTTTCATAAAAATGCCGGGAAGGATTTTCCTCCAATACGAAAACAGTCATACTCGAAATTTCTCGCTCTAAAAATTCATAAACAAGTGCCTCTACCAATTTTTTCCCAATACTATTTTTTTGATATTCTTGTAAAATATAAATTGCATAAAGCTCTCCAGAATAATCAGGGTAGTTTCCTGTCCGCTCTTTTCCTCCTGAAATGAATCCTACTATTTCTCCGTTATTGTGTTCGGCAACCATGACAATTGAATGCGGAATAATCTTAGCCCATCTTTCTTCACTTTTCTTGTAAGATAAGGTAGATAAATAGTCATTTGGAATAATATTCCGATAGGTAGTTCTCCAACTGTCCACTTGTACCTTAGCAATCCCAGCAATATCTGTTAGCTTAGCATTTCTAATTTTCATCAATATTCCCCCTCCCCTTACATTACCATGTATTTGGAAGATTACCAACAATGAAAAAAAGGTAACAATCATTTTCCGGAATAAGCTAGGGAGTAAGATATGTGTACACAATAAAAATTAGGGAGGACTTTTTACAAATATTTCTCCCCAATTTACTTATGGAACGTATATTTTTTATGTGGATGTTTGTTGCGGTTATCTTTCAGTGGGTAAGTAATGCGTACTTCCTTGAAGGACTTTTAATATATCAACGATTCTCGTAATCTTTTTCCCGCTTCTCGACTTCTAAAAGCTCCTTTCGCAATCGATTTTCAAAATGTGTAAAAACATATTCTCTAACAAAGGCATCACGTTTTGCTATATCTTCCTCTTTCCGAAACCAACCAATTCGTTTCAACCGTTCAGTTGTAGGTTTTCCATTCCAAAATTTCAATGCCTCCAGCTCTAATCCATATTCTATACGTTTTCTTAGAACCATTTCTTGAAACTTTTTTTCTCGATCCTCCTCTATTGATTTTGGATAAGGGAGCTGCCTTTGTATTTGATTTTCAAAATTATTTTTTAGAATCTCTAGTTGCGTGGCAGCTACCTCTTGAAAAGCAGAAGATAATTCTTTTATTAATTTTTCTTGGAATATGCTTGGATTAACATGATTCGATAGGTTGTCCACAAGCTTTTCTGGAAATGGTCTCACTGGAAATTTTTCTTTAATTTCTTGGAATATTGCAGCCAATAACCAATTTTCCTTCCGCTTCCCTTTAATAAATAATGCTATTTGCAAATCTAATTCATCATACACTTTTTCCTTTGTTTCTTCTGTTCGGTTAATGTAATGGATTCCTTCCTTTTCCAGGCTATGAAACCATTTGTTGATGGTTTTAGAGGAAATCTCCTCTCCTACTATTCGTTTTAATTCATCCGTAAATCCACTAATTTTCCAAAACAAGCGACACCCTCCTTTACTTTCACCAGCAACTGTAAAGCACGGATGTATTAAGCATTTTTGGTGATTACCTACTTATTCCATTTCGATAATTCATTATGTTTTCCTTGTAAAATAATTCGACATTTTCCTACTTATTTCTTACCTGTCATTAAATGCTACATAATATCCACTTATTTTCTATTTTTTCTATTGAATTATTAATTCGAATAATTTATTATATTAATAACATTATTAAAGGCGTTGACGAGGAAAAGTAAAATACGCTTATCTCTTCCAGAGAGCTTCGGTTGCTGAAAAGAAGCATTGATACGTATTCGAACAATGGCCTCTGAGCTTCATACTGAACACAAGATTTACTTGTAAGTAGGCTATGACGAGTGTTGGTACTCGTTATCAAAACCACAGTATCAGAGTATATCTCTCGTACTTGTTGAGACTAATTGTGTGAACAATTAGTAAATAAAGGTGGTACCACGGGGAATCCAAGCCTCGTCCTTAAATTTATTTTTAAGGACGAGGCTTTTTTTAATGTCATTATTATTTCATTGGAGGAATGTCAAATGAGTATTTTTATTGGAGGAGCATGGCCATATGCTAACGGATCCTTACATCTTGGTCATATATCTAGTCTATTGCCAGGGGATATATTAGCAAGATATTATCGCCAAAGGGGGGAAAATGTTTTATATGTATCTGGAAGTGATTGTAATGGAACACCAATTGCTATCCGAGCTAAACAAGAAAACGTACCAGTAAAAGAAATTACCGACCGTTATCATGCAGAATTTGCAGCATGTTTTTCAAAACTAGGATTTTCCTATGATATATACACAAGAACAGATAACTCCACACACCATCAAGCCGTACAGGAAATCTTTTTGCAGCTAATGGAAAATGGCTTTATTTATAAAAAAGTAATCGAACAAACATATTGTGAATCATGTGTGCAGTTTCTTCCAGATCGATATGTGGAAGGAATATGTCCGAATTGCGGGAAACAAGCACGGGGCGATCAATGTGATTTTTGCTCTACCATTTTAGATCCACTTGATTTACTGGATAAACGTTGTAAGCTTTGCGGTTCTACTCCTACAGTGAAGGAAACAGAGCACTTTTATTTCTCTATAAGCAAATGGGAAGATAAATTAACTAGCTATGTAAACGAAATGAAATCGAAAGGCACTTGGCGAGATAATGCAATCCAACTTACGGAACGGTATATAAACGAAGGCTTACATGACCGAGCAGTATCAAGAGATTTGCCACTAGGGGTTAATATTCCAGTGGCAGGATACGAGGATAAAAAAATATATGTCTGGATTGAAGCCGTTTCCGGTTATTATACTGCTAGTATCCAATGGGCAAAGGAAACCGGGCAAGATTTGACGGAGTTTTGGGGAAAGAATACGATCTCCTATTATATCCATGGGAAAGATAATATTCCGTTTCATACCGTTATATGGCCAGCTATACTACTAGGCTTACAAAAGCAAGAGGCTTTACCGGATTATATTGTTTCTAACGAATATGTTACATTAGAGAAAAAAAAATTATCCACTAGTCGAAATTGGGCGGTTTGGGTACCCGATATTTTAGAACGGTATGAGCCAGATTCCATTCGTTATTTTTTAACAATAAATGCACCAGAAAACCGTGACACCGACTTTTCGTGGCGGGAATTTATTTATAGTCATAATTCCGAACTTCTTGGTGGATACGGAAATTTTGTTCATCGAACATTGAAATTTATTGAAAAAAACTATAACGGAGTTGTACCGAGAGCTAAAACAGATGCTAACATTCAAGTGAAAATCGAAAAACTTTATCGAGATAGCAGTGCATTAATCGAAAATGCACATTTCAAACAAGCATTAGAATTAATTTTTGCATTTATTCGAGATGCTAATAAGTACTTCGATGAACAAAAGCCTTGGAAAACGATAACAGAAAATAAAACGGAATGTGATGAGGCGATTTATCATTGTGTATTAATTATTGCAAATTTAACCCAATTATTAGCGCCTTTCCTTCCCTTTTCTAGTAATCAATTAGCCCAATGGCTATCATTACCACCGCTTCAATGGGAACCAATTTCTGCCTATTCAGGCAAACTTGCTGATCCTGTAAAACCGTTATTCACCCGTATCGATATACAATGCATCGATAGTGAAATAGAGAGATTATATCAACAAGCTACTAATTTTTAGGAATTACCCAATGAAAAAGAGGCTGGGACAAAAGTATTTTTATGTAAGAGAATCCGAACAAAGTTAAGTAGGTAAATTTGCTCTGGAAATATACTTCGCTTTCCGCGGGCATGGCCATAGTCTCCTCCGCTACGCTTCATGCGGGGTCTTCGGCTCATGCTTTTCCCGCAGGAGTCTACGTATATTTCCTTCGCTTTCCGAATTATTGTTCATCTTACATTTAAACATCAATTGTTATGTCCAAGCCTCTTCCTTTTATATCTTCGTATGGTAATAGAGAAAAATATTCACTAGTCTTTAACCTAATGCTACGTCTAATATCATCATTACAACAAAGCCAATCATTAAGCTCATGGAAGCTAAATCTTTATTCCCTTTTTCCTGAGAACCAGGGATAACCTCTTCAGCAACTACAAAAATCATTGCTCCAGCTGCAAAGCTTAGCGCGTATGGTAATAACGGTTCAATAAATGCAACTGCTAATGCTCCAATAACCGCTGCAATTGGTTCCACCATACCCGAAAATTGCCCATAGAAGAAGCTTCTACGGCGAGACATCCCTTCTCCTCTTAACGGCATCGATACTGCAACCCCTTCAGGAAAGTTCTGAATACCGATACCAAGTGCTAATGTCAATGCCCCTGCTAATGAAGCCTCTGTTCCACCATTTGCAAGTGCTCCAAAAGCAATCCCTACTGCTAATCCCTCTGGTATATTATGTAATGTAATTGCAAGTACTAATAAAGTACTTCTTTTTCTTTCCTTCGGATGATAGCCTTCTGCTGTTCCAATCGGTGCATTCGGATGTAGATGAGGCAATATTTTATCAATTCCCCATAAAAATACTCCCC
Organism: Perspicuibacillus lycopersici; assembly: GCF_025660475.1. Lineage (GTDB taxonomy): Bacteria > Bacillota > Bacilli > Bacillales > Caldibacillaceae > Perspicuibacillus > Perspicuibacillus lycopersici. Next base: position 469,274 of record NZ_JAOUSF010000001.1, read on the forward strand.
CTAATAAAAAACCAAATGCTGCTGGAAACCAAGAGCCAATACTATTATGTTCTGACATTTCAATTGCAGGTGCTAATAATGACCAATAGCTTGCAGCTATCATAACTCCACCAGCAAATCCTAACATACTATCTAATAATTTTTGATTTAATGTTTTTGTAGCAAATACTAGGGTTGCACCAAGCGCAGTCATTCCCCACGTAAATAATGTGGCATAAAGCGCTTGGGTAATTGGGTGAAGAGTTTGAAAAAAATCTATCATGTTAATAAACTCCTTCAGTCTAGTTTTTCTTTATCAGTGGATTCGGTGAAAAAGTTTCCAATAGTAAACATTTTAGCCCTCCCCCACGCAATACGTCAATTATTTACATTTTTGATATTGAGAAACTAACTAAAAATCCAACCCATTTAATAGATCCTTTAATTTTTTCATCTCTTCTGTAGAAAGTGTTACACCTTTCCCCATCTTATCATGCTCAGGTGACCAGTCTCGCAAATCATATTTAGCTTCCTTCCCATTCCAGCTAATGATATTAAGTTCCTTTGACCACCCTTTAGGTGATGTCGATAAATTACCGATATTTTTTATAATGTCATATTTTATTTCTGCCATACTTGCGCCTCCATTCCATCATTTTATATCTTGAATTACGGATCCTCATATACATAACTTTACCCAAATACCATTCATTTAAATAATTTTAGGCGATAGCTAATATACTAATAATGTTTTATTTCGATTTCACTATATAATCAAGTTGTTCACCTTCGAGAAATCGTTGAATGTTACGGAGCGTTACCTCGCCGATTCTGCGGATGGATTCATTCGTTGAACCACCAATATGCGGAGTTGCAACGACATTATCCAATGTTGCTAACTCATTCAAAGGTGGTTCTGTTGCAAAAACATCGAGTGCCGCACCTTTTATTTTACGGTACTTCAAGAAATCGATTAAATCCTCTTCATTTATTAACCCCCCACGAGAAACATTAATGATAAAGGCGGTAGATTTCATCATACCAAGGGTATGTTTATTGATCATACCGCGATTTTTCTCATTAATAGAAGTTGCAATAATGATAAAATCTGAGGTAGAAAATAATTCTTCTTTCTCGACAAATTGAACATGCAATTTTTCCGCCGTTTCGAAATCCTTATAATTTCCAAAAGCAACAGTGTCCATTTCAAATCCTAATGCTCGTTTCGCGATTGCTTTACCAATCGAACCAAATCCAATAATCCCTAGTCGCTTCCGATGGATTTCATATCCTAAGGTTAATTCCCAATGATGTTCTTTTAGTTCCTTATCCTTTTGAGCAATGTTTCGTGCAGATGCAAGCATTAGTCCAAAAGCATGATCGGCAACTGATTCTGCATTCTGTCCTGGTGAGTTTGTAACAACAATCCCTTTTACATTTGCATAAGCAACATCGATGTTGTCATATCCAGCACCATATTTAATAATATATTTTAAGTTTGTAGCCGCATCAATGACCTCCTTAGTAATTTTCACAACGGCTACAACAATAATATCTACTTCGGCTACCTCTTCCAATAATGTTCGATTGTCAATACCATTATCTGTAAAAAGAACCTTTACTTCTCCTAGCCTTTTTGCATCCTCGATTAGCTTAGGATTTGCCTCATAGAAGGCATCACGTATCATAAACAATATTTTCATGCTTTTTCTCCTCGCCTTTTTTAAAGAAAATAATCTTCGGATATAACTTTTGAAATCTCCATACTAAAATATTCCGACACTTCTGATTCTAAATTAATTTTAGATATTATTTTATCATATTTTTATTTGTTTCATTATAATTATCGATAAAAAACATTCGATTGTTCAAGATTGATAGCTTGTCGAAAACATAGGAAACTTTTAAACTAAAAGCTAATAGTATTTTATTGCAAAAAACTACAAGGAGGATGGTTATGGAATACGTTCAAATTAATAATATTCAAAATCCACTTTTTCGGCAGCTACATAATTTAATGAAGGAAATTTTTCCAGCAGAAGAGGTTTTAGCTTTTGAATTATGGAAGGAACCGTTAGAAGATCCGTCAATTCGCGTATTTGTTGCCGTTCATAAGGAGGAAGTTGTGGGGGCAACGGAATATCGTTATTATCCAAATATGAATGTTGCGATGACTGACTTCACCATTATTAAACGGGAAGGTCTTGGAATTGGACGCTTTTTGGCAGCCAATCGGGAGGCTGATCTTAAACAACTAGCCGATCAGTCTGGAACACAAATATTAGGAATGTTTGCAGAAATTTATGATCCCTATCGTGCAAAAGATTATTCGTTTGGTGGGAACAAAGTGATGGATCCGTTTGTTCGTAGGGAAGTATTATCCCATCTTGGTTATCGCCGTCTTAATTTCCCTTACGTTCATCCATCATGGGAGAATAATGGGGAAGCTGTTCAGCAATTAGATTTATGCTTTTTGCCTTACAAAGAAATCAATGGCTTAGAAGGAAAATTTATCGCACAATTTTTGCAAATTTATTATCAAGTACTTTCCAACAAGCCAGAAAAATGGTTACAAATGATAAAACAGTTAAACGAAACAGCCGAAATATCACTTGTAGAATTATAAAGCTCCGTGAATAGTTCGAAAGGAAAGTTGTTAGTATTCCTAAAAGGGTACTGACAACTTTTTTATGTTGTATTACCTATTTGCAAATAGTTTAATTTGTTTTAATACTGTTGGATAAATTTCCGATTCAAACGCAAAACTACCCTTTAGGTGGTGATAATTATGGATTTTCCAACGATTCATACAAACTTTTGGGATGCCGTAACAGCAGTGCCAATCGTCATGATAGTAACACAGCTCATCAAACTATTTTTCAAAGTCCCAAAACAGTTTGTTCCATCAATAGCCTTAGTTATTGGATTAATCATATCGGTCTTTTTTAGCCATAAAAAGGATGTAATCGCAGGTATTTTTATGGGATGGTTTTATGGGTATGCAGCAATTGGTTCCTATGCATCCTTAAAAACAACCATCATAGCTTATCGGGAAAGTAAGGGAAAAGAATGAAGGAGGAATAGTGGATGACTTTCTCTCTCCTCCTTTATTCAATAATTACCTGCATATGTTCCAAATAATTCCTTAACACTTCAAACCAAATTCGATAGCCTTCATCGTTCGGGTGAATTCCATCAGCGAGAATATTATTTAATGATAGCTTTTCCTTTGAAAGATATTGATTGATACCCTCATACATATTTATATAATCATAACCATTTTTTACTATAAACTGACCTGTTTCTTCTAAATAATCCTGATAAAAGTAACCGCTCTTATTTTTCCCTTTATCACTAATCGGATTTGGGGAAATCACTAAAATTTTTGCATCGGGTAATCCTTCCTGAATTGTTCGCAGCAGTTCCTCTATATAAAAAAGCGTGTCGTTCATTGGCGTGGATTGACGAAAATTATTAATGACAGATGTTTCAAAAATAACAAGTTTTGGTTTTTCAAATATAAGCTTATCTACTTGACGGTTTGCTATTAAGTCCTTCGCTTTAAATCGGGAAACCCCATAATTATGTAAGCTGAGCTTAGAAAAATCTTTGCCAGGTAGCCTTTTCAAATAATGAATCAATTGATTTGGCCATTGGTACTCCTGCTTTGAAGCACCTGATCCCTTTGTTACACTGCTACCAATTACTGCAATCTTTACCGATTTCTCCGTTATCGATAAATATTCCAAGTAATTAAGGTAAGACATCGTGCCCTTTTCATCCAGATTTACTGGTGCAAGTAAATTTTTCTTTTCCGCAATAACCATCCTTGTATTCTGTATTTGTTCTACACCAACAAAAAACAAAAAAAACAGACTAGAAAAAGCAAAGATAAATTTCAGATGGTTCTTCAAGCTGTCACTTCCTTCATGATGTATTCCGTTTATAATTTCACCACTTTTCTCACTTTTTATGTTTCTAATTCATTTTCTAAAACATAAATAGGAAAAACTTCACAGAACTAAATTCAATCGATAACCTATTAATACATTACTATGATAAAATACGACTATCAGATTATTTCATTACTAGAAATAGAAAGCAGGTATTCAGATGGGAAGTCAGCTCGCGAATCAAAAGATTCTTGCAGTCAATACACCAGATTTTTATCCTCGAGCACTGTATACTTTTAGTGGATCACATTTTTTAAACGATTTAGTCACAACCGGAATGGTTCCAGCACTTGTTGTAATGTATAAAGATGCATTCGAGTTGAATTATACACAATCAACAATGATTGTTTTAGTTTCATATTTGACATCATCAATAATGCAACCACTATTTGGAATGCTTGCAGACAAAAAACCACGAGTCTGGTTATTTTCACTCGGAGTGTTTCTCTCCATTACTGGGCTAGCACTAACAGCACTCGCACCATCTTTACCATGGCTGTTAGTTTTTATTGCAATGTCAGGACTAGGATCGGGAATCTTTCATCCAGAAGCTTCACGTGGCACACATTTTGCTTCCGGTCAGAAAAAGGCACTTGCACAAGCCATTTTTCAAGTAGGAGGAAATGCAGGACAGGCTATTGGACCGTTGATGATTCCACTGTTTTTAGTGTATTCAGGAATAGAAGGACTTATTTGGTTATTACCGGTAGCATTTTTATCATTCTTTCTTACTGTACCATTGCTAAAATGGTTAAATGAAAGAGTACAAATAAATAGAGGTCCAATCAAATCGATAACGGGAGAAAATCATATTTCAGGAGCCACCCTATTAGTACTTGTCATCATTCTCCGATCTTGGTGTCAAGTGGGTGTTGTCGTCTTTCTTCCTTTTTATTTTTCAAATCTTAGTTTGGAACAAGCAGAAATATTAAACTTTGTTTTTGTAGGAGCAGGTGCACTTGGTACATTGTTAGGTGGTATTTTATCGGATCAACTAGGCATGAAACGGTTACTTGTTATTTCAATGACCATTGCCACACCTTTTGCATTACTATTTCCACATTTACATGGCTTTCTAGCAATTGTCGATTTATTGCTATTTGGTTTAACGGTTCTTGCATCCTTTTCCATAACTGTTGTTTATATGCAACGATTGTTACCAAAAAATATCGGCCTTGCTTCCGGATTAACGATTGGAATTGGGGTAGGAGCTGGGGGCATAGGCTCGGTTTTCATGGGTAGTATTTCTGACATCTTTGGAGTATCGATGGTTTTCACTATGCTTTCCTTATTACCTCTACTAGGAGCAATACTTTCGGCATTTTTACCTAATGAAAAAGAATTAGTTAAGTAGTGAAAGGAAACGTTCTTCATCATTTGGTTTGTAATTAATAGCTCTACAAATGCAATTATTGCTTTTTAAAACTAAGAACAAAAAAAGAGATTGCTCTTTCATGAGCATCTCTTCTTATAAACTGTATCTATTTTATGTTAGGTTTTGTTGAAAGAAATTAAAAGCTGGGGAAATCCCCTTTCAGCCTTGATTCGCTTCATCACAATGAGTACCGTTTCCCTACGGTGCAATCGTAATATTCGGAGTCAATTCTCAGCAAATATCACGAATGGTCTATCTCATTAGGCACAAATCTTTCGGCAAAGATATAGAGATACGATATACCAATAACAAACCTTAATAAGTATACGATAATTCTGCGTACTGGTCAACTGGAATTTTTTACAAAATTTAGACTTAATTAGAAATGATTAACGATTACTGCATGAGTACGAATATATTTTGAAATACTGTAAAAGATTATTGTTACGAAATTACGAAATAAAGGTACTCTATATCATACAATAAGAAATGGAGATGCAACAATGTTACCAAAAAAACAATTAGAAAGAATAAATGAACTTGCAAGAAAAGCAAAATCTAGTAGTTTAACTTTATCGGAACAAAAAGAACAATTAGAATTAAGAAAAGCCTACATAGAATCGTTTCGTGGTGGGATGCGCAATACAATTGAAGGCTTAAAGATTATTGATGAGGAAAATAATGATGTAACCCCGGAAAAGCTGAAAAATATCCAAAAAACGAAAGGTTTACATGGTAGATAATAGTTTTTTATAAATATCCCTTGGCTAGTCTTTAGGGATATTTTTTATAAGATATCTATTTTATTTGTGAAAATATTTATATAATTATTTTTTTTCTTGAAATCTGTTGTATAATTAATATACTTATGATTTTAAGGGGGGAAACGTATGCAGGTTCGAAATAATTACATGAAAAAAAGCTTAGTTCAATTTATTACAGAAGAATACTCTATTGCACAGGCTCGCGAACACCTCGAGAGAACCGGGTTTCGTTGTGTACCTATTCTAGACAAGACTAAAACAAAATTTTTAGGCAATGTATATGAAATTGATACGTATAAGTACAAAGGATCACTTGCAGATTCTGTTTTACAAATTGCCGATGACAAAGACGCTGTAGTATATGAGGACGAATCATTTTACCGTGTGTTTTTTACCATTAAAAAATTACCATTTCTTGCGGTATTAAATACCAACCAAGAATTTGTTGGTATTTTAACCCATGCAGCGGTTATGAGTGTAGCGGAAGATGCTTTTGCCATTTCTTCTAAAGGTCATTCTATAACAATAGCAGTTTATGACTTCGATAATACGCTAAAAACACTAACGAAGATTGTCAGCAAGCATTCTTCTATCCAATCGTTAATAACATTGCATAGCAGTAAATTTGTTCGCCAAATTGTTTTCACTGTTCCTGAAACTATTGAGGAAAAAGCATTAGCGAATCTTCGCAAAGATTTAACAGAAGCAAACTTTAAAATTGTACATGAGGATCAGCTCTTAACAAATAGTTAACTTTCCTGATAGCCAAGCAAGTACTATACTTATTACCTGCTTGGCTTTTCTAATACATTTCTAATTCCCATTACACTATCCACAATATACGTAGGTCCACTTTGCTGTAATTCAGCTAAAGTTCCATATCCATAGGTAACTCCTATCGAATCAATCCCCATATTATTTGCACCAATAATATCATGCTTTCGGTCACCAATCATAATCACTTCTTCTTTTCGGTATTCCTTATATTCTTCTAAAATGAATTTTATAATCTCTGCTTTCGATGATCTAGTTCCATCTAAATTACTCCCGATAATTTTTTCAAAATACTTATCTAGTTGAAAATAGGATAAAATTGTTTCAGAGAATACCGTAGGCTTGGAAGTGGCGACTACTAGGTGATAGTTTTCATTATGTAACAATGACAGTAGCAAAAAAATATCCTCATATAAAACATTTTCAAACATTCCGTTAGTCATAAATCTTTCCCGATAAAATGTAATGGCAGCCTGCGTCTCTTGTTCCGAAAACCCATAATAGCGGGCAAAAGATTCCTGAAGTGGTGGCCCAATAAATTCTTCCAATCTATCTAGATTCGGCTCTTCTATTCCCATTTGCTTTAATGCGAATTGAACTGATTTTGTAATCCCTTCTTTTGGATCAGAAAGTGTTCCGTCTAAATCAAATAAAATCAATCGATATTTCCCCATAATCTCTTCCCCTTTTTTGAAACGCCACAATTAAAAAAGGCAACTGATTCAGTTACCTCTTTTGGATCGTTATTCAATAAATTGTTTGCAGTAATCGCTAATTGCCGCCTCTTCTTCTTCATCCAAGGCAAAGTCTAAATACGTATCGGTTATACTTTCAAAAATTTGATATTGAGCAATTCGCGGTCCTCTATCATCCACGGCATAAATTAATTTTATGTATAAACCATTTTCCGAGTATAACTCGTCATCTTCAGGTACCTCAATATTTAATAGAAATTCATAACGGTCACCCGGTAAAATTCCTGTTGGATCAAATAATTTTTCGACCTCATGAGAAATGATTTCCATGTACATACTTCCTTTCTTTTAACTTCCTCTATAAAAAATAGTACGTATAGCCTATCAATATTATCTATTACTTTTTCTATTTATGCTAGTGGAATTATTTATTCTATTTATTGAATGACTCCTGCCTCGGTAACTTCAACATTTGACTTTACTTTTACTACTAAGTCTTTATATAAAGATTCATGCCATTTTTTATAATCAAAGCCACGAATTTGTGTTTTTACAAAATGACCAAAACCAATTGGATCAATATTTTTCTCCTGAAAATTTTTTACTAATGCAAGACATTCTTGATTTATTTCTTTCTCAAATTGTTTGTTTAATTTTCGTTCTAAATTCGGATACATTTTATCTCCATTAAATTCATTAATAATACCTTGAACGTCAATTGTTACCTCCACTTCCATTGGATTTTTTTTTATCAATTTGTAATGGTGAACCGATCGAATACTTCGAATCGCCGCTTCCCCTTCCTCTATTTTCACACGATGTAATCCTTCACTATATTTATCGACAAGAAGCTTGAAGAAAAACATCTTATCTGATGAAATTGTTTCGACAAGCTTTCCCTTATTAAAAAAGCTTACTCCTGTTAATTCCACCACATCTTTTGATTTCTTTTTAATAATTGGCATGAACGGAGATTTCCCTTCCGAATAAAAATCGGCAAGAAAAATTTGCAAATTGGTTTTTGGTAAATCTTCATTCCGAATATTTTCATCAATTATATCGGATATATGGGTGGAATTGCCACGAACCCCATATTTCCCTTCAAATAACTCCTTCGTCTCTCCCTCTACTACGGCCAAATAAATGCCTGATCCTACTCCAGGATCTCGTTGAAAGGGATCCATTAATTCCGTAATGCCACTTTTCGTTGCTAGTTCTTTACTAAATAAAACAACTTCCATACTACCTGTAACAATTGGATCTGCTGCTTGCAGTTGAATATCCTGCAATATCTCTTTTTTCAACAATGATTCTCCGGTTAAGACCCGATTTTCCGGTGGTTTATCTTTTATAAAAATAGGAAAAACGATTGTCCCCCTTATTTTCTTCCCATCGACATAATCAAATCCGATTCCATCAATTAAATTAATATCATCCAATATTTCTTTTTCAACACAACCACTAAGAAAAAGTGTGAAAATAGCCATTATTAGTATAGTCTCAATTGATTTCACGATTTTTTCACCTTCTTTTTAATTAAAGTGGCAACAAATAAAATTGGGACGTATATATAGCAAAAATAAAATCCGATTTTAGCGGTCAAATCTGTTACCATATTAATTTCGGATCTTGTGGTCGGTATACAAATACCAATTAAACATAGTAGAGAAATAACAAGAACCGAGCGTCTTTGCCGAATAGAGTATACCTGCTTAATGATTCGACTTGTCCCCCATATACTAATGGCAATAATAGGTAAAATAAGCAAAAACCAGCTAGCAATTCCGATATATTCAAACCTCTCCACAAAAGGCAATCTAATGATTTTCCACATCGTTAATGTTGGCCATGTATTTTTTTGAAGCTGATTTTCGGAAAAATAGGAAAATGTCAATATACATATATATAGATATACAATCGTTGTAAATAAAATCGCCAAATGTGCATATTTGTGCGATTTCTTGGGGTTTTTTATAAAAGGGTAAAATAATAAAATACTTTCAAAACCTAACACGGTAAATGTCATATTACGTGATCCTTTTAAAATATCTCCAATCGAGTGATCAAAAATTGGGAGAAGATTAGAAAAATCCGCAAAAGGTACCGTGAATAAGAATAATACCAATATGTATATTGGCAAAACTATCGAAAAAAATGCGATTCCAACAATGGTTCGAAAACCACCATAAATAATATAAATAACTAAAAGCAAATAAATAAGCGCAAACCAAAATGTTTCTAATTCCTGAAACATCCACACTTGGATAATTTCAATATACGTTCGTAATACTGAAATAGCAAATAAGCAAAAGTAAAGAATAATCGGGATGCAGACAATTTTTGTTGCTTTTTTTCCGATAATATAGTTATGTACTGTAACGATATCTCCGTCCACTATAGCTAACATTTTATACATCATCCACATGAGAATATGAAGTATTACTCCTGTCAAAAGAACGGAAATCCAGCCATCTGTCCCAGCATATGTTGCAATAATTCTTTGAAACCCCAGCATTCCAACACCGACTTGCATCGTGTGAATGAGATAAAACACAAGAAATGGTGATATTTTGTTTGTCACTGGGATATTTACTGACATAATAACAACCTCTATTCATCAATATCTTTCTTTTTATTTCCTTTAGGATTCATTCGTTTAGGTGATTCTGATCTTAAATATAATGGACGCTTCCTTTGCGCATCTAGTGGTAATCGAATAAATGAATCTTTAAAATCCACAAGTCTTGTTGGATAAATTGGTTCTAAATAAGGTCTTCCTAAGGATGTCAGGCGAATAAGATGTGTTAACAATAGGGAGAACCCTAGTGCAATCCCGATGATTCCCCATAGCTCTGCCAGTAATAAAAATGGGAACCGTAATAATCGAATCGTATTACCAATCCGATATACAGGAGTAGTAAAGGAAGCAAGTGCTGCTAATGCCACAAATATTAGTAAAACATTACTAGTGAGACCAGCCTCTACACTTGCCGTTCCAATTACAATCCCTCCTACGATACCGATTGTCTGGCCAACCTTTGTTGGAAGTCGTGCTCCAGCTTCACGCAATAATTCAATTGTAAGCTCTAAAAAGAGAACCTCTAAAATTGGTGGAAACGGGATCACTCTTCTTGATGTAATTAAAATGCTTAATAAATCCTGTGGGATTAATTCATAATGATAGGTTAGTGTTGCTACGTATAATGGTGTAACTAAAATCGAAAAAGCAACTGCAAATAAACGAATAACCCTGAAAAAGGAAGCAAGAATCCAATTTAACAAATAGTCTTCAAATGAGCTAAAAAATTCAATCAAAGTTGTTGGTGCAATTAGAGCATGTGGTGAACCATCCACAATAACCGCTATTTTTCCTTCTGATAGAACTGCTGCTACCCGATCTGGTCGTTCCGAGTCTAGGACTTGCGGAAATGGAGAATTTCTATTATCCGAAATAATTTGACCGATAAAGGAACTATCGGTAATTTGGTCTATTTTTATATCATTAATTCTCTGTTTCACTGTATTTACATTTTCATCGTCAACGACTCCTTGTAGATAAATAATGGCAACTTTCGTTTTCGATAATTGTCCAACCGTTGTTTCTTCTACAATAAGTTCTTTAACTGGTAATCGTTTACGAATTAAATTTAAATTTTGCTCTAATGTTTCTACAAAAGCTTCCTTTGGACCGATAACACTAAATTCTACCTCAGGGACAGAAATATTTCTGCCGATTTCTTTCTGTGCAGAAAAGAAGCAAAATTTTTCTTTATTACTGGAAATAGTTAGCACGACAAATCCTGTAAATAAACGTTCTTCGATTTGTTTCGGGTCCTCAGAAATTTCTACCTCCGCAATCGGGAGAATTTCCTTAATATCCGTTATTTTTGTAAATTCTTTTTCTAATAAATATGGGAGTGCACTTTTTTGAATAATTTTCTCATCGACAAGGGAGGAAATATATTCAATTTTAAACTCAATATTCGTTTTTTCATTCGTATATATAACTTTTTTATAATCTTTAGACATGGAAATGAGATTTTCTTTTTTGCTTGTTTTGTCTTTGATATCTTTACTTTCCTTGTCTTTTCCGCCTTTTTTAAAAAAACTGTTTTTCATGGTAAATTCCCCTTATCAATAGAAATCGAGTATATTATTTCCAGAAAGTTTAAAGCTATCCAATAATCCCATTTTTCCTCGACGTATGATTTCCCTTTGATATAAAAAAAGGTCTACGTAAATGACGTAGACCTTTCTCAAACTCTCCATAATTTTTTAACGCTTCATTTTACTAGTTAGGTAATATTAGTACTTCTACCCTTCGGTTTTTTGCTCTTCCCTCATTCGTATCATTTGAAGCAACCGGTTGATGTTCCCCGAATCCTTTTGCACTAAAATGAGCAGGATCTAAATTACCATTTTGAAGTAATATTTTCATAAAGTTTACCGCACGCATTACACTAAGTTCCCAATTCGATTGAAAATTACTATTATGAATCGGCACATTATCGGTGTGGCCACTGATGATAATATTTCGTGGTGGGTTGAGTACTAATAATTCACTCAACTCCTGGGCAATTTGTATATCTTGTTGACGAACAGATGCGCTACCCGATGCGAAAAACACATTATCATTAATCACAATTAGTAACCCTTCATCCGTTAGCTTTGTTTGCAGCTGACCAGATAAATTTTTATTAATAATATAATTATTAATTTTTTCTTGTATTGCAGTTAATTGTTCTTTTTCTGTATTTCCTACTTTATTCGCTTCTTGCTCCTCTGTTGTTCCTTGTTGTTTTTCTAATTCTTCTTGTTCTTGCTTATCTTCCTTTTCTTCCTTTTCTTCCTTTTGCTCAACCATTGCATCTAATTCCGTACTTGGAACTGTATTAGGTTGCTCCATAATCCCTTCACCATTGGTAAATATTTCACCAAACACTTGCGACATCGCTTGAAATTTTTGTGCGTCTACATTACTTGCTGCAAAGAGAACGATAAAAAGTGCCAAAAGCAAGGTGAGCATATCGGAGTATGGAAGAAGCCATGATTCATCTGCATGTTCTTCATGTTTCTCTTTTTTCTTTCGTTTACTCATGATTTTTGCCCACTTCTTTCTTCTAGGAATCGTTTCCGTTCACTAGCTGGTAAATAGGATGATAGTTTTTGTTCAATTACTGATGGAACCTCTCCCTCAATTATGGATAAAATTCCTTCAATCATTAAGTATTTTACTTGCACTTCGTTTTTTGATTTACGTTTTAATTTATTTGCGAACGGATGCCAAAAAACATATCCAGTGAAGATACCTAGTAATGTTGCAACAAACGCGGCACTAATGGCATGACCAAGTGCCTCGGTATCATTCATATTACCTAATGCGGCTATTAACCCGACAACCGCACCAAGAACACCTAAAGTTGGTGCATATGTTCCTGCCTGTGTAAATATTAATGCACCTGCTTGATGTCTTTCTTCCATCGCATCAATTTCTTCGCTTAATACATCTCTAATGAATTCAGAGTTTTTCCCATCTATTACTAAGGAAAGTCCATTTTTTAGAAATGGATCATCAATTTCTTCTATTCGTCTTTCCAAAGACAAAATACCTTCTCTTCTTGCTAATTGAGACAGCTCGGAAAACATTACGATTAAATCAGTAATAGATTCCTTTTGACTTTCCTTAAATAAAATTCCAAATAATTTTGGTACTCTTTTAATTTCATTCAGTGGGAATGCAATAACAACGGATGCGATTGTACCTAAAATAATGATTAATATTGCCGCAGGGTTGACCAATACTTCTGGACTAACCCCTTTTAAAACCATTCCGACCCCAATGGCTACGATACCAAATATAACTCCAATGATTGAAGACTTATCCATCATACTCACCTGTCTATTCTTTTCAAACTTAATTTTTGTCTGTTTTCGTATAGATTGTTGCTTTTTCTCAAAAGAACGCAGACGGTATACTGTCCGCACATCCATTCGGGCGAGCAGCGTTGCTACTTGTCACTTTCGCTCCTGCAGGGTTTCCCCTGTCTCGCTTTCTCGCGGGAGTCTTCGTATATTCCGTCTGCTCAGCGTTTCATTTAATAATCCTATCTCATGAAATAACAACAATCCTTTAGAAAACAGTTTAATTTTTAAAGCATTAACCTTTTATATCGTTGCTATTAAGAGTTTGTCTATTTCTATTGTGAAAGCTATCACACTATAACAACGACTATATTTAATTATTCCTTCTCTTTCTTTATCGACATTTTTCAGCAAATCTTTAGTGTTAATTGAAGGAAAGTTTAATAGAAATGGAAAAAAGGTTAATATTCATTTCTATAGCTAATTATCAAAAAAAAAGACGTCCTCCAAAAGTACATCACTTTCGGGACAGTCTTTTTCCTCTTTTACTATTTCAAAACTATAATACTTTAGCTAAAAATTCCTGAGCTCTTACCGTAGATGGTTGATTAAAGAATATGGCTGGTATTTGTTCTTCTAATAAAACACCTTCATCTAAAAATAAAATACGATTAGCTACTTCACGGGCAAAGTTCATTTCATGTGTAACAATAATCATAGTCATGCCAGTGTTTGCTAAATCCTTCATAACATCTAGCACCTCTTTTACCATTTCTGGGTCTAATGCGGATGTTGGTTCATCAAATAACATTATTTCTGGCTCCATCGCCAATGCTCTTGCAATTGCAACCCGTTGTTTTTGACCGCCAGATAATTGATTAGGATAGCTATCCATTTTATCAAGTAGACCAACTTTCGATAAAAGATTCTTTGCAATTTTTTCCGCATTTTCTTTTGATAATTTATTCACTTTTTGAGGTGCGTAAGTAATATTTTCTAGCACTGTCATATGTGGAAACAAATGAAAATGTTGAAATACCATACCGATTTTTTGTCTTACCATTTGTTTATTCGTTTTAGGATTTGTTATTTCGGTATCTTTTATCCAAATCTCTCCCGCTGATGGAGTTTCTAATAAATTTATACAACGTAAAAAGGTAGATTTTCCAGAACCAGAAGGACCGATGACAGCAACAACCTCACCTTGATTAATCGATGTCGAAATATTTTTCAATACTTCATTTTTACCAAACGTTTTAGAAATATTATTTACTTTAATCACTATATCGCATCCTCCTTTCTACCATACTACCAATCTTCGTTAAAATAACAACCATTATCCAGTATATAAGCCCTGCAACTAATAATGGTTCAAAATTACGATATAGATCGGCACCTACAATTTGTGCTCTCCGCATTAAGTCTAGGTAACCAATCGTAGAAACAATGGCAGATTCTTTAGTTAACGTGATAAATTCATTCATAAGTGCTGGTAAAATATTTTTGATTGCTTGCGGTAATATAATGTTTAGCATCATTGGTTTATATGGGATACCAAGGGCTTCTGCTGCCTCCGTTTGTCCATGATCAACCGCCATAATTCCGGCACGAATAATTTCCGAAACATAGGCTGCGGAGTTTAATCCAAAGGCTAGTATCGCCGCTAAAAACCCATCAATATCATATCCTGTTAGTTGTGGTATCGCAAAATATATAATCATTAATTGCAAAATTAATGGTGTACCGCGAAAAATGGAAGTATATGCTGCTGCAAACCATTTCAACACTGGTTTATTCGTTATTTTACATAATGCTAATATTGTCCCTAATATAAATCCTACCAATATTGAAATACTAACAAATTTTAGTGTTGCCCCTATTCCCTTCAACATAAAAGGAATATAAGGCACGATTTGGCTAAAATCCAAATTCATGCCTTATCACCTCTCTTTCTAGTTGCAATTAACTGTTTATTCTTTAATCCATTTTTCTTCTAGTTCTGCAATTTTTCCATTTGCTTTTAGTTCTTCTAACACTTTATTTACGTCATCCACCAATTCACTACCTTTAGGGAAGGCAATTCCCATACCAGGAGAACTGGTTGTTGGATCATCAAAACCTACAAAGCCTTGTGCTTTAATATAGCCAGTAGCAACTGTTTTATCCATATAAGCAACATCGATACGACCAGATACTAATTCTTGTATTAAAATTGTTGCGTTATCTACTTTTTTAACTTCAAATCCATATTGTTCACTTAATTCATCCGCACCTTCTTCTTGAATAGTACCAAGCTGAACGCCAACAACTTTACCTTGTAAATCATCAATTTTATCTATTCCTGCATCTGGTTGGGAAATAAACATTTCTCCTGAACGGTGATATTCCATAGAGAAATCAACATTTTCTTTACGTTTTTCATCCGCACTCATTCCAGACAATACCATATCCACACGACCAGATTGTAATGCACCTATAAGTCCATCAAACTGCATATCTTCTATTTGTAATTCATAACCTAATTCATCCGCAATGATATGCGCTAATTCTATATCAAAGCCTTCGAAATTACCTTCTGCATCATAGGATTCAAACGGTGGAAAATCAGCAGATGTTGCCATCTTCAATATTTTCTTTTCCCCAGACCCACTAGATGAACCATTTGATTTTTCGGCTGTTCCACATGCTGCTAACATTCCTATAACGATAACAAGTAAAAAGCTACTAATAACCCATTTTTTCATTTTTATTCTCCCCTCATAATTATAATCACTTTTTGATATTTATACATTTTTATCTATAAAAATACTACTTATTTTTAAACTCTGCCTGTATTGATTTCAAAAGATTCTCATCTGTTAACACATCATAACCTGCTCCAGCTAACGCCAATGCACCACTAGACAATGCTGTATGTCCATCTTCTGTAATGGTTTGATCTGCAAATTCTTGTGTATGTGCTACTAAACCTAGTTTATTCAAACTAATGTATGGATGAATAGCCGGAACGACATGACTTACATTCCCCATGTCAATGGAGCCATATCCTTGTTTCGCTTCATTTATCGGCAGATCGCTTACCGCTTGTAAATTTGCAGTAAAAATATCGGATAATTGTTGGTTTGTTATCATATTGTCATAACTTAACTCATAATTGGATATTTCCAACGAAGCACCTGTCATTAAGGCTGCACCATTTGCGATAGCTTTTACCTTTTCAACTACGTCATTTAAGTATTCCCGTTCCTTTGCACGCACATAAAATTGTGCCACTGCATAATCTGGAACGACATTGGCTGCTTTTCCACCTTCTGCAATAATCCCATGGATCCTTACATCTGGTGTGACATGTTGTCGAAGGGCATTAACTCCATTAAATAATTGAATCACACTATCTAGTGCATTAATTCCTTTCTCAGGAGAAGCTGCTGCGTGTGCAGATTTTCCAGTATACGCAAATTGGATTGCATCCATTGCTAATGACTCTCCACTAACAAAGGATTGGTCACTTGGATGTAAAATCATTGCAACATCAATCGCATTAAAAATTCCTTGTTCACTCATCGGTACTTTTGCACCATTTGTTTCCTCAGCAGGAGTTCCAAGAACTACTACATTTCCACCAATTTGATTAATTACTTTACTAATTAGAATACCAGCACCAACACTCATCGTACCAATTAAATTATGCCCACACCCATGGCCGACTCCCGGTAATGCATCATACTCCGCTAAATAGGCAATAGTTGGACCAGGCTTGTCACTTTTATATTCTGCTCTGAATGCTGTCGGACGGTTAACAATTCCCATTTCTATTGTAAACCCATGGTCTTTTAGCAAATTAGCTAGTAATTTACTAGATTCAAATTCTTGATCTCCAATTTCGGGATGTTCATATAAATAATCACTTAAATTCCATAATTGCTGTTCAATTTTATTCCATTCCGTTTTCAAACTTTCCTTCATGATATTGGATCACCTTTTTTGTATGAGATGTATTAATATTTACTAACATGTATATTTATAACATATTGTCACAATACGAGGCAATACTTTTTTTAAAAAAAATATTGATAATCGTTAGTTTCCTAGTAGAACCTCTTTTCGTATATTTAACCACTAACAGCATTTGATCAAAAGCTTATTATTTCTAAATGAATATGTTAACATTTAGATAGTTTCGTATTTTCGTGAATAAGCTTTCGTTTATAAAGGGGGAATATAATGAATACTAATAGGTTACAAACGATTCTTTCCTGTATGCCTAGCGATAATGAAATACAACAAATCCAGACGGAACATCGTTTGAAATTAGCTGAGTTTTGGGGGATTGAGAAAGGCAAGCGGGTATTGGAAATTGGCTGTGGCCAAGGGGATACTACGGTTGTTTTAGCTTATTTAGTTGGCGAAGATGGGCTTGTTCATGGCGTAGATATTGGTTCTGCATCCTATGGTGCCCCAATAACATTAGGTGATTCTGCATCCTATATAATGAAATCGGCACTAGGTAAACAAATAAAAATGGAGTTTGAAGTAGATATACTATCTACTGAAATTGATTTTCCTGATCATTCCTTTGACTATATTGTATTATCTCACTGCTCCTGGTATTTCTCATCTGCTGTCCAATTAGAAAAGATTTTTCAAAAAATCCGGAAATGGGGGAAGCAACTTTGCTTTGCAGAATGGGATACACGGATTCAATCATTGAATCAATATCCCCATTTACTTTCCATATTGATTCAAGCGCAGTATGAAGCATTTAAGCAACAAAGTGAAGCAAATGTCCGAACTCTGTTCACTCCAAATGATATACAGTCACTATTGGAAAGCAGCGGTTGGAAAACGATTAAGGAACAATCAATTGTTTCCCCTAAGCTACAAGATGGAGAGTGGGAAATTAGTTACACTTTAAAAGAAATCGATACAATGTTTGAAAATTCAATTGGCATGCCAGAAAAACTTAAGCTATTAATTAAATCTGAAATAAATATTTTAAAAGAGTTTATTCAAACAAATAATAGGGAGCCATTATCGATATTTGCATTTGTTGCAGAATAAGCTTATCTCTTTTGCGCAGCATCCTCGGATGCTGCGCATTTTTCGTTTGAAAGCTATTATGATTAATAAAAAAATGAGCTCACTATTAAAGTGAACTCAAATTACGATATATTTCAACCCCTGTTTGACTTGCCCCCGTTATTTTGCCCCTTGGCCACCATCTACACGATACTGTGCACCTGTAATAAATTCACTATCATCGGAAGCTAAAAACAATACTAATTTTGCAATATCACTTGGTTCCCCATATCTGCCTAACGGAAGCGATTTTGCAAGCTCCTCTTTTACCGCTTCTGCATCCTCTGGATTAAATCCTGCCTCAAGTGATCGCATCATTCTTGTATTCACTGGTGATGGATGGATAGAGTTCACGCGAACATTTGCATGTGCTGCTTCTAATGCAGCCGATTTTGTCAAACCAACTACAGCATGCTTAGAGGCAACATATGGAGAAACACCTTCACTCCCATGTAATCCAGCCACTGATGAAGTATTGATTATACTACCATATCCTTGGCTATTCATTACATTTAACACATGCTTCAATCCTAGAAAAACTCCTCGGACATTTACTGCAATAACTTTGTCAAAATCCTCCACTGTTTGTTCTACAATGGGTGCAACTTTCCCTTCAATACCAGCATTGTTGAAGAACACATCAATTTTCCCAAAATGATCTACTGTTGTTTTTACATAGTTTTTCACATCCGCTTCCTTCGAAACATCTGCCTGAACCGTTAACACTTCCCCATATGTATGTAGCTCAGTCTTCGTTTTCTGTAACGAATCTTCAAATAAATCTACTAAAACAACACGTGCACCTTCTTTTAAAAATAAAGCTGCTGTTTCTTTTCCAATACCACCAGCACCGCCTGTAATAACTGCGACTTTACCATCCAGCTTCCCCATCAAAACTCCCCCTCAAAAAGAATGATAGCGTTTACAGTATATATATTACCCTTTTTAATTCTATTAATCAATTATTTATCAACTATTATAAATTGGTGATTCCTCTGCAACTCCATATTTCCATTTCATAAAAGGCGGTACACATAATACGATCATTAATATCCGTGTTAGTTGTAACGCACTGACTATAGCTGGATCACCGCCAATGTTATATGCAGTCACAACCATTTCAAATAAACCACCAGGTGCAATGCTTAAAATAGCAGTTGCATAATTCAACGAGGTAAAGCTTGCAAATATCATGCCAAGTCCAAATGCAAACGCAATAATAGTAAGTGAAGCTCCGAAATAAACAAGACTATATTTTCCGCCAATCTTCAAATCTTGGAAATTAATATTCTTTCCGATGCCAGCCCCCACTAGAATTTGACCAACGTGCATGAGTACAATAGGAATGCTCGGTAATTCAATCGGACTCAAATTTAATAATGCTGTAAATCCGAGCGCACCTATAATAATGCCAGCAGGCACTTTATTTTGAATAAATAGTGCAACAGCAATCGGAATAATAAACCATAAATAATTCCAGATAGGTGGAGCAGAAATCGTAGTTACCGCTTGTTGGATAGTCGTTGTTGTTTTATCAAGAAACAAGAAAGACATTACCGATGGCACAGTAAATAGAACTGTAACTAATCTTACCGTTTGAAAAATTGCCACAAACGATGATTTTGCATGAAGTGACTCACTTGCAACAGTCATTTCCGAAAGTCCACCTGGAATACAAGAAAAAACACTTGTCATTTTATCAACCTTTATCCACTTAGAAATGATAATTCCGATGACCATGCTGATAATAATCAACATTATCGTAATTAGTACATATGGTAAAAAATATGCAGAAGCAGTTTCGAATGTTTCTTTCGTAAAATATAATCCGAAATTTAATCCTAAAATAATAAATCCGCTATTTTTTACTGTATTTGGCACAAAAGCTTTCCTTTTCATAAATCCTTGCCAAAGCATAACAAAGGAAAGAGCGCCTAGTACCCAAGGTAGTGGCAGATGTAACAAAGAGAAAATATAGCCGCCAAAAGTAGCAACTAGAAAGGTTTCTAATAAACGAAAAACTTGATTATTTAACATATGCTTTGCTCCTTCGAAACATTTCTGATGTTCATTTTCTAATTATACCGTAAATTTTATCCGTAAAAATTCGTTTCCCTAAATATATGAAAGATTTTCTTTAGAAATTTATAAAAATGCTAGGGAAACTCATTCGATTCTATAAACGTGATAGGACAAATAAAAAACAGGTGGTTCCGATAAAGGAGCACCTGTTGATTAACATTATAGAATGTAAAGTTAGATCTTAAATTGTTTCACTAATACATTCAATTCTTCCGCAAGCTGGGATAGCTGTGTAGAGTTATTTGCAATCTCTTCCATCGAACTGTTTGTTTGTTGAGCTGCAGCTGAGGTTTGTTCTATACCCGCAGCCGATTCTTCTGATATTGCAGCAATTTCTTGGATTCGTACTTCCATCTCTTGACTACTTTCCGCAATACTAGATAAATTGTCTGATATATTTTTCATACTATTTGCCATTTCACTAACAGAATGATTAATTTTGTGGAACATTTCATTCGTTGTTTTAATTTGACTTGTTCCTTGTGCCACTTCTTTATATCCATTCTCTAAGGAACTGGAAACAATCGTAAATTCCGATTCAATATTGGAGACGATTTTTGTTATATCTTTTACAGAGAAGGCTACTTGTTCTGCTAATTTTCTAACCTCATCGGCAACTACTGCAAAGCCTCTGCCATGTTCCCCTGCTCTTGCTGCCTCAATAGCTGCATTTAATGCTAATAGATTTGTTTGGTCCGCAATTTCTTTAATGACAATTACTAGCTTGGATATTTGTTGGGATTGTACATTTAAGCTTTGAACCTTCTCGACTGCCTCCTGTACAATTTCGTCAATTTTCGCCATTTGGGTAGTAGAAGATTCCATTAATCGACTACCATTATTTGTCATATCTAAAACATTATTGGAAGATTTCTCTATTTGCTCCCCATATACATTCGTTGCTTGAATACCGTTTGCAAATTTTTCCATCATCGAAGATAGCTCTATTGAATTGTTTGCTTGTGCTTCAGATCCAGAGGCTAATTCCTGCATAGTAGATGCAACTTGCTCACTTGCCTCTTTCACTTCACTTGCAGAATTCGATAATTCCTCACTTTGGCAGCTAACCGTTTCGGAGACATTTTGAATTTTCATCAATACATTTCGCATATTTGCATTCATTGCATTAGTCGATATGACAAGTTGTCCTACTTCATCACTAGTTGTTTCTATTAATGGCGGATTACTTAAATCACCTTCCGCAATTTGCTTCATTCGTTTCATTACTAAACGAATCGGATTAGTAATGGATCGCGAAGTTGTAATAGCAATCCCGATTCCTACAATAATGACAAGGAGGGATACAATAGTGGTGATTAATAATGAACGTTCCCCATCCGAAATAATCGTATCCCCTAATGTATTTATCGTCCCTTCACGTGCCTTTGATAGTTTATCAAATCCATCTATTAATTCGGTAGATAGTGGCTGCACCTTCTCGGATAAAATTTGAAGGGCGTTTGCTTTATTTCCTTTCGAATATTCACTATAAACTTCATTGATAATCATTCTTTGCCATTCTACACTTTTATCCACTAATGCTTTTTCTTCTGGCGAAGGATTCCTACTTAAAATAGTATCAGCATATGTATCACTTTCTGCCGCATACTGATTAAACTGCTTTCGATATGCCATATCATCATATAGCATATACCCTCTTACCGATGCTAAACGAGCTGCAACATTGTAAGACATTTTTTCATATGTAATTAATAATTGCATTTGTTCATCAACGATTTCTTCTGTTTCATCATTTGTTTTACTAATATTGAAAAAATTCAATACAAATAAAGCTAATACTAAAACAAGAACAAACGAAAATCCACTTAGTATTTTCGCTTTTAAACTTTTAAACTTAAAAAAAGTTCGTTTGCTAGATTTAGTTTTTACAAGCTTCTTTTTCAAACAGTACACCCCAATCTCCTGTTGTTTAAAAACGTCATATAATGTCAAAAAATAATTATATTAATTAATATTAATATTATTATTGTTTTCAATCAATTGCAATACCCAAAAGCAACGGTGAATGATTAGTGGCGTACAAACTGGAGCCCTTCCGCAGAAGATATAGGAAACACGACGAGCTTGCGAGTCGATGTTGACTTATCGTACGGAGGAGTGGCGAAGTTTGCTAGCCACTATGCGCCGTTGCTAGCCGATACCCAAAAGCAACGGTGAATGATTAGTGGCGTACAAACTGGAGCCCTTCCGCAGAAGATATAGGAAACACGACGAGCTTGCGAGTCGATGTTGACTTATCGTTCGGAGGAGTGGCGAAGTTTGCTAGCCACTATGCGCCGTTGCTAGCCGATACCCAAAAGCAACGGCGAGTGATTAGTGGCGTACAAACCATACTCGTTAAAACCGGAATCCGAATATTCTTTTATATACTGCACAAACTAATGGTCGCAATAACTATTTTTTCTAACTGCATGGAAATATATGTTTACTTACATTAATGAGGAGTGTTCATTTTGGAAAAAGAAAAAAAGCCAATGTTTAAGCGTTGGTGGTTTTGGCTAATTGTAGTCATTATTATTATCGGAGCATGCAACGCCATAGGGGATGAAGATAACGATACCGCTGAAAATCAGCAGGAAAATAGTAATAAGACTGCTGAAAATGGTACGGAAGAGAATGCTACTGAAAATAATGAAAACGAGACCACTGACGAAAATGCTACAAATGAGGAAGAAAATACAGCAGAGAACGAGGAAGCAGAAAACACGGAAGGTAGAATTGAATCAGGAATTTTTGAGGTTGGAAAAGATATTGAACCCGGTTTATATAAAAGTGAAGGAAGTGTTACGTATTGGGCTCGTTTATCTGGTTTTGGGGGATCTCTAGAAGAGATTATCGCTAATGGTAATCCACAGGGATCCGATATTGTCAATATTGATGAGGGAGATGTCGGTTTTCAAACCTCAGGTTCAGGCTATTGGTTTAAAGTGGACGATAATTACAAGCCAGAAATGTTAACCTCTTTTAGTGATGGAACCTATATTGTCGGCAAGGATATATCACCTGGAAAATATAAAAGTGATGGTGGCGACAGCTTTGGATACTGGGCTCGTCTCAGTGGTTTTTCTGGAGAGTTGGATGATATTATCGCAAATGGAAATCCAGAAGGTCCTACAATAGTGGAAATTGCGGAAGGTGACATTGGTTTTCAAACGTTTGGTAACGGAAAATGGACAAAAGTTGAATAAACAGAAAAGGCTAACCTACTATGTCCTAGTATAGGTTAGCCTTTTTTCGCTTTCATTCGTTCTTACTTAAAATATAGGATAAGAACTTCTCAGTATAATCATCCTTCACACCGTTTTTCGGGATACATAACACTAAATTTTTATCATAAATTGCTCCCGAAAATAAAGGTAGTGCCGAAATATTTATACCCGTTATGTAACTGTTATCTGTAGAGTAATACAAATGCTCCTTATCAATTTCTATTTTATTGTTTACTAATCCTTGTAAATCAATAAAATATTCATCTGTATTCATCATGCGAAATTGCTCTTCATCTATCAATAATACATGGAGATTACTTGCAGCTATTTCACCGGTCACACGTTGTAATGCTGCTATTTGTAAATCCATTCCGGTATTTGATGAAAAAGGCATTACTTGAATGTTTACCTCAGATGTTTCCCGCTCTTCCTTTTTCAGCAACAGATCATTGAGCTCATTTTGAATATCTGTCAATTTGGAAGAGTCTGCTTGAACCGCTAACACCATGATATGAAATGCATCCTCTTTTTTCGAGGTAAAGTTATTAATGACCATCGCTACAATGATAAGAAAAATTATTGCGATAATAAAATACCACTTATAATAGCTCCAAATATACTCTACCTTTTGTTTATTACTCATCGGAGCCAAAGTAGCTTTTAATTTCTGCTTATTTCCCATTCTATTCTCCCCAATACAAATGTTTCAAGAATATATTTTTTAAGGAATGAATTTTCCATTATACTATATCACTATTTTATTCTTTCCGTCTTTATATTATAGGAGAATATGATATAAACAAATCCGGTATTCTAAACGAATTTTGCAATTTCATGAGATAAGATCAACTTTTATTCAAGGTTTGCAGGTTATTTAATATATCAGGCTCAACAAAAAAGAGGTTGGGACAGAGAAAAAAACGCTAATTTACTTTATTAGAAAAATGATGTTTTTATATTAAAAATAAAATTAATTTCCGTTTTCGGTGGCGTTTTCGGTGGCGTTTTCGGTGGCGTTTTCGGTGGCGTTTTCGGTGGCGTTTTCAGTGGCATGACTCGAGCCTCCTCGTCACTACGTTCTTGCGAGATTTTGAGTCACGGGCTGTTCCCGAAGGATTCGCCCCTTGACTCCAATTAACTTTCAAAAGTATCCAATTGTTATTATTGGTACAAGAAACTTTTCCAAATTCACTTTTGTCCCATTACCTGAATACTATAGGGTGAAATTAGCTAAAAATATTTATCAATTCATTAACTGCTAATACGACAAAAATGACAATACTTAAACCTAAAAACGTATTGGACAGCCATTTATTTCTGTTTTCCAGTGTGGCAACCTGTTTTTTACTATTTAATAAATAAATTAATGTAAATGCTAAAAATGGCATGAATAATGCGCCTAAAGCACCATAAGCAATAATTAGACCAACAGGTTTTCCGATAAAATGAAGAAGCATTGGAGGGAATGTTAACCAAAAAACAAAAAATTTAAATGATTTAGTTTGGCTAAGTTGGCTATTCTTTACATCGGATTTTTTTACTGTACGAACAAAGTCAGCATACAAATAAGAAACCCCATTCCAAACACCTAGCAATGAAGTAAAAGATGCAGACCAAAAACCGATTAAGAACAACCTTCGAAATGTTGGTGATAATTCATTTCCTAAAATTGAGGCAAATGAAACAAGACCTTGTTCCCCACTGATACTTGCATCCGTACCATATAATAAAGCAGCACCTAAAATTAATAAGGAAATCGTAAATATAGCTGTAACAATATATGCAATTGCGGAGTCAATTCGTACGGTACGTACAAAGGAATTACCTTCCCATTTATTTTCCTGTAACCAATATCCATAGGAAGCCATTGTAATCGATCCGCCTACACCGCCAATTAAACCAAGTGCATAAATTAATGAACCTTCCGGCAGTTTTGGAACCGATGTATCAATAATACTACCAAGTTCAGGTAGAACTATGATTGCAGAACCAACGACAGTAATAAACATAATTCCTACTAAAATATTCATGACGTTTTCAAAAGTTTTAAATTTACCCCACCAGATTAAAACAAATCCTAATAATGAACTAATAATTGCCCAAGCCCATAACGGTAATGCAGGAAACATCGCTGTTAACGCAAGTGCACTTGAGGAAGAAGCGGCCGCTCCATATACGAATCCCCAAATAATGATATAAACACCAAAATAGCCCATTGTCCATTTTCCCATGGAATTCCAACCCTGCAAAATAGTTTTCCCTGTAACTAAATGCCAACGGCCAACCCCTTCATTTAAGGCAAATTTTAGTATGGAACCAACTAAAATTGCCCATAAAAAAACAAGGCCATAGTTTTGTCCAGCAACTAATGCAGCTACTAAATCTCCTGCTCCTACCCCTGTTGCAGCCACAAGCAAGCCCGGTCCGATAATCGACCATTTTTTCGGTGCAACTGGTTTTACCGGTATATTTAAGTTGTTTAACTCGCTCATAAAGCTCCCTCCCAACCAAATATGTAAGCGCTATAAATTATTTTCTTGCATAGCACTAATGTGCTATAATAATAATATTATAGTGAGTCATAATTTATAACACAAGTATTTTTCAGAATACATTTTCGAGTTTGAATATTTAGAATAAATTGATATCGCTTGTCTCTTCCCTCTTATTTTACAGAACAAACATATTGTTAATTTTTGCTGTTTAGAGTACCATAATAATGGTAAAAAGTGAAATTCAAGAAGTGGAGTTGAAAATATTATGGAAAAAATTCTTGTGTTTGGTCATAAAAATCCGGATACCGATACCATTTGTTCAAGCATTGCTTATGCTGAATTAAAAAAAGCCCTTGGTGTGGATGCTGAAGCAGTACGACTTGGGGAAGTTAATGGCGAAACTCAATATGCGTTAGATTATTTTCATGTGGAGGCACCACGTTTCGTGGAGAAAGTTACAGATGAAACCTCTAAAGTTATATTAGTAGATCATAATGAACGACAACAAAGTGCAGATGATATTGCGGAAGCGAAAGTACTTGAAGTTATTGACCATCATCGAATTGCTAACTTTGAAACTGCTGATCCGGTTTACTACCGTGCAGAGCCTGTTGGCTGTACTGCAACAATTTTGAAAAAAATATTCAAGGAAAAAGATGTAACGATAACTAAAGAAATTGCCGGTTTATTACTATCAGCAATAATTTCAGACTCTTTATTATTTAAATCCCCAACATGCACAGACGAAGATGTTCAAGCTGCAAAAGAGCTTGCGGAAATTGCTGGTGTAGACTTAGAAGCATATGGAATGGCAATGCTAAAAGCTGGAGCAAATGTAAGTGAAAAATCTGCTGAACAGCTTATTTCCCTTGATGCAAAAGATTTTCAAATTGCTGACTATCACCTAGTTATTGCGCAAATAAACACAGTAGATACTAATGATGTGCTAAATAGACAAGCTGAGGTTGAAAAAGCTATTCAAACAGTAATCGATGAAAAAGAATTAGATTTATTCTTATTTGTCATTACCGACATTCTAAACAGTAATTCTGTAGGACTTGCACTAGGTAAAGAAGCGGCAGCTGTTGAAAAAGCATACAATGTTACTTTAGAAAATAATACTGCATTACTTAAAGGTGTCGTTTCTCGGAAAAAACAAGTTGTCCCTGTATTAACTTCTATTTTTGAAAAGCTAACGAAATAATAAAGCCTACATACAGGATATTCCAAAACAGAGCAAACCAAGTATTCAATACTTCAATTCGCTCTGTTTTTTTTGCATTCTCTCCTTATTATTATTTCCTCCCCTTTCTTTGTTTGCCCAAGGTGAATGGCAGACTATTTAGTGAAATGATTCTGTATGAAAGAGAAGGAGCCACGCCAAATTAACTAAGCAAGTAGTTGAGCCTTAACTGATGAAACAATCACCATCCAATCAACAAACTTCTATTAGTAAGAACTCAAAAATTTATATAAAGTAATCAATTCCCAAAGAAACTTACTAGCCAATAACAGAAAAAAACCATCCATTTGGATAATCCTCCAAACCGATGGGTTTTTCTGTTAATTTTCTTTTATATACGTCCAACCATCTTTTTGATATACCTTGCCTTCTTTCATTAACCTACCAATGGATCGCTTAAATGCCGCCTTGCTCATATTAAACCGCCTTTGAATATCATCCGGCTGGCTTTTATCAGTATAAGGCATGCTGCCGCCCCGTTTCACTAAATATGCATAAATCTCTTCTGCATCCTGGTCCAATGCCTCATGACCGCGTTTTAATAACGAAACATTTACTGTTCCATCCTCTTTCACATCAATAATCCGCCCTTGAACTTCAGACCCGACTCTCGGTTCTCTCATTCGTTGGCTTTCATGAATGAAGCCACGATAACCTTCCTCTGTAATAATAAAGGTTCCAGAATGCAATGTTCGATAAACCGTACCTGTTACATTTTTATTAAAGGCACTTCGATCGGCTATTTTAAATAGCTCGCTCATAATATTTTCTGTTGCTAATTTACCAAGAAGACCGCCTTGATTATCTACCTTTAATGTACAATATAATCGGCAACCTTTTGTTGGCCAAACCTCTTCTAGCTTAGGAAGATCATCCTTATGAATTAAAATATCTTTACTTATACCAATGTCGATAAATACCCCTAAATCTTCCACTGACTCGACTACTTCACACCAGCTATACTTGCCGACTTCAATTTCTGGAATGACCATTGTTGCAGCAGTTCTTCCCTGCTTATCTGTATATAAAAATACTTCCACATCTTGATCTACTTCAATAGGAGAAGTAATTTCGCTTTGGTGAAGTAATACATCTTCTGTTTCATTCGTTAAAAAGTAACCAAATGACGATTCTCTTGCAACTCTTAATGTAACGCTTGATCCTGGATTTAATGATACCATATACTTTTATCCTTCCTTCTTTTCATGCTACTTTGTTGACTATATCATTTCTTTGCATTATTTTCATCCTATTATATTTTTCGAGTAATTTATTTTTTGTATTCTTATATTTTTTATTAGACTGTTTTCTTAGGCAGTGTAGCTTTTTCAAGAGTTGGGTTAGTGAAAGAAAATATTGGGATGCTCCCTTAAAAAAATGGAGTGTATTCAGTCTACAGTCTATAACAAAAAGCACACTCCATCATTTCAGAAAAAAATATTCGACTTGAATGGCGAACATAAGTTTGGTTATAATAAATATAACAACTAATAACTCGGAGGTTTTCCATGTATAAGTTACTTTTGAAAAGTGCTCAGCAACAAATTCCACTGGAAATGATATATGAATCTAAGCATGGTAATATTTCTAAACGTGTTATTTATGTAAAGAAAATTAGTTCTACGCATATGTACGCCTACTGTTTAACAAAAAAACAATACCGTTCCTTTTTAATTGATCAAATATTAGCGATTCAACCGACCAACAAACAAAGAAAGCCTACGGCATAATGAAACATTTTGCTCATAAAATCAAAAAATTAGTTCATTCCGTTCGCCCTCCTCGAATTATTTATGGTATGATTTACTCGTGTAAACGCTCACTAAAAAACGGGAGAGAGAATAATGGAAAAAGGCAAAACGACAGATTTATCATTTTACAGTAATGAATTACAGGAACAAGTTCAAATACTTGTTTATACTCCTCCACAATTTACTCCATTAAATAAATATGCATATTGTATTGCCCAAGATGGGAAGGATTATTTTCAATTAGGAAGAATTGCCCGCACCATTGATGAGCTATTATACAATGGAGAGATAGAACCAATATTATTTTTCGGTATTCCTTATCAAAATGTAGCCGATCGTAGAAAAAAATACCATCCTTTAGGTTCCATGCAAAAACAATATATGCGTTTCCTTGTCTACGAGCTTATTCCATTTATCGAAGAAAGATTTCCTGTTTTACATATGGGACAATCACGTGCATTAGCAGGAGATTCATTAGCTGCCACCATCTCTCTATTAACAGCACTAGAATACCCACACACTTTTGGAAAGATTATGCTACATTCTCCATATGTTGATGAAAATGTGATAAACGCTGTTAATCATTTTTCCAATGGAGATTTGCTCACTGCCTATCATGTGATTGGGAAAGAAGAAACATTCGTTAAAATGACTAATGGTGAAACTGCCGATTTTCTTACACCAAATCGAACGCTGTCCAAATCATTAACAAACAACATTGCCGATTATTTTTATGATGAATTTGATGGCAATCATACTTGGAAATATTGGCAGAAGGATATAAAAAGAGCGCTAACCTTTTTATTTCCAAATGAGTAATACAATATTTTTGTGCTGAAAAATTTGAAGTCTGCTTCCAAATTCTTCTTTTATATTTATTTTATTTTGTTATAATGAAAGAACTATGGGACTTTACAAAAAATTCTTATTTAAGGAGGGGTATGAGTAAATGAAAGTAGGTATCGCAATATTTCCTTCAAAAAAATTACAGGATTTAGCTAATTCCTATCGAAAGCGCTATGATCCGCAATATGCTTTAATTCCACCACATATTACTTTAAAATCAGCATTCGAATTAAATGAAGAAGAATTAACAGAAGTATCTTCCGAATTGGAAAAAATTTCAGAGAAGTTTCAACCGTTTACATTAAACACAAAAAAAATAAGCTCTTTTCACCCAGTGAATAATGTCATATTTTTAAAGGTAGAGCCAACGGAAGAATTAGTTGGCTTGCACCAGGCTGTTAACACAAGTTTCTTTGGAGGTCCAGCAGAGTATGCTTTTGTTCCGCATATTACTATTGGCCAACAATTATCCAATAGTGAGCATGCGGATGTGTTCGGACAGCTACAATTACAAAAAATTGAGCATCAGGAAACAATCGATCGCTTCCACTTACTTTATCAATTAGATAATGAAATTTGGACAGTATATGAAACATTTTTATTAGGAAAGTGAGCGTACGTAATGAATGTAATAGTAGTAGAAAATAAGGAACAGCTCCAAGATGCATTTAAAATTCGCACCATTGTTTTTGTGGAGGAGCAAAACGTACCACCAGAAGAGGAAATCGACCAATTTGAAAAAGAATCTACACATTTTGTTGTATATTCCGATGAAAAAGATCCAATTGCTGCAGGAAGATTTCGTGAACATGAAGGCTATGGAAAAATCGAAAGAATTTGTGTTCTCCCCTCTTACCGTAAATACGGCATAGGAAAATTAATCATGGAGCAAATTATTGCTTATGCAAAAGAAAATCATTTTTCCAAGCTTAAATTAAATGCACAAACACATGCTATTCCATTTTATGAAAAATTAGGCTTCCGGGCGGTTTCTGACATATTTATGGATGCCGGAATTCCACATAAAACAATGACGATGAATATTTAAACGAAGGAAAGTACTCTACAACACGCTAGTCAAATTTGGCAAGCGTGTTTTTTCATTTTCTTCATTTAGATGTTTAATATAATCGAACTTGGTCAAGATGATAAATAGATTACTCAGCTGAGGAGAATTTTTATCATGGATTTTTTTCATATTTTTATTGAGTTAATGATTGGCTATATCGCCCTTTTATTGTTGACGAAAATATTAGGCAAATCACAGATGTCCCAAATTACCGCATTTGATTTTATCTCCGCACTCGTTTTAGGAGAATTAGTTGGCAATGCATTATTCGATGATGAAATTGGAATTGCGAAAATTCTATTTGCCGTTTCTATTTGGGGAGTACTTGTCTATGTAACGGAAATTACTACGCAAAAATTCCGAAAAACCCGTCCCATATTAGAAGGGGGGCCATCAATTGTCATTTCTAAGGGGCTAATAGATTTTGATGCACTAAAAAAGAATCATTTGGATATTAATCAACTTCAACATTTACTACGTCTTCAAGGAGTATTCTCCATCCAAGAATGTGAGTTTGCAATATTAGAGACCGATGGTCAGGTGAGTGTTTTAAAGAAAGCAGCAAATGATTATGTAACAAAGAATGAACTGAATATTGCTAACCAAACAAGAAGCCTTCCTGTATCTATCATTTTAGATGGAGAAATCATTCCCGATAATTTAGCAATGATTGGCTGGAATCAACAACAATTAATGACAGAGCTTAATAATAAAGGAATTGATCATGTAAGAGATGTTTTGTTTGCAGAATGGGTTGAAAACGAGCCATTATATATTCAACCCTATCAATAAGGAATTTATATATAGTAATCAATGTATATTCCCTTGCCCAATTCTAATGGTTTAGCAAATTCTATTGTCGGTTTATCCCGTTTATAGCTAATTATGTGTGCTTCTCGTTGGTGATTGGCTAACTGAGAGTTATTGCTCTTTTGAACACAATTGACATTTTCCGGTTCATTTTTCATATAGTTATCCGGTGTACGGTACACCATATATTGGAAATAATCAATTGGAAGAAGATAACCCATCATTTCCACCTCCAAGCAATATAACACCTTTATCAATATTTTACCAACATTCTGATATACAAGAAAGGCTTTAGATTGCTCTAAAGCCTATTTTTTGTTATTAATCATTTTGGCAATGGTATTAAAATCTAGTTGTTTTCCATCATTTACAATTGTTTTTACGATTTTATCTTCCATTTCTTTTGGAATATTACGATTTGCAATTTGAGATACTTGCTGCACCACTCTTCGAACAGTATTCTCATCTTTAAAATTTGCATTTTGTAATGAATTCGCTAATTGCAAAATATCATTCATGTTTACGCCTGTCTTTTTCTCTATGCTTTTAAAAAATTGATTATCCATTCTCTTTTTCACGCTCCCATTTAAGGCTACAATATTGTATTCCTTAATTGACAAAACGTGCGAGATTTTCATTTATGCTTAGAGAAAACAACAAACAACTAGAAAATTAGTTTTAAAATAGCCTCTATGTAGAAATAGGATAGGGTTTACCTATCCTACCCGCAAGAATTAAATAAAGCTTGCGCCAACGATAATCAATAAGATAAACAATACAACAATTAAAACGAATGAGGAACCATAGCCACCACCAACATTACCGTAGCCATAGCCGCCCCAGCCGCATCCGCCGCCGTAGCCCCAGCCCATAGTATTCACCTCACTTTACTATTGTCAATTTAGCATATGTAACTAAAGGTAAGTATGTATGGGCTTTTTTCCATGTTTGTTATTTCGTTTCACTTTCTTACATGCTATTTCTAGATATCTGTTTATCCTTTCGCTCTAAAAAGCAGTGCTCCGATAAATGCAAAAATGATTGCAGCAGAAATACCAGAGCTTGTAACTTCAAACATTCCTGTTACAACTCCAATTATGCCGTGCATTTCCGCCTCTTGTAATGCCCCGTGGACTAATGAATTCCCGAAGCTAGTGATTGGAATCGTAGCACCTGCACCTGCAAAATCCATTAATGGTTCATATAATCCAAAACCATCTAAAATCGCACCTATTACTACTAATAAACTCATTGTATGACCCGGTGTCAGTTTTACCACATCAAACAATAATTGGCCAATGACACAAATAAGTCCCCCAACGACAAATGCCCAAAAAAACATTGCTAGCATATTTTCACCTTCTTTTTTTGAATACATTAACCATTTGAAATAAATCTTTCAAAACCTTTACAGTATTAAATTTCTATGGAAACAGCATGTGCGATACATGGGATTGATTCTTTTTGTTGCACTGTCATAGGGGATAGCAGTGCTCCTGTTGCTACACATAATATTTTTTTATATTTCCCTTGTTTCAATTGTTTGATCAGATGCCCATAAATAACTGTTGCTGACGATGCTGGCCCACTTGCACCTGCCTGGATTGGTTGGTCCTCCTTGTAAATCATTAAACCGCAATCTTGAAATTTATCTTCCATAATATTTAATCCTTGTTGATGAAAAAGATCTAGTGCCGTTGCTCTTCCAATTTTTCCTAAATCACCAGTGACAATTAAATCATAGTAACTCGGATCTCTTCCCGTATCTTTAAAATGTGCAGCAATTGTATCAACTGCAGCCGGTGCCATTGCGCCTCCCATATTAAACGGATCTGATAAACCCATATCTACTACCTTACCTATCGTTGCCGTTGTTACTTTCGGTTCGTTTTGATTACTGTTATTTTGCTTAGAAACGATCGCAAAGCCTGCACCCGTTACTGTCCACTGTGCAGTTGGTGGTTTTTGACCCCCATATTCCGTTGGATAACGAAATTGCCGCTCTGCTGTTGCATTGTGGCTAGCTGCACCTGTAACAATATTATTCGCTCCACCCTTATCCAATATAAAAGCAGCAAGTGCTAGTCCTTCCATCGAGGTGGAACACGCACCAAATATCCCAAAATATGGAATCCCAATGGTTCTAGCTGCAAAACTACTCGGTGTAATTTGATTAATTAGATCTCCTAAAATCATAAATTGAATTTGATTCTTTTGTATGCTTCCTTTTTCTAAAGCAACTTGAATCGCTTCTTCTATTAAAAGGCGGTGTGCCTTTTCATAGGAGTCTTCCCCCATCCATAAATCCTCATGGAGGACATCAAAATCATCAGCAAGCCGTCCCTCACGCTCAAACGGACCGCCAGTTACACCAGTAGAAATAATTACTGGTTTGTTTTGAAATAGCCATGATTGGTTGCCAATTAACATATTAGATTCCCACCCATTGCACTAGAATTGTTTTGATTAATGCTACGACAAAGGCAGAGAAGACACCAAATAAAATAACGGTACCAGCTAGTTTAAACATATTTGCGCCAACCCCTAATACAAATCCTTCGGTGCGGTGTTCAATCGCTGCTGATATTACAGAATTTCCAAATCCGGTCACAGGCACTGCACTCCCAGCACCACTGAACTGACCAAGATGATCATATATTCCGAAACCAGTTAATAACATGGAAAAGAAAATCATGGTAGCAACGGTTGGATTACTTGCTGTTTGCTCCGTAAAATTGAAAAAATAAATATAAAAATACGTTACTGCTTGACCAATCATACAAATCGTTCCACCGACCAAAAAGGCGACAATACAGTTTCGCAAGACCGGACGTTTGAGCTCATGCTTCTGTTCAATTTTTGCATATTCTTTTTGTTCTGCTGTTTTTTTCTTCTTCGCCATATTTGCTCACTCCTTACGTTTTTTCTTTACTAAGCTTAAATATTTTCCCTAATTGCTCCTCCATTTCATCCCTCGTAACTTTTCCATGCTCGCTTTTCTCTTGAAGTCGGACCGCCTCTAAAAAAATCTTATAATCACTCGATACAGAGAAGTTCTCGTCAGGATAAGCCTTTTCCAATTTTTCTTGAAGGTTTTTTTCTATTTTTTTCATATGAAATCTCTGTAAATGCCGTACTTTATAAGCGACAAGTATTTCTTTTTCCCCTTTAATAACTGCAACATCATAAATTTCCTTCATAGATAACACTTTTTGTTTGATTTTAGCTACCAATTGTTCCTCTTCCGCTTTATTTTCAGTTGTTACAGCTGAAGGGTTAGTGGTTTTAAGAAGTGCCGTTCTTGTCTCGCTCGTATCATTTTGCGCTTGACAGGCAGATAGGACAAGCAGAAACAAGAAACAAACGAACGCCTTTTGAATACCTTGATATTTTTTTTCCTTCATTCGATTCCCTTCCTATGTACAAGATGTTGTTCTAATTGTCTTTTTGTATTTTTTCACAATATAGTTTTTTTATTTATAAAAATGCCTCAAGAAAAAAGGGTATTTTTTACAAAAGACAAATAAAAAACTGTCCGCTTTGGACAGTTTGCGAATTCTGTAATTATTTAACTCAACGGTCTTTTCTTAGAACAACCACAATCCTTTTTCTTTTTTGTTGCAATCGGTGCTTTTGTTTTCAGCGTCAATTTAGGTGTAGCAGCTTTTTTCTGAAGCATAATTTCATCTCCCTTTACCTTCTTCTGAA
The DNA here is from genome assembly GCF_025660475.1 of Perspicuibacillus lycopersici. Lineage (GTDB taxonomy): Bacteria > Bacillota > Bacilli > Bacillales > Caldibacillaceae > Perspicuibacillus > Perspicuibacillus lycopersici. Next base: position 504,989 of record NZ_JAOUSF010000001.1, read on the forward strand.
TATTATATGAAGATAATATGAAATTGCTTATTCGATTATCCTATTATATGTGTAATTACCGATTCAATAATTGCTGCAATTGCTGCTACAGCTAATACTATTATAAGGGGCTCTGCATAAATTGGATAAAAATAAACGATTATGACTAAAAAAATACTTACCCATATACCAGTACACCAATAACAACTAAGAAGTTCTCCAATCCATTTCTTTATTCCAGCTTTTTTCGGGGTTACATAGATTTCCTCTTTACCAAATTCATCCAATTCTGTAATTTCATCAAAAAATGGCGCACGAATAAATTCTGTAATTTTGTCAAATACAATAAGTCTTGTCAATCGAAAAGCTGCTAATGCGATTAAGATGATGGACCATGCATCGAATTGAGACATCGAATACCCCTCCCCTCCTTTATTAAGTAAGTATATGAGGCAGATAAGTGAATTTATTAAATGAAAACAGGATAATTTCAGTAAAATTACTTAAACTGCATGTTTTTTTAAAGGTGTATTATGGTATTTGAAGGGTATATACGGTGTAACATTTACACAAGTCTATTCCTACATGAATCGACTTATTGTTTATACTCTCATTACATTACTTCCATAGCAATTCTTCTCTAGCATTCTCAACATTGTCGATTTCAGCTTCCGTAATCATATCCGAGATTTCTTCACCTTTTAATTCCAATTCGTCCAATCCAGCTGCAGTTATACTTTCATATGGATTATTAAGCTCATCCTCAGCGGAAAATCGAAATTTTTCCTGCATTGTAACATTCACTTTTGGAACGTTCGGCTGTTGAATTAATAACAATGGCTTCGTTTTCGTTGAACGCCAATACTTAATCATTAACCATCCTCCCACAGCAAAATTAATCTTTATATTATATGCAAGTGCCCAGATTGTGTTCATCATTGTGATAATCAATAAAGGCTCTAAACAGAAAAATACCACAGAGACTTTAGCCCCTGTGGTATTGTTTAAATACTATTTACCTTAGATAGAAATAATGTGGAAGCCAGAATCGACATGAATATTTTCTCCTGTAACCCCTCTAGATAAATCACTAAGTAGGAATAACGCAGTATCCCCAACCTCTTCAGCTGTAACCGAGCGACGCAATGGTGCTCTTTCCTCAATTTCGTTTAGTACAGAATTAAAGTCACGAATCCCTTTAGCAGACAATGTACGGATTGGTCCTGCGGAAATGGCATTTACACGAATACCATCTTTCCCTAAATCATTAGCTAAGTATTTTACATTTGCCTCTAATGATGCTTTTGCAACACCCATGACATTGTAATTTCTTACTACTCTCTCTCCACCTAAATAAGTAATGGTAATAATACTTCCACCTTCTGTCATTAGAGGACGTGCTTCACGTGCAACAGCCGTTAATGAATAGGAGCTAACATTATGAGCAAGTAAAAATCCTTCTCTGGAAGTATCCACAAATTCGCCTTCTAAATCTTCCCGATTGGCAAATGCTACACAATGAGCAATTCCATGAATCACACCGACTTTTTCTTTTACTGCATGGAAAAAGCTTTGGATGCTTTCATCATTGGAAACATCACATTGAAGAACAAGCGGTGTTTCTCCTTCTAATCCTTCCGCAAGATCGCGAACATTTTTTTCCATACGATCACGGTTATAGGTGAATATCAATTGTGCACCAGCATTATGTAATGAACGGGCAATCCCCCATCCAATACTTCGTTTATTGGCAATTCCCATAATGACGAATGTTTTTCCCTTTAATGAAAATGTCATAATTAATCCTCCGATTTACTATATGTTATTAGTACCTAGTACTAATTTTACATGAAAGAGTTGGAAATGAAAAGTGTAAATGTTAACTTTCCTGTTGGATACGTATGAAAAAGCCCGAAAAGCACTATTATTCAATCCACATTATTTTTCCTTTTATGAAAAAAAACATGACAGACAGGAACAAAGTTATTTCTTATCTAGCAGCATTTCAACAATAATGGCTGTTTTGCAAAGTTTGTTGCTATTTTTAAAAGACCACAGAATGAATACACTCCGATTCCCTGCGGGAGTCTTCGTGTATTCATTCTGCTCACCTATTCAATTCCATGTCCCTTTTCTCAAGGAATTGACAACCTTTTTAGGAATTATTTTAATCATTAAATTCAAGTTCACGTTTCAACTCGTCTACATATTCTTTTGAACCTGTGACAATTAAACGGTCATTCATTTTTAATTGCGTTTCTCCATGAGGTACGATTGAGTCGAGTCCACGGAAAATCCTTACGAAAATGATATCCCCTGTAAAAGGAAATCTTCGGATAGCTAAGTCTTTATATTTCGGATTTCTCATCCGGATTTCATATAGTGCAGTTTCACGGTTTGTTAATAAGTCGATCATGGATGGAGACTCAATTGCTGCACGTAACAGAACATTTTGCGATAAAAGTACAGAAAATATTTCGATTCCTTGCTCTTGTAATATATTATCGATTTCTGGATTTTCAATTCTAGCAATGACACGCTCTACACCTTTTTCTTTAGCTAATACAGCTATATTAGCATTAATCTCCTCGTCCCCTGTACAAGTAACTACAATATCACGGGTAAATACTCGATTTGCTTCCAACACTTGTTCATCATATGAATCTAATTGGACAATATCAAAAATCGATTCACTTGTTCTAATTTCTTCCTTTTCCTGCTTACGATGGAAAAGAGTTGGAATATATAATTTTGACTTCAAGTCTTTATATACAGACATTGTTAATTGATTTGCACCAATTAATGCTACTGTAAGCTGTTTATCTACCGTTTCATGTTTCGGCATAAACTTCTTGAAAAGGATAGGAGCAATAATACAGGAGATAATTGCCACTAATATTAATGTTCCACTCATTTCAGGGGTTATTAATTCCATTCGTTCCCCAATAGTGGCAGCTGCAATCACTAATGATAGTGTCGACGTTAATAAAACTCCAGATGCAACAACTGTTTTACTATCAAACCATTTTTTTAATACAATAATTGGAATGATTTTTGATATTAATAATCCAATCAATAACAGTGGGATCAATAATAGTAATTTCGGATCACTAAACAATGACCAAATATCTAAATCTACACCAATCATAACAAAAAAGATCGGGATCAAAAATCCGTATCCAAAGGAATCAAGCTGATGAACAAGCTCCTGGCTTGGGGCTAGTAAGGAAACTAGAACACCCGCTAGGAAAGCACCCAATATATTTTCTGCGCCAACCGTTTCCGATAATGCTACTAAAAATATAATTAACGTAAACACCGCTCTTGTGCCGATTTGAACCGTACCCTTTGCCAATGACTCCATTATTTTGCCATTCTTTAATCGTTTACCAGCAAAGTAAATAATAATACCGACACCAAATAACACTAATAATAACCATGTATTACCTCCACCCTCATATAAGGAAACAAAGATAGCTAGCATGATCATTGTTGCTAAATCAGCAATTACTGCTACTAATAAAATGATTTGACCTATCGTAGATTTCATTAAATGCTCTTCTTTTAATGTTGGTACTACTACACCTAATGAAATGGTGGAAATAATGATTGTCATTAAGATTGCATTATCAATAAAACCTGCGATAACGAACAAATAGGACAATCCGAATGAAATGATAAAAATTCCGACAAAAATAATAATGGAAATAAATAATGCATTTGGTCCATTTTTTTGTTCATTGTCTTTTTTTCGCTTCGAAAAGGCAGAAAAATCAATTTCTAAACCGCTTAAAAACATTAAAAATATAAAGCCTAAAGTAGATAATGTTTCTAACCAAGTACCACCATGTACCATATTTAACCCTGATTTCCCGATAATTAATCCAATCAAGATTTCGGCAACTACTACAGGTATGATATTTAGCCTTAGTCTGTGCAATACTATAGGCGTTAAAAAAGCGGCAATAATGACAATTACTAATGAAGTGATGGAATCTCCATGCTCCATATACTCACCCTTTCCCATATTCTTTTGTTTTGTGTTTATATTAAACAAAAAATGATTATTCTCAATATGTAAAACAATGAACACATTTTATAATAGACATTTCCCTACTGTCAAAGAATAAGGTTGCCTTATGTGGATGTGTATTCTTTAAAAACTATTATCATACACCTAATGTAGTTGCAAATAAGCGTTTGCAAGATGCTAAATTATAGTTTACGAAAAAGGAGTTTGACCCATACATGAAAATAGATATTATTGGTGATATCCATGGGTGTTATCAAGAGCTGCGCACCTTGGTTAAGAAGCTTGGTTATATAGAAGACAACGGTAAGCTCAGCCACCCTGAAAATAATAAAAATGCCTTCTTAGGTGATTTAACGGATCGTGGCCCTGATTCACTTTCCGTAATAAATTTTGTCGATTCATTAGTAAAGCAAAAAATAGCCTTTTATACCCCAGGCAACCACTGCAATAAACTTTATCGATTTTTCCTAGGCAATAAAGTCCAAATCTCTCACGGATTAGAAACAACGGTTGCCGAATACGAAAGCTTGATTGCTAAACAAAAACATGAAATAAGAGAAAAATTCATCTCCTTATATGAAGCTGCACCACTTTATTTAGTATTGGATGATGGGAAGCTAATTATTGCACACGCTGGGATAAAGGAAGATCTGATTGGACTTCATAACAAAAAAGTAAAAACCTTTGTTTTATATGGGGATATTTCAGGGGAAAAACATGAAGATGGTTCACCAGTGCGACGAGATTGGGCAAAACATTATAAAGGCAAGGCAACTATCGTTTATGGACATACACCAGTAGAGACGGTTCGGGTAATAAATCATACATACAATATTGATACTGGTGCAGTTTTTGGAGGTAAATTAACAGCCCTTCGATATCCAAGTATGGAAATTATCCAAGTGCCATCCAGTATGCCATTACTTAAAGAGAAATTTAAACAATTTCCTTAAGGCATTATAAATGAAATGGGGCTGTGACAAAACGAAAAAACGTAATTTTCTTGATTGAAAAAATGATATCTTTAATGATAAGAATACAAATTGTTTTCCTTCCCAGGGACGCTTCTGCATGTCCTTGCTCGAGCATCCTCGTTCCTACGGGGTCTCGAGTCACGGGTTCTTCCCGCAGAAGTTGCCCCTTCACTCCAATCAATTTCCAAAAAGTATTCAATTTTTATTATTAGTATAAGAAATTTTTAGAAACATTCAATTATGTCCTATACTCTTTGATTTTATCGAATTAATCGTTCCATATCTTCCGTTAATTCTGCAGTAAATGAAAAAACAGCTTTTGTCATCGGATGCACAAAGGACAACCTTTTGCAATGCAATGCATGTCTCTGTATAAGATCGATTTTCCCACCATATAAATCATCGCCAAGTAAAGGATGACCGATATTGGCCATATGCACCCGGATTTGATGCGTTCTACCAGTTTCTAGTTGGAGCTTAATATGGGTTAACAATGGGTAATTTTCAATAACTTCAAAATGTGTACAAGCATATTGTCCACCCTCTAAAACTGCTCGTTCAATAATACTTCCTGCTTTTCTGCCAATCGGAGCTTTTATCGTTCCTTTAGCCTGTAATAACGGACCTTCGACAAACGCCTCATAGCCCCTTTTAATAGTTCCTTCGCGTTGATTTTTACTAAATAGATGATGAATATGCCGATGCTTTGCTATTAAAACAAGACCAGAAGTATTTCTGTCCAATCTTGTTACTATATGTGGACTAGTATGCAACCCAATGGTTTCATAGTACCCCATGAGGCCATTTGCTAGACTGCCTGTTGGGTGTTCTCTTGAAGGAATGGTGCTCATAAAAGGGGGTTTATTTACCACGAGTAGATAGTCATCCTCATACACAATTGCTAATGACAGATTTTCTGGAACGAGAGAAGGACTTACTTCCTCATCAGGAAAAATAACAGTGATTGTTTCCTCTGCATTTAATACATTTCTTACCGTGACATGGCCGCCATTCACAAGAATGTCTCCACCATTAAATTTAATTTCTGTTAATGCCGCCTTCGAAATGCTTTTTTCCTGTAAAAATTGTTTGACCGTTTTTCCAGCATCCTGTTCCTGGACGGTCCATTCTAAAGTAAACGGTGATGTCATAATCCAAATACTCCTTTATGTAAAAACAAAAAACATTACTCGTCAATAAATGATGCCCTTACGCGGCTCCAAAACGGAAAAGGCTTAAAGCGCGCAAATCGGATTTTTTCATCAGCTACTCGAAATTGAATCGATGCTACATCCTTTTGGAGAAACGTAATATGATCAATCCCGATAGTAAAATCAGGCTGGGTTACGGGCTTTAATCTACATGTATGATGAGCTGGTAAAATCAATGGGGCACCAATCGTACGGAATACACGATTATTAATAGATGCCATTTCTGCAATTTGAATCGATTCTAAACTAGGATGAATGATAGCTCCACCTAATGCCTTATTATATGCAGTGCTTCCCGATGGTGTTGAAATACATAAACCATCGCCTCTGAATCGCTCAAAATGCTCGCCCTTTATTTCCAAATCCATAACGAATGTACCTTCGACACTTTTAACAGTAGCTTCATTTAAAGCTAAATAAGTAGACTCTTTGTTTCCGTGAGTATAGCTTATGTTTACCTCTAATAACGGATATTCCACTATTTGGAAACGAGTTTTTGTTATTGCAATGACTAGCTTTTCCAAATCATCTGGCATCCAATCTGCATAAAATCCTAAATGTCCTGTATGTACGCCAACAAACGCTGTATTTCGTAATCGATGCGAATATCGATGAAAGGCATTTAATAACGTCCCATCTCCTCCAACGGAAATGACAATTTCCGGCTCATTTTCATCCAGTATTAAATCAAAATCCTGTAAGTATATACGGATTTTTTCACTGAGTGTATTCGACTTTTCATCCCCTTTGGATACTACCGTAAACTTCATCCCTATTCCCCTCTATCCTTAGTTATCTTTTTCGCAGAGAAATACGCTTGTGCTTCTCGTATTTCTTCTCGAATTAAGTACATCTCTTCATCAAGTAAAAATGCAGCCTCTGCTGCCCTTTGTAAACGAAATTGAATATCTTCAGGAAATACACCATTGTATTTATAATTTAATGAATGCTCAATTGTCGCCCAAAAGTTCATCGCAAGCGTCCGAATTTGTATTTCTGCTAACACCTTTCGTTCACCATGAATGGTTTGTACAGGATATTCGATAATCATATGATAAGAACGATAGCCACTTGCTTTTTTATGGGAAATATAATCTTTTTCCTCTACTATTTTGAAATCATTGCGCATTCTAAGCAGCCTGACGATCTTACTAATGTCATCGACAAATTGGCACATGATTCTTAGTCCTGCAATATCCTGCATTTCGGTTTCTAAATTTTCTAGTGCGATATTTCTTAATTTCGCTTTATCTATTATACTTGGAATCGGCTTGACACGAGCAGTGACAAATTCAATAGCCGAATGCGTACCCTCTAAATCAAATTGCCGACGAATCCCTTTTAATTTCACTTTCAATTCTTCTACAGCTAATTTATATGGTTCTAAAAATTCTTCCCAATCCAACACAACAATCACCTCAAATAAGGAAAGTGGTAAATAATTTCATATTATTTTCCATTAACCAGTACCTTTTATATTCATCGATTCATAAATATCCATTTTTGTTGTAAACAAATTACCTGTTCAATATTGCCCATTAGCTATGTACAAATTTTCTTCAAAATAGTAATGAATAGCGATATGTAGATTATCTTTCTACATACACATTCTTCACAGAATCTGTTATCATTTTACCATATACTAATGGAGATGAAAGTCAAAATCTAACTTACTAGTTCTTTTTCTCCTTAATTATTATTGGAGGGCTAATCTTGAGTCAACATTTAGAAATTGAATATAAAAATATATTAATGCCAAACGAATTCCTACAAATACAATCATATTTTAACGTATCGGAGCAAGATTTTTTTATGCAAGAAAATGATTATTTTGACACAGCGGATTTTTCTTTAAAGCAGTTAGGCTGTGCATTGCGTGTTCGAAAAAAGAATGGTAGTTATGAATTTACATTAAAGGAACCTCAAGCAATCGGATTACTCGAGACAAATGAAATCATTACCGAAGCAGACTACAATCAATTAAAAAACAATCAATCATTTCCAAGTGGGCGTATTTATGAGCGATTACTCTCGTTAACGATTGACATTCCAGCGGTTATTTATTTTGGTACATTAACCACTCGCCGTGCGGAAACATCTTACAAAAACGGACTTTTAGTATTGGATAAAAGTAGTTATTTAAAAAAAGAGGATTATGAACTAGAATATGAAGTAATCGATCCAAAATTAGGAGAACAGAACTTTCTTGATTTATTGAGTCAATTTAATATCCCGAAAAGAAAAACGGATAATAAAATTGTTCGATTTTACAAAGAAAAACAACGATTATTGAATAATTAATGCAAAAGAGGTTGTTCTAATGAATATCCAACAATTGAAAACATTAATGGAAATAAATGCTTTAAAACAAATACAAAAACCTACTACTAGTAATTCGGCGTATACAACAAATAGCTTTAGTGAATTATTGCAAACAATGCTCCAGCCTGATATGACGAGTAAGTTGTCCAATCAAGTAGGAATCCAGTTGGATGCTTCTGTAAATACAGCGTGGTTAAATACGCTATCCTCTATCCTTGCCAATAGTCAAACGGAATCGAGCATAGGTAGCAACAATACTGTAGAAAGTTCAACAACAACAGAAAATTCCGATATCCAATCCATTATTTCTGAAGCTAGTAATCGATACAATCTTCCAGCTTCCTTAATATCCACGGTCATTAAGCATGAATCGAATTTCAATCCAGAGGCAGTAAGCTATGTAGGTGCTAAAGGATTAATGCAACTTATGCCGACGACTGCCGAATCACTTGGGGTGAAAAATATAGAAGATCCATATGAAAATGTTATGGCAGGGAGTAAATATTTACGGCAAATGCTCGATCGATACGGTAGTATTGAATTAGCATTAGCAGCCTATAATGCTGGACCAGGAAATGTTGACAAATATAATGGAATCCCTCCTTTTGACGAAACACAAAATTATGTAAGAAAAATAATGAGCGATTTAACCGTATAATTTTAGAAAGAAGCTAATCAACATTGTTTTTTAGAAGACAACCGATATTGATTAGCTCTTTTTATCTCCTGTTTTCCATAGATATTTCTATAAAAAAATTTTGCTCATTTACAGATTGCAATTTTAATTATCCCCACAAGCGGATATTGCTATTTTTTTTTGGTAAACTTCCCCTGTAAACGAATTGGAAAAATTTTAGCAGTGCGATTTATTTGAGATATATGCAATCCGTTGATAAAATAAATCCATAGTACGTTAAGGGAGTTATCCGAATGGAAAACAAATATATTTCTCAATACGAAAAAATTGGTGAAAATAAATTACGTCAATTAGTAAATGCTTTTTATCATCGGGTTGGTCAGCATCCTGATTTAGCACCAATTTTCCCAAAGGATTTAACAGAAACAGCACGAAAACAGACTCAATTTTTAACACAATTTTTAGGCGGACCTCCTTTATATACGAGTGAACATGGACATCCAAGGTTAAGAGCTCGTCATCTACCATTTCCTATTACACCAAAGCGTGCAGAAAGCTGGCTCAATTGCATGAGAGAGGCAATGGATGAGGTTGAATTAACAGGAGCTGAGCGAGAGGAATTATATTCAAGACTTGTCATTACTGCCCACCATATGATCAATAGCCCTGATGAATATGAAGAACAAAATGAAAAAGGTGAAGTTCAGTGATAGACAAAAATAAATATAAGGTAAAATTTTCCAAGTTTGCAAATAATGAAAATAAACCTTTAGAACTCTATTTATTTATTGATCCGTTATGCACGGATTGTTGGTCGCTTGAACCAATCATCAAAAAATTACAAATAGAGTTCGGTCATTATTTTACATTGACGTATGTATTAGCAGGAAAGCTTACACGGTTAAACCAGCTTACGACAAAAACGAGAAATTGTAAGTCCACATCAAAATCAACCGATAAAACGATTAGTCGGGAATGTATTGATTGTAATGATATTCTAACAGAAGTAAATTTGTCGTCCCCATTTTTGGCTTCTATTTCAATAAAAGCTGCAGAATTGCAAGGTAGAAGAGCTGGCGTAAGATTTTTAAGAAAGCTGCAAGAATATCTTTTCTTTAAAAATATGAATATTACCGAAGTTCATACATTAATAAACTGTGCAAAAGAAGCTGATTTGGATGTCGAGGAATTCATTAAAGATATCCATTCTGTAAGTACTTCCCATGCATTCCAATGTGATTTGAAAATTACGAATGAGATGGATGTTACAGAAATCCCAACCATTGTTTTTTTTAATAATAATGTCGAAGAAGCTGGAATTAAGGTAGCTGGGGTAAATCCATATGAGATTTATATTGAGATTATGTCTGAAATTCTTGGTAAAAAACCATTAAAGCATCCGTTACCGCCATTATTATCTTTTATCCAACATTATCATTTTTTAACAACGGATGAAATTGCTTTTGTTTATAATTGGTCCCCACTCCAAGTGGAAATGGAAATGAAGAAATTAATGCTTCGCCAGGAAGTGGACAAAATTAAATCAAGCTATGGAACCTTTTGGTGCTTTACTGGAAATAATATGTAAATCATAAAGCAGTCTGTTAACAGGCTGTTTTTCTTTTGGCATTTCTAATAAAAACAAAGAAGGTTCAGTAGATGGGTAGTCCACTGAACCTTCTTATATGTTACGAACAAAGGGGATGGGAGAAATTTTCACGGTCAAACAAAGGGGTATATGTTTGCTTGTGAATAACTTCACACCTAAATAATAACATGATTTTTCATTCTAAGCAAGAGATTATTCAATGTTTCACAATTCCGTAACATGTTTACATAAATTTGGATTGTTTTCCAAACGTTCTACTTTTTTTGTTTATTAGTAGGTACTAACTGTTTTAATATGCATTGTATGATTGACTCGTATTTCTTATAGTATCATATTATCCCTGTTTGTACATAAAATGAAATATACACTTGCTTGATGAAGGATGGTCATACCATGCTATTTATATTATTGCTTTTGTTTATTGTCATCGCCTTTATTATACATATATTTGGGATATTAAATATTTATCCGCTATCGATTACTTCTGGAATTTTGATTCTTTCATTGTTTTTGTTTATTTTCTATTCAAATAATCGAAACCGATTTAAAGGGTTAAAAAAATAAGGCTGATAAAATCAGCCTTATTTTTATTCCATTGACTTAGGATAGTTCAGCCAATAGTTGTTCCATTTCTGTTAATTTTTCTTCAAATACTTTACAAGCATCTTCAATTGGTTTGGAGCTTGTCATGTCTACTCCAGCTTTTTTCAATACTTCAATTGGATAATCGGAGCTACCTGATTTCAAATAACCAATATATCGTTCAACTGCAGGTGCACCCTCTTCTAAAATTTGCTTACTTAACGCAGTAGAAGCACTTAATCCAGTGGCATATTGATAGACATAATAATTGTAATAGAAATGTGGGATACGTGCCCATTCTAGGCCAATTTCTTCGTCCACAACTATATCTTTACCGAAATATTTTTTATTTAAATCATAATAAAGCTTCGTTAATAACTCTGCTGTAAGAGCTTCGCCATTTTGCGCACGAACATGGATATCATGTTCAAATTCAGCAAACATTGTTTGACGGAAAATAGTACCGCGGAATGTTTCTAAATAATGGTTTAACAAGTACAAACGTTTTTTCGGATCCTCTAAAGTGTTTAACAAATAATCATTTAAAATATTTTCATTGCAGGTAGATGCAACCTCTGCCACGAAAATAGAATAATCACCATATGGATACGGCTGATTGTTTCTAGTATAGTAGCTATGCACCGAATGGCCAAATTCATGTGCAAGAGTAAATAAATTATTTACATTATCCTGCCAGTTCATTAAAATATATGGATTTGTTCCATATGATCCTGAAGAATATGCGCCACTACGTTTCCCTTTATTTTCATGAACATCTACCCAGCGATTTTCGAAGCCTGTTTTCAATACGGATAAATATTCCTCACCTAATGGTGCTAAGCCTTTTAATACTAAATCCTTAGCTTCTTCATAGGTAACTTCCATCTTTACATCTTTCACTAGCGGAGTATAAAGATCATACATATGAATTTCGTCCACACCTAACACTTTCTTGCGTAAAGACACATAGCGATGCAATAGGTGTAGATTGTTGTTAATCGTGTTTACAAGATTTTCATACACTTCTTCTGGTATATTATTGTTCGAAAGTGCAGCATGTCTTGCAGATTTATAATTTCTTACTTTCGCATTAAAATTATCTCTTTTCACTTGTCCTACTAAAGTACTTGCAAAAGTATTACGGAATTTACCATATGTATCATATACTGCTTTGAATGCATCTTGACGAACACGACGATCGGAGCTTTCTAAAAACCGTGAATAACGTCCATGGGTAACCTCTACTTCTTCCCCATTTTCATCCTTAATCGATGGAAATTGAAGATCTGCATTATTCAACATTCCAAAAGTATTGCTGGATGCACCCATTACATCGGCTGCTTGTGCTAAAACAGATTCTAATTCTGCAGTTAGTACGTGTGGACGTTGTAAATTAATTTCTTCAATTGCATGTTCATATAGTTTCAACTCTTTATTTTCCTCTAAAAATTGTTTAAGCTTTTCTTCATCAATGGATAACAATTCTGGAACAACAAATGCAAAGCTGCTTGCTGCTGAAGTGTATAAACTGCGAGCACGATCGTTTAAACCTTGATAAAACGAATTCGTTGTATCTTGGTCATAACGCATATGTGCATATGTATAAAGTTTTCCAAGTCGTGATAACACTTCATCCTGATATTGAAGTGCTTCATATAATAGCTCTGCACTCTCTCCTAGCTTTCCTTGATATTGCTCTGCTTTCGGTAGCAATGATTTAATTGCTTCATATTCTTGTTCCCAAGCTTCATCCGTTACAAAAATATCTTCTAATCTCCAAGTATCTTCTACTTTAATTTCACTTCTTGTAGGTAGCTTTTTTACCGTTGTTTCATTAGACATACCTATTCCTCCATTCTTTCATCTGTATAATATATTCCCCAAAATAATAAAAAAATCTATACTGATAGAAAATTTTCATTAGAACGAAAAATATATTGTTATCTTTTAAAATAAACTTATTCTATTCATCCGTCAACAGAAAACTTCTGATTAATACACCTTTATACCGACGAAAAAAATCGTTTCTTAAAGGTTCCCTACATATATTCGGCTTATCTATTAACTTACCTGATTTTCTTACAATGAATGTATCCCCCTCTTTTTTTAAATGTCCGGTTTTCGTGAGAAATTGTAAATAATGGACAAATGGCCTCATATTTTCGTTTCCAATCAGAGTAGCTAATTGCCTCCACACAATATAATTTTTCATCTTATGATAAATATACGCCCGAATACTTGATAAATGAAATTTACTATTTACTGGTTTATCCCATAGAAAGGCTACCCATAGATATGCTTGCCATTCCAGTGGTGGTGTTTTGATGTAATACATTTCCGGTACTGGGACGCCAATCTCTGGGGGTAGCTCTAACGGATGTATTCGATTAACATACAGAAATTGGAGAAATGCATTTTTCCTTGCGTCAGGACTGATAATACAATTTTTTAGCCAGCTTTCGATTGATTGAATCCACGGATGGTAAAAATATTGGGGAAATATGTTATTTCCGATTAGATCTTTAAAAGAATTGGCAAAACGATGTTGTTTTTGAATCGTATAGGCACGATTTGTTGAAATTGGAATAATATTTGTATAGGTGAAAAATAGTCTTCTTTCGGGGTCTAATGTGAGTATGTAGCCTTGTGTAGAATGAAATGTTTGGATGAAATATCCAATAAAATCACTTAAAGCAATTATTTGGTTTTTCACTGTTATTTGCCTTTGATGAATAATCCAAAGTGGCATTATCCCATGCTGCAAATAATTATTTGTCCGTTTTTCTAAATCAATAAGCGGAATCACGGAAGATTGAAATTCCACTGCAACTGGAATGTCGTTTAACCGAACAAAAACGTCTGGACGTTGGGAAATTGATGGTAAATATTGTTCTAATATTGCATCAATTCCTTGTTTATTCAGCCATTGATACAAAAATAGCTTTCCTAATAAATGTGTATAGGATTCGCCTTCTGGTTTAATGGGACAGGAATGTTTATGCGCGAAATGGCTAAGTTTTTTCATGCCAATTTTTAATATTACTTCCTCCTGACATGCTGGACAATAAAATGGCCCCTCCTTTTTCAGCATATTGATCGATTCGGATGATTTACTAATCAAGGAGATAAGTTCTCCTGAATGGTTTTTTGCAATAAACAATGAACTTCATTCCTCCTACTAAGTAATCTCTTTACTCGATATTATAGTGTCGATAAGGATTCGTCAAAATGCAAAAATTTCATTTTCACCCTGTGTTAATAAATAAAAAAAACCGATTTCAACTATAGAAACCGGTAATTTAACGAAAGCAATATTGTGAAAAAATCGCTTTTTCAATTATTTAAAGTATTTTGTAAGAACTTCTAAAACATTTTCAGAAATTACTTCTTTTCCGTATTCTTGTAAATAATGGATTGTTCTTTGCGATTCCAATCCATATTCCAATACAACGCTAATTACATTATCAATATCTTCTTCAGTAAAATATTCAAACGGAAATTCCATATAAAAATAATATTTATTATCACAGGAATATAATTTTGTTACGGTATGTGCTGGCCAATTTAAATTAGCTAAAGAAAGAACATCCTCAAAATCGTTAAAATACGTCATAAACGAGATGGAATCCTCTTCCTCTAATTCTTCTTCCACCGTGTCTTTATAATGGAAATGATGATCCAATAACTCTTCAAATCTCTCATCCACTGTAAGATCCTTTAATTTATCTTCAGGGAAAGGAAATTCGAACCGACCATCTTTATACGGGAATGGAGCTCTCGTAACAACCACTTCTAATCCTTTTTCTAATGCTTGCACTTGAATCCACAGTGGACCATCAACCGTAAAGTCTTCTTCCTCATGAACTTCATCCATCATTTCCCAAAAAAGCTCTTCACTTTTTTCCCGATTGTACCATATTTCATCCCGATCAAATCCTCTTTCTTCTACATCAACATAAGATATGAAGAATTTAACCGTATTTTCATTAATACGTTCAATTTCCATTTGGCAAATCTCCCTTCTTCACGGAATATTTGAAGGGAATACTCCCTTTGGTCGTACCAAAATTCTGTCATGCTTGATACATACACAAAAGTAAAATATAGTGTATGCCTTCTTTCATATTTTATGACAAAAGATAACAGAAGGGAAATAAATTAACATCCATTCTTATGAAAATAAGAAAACAACCTATGGAAAAGTTGGCAATTAGTATGATATTTACTTTTCCATATGGAGAATGTATTTATTCCAACGTATCTATTATAACTATATGCGTATTTAGTAAAAAACCTTCACGCAACTTAAGCATGAAGGTTGTTGGTTGAAAATTATTATATAACGAAATGAATAAACAGTAAAGCAATTTGACATAAACTAGTTAACAAGTTTTTGCGCTTCCCTTAATTGATATGTCCGAACTTTTCTTGGAAGGAAACGACGAATTTCATCTTCATTATATCCAACTTGCAAACGTTTTTCATCAATAATAATCGGACGGCGTAATAACCCTGGATTTTCTTGAATTAATTTAAACAATTCTTGTAAAGGCAGTAACTCTAGATTGACATCCAGCTTCTGGAAGGTTTTTGAACGAGTAGAAATAATTTCATCTGTCCCATCTTCCGTCATACGAAAGATTTCTTTAATTTCTTCCATTGTAAGAGGTTCTGAAAATATATTTCTTTCTTTAAATGGTATTTCATGTTCCTCTAACCAAGCCCTTGCCTTCCGACATGAGGTACAACTAGGTGCTGTATACAATGTAACCATTATCGTTATCACTCCTTTTAAGTTTGTGTCTATATAATAAGTTAAAAATTTAACATTTGATTCTTATATTAAAATTAATTTAATGTAGGAATTTATATATTTAATTATACATGATTTGATTCGTATTTGATATATATTTTAAAATAATTTACTTATTTTTTTCTGTAGTTGAATAAGTCTTTTCGGAAAATGCATAATACTATATTTATCAAGGTCTCTTTAAATAAAAAGCAATACTAATTTTTTCAAGAGCACTCGAATGAAAAATATTATATAAAATGGAGCAATCTATCTATACCCTTTTTTTGACGAAATGAAACTTTTTCAATTAGGAATTTTCATTGAAAATAAAGCGCATACAATTAAAAAGATCGAAATTGAAAGGAAAAAGCAACCTTCTGCCCTTTTTATGAAAAAATTTTATTGCGGTTGATTTCTCCTTGCGCTTTTTTTATAATATGGATAAGTATATATGGATAAAATCGATGAGAAAGAGTAGTACACCTATCTTTGTCCTTTAGAGAGTTTGTGGTTGGTGAAAACAAACGTCAAGATAAGTGGAATGGACTTTTGAGTCTAAACTGAACGGACTACAAAAAAGCTGTTTCAAATCAGCCTTTTTTGAAGCTCATTAGGCTTTAGCGTGAAATCCTTACGTTATTAGGATATTCGAGTGACCTTTATGGTAACTAGGGTGGTACCGCGGATTAACAACCATTCGTCCCTAATTTTTGGTGGGAAGAATGGTTGTTTTTATTTCCGACCACTAATTACGAAAAAGGAGTGTAATTACAATGCAAACAATCTTTTCAGGTATTCAACCAAGCGGAACCATTACAATCGGAAATTATATCGGAGCTATGACACAATTTGTTGAGCTACAAAACGACTATAATTGTTATTTTTGTATCGTTGACCAGCATGCAATTACAGTAGCACAAGATCCACAAACATTACGAAAAAATATTCGCAGTCTTGCCGCTCTATATTTAGCCTGTGGAATTGATCCAAACAAAGCAACATTATTTATCCAATCAGAGGTTCCTGCCCATGCACAGGCTGCCTGGATGTTACAATGTATTTCCTATATTGGGGAATTAGAAAGAATGACACAATTTAAAGATAAATCTGCAGGAAAAGAAGCCGTTTCCGCTGGATTATTAACTTACCCACCTTTAATGGCTGCAGATATCTTACTATATAGTACAAATTTAGTACCAGTCGGAGAGGACCAAAAGCAACATCTAGAATTGACACGCGATTTAGCAGAACGCTTCAATAAAAAATACAATGATATATTGACTATTCCAGATATTAAAGTACCTAAAGTTGGTGCTCGAATAATGTCCCTCCAAGAGCCAACAAAAAAAATGAGTAAATCGGATCCAAATCAAAAGGGCTTCATCTCAATGCTTGATGATCCAAAGCAAATTGAAAAGAAAATTAAGAGTGCTGTTACAGATTCAGAGGGCATTGTTAAATATGATAAAGTAAATAAACCTGGTATTTCGAACCTACTTACGATTTATTCGATTTTTAGTAACCAATCAATAGAAGAAATTGAAAATAAATATACTGGAAAAGGTTACGGAGATTTCAAAGCAGATTTAGCGAATGTAGTAGTTGGCGTGCTTAAACCAATTCAAGAAAGATATTATCAATTATTAGAATCGGAGGAATTAAACTCGATTTTAGACGCTGGTGCTGCAAAAGCGAACCAAGTAGCTGGCAAGATGGTTAAAAAAATGGAGAAAGCAATGGGATTAGGAAGAAAAAGATAATATAAAAATTTTAGGATGGTAATTAAATACCATCCTTTTTTATGTGTAGGAATAGCTATTCTCATTTGCTACCCCTACTGACGTTTTTTCGTTTTTTTATTATTGTATTTTTCAGTTGCAGATAATGGTTCATTTGCAAATTCATGATCGAAATGTCTAGATTGCTCCTGTACTACTGCCTGTTTATCACTATAATCCTTTGTTAATTGTTTGTTCATTTTTTTATTTTCCTTTGACATCTTGCCACCTCCAAATTTAGCTTTTACTTTTTTGCACGGAGTATGTAAATAGATTATTGGAGAAAAATAAACGTTGATACAGCTCCTGTTATGTTTGCTTATGAAAAGGTTTAGCTAAAAGTAATAGAATATAGCTAAAATAAACATAATTTGTTATGATAAAAATGGTTTTGGATTGGGATATTTTATAAGAAAAACAATCTTTTTTAATCTCGATTGTGAATTAGCTAGCAATCTTATTTCTCCTTTATAGCCATGAAATTTCCAATCCAATACATAAAGTAAATGAATGTAAATATTCTGGGGGGATTTCTTGAAAATGAGCGAAAAAAAATGGGCAGTTCTCATTTTCGCTATTATTTTGTTAGCATACATCATTCCTTATACATTGCTGACAAATGTAGCGGCTTGGTACGGTAGTTTTCTGTTTTGGATTGTACTTACAGTAGGAATAATAGGGATTAATTTTTTCATGACGAAGGATTGGGGTAAATAATATGACAGAAAGTATGGTTTGGTGGGGAATTATAATCTATCTACTCATTTCTCTTTATGTTGCATATTTATCAAGATCAGGTAAACAAACTAACATGGTCAGCTATTTTCTCGGTGATCGTAAATTAGGTGGTTTTGTTTCTTCCTTAAGCTATAGTGCAACTACCTATAGTGCATTTATGTTAGTAGGTTTAGCAGGCTTAACCTATTCTGGCGGTGTTGGAGCGTTAGGGTTTGAATTAATTTATTTAATGGGTGTTTCCTTGGTGGCATTTTTCGGACCAAGATTTTGGTTGGTTGGAAAAAAATATGGTTATGTTACACCTTCCGAAATGTTAGGCGATCGCTACGACAATAAAATGGTAGCACTAGTTGTTTCTATAACTAGTTGTATATTTTTAATCCCCTACAGTGCCGTTCAGCTGTCGGGAATAGGTTACCTCATTAGCGGAATGACCAACAATGCAATTTCGTTTACGACAGGAGTAATTATTGCAACTGCTTTTGCTATTATCTTTTCCTATGTTGCTGGAATACGTTCGGTTGCATGGACTGATTCCTTACAAGCATTATTTATGATTATTACATCGACTATTGTCGTATTGATTATCATCCACAGTTTAGGTGGTTTTAGTGGATTTTTCCATACACTGGAAGATAATCATGCAGAATTATTACAAGTTCCAGGAAATGGCTATTTCAGTTTTCCAACCTTTTTAGGATTAACATTACCATGGTTCTTCTTTAGTCTTTCTAATCCACAGGTTAGTCAACGATTATTTATGCCAGATTCTATGAAGAGCTTGCGCAAAATGTTAATGGGATTTTTACTATTCGGTTTTATTTACACCCTCGTCGCTGTTACTTGGGGTTTTTCATCTGCTTTAAAATTTCCAGACTTAGCAACAGCTGATTTAGCAACACCATCTTTATTATCATCAGGAGTTGTTCATCCAGTGTTAGCAGTGATCGTAATGGTTGGGATTATGGCAGCTGCGATTTCAACCATTGACTCTATACTCTTAACACTGTCCTCTCTTTTTGCGAGAGATGTTTTTGGAAACATGAATCGACGAGCGAGTGATGAACTCCAATTACGCGTAGGGAAAATTGTTATACCAATCATCGCCATTCTTGCCTTTCTATTTGCGATGTTACAGGTAGATTTAATTGCCGTATTATCTGTAGCATCATCAGCAGGATTACTTGTCGTTGTCCCAGCTATAATCGGAACATTCTTTTGGAAAAGGGGAACGGCAGCTGGCGTAATTACTAGTGTTATCGTAGGTGGGGTAATCGTCATCATATTAGAATTAGTTAAAGTAAAACCATTTGGTCTAGCATCGGGAATATGGGGATTATCCATTTCAACTATTTTATTTATCGTTGTTAGCTTATTTACGAAAGCTCCAGAGAAAAAAGCGAGTGAATTTTTAGCATATATTAAGTCTGAATTACCAAATCATCTAGGGAAGAACAGTTATAAATAACGATAAATGGCCTATTTTGAGGGTGTGGCAAACGGAATCTATCCGCTTGATTAGGATACACCTCACCAATAGGCCTTTTTGATACATGTTTATCAATTTCCTAGTAGAAGCATTAGTTAACCTTCGATCCTCTTTCCATCTCCCACAGTTTTTCGAAAAATGGTTGTCCTTTTATTAACCCTTCACACAAAATTTCGTGCTTAGAGGTCCATCCATCTTTAACTTCGTGATATAAACGTGACCATACATCCTCAAAAGAGCTAGTTCGGATGGATGAGTAATTCTCAGGTGCCCATTCAGTATACCAGTACCGTACTTGTGCAGTATTTTTAGAGGAATATAAATGATCTAATGCCATAAATAATAATTTTTTTAATTGGCGTTCTTTCCTTGTTAACCCGATCATTAATGCTGGCTCTGGAGATAATATATGGTATTCCTTATCTCGTGGAAACGTAAATGAATAGTCAACAGTCTCTTCATTCGTAATCATATCGTACACTAGTTGCTCTTGTCTTGGGATAATTCTGCTCTTTCGAATCGGTATTTGATACCCTAAAGTATCTACAGCTAAAATACTAATTCCATCCGTTACAATAAAGCAATATTCTAATTGGATACGTTCATGGTTTTTTCTTGCATATGCTTTTTGATAGACATCATTTAACAACACTTCTGGCAAATCTGCGAGATCATTTTCAATATAATGGTATAAGTCATACGTTACTTTAAGTACAGGTACTTGATCTAGTAATTCAATTGTATCTTCTTTTCTCCATTCATGGAAATGGCAAACATTATAGCCATTCTCTTCTCCTTCAAACCAATTTACCCATACATCATGTAAGTACATCATTTCAAACCCCTCGCTTAAATACTGTTTGTGTACAGTATTGTCTCTGGAGAGTTAATTTATTCCTATTTCTACAATGATTTCATTTTCATATTTTTACAAATTTCGTGAATGCTATCGCTTTTATTTATATGATTCCTTCACCTACGTACGTTTAAACGCTTCAGCTGGTAGTGTAAGAGTCTCTTGTATGGAGATGCTGTTTGACTTTTTATAATGCTCCACTAAATAATATCCCATTGCATACCCTAACAATGGTTTCCCTACACCTTTCCCATATAGTAAGTCATCATGCTTTCGGTTGCTAATTTTTATATTTAAATTTGGTAAAAAGCTTTTTTCCCAGTATTTGTTTAGCTCATTTTCTGAATAAGTATAATTCCATTTCGATACATATTCCCGACCACATTGTAATAAAACCGCTTGCTCAGCCAGTCCCTCCATTATGAGGGAATCTAATAGCGTATATTCTTCCAAAGGTTTGTTTAATTTGTTCATTCGACATGCATGATGATATTCATGGACAAATAATGCTTCGACTTCCTTCTCCTCAATATCGGGTAAAAATAAAAATAACTTATCGGGAAAAGTAAAGCCATTTTTATTTATTGTTCCGGAGAAAAGTGTTTGATTCGTCGGGAAAATAAATATTGGAATATCGGGTCCATTCCAAAGCTTCCGGTATTTTTTTTCTAACGATTCAACAATTTCCCAAATGCTTTGCTTTTTTAACTGATCTAATATTTTTTTTGTAAATCCACTCGGTCGATACATTCCTTTTTTAACTAAATTATAATAGATTTCGTTTTCATTCCACCCACGAAAATCGGATTTTAATTGCTTACAAATCTTTTCTGGTGAATAAAAGTTATCATCCAACCATTTATCTGTTCTTACTACCCCATATGCAACACCTCTTTTACTTTAAGCATAAGTGAATGCACAGATTCTATATAATATACGTAAAAGTAAGCTAGTGTTGCTAGGTTTTTCCATTAGATTCCATAAAAGTGACATAAGGAATAGTTAATGGGATGTTTTTCGATGTAAAACAATAAAAAGAAAGACCTAAGAATGCCATTTTATCGCACGCTTAAGTCTTCCAGTCAAATAAATAAATCAATTATTATTACTCATATTTCTTTATTACTAATGTAGCATTATGTCCACCAAAGCCAAGGGAGTTACTCATTACTGTATTTATTTGTTTTCTTCTTGCTTCATTTGGTACATAATCTAAATCACATTCTGGATCAGGTGTCTCATAATTTATTGTTGGTGGCAGGATGCTATCTCTAATAGCTAAAGTAGAAAATATCGCTTCTACCGCTCCTGCTGCACCTAATAAATGTCCAGTCATTGATTTTGTAGAACTAACTGGAACACGATACGCATATTCACCAAAAACCGTTTTAATTGCTGCTGTTTCAAATTTATCATTATAATCTGTACTAGTACCATGGGCATTAATATAGTCTACTTGAGTTGGTAGAATACCTGCATCATCTAATGCCATTTTCATCGCTCTCGCTCCACCTTCTCCTTCTGGTGCTGGAGCAGTAATATGATAGGCATCTCCAGTTGAGCCATAACCTACGACCTCTGCGTAAATTTTCGCTCCACGATTTAGTGCATGTGTTAATTCTTCGAGAACAACAATCCCTGCACCTTCTCCAATAACAAAACCGTCACGATTTTGATCAAATGGGCGACTTGCTTTGCTTGGATCTGGATTAGTAGATAAAGCAGTATTTGCGCAAAAGCCAGCTACGGACATGGATGTAATCGGCGCTTCAGTTCCTCCAGAAATCATTACATCTGCATCTCCACGTTGGATTACTTTGAATGCATCTC
Source organism: Perspicuibacillus lycopersici (assembly GCF_025660475.1). Taxonomy (GTDB): domain Bacteria; phylum Bacillota; class Bacilli; order Bacillales; family Caldibacillaceae; genus Perspicuibacillus; species Perspicuibacillus lycopersici. Next base: position 527,822 of record NZ_JAOUSF010000001.1, read on the forward strand.
CAATGGAGTTCGTACCTGTCGCACATGCGGTAACGGTACATGAATTAATTCCTTTTGCACCTAGCGTAATCGATACTTGTCCTGCAGCCATATCAGGAATCATCATCGGTACAAAGAATGGGCTAACTCTTCGATAGCCTCTTTCCAAAAATATTTTATGTTGATTTTCTAATGTTTCAAGGCCACCAATACCCGAACCAATCCAAACGCCAACTCTTGGAGCATTTGAATCATCGATTGTTAAGTTAGCATCTTTTACCGCCATTAAGGAAGCTGCAACCGCATAGTGAGTAAACCGGTCCATTTTCCGCGCGTCTTTTCTCTCCATATAGTTCTCTACATTAAAATCCTTTAATTCTGCAGCAACCTTTACTGGATAATCATCGGAGTTCAAACGGGTTAGTGGTCCAATACCTGATACACCTTGTACGATATTTTCCCAAGTTGATTCTACATCATTGCCTAAAGGTGTAACTGCACCTAATCCTGTAATAACTACCCTACGCTTCTCCATTATTTTTTCATCTCCTTTTTAAATTTTGTTCAGATAATTTATATTGTTTTCGTTATTCATAGTGAGATAAATGGTTCATTTCTAACGAGTGAGGTTTGATTGTCTTTATTTCCCCCATTTTAGCAATATCGCACCCCATGTTAAGCCACCGCCAAAACCTACCATGACAACTGTATCATCATCTTTTATTTTACCAGATGCTACCTCATCAACGATAGAAATTGGAATTGATGCTGCGGAAGTATTTCCGTATTTGCCAATAGTATTAGACATTTTCTCTACCGGTAGTTCCAAGCGTTGTCTTGCTGATTCCATAATCCGAATATTCGCTTGATGTGGAATGAGAAAATCAACCTGTTCCTTTGTCATTCCTGCTTTTTCAATTACATTAACTGCAGATTCTCCCATTTGCCTTACAGCAAATTTAAATACCTCTCTACCATTCATATAAATGTATTGATCCTGATATAAATTTTTACCCCCAGAACCATCTGCACCAAGTTCAAAGGATAAAATACCTCTTCCCTCTGAAACTGGTCCTACTATTACTGCCCCTGCACCATCACCAAATAATACAGCAGTGTTACGATCTTCCCAATTAGTAATTTTCGATAATTTCTCTGCGCCAACTACTAATACATATTTATAAACACCAGATTCAATAAATTGCTTGGCCGTAACCATTCCATACATGAATCCTGAACATGCCGCACTTATATCCATAGCAGCAGCATTTGTTGCAGCTAATTGCTCCTGAAGCATACAAGAAATGGAAGGAAATGGTTGATCAGGTGTTACAGTGGCAGTTAAGATTAACCCGATTTCCTCAGGATTTATATTGGCATCCTCAATCGCCTTTTTTGCTGCAAAATAGGCCATATGGGATGTATCAATATCATCGGATGCAATTCTTCGTTCTTCAATGCCTGTCATTGTTCGGATCCACTCATCTGAAGTATCCATCATTTTTTCTAAATCATGGTTAGTAAGAATTTTTTCCGGTACATATTTACCTATCCCAACGATACCTGCATTCATTAACATCACTCCTAATTTCTATCTTGATTTTCATTTATCGGTAATTACTACTAAAATAAATTAATATCAATTGTTATGACTTGGTACTAATTTTAACTTAAAAAGCCACTTTTTTCAATCATTTATTCTCGAAATAACTTTCTGAAATGTAGTTTTTACGCTAAAGTATTGTGTACCCTAGGGGATGTGCTTATTAAACAGCAGGAAATATATGGATTTTCAGCAAAAAAAGACAGACGTTCTCACAGTCTGTCCTTTCCTGGCGATATTAATCTTTTGAAGTGGAGTGGATGAATTCCTTTAGTTCATTCCACTCCATTAAATCAAGCTTTTTCTCTTCTACGTAAAGTAAAATTATTTCTTTTCTTTCTTCCGAAACCTTCGATACAAAATTTTCTTGAATCGTACGAATCGTTTCTCCTACTTTATCGTCATCCTGTGTTGTTAATAAAAAGAATCCCTCATCCTTTGTTTCTAATACATTCATTGTTTTTTCTGATGCTTTTTGTACATCAATAATTTCAAAAGCATCTGTCCGCTGTCCCTCTAATACATTTTCCTCACTATTTTCCTTAAATAATTGATAAAGGATGGAGGAAGGCGGTAACCACTTTCCGTAGAGCTGAGGATAAAAAAATATTCGCCAGCTTCTTCCAGAAAAATCTACCTCTTCCAGCCAATCCAGAAAATTAGCTTTTTCTTGAATTGGTAGTAAAAAACTTATGTTCTTGTGATCTAGAAGATGAAACAAGGATGACATTTGCTGTTGCATCTCTACCTTTTGTTCTTCCCGATAGCCAGCCCAATCATAGATTGGAATAACTATTTGAATTTCCTCCTCCAACTGTGTAAGCAATTGTTCATCTACCACCTGAAAATTGCTATTTCTGCCTATTAACAGCTGTTTTTCTTCAAAAACAGCATCGTTCTTGCTGTCAGAACGATCCAAGTGATAGACGATATAGCCACGTTCCAATGCCGCGCATGATATTTCAAACCCTAAAAATCCATAGGCTCCTAAAATGAGAAAACGATCCATAACCATCCCCCCTGACTATTCACTCATTCATTTTCCTACAATGGATGTTCAGCTAATTTAAACAACCGGAACGCATAGTTGGAAATATCTGATCGTTTTTCTGGCAATATGAGATGGATTCTTCCTAAATTAAGATTAACAAAATTTTTATACAGTTTTATCCATTCACTATCTCTAATCCCATGCTCTAAAATATGAATGATTTTAAAGGGGCATGGGGATGAAAAGGATTCATTTTTTGCCCTTTGAATAAATTCATCTGCCTGTTCATCAGGTATCCCATGAGCTTGCGAAACATCCGCCAGAAATTTTTTATATAAAAAGGGTTGATCCTTTAACATGTTATACATCCAATATAATGAAAAGATTGGATTAATAAAAAGAATCGAACGGATATTTTCGCCTTTATCTTCTATAAAGGATTGAACAGTGGATGCCCCGATTCCTTCGGCAATAATATGAATTTTATCGTTCAATATTTCCGTTCTTTTTATATACTCATACAGGTCTTTTGCTTGCTCGCATGCCTGTTCATTACCCATATGTTTTCCACCAAGATTCGAATAAAAAATGGTGTATCCGGTTTCCATTAACTTTGTTAATATTTTTTTCCGACTATTATTTCTCAACCAACTGCTTCCATTATCATCAACAAATTGCTCTTCGTTTCCAAGGATCAATATACCAAATCCGTTTGGTTTCTCAGGGTAATGGATTATAGATAGTTCCTTGTTTAAATTAAATACTCGGTATTCCATAATTAATCCCCTCTTATACCCTTTAACATTTTTTCCGTTCCCAGAAAGGTCTCTCTTTCCTTAAAGGACCTTTGAACATAAGCTTCCTATTATACTATATTCATAAACGGGGAAAACTCCTGTTATAAAAGCCTAAAAGCAAAGGAAAAGTTATTTTGCATAGGCATGAAGTTCACAAAGTTTTTTATTTCCTACACTTTATTTATATGGTATTATTTTGTTATAGTACGAATGTTTTGGAGTATTTTGACAAGAGGGTGAACAAGTGATGAAGGTTTTCTGGACATTTTTATGGACATTCCTATTAACACATATGCTTACATATGTAGTAGGCTCCATGAGTGGTGCAGCTTATGATTTTGTTACTGCAACATTATTATCCGTTGGTATCACTATTTTCGTTTTGATTATCCCAACAATTTTACCGAACGACAATGCCGAACAAACGCATTAACGAAAAGGAAAAAGCCTCAATTTTAGAGGCTTTTTTTCTATCCTTTATATGTCCAAATTCTGTTATGGTTCGATGTTTCTGGAAAACGGTCTCCCACTTCTAATTTTACTTGCTTTGGATTAACAACAGAACTACCTTGTTCACCAATTTCAATATATACCCCATTATTTGGTGCTTTTTGACCTGGGTGGAAATGTCGATTGTTTGCCATTTACATCCTCCTTTCCTCAAATGTATTTTTAGTTTCACCGGAAAGGAGACTTTCATGAATGGGGATTAACAATGTAAATTGACAAATTCCACCAAAAAAAAGTGGAGAATCTATCCCCACTCTTTTTCATCAATCCGGAATTCCTAAGGCAATTTTTGCATAGCGGCTCATTCGATCTTTCGACCATGGCGGACTCCAAACAATATTAACTTCAGTATCTGCTACTTCTGGAATATCAGAAAGTGCAATTCTAACTTGGTCGGAAATGATTCCACCTAACGGACATCCCATTGTAGTCAATGTCATCGTGACAATTGCCTTTCCGTTTTCATCTAAATCTACGTCATATACTAAACCTAAATTGACTATATCTATGCCTAATTCAGGGTCAATAACTTGCTCAAGGGCGCCCATAAGATTTTCTTTTAAAGATTCATCCATTATTTTTTACCTCCTTACCTATCTTCTTTTATCATATCAAATCCATATAAAAAATTGAATAAAATGTCTGTCTTTATTCTGCTATTATTGTCTATTTTTTGACGTTGTACCTAGTTTATTTTAGGCTGTTTTCGTTTGTTGCAATTTATAGGTAGCCCGCAGAATGAACACACCCCACATTTCTCCAATTAAATTAAATATTTCTCAAACCATGCGGTTGCTTCTAATAAACCCTTTCTTGAAACTTTATGGTCTGCATTTTCATCTAATATAAACTGGAACTTTTCAGGTGTGTCCTGATATTGATTTTTGTTTTCTTCATAAAAATGATACGCATAGGAATAAGGTACTGTACGATCTTTTTTTCCATGCCAAAATAGCAATGGTCTTTTATCAAGCTTTTCTGGCTGCTGGCTTAAATCAAATGGTAACAACTTCTCGAATTCTGCTTGCAGCTGTTCTTCAGAAAATGGTAGCTTTTGCCCACTACTAGTTAATTTATGAACCAAATCCTGGGCAAATGTATAATAGGCAGGACTACCCATCAAACTAACAGCAGTACGAATCCATGGGTATATGGATAATGCACCTAGTGTAGTAATGGCACCCATTGATGTACCGGCAATGCCAATTTTATCTGGTAATGTTTTACCTAATTTTACATACGCCTCTTTTAATTGGTTTATTTCATGAATTGATTGGAGAATAATTTCCCAAAAATGAATTGCAAGCTCGTGAATCGAGATTTTTTTACTTCGCTCCCCATGATAATTTGCTTCTGGAAGCAGCACTCGAATATTTTTTTCTGCAAGCAAATATGCATAATGAAGATTGTGTTCCTTTGCACTTGTAAAACCATGTAGGAAAATAACCGTCGGTGTAGCTTCTTCCACAAGCTTCTGTGGAACGACTTCTAATAATGGAATACCTGCTACTGTTTTTTTATCAATGATGACCATGAAATATCCTCCATTCAGACAAAATCCTTGAAAATTTTAGAAATGTATTGAAAAACAAAGTTATTATACTAAACTAATATTAACGATATCTTTAGTTTACCACGAGTTATCCATTTCTTCTAAAAATTAGCATGGAAAGGAATTACATATATGAAGGATAGACATTTAATTGCCCTTGACTTAGATGGAACACTATTAAAAGATGATAAAACCATTTCTGAAAAAACAAAAACAATATTAGACCGTGTGCAAAAAGAAGGTCATATTGTGATGATATCTACGGGAAGACCGTATCGCTCAAGTGAAATGTATTATAAAGAATTAGGTTTAACTAGTCCTATTGTCAATTTTAATGGAGCATATGTACATCACCCTTTAAGTTCTTCTTTCGGTTCATACCATCAACCTCTTGATTTAAATACTGTTTATGAGATTATCGAAACTAGCTTCGCGCATAATATTGGAAATATCGTAGCAGAAGTATTAGATAATGTATTTGTTCACTATCATGATGAAAAATTACTAGATATTTTTCATTTAGGGGATCCAAATATAACAACCGGTGATTTGCGTACATATTTAAAAGACAATCCAACAAGCCTATTAATTCAGTCGGATGCTGATAATGTGAAAAAAATTCGCCAATACCTCTCCAATACACATGCAGAAGTAGTTGAACATCGAAGCTGGGGTGCACCTTTTCATGTGATTGAAATTGTGAAGCATGGTGTAAATAAAGCTGTAGGTGTAAAACGAGTGGCAGACTATTATCAAATTCCTCAAGAGCGAATTATTGCTTTCGGTGATGAAGATAATGATTTAGAAATGCTACAATTTGCAAAATATGGTGTAGCAATGGGAAATGGTATCGACTCCGTAAAAAAAATTGCGAAAGATATTACATTAACTAATGAAGAGGACGGAATTGCGGTTTATTTAAAAAAGCATTTATTATAACCTAACAAAAAGACGCTCTATTTGAGCGTCTTTCGTCTCATTATTTACGATGCAATCTTTTGGTCTACTTCGATTTCCGCTGTTCTGTTTTTCTTCGCTTTTACAAAGAAGAAAAATGTTAAAATGACGGTAAGCACTAAACCAATAATAAAGGAGACATTTAAATCTAATTTAAATCCTATTTGTGCATTTAAAATATAAACAAAAACCATGTATGTCATAAAAATAGCTGGAACTAGTGCGACAATATAATTTTTCTTCTTGACAAATAAATACATAGTCCCAATCCAAAGCGCAATTACAGCTGTCGCTTGGTTCGCCCAGGAGAAATATCTCCACAGTATATTAAAGTCAATACGTGTTAAAATAATGGATATGACAAACAGTGGAATTGCAATGAATAACCGATTCATTATTTTTTTCTGTGCTAAGTTTAAATAATCCGCAATGATATTACGGGCTGCTCGGAATGCCGTATCCCCTGAAGTAATCGGCAATACAATGGCACCTAATACAGCAATCGTCCCACCTATTGCACCTAACAATGTCATGGAAACCTCATTTACGACTGCAGACGGCGTTCCTGCATTAATTAATGCATTAAGCTCTTCCCCACGGAATAAACTCATGGATGCAGCTGCCCAAATCATTGCAATAATCCCTTCCGCAATCATCATCCCATAAAACACATATCTGCCTTGGGATTCTTTTTCCACTGTTCTTGAAATAATTGGTGACTGTGTCGCATGAAATCCTGACAATGCTCCACAAGTAATCGTAAAAAATAATAAAGGAAAAATAGCTAATTTGTCTGGATGCATATTAGTTAAAGATAACTCAGGAATTTTTGCACTCGAGAACAATAACCCAATCCCAACACCGATAGTACCAACTAATAAAATGAGACCAAAAATCGGATAAAATCTACCGATAATTTTATCAATCGGAAGAATCGTGGATAAGAAATAATAAAGGAAGATGACACCAATAATAATGCCAAGCGCAACTTTTCCATCCATTAAAATAGCTAGTAAGGAAGCTGGTGTTGTGACAAACACCGTACCGACTAATAAAAGCAATAGTAATGCAAACGCATTTACTACATGCTTTGAAGCATTCCCAAGAAACCTTCCAGCAAGCTCTGGAATATGTGCCCCTTTATTGCGAATGGATATCATTCCTGTTAAGTAATCATGTACTGCTCCAGCAAAGATGGAACCTAAAACAATCCATAAAAATGCTACTGGTCCAAATAATGCCCCCATTATTGGTCCAAAAATTGGTCCCGTTCCTGCAATGTTTAATAGCTGAATCATTGCATTTTTTTGCTTTTTCATCGGTACATAATCTACCCCATCCTGATGTGAATAAGCAGGCGTTTTTCTTTCATCCGTAGGACTAAAAATTTTTTCAATAAATTTCCCATACGTAAAATAACCAACAATTAATAATGCGATTGATACAAAAAATGTAATCATGAAAGTTCTCCTCCCCTTTTTTGAAAACGCTTTCCTTTTCACAAAATTATTTTATTATGGAATTATCATTCATGCAAGAAAAAATTATTAAAACAGGTATAGCTTTTACGCGGAAAACACTAAACTATTTATGCGAAAAGATCTCTTTATTGGCCATGAAAAAATTGCTTGTTTTTATTTTTTTGATTCGCATACACTAAATCATGAACGGGCGAGGTGAATCGTTCCGTTCAAATAAATAAATGGGGGGATTTAACAATGGGCAGAAGTAGCAAATCGAAACGTTTTGTAAAACAAGGTGTAGATGCTGTTTCAAAGCACGCTGAGAAAATCCCTTACCATTTAACGTATGCAGAAGCTGAAGCAAGAAAAATGAATAACGACTCGCTTTCTTAGGCGATGTCACCATCCGCTCACGAACAATTGAGCAGAAAAGGACAGCCATTGTTATGTGCTGTCCTTTTCGTTAACTTTTTCTAAATACACCAATGACTGATTCTGTTTGTAATATATTCGTGAATGCTTTCGGATCAATTTCTTTTATTATACGTTTTAATTCAAACAATTCATATCGACTTATAACCGTTATTAGTAACTCTTTTCCTTCTTCTGAATACGCACCACGTGCTGGAACAATGGTAACTCCTCTTGTTAATTGCTTTAATATTTCCTTCTTTAGATCAGACGTATTTTTTGTTACAATCATCGCCGTTAATTTTTGTGACTGAGTATGAATAATATCAATTACTTTAGAGGAAGAAAATAAGACGACAAGGGTATATAATGCCTTTTCCCAGCCAAATAAGTAACCTGCCGAGAGAATAATAATACTATTGAGCATCATCGTATATTTTCCTACTGGCTGATCCATTTTCCTTGATAAAACTAAAGCAATAATATCTAAACCACCTGTAGAGGCTCCATATCGTAAGGTCATTCCTACCCCAATGGCACCTATAACCCCTCCAAAAACTGCATTCAATAAAATATCATGTGATAAGGAATAAATTGGAATAATGTTTAAAAATACCGACGTAATAATAACACTTAAAAAGCTGTACAAAGTAAAGGATTTTCCTATTTTTACCCACCCAAGTATCGTTACCGGTATGTTTAGTAGGAATAAAAATATTCCAACCGAAATATCGATATGTAAAAAATCGGAAAAAATACGAGCTAGTAATTGCGATAATCCCGAAAACCCACTGGAATAAACATTAGCAGGAATTAAAAATAAGTTCATCGAAGCAGCAAATAAGATTGAACCTACAATAACTACAAGTAATTTTTTTATATGTGATAAAACCACAAGCATTCCTCCCGTTAAATTGACATTCATTTTTATATTATTACCCTTATTAATTAAATACTTTCCTTTCGATTGTTTTATTGTTATAGTCAACATGGTAAACTATTAATAAAGATAAAGTTTTTTGAAAGTGGTGATAACATGTCTAAAGTAAAAATACTGACAGACAGTGGTAGTGACTTACCGTTAACTTTTTTAAATGAGTACAACGTGACATTACTACCATTACAAGTGCATTTAGATGACAAGGAATACGAGGATGTAATCGCAATTAACCCAAAGGTTATTTATGATGCGATGCGAAGCGGGAAAGCACCAAAAACATCACAAGTTTCTCCTAACACAATTAAAGATAAATTTACCGAGCTAGCAATTCAAAAGCAACCAAGTGTTTACATAGCATTTTCCTCTGAGTTATCCGGAACATATCAAACCGCTGTAATGATACGTGAACAAGTGCTAGAGGATTACCCAGAGCTTGACTTAACAATTATTGATTCCAAATGCGCCTCTTTAGGACACGGACTAGTTGTCCTTCATGCGGCAAAATTAGCTGAAAACGGTGCTTCAAAGGAAACAATCATTAATGAAGTAAATCATTATTGTCAGCATATGGAACATTTGTTCACAGTTGATGATCTTGAATATTTACGTCGTGGTGGACGAGTTTCCCGCGCATCTGCTTTCGTTGGCGGCCTACTTAATGTAAAACCATTATTAAATGTCGAAGACGGTAAATTGATTCCATTGGAAAAACATCGTGGCCGTAAAAAGCTATTTAATCGAATTATCGAATTAATGGAGGAACGTGGAGTTAATTTAGAAGATCAATTAATCGGTATTAGTCATGGGGACGATGAAGAAACGGCATTGCAAATTAAACAATCAATCGAGGAAAAATTTGGTAGTAAGCATTTTCTTATCAATATGGTCGGTTCCACTATCGGTGCCCATTCTGGACCTGGTACGATTGCCATATTCTTTTTAAATGAAAAAGCGAATACCCAATACGATATTTCCTAATAATACAATGGAGGCTCTCTTCCTTTGAATAAAACAAATGAAAGGGATGGATTCCATGTCACGCACTTCTGATAATGAAAAGAAACCGAAAGATAATCAAGCATTAAGAGAAAAAAAGAACGAAATGCGGGAAAAAAATCGTCAAGCTGGAAAGCATCAATATTCCAAAAAGACGGACCATCTGTAATCCTTTTTAATTTCCAGGCTTTCTATCGTGAAAACGTTAGAAAGCCTTATTTTTTGAAAAAAACTTGACAAAGGCATGCTACAATTTACTTGCCTGTTGTTTCTATTTTTAGATTTTATTATAATATGGGTAATAAAAGGAACGGAGGATGTAAATGGCAAAGGATAGTTCATTTGATATCGTGTCAAAAATTGATTTATCAGAGGTTACAAATGCAATTAATATGACGCTAAAAGAAATCCAAACACGATATGATTTCAAGGGAAGCAAAAGTGAGGTAAAACTTGATAATGAAGAGCTTGTCTTATTATCTGACGATGAATTTAAATTAGAGCAATTGAAGGATGTTTTACTTGGGAAGCTAATTAAACGAAATGTACCAATTAAGAATTTGCATTATGGAAAGTTAGAAAACGCTTCTGGCGGTACGGTAAGACAGCGCGCTACCCTTGTCCAAGGGATTGATAAGGAAAATGCAAAGAAAATCAATTCTTTAATCAAAGATAGCGGATTAAAGGTGAAAAGCCAAATCCAAGATGATCAAATTCGTGTGACTGGTAAGAGTAAAGATGACTTACAAAAAGTAATTGCAGTCATTCGTGATGGCGACCTACCAATTGATGTACAATTCGTTAATTATCGCTAAAAAAAGGACTAATTCATTGGTTTCCAAATGAATTAGTCCTTTTTGAAATTTATTAATATAACAAAAGTGAGTACAATCAGCAGCGAAGTAATCATCATAAATCTAATCTATTATAAAAGAATGTTTCCTAAGAGTGTTGGTATTTCTTAAGATATAATAGAAAAATTACTAAGCAACCTAATACACGTATAATCCACGAAAAAAAGCATCAGTTTCGCGACGTACGAACTGCAGCAAGACAAGCGGGAAAATCAAGACACTAACCACTAGCACTCCTGCTTGTCCGAATGGATGTACGGAGTGTAATCAGTTCGCGAGTTATTTCCAGACATCAATACTCTATACGAAAATAGTTTTTATATAATTTATATATGGAATTAACTATAATTCTCCATCTAAATCATACGTCCCACAAGATGAGCGCTCGATAATTTGGTGCGGAATAATAATACGCTTCGTTGGTTCCTGTGGATTTTCAATCATTCCGATCAAGTTTTTTACTGCTTCCATTCCTAAACTAAGAATATTAATATCTATCGACGTTAGTGCAGGGTTGGATAATTCGGCAAACAATGCGTTATTGAAGCTAACAATCGAAATATCCTCCGGAACATTCAATCCTAATTCATGGGTAGTACGTAAAACTCCTAATGACATCAAGTCATCCACTACAAGCAATGCCGTTGGTGGATTATCTAATGATAAAAGCTCTCTAACAGCTACTTGTCCTCCCTTAAGGAGAAAATTCTCATGGATTACATACTCGTTTTTTAGCTCAATTCCCGCTTCCATTAATGCCTTCTTATAACCTTGAAGACGATCATTTGTAACCATCAAATTTTTATTTCCCCCAATAAATCCAATACACGAATGTCCCAGCTTAATCAAGTATTCAGTACCTTCTTTGGCTGCAGAAATATTATCATTATCTACATGGGTAATTTGCTCTGTATATTCATAAGGTTTTCCAATTAACACAAATGGAAACTTATTTTTTCTAAGATAAACGACAATTTTATCATTCATTTTCGAATATAACAAAATGATTCCATCGACACGTCGACCTTGTACCATTTTTACAACATCATCATAAATTTCATCTTCCGTTTTACCTGTTGTGAGCTGTAATGAATAATGCTTTTGATGTACCCCTTCGCTTATTCCACGCAATACTTCCGAATAAAAAGGATTTTGAAAAGCCAAATTACCTGAGCTTGGAAAAACAATTCCGATTACTTGAGTTGATTGGCTAGCTAAGCTTCTCGCAATGAAATTCGGATGATATCCAAGCTTATCCATCACTTCACGGACACGTTTTTTTGTTTCTTCGCTAATTCTCGGACTATCTGCAATGACTCTCGATACAGTGGATGGGGCTACATTTGCAGCTTTTGCCACATCTTTAATTGTAATGGCCAATATAATCACCCCTTGTTAATCAACACTTTCCATACACGGTAAGTATAAAAACACTTTCTCTGATTATTTAGAAAAAATCGTGAAATTAGTAACATAATTATTTACGCGAATTTATTGGTTCATCTTGAAAACGTGAAGAAAGAAAAATGGCTAATAGCATAAAAATTAATCCAAAGGATTGAATTAAGATTATTGTAATAATATCAAAAGATATTAAGCCAACAATCATGGAAATAACTGTACTCAATCCCGCAGCATTTAAAACTAAATTAATTGATTCTTTAAATGTCTTAATCGAAGATGATTTTCTCGTTAAATAAACGAAAAATGCAGAACCTAATACGATAAATAGGAAATTGACCAATAATAGAATGAAAACTACAAAAATCATACTTCCTACAACATATGTTTGATTTTGATAAAACCATTGCTCTGAAATAGCTTGTTTAAATTCTTCCACATTAGAGACATTCTCGACAGAAAAATCCTTTGTATAGCGAATATTACTTGTCGCCTTATCTCCTTCTTTAATCACCATTTCCTCTTGTAAGAAAAGAATAGCATTATCTGCCTTTAATGCTTCTTCAACTTCTGTTTCGGTCAAATTCCCTCCAACTACACCATTTGGCTTCTCCATATAAAAGCCTTCTGTGAGCTCCATTTGTCCATTTTGAAAACTAGCATTTTCCATTTGAGACCAAACGGAATCATCGACAAGTTCAAATGCATTTGGAAACGAGCCCTCTATCGGAAAGGCATCCATTTTGGAAAAATGAAGCGAAACAGGAATCATTAATAATCCATTTAAAAATAAAACGGCAATAAAGATTTGAAACCAGTTCAAATCTTTACGACCCTTTAGCACGTTTTTTGGTAACCAAAAGCTCTTAAAAAAATTGATCGGAAAGATATCTGTTTTCATTCCAATTCATCATTCCTTTTCACGTTCTGACCATCCGTGCAATATTTGCAGGGAATTATCAGCTTATCCTTTTGTACCACCAGCTGTTAATCCTGAAACAAAATGTTTTTGAAGCATGAAGAACAGAATAGTGATTGGTAATGCGATTAAAATCGCTCCTGCTGCAAATAATGCAACTTTTTGATCCATCGGATTGCTAATAAATGTTTGCAACCCAATTGCTACTGTATAATGTTCTGGTGTACGAAGCAAGAATTTTGCTAACATATATTCACCAAATGGTGTCATAAATGCCCAAAGTGCTTGTACAGCAATCATTGGTTTTACTAGTGGTAACACAATTTGCCAAAAGATTCTTATATGTCCAGCACCATCTAATTTGGCTGATTCATCTAAATCAATCGGTACTGTATCAAAATATCCCTTCATTAACCATGTATTCATCGGTATCCCGCCACCAATGTAAAGGAATGTTAAAAACCAAATTTGGTCTAGTGCACCAAGAAGCAATGCCATTACATAAAATGCTGTTAATGCTGCAGTTGTTGGTACCATTTGAACAATTAAGAAAAATGTTAAAGTTTTTTTACGGCCAATAAAGCGGTAACGGCTATACGTATACCCAGCTAATGTAACAATAGCTACTTGAACAACCATTGCAACTAGAGCAATAATTATAGTATTTAAATACCATTGACCATATAACGTTTCTGTAAATAATCTTTGGAAATTATTTAATGTCCAATCCGCAGTCAAGTCTAAATCAAATGCTACTAAATTTCCTTTTTTAAAGGCGGAGCTAGCAGTAATTAATAAAGGATAAATAATCACAACAGCCAAAATTAGCAAATATAAATACGTGAATAACTTATTGACAGCACGGGAAGATTTTTGGGATTTCATTAATTTGCTCATACTCAATCCTCCATTTCAAATGCTTTTGTTTTCTTAAATACTAATAATGATATACCGATAACAATAATCGAAATCATGATAGTAACAGCTGCGGCAACATTATATTGCGGAGATGTTCCTGTTGTTAATTTGTAAATCCATGAAATAAGGATATCTGTAGAACCTGCTCCAGCTCCTACACTTCCCGGACCACCTTCATTAAATAAGTAAATCATTGAGAAGTTATTAAAATTACCTGTATATTGCGTTACGAAAATTGGTGTTGCAATTGCAAAGATTGCAGGCATTGTAATCGTTCTAAAGCGTTGGATTGCATTTGCACCGTCAATTTTTGCTGCTTCATACAAATCTTCAGGTATGGATTGTAAAATTCCGGAAACTAGTACGTAAATGAACGGGAAGCCCAACCAACCTTGTATCATAATAATCGCAATTTTCGTCCAGAAAGGATCTGTCTTCCAGGAAATAGCATCTATATCGATAAATGGAAGATGATTTAATAATGGTATTACTTGGGTATTAATTGCCCCGATACTGTCATTAAACATATTTGAAAAACTCATAATCGTAATGAATGCAGGAACAGCCCAAGGTAGTAAGAAAATTATACCGAAAAATCTTCTGCCTTTAATAAATTTCTGATTTAATACGACCGCTGTAAATACACCGATAACAATTTGCAATGTAGTTGCAGCAAAGGTCCAAATTACTGTCCAAGATAAAACAGCCATAAATGAATCACGGTAAGAGCTTAAGAAAAAGATATCTTTAAATGTATCAAACCCTACCCAATCGACTAAATTCGCTGGTGGTATATGATAAAAATCATAGTTTGTAAAGGCAGTTAAAACTGTAACTAATACTGGAAATACAATAGCAAAAATCATCGCTGCATAAGCAGGAAGTGCTAGTAAATAAGAAAAACCATTTTGGTAGACATTCTTCATAATATCTATAAATGATTTATTCGTTTTAATTCCAATGGAAGCTAATGTAGCTACCCGTTTTGCATCATAAATGTTAATTGCATATAAAATTAGAAAAATTGCTAGTATTAATAATTGCAAAGAACCTTCAATTAGCATAAATAGTGAATGATCTTGTCCTGGTGTGACACCTAGGGTAAATAAACCTGTCATAGCCTCTATACCGAAAGTTGCCATCTGTATGATGAATACGAAGAAAATAGCAAGGAAGACAACCCCTTTAAAAGGTTGTTTATTATAAAACTGACCTAAACCAGGAATGATAGAGAGCAGTGCAGCTTTTTTGATTCGTTCTTGACCGTTATTATTTAATTCCACTGGAAGTTCACTCCCTCTTTTTTAAAAAATTTCGGCAGAGAATTTCGTTCATTCTCCGCCGATAGATCTACTGTCATTTACAAACGATTAATATTTTTGCTCAATATTTTCAGAAATAACTTTTACTGCATCTTCTGCAGATTGTTCCGCTGATTTATTACCAGATGCTGCATCAAACATTAAGTTTGCTGCACCTGTCCAAACTTCTGCCATTTCAGGAATATTAGGCATTGGTTGTGCTGAACTATATTGGTTAATAACTGCCGTTGCTAATTCATCAGTACCAGCTGCAACTGTAGCTCTTGTTTGTTGGTTTGCAGGAATTTCGTTAACCATTTCATATAACGTTTGTTGATTTTCAGCATTTGTTACATAATCTAACCATTTTGCTGCAAGTTCTTTATCTTTTGCATAATTACTGATTACCCATGCTTTTCCTCCAGCAAACGGTTGATAGTTTTCACCATTTGGTAGAGTTGGGATTGTGGAAACGCCATAGTTTACGCCAGCTTCTTTATAGCTTGCTGCACTCCATGGACCGCTAATTACAGCTGCTGCTTTTCCAGAAGTAAATTGTGTATCAATAAAGCTTCCAGCACTTGTAGTATCTAACATACCTTGTGGCCATGTTTCTTGATACCATTTTGTTGCATATTTAATACCTTCAATAGATTCTGGAGTTCCTAAACCGATATCAGATGGATTTGTTCCGTTTTCACCGAACACATAACCACCATAACCTGCTAATAAACCGTAAGTGCTATAGAAATCTACCCAGTTTGCTAAGAATGCAGTGTTTTTACCTTTTTCAGATTCAAACGCGAATCTTTCATCTTTTGCAAGTGTTTCAAGATCAGCGAATGTTGCAGGTGCTGCATCAATCAAATCTTTATTATAGTAAAGTACTAATGTTTCAATAACAAATGGAGAACCGTAAATTTTTCCGTTGATTGTTACTTGTTGTTCATCAGTTGCGTCATAACGTCCGTCATCTGGTAAAGTAACTTCTGCTAAATGTCCTTGTTGCCCTAAGTTACCAACACGGTCAAATGGTGCTACCATTACATCAGGAGCAATTCCTGCAGGACCATCAAGTGGTAATGATTCTAAATTACCAAACATATCAACTTCAGAAACTTTTACATCTACATTATTTTCTTCTTCAAAAGCTGGAATAATTTTATTTAAGTATTCTGCATAGGATGCATCAACTGCAACGGTTAAAGTTTTTGTACCTTTGTCACCGTTATCAGTGGATTTATCTCCACCGCCACCACATGCTGCAAGTAATAATGCACTAGAAGCTGCTAAACCTAATGCTACTTTTTTCCAATTATTTTTCTTCATGTCTATATCCCCCTTAGGAATAAATCATTTTTTATTATTTATATAACGCTTATAAAAGCAGTTATATCCGATGAAAGCGATACCACTATGAAGCATATCTTAAAATTGGGTAATCAACTTTTCGAATACTTTTACAGTGATAGGACTAACTTAATGAATCGAATTTCCTATAAAAAAATAAGTTTTGTTTAACACTTGGCAAACGTTTGCATTTCACATTTTTTATATTAGCACACATCTATGAAAACGGCAACATTTTTTTTGTGATATTTTTTTAATCTTATCATTCTCTTTCTATCAATGATTATTTCTATATTATGCTCAATTAATAACAACCTATCCTTCTATCGAAACTACCTTTAACATTCCTCAATTTCCCTTAGATTATTCATTTTTTAGGCAATCGATTGCACTTTCATAGAAAAGGAGAAGGAGGTTTTCTCCCCTTCTCCTTACCTAAAAATATTAAACTACATAAAGATTATCATCTACTTCCGGTAGCTTTTTACCATTTAAATATACCGACTTGCAATCCCCATTATGAACAAGTAACTGTAATTTCCATGTAGGAACAAATAAACCATCATCCGTTATTGACAGATAAATATTCTCTCCATTACATTCCACTTGAAGCTTTTTACACATAAAGTTGCCTTTTTCGTATTCAAAAGTTTCACCGTCATCCTCATATAATGCGAACTCATACTTAGAGGATTCACTAGGATAGAAATGTATCGTTAATTGATTATCTTTCACTCCTGCATTTTGTTTAAACGGACCATTTACGATAAATGTTCCTTCTTTAATAAAGATAGGTAGTACATCCAGGTCTGCATGAATTAACTGATGCTTTCCGCCTTCTAGCACTTCATCCGTCCAATAATTCACCCATCTGCCTTCAGGTAAATATAGTGCTCTATCTGTAACTGACGGTTGGAGAATAGGAGCAACGATAACATTATCACCAATCATAAACTGGTCATTTAAGTTGTACGTTTTTGGATCATTTGGATACTCCAAAACTAACGGCCGTAGAATTGGTAGTCCTGTTCTACTGCTTTCCGCAAATAGTGAATACAGCTGCGGCAACCATTGGTAACGTAATTGAATATATTTTTTTATTATATCACGATATTTCTCACCAAACGCCCACGGCTCTTGGCGTAACGTACCGATTGCACTATGATTTCGGAAAAATGGTGTAAATGCACCTACCTGAGTCCAGCGTGCAAGCAATTCACCGTTTGTATCATGGGCAAACCCTCCAACATCAGGACCGGCAAACGGAACTCCTGATAAGCCTAGATTCATCACCATTGGTAATGACATTTGCAAATGTTCCCAGAAGCTACGGTTATCACCAGTCCAAACAGCAGCATAACGCTGAACTCCAGAATAACCGGCACGAGTCAATACAAATGGTCGTTTTCCTTTTAGCTGGTCTTTCATTCCCTCATAGGTAGCCTTTGACATCATTAAACCATATAGATTATGCAATTCACGATGAGTTTTCGGTTCACCATCATTTCCATGAATGACTTTCACATCCATTGTTTTCGTTTCATTGAAAACAGCTGGTTCATTCATATCATTCCATATGCCCTCAATTCCTAATTCCTTATAAAACTCATGCTTTTCTCCCCACCACTTACGAACTTCTTCATTCGTAAAATCAGGAAAGGCACTATTCCCTGGCCACACATCGCCAAAATAGATGTTACCTTCCATGTATTTACAAAAATATCCTTTCTTTACTCCTTCTTGGTAAATAAGATATTCCGGGTCCTCCTTTACTCCTGGATCCACGATAGGAATCACATGGATACCCTTTTCTTTAAGCTGTTTAATAAGTTGTTTAGGATTTGTAAAGCGATTATAATCAAATGTAAATACTCGGTATTCATTCATGTAATGAATATCTAAATGTATTGCATCCAACGGGATTTCTAGCTCGGTAAAGTTTTGGACAAGCTCCAACACTTCCTCATCTGTTTCATAGCTATATCTAGATTGATGATAACCTATTGCCCATTTCGGAGGTAAAGGCATCCGTCCCGTTAATTCTGTATATTGTTCAATTACTTTTTTCATTGTCGGACCAGCAAAAACATAATAGCTTAATGTCCCTGCATCTGCTTCGTACGAATAATAATTCTCCTCTGAACGTAAATCAATAACTGTTCGTGAAGGATTATCAAAAAACACCCCATGTGCTATCCCGTCACGAAAGGCAATAAAAAATGGAATGGATTGATAAAGTGGGTCTGTTTCAGGATTATGTGGTGCATAAACGTCGGAATTCCACATCGTTAACTTTTCCCCGCGTTTATTCAAAAATCCTGTTTTTTCCCCAAATCCATAAAAATGATCATTTGCTTCCATCGTTTGATAGCAAAGAACCTCTCCTGTATGCTTATACCGCATTCCCTTTTCTCCATCACCTGTTAACAAATTGCCATTGTTATCATATACATATACTCTCGCAGCATTCCTTGTTATCTTCAATTGCAATGTATTTGATTTAAATAATAGCTCTGTTTCATTCTCCGTAAATTGGACAGCAACATCTGATGTCTCCAGTACAACTGCCTTACTGTTTGTATATGCATTTTTTCCAAAAGGAACCATTTCTATTTTTATTATTTCGTTTGTGTAAAATTCAATGAGAACATTGCCATTCGTACAAGTAAGATTCCATTTCCCCTCTGAATGGATATATGATTTTATATCACCAATTTCAAGGTAATTCTCTTTTGCCATTTTGGCAGTTTTTTCTGGATGAATAGCAAAGCTTGTATCCTCTAGCATGCAAAAGCTCACTCCTTTGTTTATCTATTGTAAATCATGCCACTTTTTTTCTTCTTATTAATAGAATGCCAAATACAATAACTAGCAGCAATACAACACCTCCGATTAAATACATGACGGTGTTTGACTCATGTTCCTGTAAAAGATATATTTGTGCCGTCTGCCCGTCCAGCTCGATGGCATATTGTCCGTGCTTGTCTCGAATCGTTTTATCATTTAATAAAGATTGTAGCTGTTTGTTAGCACCTAAATCTTCTGTAGCAATCTTTGTTATTTGAGACTCCGAACTATCATTGATAATGACTAAAACCTTTTCGTCTTCATACGTTCTTGTGTACGCCATGACACTAGATCCATCATACAACAACTGGAATTCGCCTTTAGTCAAAGCTGGGTGTTCCGCCCGGATAGTACTTAAAGAAGAGATATAATCTATTAACTCATGATCCTTAAATTCCATCATTCTCCTATTATCAGGATCCGCTCCACCTGGCATCGCAATTTCTGTACCATAATAAATAATAGGAATGCCTGGTGCTGTATACATATACGTCAATGCTTGTTTTAATCGAGTGGATGGATTTTGACCGTTTTGTTCTGCCTTTTCTGCAAAGCGGATATTATCATGATTATCAAGAAAATTACCTAATATATACGGATTTTTATATATAGTAGTATTTCTTTCCCATATTTTATACAAATTGCTTATATTTTGATCAGGACTAGCAAATACGTTTGATAAAACATTGTACATAGGATAATCGACAACGGAATCAATTCCACTTTCTACATACGCTTGCGAGTAATTTGGATCATTATGCCAAACTTCACCAATTAAAAAGAAATCCTGCTTCACTGATTTGACTTCCCTTGAAAAATCCTCCCAAAACCATTTAGGAACATGTTTGACCGTATCTAGTCTGTATCCGTCAATGTCTGTTTCCTCTATCCACCATTTGGCCATTTTTATTAAATAATCCTCAACCTCTGGGTTTTCCTGGTTTAAATCTGGCAAGCCAGCTAGTTGACCGGTTTCTACTTCTTCCTGATTATCATAGTCAAAAATAGGTTTTGCCACATGGAACCAATCTGCTTTTTCCGGATCATTCAGCCAAGGGTGATGATAGCCTGTATGATTCACTACCAGGTCTAAAATAACCTTTATTCCACGGCTATGCGCTTCTTCTACTAATTGTTTAAATTCTTCTAATGTACCGAAATGCTCCTCTACCTCATAAAAATCTTCTGTCCAATATCCGTGATAACCACCGGGCTCATTGTTTACAATCGGCGTCAGCCAAATGGCAGTAAACCCCATATTTTGAATATAATCTAACTTATTAATAATTCCTTGAAAGTCTCCGCCATGATATGCACTAGGGTCATTTACATTTACTTCAAAATCATTGCTTGGATCACCGTTATTAAATCGATCAACCATAATAAAATAAATGCTTTCATCCTCCCAAGAATCCTCCTCCTCTGCGAATACAGGTAATGTTGTTATAAAATACATAAGAAAGATAATGGCAAAAAAGCTAAATGAAAATTTTTTCACGAATTTGTTCCCTCCCTCATAATATTGTCTTATTTCTGTTAAAAGCGCAAACGATTTCACTATCTTATATATTTTATTATTATCTGTAAACGCTGTCAATTATAGATAGAAATAGAAATTCAATATTTTTCTTTGACTATGATATCGTTTTCAAATATACTTTAAAATGAATAATGTGCAAACGTTTGTAATTTATCACAGAAATTAAAATGGAAAGTAGGGATATTTAATGTTAAAAGAAGCGATTTACCATAGACCGAAAAATGAATTTGCTTATGCATATAACGAAAACACATTGCATATCACCATTCGTACAAAGAAAAATGATATTGATTCGATTAATCTAATATTCGGTGATCCTTATAATTGGAAAGATGGAAGCTGGCAAGTAAGGAAAAAGAGCATGGCAAAAAAAGGTAGTGATTCATTATTCGATTATTGGTTTACAGAGGTAAGTCCGGAATTTCGTCGGATGCGTTATGGCTTCGAATTATCTGATAGCAAGGAAACTGTTTATTATACAGAAAAGGGGTACTACGAAGAACTTCCTTTAGATGATACCGCTTATTATTTTTGCTTCCCTTTCCTTAACAAAATTGATGTATTTCAAGCACCTAAATGGGTGAAGGATACGGTATGGTATCAAATTTTCCCAGAGCGCTTTGCTAACGGAAATGTAAAGAATGATCCAGAGGGAACATTAGCATGGGGTAGTACCGAGCCAACACCTATTAACTTTTTCGGAGGTGACTTCGAAGGAATTATCGAGCATCTCGATTATTTAGAGGATCTAGGTATTAGTGGAATTTATTTTACTCCTATCTTTAAAGCAGCATCCAATCATAAATATGATACAATCGATTATTTTGAAATTGATCCCCAATTCGGCGACAAAGAAACGTTTAAAAAATTAGTATCTGAAAGTCATAAACGTGGTATCCGAATTATGCTAGATGCTGTATTCAATCATAGTGGCTATTATTTCGAAGCTTTTCAAGATGTTTTAAAAAATGGCGAGAAATCAAAATACAAAGACTGGTTCCATATTCGGGAATTTCCAATCCAAACCGAACCAATGCCAAACTACGATACATTTGCCTTTACTCCATTCATGCCAAAACTAAATACAGAGAATCCAGAGGTTAAGGAATATTTATTAGAAGTCGGTCGCTACTGGGTTCGCGAATTTGATATTGATGGATGGCGTCTCGATGTTGCGAATGAAGTAGACCATGCCTTTTGGCGTGATTTCCGAAAAGAAGTAAAGGCAATAAAAGAAGATGTATATATTCTTGGAGAAATTTGGCATGATTCCATGGCATGGTTACAAGGAGATCAATTTGATGCTGTAATGAATTACCAATTTACTTCTGCAACGTTAAACTTTTTTGCAAAAGACAAAATTTCTGCGAAACAATTTACGGAAGATATCCAGCATGTGATATACTCCTATCCAAAGAATGTCAATGAAGTGGCATTCAATTTATTAGGAAGCCATGATACAGAACGAATTCAAAATACTGCTAATTTTGATCAAAACAAAATCAAACAAATGCTAGCATTTCAACTTAGCTTCCCTGGCTCACCATGTATTTATTATGGAGATGAGATAGGTTTAACGGGAAGCAATGACCCTGGCTGCCGAAAATGTATGGTTTGGGATGAAGAACAACAAGATAAAGAACTATATAATCATGTGAAAAAACTAGTTGCATTACGTAAAAATAATCCACTGCTTGCAAATGATGGGGAATTATCATTTATCGAGGCAAATGATCAAACGAATCACATTATTTATACAAAGGAAAATGATCACGAGTTGCTTGTATGTATTATGAATCATTCCAAAGAAGCGAATACTTACACGGTACCAGTAGATTTGGAGAAAGGCTACAGACAATATAAAGATTTATGGAATGATGAAAG
This sequence comes from Perspicuibacillus lycopersici, assembly GCF_025660475.1. Taxonomy (GTDB): domain Bacteria; phylum Bacillota; class Bacilli; order Bacillales; family Caldibacillaceae; genus Perspicuibacillus; species Perspicuibacillus lycopersici. The sequence continues at coordinate 551,035 of NZ_JAOUSF010000001.1, forward strand.
CCATACTTTAGAAAGTCCTTCATTTGAAGTTAATGTAGAGCCATATGGCTTCCGTTTTTATCAATTGACAAAATAATATTCTAATCTATAAAGGTTGGACCTTCTATCCTAAAGAGCTTTTGGATGACAGAAGGTCTAGCCTTTTGTTTTCTTAAAATATGATGTTACGTACTGCTAGAATTCAACGACTTCATAGAATATGATTTATTGCTTCTTCTTCCTATGTATAAAATACAAATCCCATGTCAAAAACAGAATAGATAACAAAGACATTATCCAAAATATCATGCTTTACCATCATGGAGGACTAGATGAGACAAGAAAGATTACATATATTAAACAAACAGCTACGTGCCTATTTCGAAGGAACAGTAGAGATGATTAACAATGAGTGGATATTTTTTGATAATGAAACAGAGGAGGCATACCCTATCGAAAACTTTTATTCTAAAGAAATCCAGGTAGAAAAATATAACGATTGGAAAAAAGGGATACTACTGGACAATCTGACTATTCAAGGGGAGCAAGGAGATTTCAAATTACATGATCAAGACACCATTAAAATACGGAAAACCTTACCCTATTCATTTGATTCACTTTTGCAAGATTTACAGGATGACGCATTTTTTCGGTTTATCCTCACATTAAACAAGCTCGGCTTTTCGGTTTATGATTTATTATATTGTCATAATCATTTATCCTTTCTTCTGAATGAAAATAAGGAAGGAGTAAACTTTATGGTGTTTGATAATGCGGTTCAAATATGCTCTGTCAACCATCACTTTCAATACGAAAAGAAATATATCGACCGCTTCGAATTTACATTAAACACTGGTGAACGATTGATCCTTCAAGCAGTAAAACCATCAACAATATAGTGCAAGAAACAAAAAAAGTCTATTCTAGCACCAATTATTCATGTGATTGGATGATAGGATAGACTTTTTCTTTAAATTTGGATTTATTTTTTAGTTAAACAGTTTATTGTGATTTTTTAATACTTCTGCAAATGCTACTTGGTCAACAGGCTTTTCAATATAATAGCCCTGTGCATAATCACAATTTAAATTTTTCAGCTCTTCAATTTGTTCCAGCGTTTCAACACCCTCTGCCACGACTTTCACGGACAGACCATTTCCCATTGTAATAATTGCTTTTACAATGGAGCGATCAACGGATTCTAAATGAAGATTATGGATAAATGATCGATCAATTTTTAACGTATTTATTGGTAAATTTTTTAAATAGCTTAATGAGGAATAACCTGTTCCAAAATCATCAATGGACACTTTCACACCAAGCTCCTGAATAGATTTCATAATCTCTATGGAATGATTAATATTTTTTAACATTCCACTTTCCGTAAGTTCCAAATGCAAATACGTTGGCTTAACTCCGGATATAGCTAATGCATTCTTCACATTCGCGATAAAATCGCTATGTTGAAATTGGTAGGCAGATACATTTACAGAAATAAATAGTTCACCCAAGCCCTCTTCTACCCATTTTTTCTGTTGCTTACACGCCTCGATTAATACCCACTTTCCAATATCATTTATTAATCCTGTTTCCTCTGCAATTGGAATAAATTCTAACGGTGGAATTAACCCTAATTTCGGATGCATCCAACGAACTAATGCCTCACTACCAATTAATTTTCCAGATTGTAAACTTACTAACGGTTGGTACATTAAAAATAATTCATTCTTTTCAATGGCGCGTCTTAAATAATTCTCTAATTCAAATCGATATTTAATTTGATCGTTCATCTCATTCGAGAAAAACGTAATTTTACTACCGCCCTGTCTTTTTGCTCGGTTCATTGCTGTATCTGCATTTTTTAAAATAAGCTGAGCATCTCCACCGTCTTCCGGATAGAAGCTTACACCAAAGCTAGCAGACAAGAAAAATTCTTGTCCTTCATAAGTTAACGGCTCTGAAATCGTATTTTTCATTTTATTACATAGTTCGATTATCGTATCGTACGCTAAGTTCTCTGTAAGGATTATCGTAAACTTATCTCCGCCAAAACGCCCAAAAACCGCATCCTCTGGAAGCAAGCTTTGAACACGATATGCTATTTGTGTCAAAATCCGATCGCCAATTAAATGGCCCAGGTTATCATTGATTAGTTTAAATCGGTCCATATCGAAAAAAATAACGGCAAGCTTTTGTTTATTCTTCTTTGCCTTTTGAATAGTTTTCGTTACCATCTCCATTATTTTTGCCCGGTTCGGTAACCCCGTTTCTTTATCAAAGTAAGCAATTTGCGTCATTTTCTGTTCGAAATTTTTTTTGTCCTTTATAGTAAGCTCGATTAAGTTTATTAAATATATAAGGACTTTCATTTCATTTGAAACTGTATAGGAAAATGACATCTTTTCTTTTTTTACGTTTCTAGCGAAATTTTCATTCATTGCCAACGCCTTTAAATGGAATGCGGAATGGTCAATATCTAGCCAGCTATCCTCATTCCTAGTAATGCAACCATTTGTAGGTGCAATACAATGTAAATTCTCCATTTCTTCCTCCGAGAAGGATGGAAGAAACATAAGTTTTGCTTGGGAAGAATATGTAAAAATCGTATCGACTTGCTTTTCAGAAAGTGTATTAAGCGTATCAACACTCTTTTCTAATAGATTTTCAATATTAATGTAAGCAAGTGAAATAGTATCTTTTAATGTAACGTTTGTTGATAGTTCCAATGTTCCATCATTATGTATTTTCGTAATATAAATTATGCTATCCTTCCCATCTCTTGTTAAAAGCAGTGGGAGCTTATCGCTTGAAGCCAATAAGTTATCGATTACCATCGGACTTAAACGATTGGCTAAAGCTTCTAACGGGTTTTCATGATTAATTTGTATAATATGCTTATTTTCCACACTCGAGAGTTTAAATGGCTGACCAATTTTACTGTAATTGATATTTTCGTAGCGATAAACCTCTAAATCTGGATTAAATAATCCTGCAATTACAAATCCATCATCTATCCTATCAGCATTTGAAAATACAAAGGCGGAATTATTAAATTCTCCTACACTTGCACTTGCCCCTGTTATTCCAATTTTATGCTGTTTAACAAATTGTTTTATTACTTCTGGCATAGTTAAGGATGCGGTAGTTGAAAACATTATTAATGCTTTTAAATCTGGATAGGAAAGAAAATCGATTAATGACTGCTCTATCATTTTTGTATCTTTTACGTTCGATAAACATATAGTTCGTAATGTTGTTTTACGAAAAACAGTAAAGGATAAAATAATTTTTCCTTTTGTTATTTTACCGTTTACAATCTCTCCTGCAGTTGTACATCCGATAACATGAACCTTAGGAAGTAATTCTTGCATGATCCTTTGCAGTTGAGTAATTTTTTCTGAATCGTCATTACCGAAAAAAACTTGAACTAGCACGTCCGGGCTATTTTCAATCCGATGTTTTACGATAAAGTTTTCCAGCTGCATTTTCGTTGTGAATTCACAACTGTAAGTTTCTGCCAAATCCGCCCACCCGCTTTTCATGATTCTTATCCTATAGAAAAAATGAATATAATAAATATTTCTTACTCTTCTAAAATAGCATAAAAGATTCTATATGTAACGTAAAAAAACAAAAAGAATTGCCTGTTTCGACAATTCCTTCGACAAATTTCATTATTTTATTGCATGGAGGCAAACTTCTCTTACTTCCTCCATTATTATCTAAAGGTCCACCAGCCAAGCGGTAAGCTTAAACCTAAATAAATGGTAATGGCAAAAAAGATAATTAAGAGAGTCCAAAAAACTACTGTACTTTTGCCTTTTACTGTCCGTACTAGTACCATTTCTAACATTGCAATTACAAGAATTCCAAATAATAGCTTAATATGATAGCCCATACTTGGATCAACAGCTAAAAACAATTGAATTCCTGAGGCAATTACAAGTAGATAAAAAACACGTAATATCATTTGGACAATTTTTGCAGGCTTTGCTTTTCCATTTTTTATTAGAATTAATGCTACGACAAATAAAATAATGGCAACAGCCCAAGATGTAATATGTAAATGTGTTGTCATGAAAATTCCTCCAGCTTTAAATTAATCGAGTAGTTAGAGTCATACACTAAAATGATATCATAAACCTTTCGAAAAGAATAATGTAACATACTGTAATTCTAAAGTTTGCTTCCTTTGCCTGTTAATTTCTACTCACTTGATTAACTAATACACCAACTTTTTCTATTGTAACCTCTACTATATCGTTTGGTTGTAAGAAGCGTGGTGGTTTAAAGCCATTTCCCACCCCTGCAGGCGTACCTGTTGCAATGATATCCCCAGGCTCAAGTGTCATTCCTTTTGATAGTATTTCGATGATCTCACCTATAGAAAAAATAAAATGTTTCGTTGAAGACTGTTGACGAACTTCTCCATTCACTCGTGTTTCGATCGATAATGCTTCTGGGTCTTCGATTTCAGATTTTTCTACAATCCATGGACCAATTGGACATGTTCCATCTAAGCTTTTTCCTAAAAAATATTGCTTATGACGACTTTGAATATCACGTGCAGTAACATCATTTACAATAGTATAGCCAAAAATATAATCGCTTGCCTCTTCCTTACGAATTTTTGTTCCTTTTTTTCCGATAACAATTGCTAGCTCCCCTTCATAATCGAGAGCATTTGTAACCTCTTGATGATTAGGAATCCTATCGTTTGAAGCAATAACGGTCGTTGGTGCTTTCGTAAACACGATTAGATCTGTTGGGATATCTTTTTCACTTCCCATTTCGATTGCATGATCACGATAATTCTTCCCTATACAAAAGATATTTTTTTGTGGTCTTGGTATTGGTGATAATATTTTTATTTCTGTTAAAAAATACGAATATTCATTGATCATCTGTTTAGTTTCTGCTTCTTCTACTAGTAAACTTACACGCTGTAAAAACGATTCTCCTGCTTCAATAAAAGAAATCATATCCTTTGGAAAAGTATTTGTCCCATACAGTGATTTTTCCAATTCTGATAAATGTACAATTTTCTCTTCCTTTATAATTCCTACAAACTCTACACCATTTTGATTGATTGCCGTTGCAAATTTCATCAATTATTGCTCCCTTCTTTTTAATGAGGAAATTTTACCGTACGTGATCCCCCGTAATAACCATTCCACTGGTCCCATTTGATAACTTTTTAACCATTGTTTACTTAAATAAAGCTGGATAAGGAAAATACAAATGGCCAGAAAAGTACTGAATACATAGCTAACCTTCCCATAAAGACTAAAACCATAGCTATAAAAAATGACACTACAAATGAGCGATTGAAATAAATAATTGGATAACGATAGCCTACCTACATTTGCAAACAATAGGAGCAGTCGATGTTGCTTCCATTTATTTGCGATTAAATAGATGAGCGATATGTAGCCTGCAGTTACGATCGGTCCACCAAATAAATCTTGAAAAACAAAAAGTGACAGGTTCTGGTTTCCTAAATAGGGGAGAAGTTTGATTACTAGTCCGATCGGTAGCGCAATACAAAACATTTTTTTGAAAAATCTTGTGTTCGCTTCCGTATGTATTAATTTTTGCTGCTTTGCAAAGGCAGCACCTAACAACAATAGTGGCAATATCATGAAAAAGATTTGGATGCTACCTACTCCCCAATTTGTATACGACCAATCGATTATCCGTTGATTTGTAATCTCGAGAAAACTACCATTTTGATAAATTGCTTGTACATGCTCTGCGATCTGTACCGGATAGATTTCTTCTGAGGAAACAAAGACAGATGCAATATAAGCAAGTACAACGAGAAGAAGATTAGGAACTGTATACAAAACAATTGCCGTGATCGTCATTCCTTTTGCCGATAAGTGAGTAAATGCCAGAAGAAAAATACCTAAAATTGCATATACGACTAAAATATCACCTGGCCAAATGAAAAAGGCGTGAATCATCCCAAGCAATAATAATCCAATCATCCGCCGGATTGCTGTCGGATAGAAAGCCAATTCCCCTCTTGCTTCTACCCTTTCTTTTATGATGATTAAGCCATAGCCAAATAGAAATGCGAATAACGGATAAAAGCTTGCTTGCGCCAAAATATCGACAATGGCATATACCCATTTGTCCCACGCAGTTTCCGCTAAAGTAACTGGATCTGCATATAAATATGGCGTATGAAAAGAAAAGATGTTTACAGCAAAGATGCCTAATATCGCCAACCCTCTCATTACATCTATTGTGGCGATTCGATCATACCCGTGATTTGTTCCAATTTCGTTATTCAATTTTTCCCCCCTCTTCCATGTATATTTTAAGTATAATAGAAACATTTTCGATACTCTAGGAAAATATTATTTGAAAGTAGGCAAAATTTTAACGAAAGAAATTGGGAAACAATAGGCATTTTAATCACCATCCTTTAAGATGCACATACACTATGAAAGAAATCATCTATAGGAAGTGAGATAGTTGCCAGCAATTGTCGGAATTGTTCAAGTAAATAGTGTAAGTTCAAGTGGAGTATTTCATATTGGCGACGTCTATCGAGTCTCTCCGATTTCTTCTGCAAAAACCTTTTCAGGTGCAGGATCATTCAATACCGGAGAACAACTATATGTATATAACCGTAGAAGTAATACAAACACTTACGATAGTGATCAGTTTGACCAAAACATAACCGGAAATGTATAAATAGGTTTTTCCGAGCGTTATTCTCATAAAGATTCGCAGAATGCCATCCATTCCAACGATTGTAGGTGAAGAAACTTGAATTTTTATATTCAGCAATCTATTCAAATTAATATTTTGCGAGTGGAGAGTATTTCTAACTCTTCTGTCTTACAAATCGGTAGTGCTGGAATTATTAAGTCCCGTGCTTCTTTAGCCAATACTGGTGGTTATACAGAACAAGCACCTAAACCCGAGCATGAAGGATTTGTCACCCCTACTATCGAGTCGATACCGGTCCCATTCCAGCCATAGGAGAATACAAAAAGGCATAAAGCTGAAGAATTAGTTGCGCACATCCATAAGGAGGAATACTGCATTGCAAAATGATTTGTATTATTACTTAAATCAATTAGCTGCCCAAATTCAAAAACAAGAAGCAAAGATTAAGGTATTAGAAGACGCACAATCCGATATGAAGCAATTACTAGAATCCTTGAAAAATAATCAAGCTGTAAATATTGAACGGATTGATTATCATTTTGACCAATTAAAAATTGAAAAGCTTGAAGGAACATTAAACATTGGCGTTAATCCAAATGACCTTCAAAACCTAGATGAATTTGCTGTCGGTTCTAACCAAGTTTTTCCGCAAGCATCACATAAATTTAATCCAGAAATGATAAATTATTTAGAAAATGAGCTACTTGCTTACATGGATAATGAAGTTCCACAAATGGTTGATGAAACGAAACGTGAATTTGGTCTACAATTAGATGATTCCTACACGGAATTTATTAAGCAAGACATTAGAAACCAATTAAAGCAGCGCATTGATTATTATTTGCGCCAACCAGCAAATATGAAGGAAAATATTTCGAATCAAGAAAGACAAGATCAAATTATTTTTGCGATTCAAAACGATATTAAACAAGCAATCAATTCATTCTTTAGCCAATTTCCGATGAAGGGGGATGAAAGTAGCGATGATTTTCGAAGTGACCAATCATGATTTATGTGTAGGAAAAATAAATATTTTAGGAGTTTCTAGCTCTTCCCTCGTACTTGTCGGTGATACGAATTCGATTCAATTAGTGTCTGCTTTTGACACACCACCTGAATCGTTAATTATTGGACCGTTAGTACCGTTAGCACCAGGAGGTTAATGAATTTCCTATGTTAAAACGTATTTCACATGTAAACTCAATTGATGTAACCTCTATCACTTTTAGTTCATTCTTACAAATTGGCGATTCGAAAGAAATCGATGCTTATTCGAGAGCGTTAGCTGTTCAAAGAGAAGAAACGATTTTCCATGGAAAAGAAGGCAGATTTAAAGACTATGATGTTTTTTCTATCCCACTTTTTCTCCCCCCACTGGATGAGGAAATCATTTCGGTAACAAATAATCAAAAAAATCACATTCATGTAGGCGAACTAAAAATAATTGGTCTTTCCTCGTCAAGCATTGCTCATATCGGTAATAATGAACGACTTTATGCAGAAGCAAGAATAAAGCATATTCGGCATATAACCCCAAACATATAAAGAGGAATATCTGAAAACATTGAACTTCTATATCCGCAGAAGCATAGTCTATTTTAGGAAAGTAAAAGATAACGATGGATTCGCGTTTTTTTCCTTTGGAGATAATCAAAATATTTCTCAAATGTCTTCTGCAGTTTTTAAGAAGAAAGATTTATAATTAAATTATTCCGAATCACATAGTTTTCCCATTTTAGATATTTCGATAAAGGATGTATATTATGCCGGCTTTAATTGGATCTATTCAAATTGTCAATGTGGGTGGCGGAATTGTTAATGTTGGTGATAGCCTAAACATATCTCCAAAATCAAATTCGAAATCAAATAATGGATCTGGTTCAAGCAATACAGGTGGCTTAATTATGACAAACAATGGTTTGAATGCAACGAACGCAATTGATCCAGATATCGTCGATCAACCAACCACAGCAAATGCTTAAAGGGCTTGAGATAGCATGATCTCAAGCCCTTGCATTCATGATGCTTCACTTTTTACGTTAAAGGTTATTCGTTAACCGATAATAGATGGCCACCATCGAAAAAGAATAAATATGTTTCATGTAATGGTTCTTTTAATATTGACTCAATTGCACGCTTATATAATTCCATTTGTGTTTTATAACGTGCTAGGAGCACTGGCTCCGCTTCAGTAAATCCGCCAGGAAAGCGATTTGTAATTTGATCTGTTTTAAAATCGAGCAATACTAATCCTTCCTCGTCTTTAAATAAACAATCAATGATACCTTGAATAAAGACTGGCTCCTCCGATTCCTTCCAATCAGAATAAATTTCAGAAGAGCTTAAAGAAAAGCTGAATGGGAGCTCGCGCTTCATCCAGTGAGCTTTCAGTAAACGGATGCCTAGCTTCGTATCAAATAAGGCAAGAATTTCCTCTATATCGATAACAGCTGCCTCTTCCAGCGTTAATAATTCTTTCGCTTGCATCTGTGCAATTTGCTCTTGAATGGAGGATTTAGTTGGCATTTTCGTCAAATCGATATGTTGCATCACCATATGCATAGCTGTTCCTCTTTCTGCTGGTGTAAGCTTCTTTTCCTGCAGAAATTTCGGTCTTGTTATAATTGGCTTTTTAAATGTGCGTACAATATCTTCACCACTTTGAAAATCTTGGATTTCTTTTGCACGCTTTAGCTCCGAAACCGATTGTTTGCTACGACTTTCCGTTGCTTGCTGATGTGCATATTTCCATGTTAATTGGTGGATCAGCTTTCCTCTATTTTCTGATTCGAATGGTACAGGCTCTGCTTTTTTTACAAGCTCTAAAAACTGTTCCTCTTCGGATTCATTTAGTAATTGACCGCCAGCCATTTCTTGCTCATTTACAAGGAGTACCTTCCATTTAGAAGGATGATTCCAAATAGCTAAATTATATCGCTCATTTTCACTATTCCTCTCTAAACGTAGAAGATCGCTATCTCGATGTCTAATCAATGCAGGTCCAACCCAATCCAGATAGTTATCACTTTTCATTCGGTCATAATCTGCTAACAGCCAGGAATTGATAGCTAAATGCTTTTGCCATTTATCCAATAACTTATCCAATTGCTTCGTTGAGCCCACTAAATAAAGCTTTTCCTTCGCTCGTGTTAAAGCTACGTATAGGACGCGCATTTCCTCAGCCACTAATTCTAGACGTTTCTTACGAACAATCGCCATATTAAACAAGGATGGATAAGTAATTTGCTTTTCTGGGTTAAAATAATTGGTAGCAAATCCATAATCTTTATCAAATAAATACGCTTTTCGAAGGTCCATCATATTAAACTTACGATTCAGTCCAGCAATAAACACGACTGGAAATTCCAACCCTTTACTACTATGAATCGTCATAATCCGAACCACATCTTCTTGTTCTCCTAAACTTCTAGCTACTCCTAAATCTTCGCCACGATCCTGCATCTTTTCAATAAATCGTAAAAAGCGGAACAGCCCGCGGAAGGAAGTAGCCTCATAGGCACGTGCCCGATCATAAAGTGCCCGAAGGTTCGCTTGTCGCTGTTTACCTCCTGGTAGACCACCGACATAATCATAAAATTTCGTATCCCTATATAGCTGCCAAATGAGATCTGCTAATGCTCCTTGTCTTGCCATTGTACGCCAAGCTTTCAATTGATTTGCAAATAATGACAGCTTTTCTTGAATGACTGTCTCTAGCTCTGTATTCACATGTAGCATGAGAAAAGATTTCACAGCCTCATAATAACTCACCTTTTTAGCATGAATGCGAATTTGTGCCAATTCCTCTTCCGTTAAACCAAAAATAGGAGATCGTAACACGGCAGCAAGTGGAATATCTTGATAAGGATTATCAATTACCTTCAGTAACGATACCATAACCGATACTTCCGCAGCGTTAAAATAACCTGTTGAAATATTAGCATAGGAGGGGATGCCTGCTTCTTTAAACTCCTCAATAAATTGCGGTGCCCATGTAAATGACCGAAGTAAAATAACGATATCCTTATATTGAAGCGGTCGGTAGCTTTTCGTTTTCGGATCGAATACTTGCTGCTTTTTATCCATTAAATCTTGGATTTTCCTTGCAACAAATCGCGATTCCATTTGGGATTGTTCCAGCTCTTCTTTACTGAATGCATCTGTTTCTTCCTCGTTATCCTCTAAATCCCCATCTGTTTCCTTTTCTCCATTGTCCTTATGAATAATTGCTAATTCAATAGGATAATCTTCTGTTTCCGGATATGGTGCACCTTTTTTTAATTCTGCAGCTTCATCATATGCAATTTCTCCGACCGAGATGCCCATTAGCTGTTTAAAAAGAAAGTTTGTGCCATCAAGTACCTCACTGCGGCTCCGGAAATTTTGCGCTAAGTCGATTCGTAATCCACTATTATTGCCATCCTTCGTAAATCGTAAATACTTTGCTAGAAATAGATTTGGCTCTGCCAGACGGAAACGATAAATTGACTGTTTTACATCCCCAACCATAAATAAATTTCCAGATACTTCGCTAGGACGCTTCACCAAGTGCAATATTGTTTCTTGGACCATATTCGTATCTTGATACTCATCAATATATACTTCTTTAAATTGATTTCGATATTGTAGTGCCGTTTCCGATGGTACAATTTCTCCCGTTCGCTTATCCTTCTTGCCTAATATTTGGATGGCAAAATGCTCTAAATCCGAAAAATCTACTAACCCTTTGTCTTTTTTTAAATGCTCAAATCGGCTAGCAAAAGCACGCACTAAATCGATTAATGTTGCCACAGGCTGCTTCATTTCTTGCAAATCCTTTACAAAGCTTTCTGGCTTACGGGAAAACAATTCATCCTTTAATTTTTGGATAATAGTTTTTCCTTCATCCCGAATTACTTTAGATTGTTCTACTAAATCTTTATCATATTCATCGCCACGGCAAGTTTTTAATTTTGAGAAGGAGTAGTTTTGAAATCGCTCATATAAGGCTACAAAAGATTCATTTTTCGCATCCATCAGCTGATCGACGATTGCGATATCGTCAAGAAAATTTTCTGCCCTTTTGTCTGGGCCACCAGGTAATTTTGTCATTTCGTAGCCATTTTCAAATAATCGTCTTGCTTCCGTTAATTGCAATTCAATATCAAATAATAATGGTTTAATAAAAGGCAATTCCTCAATGGACTGCCCCATTGATACATCATAGACAGCAATTAAATCACGTAGCCATTGCTCTGGATCTGGATTAGAACGGGAAAATTCATATAATGTTAATATCAGCTTTTGTAAGCCGGCATCACTACGATCATTCGTAAAAATATCTACGACTTGGAAAAATGCTTCATTATTCGGTTTCCCATACTCTTCCTCAAGCAATCCTTCTACTGCTTCATCTTTTAATAGTAAGCTTTCTGTTTTGTCGGCAATCCGAAAGCCCGGGTCTATATCAATTAAATAGTAATATTTTTTAACAACATTTAAACAAAACGAGTGCAGTGTTGATATGGATGCATTATTCAACAAACTCAATTGTTTTCTAAGATGATGAGAATATGGATTTTTGCTTATTTCCTTTTCTAATGCCACACCAATACGATGTCTCATTTCTGCAGCAGAAGCATTGGTAAAGGTAGCTACTAATAACTCGTCGACATTGATTGGATCGTCCTCATTGAGTACTTTTTGAATAATCCTTTCGACAAGGACTGCGGTCTTTCCTGATCCTGCTGCAGCAGCTACTAATATATCGCTTCCGCCAGCATGAATTGCCCTCCACTGGTCATCGGTCCATGTTACATCTATTGGTTTCATTGGTATCGTCATTTTACTAGCGCTCCCTTCACAAGCTCTAACGCTTCCCCACTTTTTAATGAAGGTAGTTGTCGATAATTATTTTCCTTCAATGTTTCATCAAATTGACAAACAGATTTAAACGGACAAAAAGTACAAGGCGTTTTATCCTTTAACTTATATGGCGCAATATCTACATTTCCTTCGACAATTTCATTTCCTGTTTTCTCAAAAATTTGATGAACATATTGTCGTAACTGGGTAAATTCTTCTTCAGATGCTGCTTTACTTCTTGCAGTTAACGTACCGTCGGTCTTTTTCAAGCCTGCCGATATAATTTTCGATTCTCCGCTCTCTAAAGTTTCATCCATCATCCGAACGACTTCTGGATCCGAAAGGACAAGTCCATTCATCTTAAACCGTTTCAATATTTCTTCTTCAATTTCATCTACCGTTAAAAGCTTTTTACTTTTAATTAACGGATTATGAATATGGAAATACAATACACCGGCAGGGCTTGCTTTTTGCCCAACTAATTTATCAGAATAACGGATTAAAATATCTAAGTACGTAAGCATCTGTAATGCAAGTCCGTAATAAACTTCTCCTAAATGCAAATCTCTATTACTAGACTTATAATCAATCACACGTAAAAATACACCACGATCATTTTTTGCCTGATCGATTCGATCAATTCGTCCAACAAGCTCCATTTTCGTCCCATTTTTCAATTGGAATTGAACGGGAGGTAGATCTCCCTTTGGACCAAAGGCTACTTCCATTCCAAGCGGTGAAAATCCACTAGCCTTTGCGTGCTCACTTAGTACTAGTGTAGCACGTAAAATAACCTTTTCTAATTTTCGTTTAATATATTGGTGACGATTCGAACTCATCAAAATTTCATTTTGTAATTTCGGTGCTAATTTCGTAACAGCATCCATTACTAAAGATTGAATTTGCTTGTGCGTTAACTTTGCCCATTGTAAATTGTTTTCTTGAATTTGATCACTAATATGCTTTAATGCACCATGGAACATTTCTCCGATATCTGGTGCCTCTAAGCGGAATATTTCTCGTTCCCGAAGCTTCAATCCATGCGCTAAAAAGTGAGAAAATGCACAGCTATTAAACAGTTCCATTCTCGATATACTACCTTGAATAGTTTCTCCATAGAGCTCTTTTCCTGTTTCTTCCGTCAGTCGTTCTGCCTTGTTCTCAAAAAATAGACTGGATAACACTTTTTCTGCTTCTTTTTTCCTTTCACTTTCTAGCAATAAATTATAGCTATCCCACCAAATAGGGGCAATCGGATATTTTCGTTTAAAAGCTTGTAGCTGATTCGTAACATTTGTTAATGTTATATCCCAGTTTACAATATATTCCATTTGCTCTTTTAACGGCAGTTCACTAGGCTCATTCGTAAAGCTATATTGTCTGCTTTCTGGAAGAATATCCTTTAATCTTTTAATATATGGTGACGGCAGTACAGCCTTTCCCTCTTCATTTGCTAAAGGATAACTGACAAACAAATGATGGCTTGCCGAAGAAAAAGCTTTATATGCCAAAAATTCTTCATCCATCAGTCTTTCTTTACTTGTTGGGGCAATTTTGACACCGGAAGCTAACATTGCTTCCCGATCTTCATCCGTTAAAACTCCTTCGTCTTGGAATTTCTTCGGCATTACCCCATCATTGACACCAATGACAAACACAATTTTTATATCAGAGAGACGAGAAAGCTCTAAATCTGCAATTAATACTTGATCCATTGCCGGTGGAACAAGTGAAAAATGCAAGGATTCCAATCCTGCTTCAAAAATTTCAGCAAATTGCTTATTCGAAACTTTCTCCTCACCAAGCATTTCAACATATTGATCCAATAGCTCCATAACAGAATTCCATGCTTGTTCATGCTGACGAGCTAATAATAAATTACCTTGTTCTTCTGCCTCTATTTGCAATTTTTCCAGTTTTGCTGGGATATCTAATTCCTCTAAATATAAATAAAGCGCAGTACTTAATGCCCTTCCGTCCACCGCCTTTTTAAAGCGGTTCGCTAACCGTAAAATCGGTGCGGAAATTAGCAGACGGCTTTCATTTAGCTCCTGCTCCATTTGTTTTTCTTCATTTGTTTGCGGTATGTCAAAATCGAGCCCGCGAAATCTACGATATGACCAACGTTTACTGCTTGTCCATTTTTCCCCTTGAATTCCATATGCTAAGCAGTAATTTTCCAGTCTATCCATACGTTCTCGAAGTTGCTCACGATTACCATCTAATGGGAATAGTAAATCAGTTTTTACCGCACGAAATACAGGGTCATATCGCCAATAACCATTAATAATTTCCAATGTTGAACGAATAAGCTCAATTAATGGGTGGTTCAGCATCATCCGCTTTTGATCAATATAGTACGGGATTTGATAATCCGTAAATACGGTATCGAATAATTCTTGATATGCTTGCCCATTTCTTACTAAAATAGCAATATCTCGATAGCGATAGTTATGGTCCCGTACAAAAGAAATAATTTTCCTTCCAATTCCTTCTACTTCTGCGCGAGGATTCACTGCTTCCGCTAGGATAAGATTTGACTCACCATTATATGGGCTTGCTGGTAAATGCTCAAAATGTCTTTCTAAATAGGCAAGAGATGGGTGCTGAAAGCGAACCTGACTTTGTAATAAAACATCCTCTTCCATTTCAATCGATTGAACTTCCGCAATTTCATACAATGTACTATACGTACCGCCTGTCATCCGAAATAGACTTAAATCATCAGGGATTCCCTCTGGATAAGCTTGGTCACTATTTAACGTAATCGTTACACGGCGAGAGTATTTCATTAACTGCTCTATTACGGCATATTCCTGTGGTGTGAAGCTATGGAAACCATCGATATAAATTTCCGCATCTTTAAGATAGGTGGATTCTGTAATTTTTTCTGCAAGCAATGCTAAATAATCCTCTGAAGCTAAATATTTGTCACGAATTTGCTCCTCAAATTGCTGATAAATAATCGACAAATCATGTAGCTTGTCTAATAATGCAGGATCTCCCTTTGCCTTTGTTTCCTCACGGGAAGAATAAAGCTCATTAGGAGATATACAATAGCGTTTAAATTCGGTCAATATACCTTCTATATGATCAATAAACCCAAATTTATCTGCGCTTTGAGAGAAAATCCTCAGCTGCTGTTTATTGTCATTTATAATTTTTCTAATGAGCATATTAATCCCATTAGTATTAATATGCAGGCGACTAATCCCACCTGTTTCCTGTAAAATCCTCCATGCCAAACGCGTTAAGCTAAATACTTGGAGGCGGAACATTCCATTTATTGCTGGGTTTGTCACCAGCTTATATTCAGACAAAAATGTCATTTGGTCTGGAACAATATAGATGATTGGATTTCCTTGTGGATTTTCTTGTAAAGAATCCGTCATTTCCTTTACTATGTAGGATGTTTTCCCACTTCCGGAACGGCCGAGAATAAAACGAAGTGACATACAACTACCTCCTATTTTTCATTTGTCTGAGGTAAAGAATTGTTTATTTTTTATTTGTTTTGGCTGTTTTCAAACGATTGTTGCTATTTATAAATAGCTAGAAAGACCCAAACAATATTAATTATCATATGAAAGAACAATAATCCTAGTTTAATTATTTTCGATAGTTACACTACCATTTTTCAAGTAAATATCCTCTTCTATTCTAACAATATCCAAACATAAATTCGACTATTTTATACTGGAAATAGTCAATGTGAACAGATCGCGTTTTTTTCCTAATTTCCTATAGTATACAACGTACCTTCTAGCCGTAAACAGAATAGGCTATGTGCGAGGTGAGTATCGTATGAATGTACTTCATAAGAACACAGTGGGGATACTGTTTGTTACGATTGGTTTACTAGTAACCTGTAATATTTATTCATTAATACCTTTATATACAACGATTGCAAATGAGATGGATATAGTTGCAAAGGATGTTGCAACCGGAAGTATACTTTTCACCTTATTTTATGCCTTTGGATTGCTTGTATTTAGTCCACTAGCCGATTCTTTTGGTCGTAGGCGAATTATTTTAATTGGTTTATTTGTCTCCGCAATTACCACGCTGCTCGTCTCGTTTGCAAAAACTCCTTTACCGCTTTATATTTTTCGTGGTATCCAAGGATTCTCATTGGCAAGCTTTGCACCAGTAGCATTTGCTTTTTCATTTGATATTTTTATGGAAAAAGAACGGACATTTTGGATTGCGTTAATTAATGCGGGATTTTTAGCAGCTGGTATGATTGGTCAGTTAACAAGTGCGTTTATTTTGCAGATCAGTACATGGCAGCACGTGTATTATTTCTTCAGTGCTGTTTACCTGCTATTATTTTTCCTCGGAATTTTTATTTTACCAAAAGTAGTTAATCATCATTCAAAAGAAAGTGTAAAAGGAATCATCAGCCAATTTATCAAGCTACTACGTGGCAAAATACTTAGTAAATACTATTCTATTGTATTCACACTATTATTTTCTTTTGTTGCTTACTATGAGGCATTAGGCTATTTCCTTCCCCAAGGAGATTTAAAGGTTTTAATACAATCGATTGGGTTACTAGGTGTCTTTTTATCCGTTTTTGCTGGTACGTTCATTTCCTATTTTTCTGCAAGAAATACGCTACTTATTGGCATCCTGCTTGGAATAGGAAGCATGATATTGCTTTTATTTAGCTATTCACCATGGTTTACTGCATTTCTTTCCATTTTCTTCGTTGCCTCCATTGCCCTACTCATTCCGACCATCATTCATCTTATCGGTACGAATAGCGGTGTTTATCGTGGCAAAGCGTTATGTCTCTATTCCTTTCTCTTATTAATCGGAGCAAGCTTAGGCTCTTTCGTCGCCTCGATACTTTCTTATCGAATGGTACTAATTCTTCTTATCTTTACATTTATGCATAATTTTTTCGTAACCTGGAAACTTAAGCGCATTTCATGATTAATGGCAACGAAAAAGGCTAAAAATTTAAAAACCTGTTGAAAACATCCCATTCAACAGGTTTAAGTGATATATTTATTCGATTATTTTTGGAAGGAAACTGCCCATTCGTTAATTGGCCAATAACGTAAATTTACCTTTCCGACCACTTCATTCATCGATACAAATCCAAATTGGCGACTATCAAAGCTATTTTTTCGATTATCACCTAAAACGAAAAGATAACCCTCTGGTACCTGCATCTGACCTGTTAGCTCTTGCAATGTAAAATTTTTCGTTAATAGACCATCTGTTACTTGCTTTTTAAATTTATCTAAGTACGGTTCATTGAAAAATTTATTGTTAATATACAGGTGATCGTCTTGATACGTAATTTCATCACCTGGTAGTCCAATTACTCGTTTCACATAATCTTCCTTGTCATTCGCATGGAATACAACAACATCAAATCGATTAATATCACTAAAGCGATACGAAATTTTATTTACTACTAATTTATCCCCATCCTGTAATGTTGGGGTCATTGATTCTCCCTCTACTACATAATTAGTAAAGAAGAACATTTGAATAATGAGAAAGATGATAAATCCCATTACCAGTGCCTTCAACCATTCAATGCCTTCACTTTTAAATTTCCCCATAATTTCTCTCCTTGCCTAATACTCCGCATAATATCGAAAGAGCTAAGTGAAATAACCACTATCGTTTACAACGTTGCTATTCTTCTTATTCCCCACTACTTTTTTTATGTTCTTTTTCCATCTTTTTATTTAACCGGATTTCGATTCGCTTCCCAACGAACCAAAGAACGACAATTAAAAGTAGTACAATAGCTGTTCGTTTCGGCTGTTGGATTAGCGATGGAATATCATGTCCTATGTAACTGATGATAAAGATCATTACCATTTTTCCTGACACAACGGCCAATCCATATTGGTATATGTTTATTTTTGATAATCCAGCAACAATATTAACAATGGAAGATGGCGTAAATGGGAAACAGAGTAATAGAAATAGTAGCCCAAATCCTTTTTTATCCACCCAATGAACAAATTTTTTTACTTGGCGATGATTTTTTATAAATGACAAAATACGCTTCTGTCCATATTTGCGTACTAACGCAAATACTAGCAATGCTCCGAGACTTGAACCTGTCCATGAATATAAAAAACCAAATCCTAAACCAAAGGCACTGGCATTTGCCATTACGAATATAAACAACGGTAAGAATGGTAAAAAGGATTCTAATAATGGTAATAGTATTCCTGGGATAGGTCCAAACGAACGATAATTTTGAACCAATTCCATTAAGTTTTCTAATGTGAACCATTCTTTTATGAGTGTAGCATCCATACAAAATCTCCCTTGTACAATTTCATTGCTGTCTCTATTTCATTTTCTATATCCTAAAGGATTGACCAATCTTCTTAGTGTTTTTCCAACTAGTTCGTTTTAAACAAAAAAACCTACAAAAAGTATAACATAATTAATTATTTTAAAATATATGAATTATACTATAGAGAATGAAAAAATAGCTGGATAGCCAGCTATTTTTTCTACATTATTTTGCTAAATATTGGTTAAACCAACTGTTAATATACTCTAAACGTTTAACTCGCAAATTCGGAATACCGCTTCTCGATAATTCATGATTGGATTCTGGGAAACGTATAAACTTTGTTTCTTTATTCCGATGCTTTAATGCAATGAATAATTGCTCACCCTGTTCAATCGGACAACGGAAATCCTTCTCACTATGTAATATTAAAAGCGGTGTCTCAATGTTCTCTACATAAGCAAGGGGAGAAATTTTCCATAATCCTTCGATATCATTGACATCGAGCTTATGCTGCCATTCATTAAAGTAATACCCAATATCACTTACCCCGTAAAAACTGATCCAATTGGAAATCGAGCGTTGGGTAACTGCTGCTTTAAAACGATTCGTATGCCCAACAATCCAATTCGTCATAAATCCACCATAGCTACCACCTGTGACTCCTAGTGAATTACCATCAATAAAATCAAATGTTTCAATCGCATAATCAACTGCTTTCATTAAATCATTGTAGTCATTTCCACCGTAATCCCCTCGAACTGCATCAACAAATTTCTGTCCATATCCATGGCTACCACGTGGATTTACATATAAAACTGCATAGCCTGCAGCTGCTAACGTTTGAAATTCATGGAAGTATGTATTTCCATACATTGCGTGTGGACCACCATGTACCTCCAAAATCAATGGATATTTTTCTCCTTCTGTAAATCCAACCGGCTTCATAATCCATCCATGAACCGCCCAATCATCTGCTCCCTTAAATTCAATTGGCTCTACAGCTGCTAATTGAACCGTTTGTAAAAATTGTTCATTACTTTTAGTTATTTGCTTTACCGTACCTTCTTGAAGATTTAATTCATACAAGTCACTTGGTTGATTCGGATAACTAATCGCAGCTACTGCTCTTCCATCTTTTGATACGGTTAATCCATAAATATGTGCTGCTTCCTTTGTTACTTGCTTTACTTCTCCCGTTATATTAGAGTAAAACACATTCGTGCTGCCGAGATTTGCCGAGGTAAAATAAAATCCTTCTCCAGAACTTGTCCATAGTGCACCTGGAGTTACTGCTCCTTGCTGAAAATCTCCTACTGTGGCATCCCCTACAAGAATATCCCAATCTTTAGATATACAAGTAAACGCACCTTTTACTACATCATATAAATATAATTTGCTTAAAGTTGCATTCTCATACTCTCTTTCATTTCCAAATGCAGCAATATACTGACCATCCGGTGACCATGTCGTATTGTAATAGCCTCCATTTTCCGCAGTAATTCGTTTCTTTTCTTTAGAATCAACATCTAACAAATAAATATCTTGCTTAAAGGAAAAATCGGTATTATCCGCATAATCTGCTCCAAATGCTATATATTTACCATCCGGTGACCAGCTTTGCAGCGAATGATGAACCTCCCCTTCCGTTACCTTTTCCGTTTCTAATGTTTTTAAATCTACTATCACAATTTGTTGGTATTTCCCACTGAAAAATCCTGCGCTATCAGATTTGTATTTCATTTTATCCACTTCAAGTGGTTCTAATTTTTTTCTTTCTTCTTTTTCTTCTGCTTTTACTAATGGCTCGTCCTTTTTCAATGCTACAGAGAAGGCTATTTTTTGGCTATCTGGTGACCAAACAGGATTTGTCGCCCCATTTGTTACCTTTGTTACCGAATTTGCTTCCCCACCATTTACATCAATAACATATATTTGGTTTTTACCTGAACGATTGGAAACAAAAGCAAGCTTTGTACCATCTGGTGACCAACGTGGTGAACTATTACGGAATTCACCAAATGTCCATTGGGTTACTTCATTTGTTGCTAATTCCAATACATATATATTGGAAACATATTCATTTTTTTCCTTTGAAATGGATGTTACTACATATGCTACCTTATCCCCCATCGGCGACAGTCTTGGATCACTGCTTGATGAAAGTTCATATAAGTCTTCTGCTACAATTCCTCTTAAGTTAGACATTTTATCTCACCCTTCCATGTTTACTGTGCATTTTATCGTCTGCATCTTTAAAACATTTCGACATTCGTAATACTTTTTCCTGCTATACTGTGAGAGTTTTTTTGCAATTATGAAATTATTTGTCGAAGGTAAAAGAGTCTCTAATTTCCATGATTGATTTTCTTCTTCTCTTCATATAATATAAATATATCAATATACAAACATTTGTTCTTATTTATAGGGGTGATAAAAATGACAAGGATTCCTTCAGAGGATAGAGACTTAATGGAAAAAGCAATTTATTTTCCAATGTTAGTTAAAGTTTTAGAGAAAGATTTATATATCATAAATAATAGCCCATTCAAGCTACGAAACCCTTATTTAATGTTGATTGACAACACCCTAACAGGAATTCAAAGCGAATTATTCTTAGTGAAAAAGATTATGAAAAAAAGGGGAATGAAGGTTCAAGAAGTGAAAAGGGATGATACTTTTACCACTTATCTGTTTATCTATAACGGGTATGAAGAATACCACAATTATTTTAATCCACGATTAAAAAATAAAGTAGAAGAGCTACTTTCCTATTATTTATTTAAGCGATTTGAAAATAATCAATCGTCAGACCAATCTCTACGGGTAACTCGATAAACCTTTCGTTTTTCCTTTGCTTCTTGGAATAATTCTGACTCTGTAGAGAACAGATTTTTCCGTCCATTTTCAGCGGAACGCTGAAGCATTTTTGTTTGTAACATTGCCGTTTTATACATTTGGTTTTTAAAGGTATTGGAAGATACTTGTAGACGAATACGTTGTTTGTTACGAAATACTACTTCTGTTGTTATGCCATCAATTCGTTCATAGCTTAAAACATGCTCAGGTGATATCCATGCACAATGAAGTTTACTCGAAGAAGCCGTAGGGAAAAAATAAATGGATTGTAGGGGATCAATTACAATTGGTGCCTTTATCGAAACACCGATCAATTCTTTTGTCCCTTCTTTTCTACCAGCATAACTAGATGCATAGAAGCGACAACTTTTCTTAATAATGTCGACTGGACGATACGGGGTAATAAATTCATTATCCAGTTCCATTATTTTCGAATACGTTTTACTGCCATACGGAATCGGAATTACCGACATAGTATATGGCGTTAATTCAAATTCTTCATGCAAGCGCATATATCCATCTCCTTTACAATTAATAAAAATTACCCTTTTATTATAGCAATAAAATCGACAAATGTCACCAATATTTTTTATTTTTTTCAAATAAACCAAAATATATATCTATAACCTTTTTTCTGAAGATTATAAATTTTAATTGAATATTTCGCCATTTTCTAATATAATATAAAATAAGAATTTTATCTGAAAAGCGAGAAGTGAATACCAAAACACGGAAAGGAGGAGAAATATGAAAAATGAAAATTCCTATGCAGAATTAACGAAAGCATATGCCTTGGCACATCAACAACGAAAGGAAAAATTTGTTCAAAGCATTTACATTGATATACTATTGCACGAATCGCTTTTGAAGGAAAAACAGAAAAAGTTAAAAAGGAAAATTGATGAAGCGATTGATTGTAATGACCGGGAGACGTTTCATTTACTTGCTGAAGAACTTAAAAATATTGAAAAAGAATTAAACGCATAAACACTATTTTGTGGAACTGCTTATTAGCAGTTATTTTTCTGAGTATCCAACACATTCCTCCTTTTTAATCATTCATTTTATTCCAGCTGTATAGAAACATCCCCACTATACAAATCCATCTTTTCTAAGAAGTCCATTTTACACATCCTCTCCTGTCGCACTACATAATAGAATGGACCCAAAAAATAATCCATTACTTTCTGTTTCTCAAAGTGGTGTCCTAACAAAATGGGACACCACTTTTTCAAAAACAAATGCAATTGTTTTTTATAAGCGGTGTCCTTCACAATTATTTATTATCAGTAGTATTTTCGTATTGTTCAATAAGTAAAATTCGCTCTTTCATTGTTGGATGTCCATAGCGGAACCACTTTACAAGTGCTGGTGGGTCCACTTGACTTAATCCCGTCTTTGTCAACTCTTGAAAAGTTTCTACACCTGCCTCCACATCTTGCGTTAATTCAATAGCATAACGATCCGCTCGCATTTCTTGATAGCGAGAAACTGCATTCGTGAGAGGACTTGTAGCAAATAGCAACATCGACACAATAAGTAACAATAACGGTAAAGAGGAAAGACTTTGGACAGAATCAATCGCAAAAATTTCCCCGTATTTTTTAATTGCCAAATTTAACAATTTGCCGACAACAAACAGACAAACAAATAGTAGCAGCAAAT
Organism: Perspicuibacillus lycopersici; assembly: GCF_025660475.1. GTDB lineage: Bacteria > Bacillota > Bacilli > Bacillales > Caldibacillaceae > Perspicuibacillus > Perspicuibacillus lycopersici. The sequence continues at coordinate 574,340 of NZ_JAOUSF010000001.1, forward strand.
AGCCTACCATCCCAATATAAATATGCTTTTCTACATAGTGTGCCATTTCATGCGCCATAATGAATAAAATTTCGTTATCGGCTAAACGATTTAATGTAGTGTCCCAAAGCACGATTCGGGCATTTGCACCTATTCCTGTTACATAGGCATTTAAGGCATTTGTCTTTTCCGACATATTCACTTCATACACGTGCTCCGCTGGGATTCCTGCAGTACCTGCTAAATCTAAAATTTTATTTTCCAACGCTTTATTTTGGATTGGATAGAAATCATTATACAACGGATCAATAACTACTGGCTGGATATACATATAGAAAATCGTAAAAGGGATGGTCAAAAGCCATGCATATATCCACCATCGTTTTGGACTTTTCCTTAATAGCCAATACAAAACCGCTACAACGAAAAATAGCATTAACCAATTAATCCAAAAATCAATCATTCCATCTCGCATCCAAGAGGAAAAGTCTTGTGTGGAAATCCCATAATTTTTCGATAATGTATAGCGGATATAACGAAAAGGAAAAAAACAAACAAATGACAATAACGATAAACAAAAGGTAAATATCGCACTTTTCAATAATTCTAGCTTCCCATATTCATTCGCCCAGCGATAAAAAACCTTACCTAGTCCAAAAAGCAGGATAAACAAATAAAATAGCCATTCATATGGAATTTCGAGAAAAAATAATAGATCGCGAATTTTTGAATATTGCTCTGATAGCAGTAGTTCCTCGCGTGATAAAAAGGTTGCTGGATCAATAGATGTACCAACTAAATTAGCCGGTAAGGTAGCATCTTGGAAAACAAACAAGTACAAATAAATAAACCCACAAAAAAGTATGTACAATGATACCCCTGTAATAGCAATTTTTTTCTTCAAATGAGTCCCCTCCTGTATCGCAACTACATTTCTCCGATGCAATCTAGAGATAAAAGAAGCATGTCTCTCTAATGACATGTCCATCCCTTATTAGTATATGTCATTAGCGAAAAAGCATTTCCTTTAACAATAGACTGTTTTCGTATTCCCTGTCCTCCGAATTTCCAAACAAAAAATTGCCTATCACATGTATAACATTAATTCTTTAGAAAACAGCTAATAAATAAGAAACGATAGATAATACAAAAATCGATCCAATGACGACAATAATAACATTTGCTCCTATGTATGCTAGCAAAAAAGCAATTACCGCTCCTAACATTCCAAACCAAATATCGTCTTGAATAAATAAAATTCCCGGAAAAATAAGTGCTCCTAAAATAGCAAACGGTACGTTCTTTAATACGCCTTGTAAAAAAGGCGGAAATTGCACTTTTTGAAATACAACCAATGGAAGCATTCTTGGTAAATATGTCGCAATTCCCATTCCTACAATCATCCATACAATCGAACTGTTCAAGAAGTACTCCCCCCATATTCAGATTTTAACCAGACAATCAGCTCCACTAATAGCGCAGATAGTAATGTCGACAAAACAATGGCCCAACCGGATGACAGCACTTCTAAAAAAACAAATAAACAGTTGAATAACGCTGCAACTACTGCTAAAAAAACAACCTTTATATTTGCCTTCATGGAAGGTACAAGCAGTCCGATGAACATGGCATACAATGCAACAGACATCCCTTCTTGGAAAATATCAGGAAGACTAGCGCCAACGACAAATCCAAGTCCCGAAAAACAAACCCAGCTTAAATAGGCAATTATTGTTAAGCCAAACATATATCCCGTTGTAAGCTTCCCTTTTTCCACGGCAGCTACCGAAAACGTTTCATCGGTAATACCGAAAGCATACAATGCTTTTTTTACTGGCCGATCACTTTCCACCTTTTCATTTAATGAAGCAGCCATTAGTAAATGTCGAATATTAACAATAAAGGTAGTAAAAATAATTTCGATTACTCCAATCTGCTTCGCAATCATATCTAATGCCATATATTGGGCAGCACCTGCATAAACAAGTAAACTCATCAGTAATGTTTCAGATAAAGTAAGACCGGTCGTTTTGGCAAGAAACCCGTAAGTGAGGGCAATCGGCATATAACCTATAGCAATAGACACCCCTGCCTGTAAACCAAGTTTAAATTGATGTAATGGACGATGGACTGCAGTAGCTTCCAATCTCTTTCCTCCTCATTCCTTTGACAATTGTCTATGTAGATTAAAATTATTATAGAAAATATATGCTAGGAAAGACAATATATTTGCTAATGTTGCCCGTATATGCAGATAGCCCTCTGTTTCTTTAATCACATAATAGTAACGAGAGATCAAGCTATCCATATCAAAGAACAGACCTCTACATTTATCACTACTACAAGAGTAGAGAATAACAGATAACAACAATAATATAAACAAAAACAATATTTATTTATTGCAAAACGATAAATCCGATGGTAAAATCAAAACGTAAAATAACTATAATTTAGTGAGGTGCTTTTTTATGAAACAAGGAACAACGCTCTTTTTGAAAATAACCGTTATTCTGATTGGGATTCCAATTCTAGCTTTATGCATCTTTTTAGTACCAGAGATTGCGAAATATGCTGCGGAACTTTACCCAGATTTTACCTTTATAAAATATTTAGTATTTATCGATTTGTATGCAGCAGCAATACCATTTTATTTAGCACTGTATCAAGCTTTTAAACTGTTAAGCTATATTGACAAAAACAAAGCCTTCTCTGAAATTTCTGTAACTGCTCTTAAGAAAATAAAAAACTGTGCAAGTACAATCAGTGTTTTATTTGTGCTTGGTTTGCCTCTATTTTATCTATTAGCAGAAAGAGACGATGCACCAGGTATCATCTTAGTCGGATTAGTCTTAATCTTTGCTTCTATGGTAATTGCAGTGTTTGCTGCAGTTCTTCAAAAACTATTACAGGAAGCAATAGAAATAAAATCAGAAAACGATTTAACGGTCTGAGGTGAAAACAATGGCAATTATTATTAATATTGATGTGATGTTGGCAAAAAGAAAAATGAGTGTTACCGAACTATCAGAGAGAGTCGGAATTACAATGGCTAATCTATCCATATTGAAAAATGGAAAAGCAAAGGCGATTCGATTATCCACTCTAGAGGGTATCTGCAAGGCGTTAGATTGTCAGCCTGGAGATATATTAGAATATCGTAATAATGAAACTTCACAAGATTAATATAATGGAGACAAAACCGGTGACACCAATCAACCGTGTACTAAAACAGCTCGTTCGTTTTGGTTGGGAATTAGCATTATCCTGCTTGTTTCCTGTTGTAATTTTTGCCTCCTTGGCAATTACACAAATTATCCCGCTTCCCTTGCTCCCACGATATGATTGGCTACTCATCATATGTTTACTGATGCAGTGGTGGATGGTGCATTCTGGCTTGGAAACACGTGATGAACTGAAGGTTATCACATTGTTTCACTTAATTGGTCTTGCACTGGAACTATTTAAAGTACATATGGGCTCCTGGTCCTATCCCGAGGAAGGATATTGCAAAATTTCCGGAGTTCCATTGTATAGTGGATTTATGTACGCAAGTGTTGCAAGCTTTCTTTGCCAAGCATGGAGAAGATTGAGCGTAGAGCTCGTGAAATGGCCACCATTCCTAGTCGTAGTCCCGCTTGCTGCAGCGATTTATTTAAATTTCTTTACCCACCATTATTGGTTAGATATTCGATGGTGGTTATCCGGTCTCGTAATGATTGTATTTTGGAAATCATGGGTTACGTATAAGGTTGGTAGCAAGCGATACCGGATGCCGCTTGCACTATCGTTTGTGTTGATTGGATTTTTCATTTGGATTGCAGAAAATATCGCAACATTCTTTGGTGCATGGGAATATCCAAACCAAACCGAAGCATGGAGTCTTGTTCATCTTGGAAAAGTAAGCTCTTGGCTATTATTAGTGATTGTTAGCTTTCTTATTGTTGCGACATTAAAACTAGTGAAGAAGAATACTCCATAGGAAGTATCATTTAACTAGCAAAAGACTAAATGAAAGCAGCCATTAAATATGTGAAAAGGTTGACCTGTTTGCAACACCAAACTAGTCAACCTTTTTTAACCATTATTTCAATGTGAAATTTAGAAAAACATCCTTTTTAATAAAGTAAATTGACAAAGTCTGCTTTTTCAATGTTACCAAAGTAATGTTTAATATTTACATCGTCTAGCGCACGGTCAATTTCATTTCTTTCGTAACGAATTCCAATTAATTTATCTTCAATATCTTTTACTTCCCCAACACCGAAGAAATCACCAAAAATTTTGCACGATTCAATAACACCTTTTGTTACATCTAAGCGCACATCAATCGATCCAACGGGGAAACGATGGGAATTTTGGATGTTAAATTTTGGTGATTTCCCATAATTCCATTCCCAGTTTTGATAACGTTCTTTTGAAAGTTGGTGGATTTTTCCCCAATCATCTTCCGTTAAAACATATTCTTTCACTTCGCCACCCTCTTGTTCAAAGATAGCTTTTAAAATATATGAACGGAACTCTTCCACTGTCATTGGTGTATCTAGGAACTCAGAAATATTTGCTACACGGCTACGGACAGATTTAATTCCTTTAGATTCAATTTTATCCTTTTTCACTTTAAGTGCAGATGCAACATTTTCTAGCTCAGAATTAAGCATTAATGTACCATGTGTATACATTCTGCCACCTGTTGAGAATTGTGCAGTACCAGATACTTTTTTTCCTTCAATTAAAATATCGTTTCTACCTAATAATTCTGCGTTTGCTCCTAGCTTTCTTAACGCATTTATTACTGGCTCTGTGAACTTTTTAAAATTATGGAAGCTATCCCCGTCATCTTTTGTAATGAAGCTGTAATTCAAGTTCCCTAAATCATGATATACTGCTCCACCACCTGAAAGTCGGCGAACAACTTTTAAGTTATTCTTTTCTACATATTCCGTATTAATTTCCTCTATCGTATTTTGATTACGACCGATAATGATAGAAGGCTCATTAATATAGAATAAAAGATACGTTTCATTAATATCGAGATTTTTCAATATGTACTCTTCAATTGCCAAATTAATTTGTGGATCGTGAATTCCTTTGTTATCAACAAATAACATCATTACATCTCCTTATTCTATTGAATTTATTAAATTTCCCAAACTTGTCCACCTTCTGCAAGATGAATGCGACCATCATAGTATTCCCCTGCTTCTGTTACAAGGTTTTCTATTATTCCATACTGTGGAAGATGCGTAAGTACTAGCTGTTTTACATTGGCAGCTGCAGCTAATGTACCAGCATCCTTACTATTCATATGACCTGCGTTTCCGCCATCCATATTAGCATAAAAATTACATTCGCACAGTAAAAGATTTGCATCTTTGGCAAATTCGATAAAAGAATCTTGAAATGCACTATCGCCAGTAAATACAAATATTTTGCCAGCTGCCTCGATTCGAAATGCAAAACAAGGCACTGGATGTACGGTTGGAAGAAAAGATATGGTAAATGGACCAATCCTAAGTGTTTGACTCGGATCATACGCCTTTCCAGTTGTTATATCTTTATACGTAAGCTTGCGAAAAGCTTGTTCATCCAGTTGATGTCCATAAATCGGCAAATTTCGCACCATTGGCTGTAAATATTTCTGTACAATCAATGCGTGTTGTAATACACCAATATCTGCAATATGATCAGCATGATAATGGGTAACAATACATGCATCGAGATCAGTTGGATCTACATATTGTTGTAGTTTTGACAATACACCGCTACCGCAGTCAATCAGTAGTCGAAAACCATCATGCTCGAGTAAATACCCCGTACTAGCCTCATTTACTTTTGGATAACCTCCCCAGCAACCAATAACTGTTAGCTTCAGAAATCATCCCCCCTTAAGCGATTTTTTCACAAATACCATATTTAACTATACTCTCTTTTAAAAAAATTTTCATCTATTTTAAAATTTGTGTTATATCAGTGTTACATATTATAAACTGTTATAATACAATAAATGAAAGTAGTTTATTTTAAAAGGCTTTTTTCTAAAGAATTGTCCTGATATAGAGTTTATTAATTGAAACGATGAGCAGACAGGATACAGGAAGATTCAACGCAAAGTGCAAGTACATGCTATGGGACGTACGAATGAATAGTAACGATCTATCCGAAAAAAGCCTTTAATAATGGGAGGAGAAACGAATTGAACATTAGTATTGTCGAATTTTTTGAAAATCTGCCGTCCAAGCTTTGCACAAATTGTGGAAAAGAAATTGAAGAACAGCATGAATGCTATGGGAATATTTGTTATTCCTGTATAGGCATTAAAGATATCCATAAATAAAAAATTGCCGTATCTATTAGCATGTACTAATAGATACGGCCTTTTTCGTTAAGTTATTAAGATAATTTTTTTAATACTACATCTGCTAGTGCATCAATAAATGGAGCTTGATCATTTGGCATTTCTGGACGATAGTAGCTTGCCCCGATTTCATCACAAACAACCTTACACTCAGTATCATTGTCATATAATACTTCTAAATGCTCTGCAACAAATCCTACTGGTATATAAATAAATGCTTTATAGCCTTTTTCATGATAAAGATCTCTTGTTAAATCCTGTACATCAGGTCCTAACCAAGGCTCTGGAGTTTGTCCAGCACTTTGCCAGCCAATTGCATATTCTTTAATACCAGATTCCTTTGCAATTAATTTAGCTGTTTCTGAAAGCTGTTCAGGGTATGGATCCCCGGCAAGTAAAATCTTTTCTGGTAAGCTATGTGCAGAAAAAATTGCAATATAATGTTCTTTTTCTTCATCTGTCATTTTATTAATCGTGGCATGTAATTGATCTACCCAATATTGGATAAATTTAGGTTCATTATACCAGCTATCAACCGAAACGATATTCATGCCGCCAAGTTGTTCTGCTTGTTTTTGCACACGTTCATTATAGCTTTTAATACTAAATGTAGAGTAATGTGGAGCTAATACAATACTGATTCCTTCATGTATACCCGCATCATGCATTTCTTTCACAGCATCTTCAATAAATGGATGAATATGCTTCAATCCAATAAATAATTGAAACTCATAGTTATCCTGCACTTCATTTAGGCGTTTCGTTAATTTTTCTGCTTGCGCTTTTGTTATTTTCGCTAGTGGAGAGATTCCACCAATAGCTTGATAGCGATTTTTTAAATCTTGTAAAGCTTCCTCTGATGGTCTGTGACCATGACGAATATCGGTATAATATGGTTCAATATCTTCTTCTTTATATGGTGTTCCATATGCCATAACAAGTAAGCCTAATTTTTTTCTACTCAAGTTGTTCACCTCATATTAATTTTGTATACGTATGAATAAACTGTGTTAAGCGTTTTAACGTATCCGGATCTACTTCTGGGAACACTCCATGTCCTAAATTAAAAATATAGCCTGGATGTGTTACTCCTTGATCCAATATATTTTTCACTCTTTCTTCAATAACATCCCAAGAAGATAACAAAATTGCAGGATCTAAATTTCCTTGGACTGTTTTTGTTACGCCTAGAGATCTTGCTTCTTGAATTGGCATCCGCCAATCTAATCCAATAACGTCTAAATCAAGATCATTCCATTCCAACAATAAATGACTGGCACCAACACCAAACATGATTAGTGGAACATTTTCTTTCTTCAGGGTAGAAACAATTCGCATCATTACTGGTTTAATAAACGTACGATAATCTTCTACATTTAGTGCGCCTACCCAGGAATCGAATATTTGAATGGCTTTTGCGCCAGCGTTGATTTGTGCTTTCACATAGGATATCGCCATATCCGCAAGCTTATCCATTAATAGAAACCATGCCTTTGGTTCAGAATACATAAAGGCTTTCGTTTTGTTATAATTTTTTGAAGGACCGCCTTCAATCATATAGCTAGCAAGTGTGAAAGGAGCACCGGTAAATCCAATTAATGGAACGGAAAGCTGTTCAGTAGTCAATAAACGGATAGTCTCCAGTACATAGGGAACATCTTGTTCTGGGTTAATTTCTCCTAATTTCTCCACATCGTGGATAGAACGAATCGGTTTGTCAATCACTGGACCTATACCAGCTTTAATTTCAACATCGACACCAATAGAAGGTAGTGGTGTCATAATATCTTTATATAGAATCGCTGCATCTACACCATATTGTTCAACAGGAAGTCGCGTTACATATGCACATAACTCAGGTTGATGCGTAATTTCAAATAAAGAGTATTTTTCTTTCAACTTCCGATATTCTGGCTGAGAACGTCCCGCTTGTCTCATATACCATACGGGAACGTAATCGGTTTTTTCCCCTCGTGCAGCCTTCAAAAAAGTATCATTGAATGGTTTGGTCATAGAGGTACGTCCACCTTTCTAAGTCAGTCAGTTTCATTACATAAAATACTTATGTAAAAACAAAAATTTTTATATAATAATAATAATAATAATTACTACTTACTATCATGGCTTCCTACCATCTTCGCTCGCAAGTAAAAAATTATTCTCCAAGCAACAATATAACTTTTAACGAGAAAAATGTATAGCAATTTTAAGAAAATGTCATAAAGTTGCCACTTTATCATGATTATTTTTTTATAATTATTATAATTTATACGATATCAGTTGTTACATTTCATAACTGTCCTCGTGTATTATAGCATTATAATTTATACCAAAATAATATTATGCTCATATCAACTGGAGGTAATCTCTTTGGAAAAAATTTTTATCACCACAGGAACATATCCTTTTTTACAAAAAATAGAAGCTAAATATCCAACAGAGAAGTTAGTCATGATGTTTTCTTCTGACCATGTATTATTACTTCACGAAACAAGTGGAAAATCGATTTTTCAAGTTCCAAGAAAATATGATGTTTTTCATTCAGATGGAGAATTTCCGAGAAAAGGAGTTGCTATTTTCCAGCACATCCCTATCAATGAAGAAAACCGGCCAATATTTGAGTATCATGCAAAAAAATTATTAGACAATAGTTCGACTGTGAAAGGACTTATCGCTTTCCGGATGCTTCGCCCAGCAAAAAGCGATACTTATATTATTATTACTTGTTGGGAAAAAGCTGAGGATTTTTCTAATTGGAAAAAAATGCAAGTATTGTTTGAGGAAGATGGGATGCTAAGTAAATTAACACCTCCTCCTGGCAATGTATATCAGAGCCCATCCTATATTGCAACCTATACGATTGATAGGGAAATGAATGCCTCTCAGGAGGAAAATTAGTGAATGCTGTGTGGACTATAGCATAAATTACTCCAGATAAAATAAAAAATATTTTCCTAGATAAAAACGCATTCTATTTTCAAATGGGGAAATATTTTCAAGATTTCAAGTAACACGATTTAATATGAGGTGATTTTCTTTGGAGAAATTGATTGGAAAAGACAAATATGATTAATAATTAGCCACGTAGAGAGACGTCCTAAATGTATTAGGGGCCATAATTCATTTTAATGCCCCCATTGTTATCCGTATTACACCATATAGCACTTTTATTGCTTATTTTTGTTACCGACGAGACCGTGCCTGTTTGCATAAATTGCTGCTTGCGTCCGGTCCTGCACGTCTAATTTCCCTAAAATATTGCTTACATGCGTCTTTACCGTCTTAATACCAATGAATAATTCTTTACTTATTTCTTGATTTGTCATTCCTTCCCCAATACACATGAGTACTTCCAGCTCGCGTTCCGTCAAATCCTCATGAAGTTCTCGTTTTTTCGACCGCAAACGATTCATCATTTTGTTTGCTACCTTCGCCTCTATTACGGTTTCCCCGCTCATCGCTTTATAAATGGCAGCAATGATTTCTTCCGCACGTGCTGTTTTTAATAAATAACTAAATGCACCAGCTTCAATTGCTGGAAAAACTTTTTCGTCATCAAAATAACTAGTAATAATGATTATTTTACATTCGGGATAAAATGTCATGATTTCTTTTGTCGCATCAATTCCCGTTCCATCCTCCATAAGAAGATCCATTAACACAACATTTGGTTTTAATTGCTTAACAATTTCGACTGCTCTTCTACCACTGTTTGCTTCCCCGATGATTTCCATTGATGGCTCAGTCAATAAGTAGGAAATCAATCCTTTACGGACCATTTCATGATCATCCACGACAACTACTCGAATTGGATCCATTTTTTCTCTCCTCTTTCCTAAATACACTACTAAATTTATCAGATTTAATTGTTTTTACGAATAGGAATTCTTATTTCAATATATGTCCCTTTCCCTTTTTGCGAACGAAGCGTAAAAACTCCTCCAATTTCCTCACACCGTTCTTGCATTGTCTTTAAACCGTAGGATACTTTTTTCTGTTCTCCCGTATCAAAGCCTTTCCCATTATCGTGTAAATACAAATATACAAATTGATTCTGTTCGGTTAACGTAAGTTTAATTGAATCTGCATTAGAATGACGTAAAATATTTGACAATGCTTCCTGAATAATTCTAAATAAATGCTCTTCAACTGACTTTGGTAGTCCTTCAATCTCATCTACACTTGCATCAAAGAGAAGATTTGTTTTTCCTTTCAGCTCTTTAAGTAGCGTAATGACGCCATCTGATAATGATTCTCCACTTAAATCGACAGGTCGCAAATGCAAAAGAAGTGCACGCATCTCCCCTTGTGCTTTCGCTGCAATCGATGCAATTTGTTCCATTTGTGGTTTTACTAAATGAGAATTAGCTTCGATCATTTTCAAATTTGCAGAAGCCATCATACTAAGGGCAAATAAATGTTGACTAACCGAATCATGAAGATCCCTTGCCAATCTTTGTCTTTCCTCCAAAACAGCAGCATTTCGCACATGCTGATGTAATTCTGACTTGTCATTGGCTAATCGTTGTACAGTTATTACCTGTTCCTCTAATGCTGCTGCTAAATCATTAATTTCATCCGCGAGTATACCGATTTCATCCTTCTCTGTTTGTGGTAACCGCTCCGTATATTTCCCCCTTCTTAAAGAGGAAAGAAAAGTAATCATTGTTCGCAGACGCTTCTTGATCTCGGTGCTGCTGCGTAATCCAAAGTAAATTGCGGTACTTAACGAAAGAAAAAATAAGGAAGCTGAAAGGAATATCACATCCGGAAGATGGAAGGAAGCATTAGGATACAGCATAATATATATTTGTATTGTGATAAAAAAGAACACGGTGGAAAACAACGCACTCATACAAAATTGTTTAATAAACCAAATCGTTAAATTTGATATTTTCCCCATCATGACTAGACTCCTATACTTGGTTGATTTCAACAGAACCAATCGATAAGTGAATTGTTAAATTTATTTTTCGTGTAGCATCGGCATAATTATCACTTTCATAGTAGTAAACGCGACCTGATCCTACATTAGGAGAGTCCTGACCGAATAATTCTACATTACCAATCGCATTTTTTACCGAAATTTTCACTGGTATATCCTCTGGAATAAGAATGGTAATATCTCCCACTCTACCTTTTAGTGTAACAGGCGTTTCCCCTTCCGGAATAAATGCCTTGCTAAAATCAAAATAGTAGTTTGCTATCATATGCTGAAGCTTCATTGGCTCAAGTGACCAATTTGTTTTTTTATATTCAATATCTCCAATGGACATACCAAAAACGTTAATATCGGTATTATTACTCGATGCTTTTCTCTTGCTTATATCCTCATAGCTAGCAGGTTCGTTATCATTTCCCATATAATTGTCACCGTCTGTTTGCCGATATTCTTCTTTCGTCTTCTTAGCATATTTCGTTTTTAATTTCTCTTGAATCTTTTCTCGTATCGCTTCATCACTAACATGCTGATTCACTAATTGGAGAATTTCCTCAACATCCAGATTATTTTTTTTTTCTTTTTTCCGATTATCCTCATGAAATTCACTAGAAAAAGCAAGGTCGAAATCGTCAAACTCTGAATCAATTATTGTTTTTTCTTCATTTTTTTGTTTTTTATCATTCGTTATCGTTACTTTAACGATTTTTTTTTTACCAAATAGCATTTGAATACCAAAATATATAAGAAGGAATGGCCATAATTTAAAAATATCCCAAAAACCGAATGTCACGTAACCGAACCGATCTGCTATTAAGAAACTTGCAAAAACAATAAAAAATAGTCCCCAAAAAATCCGCCTTTTTCGTCTTGATGAAAATCCTTGATAACACCAAATCAGACCAAGAATGAAAAACAAGAATGGATAGACATTGTGAAAAATGTTTTTTATTTCCAAGGAAATGACTCCGATATTAACTAATAGAAGGATTACTCCAACCGCAGATAATAAAAGTGCGAATAACAATTTTGACGTGGAAATATTTTTCATAAAGAAACCTTCTTTCTTTCCTATACTCTCTTTTTCTTATAGTTTATTAGAGTATTTACAACTAAAAAACAATTGTTAGATGGAATTTTACTCCGTCTGTAGACGGATATTTTTCTACTTCATATTTTCGTTACGAATGAATCGTAATGCCTTTTTTCTCATCCATTTTCTTCTTCCTCTGCTTCCCGTTCCAAGCTTCATAAATAACGATGCATAAAAAGAAATAGGAAAAGGCAATGGAAAATCCTGCAAGTATATCTGTTGGATAATGCTCATGTACAGGTATACGTCCAATACCCATAATGAATATAATAAGGCCGAAAATACAGCCAATAATCGTTTTCATAGCTCTCGTTTTAACCTCTTTAGTGAGAAAGTACGCGAATAATCCATAACAAAGGAAGCCTACCATAGCATGTCCACTCGGAAAACTAAAACTATCACTGGCATGTCCAAATGGACGTTCTCTGCCAATTATGTCCTTAATCACTTTATTGATTAGATTACCTCCACCAACAACCAATAAAGCTAATACCATACCACTATAATTTTTCTTTACGAATAATAGCCATAACAATAACAGAACAGTAACGGTACCAATTCCAATTGTCGTCCCTAATATAGAAAACTGTTCAAAAAACGGTATTGCAGGATCCAAAAAGGCTAATGCAGTTTGGACTTGTTCGTCAAATTTAGTCATATGTCCATCGCCTATATAAAGAAATAACCCTAAAAAAAGGATAAATGTTATAATCGCTAACCAATAAAACTTTTTCATGGAAAGTCTCCTATTCTAATAATCTAATATAATTTATACAAATTTATTATAATATAATTATTTGAAAAATTTTATATTATTCGTGATATAATTAAAAAATCTTATGATAGAGGTGAGCACATGTTACAAAAAATGTTTCAAAGATTAGATGAACAATATGAAAATTTGGTAGAAATTCGTAGATACTTACATCAACACCCTGAACTTTCCTTTCAGGAAACAAAGACTGCCCAATATATCGCTGACTTTTATCGAACATTAGGTGTTACGGATATTCGTACACAAGTTGGAGGAAATGGAGTAGTTGTTCGTATTAAAGGAAGTAAGCCCGGAAAAACCGTTGCATTACGAGCAGATTTTGACGCCCTTCCGATTCAGGATGAAAAAGATGTGCCATACAAATCTACAGTACCAGGCGTTATGCATGCTTGCGGTCATGACGGTCATACTGCAACACTATTAACGGTTGCTAAAACTTTATATGAAATGCGTGAAGAGCTTAGTGGCGAATATGTAATGATTCATCAGCATGCCGAGGAATATGCTCCTGGTGGTGCTATTTCAATGATAAAAGATGGATGTTTGGATGGTGTTGATGTTATTTTCGGTACTCACCTATGGTCGACTGAACCAACCGGTCAAATCTTGTATCGTACTGGTCCAGTTATGGCAGCAGCTGATCGCTTTAAAATTACGATTCAAGGAAAAGGTGGCCATGGCGCATATCCACATAATTCTAAAGATGCAGTCGTAACCGCTGCTCAGCTCGTAATAAATCTGCAGCAAATTGTTAGTAGAAAGGTAAATCCTACTGATGCCGCAGTTATTTCTGTCGGTAAGTTTGTTGCTGAAAATGCCTTTAATGTGATAGCCGATAAGGTTGTTCTCGAGGGGACCGTTCGAACCTTTAATGAAGATGTTCGAGATCAAATTGAGATGGAAATGGAACGTGTCATTAAAGGTACTTGTTATACAAATGACAGCACCTATACATATGAATATTTCCGTGGGTATCCTGCATTAGTAAACCATTCAGCAGAAACGGACTTTCTCGCAAATATTGCAAAGGATATTCCCGGCGTAGAAGAAGTTTTAGAATCTCCTGCGAAAATGGGTGGCGAAGATTTCTCCTACTATTTACAGCATGTAAAAGGAACATTTTTCTTCACTGGCGCAAGACCGGATAATATAGAAGAAATTATTCCACATCACCATCCAAAATTTGATATTAACGAAAAATCACTGCTACTCGCAGCAAAAACATTAATCTCTGCTGCCGTTAAATATCAAGCGGAAGTGTGACTAAAGCAATGAACAAAAAAAGCTACTGACCGATAATTATTCGAGTAGTAGCTTTTTTTATACTATCCATTTTCAAAAAATATGTTACTTTGAAATTCGTTAATCAGCCAATTTTCCCATTAATTGTCGTAACCCTCTACATAATCCTTTATGTTCCCTAGATTACGGAAATAGCGAAGTCGATAACAATAAATAGCAGTTTCCCCTAGTTGATCTAGTAACTTATAATTCGCATAAGCCCCAACCGCGGCACCAATCCCAGGAAATAGCTGCAACAATTTCACTAAGTCAATATAATCCCGATATTCTTGCTGAAAACTTTGCCAATCAACATCTCGTAATATTTTTCTTTCAGCCTCCCAATTTTCAATCAAGTGTAATGTTTCTCTTCGTTTTTCATTGCTGGAAAACGCCATTTGAAACACAAGCAGTAAAAATAGGCGCTCTTCATATTGTTTCATATCATACCCATAAATTTTAGCCACATCATATAAAAATTTCAGTTTGATAGACAGTAATAAAGGAAAATCAGCCATTCCTAAAATCAGACCGCCTGCACCAGTCCCTGCACCTTCCAATACCGCCGTTTTACGGTATACATCTAATTGCTGGTTAATCAGTGTTTCTTTTTCCTTTAGGTGTAATGCCTGCGGAAAGGTATTTTTAGAAATAACATCGGATCCAGTTAATACCGTTTTTACCATTGCTTTAATGGCTTCTGTTAATAGCTTATGGACTTTTTCTGGTATTAGCTGGTTCATTTTGTTTTGTGCCGTTTTAGAAAATTTTTGAACAAATGAACCTTTTTTTCGCATTTTTAACTGCCATTCCATCAGTTCATCATACGCTTTTTCTTCATATGTCACGAAAAACACCTCCCAAGACACACTTCTACCTCCAGCAAAAGCTATCGTTGTTTTTATTCTCTATTCACTTTCCCACTTATTTAACCTACTTTGGCAATAAACATAGACAAAAAGATAGATAAAAATACTTAAGATAACAAATAACAACATTCCCCGTACCCATTGAGTAGAAAACAGGAATAAGATTGTAAATACTAAATTTTGTGTCCATAAAATATTTAATATTAATTTTAAAAATGCTTTATTTTTTACCCCTTGGCTAACAGGGTACAAATCTGTCCAAATAATTGCATCATGGTGCTTCCATAAACTTAATAATTGGAAGCCAGTTAAATAAATAAATATCAAGGCGATTCCATAGCCAACAAATGAGCCTTCAAAACCGACTATTAACACACTACTAATAACCGTTAATCGGACAAATAATCCGAAATAGTCTCCACTTCTAAAAAAGGTCCTTGCTAATAAGTAAATATAGGTTTTCTCCGATGATAATGAAATATTTCGTATGAATATATCCAACCATTTCCGCCGTTTCACTTCATTCTTCAATTGCGGAACATCGGAGAACAAATTGGCAATACGATAAAAACGCCCCATTCGTTTCACTTCGTTTTCAATTAGTCTCTCCCATGGAAGCCCACTCTCTTTTGATTTCCAGCCAAAATATACAGTATATATGATGAAAATAGCTAGAGAGGCAATTAATAATGAAGTCGTTTCATTTAAATAAAAGAAAATAATTATCCCATTTAATAGTAACCGAATGAAATAATCCCACCAAATGCTGTTTTTATCTGGGTCATAATCAACAAACCAACGAACCGTTAAATTGATTATTTTTAATAAAAAAATTACTGCTGCAAAAAGGAAAAAACTATAACCATTGATAATCGTATTTACATAAATAGGTGCAAGTACTAATAAACAAATAAACAACAAATAAAGATGCCATACAATCGTTAAAAGAAAGGATCGGATAATATACGGTTTTAACGTCGTTTCCAGTGGAAGTAGAAAAACTTTATCTGGTTCTTTAAAAAAGGTCATAACCGTCCCACTAGTAAGCAATAATCCGAAAACAATGGCAAAAAGAATTGGAGTTGGAAACTCAGCAGTTAGTCCGCTTACCCAATCTTGGTAATAATATGCACCTGCTCCAATAGCAATAATGACGACAAACAAAAGATGATCATTAAACATGTATTTTCCATACCGGGCAACTTCTTTCAATCGTTCTACCGCACGTTTTGACCAAAGATTTTTACTATTCATTTTGTAAATCTTCCTTTGTTAATTCGATATAAATATCATCTAAGCTTGCACTTTGCAGGTCAAACTGCTTGCGAAGCTCGTCCATTGTTCCTTTAGCCTTAATTTCTCCATTATGTAAAATAACAAATTTATTACAATATTTTTCTGCAGTCGCTAAAATATGCGTTGACATTAATATGCCTGCGCCTCGCTCTTGTCTCGATTTCATTAAATTTAATAAGCTTTGTATTGCAAGAGGATCTAAACCAACAAATGGCTCATCAATAATGAAGAGCTCTGGTTCTACTAAAAATGCCGACATTATCATTACTTTTTGTTTCATACCTTTAGAAAAATGAGATGGAAACCATTTTAACCGTTTTTCCATACGAAATTCCTTTAAAAGCACGGTTAATCTTTCTTTATATTGTGATTCTGATAGCCCATATGCCATTGCCGTTAAGTATAGATGCTCTTCCAATGTTAACTCATCATAGAGTACAGGAGTTTCTGGTATAAATGAGAATTTTTTTCGAAATTCGTTCCTATCTTCTTTTATCGTTTTCCCGTCAATTTTAATGGATCCTTTTTTTGGTTCCATTAATCCAATAATATGTTTAATGGTTGTACTCTTTCCTGCACCATTTAATCCAATGAGTGCAACGATTTCTCCTTTTTCTATGGAAAAGCTAACTTCCTTCAGCACATTTTTCTTGGTGTAGCCACCAGATAATGAATTAATTTCCAGCAAACTCATAAATCGATCTCCTTTTCTCTCTAAGGATTGTCTATTACTTTAAGTGTAGCAAAAAATAAATAAAAGAAGAACTTTCGGTACTTAATTTTTTCTTAATTTATATGAAATCAAACGAAAGACCTATGTAAAAAATATGTTGTCGTATAAATTGTTACTTTTTGTAAAAAGTTTGCGAACAAAAATACGCTCTGCTTTTCACAAAGTTTACGTTTTTCAGTCTGTACAGCGCTTCATTTAATAAACCAATCTTATGAAGTACAACAAGCATTTAGAAAACACCAAAAAATAATTTTAAAAAAATCCTTTTCGCTTCGAATACTTTTTCCCGTTCTGGTTATCATAAGTAGCGAAGGGGAATTAGTAAAGTTCAAATGGGGTGACAGTGAAAGAAATTTACTCGTTTGAAAAGAACTAGTTGCATTCTGAAGTAAAAACTCATCAAAAAAATGAGGTGTTTACAAAAGATCATCAACCGGCTAATTCATATATTTTATGAAATTGAAACGGAGATGATAAGCTTGAATGCTTTAGACTTCTTTGATAACCTGTAACACTTGGAACCACCGTTAACAAACATTTCCCTTCACATAGGCAAGGCCCATTGTGTGAACAATTGGTCTTGCCTTCTTTTTTTGTTTTTCGACATGATAAAATTTCTATTGCCTGCTTTTCCAATTGGCATGATATTATGATAAAATATGTAACAATATGAATAGTGGAAAGGTTGATTAAATATGAGTGATTGTATTTTTTGTAAAATAATTAACGGTGACATCCCTTCTGCAAAAGTTTATGAGGATGAAAATGTTTTTGCTTTTCTTGATATTAGCCAAGTGACAAAGGGTCATACATTAGTAATCCCTAAAAAACATCAAGCAAATGTATTTGAATTAACACCAGAGGTTGCACAAAATGTTTTTGCTGCGGTTCCGAAAATTGCTAATGGCTTAAAAAAAGCATTTAACCCAATTGGATTAAATGTTTTAAATAACAACGGAGAAAAAGCAGGACAGAGTGTATTCCATTTCCATCTTCATTTAATTCCACGATACGGAAAAGGAGATGGCTTCGGCGCAGTTTGGGAAACACATACTAGCGAATATAGCCCTGAAGAGCTACAAACGATTGCAAAAAATATTACTGATGAATTATAAATAATAATATACATAGTGGCATTCAAGAGAACTTACTCCCCTTAGGAGTAAGTTCTCCTTTTTTATTTGTAGAGTCTATTCGTTAATAAACAAATGGAGGGAAATTTTTATGTAATGTTGTGCAGCCGGAAATCCACTTGCTTTTGTAGAACAGAAATGTGTTTCCGGCTGGTGACCATTATTAATAGTACATATAAAACAAAACAATACTCATCAAAAGAAACAAATCCGCACTAATAAATAACACTATAAATCGTTTTCGCATCTGTGCCCGATAGAAATTGTTACTAGCCGCCTTAATCGCATGTAAACATTGTAATGTACCAAAATATAACACAATGCTTAAAGCAAATACGCCAAAGATGATCCCCTCCAACTGCATTCCTCCAATTACTTCGCCTTTTTTTTAGTTTATGCAAAAATATTTGGATACAGAATCCAGAAAATTAATAAAAAATTTTTCTAAAATAAAGAGGATTTTTTTGTATAAATGTAGAATTTTGAAAAACTAGAAGATAAATTACAAAAATTTTGAAACTAATTCGCTGTAAATTTCGTATTTTATAGTATTGGGAGTTTAATATTTTTCGTAAAATACGCCTCTTAGAATTAAAATCATAAAATTTAGTTAATTTCCTACTTTATTTATTTTTATTTTCTTGAGATAATGAATATATTAATTTAGAGGGTGATGGAATGGGAAAAGATATTTCAAAAATGGAAGCACTCATTTTTACTCAAAAAATCGCGCAATTAGGGAAAGCGCTTTGGAAGTCGATTGAAAAAGATTGGCAGCAATGGATTAAACCATTTGATTTAAATATTAATGAACACCATATTTTATGGATTGCCTATCATTTAAATGGGGCTTCAATTTCAGATGTAGCTAAATTTGGTGTAATGCACGTATCTACCGCATTTAATTTTTCGAAAAAGCTGGAAGAAAGAGGATTCCTCACCTTTTCGAAAAAAGTAGAGGATAAACGAAATACGTATATCCAATTAACAGATGCTGGTGAAGAAATTGTTCGTAAATTACTCGATATTTATGAACCAAAAAAACATACGGTATTACAAGGTGCACTTCCACTTAAAGAAATCTACGGGAAATTTCCAGATATATTAGAATTAATGGCCATTGTTCGTAATATATATGGAGAAGATTTTATGGAAATCTTCCAAAAATCCTTTAATCATTTAGAAGATGCTCTAACAGATAATAAAGAAGCAGACGAAACAAAAGGACAATCTGAGAAAGAAGTTGTATAGAATCATAAACTAGAATATTATTATAAGTATTTTTTAAGTTCAGCCATTAGTGTTTGATGGAGATTTTCTTTTAAACAAGCATTAATTGTCTCGTTAACTTCTAATTTATGGTTTAATTTACTCGAAAACTCAGTAAGTAGCGGATGAAAATAGAGAAATCCTTCCGCTTTTTGTTCTTCTAATTTCTTGCTCATATCATCACATAGTTTATGAAATTCCATAACTTCCTCTTGCCCGAGATTTTTTTCAACAATTAATTTTGTAAATGAAACATTCGTACGATCAATCAATTGAAACATTAATTGTTGGTGATATTCTAAACGCTCAATTCTTTTTAACAGTTCATCTATCATCCGTGCACCCATCCTTTTTTTGCTTAAAAATTCCGCTGCATTTTTCCTTCTCTATAGTATCCATTCTCCCCTTTTCACTTATTTTCCTGCACGTCTACAAAAGAAGACAAACTTAGAAAATATATTCCATTATTCGTCATTTAATATGAACATTTCCCTATTGTTTTTTTTCCGATTCCGTCGTAAAGTAAGGAAGGATTTTTTTCTTAGCAGTTTATGTATAATGGTAATTATTTTTATATATGTAAAAAAATTCATCTGTTTATTATTCTACTATTTAATATAAACATTTTCATTATGTTCATAAATACCTATTTCGTATTTTGTCTATTATTTCCTAAAAATGACTGTAATGATTTTCATAATAATTAATAAAATTATATAATGATTTATCTCGAAAATGATGTTACTATTTAAGAACCATAGTATTCATTCATCCAAAAAAGGACGGTATATCCCATGCAATGTTGGAAATCCATCAATCTAGAACAGCAGTTTAGTAAACACCATGTTCTTGGATTATCCTGTATTACATTTATTATCTCATTTGTGATTTTATATGTTCCACTATCTTTTGTTGTTGATAGGAACTATTTATCAGATGATTATTTTCATATTTTCGCAGTATTATTATTTTTGCTTTACTTCCTTCATAAGTTCATTCATATCCTTAGTCTATTCGTAACAAAAGCAGAAATTTCCATTACAAAGAAGAAAATCATACCTTTTGTTTATCAACTGCAAATTATGGTCCGCAAACCGCTTGCTAAATGGAAGTATATTATAGCATTACTTATGCCATTTTTTGTGATAAATGGCTGGATCATTGGAAGTATTTTTCTTATTCCCAGCTTCGGTCATTATCTAATTATTTTACTTTCCTATCATTTAGCAATATGTTTAGCAGATTTTATTTCCTTGAAGGTATTATTAAAATCCCCAGCCAACTGTTATATTGAGGAAAATGAACAAGGTTATGAAATATTAACAAAAACGAAACAGCATGATAATAATGTTTCCAATGTAAACCAGCTTGTCTGATTTTTGTTAGGCAACAAGTGTTTTTTATGATAATGTATTCTATGTATTGTGATTGGGGGTATTGGTTTGATCCTAACGTTTATTATTATTGCAACACTTGTTATCTTTTTCATGAATAAACAAATGGATAAATTTTGCAATCAAAAGGAAATACCTGAAGAAAAGCAACCAAAAATCTTTCGAACAACAAATATTTTAACTACTATATTGTTAATTTCCTCATTTGTAGAATTTATTTTTACGTAACTTCCTTGTAATAAGAAAATAAATATAATAATGGATTACTACTATAAAGGGAAAAAGCGGCAAAACAGGTAACTGTCTGCCGCTTTTTCTTGAGTTTCATTATTTTTTCTTACGAATTAATACCAATATGCTGCACCAACAATAATTAACAAAATGAACAATACTACAAGAAGCGCAAAGCCTCCTCCTGCGTAACCACCTGACATACTGCTCCACCTCCTTAAAAGGATTGCTATTTACCTATGGCAAATTGGTGTTTCTTTATATCAATATAAATTACAAGTATGAACACCCTACAATAATTAACAAAATAAATAAGACAACAATTAACACAAATCCGTTGTTATTACCAACAGTCATCTTGCATACCTCCTTTTGTATACTCGATATATCCTATGTTTTCTAAGCGAAAAGTGACTGAGGAAAACACCTAATTTTATATTTCGAAAAATTTTTTAAAAAAATTTTTTTATCTTAATGTCTATCTATGTTATAGTATTCTTTGTAATATAAAGGAAACTAAGAATACATTGAACTAGGAGTTGTTAACTTAATGAAGAAAAAATACCTTGTAACTTTAGCTGTTGCTGGAGTGCTTGCCTTATCCGCATGTAATAACGATAACAGCGAGGCAGTAGTTGAAACAAAAGCGGGAAATATCACTCAAGATGAATTTTACCAAGCATTAAAAGATCGTTACGGTCAATCAACACTTCAAGAGCTTGTTTATCAAAAGGTCTTAGCTGATAAATATAAAGTAACTGACGAAGAAGTAGATGAATATTTAACAACGTTCCTTCAATCCAATTATGGCGAGTATTATGAAATGGCTTTAGAGCAATTAAAAAATGATGAAAAACAAATGGCTTTATTTAAAGACTTAGCTGAAGTGCAATTATTGCAAGAAAAAGCAGCGAAGGATGAAATTAAAGTTACAGATGAGGATCTACAAGATCAATACAATATTGAAACAAAAACAGTTTCTGCAAGACATATTCTAGTAGCAGATGAAAAAACTGCTAATGAAGTGCTTGAAAAACTTAACAATGGGGAAGATTTTGCAGCTCTTGCAAAAGAATATTCTACTGATACTGCAACTGCAGAAAACGGCGGAGATTTAGGAGAATTAGATCCTTCACAACTTGTTCGTGAATTTACTGTAGCTGCATTTAAATTAAAAGAAAATGAAATCAGTCAGCCGGTTCAATCTAGTTATGGTTATCATATTATTCAAGCAACAAAAGTAACAGAAAAAGACGATGTAAAATCATTTGATGATATGAAGACCGAGCTAGAGGATAAAGTAAAAACTGCAAAAATGGATCAAGCAACTATTGATGCAGCATTAAATAAAGCCGTTGAAGATGCAAAAGTGAAAGTAAAAGATAAAGATTTAGAAGATACGTTCAAAACAACGGAACAAGCAGAAGGATAATAATTTCTTTCATGCAAAAAGGCAGCGATTATTCGCTGCCTCAGAGTGTAGACAAACTCGAAGATTTTTGAGTTTGCCTACACTCTTTTTTCTTTTAAAATAGAATGATGTAAATAGTATAGCTTGATTGGAACGAAGGGTGGACGCTTTCCCCTGGGGGGCCAAGCCGCTTCCCTCGCTACACTCAGTCCAGGGTCTCGACTTTCTCGCTTTTCCCGCTGGAGTCACCACCCTCCGTTTCAGTAACCTTCAATCAATTAAAATATAGGACTAATAATTTTCGAGGTGACGTTCCATGATGAGGAGAAACCAAACAAATGACCGTGGACAATTAGAAATGCTGACAATTGATCAATTAGTTCCTGAAGATCATTTAGTGTGCAAGCTAGAGTCGGCCATTGATTTTTCTTTCATCTATCCCTTGGTTGAAAACCTCTATTCAAGGATTGGCCGTCCAAGTATCGACCCCGTAGTTATGTTTAGATGATCTTCATCCAATACATATTTGGTATCCGTTCTATGCGCCAAACCATAAAAGAAATTGAAACAAACATGGCCAATCGTTGGTTTTTAGGATTCGGTTTCTACACAGAAGTTCCTCACTTTTTTACTTTCAGTAAAAATTATGAACGTCGCTGCCATGAATTGGAAGAAAATGGCCACTTGGACTTGGCAACCTGCTTGAGTGGACCAAACTAGTTGATTGGAGCGGAGGGTGCTTGACTCCTGCGGGATGTGCGGGACAGGTGAGATCCCGCAGGAGCGAAAGCGACGAGGAAGCTCACCGCCCGCACCCCGGAAAGCAAGTGCCCGGAGCGGAAATCAACGGATTTTAACCGCAATTCCATCAAAAAATGACAAAAGGCACCGAGGGGATGTCTCTCAATACCTTTTGTCGACAGTCTGAAGCAGCGATTATTCGCTGCCTTTTCCTATTATTTATGAACAAAAAACGTGAAATAGCAGATATTTTATCCTTCAGAAGAAACCTGCTTTCTTTTCTCTTTTTCTTCTATCATTCTTTCCAAATAAATATTCCCCTCTTGTTCTGCTTCTTTTAATTCTAGTTCTTTTTCCTCTCTATTTGTACGTATAGTCATGTAGGCACTAATTACAATTCCAATGACCACTAGCCAAATCCAAAACGGCATATTCCTATTCCCTCCATTATTATAGGTTGTCCATCTAGTAAAGTGTACTTCAGAACACTTTGTACTATCCTATTCTAGTAATTGAGGAATATGACCACTTACGAAGAAAACTTATCATCCACAGCAGAGGATAATCATTAACCTAAATTTATTTATTTTCAGCGACTTTTAACAAGTAAATTAACTGCCTCGTTAATCAAGTTTTCCATACTATCGCCATAACTTTCCGCTTGTTTAACGCATTCGACTAAATTAGAGCTTACGATTAACCCAATCGTACGGTCCATTGCAGATCTTACAGCAGATAATTGGGTGATAACTTCCTTACAATCTTTATCCTCTTCCATCATTTTTATAATTCCTCTTAACTGACCTTCCATACGTTTTACTCGATTTTTTATTTGTACATTGTATTCCATATTGTTCTCCTTCTAACCAACAAGATTGGTTAATCATTAAATTTGTTCAAACAGTTTCTTGATCATTTTAGAAATCGTTTTGATAATCTATATCAATAGCCTCTCACAGGGAAGCAAGGTGTATGCACAGCTAAAGGAAAATAAGAAGAACAACATTATGAACCCCAATAAGTATAATGTCCACTTCTTTCAAATGAAAGGAATGAAAACGAAACCTTCCTATTACTAATTCGTATACAAAGGTATAGACTTTAATATAACTAATGCATAAAAATATATTGTATGTTAAAGTTCGTATAAACAATAAATAAAGTGGGGGTTAAATATGTCAACAACTGTTCTTGCAATCGTAGCGATTGTTTCCATCGTTATTTGGGTTATGGCTTCCAGAGAACTTGGAAAATCTTCAAAAGAGATAAACAGATGGAAAATAATCACTTTAATGTCTGCTGGCTCCTTATCCACATTAATACTTACCATTTCACTCTTTCAAAATATCCAATTTTAAAAGTGAAAGCATAGAGCAGGCAAATGAAAGTGAAAAACATAAGCGAGGCTCCTGCAAAACCTGCACAATTAAATACATTCGCTAGACAACTTGAAAGGAAACTACCAATTAAAGAGGTCCTTTTATTTTTCACTAAATAGCAAAATCCTTTTACTATAGAACAAAAAAGCCAAAAAATGCATTGAAGGATAGGTGCATTTTTTGGCTTTTTTACTCAATTCCATAGCCAATACTTCCACATAGACACTTCGAGATGGAAGCATTAAATACTCTTCATTATGTTTTTATTACTTAGTAATCCTAACAGCGTACATATTTCCGTTTGAACCCTAGTCTTCCTCTCTCTAAATCCTTTTGAATATTTTCGTATGCATGGAGGATGGTTACTTTATTCCCGTCTTTTTTCATTTCAACCGGACCGATAGCTTTAGCTGTTTCAACTGCTTTTTCATGAAGTGGCAAATAGGAAATTGCTGCAGTATATAGGAAATTGTTCATCGCAGACTTTGTCCGGTCAGGAACATCATGAATCGTGTTTTTCACTTCATCAAGCATTAAAGATACTTTAGAAATGTCAAATTCCGTGTCCTTGCGATTACCAAATAACCAGCAATAACAGCTCCAGCCAGCAGACATTTTTAATTCCTCGGAGCTTGCGATCCATTTATCCGCGACAGCTTGGGCAATTTCTGTCTCTGCCAAAGTGACAGCGACAACATAATCCGATAGCATAAAAAAATAAGCCCCATTTATCCACCGTTCAAAATCAGCCTCCGTCATTGCCAGCGGATCTGCAATAACACCAGCAAAATACATGGCATCATAATTCCCAGTAGCGTATAGCTGCTCTGCAAGCTCCTGATTTTTTTTGATTTTTTTCGCAAGTGGCTTCATTGCACCAGTAGCCACACCAAAGACCGGCTCATGTGCACCGTTTCTAATGTAAATATTTTTCGTTCTTTCCTTACCGAGCGCTTCTAGTTCTTGCATTACCATTTCAACATTCATTACGTAACACTTCCTCTCTTCTCGTTATTCACCAAATCCTTCTGGCTTAATTTTGAAGCTAGCTACAAATTCCACTAAACAATCCTCACAAATGTCAAAACTCCATTTTTCCATGTCGAATTTACTGCCATAACCAAAACTACAGATTATCGATTGAAACTGCTCTGCGTCCCATTGTCGTTCATCATTATCACCAGTAAGCTGCTTTGTTTTCCCACATTTATTACACGTTACCGATAACAACTCATATTCAGTAACCTTTTTTTCAACAACATCATATTTTTTCATCCGCTTCAACCATCCTTTTCATTAAAATAGTTGACAATTGCTAACACATTTCTATTTTAACATGATTGGCTATTATATTCTGCACATGCTTTTTGGAAATGACAAGATTTCATCAAAATAATTAGTATTTGTAAATTTAGTCGCGATCCTTAAGAATAAAGCCATGGAAATTCATTGAAAAGACAGATTATCGGTATAAATTTCCCAAATAGTTTAGTATTTCCAGCTAGTAGTTTAAATAACCTTTTATTTCTATCCAAATATACTTGTTTTTAAGTTAAAATAAAACTAACGACAGATTGCGATGTTTTACATTTCACTAAAAAAATATATACCTTTTTATCTAGTACAAAGTAATCTATCATACTTGTAAATGGTGAATCCATATTCCCATTAGAGGAGGAATAGACGTGTCAATCAATAAAGATTATTTTTATCATTATATACCGGTAACAATCGATGTAGATGATTCATTCCAGGGCAAAATTTTAAAAGAATTTCCTGCTCCGGTATTACCAAACGGGGAAGAGAACTTTAATATACAGGAAATAGAAAAAGGAACAGTAGTGAAAATCCCATTGCTACTAAATGAATTTACCGTTGAAAAAACGAAAACAGATAAACAATATTTAAAAATAAAATTTAGTAATAACTCTGGTGTACCAATTAATGCAAAAATGTGGGATAACCAAGATAGCGTTAATCTTGTGACACCATTGCTTGAGGAATATTCAATCTTTACCGTTGAAGGTAAAGTAGAGGATTATCGCGGACATAAATCATTAACGATTTACAAATTACAACCACTGGAAGATTCCGTAAATCCATTTCAGCTTCTGCCATATACAAAGCAGAGTATCGAGGAACTTACGATAGAACTATTCACGTATTTAGATGAGCTAGCTTCTCCATTTAAGGAAATTGCCTACGCTGCGATGCGAAAATTTTGGAATCAGTTTAGTATTCGCCCTGCTGCCAAAGGATATCATCATAATTATTTAGGTGGTTTGCTAAAGCATACCGTTGGTTTAATGAGATTTGCCAGATATATATTAAAGCATGAGGAAAATCATTATCAAGCGACACTTAAACTAATTAATGTAGTTGAAAAAATCCATAAACGTGACATTTGGGATCAGTTAAAAAATGATAGTATAAACTCCCAGCAACTTGTCTGGAAGGAAACTATTGATCATTTATATAATATGCTATATGGCATGATGCAGCATAAGGATGCTTCGCCAAGTTATGATATTGTAATGACTAGTATTTTATATCATGATCTTGGAAAACTATTAGAATATGATCATGCCGGAAAAAAATATGATGAATTTAAATTTTTATATCCTACTTCTGATGACACATCACTTAAACATCGTAAGCAAACTGGAATCATAATGGATGCATTAGGCGTAATGATAGGACACATCCCTTATGGAGTTCTTCTATTGTCAAAAGTTATTGAGAGTGAATCTATCACTATCACATTAGAGGATATTCACCAAATTTCTCATTGTATTCTTTGCCACCATGGCTTACCTGAATGGGGAGCCTGCATTCGAAACCCGCAAACAATCGAAGGATTTATCGTTCATATTGCAGACTTCTTGGATAGTAGATATGAAAATACTGAAAGTATAAAGTAAAAATTAAATTAGCCAGAAAGCAATGTTTAACAAAAACTTTGCTTTCTGGCTTTTTTAATATATCTAAGCTTATTTCAACGAAACAATTGATTTCTCTTCAAAATAATCTCGTAATGATTGGTGGCAAGTAAATAAAATAATTTGTTGGTCTTTCTCTATTTCTTTTAAAACCTCTAGCATTTGTTGAAGACGGAATTTATCAAAATGAACAAATCCGTCATCAATTAATAAAGGATAGTTTGTTTTCATATTCATCACTACTGCCAATGCAAAGCGAATACTAATATACAATTGCTCTTGAGTTGCTTGACTTAGTTCATTTGGCTGAAATATAATACCATCCTTGCGTTCAACGAAAAGCTCATCTCGTAGCGGATCGGTGTATACTCGTCTATATTGTCCATTCGCAATAATTGTAAAATATCGAGATGCTTGCTGTAAAAGCTTTGGTAACTTCTCAAACTTATATTTCTTTATACTCTCTTGTAAAATATATTTGGCAGTACTATATTTACTCCACTCTTTCGCCATTTCATTGAACTCATATTTTTCTTGGTAGTATGTATGTAAAAGCTCTGTATAGCTTCCTCCGTCCTCCAATAGCTCTATTTCATGCTTAATGGATGCACATTCACTTTCTAGCAAATCAATTTCCTTAGAAATTTCCTGTTTTTTCGCTTCTAGTTCTTGAAAGACCGATTCCGTGTAGAAAGGCTGATTTGTTTCCTGCATATTCCATCCAGCACGGATAAGCTCAGTAGTAATGCTCGAAAGGTGGCGCTGTAGTTCCTCTGCCTGCATTGCTTTTTCTCCTTGCAGATAAAACTGTTCCTTCGTTTCAACATTTGCTTGTTGGAATAACTGCGAAATTCGTTCTTTAATTGCTTGTTTTTCTACTTGTAGTTGGTGAATTTGCTCCGTTATAGCTTGTAATATCGCTGTTTTTTCTCTAATATCTTGATTTTTTCCTAATTGAATGGAAAGCTGCTGTTTCAAATGAAGCACTTGCTCCTGGTAATTCCCTCCATTTATTGGAAGTACTTTTTGGATGTCTGCAAGCTTCTTTGTTTTTTCTTTTATGCTTGTTTGAACAGTTGCGAGCTGGCTTAGTGCACTTGTTTTCTTCATCCATAATTCCTTCAATGACTCTAACCATTGAAATGCCTCCAATAAATAATTGGTTGCCATTCTTTCGGATAGAGAAAAGCTTTTGCCAATTTGAATCATTTCCGCTTCCAAGCGATTCCAATCCTTTTCCCAAACCTCGAATGCCCGTATAATTTCCTCAAATTGCTGTTCTAGCTGTTGTAATTTAATATTTTCCACATCTAACTGATTTTGAATATAGGCATCATGTTCAAGCTTTTGCTTAGCTATTGCGAGTTCAGCTTGTGTCGATGGAGATTTTCCGAGCTGTTCTGTTATTATTGCTTGTTTTGTCTTTAATTGCATGAACAATTCTTGTTTTGATTTATTTGCTTTGGATTGGTTAAGGTATAGGAAAAATATTATAGATGGAATACAAAAACCTAGTGCTAATTGCCAGTAGCCTATTGCTGCGACAACCATTCCTAATATAAGAAAAACAATCAAACTAGTCCAAGTACCTGTCATTACTTTTTTACTAGAATTTTTCGAGCGCTTATCATTCGTCTGCTCCAATGTACTAATCTGTTCAGATATCCAAGCTAGCTCTCTTTTCAACAGCATGCTCTCCTGCTCTGATTGAAGAACTATTTTAAACCTTTGACGTTCATCTGTTGTTAATTGCTGCGCTTGCAGCTGCTGGATAAAATTCGCTAATTCCTGACGTTTTTGTTGAATCATCCGTTCTCGTTCTTCTAATTCCTTTTTCTTTTGCAGGAAATGCTCTTTTTTTATAGTTAATTGTCGAATATGATCTTTCATTGCAAAATTTAAATTGTACTGCTCTATCATTTCTAATGGTTCAGTGAATGCTAGCTTTGAAGTTATTTGGCTACTTTCATTTTGTAACTGCTCGATTTGATTCGATAATGTTACTTCCTGCGCAATTGCCTGCTGATATGATGGAAGGTCGTCGATTATTAGTTGAATGCTTTCTTTTTCCTTTAGGAATGCTTCATTTAAATCAAGCGAATGGATTTCATTTGTTAGTAATTCTTCCTTTTGAAGTAATGGTGGTAGTTTATTTTCGATCGATAATAATTCATTTTCCAACTGTTCATAATGCATAATACCGTCTTTTGGAAAAGCAACATCCCCAATCGCTCGGCGCTGTTCAAGTAGTTGTTCTTTTTCTTTAATAATTGGGAAGAGACGATTCCATTCCTTTTTCTCTACCATTTCTTTATTTATCTGGTGAATATCCTCTCGCATGTTCTTTATCTTTGCCAGTTTTTCTACGAGCGTTGTCTTCAAAGAATCATACGCACTTATTTTTGTTTTTGCTTCATTTAGCTTTGCTTCTGTTTGTTTTAGCTTCGCCAATTGTACATTCAAATCTGGCCTTGAGCCACTCGGTTTAAATCGTTTTTCCATTTCCTTCTCTAGCTGATTTTCTGCTTCCATTAATTTTTCAGACCCAATGGCACTCGCAGAATATAAAAATCGACTTAAGTCTTCCCCTTTTAATTTATGGACATTTTGTAGCCCATGAATGTTGAAAGAATAAATTGCTTGATACGTCGCCTTATCTAAAGTTCCGATAATTTTCTGTAGCAATTCCTCTCCACCACGGGTTCCATCTGCTAGTAAGACCGATACATCTCCAGTAGCCTTCCCTTTTACTCGTTCAACTTGAACAATTCCATAAGCTTCTGTTTCCAACACAACCTGGCCACCATACTTCGAATGCCCTTTTGGTTCATAACGTAGCTCATTTTGTTGCTTTAGTGGAAAACCGAATAAAACACTTTGAATAAAAGACATAATCGTCGATTTTCCAGCTTCATTTTCACCATAAATCACTTGTAGATCTTGGATATTGGCTAAATGGTATTGTTCAAATTTCCCATAGCCATAAATATAAATTTCTTTAATCCGCATTTGCTTCCCTCCTCTCTATCCTTTTAGTAACTGTTGAATAATCGCCCGTGCACTTCGTTTAATATTCCATTCGTCTTCAAGCGTTAAATCTTGAATATATTTTTTCGTTTTTGGATTGCTATAAAGAGGTGCTAATGGGACACCAATATCTGTTAGATTCTCGATTATTGCTTCAATCTCTGTAAAAAAGGAATCCTCGATACGCACTTGATCACCCATAGCTGCTTCTTTTATCGTTAATTCGTAAATCCATACAAATGAACCTTCTTGATTTTCTCCTTCCTGTAAAAGGGAGAGAAACTCTTCCGAATAGAGCCAATCTCTTACATTCGGGGCAATTAATTGTTCATCTATTGTTATTGCAAGCAATACTTTTTTATTTGGAGCACTTATTTCATTTTTTACTTGCATACATGCCTGATATAATTCATCAAAGCTATTAATTTGCTTATTAGGAAGGGCACATGTTTCCCATACAACAGATGCAGCAGGAATAAATTTTGCCACACAATTTGTCCCATTTAATGAAATGGAATAAAAACCCTTTTCACCATTTTCTTTTTTATGACGACCTTGAATATTTCCGGGATAAATAATCATTGGATTTTCATAAAGTATTGCTCGTTTATGAATATGTCCCAGTGCCCAATAATCAAAATTCTTTTCTAACAGCTCACTTATTTTAAATGGAGCATAGCTATAATGATTTGGATTTTGACTATCATGTCCATGAAGTATCCCAATATGATAATCTGCACCATCGACCTTTTGATAGTGCTCAATCATTCGTTCACTCACATGCTTTTGCTTGTAGCTGAATCCATATAGATGTACTGATTCCCCACGTTTCGTTTGTAGGGCCTTCATTTCCACGTTTTCTCCGAACGTAACAACCGATTTTGGCATTTGTAGCTCTGTCCAACTACCATTTAAATGGTCATGGTTTCCGTGTACGATAAATACAGGAATTCCTTCTTTCTCCAGCCGCTCCATTTCATTTCGAAATAAAATTTGCGCACGGATGCTCCGATCCTCTCCATCATATAGATCTCCCGCGATGATTATAAAATCGACTTGCCTTTCTATAGCAAAATCTACAATGTTTCGAAATGCTTGAAAGGTAGATTGTTGTATTTGTTGAAATATATTGTTCGGAATCGATTTTAAACCAACAAACGGACTGTCCAAATGTAAATCCGCACAATGAATAAATGAAATTCCTTTCATAATAACAATCCTCTCTAAACGTGACTGGTAAGTATTTCTATTTTACCATCTGAAAAATACGAATGCACGTTCTTTTAATTGTTCTTACTAATTTTTTCAAGCGTTAATTCATTACAAAAAAAATAGACACAACCGATGTGTGTCTATTTAAGCAATCATTATTTATTTTTCGTTAGCTGTAATGCTTTTTTAATATCTTTTAATGCACTAGAATTACCATACATTAATACGCCACCTTTATACACTCTCGCACCAAAAATCGCAAGAACGATAATGGTAAGAATTAACACGGCAATGCCAAGAACCGGTTCCCAAATTGGTAATTCAAGCAAACCGACACGCATAAACATAATCATCGGTGTAAAGACCGGTATATAGGACGAAATGGTGACATAGGTTGCATCAGGAGTACCTAATCCTGTCATTGCAAGCATGAATCCAATAACAATTAACCAAATCATCGGTTGAATCACTTGGTTTACATCTTCGATACGACTTACTAGAGAACCAAGGAATGCAGCCATTGTTGCATAAAGTAGAAATCCTAGCAAGAAAAATACAACTGCATAAACAATAGTAGAAATGGATGTATTGCCAAAGCCAAAGAAGGAGAAAAATCCACCGGTCATTTCGTCCATATTTTGACGTAGCGCAATATATCCTCCGCCTAACCAGATGACTAACTGTGTTAAACCGACAAGTGCAACACCAAATATTTTCGCAAACATTTGTGCTACAGGATGAACACTTGAAATTAATATTTCCATTACACGGGAGGATTTTTCTGTAGCTACCTCTGTCGCAATCATCGTTGCATACATGATAACAGAGAAATAGATTACAAATAATAAAACATAAACCAATCCACGTGCTTGATTTAATTCTTCCTCTGATTTAACATTATCGCCAATCGCCACTTGCTCAAATTCCACCGGGTCATTAAGGAGTGTTAGTTGATCTGGCGTTAACTGTAGCTGATTAGCTGCAAGCGACATTTTTAATTGCTGCAGAGCCATCTCAATATTTTGTGAAAGAGAAGAATTACTTAATGTTTCCGAATAGTAGGTAGCCTTCGGTAAGTTATTCCCATCATATTGTAGTAGCACATATGCATCTAATTCTCCTTCGAGCACATCTTTTTTCAACTCGTCCTCGGACACGGTACTACTTATAATCTCAATATCTTCATTAATCGCGCCGATTGTTACTTTAAATGTATCAGATAATTCATTCGTTTCATCTAGTACTGCAACGGTTTCCTTTACATCTTCATCACTTTGGAAAAAATCAATGATATTCGTAATATTTGCCATAACTAAAATTAGTGCTAGCGTAATTAAAGTCGAGATAATAAATTGTTTCGTTTTTATTTTACTTAAATACGTATGGGAAAGAACCACCCAAAAATTATTCATACTCTGCACCTACTTTCTCAATGAATATATCATTTAAAGAAGGTTCATCGAGCACAAATTTCCGGATAAATCCTTTTCCTGCTATCTTATTTAAGATGCTCTCCGCAACATGCTCACCTTCTATTTGCAATGTGACCCCTTCGCTCGTTGTTTTCGTTTTTGTAACACCTGGAAATTCTTTTAAGAAGGTGAGGTCAAAATCGGCATTGACGATTAAGTTCTTTTTACCGAAGGAACGTTTAATTTCCCTTAACGAGCCATGCACAACTGGGCTTCCATGATGCATGATGCATAAATGTTCACATAACTCCTCAACATGTTCCATCCGGTGACTGGAAAATACTATAGAAGTTCCTGCAGCTTTTAGCTCCTTAACAGCATCCTTTAGCATTTCAACATTCAACGGATCAAGACCACTAAATGGTTCATCTAAAATAAGTAATTTCGGCTTATGTATAACAGCCGCTATAAATTGAATCTTTTGTTGGTTTCCTTTAGACAATTCTTCTACACGTTTTTCTTTATACTCCGGTACTTTAAATCGGTCCAACCAATAATTTAGCTCTATTAATGCATCTACCTTATTCATCTTTCTTAGTCTTGCCAAATATACAATTTGCTCACTAACCTTTAGCTTTGGATACAACCCTCTTTCCTCGGGTAAATATCCGATATAAGGACTAGTGGAATAATCAATTTTCTCATCATTCCATGTAATTTTACCTTCTGTTGCCTCTAACAAGCCTAAAATCATTCGAAAGGTTGTCGTCTTGCCGGCACCGTTCGCACCAAGAAAGCCGAACATCTCGTTTTCAGGTATGGAAAGGGATAAGTCATTTACGGCAGTAAAATTACCAAATCGCTTAGTAACATGTTCAATTTTTAAAACCATTACATTTCTCCCCTACATGCTTAATTTTTTTGTTGCATTTTCATAAAACTTTTCTAGCCAAATAGTAATACGATGAATTGTCTAAAATGGTTTCATTTATTTTCATAACTTTCCCTTTTATTTAACAGGAATATCGCTATAGCTAGCGAAACTATTATATATAGATGAAATAACAAATTGTCTATATTTCTTTACCACTCACGTTAGGAGGAATATAAATGCAAATTTATAAACTTACCGTATTTGAAGCAAATGGAGAAAAAATATTGGATGAATCCATAGAAGCAGAAACTGATGCACAAGCAAAACATTTAGCTGAAAAAATTTTGAATGAAAAAAATGGGCTAACAAAAACACATCGGTTAGTATCACCGGAAGGAAGACTTATATTATTTCATGTGTAACAAAGGCAAAATAAATAGGAAGAGGTGATCTTTCCATCGCCTCTTCCTTTATCATTTGATTATTCCTTAATATGCAAGACTGAATAAGCCTTTAATATGAGAAATGTAGCGGATATTACTTGCTTCTTTAAGTAAGGAAGCAGGCATTCCTTTTAATTTCGTTTCATTTCCACCAACAGTTGCAACTGCATCTTTTCTACCAAGACTTGCAAGTGTTCCAGAATTTACGGGATTAAATGCTTCAAATACTTTGTCCTCTAGGAATGCAAATAAATTATAACCGATGCATTCACCCATTTGCCAAGCATTTTGTGCTGTTGGAGCATATGGACGACCATCTGGTCCAAAGGCAACCGCACTATCACCAGCAACAAATACATTTGGATGGGAAGTGGATTGTAAAAATTCATTAACAGTAGCACGGCCACGATTTACTTCTAAACCAGATTGACCTACTAACGGATTTCCTTGAACTCCACCAGTCCACACAAATGTATTTGTAATAACTTGTTGACCATCTTTTAAGGAAACAACATTTCCTTCTACATTTGTTACAGGTAGACCTGTTAAGAACGTTACACCACGTTTTTCAAGGCTTTCTGTCGCGCGTTGAATTAACTCATCCGGTAAGACAGGTAAAATTTTCGGACCTGCTTCTACAAGTTGCAATTTAATTTCATCGCGAGAGACACCATATTTTTTCACTAATCCTGGTAATAAATCAGCAATTTCTCCCACTAATTCAACACCAGTTAATCCGCCACCACCGATTAAAATGTTTGCGTCTTCAGGCTTTTTCGATTGTGCATATGCAGCAATACGTTCTTCAATATGCTGATGGATAGCGAGAGCATCCTCTACTGACTTCAGTACCATACTGTTTTCTTCAAGACCAGGAATTCCAAAATAAGCTGTGGTGCTTCCAAGTCCAACGACAAGGGCATCATAGGATAATGTATCACCATTTGAAAGCTTTATTACTTTATTATCCACATTAAAGGATTCCACTGCAGATACGACTAGATTAATATCTTTACCTTTTAATAGTTTTGCAAGCGGTAATGCCACTCGATTTTCTGCAACATTTCCTGCTGCTAAACGGTGAAGCTCTGTAATAATTTGATGTGTTGGATATTTATTGACAACCGTAATTTCGGCTTGTCCTTTATTTAAATATTTTCGAGCAGTTAAAGCGGAAAGTAAACCGCCATAACCTGCACCTAGTACAACGATATGTTTTGACATGATTTATCCTCCATTTTCGTATTATTTGCGATTATTTATTTCCACGTTCAGCAACAACTTGCAAATAAGCATTTACGAATCGGAATAGCTTTTGTGCTTGTGGGTCTTTTAACATTTTTAATAAACCAAAGATTCCTACTGCTTCATTACTTTCATCTGCTCTATCTTTTGCTTCAATAATAGTTGCCGCAATATTTTTCACAGAATCTGTAACAGGAACCGCAATTTCTTTTACCGCACCAATCGTATCATTTTTTAACACGTCATCCGTTACCAATGATTGAACAACATCATATGATTTCGTTAACATATTCACTAGCTCTGTCAATTTTGGAAGCTGTGTAACTAAAGCAGTAATCGACTCTTGTACTTCCGGTTGTAATAGTTGATCAAGTAAATCACGCTCATTTTTGGAGGCAGTATCAACTGTATTTACATTTTCTTCTTCTAAAACGTTTGTCATGTCTTTTTCTCCCTTCGCTTTTGTTTATAGCAAATTAATAGGTAAAATAGTGGTAACCCTTATTGGTTTTAATTTCTCTTAACAGTAGGAAAATATACCGATTGGAAAACCCTTTCAAAAAAGAGTCGGCAAAAATAGAAATAAATCACTTTGTTCTAAAAATCACAAAGCAGGGGACAGTTTTCCTAGTAGAGAAACCTATTCTACTAATCTTACGTTTATGTATTCTAAAGATTATTTCAACAATAACTATTGTATCATTTTTTACATGAAAATCAATAATTGTAAAAAAGTATTTAAAAATTACTGGAAATTGGTAATTGACAAATAGAAAAACAGGCAAACCAGTTCTCGATTTGCCCTGTTTTGTTTTTTTATTTCATACTATTAAGCTTCTCGATGAAATCTAAAGGTTGTTGCTTTCGAAAGTGCTCGCGAACCATATACGCCACTCCATGCTGATTGTTCGAACGTGTTACCCAATTGGCTGCAGCCTTTACTGTTGTTGGAGCATTTCCCATTGCAACGCCTAAGCCTACTGCTTCAATAACATCCAAATCATCCATTCCACTACCAATTGCGACCATATCTTGAAGTGGGATATCGAAATAATCTCCAGCATACAATAATCCGGATAATTTTGACACACTATTTGGAAGGATGATTAGCTGGTTACCATATTGATAAGTATCTACCTCATAAAACATCCCACGGATAGCCACCTGGGCCTCTTCTGCTTCTAATTTATTCGTAAAAACTACTTCCATATGGGTAGGTTCAATATTTTCTCCAAATACATATTCACTTAAATTTTGAACAAATTGATGATTATATACTGAAAAGCTTGTAGTATCAATAACTGCTCTACCGGTTAAGCCTTTTTGCTGTAGGGGCTTGTTACTAACGGAATATTTTTCATGAACTATTCGTATATGACAAGTGAAGCTTTCTAAAAATCGAACGAGATCATATACAATATTTTCCTCTAATCTTTTTACAAAAAGTGGTTGTTCTACGGATGAAGCGATAAAAGCTCCATGATGTGCGACGATTAATGAATCGATTTTTAGTGCTTTAGCAATTCGTTTTGCGTAAATAAAATTTCGAGACGTAAATAATGTAACTTGAACCCCTTTATTTTGAACATAGTCCACCGCTTCTTTAACCGATTTTTGCAGCTTTCCATTCGATTGTAAAACCGTTCCATCAATATTCATCGCAAGTAACCGGTGCATATTATTCCTCCTTAGCAATATCCGGATGTCTATATAACAATACCTATGTACGATAAAGTTATTCTAGAACAACGAATCTAAGGTCCTTATTGGAAAATGATTACAAAAAAGATGAATGGATATTGTCCATTCATCTTTTTTATGCTTTTTATGAAAAAAGTGATTAGTTCATTTGCGTACTGTACATTTCTTCCAATGGACGCATAACAATTTTATTTACTTCTGCAATTAAACTACTCATACGTTGTTCTGCTTCCATTAATTTTACAATCGTTGGATTTTGTTGAACAATTGCTACCACTTTTTGTGCTTCTTGTACTTCCTCTTCAGAAATTGGTTGTCCAGTCATTTGTTTTTCTTGTAATTGCAGTTGGATGTTACGGAAGTTGTTAAATAGGTTTTTTGTAGCTTCCTCCTCAAACACACGAGCATATTCTTCTTTTAGTTGATTATACTCCGCACTCTCACGAATCATTTTTTCTAAAGCTAACGCAGTATCCTGTACATTAACAGCCATTTCTATCCCTCCAGATTCTTTTAAAAAAAGGGAGATCGTATACCATATTTTCATTAATCATGAATCATCTACAAAAAACTATTTTCTAAAATCTTAATATGAGCATTGTATGTGTCAATTGAATTGATGTTATGTTAGATAAATATGAGTTGCAATATTATATAAATTCCTTAGCAGGCTAAATACACGGAGAATCCCTAGGGAAAGTGGAGTTTATTCAGCCTGCGCAACTCTAACCAAAAAATTATCAACCTTCATTTCAGTTACAAATTAAGATTTCAAATAGTCTTTACTAGCAATAATTTCTAATGATTATTCCCTTTTCTATTACTTCACTACACTATACCAAACTATGTAAAAAATTGCGAGGAAGTGAGGAGATTTCTATATATTCATAAGACTTTACTGTTGAATAAATAGCTTCTCGCTTATTGTTTAGTTTATTATTAAAACGATAACCCCTTGGATTAATCCAATAATCCCACCTAAATAGGCGCCTAAATAGGTAATCATTTTCAACTCTTTACGCGTGATGCCAAGTACCATTTCCTCAAGACGCTCTGTCGAAAAGGAGTCGACTTGATTTTTTACTAAATCAACTATTTGTAATTTATCCATAATCGTTCCAATTTGGCTGATCAATTGTTCTATCCCAAGGGAAACAAGATGCGGTGTTATCTCCACAAGCTTCCCTTCTAAAGCAGCCGATGAAAAGGATGAAATTGGTTTTTCAAACCACTGATTGACCGTTAGCATCGGTGATATATTATTCACGATTTTTTCTAGCAGCTCCTGCTCGTCTACCTTTTCTAATAATGTAGCTAATTTTGTCTCCTTTAGTTTTACTAGCTCTTCATTGATTAGTTTGTTTAAGACTATCTTGTTTTGTTCATCTCCGAGAAGCTTAACAAGCTCTACTTGCATTTTATCTGTTAAACTTGTATTGCCAAGGAACATATTTAACATCCCACCGAGCATACCTTTTCCATGAAGAAATTGATCTAATCGACTTTGTAATAATATTTTTCCTTTATCACTTTCAATGAAACTTTTCATTGTATCGATAAGATAATTTGTTATATCCGGTACTTTTTCTTCTGCAAATTCCCATAGAAACGACGGGAGGATTTTCCCTAAAGGATTATTTGAATTATCTTCTAGCCATTTTGCAGATTTTGTCCCAATAAAACCCTTTATTTTCTGATGAATTTTTAAAGGTAGGTCAGTTATTTCAAATTTCAAAAGCAATGCTTGAATCGAGTAATCCGACCGTAAGATCGATTGGATGCTTCCTTTTAGCCATTTCGTTATCTGCTCATGAAATTTCCCTTCAATGATTCGTTTTTTAATACCTTCTGGAGTTAATAAATGCTCCACTACAAGTAATCCCATTTGCTTGGATAATTCCTCTCTTCTTCTTGGAATTAATCCTGGTGTAAAGGGAAGTCGCCATTTACCTATATATATTGGCCGGTATGGACGAAACAGCATTTTTATTGCTAACGAGTTGGTTACCCCACCTATTACTGCCCCGATAATTGCCATTAATAAAATTGTAATGATTATATTTGCCATCTATTATCGACCTTTCCATATTTTCTATTAGCAGATGCACACTATTGGGCTACTGTACATATGATGTGCTATAGGTTTTAGCCCAATTTTTTCTCGAAACCCTCCATTAAAAATGGATTACATCTTATCCAGATATTTTTGAAAGCCCATAATTTAACATTATATCTTTAGTATACGTAAGGGGCAAATCGTATGGAGAAACAGACAAATCATCATTGGCTAGCAATTGCTCCAGCTAGCAAAATGGACGGATGTCAAAAGAAAGCAACCTTATTTATCCCCGAACATTATCAGGAAATTTTTTCGAATAATAAAATCACGATTAAACTTGGAAATCATGAGGTACTTGCTTCTGTTGAAATCGTGAACAATGCAAGCAGTATCGTAAAATGTACTACTGATATATTCGATAGCCTAAATATGAAGCAAATGCTATCAAAGCTTTCCTGTATGTATTGTACAGAAACCGAAGTACTTACGATCGGTCCAATCATCGGTGTAGTAACAGAAGAAAGGAAAAATGAAGACTCCCCCTTCCCTACCATTGATAGCTTTTGCAAAGAATTACATGCGTATTGTGCCAATCACGGGAGTTTCTTTTTTGTTTATCCATGGGGAAAATTGAGGAATCTGCAAAGTATAGGCTATTACTTAGAAGATTCCCATTGGCAACAAGCAGATATTCCGATTGCACATTTTTTTTATAATAGAATCCACTCCAGAAAAATATCCTATTCTACTAAATTCCAAGACTTTTACCAGCAACTAAATGACAAACATATTTCACTTTATAATAAGCTGTTTTTATCCAAAAAAGATATGTACGATATTTTGGCAAATGAATCAAATTTACAACGTTATATTCCTGCTGGTGGACCATTGGAGCAAGGAACTTTTCAAAAATTAGTTAACGAACATTTTTCTGTTTTTGCAAAGCCTATTTTCGGCAGTCAAGGTAGAGGTATTTATCGAATAACGAAAAATGAACATGGTGTTACGATTGAATCTGGTAACTCCTCTATTCTTGAACCAGAATGTTTTTCAACAGTCGATAAAGCATGGGAGTTTTTACAAAAAAGGCTGATAACCAAGTCTTATTGGCTCCAAGCTGGTCTCTCGTTAATTTCATTAGATGAAAGTGTTTGTGATTTTCGCTGTCTCACCCATTTAAATACAGAAGATAATTGGGTAGTATCTTCAACAACGGCGAGACTTTCTCCTCCTGGAAGCTTTATTTCTAATTTAGCACAAGGAGGTATGAAACTAACACCATTAACCGTTTTAACTACCATATTTGGTAAAGAAAAGGCAAGATTTATTTATCGTTTAATAACCGAGCTCGCAATTGCAATTTCCACCGTTGTTGATTCCCAGCTAAAGGATTCCTTTTTTGAGCTAGGGATTGATATAGGTGTAGAGAAGGATGGCGGAATTAAGCTAATTGAAATTAATGCAAAGCCTTCAAAAAATGACGGGGTATCATCTACCACTATCCGTCCATCTGCAAGGGCGATTTCGAATTTTGCCTTGTTAAAGGCGAAAAGGAATATGGAGGAGGTATGTTCATGCAGTCCTTTGGAATTATTTCCATAAATAACACATCAGAATTAGAGTATATCAATGAAATTGCAG
Source organism: Perspicuibacillus lycopersici (assembly GCF_025660475.1). GTDB lineage: Bacteria > Bacillota > Bacilli > Bacillales > Caldibacillaceae > Perspicuibacillus > Perspicuibacillus lycopersici. Next base: position 615,771 of record NZ_JAOUSF010000001.1, read on the forward strand.
CATATGCAGTAAAATCTGGATTCCATTGTTATCGTTTTACTCCAGATGCAGTTACACCAAATAAAGATACGGTGCCTGGGCTAGCTTTTGACAGCGAGTCTGGAGAATGGATATCAGCAGAATTCCCCATTCCAACCGTTCTTTATGACCGCTGTTTTTATCGGAACGAACAAGAGCTGAAACAGTATTCACCGATTATTAATTGGTTAAAAACACGTACAGATCTCCTCTTTCTCGGCTATGGCTTACCAAATAAACTTGCAATCTATGACACTTTAAAAACGAATCCACAAATTCTTCCTTACTTACCCGAGACGACGGCAACTCAACACGTACAAGAAGTTTTCAAGCTATTACGCGAGAGGGAATCGTTACTTTTAAAACCAGTATTCGGCTCACAAGGAAGAGGTATTTTCGTTTTACAAAAGAAGGAAAAGCAAATTTTAGTAAAAACCGTAAAAAACACAACTATCATCGAACGAGAAATGGATAGCGAAAAAACAAAAAAATGGCTAAATCAACTTCTTGCAAGCTACAGCTATCTTGCCCAACCATTTTTGTCACTAACGAATGCTAAACAGCAACCGTTTGATATACGGATATTATTACAAAAAGACGAAAATGGAAAGTGGATAGAGCGTGGAAAAGGTATGCGAATTGGGAAAGAGCAAAGCATTATTTCCAATTTAGCAGGTGGCGGGATTCCTTATTCTTTTGAAGATTGGCTGGAAGAAGTAGCTCCTGAAAAGCAGGAATTTATTCAAGCAGAGCTTAATGAATTAATTCAGCTTATCCCTACCGCTTTAGAACACTATTATCATCCATTATTTGAAATTGGTTTGGATATTGGAATTGATAAAAGAGGAGCACTTTGGCTGCTGGAAGTAAACTCAAAGCCAGGGCGCAATGTATTATTAACCGTAAAGCCTGAAATGGAAAAGATTATTTACGAAGCACCTATTAAGTATGCAATCCATTTACTGAAGGGCATTTCGAAAGGAGAGAGAATTGATGGCGAAGTGTTATCCAATTGAAATTATCGATTCAACAGAATCCATTCTGTATTATCCGAAAGAATTCGGACAAAAGGATTTTCGAGAGGTTGCGTTTGGCTCTCTATGTATTGATACAATCGCAAAGCCACAACCATCTAACAAACATAAAATATCGGTCAGTAAAACACTTAAGGATCAATTGCATATTCCGAACATCCCATTAAAACTCTACCTATTCGAACGTGACCAAACGCTATTCATCGGCCCTATTATTGGCATATTTACCGCTGGGTTTACTACTTATCCACAATCACCTATCGGAAATCGGTCCTATTCCTTTTCGAAATTGATTTCAGGCTATGAACGTATCGGGGTGCTCCCAGTTATTTTCGGTATTCAACATATCGACTGGAAAAAAGGATTGATCGATGGATTTTTTTTCCACGAAGGAGAATGGCGACGACTAGAGGTTCCGATTCCAAACGTTATTTATGACCGATTGCCAAATCGCAAAGTGGAAAATTTACAAATGATTCAAGAACTGAAATCGAAGCTTGCAGAAGAATATATTATCCCTTGGTACAATCCTGGGTTCTTTAACAAATTAGATATTTATAAAAAGCTAGTAAAAAGGAGGGAATCCGCTCAATACTTACCAAAAACGATTCCCTTTCACAATATTAATTCTCTTAAACAAATGCTTGAGGAATTTGGCTATGTGTATGTCAAGCCAATCAATGGAAGCTTAGGAAAAGGAGTACTACAAATCAGACAAACGAACGATAACAAATATTATTGCCGCTATCGTGACGAAGAAGGGAATAACCGACTAATGAAAATTGCCTCCATTCCTGGAATAATCCAGCGTCTCTTTTCGAAAGGAGAACATGAAAAATACATTATTCAGCAAGGTATATCCTTAATGGAAGTAAATCATCATTTTGCAGACTTTCGAATTCATACAAACAAAGGATTAGATGGCGAATGGAAAGTTACTGCCATTGGCTGCAAGGTGGCAGGGGACGGTAGTCCAACTACCCATCTATATTCCGGTGGTTCAGTTTTAACATTAGAAGAGATCTTTCCTGTTAAGGAAATTCGAACAGAGAAATTAAAACATTTAGTCGCCGCAGTCATCCGACTCAGTAAAGATCTTGAAAAACAATTTGATGGTGTGTTAGCAGAAATTGGCTTTGATATCGGAATGGACGAAAAGGGGAATATTTGGATGTTTGAAGCTAATTCTAAACCAGGTCGCGCAATCTTCTCTCATCCAAAAATTCGACGTTATGAACGGTATACGCACCGTTTAGTTCTTTCCTACGCTGTTCATTTAACAGAACAAGTAATTCGTACACCAGAGAAGTTTTTCCATGATCTTGTATTACAATAAAGAAACCAATCATTGGTTCCATTCCGATAAAAAAAACAACTATTTTCTAGGAGCAAAGCAATATCCGATTGAACAACAGGAAGCAATACTAGGTTCGCTTACTTTTTCGGTTCGTGAGAAAAATGGTAGGCTAGGACCGCTAATTGGAATTCTCGTACACTATAATGAGATGGGAAAATTCGTCGGGAATGAGGCTTTTTTATCGTCCTTAGCTAGAAAAATTATCCTATGTAAAGCAATCCCTGTCCTCCTCCCTTTTGAAAATATAAAAAATGAACAAATTACAGGTGCTATCTGGGACCGACGGAATCAGCAGTGGATTCAAGGTCAGGTTCCACTCCCGGATTGCGTATTTAATCGAGTCTCCAGTAGGAAATTAGAAAAGACGAAACGTTTCCAAGAAGCAATTTCTTTTATAAAGGAACAGCAGATTCCATTGTTTAATCCACATTTTTTAGACAAATTTGAGACGTACCAGCTCTTTCAAAAAAATACATTGTTGCGCCCATTGCAACCAGAAACTATTTTCGTAGAATCACGCGAGCAATTACTTGCTTTTCTACAAACATGGAAAACGATATATTTAAAACCATGTGCCAATTTCAAGGGAAATGGATTATTTATCGTAAAGATGCTGGATGGCGGAAAAGTATCTACTCGTCATTATTATAAAAAGGATAGCTTTTCCAACTTTCAGCATTTTTGGAGGAGAAAGCGTGAAATGTTACTTTCTAAACGCTTTATTGCCCAGCAAGCAATAATTCCTGCAAAAGTTAATGGAAGAAGGTATGACTATCGTATTCTTGCCCATGCGAGTGACGACACTGGATATGAGATCATTGGCATTGGGGTTCGAAAAGCTGCCCCACATAATGTAACAACTCATATTCCAAGAGGCGGTAGGCTGCTTCCCTATCGATCCTTTCAATCGGAAACTTTGGATCGCCAATTTCATTCCATTGTAAATGAAGTAGGAAAAGAATTAACCAATCATTATGGGTTTTTCGGCGAGTTTTCACTTGATATTGGCGAGGCTGCAGATGGAACCTTGAAAATTTATGAGGTGAATTCAAAGCCAATGTCCTTTGATGAAAAACCTATTGAAGAAAAAAGATTAAAGCATCTATGTGAATTATTTTTACAGCGCACCATATTTGCAGATTGAATAATGTATATACTCATGAAACGTTAGGTAGCCTTTCCCCTAACGTTTTTTTCATTTTAAAAACACTCGATTTGAAAATTTACTTGATAAACAACACCAATCAGCACTACAATGATAAAAACATATCTATTTATTAGAAGTATATCTGTTGGTGTTAGGAAGGAGTACTATGTTAAAAAATATTCGAGCGATCATTCCAGAAGCGATTATTCAAGATTCCCCTATTACAGAAGCAGATTATCTCTGTTTTTATGACGCAAAAACCTCCAGTTATATCGGTATGCCAAAAACAAGTATTACAGAAAGAGAAAAGCTATTGCTGGAGTCCATCTATACGCTTATTGAAAACGCTCCCGTCTTACTAAATTATAGCGCAAGTCAGAAGCTTTGGTATGAGTTTCTTGTGGATAATGGAACTCCTCCAAGTACATCGGACAGGCGGTATCGCTTAATACACTTCCATTTGGACAAAAAAGAGAATCAGCACAACTTTTCCGAAGCTATTCAATCCTTTTTCCAAAAGGATTTAATCATTGTTTGGATTAATGATCATACAGGCGTAGTAATTGAAGAAGAATCAGAAGATGTCCTCGTTTCATCTGATTTTCTTTCCTTGACCGAGGCAATTATTTCCGATTTTTCTTTTCTTGTAGATCTGTATATTGGACGATTTGCCTATATTAATGACTGGTTAAAAGACTATTTTCATCGTGAGCAGCACTATTTTCATACGACAAAATCGATGATGCCTAAAGAGCATATTTTCACTTTCGAAAAATCGTTTCCTTTAGTAATCATGGCAACGAAAGGTGAACAATTAGGACAATTATTACAAAAAGAATGGAAAGAAATCTTCCAGGATGATATGGAATTACTTTCAACTATTAAAATGTTCCTAGAAAACAATTCAAACACAAGCTTAACAGCAAAAAAGCTTTACTTACATCGTAATAGCTTGCAGTATCGAATCGACAAATTTATTGAAAGAACTTCTATCGATATTAAAGGCTTTCAAGGGGCAATTTCCGTTTACTTTATTTGCTTGTATGGGGAAAGTCATTGAAATCTCGTAGGCTTGCACAACTTGACGAAGAAAAATAAATTTTCTTTGTGCAGGTTGCCTATACACATATGAAAACATTTTCATTAAACTTGAACATGTAGAAACCGTTTTCATTTTTGTTATAGGAGGTCAATAAAATGGCAGAATTAGTATTAGATCACATTTATAAAATTTATGACAATAAGGTAACAGCAGTAACTGATTTTAACTTAAATATTAAAGACAAAGAATTTATCGTATTCGTTGGTCCTTCTGGTTGTGGTAAATCAACTACATTACGGATGATTGCTGGACTTGAAGAAATTTCAAAAGGTGATTTCATGATTGATGGAAAACGTGTGAATGACGTTCCTCCAAAAGATCGTGATATCGCAATGGTATTCCAAAACTATGCATTATACCCACATATGTCAGTATATGACAATATGGCATTCGGATTAAAACTTCGTAAATTTCCAAAAGACGAAATCGATCGTCGTGTGAAAGAAGCTGCGAAAATTCTTGGACTTGAACAATACTTAGATCGTAAGCCAAAAGCATTGTCTGGTGGTCAACGTCAACGTGTTGCACTAGGTCGTGCAATCGTACGTGATGCAAAAGTATTCTTAATGGACGAACCTTTATCTAACTTGGATGCAAAACTTCGTGTACAAATGCGTGCTGAAATTGCAAAATTGCACCAACGTCTAAATACAACGACTATTTATGTAACCCATGACCAAACAGAAGCGATGACAATGGCTTCTCGTATTGTTGTTATGAAAGACGGAGTTATCCAACAAGTAGGATCTCCTAAGGAAGTATATGATAATCCAGAAAATATTTTCGTAGGTGGATTCATTGGATCTCCTGCAATGAACTTCTTTACAGGAAAACTAGAAGATGGATCATTTGTTCTTGGGGATACAAAACTTCAAGTACCAGAAGGAAAAATGAAAATGTTACGAGACAAAGGATACGTTGGCAAAGAAGTTGTATTCGGTATTCGTCCGGAAGATATTCATGATGAGCCAGTATTCTTAGAATCATCTCCAAACTCCAAAATCAATGTAAAAATTGAGGTTTCTGAATTAACTGGTGCAGAAATTATGCTTTACTCTTCTGTTGCAGGACACGATTTTGTTGCACGTGTAGATTCACGCTCTGATATTAAAGCAAATCAAAAGGTTAGTCTTGCAATTGATATGAATAAAGCTCATTTCTTTGATGTAGAAACAGAACAAAGAATTAAAGGAAATAACGAGTAATAAATACTGTAAACCCATCTTAACAGGTGGGTTTTTTTCTTTTGTCTATCATTATGGTAATTATCCCCTCACACTATTCTTGGATAAAAAATGTTTGTTCTTCCCCACAATTGGGACATTGATATAAATGGACACATTGACTTTCACTATAATTGTGAGGAAATCCATCCTCTAATTTCATTAAATCAATTTCCATATACGGACTGTAATCATCAAAAAAATCACTAATTTTCCCTTGATCCTGCATATCCACGGAACATTTCGGACAAGCTGCAGATACATTCCCATAACCATTGCAAATCGGACAAATCGACATTCACTTTTCTCTCCTTCGCTTTTCCAAATGGTAAAAGTAGTTTGCCACAAGAGAAAAAGAATATGTTTTCCAATGAAATTTCATTGATTGCAATTATTTGTAATAAACAAAAGGAGGAGACATCAAATTATTACTAAGCTTTTCCTTATTAAAATCAAGGAAAAAATCTTTTTAACCGTATGGATAAAAGGATAGATAAAAGGAATTAATTTCCTATTAATAAAAAAGAATATTATTTAAGTTTTTAAGCACAATATGAAATGTAAACAGCAAAACCCCACAAACATTACCGAAAAGGTTTTGCTAACACTTTTATACGATGGGTTAAACCAGAATTGGTAGCAACAGCAATTATGCTTTGCTCGCTGGTGTAAGTCCAGCTAACCCAACCAAAAAAAATTATTCTAGGAGGAGTACAACATATGGCATCTAACAGAAGCAATTCCTCAAACCAATTATTAGTAGCAGGAGCTCAACAAGCATTAGACCAAATGAAACTTGAAATTGCAAGTGAATTTGGCGTAAATCTTGGAGCAGAAACTACTTCTCGCGCTAACGGATCTGTTGGTGGAGAAATCACAAAACGACTAGTACAAATGTCTCAACAACAACTTTCTGGTGGACAACATTTTTAATAAAAACTAAATAAATATGGCTTAGCCCCCGTCTTTCGGGGGCTTTCTACTTTTCTCTACAAAAAAAAACACCAAAATGGTGTTTTTTATGAATCCGTTTTTTTACTATTCACATCATCGTCTTCTATTACATTCTTCATTCCCTTTTTAAATTCCCGAAGCGTCTCACCTGCTGCCTTACCTAGTTTCGGTAATTTAGAAGGACCAAATAAAAGTAAAGCAACAATGAGTATGACAGCAATTTCTCCAAATCCAAGATTCAAAATGGGTCATCTCCCTTTTTATGACTACTGGAAAAATAATATCAATTCTAATAATACAACTCTTCCCAAATTAATTCAATGTTATTCCCGATGAAAATGATGTTTTCTCCTTGTGTTCGTAAACTTTAATCATGAAGAGGTATCGAAATGGTAAACACCGTTCCAACTCCAGGTTCACTCTTTACTGCAATTTTACCATTATGTTCTTCAATAATTTTAAAGGACATCATGAGACCTAAACCATTCCCATTGCTCTTTGTAGTGAAAAATGGTTTGCCCAATTTATCAATTAGTTCGTTAGGAATTCCGACTCCTTCGTCTTTTATCGAAATAACTCCATGATTTCCTCTTTTGCTAATTTTAACCGTTATATTTCCTGGCCCTTCCATCGCATCCAAGGCATTTTTTACTAAATTAATTAGCACTTGCTTAATCTTTTGCTCGTCACATAAAACAGTAATTTTCTCCATACTATATTTACGAATAATTTTTACACGTTTTTGGAAAATTTCACCTTCAAGTAATGTCATGCAATTCTCAAAAATCGTTTGGATATCACATAATTTAAAATCCTCTGGCTGCGGTTTCGCTAATACCATTAATTCACGGGAAATGGACTCTACTACATTTATTTCGTTATCCATAATTTTTAAATACTGTTCATTAAAGCTTTTATCTGATCGCATTAGCTGGATAAAGCCCTTTAAGGATGTTAATGGATTCCGAATTTCATGAGCAATACCTGCTGCCAGTTGCCCAATTACTGCCAATTTATCGTTTTGTAATAAATTTTCTTCCTTATCAATAGGAACTTCCTTAATGATATACAATTGTTCCTTTGATTTCATTGGAATGTCCAAAAACCTTAAAGTAATGACAGTAATTTCTGTCCACAAATAAGTACCATCTTTTTTCTTTAGCCGTACCGTAAATAGCTTATCTTCCTTTTGCTCAAACGGAGTATTTTTACAGTTAATAAAAATATCTTTCCGATCTTTTTCATGTAAAAAGGATGTTATCCTTTTACCTTTCATTTCTTCGGGTGTATAGCCAAGGATGGATGTAACATTTTCTGATACATAATGTAAAACACCTTGATTGGCTCCTTTTGTTACAACACTATTAAAAACAGATGAAAAGATTTGAAATACCTGTTCTATATTGGTAACATCTAGTGTTTCCTCTGCACCGTGAAATAGTGTACCCATTTCCCCACCCTTTCTAAGAAAGCATTAAACTATTATTAATTGAATTTTCTAGCGAATGCATGATATATGTAGATTAATAGATACTCTCATTATAGCAAACCAAAAATTATAATTAAATAAAAATTATCATTTTTTCAAAAAAAATGTCGAAGTTAATTATTGGGAATATTTAAAATAAGTTCGTATGTTTTTTTATTAGTTTAATATATTTTACTAATTGTAAATCCTTTAAAAAAGCGTCTTTTTACCTAATTAATGGAAACTGATTTCCCTTTCTCTTGCTGATAATTTTTATTTAGTTAGTAAATGATATGATAATAAATTGTCATTTATGATATTAATTTATCATTTTTTGTCTTTATGTTACGATAATCTGGATGAACGTGTTGATAGCTTTCATCTTTTTTCTTTTAGATGCACCGTCATTGATTTTAATTTGATTTATAGGAGTACAATATATGAACATTTTAACAATTATTATTAGCATTATTTTTTTTCTGAATTTTATATTGGCAAGTGTTGTCGTACTTTTGGAACGACGGGATCCGAGTTCTACATGGGCTTGGCTTCTTGTTCTATATTTTATTCCGTTGCTTGGCTTTATTCTTTATTTAATGCTTGGTCAAAACTTAACAAGAAAACGACTGTTTGTTTGGGACGATCTGAAAAAAATAGGCTTTAAGGATTTGATTAAAGAGCAAACGAATCTAATAAAAGCGAAGAAATATCCGTTTAAAACAGATGAAGCAATTATTCACCGGGATTTAATCTATTTATTTTTAGTCAATAACAATGCCTATTTATCTCAAGATAATGAGGTGGATATATTTATCGATGGAAATGAAAAATTCACTGCCTTATTTAAGGATATAGAGAATGCAAAGGATCATATTCATTTACAATATTATATTTTCCACGATGATCAATTAGGATTGAAGCTGATTGACCTGCTTACGCGTAAAGCAAAGGAAGGTGTTAAAGTCCGGATTCTATATGATGAAATGGGTTCACGTAGAATAAAGAAACGTTCCTTTAATAAGCTAATCAAAGCTGGAGGCGAAGTAGAAGTATTTTTCCCTTCAAAAATTCCATTTGTAAATTTACGAATGAATTATCGTAACCATAGGAAGCTCGTAATCATTGATGGAAATATTGGCTATGTTGGTGGATTTAATGTCGGTGATGAATACTTAGGACTAAATAAAAAATTTGGCTTTTGGCGGGATACTCACTTGAGAATTCGAGGAAACGCCGTCCACGCTACGCAAATCAGATTCATATTAGACTGGAACCAAGCTTCTAACCGCAATGATATATATTATGCAAAAAATTATTTTCCTGAAATCAAACATACCGGTAATGTTCCGATCCAAATTGTGACAAGTGGACCAGATTCTGAATGGGAACAGATTAAGCATGGTTATATTAAAATGATTGCTACAGCAAAAAAATCGATCTATATTCAAACACCGTATTTTATTCCAGATGCAACTATTTTAGATATATTACGGATTGCTGCACTTTCTGGAGTAGATGTAAAAATTATGATACCTAATAAACCAGATCATATGTTTGTTTATTGGGCGACATACTCTTATATTGGCGAGTTGTTAAAAGCAGGGGCAAGAATCTATATTTATGAAAATGGATTCGTTCATGCAAAAATGATTGTAGTAGATGAGGACGCTGCTTCTGTTGGGACAGCAAACATTGATGTTCGTTCTTTCAAATTAAATTTTGAAGTTAATGCATTCATGTATGATGGAAAAACAGCAAAACGACTTGCCGATATTTATAAACAAGATATCGAAAAATCTCGTGAGCTAACCTACCAGGAATACTTAAAACGTCCATTAATTATCCGCTTCAAAGAACAAATATCCCGGCTACTTTCTCCTATATTATAACGTCAGCATGAAAAAATCTATCCGAAGTAATGGATAGATTTTTTTATGATTAGGCACCAATCTTAAATTCAAAGGGCTAAAAACATTCTTTTTTGATACACTAAAAATTTATATTTTCCTTCTTAAGTTTAGAAATAGACAAAAAACGAAAAAAATTTACAAAAATTAATAAATTAGCGCTTTCAAACTACCATCCAATAGATTAAAATTGAATAAATGGACCTATACATACCCAATGAAAGGGAGATTTCTAATGAAGAAGACATTCCTATTAGGTTTTGGTTTTTTAAGTATTAGTATCGCATGGGCACTTTATAATGCTTTTGTACCATTATTTTTAGAGGATTTATTATCGAACTTAGCATTAATTGGTTTTTTAATGACAATTGATAATTATATTGCATTATTTTTGCAGCCATATATTGGACATAAAAGTGATAAAACAAATACTCGTTTCGGTAAACGAATGCCGTATTTAATCATAGGAATGCCACTGGCGGCTCTATTTTTAGCACTTGTCCCATTTTATGTCAGCCTTCCAACATTATTATTCTTTATGGTCGCGATGAACTTATCAATGGCTATATTTCGTTCCCCTACTATCGCTCTAATGCCAGACATTACACCAGAGCAAAATCGCACGAAGGCAAATGGAATCATTAATTTCATGGGTGGAATTGGTGCAATCATTGCTTTTGCAATTGGCTCCAAGCTTTATGAACTAGGTCAACCTATTCCATTTTTAGCTGCTAGTGGAATTATCCTACTCTCTCTCTTTATTTTATTACGTAACATTAATGAAAAAAGAGACACCATTGAATATACAAAGCATATGAAGCAAAAAATTAATTATAAAGAAGAGTTTAATAGACCAACGATCTTTTTGCTATTGGCAATATTTTTTTGGTTTGTAGCCTACCAAGGAATGGAATCATTATTTACTATTTACGCTACAAATGAACTTGGAATGAGTGATGGTGCTGCAACGTTTTCGCTAACCTTTTTCTCGTTGACCTTCGTTTTGTTCGCGCTTCCTAGTGGATGGCTTGGTGCGAAATTTGGGAAAAAGAAAATTATTATGATTGGTGTCATCGGACTTGGTACTATTTTCCTATCTCTTACCTTTATTCATTCGGTATTATTGCTACGGATTCTTTTATTAATCGGTGGAATGTTTTGGGCATGCATTAATATTAATTCCTATCCATTCATTGTTTCCACTGGTAGTGAGCATAGTATCGGATCACGAACAGGATTGTACTATTTAGTTTCCTCTTTAGCAGCGATCACTGGCCCACCAGTATTCGGACAAATTATTGAGTTGACGGATTACAGCATTCTTTTTGCGGCTTCCACTATTAGTATGGTATTTGCATTAATTAGTCTTAGCTTTGTAAAGCATAGTGGTAATTTAGAGGTTTCGACGAAGAATTTGAATGCTTAAATTTTTCTTCTATTTATGTTTCAAACATATATAATTTTTCATTGAAAGGAGGGATAGCTTGCTATCCCTCTCAGATTGCCGACAAAAGGCATCGAGAGGATGTCTTTTGTCATTTTTAAATGGAATTGCGGTTAAAATATGCTGATTTCCGCTCCAAGTGTTTGCTTTCCGTGAGGCGTTCGCCGAGCATCCTCGTCACTGACGCTCCTGTGGGTCTCCGCCTGTAACGCTAAACCCCAGAAATCAAACACACCTGCTCCAATCAACTAGTTTTAGCCCTCTCAAGCAAGTTGCCAAGTCCAATTTGCTAATTTTTTCAAATTCTTGGCAGCAAACATAAGCATTGCCTGCATAGACAATTTTTAAGACCGCCTATGGTTGTCCATCGAACACCATGCTTTTCCTTTGCATCTGCAATAACACGTTCAATCGTCTCTTTGCATCTCGTATATATTTGTTTGATTTCATCATTTTGACGTAGATGTTCTGCCTCTTCTAAGGTGACCACCAAATATGACGTTGTATAAGCTTTTGATAGTTTTTACTTTCGGTACACTGCGATAGAATCGTAATACAAATCCTTTTTCATCCGTAACTGGATGAAAAGAATATGGAAATTGTTTGTTTCGTTCATCCTTTAGTTTATTTCGTTTAATTTAGGTTGATTGGAACGGTGGGTGGCAACTCCTGCGGGAAAAGCGGGAAAGTCGAGACCCTGGACTGAGCGCAGCGAGGGAAGCGACTCTGCCCCGCCCGCAGAAAGCTTCTACCCTTCGTTCCAATCAACCTACGCTATTTACATCATTCTATTTTAAAAGAAAATAGAGTATAGGCAAACTCTTCGAGTTTGCCTATACTCTGCTCTGGGAGGGATAGCTTGCTATCCCTCTTTCCTGTCCAATATTTTATTATTACTTAGTTTTCCGATATAATTTTTGCGTATGGACAATTTCCTCATAGCAATCCTTTTTCTCAGTATAGTAGATGGTTTCCTTATCGCCGAGACCTAGAATTCCAAATAACCCAAGACTTTCATAAAAAAGATTGTGGACTTTATTTTGCAAGCTGCGATTAAAATAGATTAATACATTTCTGCATAGAATGACATGAAACTCGTTAAAGGAGCGATCTGTCACAAGATTATGCTGCGCAAAAACGATATTTTTCGATAAAGATGGATGGAACTTCACACCATTGTTGGACACCGTATAATAATCTGAAAGCGATACTGTTCCCCCTGCTTCAAAATAATTTTTTGTATACTTCTTCATATGTTCGATTGGAAAAACACCGTTTTTCGCTGTTTTTAATACTTTCGCATTCATATCTGTTGCATAAATTTTTGTCCGATCATATATCCCTTCCTCGTGAAGCAAGATGGCCATTGAATATACTTCTTCGCCTGTTGAGCAGCCTGCATGCCAAATACGAATCGAGGGATACGTTTTTAATAATGGAATCACTTGCTTGCGGAAATGCCAGAAGAAGGATGGATCCCGGAACATTTCTGTCACATTAATCGAAAAATCAGCAATCAACCTTTGTAAGCAATCCGCATCATGTAAAACCACATCAAGCAATTCAAGAATAGTTGATAATTTTTCGGCATGAACCCGATGCCAAACTCTCCTTCTTATTGATTGATAGGAATAATTGCGAAAATCATGCCCATACCAATGAAAGATTCCTTGCAAAAGCAGGTTGATTTCTAATTTTTCTAATGCTTCCTTGGAATCATTTGCACATTGTAACCTATCAAAATCCATTTCTGCCATGATTTGATTCCTTTCCTGTTAATCTGTTAATCTATCCATACCTTAATTAATGCCATCAATTGGTCTGGATTTACTGGTTTTACGATATAGTCAGAAGCACCAACCGCTAAGCATTTTTCTCGGTCACCCTTCATCGCCTTTGCTGTTAGCGCAATAATAGGAATATTTTTTAATTGGTCATTTGCTCGGATGTTTGTTATCGCTTCATATCCATCCATTTCAGGCATCATAATATCCATTAAAATGATGTCAAAAGCGGTATTCTCCTGTAATATATCTAATCCTTCGCGACCATTTTCTGCAAATGTAACATGTATTCCATAGTTTTCCAGAATACTAGATAATGCATAAACATTCCGTATATCATCATCGATGAGGAGAATTTTCTTCCCATCTAGGCCTAGCTGAAGATTAGTAGTTACATCATTGAACCGTTTATTCTGCTCATTCTCGCTATTCGTTAAAGAAGAATTTAACTCTTCTAGTAACCGTTTTGGGGAATGCACATCTTTTATAATAATAGTGTGTGAATATTGATTTAAGTAATATTCCTCTTTGGAAGATAAATCACGGCCAGTATAAATGATTATCTTCATTTCGTTACTCTTCATTTCTGCAATTTTCCCCAATAATTCAAAGCCTGTTGTATCCTGTAATCCTAAATCTAAAATAAGATAATCAAAGGAATTATCCTTTAATTGCTCGATTGCTTCTTTGCCAGAGGAAACCGCCTTAATAATAAAATCCATTTCCCCAATTAATTCCATTAAGCTATTCCGATGTCTATTATCATCATCTACAATTAATAGTCGCTTAATATGGGTATTTTCTTCCTCATACACTAGCTGTTGCTCACCCTGTTCGACTTTTCTTACGGTAATAGCTTCTTTTACATCACTAGAAGCTGTCGCTACCTCTTTTCGTGCACGAAATACTTCACTCGTCGAGGTGCTTTGCTCTTGATAATTTCCGACGATAAACGTAAAGGTGCTTCCTTTCTGTTCTTCACTGTCTATCGTAATTTTTCCGCCTAATAATTCTACCATCTCTCTACTGATTGATAAACCAAGTCCAGTACCACCATATTTTCTACTGGTTGTACCGTCTGCTTGCTGAAATGCACCAAATATCAGCTCTTGTTTATCCTTCGGAACCCCGATACCAGTGTCGGTTATTGCAAAGGTAAATTCCTGCTGATTACTAGAGGCAGTTGTTTGCCCGATTTCAAACGTCACTCCTCCTGCATGAGTAAATTTAAATGCATTGGATAATAAATTCTTCAATACTTGTTGAAGTCTTAACTGATCAATATAAATATACTCTGGTATCCCCTTGTTTATCTTAATTGTAAAGGATAAATTTCTTTCATTTGCAATTGGTGTGAAGCTATTTCTCACGAATTCCATTATATCGGACAAATATACTTTACTTGGATTCACATGTAATTTACCGGATTCAATTTTTGCCAAGTCTAAAATATCATTTATCAATGCCAATAAATCATTACCTGAAGCATAAATTGTTTTTGCATATTCAACTTGTTTTGCGGAAAGTGCATGATTCGAATTATCTGCAAGTAACTTCGATAGGATTAACATACTATTTAATGGCGTCCGTAATTCATGAGACATATTTGCGAGAAACTCAGATTTATATTGCGACGTTAATGATAATTGGTTTGCTTTTTCCTCTAAATCTGCCTTCGCTCGTTCCAATTCAAAATTCTTTTGTTCAAATCGTTTATTTTGTTCTTCTAAGCTTTTGGATTTTTCCTCTAGTTCTACATTAGATTGTTCCAATTCTTCCTGTTGTAACTGAAGTCTTTCCTCTGACTTCCGAAGGGCAGCAGTCTGCTCCTCTAACTCTTCATTTGTTGCTTTTAGTTCGTCCTGCTGGGATTGAAGCTCTTCTGACTGGGCTTGAATTTCTTCCATTAATGCCTGGGTTTCTTCTAGTAAATTCGCTAACTCTAGTCTACTTCTAACACTGTGCACAATAATCCCAAGCTCCCCTATTAATTCTTCTAGGAAGCTTTGATAGTTTTCGCTAAATGGCTGGAAGGAGGCTAATTCTAGTACAGCAATTACTTGATCTTCAAACATAATCGGTAATACATAAATACAAACCGGGACAGCTTCGCCAAGTCCAGATTTTACTGTAATATAATCAGACGGCACATTAGTAAGGATAATTGGTGTCTTTTCTAAAACAGCTTGTCCAACCAATCCTTCTCCTGGTTCAAAGGTATTTGTTAAGTGCTTTCTTTCCTTTAATGCATAGGATGCCTTTAATTTGTACTGCGGTGTTTTCGTCAGCTCATTTTTCTCCTCTATGTACATGACTCCATAGCTACCTTGCACTAATGGTACAACCATAGATAAAAGTTTTTTCGAAAGCGATTCTAAACTTTTTGCACCAGTTAAACTTGTTGTAATATCAGTTATATTAGTTTTAGTCCATATAAGATTGGTTTCTCTTTCTCTTTGCTCTACTAATGCTTCTGCCATTTTATTAAAGGATTTTGCTACTTCATCAATTTCGTCATTTGATAGAACTTCTACCTTAGAAGTAAAATTTTGCGTACCGTCAGCAATATTGCGCATATTTGCTGCAACCTTATTTAAACGTGTAGAAAGTGTCCAAACATTTCGTAGTAAGAAAAACATAATAAATAAAATGCAGACAGCTAATATACTAGTTTCAATAATGAGCTCTCGGGTAAATTCATTACTAACTTGTTCGAATGTGGAATACATATCCGTTTCAAAGGTTGAAGTGATAGTTGATATAATTCGAAAGAAATCCTCATGAATATCTTTAGACCGTTCATCAATTAATGTTAGTGCTTCCTGCTTATTGCCATCTAGAATTAATTGAATAACATTCTCACTATACGTAATAAAATTATTATTCGTTTCAATCAATGCTTCCACTTGTTGCTTTTGTTCTTCACTATAAACCTTTGTTTCTAGCAATTTAATATTTTCAGCGATAGATTGTTTATCCTCTTCCATGTTTTGAATTAGTTGATTGATAACGGATTCATCAGAATTAATATAAAGATTACGTAAAATAATTGCTTCATCTTTAATTTCTGTATGGATTTTCTCTGTTAATATCGACATTTCATAGTTCGTTTGTAACGTGTCATTCATTCGATCATAAGTTGCTATCTGGAACCTACCAATCCCGACCATGATAATAAGCAGGATTGGTAAGGTGCTTAGTCCTAGCAATAATTTCGATTTAATTTTCAAGGCCTTTTCCCCTCTACCCTAGGTTTTCTATAACTTAATGGCTTATCAATCTAACATTTTACTGATGTGCAGACTTGTCCTGGAAGTCGATCCATTTTTGATACACCATCGCCATTGCCTGTACCCGATCGGTGACATTCAATTTTTGAAAGATTTTTGTAATATGATTTTTTACCGTATGCTCACTAATAAATAATGCACTAGAGATTTCCTTATTACTCAAGCCTGCTAATATTAGCTCGAAAACCTCAATCTCGCGTGAAGAAATGGAATACATCTCCTTCAAATTATTTAATGCAGAAATAAGTACATTTTCCTTTTGAGGTGAATCGCTTATCAGCATTTTTTTTGGATATGGAATAATCCGTTCATTTATTTGTTCAACTGTCTGTGCCCCAGTCTTATCATTGTTCATTGTCGCAATTAAAGCTTCTAGCTCGTTTAGATTTATCGGCGGGCTAAATAAATAGCCTTGAACTTCATCACAATTGTAGTTTTTGAGGAGCTTAAACTGTTCTGCTGTTTCTACTCCTTCCGCAACGACAGATAGCTTTAAACTGTTTCCCAATTTAATAATAGTAGAAACAAGAGATGGGTCTACGTTCATTTCTTGTATGAAAGACTTATCAATTTTCAATGCTGTAAATGGAAAATGCCGCAAATAGCTTAACGAGGAATAACCTGTTCCAAAATCATCTAAACTAATCTGAAATCCTATACTACGAAGCTCGCGTAAAACAAGGAGACTATTTTCCTCATTTTTTAAAAACGTTGATTCAGTTACCTCTACTTCGATTAACTCTGGTGGTACCTTCGTTTCGATGAGGATTTGCTTAATATTTTGAATGAGGTTTTTCTGGAAAAATTGTTGTACCGAAAAATTTATCGATATTCCGATTAATGGTTTTCCGATATTCATCCAATTCCTTAATTGTTCACATACTTGTCGAATTACCCATTCACCAATCTCAACAATAATTCCCGTTTCTTCAGCTAAAGGAATAAACTCATTTGGGAACAGCATTCCCCATTTTGGATGATTCCAGCGAAGTAAGCTTTCGGCACTTACAATTTTGCCGGTTTTTGTGTCCACTCGTGGCTGAAAAAGGATTTCTAGCTCCTGTCGCTCGATTGCTTTTCTTAAATCATTTTGAAGCATGAATGATCGATAGGATTGCATATTCATACCAGAATGATAAACAGTATATTTATTTTTCCCTTTCTTCTTTGCACGATATAAAGCAATATCCGCATTTTTCAACAGCCATGTAGCGTCTTCCCCATCATAAGGAAAAATACTCACACCAATACACGTCGTGATGAACAATTCGTAATTTTCGATAAGTAATGGTTTTTTAAAAGTTTCTAATATTTTCTCTGAAACTTCAAGCGCTCCCTCCCGATCGGTTTCTGGTAGAATGATAATAAATTCATCACCACCAAATCGAAATACAACATCCTTTTTATCGATTATTTTCTTCAATTTATTAGCAATTTCTTTAAGAACTTCATCTCCCATTAAATGACCAAGTGAATCATTAATATATTTGAATCGGTCCATATCTAAATATAGTAAACCAAAGGATTGATTTTGTTTTTTTGATTGAAGAATATACTCCCCAATTTTCTTATAAAAAAATCTACGATTCGGTAGATTCGTTAAATAATCGTGATTCGCCATATGGGAAATGATTTGTTCATTCTCTATCAGCATACTTGTTTGCTGCATTAATTGCTTTTTCATTAAATATATTTCAACAAATCGCTCAACCTTCGCTTTTAATATCATTGGGTCAAAAGGCTTCAATATGTAATCCATCGCTCCTACCGTATACCCCATGAAAATATGCTCAGCATCTAAATGATTTGCTGTAATAAATATAATCGGAATATCTTTCGTTTTTTCCCGAGCTTTTATAATTTTTGCGGTATGGAATCCATCCATTCCTGGCATTTGAACATCTAATAAAATTAAGGCAAATTCATATTTCAATAATTGCTTCAATGCTTCCTCTCCAGAATTTGCACGAATTAACTGGTGATTTTCCTTTTCAAGAAAAGCTTCTAAAGCTAATAAATTTTCCGGTCGATCATCCACCAGGAGTATATTGACTTTTTCGTCAATTCTCAACATGCTCGCTCACCTCTTGCTTGCCATTTTGATACTATTTTGTTATTAGCTTATCATATTTTGTCATAAAAAGGGGGGATAATTATCGGATACAAAACTTCCAAATAGTACCATTGCCAATAAATAAGGCTGTCTTTATACGAATGGTACGTAATTGTTAAGACAGCCATTAGAAAAGCAAACTAATAAGTTAGATGCCTTTTTAAATATGGAATTTTTTCCTCCTGAACAAAACTACAGCTTGGAAGAATTGGTTTACTTCGTAATTTCAGCGAAAATGTATTTAACAGCTTAATTAGTTCATCCCGTTCATTTTCATTAATCGTAAAGGAAAATCCGTATTTTAATATCCCTTTTACTTCCTCTTTCCACACAATATAACCTAATAATGGGAGCTTTTTATCAAGTATCGTGGTTTCAAATTGATACAGAATATCTGGACGAACAGGAAGATCCATAATGGAAAGGAATCTTAAGCCCCCTGGACCGATATCCTCGATTAATACCTCTGTTTTTCCAACGGCTACTTCTACCCCTTGAATTTCTGTTAACGTCATTTGTGCTGCCAGTGGATATACTAACGGGATTCGGAAATACCCTCGACGTTCCGATTTTACCTTGCTTTCATGATATAAAATTGGTTTAATAATTTGTTTCTTTAATAAAGCAATAAACGTTTTTTCTGGTACAGGTTTACTGAATATATATCCTTGGATTTCCTGACACTCCTGCTGTTTTAAAAAATTTAGTTGTTCTATTGTTTCTACCCCTTCTGCTACAACATTCATATCCAAGCCTTTTGCCATATAGATTAGCGATTTTATAATGACCTCTTCTTTAGTAGATTTTGTAATTTGTTTTATAAACGTTTGATCAATCTTCAATGTATCAATCGGATAATCACTAATATACGAAAGCGAGGAATAACCAGTTCCAAAATCATCTAAAGCAATTTTTATCCCCATTTCTCTTATCGTTTGAAACGCGGCCTTCGTTACCTTTTCATGTTGAATCATCGTAGTTTCGGTAATTTCAAATTCTATTAATTCTGGATTCACCTGGGTGCTTGCTAAAATTTCAAGAATGACACTTTTCCAGTCACTTTTCAAAAACCGTTGGGCAGAAATATTTACAGAAATCGGTACAATCGGTAACTGTTCTTTCTCCCACTTCTTTAAATGTAGGCAGACATGCTTTAATATCCAATCACCAAGCTCATTTATATAACCGTTTTCCTCGGCAATTGGGATAAATTCCTTCGGGGATACCTCTCCCCAAATTGGATGCATCCAGCGAATCAAGCTTTCTGCACTGACAATTTTTCCTGTTGTAGCCTCTATTCTTGGTTGAAAATAAATGACAAGCTCATTATTTTCAATCGATTTTCGCAAGTCACTTTCCAAATGGTATTGCTTAAATGAGCGAATATTTAGTTGCGGTGAATAAATTTGATAATTATTTTTACCATAATTTTTCGCACGATATAATGCAGTATCGGTATTTTTAATTAATTCATCAAGTGTTGTCCCATTTTCAGGAAATGAACTTATTCCAAGACTTGTCGTAATGTATAATTCATAGTCCTCAACATAAAATGGTTCATTTAAGCTATCAATAATGGTTTTTGAAAGTGCTACCGGGTCAATGGAACGTTCATCCTTCGGTAAAATTACTCCGAACTCATCCCCTATCATTCTAGCAAGAGTAGAATCCTCTGGTAAAATAACTTTTATTCTTTCACTAATTTGGATTAATAGCTGATCCCCAATCGATGGTCCTAATGAGTTATTTATCGTTCGAAATCGATCAATATTAATAAAAATAAGCGAAAAGCCAGACTTTCCAACGATAGATGACTGTGTGAGCTTGTCCACTTCTTTATAATATAAATTTCTGTTTGGTAATCCGGTTAAAAAATCATAATATGCTAAATGGGTAATATTTTTCTCTTGTCTTTTTTGCTCGGTAATATCGGTTAATATTCCATCAATCCGAATTAATTTTCCGTTCTCGTTAAATACCGGTAATGACTGATCTAATACCCATACATTATTTTCTTGTTTATCGATGATTCGATATTCTATCGTTAATGATTCTCCATTTTTAATCTTCAGTTGTTCGGTATTATACATTTCCAGATCCTCTGGATGAACGATTGATTCCCAAGTAACAAATGATTCTAACGCTTCCACTGAATACCCAGTTATTTTTTCAAATCCTTTCGAGGCAAATAAACAAGTATCTGTTAGTACATCATGAGAAAAAATTCCTACTTCAAGTGTGTCACTGATTCGCTGAAATCTACTCTCTGATTCCTGCAGTCTATTTTCTACTTTCTTTCTTGCAGAAATATCTTGTATTATACCTGCAAACTTACTCATATTTCCTGCTTCATCGAAAATAAAATATCCCGAAATCTGGCTGTCAAATGTTGTTCCATCTTTCCGGGTAACGGTTATTTCTACACTATAGCTTTCTTGTTTATCTATTGCTTCATAAACAAATTTTCGAAATGCTTCTCGTTCCACAGGATGAATAATCTGAAAGGAATCATATAATGAAAGGAATATTTCAGTCTCATCCATAGCAAGCATGTTTAATAACTGCTTGGAAAAGTAAATTTTATCCTTTTTAATATCATATTCCCAGCTACCCATTTTCCCAATTTTTTGGGCTAAATCTAAACTATCCTTCATTTCTATCAATGCCTGTTCATTGCGCTTATATTTGGTAATATCTTTAACTACGCTAAATATCCCTTTTACCGTGTTCTCATCATCAATCATCGGAATATAGGTAATATCTACAAATAGAGTAGTACCATTTTTATGAAGAACTTCCGCCTGATAATTTTGGGCACAGCCTTTTAAAGCATTCCGTAAATAATAATTTCGAATGGCGATAAAATTATTAGAATAAATCGTTTCCGCTTCCATCGATTGATCGTCATTATATCCTAACATTTGATGTGCTGCACGATTCGTAAAATTGATTTTCCCTGTTGTATTTAGCGAAAATACTGCATCCGGATGATTTTCAAATAAAGATTGAAAACCTTTTTTATCAAATAAAGATTCACTAGAAAACAACATATTTTTTTTATTTATCGAATTAATTTTATTTCTCGTCAAAAAAGATAGCACCATAATACATACCCCTTGTATTTTGATTTGGCATAAAAATCTTTCATTTGTTTAGAACTAGCACTAACGCACACTTAGTCGTTTTTTCCGACTTGATGGCGATTGTAAAATCTAGGGTGAGATTCCAGTTTTTAACAACTTTAAGAAAATAGCCTACAATTTCCTTACTTTCATTGTGATTGAAAATGATTGGTAATTATATCACCAAAATTTCTTATTCTCTTTCCTATCCATTAGGAATCGATTCCTATTGATAGCATGCTGTAAGCAGTGCATTACATAGGAGTTAATAGGCATAGTAGAATAATAAAATTTCAAAAAATACAAATATTTTCTCACCTTTTGTATGAGTTGAAATTTTACCATCCTCGCGTTAAGAATATCATTCTACAAGTCCGTTGTTCTATGGTAAAGAATGCCAGATTATGAGCTGTTTTAAATATCAAAAATTTTTGATTAATATTATTGACAACAAGCATTGTTCGTTATATATTTACTACATCAAAAAAAATTGATTTAATTGAAAAAGTCCCAAATTAAACTCTTATATTTTTATTTAATCGAGTTATTTTGATTAATAAATCGATTTTTCTTGATGAAAAAGTACATAACAAGGCTTAAAAATTTTATCCCAAAAACAATAAATATGTGAAAAATGTGGTGATGACCGGATATGAGAAGAATAGAAAAATATTTTATGGATTGGAGTCCATAAATGAAAATTTGATAACAGGAGGTTATATCTATGACTGTAAACAATAGTGGCGTATTACGAAAGGAATATTTCATTGCTTATTTAAAGCTCGTTATCCATGCGAAACAAGTTAATGTTAACGAAGCAAAAGAATATACATGGAAGCATTTTTTTCATCAAAATAAAGTTAAATTTGGAGAAGCCACCTATCATAATTTTGAATTAGCATACAAGGAATTAATGAGAATTAATATAAAAACAGAAAGGGAGTGAACCTATACCTTTCTGTTTTTACGTTTATATATTCATTTTTTGCTCTTCAGGAAAATTTGGTAGTTTTTATTTCCTCCCGAAAGATTAAACACATCTTTAAAACCCATGTTCCTTAATACATTTTGCGCTGCATTTCCCGTTACCCCACTATTACAATAGGTAATCGTCGGTACTTTCGGATCTAGATTTTTTGCCTCTGTCCGTAATTGTGCTAATGGAATATTGATGGCACCAGCTACATTTGATACTTCATATTGTTTTTTCGCTCGAGTATCAATAATCTGCAGTTTTTCTTTGTTCTCTATCCGTTCTGTTAGTTCCTTCGGAGTAATCAGTTTATTTTTCCCTTTAATTGCATTCTCTAAAGCCATACCTGTGTACATAACCGGATCTTTTGTAGTGCTAAATGGTGGAGCGTAGGCTAAGTCTAGATGGAATAAATCCTCTGCCTTTGCACCGAAAGTAATTGCTGTTGCAAAAACATCGATTCGCTTATCGACTCCATCCTTCCCAATAATTTGGGCACCAAGTATTCGTCCTGTTTTACGATCACAAATAGCCTTAATTACTAGTTCGCTGCCACCTAAATACTCTGCCCTCGCCGGTTTAATATTATGAAGGATCTCTACATTAAATCCATAGTCCAGAGCCTCTTGTTCATTTAAACCCGTATAGGCAATTGCAAGATCAAATACCCTTACTATTCCTGTTCCAAGAATCCCTCGATGCTCTAAATCACCACCAGTAATAATATCCCCTGCAATTCGTCCCATTTTATTTGCTGTCGACCCTAATGGACGGTATAACGGTTGACCAGTTATTACAGAATAACTTTCTGCCACATCTCCAACCGCATATATATTTGGTAGGTTTGTTTGCATTTTTTTATTCACCTTTATTGCACCAGTTGAGCCGATTTCCACTCCAATTTCTTTTGCTAGTTTCGTATTTGGACGAACTCCTGTCGCCAAAATGACCATATCTGTATCAATCACTTTTCCTGATTTCGTTTCTACTGTTTTTTCCGTAATTGATACTACTTGTTCATTACATAATAATGAAACACCTTTGTTTTTCAAATGTTCTTCCACCCGAAACGCCATATCCCCATCCAATGCTGTCATGATATGATGATTTCGCTGAATAAGGGTAACTTCCAACCCTTTATTTGTTAGTTGTTCAGTCATCTCTAGGCCGATTAAACCAGCACCAATAATCGTTACCTTTTTCGGTTCATTTGTTATCATGAACGCATCAATTGCTGCCGTATTTTGAATCGTTCGTACGTGGAAAACATGCTGCTGATCCACACCATTAATCATTGGAGTAATTGGAAAAGCTCCAGTAGCAAAAACCAATGCATCATATGTGTCTTCGTGAATTTCATTCGTATGTAAGTTTTTAACCGTTATTCTTTTTTCATCTGGATGAATTTTCGTAACTTCATGTCTTGTAAAAATATCAACGTTATATCTTGCCTTAAACCATTCAGCATTTCTAGGCGTAAGTGATTCTAGTTTATCGACTTCCCCGCCTAAAAAATAGGGAATTCCACAAATAGAATAAGAAATATCATTATCCGCATTATACAACGTAATTTGTGCATTCTCATCATTTCTACGAGCTTTTGCCGCAACCGAAGTCCCTGCAGCAACGGAACCAATCATTATGATTTTCATTAAACACCCTCCATATATAAAGTATTTTCCTAAATGATGAAAAGAGATAAATAAAGTCCGAGTAATGTAAAGAATAGAATTGGGATAGTGAGCACAATTCCTGTTTTAAAGTATGTCCCCCATGAAATTTTGACACCTTTTTGCGATAAGACATGAAGCCACACAAGGGTTGCTAAAGAACCTATTGGTGTAATTTTTGGCCCTAAATCAGAGCCAATGACATTTGCATACACTAATGACTCTCGAATTAATCCAGACGTATCCGTTTCTGCAATTGCTAGCGCATCAATCATCACAGTAGGCAAATTATTCATTACAGAGGATAGGAATGCTGCAATATACCCCATTGCCATTGTCCCAATAAATAATCCTTGATTTGCTACTGCTTCTACTACTTTAGCAAGCACATAGGTTAGCCCAGCATTTCCTAATCCATAGACTACTACATACATACCAATCGAGAAAAAGACAATATTCCATGGTGCACCTTTTATGACTACTTGCGTAGCAACTGCTGGACTTTTTCTTGCCATTAATAAAAAGAAAATAGCAATAATACCAGCTACAAAGGAAACCGGCACATTTATGAATTCACTGCCAAAATAACCAATGACTAATAAACCAAGGACATACCAGGACAGATGGAACATTTTTATGTCCTTAATCGCAGTCATTGGAGTCGTTAGTTTCGATACATCATATGTTTTTGGAATACTTTTTCGAAAATAAAATAGTAGCACAGCAATAGTAGCCATAATAGAGAATATATTTGGGATGACCATTCGGAGTGCATATTCAACAAATCCGATTTTAAAATAATCTGCAGAAACAATATTTACTAAATTACTTACAACAAATGGCAGTGAGGTAGTATCGGCAATAAACCCACCAGCCATAATGAATGGGAAAATCATTTTCTCTTGAAAATTCAAGTTTCGCACCATTGCTAACACTATCGGTGTCAGAATTAAGGCAGCTCCATCATTCGCAAAAAAAGCTGCAACAAACGCTCCAAGAATACTTATGTAGACAAACATTTTGATTCCGTTGCCTTTTGCCACTCTTGCCATATGTAGTGCAGCCCATTCAAATAAGCCAACCTCATCTAAAATTAAAGAAATAATGATGATAGCGATAAACGATAAAGTAGCATTCCATGTAATGCCTACCACTTCCAAAACATCATGGAAATCTACTACACCAATGATTAAAGCAACAACTGCACCACCAATTGCTGACCATCCGATAGACAAGCCTTTTGGTTGCCAGATGACAAGCAGTAACGTTATCAAAAAAATAATGACCGCAAATATTAATATGTAAGACAAGTTCTATTTCCTCCGTTAACAACAAGATACCCGCGTACCTTTTTCTTCTAATTCTAGTAATTTATCTTCTTGATTTGGTAAATGAAGAAGTATTTGCTGGATCAGTGGATAATATTCATTTGCTTTATGCAAAGAGTAGAAAATCCATTGCCCTCTTCGTTCTTCACTAACAAGTCCTGCAGCCTTTAGTTTGCGAAGATGTTGACTAATCGACGGCTGACTAACCTGAAAAATTTCTACAAATTCACAAACACAACATGTTTGCTTGTCCAATATTTTCAGCATCGTCAAACGGGTTTTATCCCCTAATAGCTTTAAAATTTCTGCCGTTTTCTCAATAGAATAATCCTCCTTAAACATCCAACCCCTCCTTTATATATGTATATTATTATATAACTATTTGCTTATATAGGTAAATGACAAATAAGATAATGTTGTTTCCTATAGATTCTTGCTTATTTGTAAATAGTGCAGACTGATACTCCGTTTATTATTTCTGAATTTCTATCTCATGAAATAACAACAATTCACTCGTATACAGCATTAGTTAAATGAACAGATTAGCAGGCCAAATATAAACATAAAAAAGAGCACAATAAATGTGCCCTTCTATTTGAAATATTCCTATTTATAAATATCTACGCTGTACACTTCGACCATCATAGAAAAAGGTAATTGGCTTATCCTCCACAATCGTCTCCATGTGGACCGGACGACCCCATAACTGATAAACATATGGCAATACCTTTTCTAAATATTTTAAATCAAGCTCAATATCTTCAAAATGATGCTTAAGATATAGTTCTCCATTTCGCATATAGTCCCCATCTACAACGGTAATATACGGAAAACCACCATTGACGCGCATATTTACCAATTGGTCACGGACACCTTCCCACGCCTTATCCACAATTTTGTAATCGCGGCCTTGCTTTTGAAATAAATACATATCCTCGCGATGCACTAGCTCCTTCGTTAAGTAATTACGTAAAAACGATTGATCAGATTCTAGTTCCCGCACCTCGAATATTTTTTCTCGTCCAGAGCCAGGCTTTACTCCTAACCTTTTCATTTCTTCTGACGGATTATTATAGCGTTCCTCAATATCCTCAAATACTTTCAAGCCTAAATAATATGGATTAATTCCTGTCTTCGATGGTTGAACGACACCTGCATTAAGCTTCGCAAATTCAATAGCTTCATCACTTGTTAAATCTAGTTCACGAAGAATTCGCTGGTGCCAATAAGATGCCCAGCCCTCATTCATTATTTTTGTTTCTAATTGTGGCCAAAAATAAAGCATCTCTTCACGAATCATTGTTAATATATCCCGCTGCCATTCCTCTAACTCACGACTATATTGCTCAATAAATAATAATAAGTCCTTTTCCGGCTGCGGTGGAAATTTCTTCTTTTTCCGCTTCACTTGTTTTTTTGGTTCATTCTTCTTCTCCAAGTTCCATAAGTCATCATAAGGCGTTGGATTTTGTGTCACTACCTCTTCGTATTCAACATCCTCCATTGTCCATGCGAGCTTTGGTCGAACAAGTGATGGATCAATATGCTCTTCTATTGCTAAAACAGCATCAATAAAGGATTCTACTTCCTGTCTTCCATATTCAATTTCATATTTGCGAATCCGTTCTGCTGTGGCTGCCATGCTTTCGACCATATCCCGCTTTGTATTTTGAAAACGAACATTATTTTTAAAGAAATCACAATGGGCTAACACATGGGCAACGATTAATTTATTTTGAATTAATGTATTGGAATCTAATAAAAATGCATAACAAGGATTGGAATTGATGACGAGCTCATAAATTTTACTTAAACCTAAGTCATAATGTAGCTTCATCTTGTGGAATTGTTTTCCAAAGCTCCAATGGGAAAATCTTGTAGGCATGCCATACGCACCAAACGTATAAATAATGTCAGCAGGACAAACTTCATAGCGCATCGGATAAAAGTCCAATCCGAATCCTTCGGCAATTTCGGTTATCTCCTCGATTGCATGTTGCAATGCCTTATTTTCCGCTTCTCTCATTGCGTTTCCCCCTCTTGCCTTTATATTAATTTATGAAGGAAAATCGTAAATGATGATGACAATCCACATGATAATTTGTTCTCAGCAATTATTACGTATGGATATTGGGATTTTCCTAATAATAAATCATAGTGAATTATAATGCCTAGTCTTTCAGTGGTAACATTTCTAGAGATTATTACGGAAGGTCGGAAGTACTTTAATGAATACATTATTGAGAAATCCTATGTTCTATCGTATTTCTTTTTTTATCCTATTAGTATTCAATATTCTGATCAATAGCACGTTAATACACAATGACATTACCTATGTTTTTTATATATTAGCCACTGTATTTTTAGGAGTTGGATTTTATAATAAATCCCCCTTCTTGCTAATCTTTTTAACCTTCCTTGTTGTTTTGTGCAGATGTTTTTTCATTCCAAATTTTACTATTGATTTTATTATGCTTCCCTTCCATTTGATTACATACTTAATAATCATGGGATTATCCGTTGGGTTTATGCAATTCGTTCAAAAAGTTAAACAAAATCAACAGGATCTTACGAGAGCATTAGCAAAAGCATTAGACACTAGAGATACCCATACACTCTATCATTCAGAAAATGTAGCAAATTTTAGTGTCCAAATAGCAAAGAAAATGAATTTATCCGAACAGAAATGTAGGGAAATACAAATCGGTGCATTGCTTCATGATATTGGAAAAATCGGAATAGCAGAGCATGTATTATCCAAACCTGGAAAACTAACCTCTGACGAGTACGAATTAATAAAGAGTCATCCGAAAATTGGTCATGATATCATCAAGCATGTGAACAATTTTCAAGATAGTGGGGTGTTAGATATTGTTTTATATCATCACGAAAAATTTGATGGAACAGGATATCCTAACGGGTTAAAGGGGGAAAATATACCTTTAGAGGCACGTATTGTAGCAGTAGCTGATGCCTATGATGCAATGGTTTCCAAACGAATTTATAAAAACGAAATGGACTACGCATCTGTACGACAGGAGTTAATAAATAATAAAGGGAAACAATTTGATCCAGAAATTGTCGATGTTTTTCTATCCCTACTAGATCAAGGAGCATTACGAGGGAATGTATAAATAAAAATGGATATGCTTCTCGGTAACCATAAGCATATCCATTGGAAAAGTGGTATGGAAGTTCCTTATGAAAGTACTGTTTCCCCCATTAAATAACGGTCTACTTCACGTGCGGCTTCACGTCCTTCATTAATTGCCCAAACAATTAGGCTTTGCCCTCTTCGAGCATCACCTGCAGCAAAAACGCCAGGAATATTTGTTTTATATTGTCCATATTGTGCGTTTATTTTATTATTTACTGCTTCTACACCAAATTGGCTTAGTAATGTTAGTTCTGTCCCTACAAAGCCGATAGCAATAAAAACATAATCAGCTGGCCATACTTTTTCCGAACCTGGGAGCTCTTCAAAGTAATAACTTCCATCATCTAGAATACATTTCTTCATCCCAACGGTCACTAATTTCTTCACAAAACCATCTTCATCGGCAATAATTTCTTTCGTTTGAATTAAATATTGCCGTGGATCGGAGCCAAACTTTGCATTTGCTTCCTCATGAGCATAATCTAAAGTAAATATATTTGGAGCTGATGGCCACATATTATCCGTTCCACGACTACTTGGTAGTTGTGGGTGCTTGCTAAATTGCACTACACTGCGACAATTTTGGCGAAGTGCTGTAGCAACACAGTCAGCTCCAGTATCTCCACCACCAATTACAATGACATCTTTTCCTTCCGTATTAACGAATAGTTCATCTTGAAAATCAGAATTTAGTAAACTTTTAGTAGTCGAGGTTAAGTAATCCATCGCAAAATGAATACCTTTCGCTTCGCGACCGTGAATAACTAAATCTCTCTGCCTTTGAGCACCAGTGCATAAAATAATTGAGTCAAAGGATTCCTGTAATTCTTCTACTGTAATATCACGTCCGACTTCTGTATTGGTGATAAACGTAATTCCTTCCGCTTCCAATAATTTAATTCTCCGCTCCACTAGCTGTTTTTCTAGCTTCATATTCGGGATTCCATACATTAATAATCCACCAGGACGATCACTCCGTTCAAATACAGTCACCATATGCCCTGCTTGGTTTAATTGATCTGCACTTGCTAATCCAGCAGGGCCAGAGCCAATGATTGCAACTTTTTTTCCTGTTTGACGGGTTGGAATTCGTGGCTGAATCCATCCGTTTTCAAACCCTTTATCGATAATTGTTCGTTCAATATTTTTAATCGTAACTGCAGGATCTGAAATCGCTAACGTACAAGAACCTTCACAGGGAGCAGGACAAACCCTACCGGTAAATTCCGGGAAATTATTAGTCTTTAGTAATCGTTCAAGCGCTTCCTTCCATTTTCCTTGGTATACGAGATCATTCCACTCTGGAATTAAATTATGGATGGGACAACCACTTGTTGCCCCTCTAATTTCCATACCAATATGACAAAATGGTGTACCACAGTCCATACATCTTGCCCCTTGTTGTTTGACGGTATGCTCGTTGTACGGTGCGGAAAATTCTTTCCAGTCGTTTAATCGTTGGAGAGGATTGCGCTCTTTTATATTTTTTCGACTATATTCCATAAAACCTGTTGCTTTCCCCATTTTCTGCACTCCTCTCTAATTTGCGACTGATTCAACCTTCACTTCTTTACTTTCTTGGATCGTATGAAAAGCGTGGATAGTTGCTTGTTCATCCGAGAGACCAATTTCTTTTTGGGCTTGAATACTAGCCAATATTTGCTTATAATCCTTCGGAATTACACGGACAAATTTCTTTTTCAATGTATCCCAATCCTTTAAGATTTTTGCAGCTTTTCTACTTTCTGTATATTTCACATGATTTTCAAGCAATTCTTTTAATTCTTCTGAATGAAAGGATGTTTCGATTTCAATCATTTCTTTGTTTACCATAGATGTAAATTCGTTAATATTATCTGCTAGTACATAAGCAATTCCACCAGACATCCCGGCACCGAAATTTTTCCCGACATCGCCTAAAATGACGACTCGACCACCAGTCATATATTCACAGCCATGATCACCAATTCCTTCGACTACTACATTGACACCGCTATTACGTACCGCAAACCGCTCTCCTGCACGCCCATTGATGTATACCTCTCCACTCGTTGCACCATATAAAGCTACATTGCCAACGATTACGTTCTCAGCCGAAACAAATAATGAGTCACGGGGTGCTGTCACAATTAGTTTTCCACCCGATAAACCTTTTCCTAAATAATCGTTGATATCACCTGTAATAGATAATGTCATCCCTTTTGGAACAAATGCCCCGAAGCTTTGCCCGGCAGATCCTATGAAGTTTAGGATAATCGTATCATCTGGTAAACCTTCTTCACCGTAGCGTTTCGAAAGCTCGCTTCCAACAATCGTACCAACCGCTCGGTCAATATTTTTTATTGGCATTGTTAAGCTAACTGGCTGTTTTTCTTCAATT
Organism: Perspicuibacillus lycopersici; assembly: GCF_025660475.1. GTDB lineage: Bacteria > Bacillota > Bacilli > Bacillales > Caldibacillaceae > Perspicuibacillus > Perspicuibacillus lycopersici. Next base: position 647,242 of record NZ_JAOUSF010000001.1, read on the forward strand.
GCATGGATTACTTGCGGTAATATTTGTGCCTCATCCAATGTTTTTTCCAATTGATGATTTTGGGCAATTTTCCGTGTACGAATTCCGCTTGGCTGGTGGAGCAGCTTGCTTACATTTAAATATTTTGCTTTCCAATGAGATTCGACACGTTCACTTACCTGCAGTACATCGGTACGTCCAACCATTTCTTCGATTGTCTGAAAGCCAAGAGCTGCCATTAGCTCACGTACTTCTCTTGCAACAAAATACATAAAATTAACTACATGATCTGCACTTCCGGTAAATTTATGGCGAAGCTCTGGATTTTGTGTAGCTATGCCAACCGGACATGTATCAAGGTGGCAAGCACGCATCATTACACAGCCCATCGAAATTAGTGGAGCTGTTGCAAATCCAAACTCCTCCGCACCAAGTAATGCTGCCATTACAACATCTTTTCCTGTCATCAGCTTACCATCTGTTTCTAGCACCACTCGCTCACGAAGACCGTTTAGCATTAATGTTTGATGGGCTTCCGCAAGACCTAGCTCCCATGGTAGTCCAGTATGCTTAATACTCGTCTTTGGTGACGCACCTGTCCCCCCATCATAGCCACTGATTACAATAACGTCCGCATTTGCCTTTGCGACACCGGCAGCTATAGTACCTATACCCGATTTCGAAACAAGCTTCACGCTAATTCTGGCATCTCTATTAGCATTCTTTAAATCATAAATAAGCTGTGCTAAATCCTCAATAGAATATATATCATGATTTGGTGGTGGAGAGATAAGACCAACACCAGGTGTCGAACCCCGAACATCTGCTACCCAAGGGTATACTTTATTCCCTGGTAATTGTCCGCCTTCGCCTGGCTTTGCACCTTGTGCCATTTTAATTTGCAATTCATCTGCATTTACAAGGTAATGGCTTTTTACTCCAAAACGCCCGGATGCTATTTGTTTAATCCTGCTCCTCCGATTGTCACCATTTTCATCAATAACATAACGGCTTGGATCCTCGCCACCTTCACCACTGTTGCTCTTTCCACCTATACGGTTCATTGCAATTGCTAATGTTTCATGGGCTTCTTTGCTTAAGGATCCAAAGGACATCGCACCTGTTTTAAATCTTTTCACAATGCTCTCAATCGACTCTACCTCACCCAAAGGAATCGGTTGACGATCAGTAAAGCTAAACAAATTCCGAAGAAAACTTAAGCTTTCTTCATTAGCCATCTCGGTATATTTTTTAAAAAGCTGATAATCTCCTTTTCGGACTGCCCATTGAAGCGTGTGTATCGTTTTTGGATTAAACGCATGATGCTCTCCTTGCTTACGCCATTGGAAATCGCTTCCCGATTCTAATGTTTGGTCAAGAAAATCGTTGTACGCAGCTTGATGACGTAGGATTGCTTCTTTTGCTATGATATCTAAACTAATTCCACTTAGCTGGGAAGCCGTACCAGTAAAATATTTATCTATGACGTCAGAAGAAATACCAACAGCCTCAAAAATTTGTGCACCACGGTAACTTTGAACGGTAGAAATACCCATTTTTGCCATTACTTTAACGATCCCATCGTTAATTGTGTTTATATACTTTGAAACAGCTGTTTGATAAGAAACGGTAAGACTTCCATTTGCTATTTCTTTTTTATACGTAGCAAAGGTTAAATAAGGATTAATCGCATCCGCACCGTAACCTAGTAGTGTAGCAAAATGATGAACCTCCCTCGTTTCTCCTGATTCCACAACAATACTTGCCATTGTTCGTAAGCTGGTGGAAATAAGTCTTTGGTGGATAGCACTTACCGCTAATAATATTGGCATTGCAATTTGGTTGTTCTTCATATTTCGATCGGAAAGAATAAGTATATTTACTCCATCTTTCACAGCCTGCTCTGCATGATTACATAGCTGTTCGATTTCATCCGCTAACAGACCTGTAAAAATGCAATCAATCATTTTACTCGTATACCCCGGAAGTAAATTTTCCTTCAATTGTACCAATTGACCATCCGTTATAATGGGGGTATCCAATTGAATTCGCTGACAATTTGCCTCTGTAGGCTGGAGTATATTTCCTTCAGTCCCTAAATAAGTAATCGTCGATGTAACAATTTTTTCACGAATGGAATCAATAGGCGGATTGGTAACCTGTGCAAATAATTGTTTGAAGTAGTTAAACAATGATTGAGGCCGGTCCGATAATACGGCAAGTGGGGTATCATTTCCCATAGAACCAAGCGGATCTTTTCCATCATGTATGATTGGAAGTAAATATTTTTGGACATCTTCATACGTATATCCAAATGCCTTTTGCCTAATAAGTAAATCAGGAATTTCGTTTTTTTCTATCTCCTTATCATCTAATGTAATTCGTCCATTTGTTAGCCATTCTTGATAAGGATGTTCCTTTGCCATATTTGATTTAATTTCTTCATCGGAAATTATCCGTCCTTCTTCTAAATCGATAAAAAGCATTTTTCCAGGGCTTAAACGATCCTTATATAGAATGTTTTCCGTGTCAACATCTACTACGCCAACCTCAGAAGAAAAAATAATATAATCATCCTTTGTAACATAATATCGAGCTGGACGGAGGCCATTCCGATCTAAAATAGCTCCAATTTTTCTACCGTCGGAAAATAATATTGCTGCAGGTCCGTCCCATGGCTCCATTAATAAACTAAAATACTCATAGAATGCTCGCTTTTCTTGTGATATATGAGGATTTTCAGACCATGGCTCAGGAACTAGCATCATCGCAACTTTTGCAGGATCCATGCCAGACAGAACAAAAAACTCAAAGGCATTATCTAAAATCGAGGAATCACTTCCATCAGTATTTAATAACGGCAAAATTTTATCTGCATCGGAACCGAAAGCAGTAGTCGCTAGGTTCTTCTCCCGTGCTCGCATCCAATGGACATTCCCTTTTAATGTATTAATCTCTCCATTATGGAGTAAGTATCGATTCGGATGAGCCCTCTCCCAGCTTGGAAAAGTATTCGTACTAAAGCGAGAATGCACCATTGCAAACGAAGATACAAAATCCTCATCCTGTAAATCTGTATAAAACGAATCCACCTGCTCTGGTGTTAATAGACCTTTATAGACAATCGTTCGACTAGAAAGTGAAACAATATATAATTTTTTATCATCGGCAATTGACCATTTTTCTATTAATTTTCGAATGACAAATAATTTTTTTTCGAATGTAAGTACATCGATTTTGCTATCACTTGCTCCTATGAATACTTGGCGCACAACTGGACAACTCACTTGAGCCTGTTGTCCCAGCTTTCCTACTTCTGTTGGCACTGTACGCCATCCGAGCACAATTTGTCCTTCTTCCGTAATCACTCTATTAATCATCGATTCTATTTCTATTTGTTCGTTTGCGTTATTTCCTAAAAAAAGCATGCCAACCCCGTAAGAGCCTTTTTCGGGAAGCTTTATTTGTGGAATTTTTTTCCGAAAAAAACGGTCAGGAATTTGGACCATAATTCCTGCCCCATCACCTGTATAGGGATCATTCCCTTTTCCAGCTCGATGGTCCAATTTGCATAGCATCTCCAATCCAGTTTTTACAATTTCATGGGTTGCATATCCTTTAATATGAGCATATAAACCAATCCCACAAGCATCATGTTCAAATGCAGGATTATATAGTCCTTGCGAAGACGGCAATTGGTGAAATGTCATCTTATCGCTCCTTTCTATTAAATTAATATATTTTATCTATCCTTCAGGCTAACGCAGAGAAAAGCTTCTTATCGAATACAATCAGTAAATTTCTGTTTAACGGAAAATTTTATCCTTTTTCCGAGAAAATTCCGCTAAATTTGGGAAGTTTCAGTTTAATTACAATTATATATTTTCAAATTTATATAAACAATATATGATATAGATAGATATAATCTAAATTTCATATGAATGGAGGGTGGATTATGGAACTCCGCCAACTTCGATACTTTGTAGAGGTTGCTGATCGTGAGCATATGACTTCTGCTGCAGAGTATCTCCATGTCGCTCAATCAGCTGTAAGCTTGCAAATTACGAAGCTCGAAGCAGAGCTGGGGGTCAAATTATTTGAACGTGTTGGAAGAAGTGTCAAGCTCACACAAATCGGAAAAATATTTTTATTCCACACAAAAAAAGCATTAGATGCGATTGATTATGCAAAAACAAAGGTTGATGAATTCCTTGACCCTGAGCACGGAACGATAAAAATTGGTTACCCATCCAGCTTAGCCAGTTATTTTTTACCGACTATTATTTCTTCATTTAAACAAGAGCATCCGAATGTTGCCTTTCATTTACGTCAAGGCTCCTATTCATTTTTAATTAATGCCGTAAAAAATGGGGAAATTAATATTTCATTTCTTGGGCCAGTTCCAACCGATGACAATGATCTGCATCCATATGTATTATTTACCGAGAGCTTTTCTGCATTAGTTCCTATTACACACCCATTAGCAAAAAAACAAAGTATTTTTTTAACTGAGTTAAAAAATGATGATTTTATTTTATTTGCTGGAGGTTATATTTTACGGAAAATTGTGGTTGATGCTTGTAAGCAAGCAGGATTTGCACCAAAAATTGCTTCTGAGGGAGAAGATTTGGATGCCATAAAAGGTTTAGTATCTGCGGGTATTGGGGTTAGTATTTTACCTGATAATTCACTTTATGATAATGTGCCAAGGTTAACAAAAAAAATCCCCATTGAATTTCCAGAAGTGAAACGCTCGGTCGGAATTATTATTCCTCAGCATCGGGAGTTAGCCCCTTCTGAAAATGTTTTTTATCAATTTGTAAAAGGCTTCTTTTCAAAATTGGAACGTTACCAATAATAAAAAGAATAAATTCACCACATTATGAAGAGACTGCCGATAAGCTTTACCGATAGTCTCTTCAATAATTCACTCAAAGCTAGATATAAAATATATTTCTATTCTTCCTGTACGGTTAATGTGACTAATTTATTATTTGCCAAATGATGGGAAATAATGACCCGAATAAATTTTGACTGTCCGTTTTCAACTACTTCAAATCGAAAAGTATCGGTAACCTCATCATCTGATTTCTTTTCTCTTCCTACATACTCATACTCCACAAGCTCCTCGCCAGGATAATCCTCCCGAACGACAGCAGTGGCAATTCGACCATATTTTTCATAGCCATCTTGTTGTGCATGACCGGTTAATGGACTAGAAATAATCAACGTATAAAGTAACAATAGAAATAATATTTTTTTCATCATAAACCTCCTAATCGTTTTTTCTATTTTTTATTAAAAGCATTCGAAGTATGCACTAAAATTTTTCTGCTTCTTCCGCTAAAACGAATCCGATATACTGGTTTCTCTCCCATTCTTCATGAAGCTGTGCAATTGGTGGATTTGTTTCCCCCTGAAAATCACATAATTCAAGGGTAAAACTTGGTCGATTAAATGCTGCAATAAACCAGTCGGTAAATCCACCTCCTGTTGCGTTTTTTGGAGGGGTTGCTAAAGGATAGCCCGTATAGAAGGATAGCTTTTGTCCAATTTGAAAATCCCGGAAAATATTTTGGTGATTTCCGTATCTCCAGAAAATTTCTCGACCAGAGGAATGATAGGTAATTGCAGCTTGTGGTTTAATTTTCTTCACAAATTGCACGAGCGCTTGAACTTCTTTTGCTTCAAGTGGCTGCTTGCCTTTATAAAATTTATAAAATGGTTTGCTCGGCGATGGTACAGTACTCCAACCAGCAGGATATTGACGATTTAAATCAATCCCAACACCATTTGCCTTCCAACGATGGTAATTAGTGGAGCCATCATTGAAAGAAGTAATTTTCTCTCGCATATTTTCAGGAATTTTTCCCTGTTGAATGGAAATTCCATCCGGATTCAGCATTGGTACAAACCAAATCGATACTTTATCGAGTATTGACGGTTCAAACCAACCGACACGTATATTGTTTGTATAAGCATTTGCATAGTGCTCCAGCATCATCATTAATAAGTTGGAAGTAATCCATTCCCTACCATGATGGGCACCAACCAGGAGAATATTTTTTTCTCCTCGCCCAAGATGTACTGCCCAAATTGGTTTTCCAAGATGACTTTGACCAATCTGCTCGATTGTTAACGTATTACAATACTCTTGCTTTAATCCATTTAAATCGGTAATCAATTGTTCATAATCATATGGATGTTTTCCTTCAATTGTGTAAGCTTGTCCAGTTTGAACAGATTGTAAGAAAAAAATAATAATGATTGGAATTAGTGGTATTTTTTTCATTCGCACTCCTTATCCAATTCTTTTCCCACAAGCATGCAGGATATTCTATTTCTCAGTACAGATGTTGCTTATTTTTTACGAAAAACCATTTTCCAATCGCCGAATATACTGGTAAATACATACGGTCCAGTAATTACAGTACTGTAAAGTTTTTCAGTGAAAAAATTACACCTACCGGGCTTATACTATTAACAACTCCTTCAAAGGAGGAAACATAATGAACAAAGTTGATTATGACAGAGCTTTATATTACACATACCGTTCCCAATGGGACAATTTGCTTATCTTAATGGTTCGAACAAAAGATGATTTTTTAGCAAAAAAAATTGAACATTTTTTACACGCCTATTACTACCAAACAGATGACCGAGTCGTTGAAAAATATTTATTTTCATTACTACAATATGTAGATTATGCAGATGCTCAGGCAACTACCGTTCAAGAGGAAATATGGTATTCCATTTAAGCCGATAATTTACGAAAGAAACGATAGATAAGACCGTGCAAATGGGAAAATTGCATGGTCTTTCTTTTTGCGTTATATGCAAGCGAAAAATGACAGAAATGACAGGAGTGTAATCATTTTGTTACCGTTTCTTAAATGACATATGGTAAAATACAGTGGCATAGATTTCAAAAAATTAGATTTTTTTAGGCGGGTGAATTGGTTGTCTGCAAACAAAAAATTGGATAATTTATTTTTTTTAAGCTGGGTTACCTCTATTATTGCCATGTTTGGAAGTTTATATTTTTCCGAAATCAGGCAATATATTCCTTGTGAATTATGCTGGTACCAACGAATTTTAATGTATCCAATGACTATCCTATTAGGGATTGCATATGTTCGAAAAGACTGGCATATGAGTTTATATGCAATGATTTTGTCAGCAGCCGGGGGAATCATTTCGATATATCATTATTCGATACAAAAAATAACCGTTCTTGGTGATTCAACTGGTTTTTGTGGACAAGTTCCATGTACTGCTCAATACATTAATTGGTTTGGTTTTATTACCATACCATTTTTAGCATTACTTGCCTTTCTAATAATATTCATCATTAGTTTACTTATTTGGAAGCAATTGAAGGAGGCTAAATAGCTTGAAAAAGATCCTTATCTTTTTAGGAATTATTATCATTATTTTTGGAGCCATCGGTTTATTAAATTATTACCAGAAGCAAGCTGCACTAAAGGACAATCCGTATAAAACTAATGATTTGCATGCATCGACCATTGATCAACTTAAAGATAAAAATTATGCAAATATTATTTTGCCGGATGATCTAAAGCAAGAATTAGAAAATGGAGAAACAGAAACTGTTTATTTCTTCAGTCCTGAATGTCCACATTGTCAAAAGACTACACCAATTGTTGCTCCTTTAGCAAAGGATTTAGGCATTGATTTAAAAATGTATAATGTTCTTGAGTTTGAAGAAGGCTGGGATGATTACGCAATCAAAGGAACTCCAACGATTATTCATTTCGAAGATGGAAAAGAAGTAGCCCGAATCGATGGATATCGTGAAAAAGAAGTATTCCAGCAATGGTTTGAGGAAAATGTTTTAGAGTAATTTACAAAATAAAGAGGATACCCAACACAAGCACTCTTCCCGACTGCATATCTAAGCATATGTGCATTTTGATATGCTTTAGTAATGGAAAAGATGTTTTGTGATGGGTATCCTCTTTTGTTTTATATTTTCGTTTGCCTGTTGATAAAGATTCATAGTGAATTTACGTACATACAATAGATAAACATCTATGTATTTTACGCGTTAAACTAACCATTCATTAGCAGCCTTAATATAAATACTTCCAGACTCCAATGAAATATCCTTATCTCCCATAAATTGATCATAGGTAAACGGAAACGTCATATCTACTTCATTAAGAATTTCAGCATTTTTCTCAAACATTTGTTGATAATGATGTCTATTTTCCATATGATTAGACTCGATAAGCGAAATGAGAATTTCTAAACTGCTGATAATTTGATATGATTCCTTTAACGTACCTGACAACTGATTTTGATTGGATACATTTAAAAAATTCCATTCAATAAAGGAATGAATTTCATCATCTGAAAAATACTTTGGAAAAATGGTGGAATAAAAATATTCAACCAAATGCTTAATTTTACTTTCTTGTTCTGGGGTTGAAGCATAAACAATCTTCAATGACGACCCACCTTTATACAATTCGTATTTCGACTGATTACTCTTGACTGTTTCCTTAGTAAAAACGTTACTAATAGAATAACATAAAGAGAACGTATGATAGAGTGGGAATTGAAGGTGCCGTGTGAAATATTTGGTAGATACCCGATAATTTTCTAACTCGGACAAATAAACGAAACAATTTTTGTACATGAGAGGAACTATAAATGGAAACCGCTAAAACGAATAACTACTTAAACATCGTCGTTCCAGAGATTTGGGATGGTTTATCAATTGAACAATTACTTAAAGAATTTTGGAAGCTGCCAAGGAAAATGATTCATCAATATCGGATGGATAAATCGATACATATCAATGGACAGCCTATCCCTTTTTCTACGAAATTAGCAACTGGCGATACTTTATCCATATCGGTATTTACAGAAAAAGAATATGGTGTTTTACCTACCCCTATTGATATCGAAATTTTATTTGAAGATGAACACCTACTGATTGTAAATAAACCGGCAAATTTAGCAACCCACCCAAACGATACAAGCGATACGTATACATTAGCTAACGCAGTAGCACATCATTTACAGAAAAAAGGGGAAATTGCGAAAGTCCAGCATATCCATCGGCTTGATAAGGATACTACTGGTGCGATTTTGTTCGCTAAGCACTCCTTAAGTGGTGTGTTACTTGATCAAATGCTCGAAGGAAGAAAAATAAAACGAACATATACTGCGCTTGTACACGGCAAACTGGCACAGCAAAAAGGAACAATTCATAAAAAAATCGGTCGTGACAGACATCATCCAACAAGACGGAGAGTTTCCCCTTCAGGGCAGGATGCTATCACCCATTATGAGGTAATCCATTACAACGAGAAAACAAAGATTAGTCAAATATATTGTCGTCTCGATACAGGTAGAACTCATCAAATCAGGGTCCATTTGTCATCCATCGGACATCCGCTTGTTGGGGATGTTTTATATGGGGGGAAGCCGATAGTACATCGGCAGGCATTACATGCAAAATTTCTTTCCTTTATTCACCCGATTACATTAAAAAAAGTCGAAATAGAAGCACCATATTTAGACAAGCCAGCTATTTTTGAGGGATAATACACAACCAATAAAACGGCAGGAGAAAAATTCCCCTGACGTTTTATTAGCTAATAATATAGGTAATTTTCAGCCTCTACCATACAAACGAAAAGAAATTCCATTAACAATTCGGCAAAAATACTATACAATAAAACTACCCACCTACCCTTTTCTCCTCCCTCACTACTACCACTATTTTTCTTTTCATTTTCCAACACCTCTTCCAACAATGAAATAGAATGAAAACGTTCGTAAACTACCTCTCATTAAGGATAAAGAAAAAACAAATGCGGTTTATCTCATTTAATGAATGCTATGTTGAAAAAATAAAGCGTCATTATTTATAAAAATCGTAAAGGAGTAAACTTGAAAGATGAAACTTATATTAGCGGAAAAACCGGATCAAGGCAGAACCCTTGCATCTGTTTTTAAAACAAAAAAAGCAGATGGATATATTGAAATATTACCAAATACTATATTTCCAGAAGGTGCTTACATCTCATGGGCAATTGGGCATATTTGTGAGCTAGTTCCCCCTGAAAAATATCATCCAGAATGGAAAAAATGGGCACTTGATACGTTACCGATAATTCCAGACCAATTCCAATATACTGTCACGAAAGATAAAGCAAAGCAGTTTGCCATAATAAAAAAATTAGTTAACGATCCAAAAGTAACAGAAATCATTCACGCAGGTGATGCTGGTCGCGAAGGAGAGCTAATTATCCGAAATATTCTTCGATTAACCAATGCAAAACAACCGATGAAACGTTTGTGGATTTCCTCCTTAACACCAAAATCGATTACAGAAGGATTTCAGAAGCTATTAAATGAAGCTGACACTAGAAGCCTTTATTTTGAAGCATAGCATATACAAGAGCATGTGCAGATTGGGTCGTTGGCATCAATGCTTCCCGATTATATAGCTTACTTCTCCAGCAAAAAGGATTTTCCGATGTATTCTCTGTGGGGCGCGTGCAAACACCAACACTAGCACTAATTGTTAAAAGAGAGCTAGAAATTGAGAAATTTGTTTCTGAACCATTTTGGGAGGTTCACGCACAATTTACGTTTAGCGGAAAAAAATACCGTGGCAAATGGCAAAACGATGGAGATTCACATATCCAAACAATAGAGCTTGCCGAAAAAATTGCATCCTTTTGTAAAAAGAAGGATGCAACTATTTCCAATGTAGAAGCGGAGCAAAAAGAATTTTACCCACCACTTCTATATAATTTATCCGCATTACAAGCGGAAGCTAATCGTTTGTATAAATTTCCACCGAAAAAAACATTAGATGTTTTGCAAGTTCTATATCAACGAGGCATTGTGTCTTACCCTCGTTCCGATTCACGCTATGTAACACCAGGGGAAGCGGAAACCTTTCCGGAAATTTTACAAAAAATCGAAAGGATTCCGCAGTTTGCTAACCTTTTCCCATTACCGACTTCATCAATCGCAAATAATAAACGATATGTTAATGAAAAAAAGGTAACCGATCACTATGCAATTATTCCTACGGAACAAGTGCCAAATATGGAACGATTAAGCAGTGATGAGCAAAAGTTATACCATTTAATTGCCCGCAGTTTAATTGCAGCCCATTACGAAAAAGCCGTCTATGAATATACGACGTTGACAACTTTAGTTGATGGACGAGCAACCTTCATTTCAAAGGGAAAAGTACAGCTACAGGAGGGCTGGCGGAAAGTAATTCCGGCATCGGATAAAGAAAATGAACCGGAGCTTCCACAATTAGCAAAGGGTGACAGTGGTCAAGTTGCAAAGGTGGAGGTAAAAGAAAGTAAAACACAGCCACCAAAAAGATATACAGAAGGTCAGTTAATAACATTAATGAAATCAGCAGGAAAGCATATTGAGGATAAAGAATTAGAAAAAGTATTAACCGCTACCGAGGGCCTTGGTACCGAGGCAACCCGCGCCGGAATCATTACAATGCTAAAGGACCGCAAATATATTGACATTAAAAAAAATCTTGTCTACGCAACAGCAAAGGCAAAGATTTTAATTGGAGCAATTGGCGGTGAATTACTCGCTTCACCAGAAATGACGGCAAAATGGGAACAACGACTAAAAGAGATTTCCGAAGGGAAAGCAAATGCTAAACAATTTATGGAATTAACGAACAAGATGGTAACCCATTTAATTGCAAAGACATCACAGCACGTTAACGAATGGTCATTTGAAAACGAACTAGTAGAAGCCTTCGTTCCAAGACAATATAAAAGGCAATCAGCAACTAATTTAGGTACATGCAAGCTTTGTGGTGGCAAGGTGGTTGACAAAGGAAATTTCTATGGCTGTGCCAACTATCAAAAAAACGGATGTAGTTTTACCATTACCAAAAAACTACTTGGAAAAACCATCACCCAGGCACAAGTAAAGAAATTACTGAAGGATGGCATTACAGATAAAATCGAAAACTTCAAAAGTAAAGAAAAAACATTTGCAGCGAAGTTAAAATGGGATGAAAAAGAAAAGAAAATCGCTTTTGATTTTCATTAAAGACTGTTTTCCACTAGAATCAAAGAATAATGCTTTGATTCTTTTTTAAATTCCATACGAAAAGTGTAACAATAAAGAAGTCTGTTTGGACAGCACATTTATGCTTTTTCCTATGATAAGAGGTGAAAATATGGATATCTTTAAAGACACAAATTTCCCATGGCTAGCGGAACGAACGATCCTACTTGCTCCATCTGGTAGCTTTGCATACGGAACAAATACCGATAGCTCTGATAAAGATTATAAAGGCATTTGTATTCCACCAATTGAATTTTATTTAGGATTGCAATCGTTCAACGAATTCAACACAACAGGTGGTAAAAAATATCGAAATACTAAGGATGATATCGATGTCACCATTACCCATATAAATAAATTTGTAAAAGATGCAATAAAGGGTGTACCAAATAATTTGGAGTTATTGTTTATGCAAACAAACGATTACCTTAAAGTAACCGAGCTTGGCAAAATGCTTATCAACAACCGCCAGCTTTTTTTATCCAAACGGGTATATAAAAAATATAATGGTTATGCGCAATCGCAAATAAAAAAGCTGTCAAAGCCACATTCCACCCATACTATCGGAACGGAAGCACGATACGACACAAAAATGTTTATGCACAGTATCCGCCTTCTCACAAGTGCCATTGAAATTCTTGAAACTGGAAATTTCCACACCTACCATCCGAAAAGACAGCTTTTACTTGATTGTCGAAATGGAAAGTACAGCTTTTCTGAAGCAATGGAACTAATACAATATTATGATCAAAAGCTCCAGGTCGCCTATAGAACATCAAGCATTCCTGAGGAACCAGACGTTTCACAAATAAATAACTTATTAATTTCCATTAATAAAGAAGCATTACAACTTTAAACATAGGCTAGAAGACTACAAGGACAATGCAAATGTAGTCTTTTTTGTTTGCACTAGCTTAGTGATAGATTGTACTTTACTTTCTCTAGCATACGAATTTCTCCTTGCCTCCCATTCATTGATCGATTACACTTATTTCTTTTGCGGCACGTCAATATGTAGTTACCCGCTTTTTACAAATTGATTTCCATAGTAAATATCCCTCCTTCCTCGTTTATACAGTAGTGTTTGAGATTTTATTCAAATAATAACCTTCATAATCATCAAATTATTATATCGAAATAATTTAATATATTTCCATATAATTCCAATGAAATTCATATTCATTTTTAATATACTAAATACTATCTTTTTTACGAAACCAAATCTCGTAATTTGTCGATTTTTCGAAAAATTCGAAGGAGAAAATATAATTTAACTAGATATAATCTTAAATTGACAAATACAGATAAATCATATTATTATATTAAGATAATAAAGGAGGAGTTATTTGTGACACCTATAGACAAGCAAAAAATTGTTGATAGTGTACCACAGAGAGGCTTTTTTGGGCATCCTAAAGGTTTATTTACACTATTCTTTACTGAATTCTGGGAGCGATTCTCCTATTATGGAATGAGAGCAATCCTAGTCTATTATATGTACTACGAAGTAACAAAAGGCGGTTTAGGTTTACCAGAACCTACTGCATTAGCGATTATGTCAATCTACGGTTCTTTAGTCTACATGTCAGGAATCATCGGTGGTTGGGTTGCTGATAGATTGATTGGTACTTCTAATTCAGTATTTTACGGTGGAATATTAATCATGCTAGGGCATATTGCACTTGCTATCCCTGGAAGCTTTCCATTATTTGTGGTATCAATGGTACTTATCGTTCTAGGAACTGGATTATTAAAACCAAATGTTTCGAGCATCGTTGGAGACCTTTATAATGAAAATGATGCGCGTCGTGACTCTGGTTTTAGTATTTTTTACATGGGAATTAACTTAGGTGCATTTATTTCACCTTTTATTGTCGGAAAAATTGGAACTAACTATAGTTTTCATCTAGGTTTTTCTTTTGCGGCAGTTGGTATGTTAGTTGGATTAATCGTATTTATTATTTCCAAACGAAAAAATTTAGGTTTGGCAGGAAGCTACATTGCAAACCCACTATCAGCCCATGAAAAGAAAAAAGTCTTTTCAATCTTTGGTGCTGCTGTCTTAGTTATAGCAATCCTATGTGCCATTTTAATCCCAAATGGCTGGTTAACCTTCGATAGATTTGTCGCACTTGTCGGAATTTTAGGTATATTAATTCCTACAATTTATTTTATTAGTATGTATCGTAGTCCAAAAACTACGAAAGTTGAACGATCCAGATTACTTGCCTATATTCCATTATTCATTGCGTCTGTAATGTTCTGGGCGATCCAAGAACAAGGTTCTACCATCCTAGCAAATTATGCAGATAAACGAACACAATTGCATTTTGCAGGGATTAATATTTCTCCTGCATGGTTCCAATCGATGAACCCATTATTTATCATTGTGCTTGCACCTATTTTTGGTTGGTTTTGGATCAAATTAGGAGATAAAAATCCATCGATTCCGAAGAAATTTTCTTTTGGATTATTGTTTGCTGGATTATCCTTTATCGTTATTTTACTACCTGCGTATCTTGGTGGTACGGATTCATTAGTTAATCCATTATGGTTAGTGTTAAGCTATTTTGTCGTAGTACTTGGGGAATTATGTTTATCACCTGTTGGATTATCCGCTACTACTAAATTAGCGCCTGCAGCCTTTTCCGCTCAAACAATGAGTCTTTGGTTCCTATCCAATGCTGCTGCACAAGCGATTAATGCACAAATAGTGAAATTTTATAAACCAGAAACTGAAATGATTTATTTCGGTGTGATTGGTGGAATGGCGATTTTACTTGGTATTATTCTATTTATCATTTCACCTATTATTCAAAAGCATATGCAAGGAATCAAATAATAGCTTAAGCAAAGGGATATCCATTCAAACGGATATCCCTTTTTTTTCTAATATTAATAATTTAGAAATTTTACACAAACAGGATGTGGAACGGTTATTTCTGATTGTAATACCGTCAATGTTCCTGTTTCATTATTTCTTCGATACAAAACGATATTACTAGATTCTTGATTCGATCCAATAAAATAATTTTCGGTTGGATCTAAAATAAAGTCACGTGGCCAATCCCCTTCACTGGAAGCATACTCCACGAATGTTAGTTCACCTGTTTCTTCATTCACCCGATAAATTGCTATAGAATTATGTCCACGATTTCCTGCATATATAAATCGTCCATCGCGAGAAATATGAATGGCACTTCCTTGATTATTTTCAGTAAAATCCGCAGGGATTGTGGAAATATATTGGAATTCACGGAAGCTACCGTCTTCAGCGTTGTATGTTAATCCAATAACTTCATTACTAAGCTCTGTCATTACATAGGCAAATTTACCATTTGGGTGAAATGTTAAATGTCTAGGACCACTTCCTGAACGGACAGTCAAGCTTTGTACTTCAGTTAGTTGTCCATCATTCACTTCATACGTTACAATCTTATCTGTTCCTAAATCCACTACGACAATATATTTTTCATCTGGAGTAAAATCCGAGTAGTGAACATGTGGCTTCTCTTGTCTTTCTTTATTTGGACCTTCTCCTTCATGTTGAACAAAAGAAGCTTGTGGGTGAAGGCTACCATCTGCTTTCGTTAAAAATGCTTCCACTAACCCTTTGTGATAGTTTGCAGCTACAACAGTTTTATTATTGCTGTCCACTGCAATATAACAAGGGGAAGCACCTTCCATAAGCTGTTTGTTTAGCTCCGTTAAATCCCCAGTTTCTTTATTAATACGATAAGCCGCAACTCCACCGTTTCCACCGTCTTTTCCTACCGCATATAAGTATTGATTATCCTTACTAACATTTACATAGGTAGGATTGCCTAATCTAGCTACAGGCTTTATATTTTCAATCTTTTCTGTTTCTATATTTAATTCAAAGAAATAGATACCTTCACTATCCCCTTTTGTATATGTACCGATATATCCTCGAAATTTTTGTGCTTCCATAATATGCTCGTACTCCCTTCCAAACTAATTAGTAACGCTTACAATAAGATTATATCACAAACTAAAATAGTAGCGTTATGAATACGGTAGTATAAATTTGTCCTCGACTATATTGCAATATTTCCCTTCGATTTCCCTATCAATACTAAAAGCGATACCTCCACAGTATCGCCAATAGATGAATTACTCATTATTATTATCTTTATCTTTATCCTTACTAGACGGTAGCAATTGGAATGTGAAGGGCTCCTTTGTACCGGATAGTAAGTTAGATAAATAGGTTGATGTTTTTTTATAACTATTTTCAATTAGCTCCGATAAATAACTCGTTCTTTCAAAGAGGATGGTTCGTAAATGTGTAACCTGTCTCAATAATTTTTCAGTCAATGCTTCCTGGTTATCTAATCGTTCATTAATCATACTATCCATATTTTCATGGGCTACCAAATGCTTCTGTAGGTTTTGCTGTACAGTTGCTTGATCTTGTATATTTTGTAGAATTTCGGACTGGGTATTCTCTTGCCCGGTGAACCGTTCCACAAGTTCTTTACCTTGTGACTCAAATTCTGCCAACAACATTGTTTGGATATTTTCTTGCGCCACTAAACGGTTTAGCGTATCATTGGAATGACTTTCCAGCTTTTCAAATAGGCTATAATATATCTCTTCATGATTTGCTAAAACTTGTAATGTCTGTTGCTGTAATTTTGATAAGTTGGCAATTCCTTCCATTAAACTATTAAATAATATTTGGTATTTTTCTAGATTTCTTGTCATTTCTTGATTGGAATTGCTGATTTTTTCTATTTTTAAAAGTACTTCATCTTCACGGATTGCTAACGAACGGATTTGGTCTTGCTGAACAAAATCACTCTTTTCCATTCTCACTAGTTGCTGCACAACATCTGTTCCAATTTGCTGTTGTTGAAGATAGTTAGTCTTTAATTCCGTTAATTTCTTATCTACCGTATCTAATTGCTTCGAGCGCGTATTTTCAATACTTTTTATATTCTCAAGAGAATTGTATAATTTTATGTTTCCTTCGTATTGATCCTGCAGCAATCTATTTAAATAATCCAATCGCCAATACGATTGGTTTGCTTCGATAAGTTCCCCATTATTTTTATACACATCGGGATGATCACCATTATTTATGAAAATTCCCATTTAAACTCCTCCTCACCAATCGTGATGTATTACCATCATATGCGTAACAATGGTGGGTGGGACTCTGAGAAGACTGCTGCACTAGCCTATTTCATTCCGTGTGTAATATCTATCAAAGTAAAGAACCCGTTAGGAATAATTATTTTACCGAAAAATATATGTACATAAACCTTATCGCTTCGTTTCTACATATTCTTGTTTCAACATCGAGTAAACGATAGTATCATGGTATTCTACTCCATCGAAATCAGTTTGTCGAAGGATGCCGTCTTGATGGAAACCAAATTTTTCTAATAATTTTTTTGAACCAATATTTTCAGCAAATATATCTCCTACAATCCGGTTTAATTTCAGCTCTAGAAAACCAAAGCGTAATAATTCTTTCATTACTTCCGTCATTACTCCTTTGCCTTGATATTCCTTACAAATTGCGACCCCGATCTCCGTTTTTCGATGCCACAAATGCAATTTATGAAAACGGACCATTCCGATAACCTTATCGGTTTCTTTAGTAATTATTACCCAGGGAATTTCCTTGGATTGTAAAAAATTTTGGAGATGATTATTTATTTTCTCTTCCATTTCCTCCACTGTTTTAACAAGATGTGGGGTGATAAATTTCATCGTGTCCGAATCACGCATAAACATAAATAAATCCGCTGCATCTCCAATTGTTACTCCTCTTAATCGATAGTTCTCTGTTTCTAAAACCGGAATATCCGTAAATTCTAATCCCACTTAATGCTAACCTCCTTGGATGATGTTAATTATTCGATAAAGCTGCCATGTCTACTATTCCCTACCGTTTAAATATATAAACTACCTTTTCGTCCAGTCCGCTCCTTCATCCATATGAACAAATGGAATATCAGTATCTACTTCCCCAGTAATTTTTTTTAAGTTCATTTCTTCCCCTTGCAGCCATTTGCCAAAATCAAAGACCGTCGGTTCCTGGTCGCCACCTAATGCAAACCAAGCCTTCATTTCTTTCGGAAAATATGCAGATGTATGAATAGTACCTGCCCAACTGCCGTACAGCTTTGAAAATACACCTTGATCTGTATCGTTTAATAATCGAAAGGCTTCATAACCACTTAGTCGATTTTCAGCTGTTTGTGCCTCTTGCATTCGTTGTAACCGACGTTTAGAGTCCACTAAATGATGGCGATTTTCCTCAGCCAAAATTTCAAAATGATTGCTACATGCATTTGATTTTCGTACTTCAATACTTCGCGGCGTAGCCTCCACAATGTAATGTTCATCCGTTTTATCGTAAACAAAATAACTAAATGAATGGCGATGTGGAATTTCTTTTAAAAACTCCACTGCTTCATTTGCTGTTGCACAGTTTTCTAAAATCATGCGTCCGATCATATTACAAACAAAGCCATCTCCAGGATTTTTACGATGCATAAAATTATATCCCATGCTTAACCCTTTCTCATTTAAGCCATCCATTCTTCCCGTGGTTCGTTGACTTGGACCAATCATTGCATAGCCACCATCTGTCGGTTGAAAAATCATATAACGACCATCATATGTTTTTGGATGATAGTCATAATTGCGTATAAGATACCCATTCCCTGTTAAAATTGAACATCCAGATTTAACATAATTAATACGATATCCGCCAAACTCCTGTAAGACACGTTCGATTGGCCATTGTAATGCATCTTGTAACCCGATTAGTTCATCCCATATTTTCGGTGCAAATCGATTAAAAACAGCTTGCACTTCTGCCGGAGTCACAACAAAGCGTGGTTTTCTTACCTTCCATTGTTTTTCTCTATTTTTGACGGTTAAAGAATTCTTTAATAGTTCTCCTTGTAAATATCCAAAATCATAATGGGTACCGCGGAATTGTATACAATCACTATAAATTTTCTTCAAAGGAAATACGCCTCTTCTTGTTTGTATTTTTGATTCATTATTCTTATTATAAATTGAATAGTGAAATTAAAAAAGAACGTAAAAAAGAGTAAGCAGTCAGAATGCTACTTACTCTTCTTACGTATAATTGAATTACTTCAGACTTGCTTCCACTTCAGAGATCATTTCCGAAACAGAAATTAATCCGCCACCAGATAAGTACCAGTAATCTGGATCTAGATAGACAATATGTCCTTCTTTATATGCTTTTGTATTTTTCGTAAGTTCATTTTCAACTACTTCTTTTGCACCAGTTTCTCCACCAACAACTGCTGTGCGGTCAACAACAAATAAGTAATCAGGATCTTGCTCCATTACATATTCAAAAGAAACACTTTGGCCATGTGTAGAAACTTCGATATTAGGGTCACTTGGTGTAAATCCTAATACATCATGAATTAAGCCGAAACGAGAACCTGCTCCATATGCACTAATTTTTCCATCATTTGCTAAAATAATTAATGCATTTTTGTTTAATGCTGTTACTTCTTCTTTGACCTGTGCCATCCGATCATCAATTTTTACAAGTTCATCTTCTACAAAATCTTCTTTATCAAATATTTTTCCTAATGTGCGCGCATTTGCTTTAAAGGAATCAATGTAGTTTGAAGTATCAAGTGCTAAATAAATAGTTGGTGCGATTTCTTTAAATTCCTCATATTGTTCTCCCTGTCTACCAGAGATAATGATTAAATCAGGACCAATTTCTGCTATTTTTTCGAAATCTGGTTCTTTTAATCCGCCAACGTTTTCATATTTATCGTCTGCATATTTATCTAAGTATGTAGGAAGCGAATCTTTTGGTATACCAACTACTTCTACTCCCATTTTATCTAATGTGTCTAGTGAACCGAAGTCAAATACTACTACTTTTTTCGGATTTTTTGGTACTTCTACTTCATTTTCGTCTAACTCATGTTTAATGGATACTGTTTCTTTTTCTTTATCCCCACTGCTAGCATTACTATTAGAATCACTTGTTCCACATGCAGTAAGAATTAGCGAAAGCATTAGAAATAAACCTAAATATATACTTTTTTTCATTTTTTCACACCTCATTTTTTGGATTAATAGTACTTTGTGTTATTTTTATTGAAAATTTGTATATAATCTTTTAAAATTATAGGTAACCTTTTTTCTTTTATGTTTGAATATGTGTCAATTTACCTTTGCGCGCAACCCACCCAAATTGACACATATTCTTTTTTTATTGTTCGAAAAGCCGATTTCTTATTGGAAATAGAAGCAGAATCGGCAGTTTTGGATATTTTGAATGGAAATGTCCATATCATAAATATCGCGTAATACGCTATTATTGATTATTTCTTCTGTAGTTCCTTCGCGGACGATTTTACCGTCCTTTAACGCCACGATATAGTCGGAATAAACGGATGCGAAATTAATATCATGTATGACAAGAATGATCGTTTTTCCTAATTCATCGACAAGTCTTCGCAATGTCTTCATGATTTGTACAGAATGTTTCATATCTAAATTATTTAATGGCTCATCTAGTAGAATATATTCTGTATCCTGTGCAACGACCATAGCAATATAGGCTCTTTGTCGTTGTCCACCACTCAATTCCTCTAAATATTGATTTTCGATTTCTTTCAGACCAAGATAATCAATGGCTTCATCAACAAATTGCCAATCATCCTTTGTTAGCTTGCCATGAGAGTACGGAAAACGCCCAAAGGAAACTAACTCGCGTACGGTCAACCGTAAATTAATATTATTCGACTGTTTTAAAATCGAAATTTTCTTGGCGAGGTCCCTGCTTTTCCCTTTGCTAATATCATTACCATCAATTAGTATCTCCCCTTCATCCTTTAAGATGAGACGACTAACCATAGATAGTAAGGTACTTTTCCCAGCACCATTCGGACCAATAAAAGAAGTAATTTTCCCTCTTGCGATTTTCACGGATACATCCTTCACTACTTCTTTTGCACCATAGCGCTTTGTAACACTCTTAATATCTACCATGATTTATTCTCCTTTAACAAAAGGTATATGAAGTAAACTCCACCAACAAAATTAATAATGACACTTAATGTTGTAGAAAAAGTAAATACATTTTCTACTATAAATTGTCCGCCAACTAATGCAATAATACTGATAAATATCGAACCTAAAATCAAATATTGATGCTTGTATGTTTTCAAATATTCATATGCAAGATTTGCTACTAACAGCCCAAGGAACATAATTGGACCAACAAGTGCTGTTGCAATCGATATTAATATAGCGACAACAATGAGCAGGCGTTTCACCACATAATCAAAGTCAACACCAAGATTTATCGCTGTATCTCTTCCAAGTGCTAATACATCCAAATATTTCACTAATCGCATGAAATAAAGCGTAACTAGAATAATGAGTATTGACGCTATATACAACACATCGGTATTAACATTATTAAAAGATGCAAACATCTTATCCTGAACAATTTGAAACTCATTTGGATCAATAAGCACCTGCATAAACGATGAAAAGCTTTCAAAAAATGTACCGATAATAAAACCAACTAATAATAAGAAATAAATATTTTGGTTTTTTCTTTTAAACAATATTTTAAACAGAACGCCTGAAAACAACACCATAATAAATACAATCAAGATAAATTGGATGTTTCGATCTACCATTGTTAATGTAGAAGATCCAAAAAGGAATATAACAACGGTATTAATTAACATATATAAAGAATCTAGGCCTAAAATACTCGGTGTTAAAATCCGATTTTGTGTTATCGTTTGAAAAACAACCGTTGAAAAAGCAATGGCAGCTCCTGTAACAATAATTGCACCTATTTTGATTGCTCTTCGTTTTAATATGTATTCCCAGTTACCACCGATATCGATAAATAGGAAGAGCACTACGAAAAGTACGGAAATCCCTGCTAGTAACCATGTTTTCGACTTATGATTCATGCTTATTTCTCCTCAATAATAGGTACACAAATATTCCACTTCCAATGACACCAACGGTTAAATTAATTGGGATTTCATACGGATAAATGATAATTCTTCCGAGAATATCACAAATCAAAACAAACACGGCACCAAGTAGTGCAGTATGCCCAAGACTTTTTTTCAAATTATCCCCTTGATAGATGGAAACAATATTAGGAATAATTAAGCCTAAAAATGGAATTGTCCCTACGGTTAATATCACAGATGAAGTAATTAATGCGACAATTGCCAAACCTAGATTTAAAACTTGTCGATAATTTAATCCTAAATTCTTCGAAAAATCTTCACCCATACCTGCTATTGTAAATTTATTTGCATATAGATAGGCGATAATGAGTAAAGGCAAACTAATGTAAATAATTTCATATCTTCCTTTTAAGATTAGTGAAAAATCACCAATTAACCAAGATGAAATGTTTTGAATCAAATCATTTCGATAGGCAAAAAAGGTCGATATGGAGCTAACGATATTCCCTAACATTAATCCTACTAAAGGGATGAATATAGCATCTTTAAACTTGATTCGGTCTAAAATCTTCATGAATAAAAATGTTCCTGCTAAAGCGAATAAAAACGCTACCAACATTTTCACAAGAGAGCCTGCTGACGTAAAAAACATTAATGAGACCAATATACCAAGTCTAGCAAAATCCATTGTCCCTGCTGTTGTAGGAGAAACAAATTTGTTTCTGCTAAGCTGTTGCATTATTAAGCCTGCAATACTCATACTTGATCCAGCTATCAGAATACTGATTAACCGTGGTATCCTACTAACCATTAATATTTGAACATTTTCATCTGTTAGGCTGAACAAGTCCATAGGTGAAAGATCACTTACTCCGATAAAAATAGAGCAGATAGAAAGTATGATTAATGCGATTATCAGGTATCTTTTCTTCATAGCTCACGGTCACTTTCTTCGAGTATTTGGCCATAGGTTTTGTGAATTTCATAAATAAAATTCATCATTTTCTTGATAATGACTGGCAATATAAAAAACTATTAGACTTTTGTTCTAATAAGTTCAAATATTTGGACAAAATAATAATGATAATCATTATCATTTAAATTGTAAATGATAATCATTATCATTGTCAACCAATTCTTATAATATTTTTTGACTTTCTCAACATGACAATAGGATAATTGATTCGCCACTACTCCATCAGTTCTCTTTTTATTGAGAATGGCTTTGCAATCAAAAATTGTTAGAAGGTGAAACATACATAATTATCCTACTTGCTCCTATATAAAACGGCAGAATACTAGGTTGTTTAGTATTCTGCCGGAGTAAATTAAATAAAAATTTAATTAATGATGATGATATTTATGCATATCAATAACCATCCGTCCTTGAATCTTTCCTTGCTCCATTTCTTCAAATACATCGTTTACCTCATGAAGACATCTTGTTTGTACAATCGGAACAACTTTTCCTTCTGCACCAAATTGGAATGCTTCTTCTAAGTCTTTCCGTGTTCCTACAAGAGAACCAATGATTTGAATACCATCTAATACCGTTTTCACGATTTCTAAGTCCATTGTTTCTGGAGGAAGTCCAACTGCAACCACTTTTGCAGTAGCACGTACCGAATGGACTGCTTGATTAAAGGCAACTTTTGATACAGCTGTAACAACTGCTGCGTGAGCTCCACCAACTTTATCTTGAATCCATTCTCCTGCATCTCCATCTGTTAATGGATTACATACGAGATCTGCACCAATTTCTTTTGCTAATTGTAATTTATCATCATTTATATCAATTGCAATTACTTTTGCATTAAATACATTTTTTGCATATTGGATAGCAAGATTTCCTAATCCACCACATCCATAAATAGCAATCCATTGACCCGGTTTTACATCAGACACTTTAATTGCTTTATAGCATGTCACACCAGCACATGTGATACTACTTGCTTGAGCTGGATCTAGACCTTCCGGAACTTTTACTGCATAATCTGCTTCGACAATACATTGTTCTGCCATTGCACCATCAACTGTGAAGCCAGCATTTTTTACATTTCGGCAAAATGTTTCTCTACCAGTTAAACAGTACTCACAAGTGCCACAGCCTTGGAAAAACCAAGCAATACTTACACGATCTCCCACCTTTAAGCTTGTTACGTCTGGAGCGATTTCTTTAACAATTCCGATTCCTTCATGACCGAGAATACGTCCTGGAACTTCTCCGAAATCCCCTTTTGCCACGTGTAAATCAGTATGACATACACCACAATATTCAATATCAACAAGCGCTTGCCCTGGTGCTAATGGAGGTAATGTCACATCTTTAATTTCTACTTTACCTTTATTTTCAGAACTTACGATAGCAGCTTTCATGGTAATCCTCCTATGAATTCAATATTGTTTGTGAAACATTTCACAAATTAATTTTACAATATTCTCTTCCTGTTTCGCAATACTATTTCGGTGTTGTTCATAAATCATTCATATTTAGATTCTTTATAGGAAAATTGAGTTTTTCTATAAACAATAAACCGCCCGTAATTGGGCGGTCATTAAGTATCTATAATTTAATTTTCCAATAGTGAATAAAATCGGCAGCCATCGATTCCAGACTGTTTTTCCTCATATAATGCTATATCTGCATACTTAATTAGCTGTTTTTGATTGGTAGAATCATCTGGATAAATGGCTATTCCTATTCCTGCACCGATATTGATTTTATTTCCATTAAAATAAAATGGTTTTTGAAAAGAGCCAATAATTCGCTCAGCAACTTCTACTACATCGTTTCTCGTACTTAGCTTTGTGATAATGATTGCCATTTCATCTCCACCCATTCTAGCAACGGTATCTATATTTCTAATATTGTCTTGAATTCGTTTCCCCATTTCAACAATTACAGCATCCCCAGCATCATGACCAAAGGTATCATTAATACGCTTGAACTTATGACCATCTAACATCATAACAGCAATCTTTTTATTCAAAGCTTTTGCCTCTTGAATAGCTAATGTTAGCTTTTCATCAAAATTTCTCCGGTTTGGAAGTCCAGATAAATAATCATAAAATGCGGCCTTCGCTAATTCGTCGCGTAGTTTTTTTCGTTCGGTGATATCCCGTGCAATGGTAACAAATTTTTTTATCTCATCCGCTTCCATTACATGAGTAGTTGTAACCTCCATCCATACATAGTGCCCATCTCGATGTTTAATTCTAATCTCTGAAGGCATCGACTCTATCCCATCCTTTAAGAGTTGAAAGCCTGTTAATTTTTTCTGTCTGTCTTCTGGATGAATCGCTATTGAAAAATGGTTACCTATATACTCGTGTACTGAATATCCAAGAATTTTCTCAATTGATGGGGAAACATACTCAATAATTCCTGATACATCCATCAATTGAATGATATCGGAAGCATTCTCTGTTATGATTCGATATTTTTTCTCGCTTTCAAGCAGATTCCTTTGCGCTTTCTTCAATTCCGTTATATTTTTGTAAAACGCGGTGGATCCTTTAATTTTTCCATCACTTTCATATACGGGCGCAAAAGAGGCAAGTATATCCAATACTACCCCGTTCTTTGTAATCCGCTTTGTTTCATATAATGGAACAGTTTCTCCATTTTTAATTTTTTGCCAAACAAATTTTGATCGGCTTCTCAATTCGAAAGGAACTAATAAATCTTTCGTATTTTTCACTTCTGCTTCTTTGTACCCAAAGGTTTCTTCAAAAGCCGGGTTTACATGTTCGATTTCCCCATTTATATTAAAATAAATAATTGGGTCTACAGAATAATTCCAAAATGCTTCTAGCTCCTCGCTCTTCTCACGTATTTGCTTCTGGAGTCGATTTTGTTCAGTTATATCTTTAGCGATTATGAAGAAGCCATCAAGTTCCCCATCTATAATAATGGGAACGTTTTTAATTAATAATAATAGCTTTTCACCATTTTTATGATTCACCCAGCTTTCATATACTACCTGTGTTTCAATATTGGCTTCTTCAAAATTTGCAATAGTATCCTCTATTTTATCCTCCGCTAATAATACCAATGCAGACGTTCCTACCAACTGTTGCTCCGAGTAACCGGTAATTTCTATTGCTTTATCATTAACTTTTTTGATATTCCCATCTAAATTTAATTCAAATACAGCATCACCATTATTTTCAATTAGAGAGTTTAACCGTTTTTGATTGCGTTCTAATTTTCTTTTAGTCGCCTTTAACTCTTGTTCCTTCGTCATCTTCTCCGTTATATCACGGACAATACCCATTACATAATTACACTGTCCATTATTCGTTATGATTGGGTTTAGTGTAGTCTCTCCAATAAATTGTCCATCCGCAGTCTCTATCGTCTCAATAAACTTCATCGTTTGTTTCGTAAATTGTACTTCACGATATTTAGCGGCTAAAATATTTGCTCTCTCCTTCGGTAGTACATCCTCTATACGGCTACCTATCACATTCTCATGCCTATTCAAACATCTCATTGCTGGTTGATTCAAATAGAGGTATCGAATCGATTGGTCCTCTAACTCCATGAAAAAAACAAGATCGCTAAAAAATTCAAAAATACTAGTTAGTGTTCGATTATCCTGTACTATGTTATCAATAAGACTCTTCATGATTGGTGTTTCTCCTTATGTTTATGTTAACGAGTGTAACCCAAATTGAAATTATCACAAATCTTCTACAGAAATTATTGTCATGTAAAAGAAGGAAAATATGTATCACCTTTCCTTCTTATATTTATCCAAAAACGATAGGAATCGATTCCTACTTTACATTTATTTGTACTTTACTAATAGACCGTTTTCTTTTTTCCATTCGTAACCACTTTTGGTAACAGAATCAATCTATCTATAAAACTATAAATCTTATATGATTACATTGTTGATAAAATTCACATCAAAAAATGAAACATGAATCGAGTCAACAACATGAAGTTGAAAATTATTCGTTTAATATAAAAACTCAAACATTCTAGGAGGAATTCATAGATGAAAAAAACTATTTTCTCAAAAGCAGTGGCATTTACAGCAGCCTTTGGTCTTGTTGCTACAGCATTTAGTGCACAATCTTTTGCTGCTGAAACAACAGGCGAATCAACAACAACAATTACTGGCGGAAGTTTAACAGGTGGAGATATTCAATTCAATACTATTACTGGTACATTAGATGGTACAAGAACTACAGGTGAAGCGAATTGGAATATTTCAAAAATTGTTAATGCTAGAGGAACTGGTGCAAGCTGGAGCTTACAGTTGACTCTTTCCCAATTTCAAGAAGTTGACTCCAGTGGTGCTGTTGTTTCAGATGGATATATATTTAATGAAAATTCGTTGAAAGTAAAAACATCACCAGTAATCACTCAGTTCGATGACAGTTCTTCTAATCCTAGTGATATATCTACTGTAGCTACTGGGGTAGCTTTAGATACAGGTTCTCCAGTACAAATTATTTCAGCAGGTGAGAATGAAGGAATGGGTTCTTTTGAGGTATCAGATTTAGGCGTTGAGCTTTCCATCCCTGCAAATGCTTACGCAAGAACATATAAAGCAACTGCAACTGTAACACTTAACGAAACTCCTTAATTTTCATTATTAATGGTTAATTTTCAGGAAGTCCTCCAATACTAAGGGGGACTTTTTTAATTAGGAGTGATGAAATGAAATACATACAATGCTTTTGGATTTTATTCGCTTTTCTTTTCTTATCCTTCCCAACTTTAATGGTTTATGCAGCAGAAAACGAAAATGATTTTGCCTTTAGAGTGGAACCAGTTTTTCCTGCATCTCAAATTGACAATAAAGGCTATTACCATTTTAAAGGGATACCCAATCAAGCAATAGTTTTACAAGCAAGAGTAATCAACGATAGTAATAGCCCATTGACAGTAACTATCAGTAGCTTTAACGCATATAGCGGTGAACAAGGAATTGTTTATCAAGAGAAAACTACTGCCGAAGGTACTAGTATTACGAATGAACATTATCAGTTTATTCCCTATGTTACTACCCCAAGCGAGATAGAACTTGGACCATTGGAATCAAAAGTTATTGATTTTACCGTCAATATTCCGGATATTACTGGTACTTTACTCGGCAGCATCGAATTTCGTGTATTTAAAGGAACAGAATCCGTTTCTGGAGAAGATGAAAATTCTAAATTTCTAATTGATCAATATCGTGCAGTAAACATAGGTGTGCAAGTAGATATTACGGATGTAGTACCAACTTCTACTATTACGGTCACTAAGCCTATTTATTCGCCAACACTAACGGCAATCATGCTCCCACTAGAAAATAAACAGCCTGTTATTTTACCAAATATTACAGGGACATATAAGATAACAAAAAAGGGTGATGAAAATTTTCTACAAGAGGGCGAAATATCCGAGTTTAAAATGGCACCTATGACTACTTTTCAATATCCGTTTAGATGGGCAAATGAGACATTGGCCGCTGGTACATATACACTTAATGTCACTTTTAATATAAATGGGAGCAATCAATCATTTGAGGATACAATCACAATTGAAAATAATGATATTGAAGAAACACAACAGAAAATGGAAGCAAGAGGAGAAATCCAACTGGAAACCAATCCATTTCCATGGATATGGGCAATCATTGGTAGCGTAGTTGTGTTGCTACTGCTTGTCTTAGTTTTTATATTGGGTAGCAATAAAAAGAAAAAGAAGAAAAGCAGAAAAGATCGCAAATATCCTGGACAGTTTCCGGATAATTGATGCATATAAACATACTAAACTTAGTGGGTACGTTCAGTGATGATGCACTTTACCCACTATTTTTCTATATGTTTGACCAACGATTATGTATGACCTAACGATTCCTATTTATTAAATATTTTAATAAGTACTGCTACTACTTATACACGAGTATTCAAAGACGACTATTACGAACAGTATGATAAAATTCATTTCCACAGTTCTTGTTTCTTACAATAAGTTTCAACCGCAAAGCTAAATAAGCAGAATTTTTCTTAAAGAGAAAACTTCTGCTTATTTATATTAACGCGGTTTTTCTTCCGCTAAATTTTTCCGATCCATTGCTTTTGGTGGTTGTTCTAACCATTGATTCTTTATCATGAAATCTGTCCAATTTTCCACAAACTTTAGATCTTCAAGTATAAATTGTTCGTATTTCACAATTAAATCGGAGCGCATCGTTGTCCCCATCCCAGCACCATAATAGGCTATAGCTGTATTAAACAAAAATCCGGTCATATACATCATCAATTTATCGGAAAATGGAGGAATGGTAGAACTCGTAACCTCAGCGTCCAAAATAGGTGGTGCTGGTAAATTATCCGTTGTTAAAATATGACTGAATGTATCAATATGCTTCTCTTTCACTTTAATACCGTTAGCCAATATCTTTTTAGCCTCTGACGATTTTACTACTTGATGGAATCCAATTAATAATGCCTTCGTCACAATACTCTTCTCTAAATTAAAAAAGATATTACTAATTTCACTACCATTTAATGCCCTTTTATCTTGGAAAAATCCATCAAAAAAATTTGCCGTTTTAATAAAATCGATTCCAACTGGGATTGGTAGTGATGGTGGTCGATTATAAAGTCCTTTCGCTAGTAACAATTCAATGGTTTGATTAAAAAGTTGGATTCCGAAATTTATTTTATCCTGATAAAACTGTCGCATATCCTGGCGTGTTGAAACCGTTAACGCAATCGAATATGCTGATAATCCATGAATGCTCATCTCATGAAGAAATTTCAAGCTAAAATTATCCGTAAATAATTTCTGCGTATCCAAATGCACATCCTGCTCCGTGAATCCTTGAGGAATCGGATATCCTATCCTCTCAAAAATAGCTTTAATCTCTTGCAAATTTTTATTTGCTTGTGAAGTAGCCCCTTGAAATAATTCCTTCAGTTCGCTATTTACTTCCTCGATATGCTTTAACAAATAACTGTTTATTCGAAGGTTTAATGACTCAGATTGATAATGTGTCCATAAACTTGTAATTTCAGGACCAGTTAATTCCGGATTATGTTCTGTTTCCATAGTACCCTCCATCATATATAACGACTACCTTTCAGTTTACTTTCGCGAATAGTTAATAAAACTCCTAATGCTATTAGCTTTTCCGAAATTTTTATGCATATGCCATAAATTTCTATAAACGAAATAAAAAGATTGCTTACATATAGCAATTTATCAATCCAGTTAACGCCATAAAAAAGCCAATGCTTGTAAAAATCAAAGCATTGGCCAGATCTTCCAACGATCATTCATATTTAGAAAATATCCTTCGGAAAATAAAGGAATTCAAAAACGCTAAGAAAGAGAAACCTCCAAAAGTAAAAACATATAGCCCTGTTAAAAATCCAATTGGTGAAGAAAAAACAAATATTAAAGGAACAAAGTTCATAACAAACAATAATAGCAAATATGGGAAATTAGAAATAGCTAATAGTAGAGAATTTAATATTGCTTTTCTTAACGTATCAACATACCTTGCAATATAAGGAAAAATAAACAAGGAAATACATAAATAAACAAAGCAAAACGTTAGCAGCACGCTCGCAAGAAATATTTTAGGAATTCCACTCAATCGTACGAATAGATGATAATCTATAAAAATTAATAAACCACCCATCAAGAGTAGCAGCCATAATATGGTGCTTTGCTTAAAATTCCTTTTAAACGCGATAAAATAATCACGTACTATATATCTATCTTCCCCGCGTACAATTTTTTGTGTGACGGAATACAAGGCTGTACTAGCTGTACCAATCGTAATAATTGGTAAACTAGTGATAATGAATAACATGTTTAATATAAAAATATCCACTATTTTAGCCAAAAAATTTACTAACGGATTTTCTAAAGAAAATAAATGCTGCAATTTTTCCCACCCCTACAAATTGATTTCTTTTTTCCCTATTTACTTCTAGAAAATAACAGCCGGTTCAAGTTCCGACTGTTATTTCCCATATTTGCTTGCAATAGCCAATTAGTTGCCGCTATTTAGTGCTTCTTGGTATCGATCAAATGCTGATTGTTGAATTTCCATATATTCTTCAAATCCCATTTGATTTAACTGATCTAAATAGTCATCCCATTCTTCAGTAGCTCCACCTTCTACTACC
Source organism: Perspicuibacillus lycopersici (assembly GCF_025660475.1). Taxonomy (GTDB): domain Bacteria; phylum Bacillota; class Bacilli; order Bacillales; family Caldibacillaceae; genus Perspicuibacillus; species Perspicuibacillus lycopersici. The sequence continues at coordinate 678,459 of NZ_JAOUSF010000001.1, forward strand.
CATTTTGCCTGCATGGAATATACATAATTTTCAATATCAACCTTTAATGTATTTAATCGTTGCAATTCTTCCACTGTAAAGTTAACACTTGGATATTGATCTCTAACATACATATTAATTTCTTTATCTAATGCAAGCTTCAATCCATCTCCACTATCTGTTGGCAATGTCACTTTGTCATTGAATCCTTCGCTTACATATTTAGGTCCAAAATCACGGAAGGAATTTACCCATGCAAATGTATCAGCAGATTCTCCTTCTGGTGCATCAAGTACTGTGTAAGTGCCATCATCATTCTTCTCTACGCCAACACCAAAGGAACCATAAAATGTTTGAATACTTGCATCTTCTGTGTAAAATTTATCGGCAAATTGTAAAATTTTCGCTGGATCCTCTGCTGCTGTTGTAATCATAAGTTCATTTCTTGAATATGTTTCCGCATCTGAAATAACATATTTTTGTCCATCTGGACCTGTTAAAGGTGGTAATGCAACATATTCGTCTTGATTTGGACCAAATGTTGCGTCTGCAGTCCAACCAACAGCAACACCAACTAGGGAAACATCTTCATTTTTACGTTTGGCATCACTCATAGAAGTATCTTCTGTAAACAATTCTTGGTCAATTAAGCCATCTACATATGCTTCGTGCATCCACTCAATACCTTCACGATAAGCTTCTTCTGTTGCCAAGAATGTTGGTTTTCCATCTTTTAATGCCATATATCCTTGTTTATCACTACCTCTTGTTAAACCAAATGGTAAGATGAAACTAAAGACATTATTTGCATTTCCTGCACCATATGGAATTTCATCATTTGGATCACCATTTCCATTAGCGTCCTGTTCTTTAAATGCTTTTAATACATCATAAAATTCTTCATATGTTTCTGGCATAGCTAATCCTAAGTTATCCAACCATTTTTGGTTAATAAATAATTGGTTTCCTGTTAATGGTCGTAATGGTAATTTTTTCGGTAAGCTATAAATATGACCATCTGGAGATGTTACAATGGCGCGTAATGTTGGATCTTCTTCAAACGCTTTCATTAAGTTTGGCATATTTTCTTCTATTAAATCTTCAAGTGGAATAAACACTCCTTGATTTTGTGCGATATCTGCATCTGTTAAGGTGATAGAACCCCAAAATGCATCTGGTAAATCGCCACCTACCATTAATACTGATTTTTTATCTCCCCATTCTGAATTTAAGTAAACATCCCAATCAATAGAAATGCCAACTTCTTTTTCGGTTTCCTCAACAAAACCTTTTAGAAAATCATCGCCCCAATCCGACCAACGGACAGTCGCTATTTTCACGGATCCATCATCTTCTTCAGACCCACCTGCTGAATTTTTATTACAACCAACTAACAAGCTGGCAACTAATGTGAAAGCGATTAAAATAAGTAATAGCTTTTTCTTAAACATACTTTCTTTCCCCCTATTCTTTTAATGAACCAATCATAACGCCTTGGTTGAAGTATTTTTGTAAAAATGGATATAAACACATAATTGGAACCGTCGAAATTACAATGGCAGCATACTTCATCATTTCTGATAATCTCCTCAATTCTGCTGCTAAATCACCTGAGGCAGTTCCTAGTAATGACTGATTAGAAATTAATATTCTTCTAAGAATTAACTGTAATGGCTGTAAATTTTCATTAGAAATATAAATTAAAGCATTAAACCATGAATTCCAAATTCCAACTGCAGTCCAAAGACCAATTACTGCTAAAATTGCCTTTGAAAGCGGTAGAATCATCGTAAAGAAGTATCGAATAGTTCCGCAACCATCCACCTGTGCCGCTTCCCATAAACCTTCTGGAATACTATTATTAAAAAACGTCCTTGCCACAATGATGTTATAACATGAAACCGAAAATGGTAATACCATTACCCAGAACGTATCGAGTAATCCAAAATCTTTCACTACGAGATACGTAGGTACTAATCCTCCACCAATAAACATTGGAATAATAAAGATAATCGAGAGCCACTTTCTTCCGAATAAATCTTTCCGAGATAGTGCATACCCTGCTGGAATATTAACAGCTAAGGCAATTAATGTTCCAACAATAGTATAAATAATTGTATTAAGATAGCCGCGCCATATTTGTTCCTGTTTCATGAGCTCGATGTAACCATCTAACTTCCACTCTTTTGGCCATAACCATACATTCCCATTTGCTACATCCGCCGGATTACTAAAGGAGGCAATAATGATGAACCAGAGCGGATAAATAATTAACACCATCATAAGAATTGCGATTCCATATACAGAAATATCAAAAATTCTATCCTTCCAGTTCTTATGAGGTTTCCTGTTTTTCGCCCTACTGATTTTTAATGATAATTCCACCTTTTCACCTCACCTCTATAACAAGCTTGTTTTCGTTAGCTTCTTGGATATCCAATTCACTAAAAGAAGGATTGCTAAATTGACTACTGTATTAAATAATCCAATAGCGGTTGACAGGCTATACTGGAAATTTTGCAATCCTACTTTATAAACATAGGTTGAAATAATTTCACTGCCAGTTAAGTTTAATGGATTTTGCAGTAATAGTACCTTTTCAAAGCCAACACTTAAAAGACTTCCTGCCCGTAATATTAGTAATATCATAGCCGTAGGTATTAATAATGGTAGATCAATATGAAGAATCTTTTGCATTTTGCTAGCGCCATCCATAGTTGCCGCCTCATAATACGTTGGATCAATTGCAGATAACGCAGCTAAAAAGATAATACTGTCCCAACCAACATGCTGCCAGACATCACTCCAAACATAAACACTACTAAATAAAGAAGGATCGGATAAAACATTAGGCATTTCTATACCAAATAATCCTAAAAAATTTGCAACCAACCCATTGCTCGGGGATAAGAATATTAATATCATCCCACACATTACCATCGTAGATATAAAATGCGGTAAGTAGGTTGTTACTTGAAATACCTTTTTAAACATTCCAATCCGTATTTGGTTACAAAGTAATGCCAATGCAATTGGTAATGGAAATCCTACTAAAACACTGTACAAGCTAATCACTAATGTGTTTTTTAATGTAAGATCAAATTGATAGGAATGAAAATATTGAATAAAGTGCTTAAACCCAACCCAAGGACTTTCCAATATTCCTAATGCAGGAGAATAGTCTTTAAATGCCATAACTAACCCATACATAGGTATATACGTAAAACAAACTAATAAAATCAGTGATGGCAGCAGCAACACATATAATGGTCCACTTTTCTTAAACTGCTTCATCCGTTTAGTCCTTTTTGTTTGGGAAGGTAAAACTGTCGGTGCAATATTTTGCTGCGTCACAATATTTTTCAAATATTACCCTCCTTTCTTTGATATAATCATTATATGAAAACGCATTCAATCCTAAATAGAAGAAAACAGACCTTGATTTATTACTAAACGGCAAACTTTTTTCTATTTTCCTTCGGAATATAACACTATTCCGTTTAAATTTTTCCGTTTAAATCTGAATAATGTTATTTTGCATGCACATCTTTACCTATCCTATTTATTTCAGGAAATTGGGAGTTGGTTTAATGAAAATACCAGACAAAAATTCCTCTCATTCTATTAATTATTATTCGAAAGTATTAGTAGTAGTTATTATTACTGTATTATTAATTAATGTCTTTGTGAGCATATTAACAATTTCTATTACACGACAGCAAAGTATTGAAAATATTACGAATACAATTAATCTCTACTTAAAACAAGTACAGCAAAAGTTTAATTCAGTCGAACATTTTATGATATGGACTGTATTGAACGAACCATTAATTGATGATATTAATGATGCAAAGGATTATTATGAATTCGCCGATAGCATTGACAATTTCCGTTCACGTGTCATTGATTATCAATATTCTACTGGTGAAGAATATCAATTTTTCTTATTACTAAAAAAGGAAAACTACTTTTTTAATAGTTCTCCCATTAATGTGAATTATTCTGAGTATCTTAAGATTAAAGATTACTTCCTAAGTGAAATAGAAAAATTCCAAAGCTATGAGAATATGAAAACATGGAAAACATTTGAATTAAATAATAACTATTACCTATACCACTTAATAGATTATGAGGATCGCGTGTTTATTTCGTTAATATCTGTAAATGATATTTTATTACCGTTAAAGGATATCAACTTAGGGAATAAAGGTGCCATTATAATGGAAAATGATGCAGGGACATATCTTACAAATGCAACAGAAGAGCTGTCCTTACAAAATAATACTCAAAAGCCATTAGCTATTAGCTATCTTCGCTTTAAGGAGAAAGAAATTGATTTACCATTTTCATTACATGTGTATGTCGACAATGTAAGTGCTTTTAAAAGGATTATGATTGCACAGCTTTCCTTAACATTCGCAACGGTTGTCATCAGTATTATTTTAATTATGATCTTAATCTACATTAAGAATAAGCTTCTCTACCCGATACAGGCATTTTCGAATAACCTGTCAAAAATCAACGACAGTAATGAGGCAATCGATTTTAATAATAGTAATATTAAGGAACTTGAACAAGCAAATGTACAATTCAAGGATTTGATAAAAGAAATTAGGAAATTAAAGATTAATATATATGAGCAAGAGTTGGAGAAGCAAAATATTCAAATGGATTTTATGAAACTCCAAATCAAGCCACATTTTTATATTAATTGTTTAACGACAATCTATAGCATGGCTCAATTAGAAATGTATAAGGAAATACAAGAAATGACATTATCTACCTCCAAGTACTTCCGTTATTTGTTTCAAACAAAGCAAAACTTTGTAAAATTAGAAAAAGAATTAGACCATATTAATGACTATTTAGCCATACAGAAATTACTCCATGGTCCAACATTTACCTTTGAACGATATGTGGAAAATGGCGTGGAAAACGCCAAAATCCCTCCACTTGTCTTACAAACATTTATTGAAAATTCAATTAAACATATTCGTTCATATGATAAACAAATTAAAATTACATTGCGAATTCAATCAGTAGAGAACGAAGGATTACTTAAAATGGTAATAACCGATAATGGTCAAGGATTTCCGAAAGACATATTGGAGAAATTGCAGAACAATAAATCTTTATCCTCTGTAGACGGAAGTCATATTGGGATTAATAATGTCATCTCCAGACTACAACTCTTATATTCTGAGAAATTTAAGATAGATTTTTCCAACGCCAAAACTGGTGGTGCGGTTGTTATGTTATTAATACCAAATGATGTATTTGAAGGAGTGGAAGTATGAACTTGTTAATTGTTGACGATGACAGATATGTTATTGCGTCTTTAGAAAAAAAGATGGATTGGCACGGATTAGGCTTCGAACAAGTTTACACTGCGAACAATATTCGGCAAGCTATGGAAATATTTCATAAACACCAAGTCGATATTCTAATATCAGATATTGAAATGCCACATGGAAGTGGATTAGAGCTATTGGCCTGGATTCGATCGGAGGGCTATAATGTCCAAGCAATTTTATTAACCAATTTCGCTGATTTTAATTATGCGCAAAAGGCAATTGAACTCCAAAGCTTTGAATACTATTTAAAGCCTATCGAATTCGATAAACTGGAATTCATTATAAAAAAAGCAATTAAAAAAGCTACCATTAGTCAGCGGAACGAAAGTATTACAAGTAGCTATACACAACGAAATAAAGAGAAGCTAGTAGAGCATTTTTGGTTTTCATATGTAACATACAATCGTTGCTTTACTCGAGCGGAACTTCAGGAGCATTTGCAAATGAACTGTATCGATTACTCATTGAATGACTGTTTCTTTCCAATTCTCTTAAACTTTTATCCATACCAATTAATTGATAATAAAAAAATTATCTCTATTTTTGATGCGAAACCTATCGATAGTCAGCTAGTAACAATTATTAAAGAAACGGTAGAGAGTCATCCACTAAAATTAGATGGATTTCTCAAACTACGGACAAAAAAAGAGGAGTATTTAGCGATCTTTAAAGTGGTAGATTCCAAGATTGAATTAACTGCTAGTGATTTACGTAAGCTTAGTAAGCATCTGATCAATCCGCTCACCATAAAGTTACAATGTGATGTTCAACTATGTGTTGACTCCATCGGGAAACTAGAAGATATTCCACAGATGGTACAAAAACTACAAGCAATGCACGAGGAATCGATAAACTATCGAAATAATGTATTTTCCTTGCAAACTTATAAAAAAAGTGAAGCAACCTACGTCATTCCTAATTTACAGTTACTTGAGGAATATCTTGATAACGGCGCGAATATTGATTTTATCAATTATTGTAAACAGTATATTACAAGCTTAGTTGAAAAGAATGCTTTAAATCATACGGTATTAAGTAGCTTTCGTTTAGATATTACACAGCTAATCTATACTCAATTAAAGAAAAAGGAAATTCTTGCACATAAATTATTTCATGGGGAAGTAGATGATTTTTTACTCCAGCAGTCATCTAGATCAATAGAGGATTTAATAACCTACATCACGTATTTAGTAGATGTATCTATCGATTATATGGCATTTACCAACTCGAAAAAATCCGTAGTCAAAACCATTTGTGATTATATTGATCAAAACTATCAGGAAAATATCACTAGAGTGGAGCTTGCTAAAATTGTTTATCTAAGTCCAGATTACATCGCGAGAATTTTTAAAAAGGAAAAAGGTATTTCCCTGTTCAATTATATTATTAAGAAACGAATCGATATTGCAAAAGAATTACTAGTAAACACAAACCTACCCATTCATCTAATTTCCGACAAAGTTGGTTATGGAAATTATTCCTATTTCACCAAGCTGTTTAAGCAAGAAACGAACTGTACCCCGTTGGATTATCGAAAAAAGCATGGCATTTGTTCAGAAATCGATGTATAGTTTCAAATTATTCTTATTGATTAAAAAGATCGCAGAGAATTGTTTTCCTGCGACCTTTTTGTAATAGGATACCTAACCTTATAGGAATGTAATGATAAGCACTGGAGAATTAACTTGGAAGGATACAAAAAAACTGCAACGAAATGGCGAAAACCTTTTGAGCAGTCTATTTATTTAAATATTATATTGTTTTTCTATTCTATTTTGAAGTACCTCCACGATAGAGCATATTCCCCAATAAATGAAGGCAACTAGTATGTACATTGTCATGTAGTCTAATTCCCTTCCTCCTACTATTTTCGCCTTTTGAAAAAGCTCAGGAACTGTAATCATGGCAGCCAATGATGAGCTTTTTATCAAATCTAATAGGACATTTACTAATGGAGGGAGCGCTATTTTTGTTGCTTGTGGTAATACGATACGAGTCAAGGTTTGCCAATAGTTCATACCTAAAGTATATGCTGCCTCCCACTGTCCCCTCTCAATGGCTTGTAATGCGGAACGATTAATCTCCGCCATATAAGCAGCACTGTTCAAGCTAAAACCAATAATGGCTGCCGTTATTGCTGAGAATTCGATTCCAATCAATGGGAGTCCGAAATAAAGAAGAAACAATACTACTAATATAGGAACTCCTCTCATAAACGAAATATATAATCGCGATGGCAACTGTAATATAAGATGATCAGACATCCTTCCCAATGCCAAAAAAAAGCTAAAAAATAATCCGAAAACCATACTAACCAATGAAATTAGCATTGTATAGCCGATTCCTTGCATGACATAGGGAACGGATCGTATCGCCAATAACGGGTCAAAAATATATTCCCATTGAATATTGCTCACAATTTCACCCTCCTGCCGAACGATAATAGAAACGAAAGAAAACTGCCCAATGCACGAGCAGTTTTAATTAGCAAAATTCACAGACACCGAAGCTATTAATATTGTAAGTCTGGTTTTACAGTAACATCTTCACCAGAGAAAAATTGCTTGGAAAGCTCGCTAATCGTTCCATCCGCTAGCATTTCCTGAATTGCTTTATTAATATTTTCTTGCAGTTCTACTTCATCTTTTTTCATTATAATTCCTACACCGTCATCAGGTATACCAAATTTCAAATCTGGATGAATTGTAATATTTAAATCTGGATAATATTCAATTGCTTGCATCTGTAAATAGTAGTCATTAATGATTAGGTCCGTTCTTCCTGCCGCTACATCACGCAAATAAAGTTCATTTGTCGCATTGTCATAAATGACCTCCTCTGCCCCATATTTCCGGGCAATATCCATGTAGACGGTCGTTGCTTCACCAGCTGCTTTTTTCCCTTTTAAATCCTCTACCGTTTCAATCCCCGATAGATCATCTTTTCTAACAATAGCTGTTGCAAACGAATATTTATATGGAGTCGAAAATGCAAACTTCTCTTTTCTATCGTCAGTAATCGAAATATCATTTGCCGCTATATTTACTTGACCACTATTTACAGAAGTAAGCATTCCATCAAAGCCCATTTCCACAAAATCAGCTTCTAAGCCCAATCGTTTCGCCATCTCTCGTACGACTTCCACTTCAAAACCTGTTAACTTATCCGATTCTGAATCATGGAAGGACGATGGATAAAGTGTTCCAGAAGTTGCAACCGTTATTTTTCCTTCTTCTTTCACAATATCCCAAGCTGTTTTTTCCTTCGAATTTTCGGTACTATTCTCTTTCGTTTCTGAATCATTACTACATGCTCCTAGCAAAACTAAAAAAGCAAATAAAAGTGCAACGAAACTATTTTTTTTCATTTGAAGTTTCTTCATGTTTGTTCTCCTCCTTGTAGTAAATCCAAAAATTACCCTATCACCTCCATATGAATATAGCAAATAATTTGATTAGTATTCAATCATCATTTATTTAATAGCTAATAAAAGATGGATTCACATAATTATTGTTAAAGAAAATCGTTCACCGACCTTTTTCTCTTAAATAACAACAATTCTTTTGAAAATCAGTCTCAAAAAAAGAAGGTCATCCAAACCTTCTTTAATAGATTAGATTTATTTGTGCCACTCATCAACTTTCCACATTCCACTTTCCTTTCTCTTAATTCATTACTGTTCACTTTTCGTACTTTTCTCCGTTTTTTCCTTTTTTAAACTACTGATGATGGGCAGTGGCTTACTGTTCATAACAAACCAAATAAGAATCGGAGCTAAAATATTTAATACGATAGATGCGATGATAATCGTCCAAACAAACCAGCTTGCATTAAGCACATAAATATAAAAAAAGTTGTGGTAAAAATCCATTAAGCGCTCCTTCTTCCATTAGATAAGCAAAACTATTTTGTCCAAGGTAATGGAAATCATACATATTATGGAATAAATTGCCTATACTATCGGTACAGAATTTTTTGGAGGAGTATGTTTCCATGGCTGAAGCAATCGCGAAGAAACTGGAGCAATTATTTAAAAAGGATGTTAAGGAAAATATTAAACTCATCAAAGATTTATTAGGTGGAAACGCGGATTTTGCTTCGAGAGAATTTATTCTACATCCAAAAGAAAACTTAAGGGCAGTTTGCTTCTTCACAGAAGGATTAACGAATACTCAGGAAGTAGAAAATGCGATTCGAGCATTTATTTATGGTGCACCGAAACTGATGGATGGTAATACCCCATTGACAGATAAGGCTTTTGCGGAATGGGTGAAAATAGATGTTCTATTTAATTTCATCCATTAAGCTAATTACTGATTCGCAGGAAGGGATTGAAGCCATTCTTTCTGGTGATACATTATTTTTACTAGATAAATTTGATAAAGCTATCATCGTCTCTTCCAAAGGATGGGAAGCACGTTCGATTGCAGAGCCGCAAACAGAGCAAGTTGTCCGAGGTCCAAGAGATGGGTTTACGGAAAGTTTTCGTACCAATACAGCACTAGTGCGAAGAAGAATTAAAGACCCGCTTTTTGTTATCGAAGAAATGAAAATTGGAACAAAATCAAAAACTACGAAAATCCTGCGTACTTGAAAGGGACAGTGAAAGAAGGTCTTGTTGAGGAAGTCAAAAAGAGATTAGAAGGTATAAAAATTGATTCCGTGCTAGAGAGTGGATATATTGAGGAGCTAATAGATGATGCACCATACTCCCCGTTTTCAACCATTCAAAGTACGGAGCGTCCAGATAAGGTAGCCTCTGCCATTTTTGAAGGAAGAGTCGCTGTATTTGTGGATAACACTCCTTTCGTTCTTATCATGCCTGCTTATTTTTGGCAATTTTTACAGGCAAGTGATGATTACTACTCGAATTATTTAATGGGATCCTTTTTCCGAATGATTCGGTATACAGCATTTATCATCAGTTTAACGTTAACTTCGATTTATGTAATGCTAGCAAGCTTTCATCAGGAGATGATTCCAACGACACTGGCACTTACTATTGCTTCTGGTAGAGAAGTAGTACCCTTTCCTGTTTTATTAGAAGCTTTACTTATGGAGCTAGCTTTTGAGCTTATGAGAGAAGCAGGATTGCGAATGCCAAAGCCTGTAGGGCAGGCAGTCAGTATTGTTGGGTCCTTAATTGTAGGTCAAGCAGCCGTTCAAGCAGGAATTGCATCACCATTTATGGTTATTATCGTTGCTATTACTGGAATATCTTCCTTTGCTGTTCCTAACGATTCCGCTTCATACTCGATACGATTAATTCGCTTTCCAATGCTTTTCGCCTCGGGTACTTTAGGCTTACTTGGATTTGCAACAATGTTTGTATTAATTGCTATTCATACATTATCGCTTCGTTCCTTTGGGGAGTCCTATCTTGCTCCAGCAACCCCATTTAAACCTTCCGATCAAAAGGATGCAGTCGTTCGTTTCCCTTGGTGGAGTATGAAAAGTCAGCCTGAACTTGCAGAAGGACAGGAGGATCGACTGGGGGATGAGCAAATTCCAAAGCCGCGGGATATTTTTTGGACTGGAGGTTATTGCAAGACTTGCCTTAATCGGAGTGTTCTCTGCTTTAGTGTTAAATATATTAATTATTATGGGTTCGCTTGCAGAATTCGATATTCGTGAGTTATTGCCTACCTTTCAGTCTGGCTTGTTTTCCACCATTTGGGCAAGTAGGTTTCATAATACCGATTGGGCATTAGCAGTTATGATGGCATCGATAATCTTGCCATTAGTGAAAGATAAATCGAGCTGGAAAAAATTGGGGCTTACTGGAATTGCATTTGCTGGATTATTTGTTGTCATTTGGCCAATATTAGAGGTTGGTGTCCTCTCAGCGGAAGTAACTGCCAAATACAATCTTTCCTGTATGCAATTAGCAAGAAGTGCTCATATTGGGCTGTTCTTTCACCGCTATGAGATGATAATGGTTGCCTTTTTTGCTTTGTCGAATTTAACGCAAATAATGATGTCCTTACTCTGTGCCTCTGTCTCTTTGCAAAAGCTTATTGGCTTAAAGGATTATCGACCAACGATAATCCCGGTTGGACTAATACTTGGCGGATTTTCCTATTGGATCGTGTTTGACCACCGACGCGCCATTGAATTTGTTGAAACGCCTTGGGTCATTTATGCTATGGCAACGGCGATTGGGTTACCTTTAATTATCCTCCTACTTGGTACCATATTAAAAAAGAAATTACGAAAAAAGACTACTACAGATACTTCTGCCAAGTCCTCTAGTTAATAGTAGTGGATTCAGGAATCACTCAAGTTTCAATCATCGTAAGGAAAAGTAGCGAACCTCAGGAAATGCTCGCTACTGCTTTTTTCTTAAGTTTTCTTCCGCCATCTTAACTAATTCCTTCACCATACTTCCACCTAAACGACCGCCAACTTTCCCTGCCTGTTCTGCTGTAAGATTCCCGTTATATCCCTTCTTAAGTGGAACACCTGCTTCCTCTGCTGCTTCAAACTTTGCTTGATCGGGATTAGTTGTTCCAGCCACTTTCGCCTTTAGCTGGTCTAGTCCTTGACGTGCCTCTGGTACTAAAATTTTATTTCTGTTTTTTCGTGCCATGTATATCACTCCTTTACCATTAAAGTTTCCAATCTACGGGAAAACATTACTGGTAATACAAGGGGGGAATCACTCCAGTCTCTTTTTCCATTACCTTTCAATAAGCTTTACCATATAGTCATATGGATGTTGATTAATTGTAATCACTTTTTGTTTCATGTACCCTAATTTTTTGTACATACCTTTAGCAACTGGATTATTTTGTGCAACATTTAAAGAAACTTTTGTAAAGCCTTGCTGCTTTGCAATATTTTCTACTACTTTTATAAGCTTTGTACCAATTCCATAGCCCTGAAATCTTTCGCTTACACATAATGTATCAATATAAAAATCTTCAATATCCGCTTCCTGATCAAAGGCAATCATTTGATTGTTCCCCTGCCTTCTTAAATATTGCAAAATTGGCTCGTCCAACTTTGCAGCATTCGCTCCAGCGTAGAAAATGACTATCCCAATGACATCTCCTAATGCTTCTGCTACTACTGCATTTTGATAGCTAAGCCGATTATTTTCTTCACGGAAATAAAGCTTGAGCATTTCCTGAATTTTTTCCTTTTTAGTTTGTCCAGTCAGCTGATTCGCAATGTCGTCAATGGCAAGATGAATAAGTTTAGCGGCTTCCAGTGCATCATTTTTCTTTGCCATTCGGTATGTAATGTTCGAAATAAGCTCCTCATCAACATGTTGATTTCTTTTCATGTACTTTGCTTCCTTCTTCAAAATTCTTTTAAATGCAATACGAAATAAATAAATGTCCTCGCCTTTTATAGGTAACCAATTGATTCTATACTTAGTTCTTAGTTCGATAAAAAAGTCCTCTTTCTTTAGAACAGTCCTATGTTGATTATATAATATTTTATAATGACCAAATAGACCTGTAACATAGTAACAAAATGGAGAATAATAAAATATCTTAATATTTCATACTTTTATTTCTAATGTAAAATAGTATAATAGATTGTAAAAACTCAACAAGGAGCACTTACGATGAATCATTTACTAAATCCAGAAGTACAATCCATTCAAATTTCTGGCATCAGACAAATAACAGATCAATTTAAAAAATATCCTGATGTTTTATCACTAACAATTGGTGAACCAGACTTTAAAACACCTAAAATTGTGAAAGAAGCAGGAAAATCAGCGATTGACGATAATTTATCCTTTTATGCTCCAAATGCTGGAATTCTACAGCTAAAAAAAGCAGCCACTGATTTTGTAAATCAGCACTATCGGCTAAACTATAATGAAGAGGACGAAATTATTGTTACTAACGGTTCCACTGAAGGAATCTTTATTGCATTAAAGACAATCCTTAACAAAGGGGATGAAGTTATCATTCCTACACCTACCTACCCAGGATATGAACCAGTCATTACATTATGTGGTGCGAAACTTGTCCCGATTGATGTGACAGGTAGTGATTTTAAATTAAAAAAGGAACAACTTCTAAATAGCATCACCGAAAAAACGAAGCTATTGATTCTACCCTATCCTTCCAACCCCACTGGTGTTTCCTTAACCGAAGAGGATGTGAAGGAATTAGTTTCCGTGTTAAAAGACAAGGATATCTTTGTTTTGTCGGATGAATTATATAGTGAAATCACCTTTGAAGGAAAGCATGTATCGATTGCAAGCTATCAAGAAATGCGGGAAAAAACGATTGTAATAAACGGCCTATCTAAATCCCATGCGATGACTGGCTGGCGTGTTGGGTTTGTGTTTGCCCCTGCATATTTAATAAAGGAAATGGTAAAGGTCCATCAATATGTCATTGTAAGTGTCAACTCCATTGCACAATATGCCGGGATTGATGCCCTTCAAAAAGGTATGTCCGATGTAAGTTACATGCGCGATGAATATCAACGGAGAAGAGATTTTCTATACAATGGTTTAACGAAGCTCGGCTTCCAAGTCGTAAAACCAACAAGTACCTTTTATATGTTCCCGGAAATCTCTGCTTTTTCCAATGACTCTTATGAATTTACTATGGATTTATTAAAGAATGCTCGAGTTGGCGTACTTCCAAGTACAGTCTTTACCCATGGTGGGAATAAACATTTACGGATTTCCTTTGCTTCTCCAATCGAAAAGCTTGAAGAGGCACTAACGAGAATGCAAAAGTATTTAGGAAAATAATTGATTGAAATTATTAATAGGAATAGTTGATGACACGAAAAGGACTGCGAAAAGGTGATTCTTACTTTGCAGTCTTTTTTGCTTTTTATGGACAATTTTTTTGGCAATGAACTTATAAATATAAAATGTTTAACATTCTCCCTTTATTTCTTTCTTCATACTAAACTAAAATTAATATAGAGATTTTTATATATTTATGACCGATTTTCCTATTTTCCTACGTCTAATTAATGAATAGTTGAAAGGAGGTTCTTGACGAAATGAACTGGACAGACGATGTACTTGTTCATAAATCGTTACAAGGAAATTATGATGCATATGCAGAACTCGTCCACCGATATTCCAATCTCGTGTATGGATTAGCACTCAGTAGAACAAGAGATTCTTATATTTCTGAGGATATTGCACAGGAAGTTTTTGTTAAGGCATGGATGAAGCTCCCTCAATTGAGCGAAGGAGAAAAGTTTTCCCATTGGATTATGAAGATAACGAAAAATCAGTGCACTGATTTTTTTCGAAAAAAGAATCAACATACATTGATGGAAAATTTCCCAGAAAATAACAAAGTGGACGACTCAAACAGTATTCAGGCAATGGTATGGGAAGCACTTCAACAAATAGAAGAAAAATATCGGATTGTTATCGTAATGAATTATATTTCCGGATATACAGCAAAGGAGATTGGGAATTTGCTGCAGCTATCCTCTAGTGCCATTGAAAGCAGATTACGAAGAGGAAAAGAAAAATTAAAAAAGGAGCTGTTAATAGAAATGTCAGAATCATTTGGTGGAAAACGAGTACGAGAAGAGTTTGCGGAAGAAGTGATGTGGCGTATTGTCCCAAGAATTGCTACGATTGAAATTCCTGTAACAAATCTTCCAAAATCGATTGCTTGGTACAGTAAGTTACTTGGATTGAAAGCAGTGTACCAGGATGAAAACAGCTGTATGCTGCATCTTCAAGGATCTAGTCGAATCGGAGTTCCGACCATTTACCTTGTAAAAACAGAGGATGAAAGGAGATTACTATTTAAAAATACGTTCACTGGAATTATTCATAGTGTGATTGATTTTTATATAGATGATTTGGAAAGATTCCATCATTATTTACAGCAAGAAGGTGTCAAAGTAACGAACCTTAATTACTTTCCCGGGACAAAACAAGGGGGATTTGGCTTTGAAGATCCCGATGGAAATCTCCTATCCGCAACAAATGTCACCCATTCTGGGCAGATTTAATTACAATAAAACCCTATAGATAGGATATTCCTCCTATAGGGACAAAAAAATAAAATAAACTACTTGAAATTCTTCGGAAACATGTTATAGTAATTATAAATTCTTTAACACATAAAAGCGTAAAAGCGTTTATGCGTTTAAGTGTTAAAGTAAATACAACTAACCGAAGAACGACCGAAGTAATTCCATTGTGGGCAGCATATAGAGACTGAATGGTTGCTGAAAATTCAGGCAGCAATGAGAATGAAATACACCGTTTTTCCTATCGGTTTTCTTAAGAGTGAATGAGCAAATGGTTCATTAACTAGGGTGGTACCGCGGAGAACATCTTCGTCCCTAATTTGGGAGAAGGTGTTTTTTATTTTGCCTAAGTTTTACTAGTTAGATTAGCAAGGAAGTAATTTCACAAACTTCACATTTAAGGTTAAGTACTTTACTTCAAGGAGGAAATTACATGTTTAATATTAAGGCAATCATTCATCCATCATTGGTTGAGTCTATTTTAATCACCATTTTCATTATTTTTATTAACGGTGTCAGTATGATTACGTTTGGGGCATCTCCTCAAATCCCTATCATAATTTCTATTGTACTTTTAATATTATTTGGATTATGGAAGAAGATCCAATTTACAAAGCTTGAGAGTAGTATGGTCGAAGGTGCAAAATCAGGTTTATCCGCTATTTTTCTATTCTTTTTTATTGGTATATTAATTGCTACATGGATGCTAAGCGGAACGATTCCTACCTTACTATTTGCAGGTCTACAAATTGTCACACCGAGCTTTTTCTATGCTATTGTTTTTATTCTTACTGCTATTGTTGGTGTAGCAATCGGCAGCTCACTTACGACAACAGCTACTGTCGGCGTTGCATTTATCAGCATTGCGGCAGCTATTGATGTATCGTTAGCAATTACCGCAGGAGCAATTGTTTCAGGTGCGTTTTTCGGGGATAAAATGTCTCCTTTGTCTGACACAACAAATATTGCATCCGCAATCCTAAAGGTTGATTTATTTGAACATATCAAAAATATGACATGGACAACTGCTCCAGCCTTCATGATCAGTGCCATCGTATTTGCAATACTTTCTCCGAATGTGGATAGCGCTGATTTTATTAAATTATCTAGCCTTCAGGATACACTATTAGAAACCGGACTTATCCATTGGTATAGTTTACTACCGATTATCATACTCGTTATTTTTGCAATTAAAAAAGCTGCTGCCTTACTTACATTAGCGATAAATTCTATCGTTGCAATTGTGCTTTCCTATTTCCATCAAGGTCCATCTATAAAAGAACTTATGAATATTCTGTTTGATGGCTATGTTGCAAATACTGGAAATGACGTGGTCGATAGTCTTCTTACTCGAGGAGGAATGAATAGTATGATGTTCACCGCGTCCCTAGTGTTATTAGCACTAAGCATGGGAGGACTACTTTTTTCATTAGGAATTATTCCGACACTATTACAGTCGATAGCAAGTGTCTTGAACAAGGTGAGTAATGTAATAGTAGCTGCTGCCCTTACGGCTATCGGTGTGAATGTTTTAATCGGGGAGCAATATTTATCGATTATTTTAACAGGAGAAGCTTTTCAAAATCATTTTGCAAAGCTAGGTCTTGCGAATAAGAATTTATCACGGGTTTTAGAAGATGCTGGAACGGTTGTAAATCCATTAGTTCCATGGAGTGTTTGTGGGGTATTTATTGCAAATGTTCTAGGGGTTTCTACTTTAGCATATCTTCCTTTTGCATTTTTCTGCTTGTTATCACCTATTCTTACAATTTTATTTGGAATAACAGGTAAAACTATCACGATGAAACAAAAAGTGAATGTCCCACTATAATATACAAGCGGGTATGCTTTTTCCAGATGAGCAAAAAGAAAGCCAACTGCTCACGCATAATAAGCGTACCCGCTATTTTTTGCAATATTTTTCCTTAACTTCTAGCTGCCCTTATACAATATAAATCAAACATCTTCGTTGTCTTTTAAAACACAATCTTTTCCTTATCATAATGATAACAGGCAACAAAATGACCATTGCTTACTTCTTCAAGTGCTGGCATTTTTTCCTTACATTCATTGGATGCTAACGGACAACGATGGACAAACGGACAACCTTTTCTTCCTTCACCTAAGTCTGGAGGCTCGTTTGTCATATCCTTTAAATTAATTTGGGATTCACTGCCCGGTGTAGCCGATAGCAATAATTGTGTATAAGGATTTAATGGATGCTTTATTAATTCCTTAGACTCAGCTATCTCCATAACCTTCCCACCATATAAAACCATTATCCGGTCCCCAAAGTAGCGGGCAGATGCTAGGTCATGGGTAATATATAAATACGATAAATCCAATTCTTGCTTTAAATCATTCATTAACTGCAAAATTCCTGCACGTATCGATACATCTAACATGGAGGTTGGTTCATCTGCAACAATAAATTGCGGATTTACCGCTAATGCTCGCGCAATGGCAAGTCGCTGCCTTTGCCCTCCAGATAATTCATGTGGGTATTTTTTTCGTATTTCATTTACAGGAGTTAAACCAACCTGTACTAATAAATCGGTTATTTTTTGATCTAACTCCTGTCCTTTAAATCCTTGATGCTTTTTCAGTGGGAATTTCACATGGCTTTCAATTGTTTTTACAGGATTTAAAGAACCAAAAGGGTCTTGAAAGATCATTTGTGCCACTTGTCGGTACTTCGCAAGTGATTTGCCTTTGTAATCATTTATTTCCTCGCCGTCCACCAAAATCTTACCATCCGTTGGTTTTAGTAATCGCACTAATGCCCGACCAATTGTCGTTTTGCCACTACCTGATTCACCAACTAATGCCAATGCTTCACCTTTTTTTATTTTTAGACTAACTTTATCCACAGGTGTGATAAAGCGATTTTTTTTATTTCCACGGACTGGAAACTTGATGACTAAGTCCTCAACTTCCACTAGTGTCGCGGATTCTTTGCTAGCTGCTTCTTTCATGACTTAACCACCTCTTTTCTCTCTACATCATAAAGATGGCACTCGATCTCGCGGTTATTCACCTTGCTAATAGCCGGCCGCTCTATTCGGCATCGCTCATTTGCAAATGGACAACGTGGATGATAGGCACATCCACTAGGTAAATCGACAAGATCTGGTGGATTTCCTGGAATTCCTTCAATGGAAACCTCATCTGCAGTCAAATGTGGAATAGCATGAATAAGACCTTGCGTATACGGATGATGTCCTTCTGCTTGCTTTAGCGATTGACTATCTGTTACTTCTACAAATCTACCAGCATACATAATCGCAACCTTTGAAGCTAGTTCGGATACTAGGCTAAAGTCATGACTAATAAATAGAATGGCAAACTTTTTAACCTTTTGAATTTCTTTAATTTTATCTAGTATCGAGCGCTGAACAACTACATCTAACGCTGTCGTAGGCTCATCCATTATTACTAATTTTGGATCTAACGCAATGGCAATTGCAATGACGACCCGCTGTCTCATGCCTCCAGAAAGCTCATGTGGGTAACTCTTCAAATGGGATGGATCGATACTTACAATTTCCATTAACTCTACTGCTTTTGCTCTTGCTTCTTTCTTTGACATTTTTTTGTGATGACTAAGCAAAACATCTAGAATTTGTGCTTCAATTGTTAACACTGGGTTTAGTGCATTCATAGCACTTTGAAATACCATGGACATTTGACTCCAGCGGAATTTTTGAAGTTCCTTTTTATCCATTTGGTAAACGTCTTTTCCGTTTACTTTAATGGTTCCATTTGTTAACACCGCACTATTTTTCAATAATCGCATAATGGCATTGCCAAGGGTGGATTTCCCAGATCCAGATTCTCCGATTAAACCAACAATAGTATTTTCATAGATTTTTAAGGAGACATCATTCACTGCTTGAACCATTCCTGCCTGGGAATCATATGCTACTGAGACATTCTCAAGTTCAAGCACGGGCTGCTTTGCTTCCATGATTCTTCCTCCTTTTTTGCACCTTCAAACGAGGATTGGTGATTTGGTCTACTGCAAAGTTCATCAATACTAAACTAAGTCCGACTAAGCCAATTCCGAGTCCAGGAGGAATAAACCACCACCATGCTCCACGAATCAGTGCTGCATTATTACTTGCCCAATAAAGCATCGTACCCCAGCTTATCGAATTAATGTCTTCAAAGCCAAGGAAAGCTAAACCAGCTTCAGCAAGAATTGCTCCCAATGTTGCGAACATAATATTTCCTGCGATAATCGACATCATATTTGGACAAATTTGTGTGACCATGATTCGGAAGGAGGACATTCCGGACATTTTTGCTGCTAATATAAAATCACGGTTTGCGAGTGTCATTGTTTGGGCACGAAACACCCTTGCACCCCATGCCCAGCCAGTTAACGCAATTATTAGGCCAGTTAAATAAGGAGAAGAAGCTGTTAAATACGCCTGAATAACAATCATTAAGGCTAGACCAGGCATTACTAGGAAAATATTCGTAATAAAACCAAGAATAGCGTCGGTCAAACCACCTCTGTATCCGCCGACAACACCAAATATTAAGCCTATGATGGTCGATAAGATACCAGCACCAAACCCGACAACCATTGTACTTCTTGCACTATAAATAAACTGTGAATAAATATCTTGACCTGTGTTCGTCGTACCAAACCAATGGTCAGCAGTTGGTGACAAGTTCGGCACATGAATGGCAGCACTCGGATCATACGGTGCTATTATCGGTGCAAAAATAGCAATTACCACAAAAATACAAAAGATAATGAAACCCACTGTCGACTTTGCATTGGAAAAGAACGGTAGAAAGATACGGAAAATTTTCCGGAAATTTCCTCCTTTAGGGGCTTCCATACTTGGTTGAGATGCCGGTGATATATTTGTTTGCATTAGTTAGCACCCCCTGTACGAATTCGTGGATCGAGACGACTATATAATAAGTCCACAATTAAGTTTGCTACTAGCACAGCAACAGCAATTAATAGAAAGGATGATTGTATCATTGGGAAGTCCTGTGATTGTACGGCGTCTGTTAATAGATTTCCAATCCCTGGATAAGAAAAAACTTGCTCTGTTAAAATAGAGCCACTCACTACATTCCCAATCGCAATCGCAAAGCTTGTTAATTGTGGTAAAATTGCGTTTCTTGCCGCATAAGAAAACATTAAACGTGAAGTTTTTACACCCTTTGCTTCAGCAAATGTTACATAGTCCTCACCAAGTGTGTAAATCATATTGTTACGCATACCAACAATCCACCCGCTCAAGCCACCAAGTAATAATGTTAGTCCTGGTAAAAATGCATGATTCCAAACACTTAAAAGGTATTCGCTTGTAAATCCAGGCGTAATTGCTGGATCATACCCGTGCGACATCGGAAACCAATCTAATTTGAATCCAAAAACAAAAACAAATAAAAGTGCGACCCAGAAGTAAGGTAATGCTTGGAAAGCCATTGAAACGATAGGTAGTGTATTATCAAGGAACCCTTTTCTTTTCCATGAAATATAAACCCCTAATGCAGTCCCTAGAAAAACAGAAATTAGTGTTGCGACACCTACAAGACCAATGGTCCACGGTAAACTTGATCCTATCATACTACTTACAGGCGTTGGATATTGCATAAAGGACAAGCCCCAGTCAAAGGAAAATAGGCCACGAAGGTAGTCAACATATTGCTGCCATAAACTCGATTCTCCAATACCATAAGCCTTCTTCATTGCTTCTAATGCAGATGTTGTTAGCTGTCCTTGAAATTTTGCAAACATGGCATCAGCCGGATTCCCTGGCATCATCCGTGGCAAAATGAAATTTATCGTAATCGCTGCCCATAATGATAGGATAAAAAAACCGATGCGATTAATAACATAGCGCATTGTTTTCCCTCCAGTTGGTAGAATAATGATCGGAAAAGGCTTTCGCCTTTTCCGTCTTTAGATTAATTCGCTGGTTTTAAATTAGAAATAGTAATCGCAGGTGCCGGCCAGTTGAATGGCGCAGGATTCACATAAGGATTCTCTTCTGTTGGCCAGCCAACAAAGTTTTCTGTTCGATATTCATACCATACTGGACCATTTACTAATGGAATAGTTGGCAAATGCTCTACCATCACATTTTGCAAGTAATAAATTGATTCTCTTTGTACTTCCTCATCAGTTGTGCTTTGATAATTTTGTAATGCTTCATCGGTTTTCGGATCGCTCCATTGTTGGAGATTCCAAGATCCATTACTGTTTAACATATCTTGATATTGACGGTACGGATCTGGTCCTGCATTTGTCCATGAAATGGCTAAGTCATATTCTCCATTTTGAACATTTGTTGCATATGTTGCATATTCCGGCATATCTACAGTCACTTCAATACCCATACTTGTTAACGATTGGGAAATTAACTGTGCCATAGTTGCCCAGTCAGTCCATCCAGATACTGTTTGTAAAGTGAAGGATAATTTTTCTCCATCTGGTGAAACAAAGATTCCATCACTACCTTTTTTATAGCCTGCATCTTCTAATGTTTGGACTGCTTTATCAACATTTAATTCAAATTCCAATTGATCCTTTGGAATACTTGGATCAATCCATTTTTCATCCCTTGGCAAAATCAATGCTGTTGTGCTTGGTAATGGATCATAACCAGAAGCTGCTTGATCCGATAATTTTTGGCGATCAATTGCTAAACTGATTGCTTTACGAACAGCAACATCGCTTAAGATAGGATTTTTCAAGTTTGGATATAAGGTTACGTTATTACTTGCTGGGAACCAGAAATGGTTATGGTCTGGGTCCTGTGCAACAAATACGTTCTCAGCATCCGGAATGAAAATTCCCGCCCAATCAATTTCACCTTTTGCAAGTGCCAACTGCTCACTATCATTCCCACTAAATGCTGGGAACTGAAGCTCATTAATTACATATTTATCAGCATCATAGTGATTTTCATTTTTCACCATCTTGTAAAGCTGAGAAGTAAAGGAGCTTAATACGTATGGACCAGTACCAACTGGATCCGTTACTTGTACTTTCGATGGATCGCCTAAGTCTTTCCAAATATGTTCAGGAACGATTAATGATCCTAACACATAGCTTTGGAATGGAACGTTTGCTTGATCAAAGTTGAAAGCAACCGTATAATCATCCTGCTTCTCAACAGATGTGACTTGTGCCCAAATTCCAGAAGTATCCGCTGCAGGATAATCCTTTAATAGCTGGAAGGTAAACACGACATCATCTGCAGTAAACGCCTCTCCATCTGACCATTTCGCATTCTGACGAAGCTTAGCAACTAAAGTAGTATTGTCATTTGTCCATTCATATTCTGTAGCTAGCATTGGATATTCCTGACCACTAACATTATCAAAATACCAAAGTGACTGATAAATCAAACCATTCGTTCCACCCATTGCAGTATTAGAAAACGGATTGAAGTTTTCTTGCCATTGACCAGCAGGAGAAAGTCCGATAATCAATGGTTTTGTCTCACCACTACTACTTTCATTTCCAGATTCATTTTGATTTCCCGAGGAACTCTTGTCTGTACATCCAGTTAACACAAGTGCAAATGCAATCATCACCATTAACAATGTCAATACACGTTTTTTAAACTTCACTTTTTATCCCCCTCTTTTTTTTAGCGGTCCATCCAATTTATAATCAGCAATAAGAACAAAAGACGCATAAAGTAACCGCTTACAATTAATAAAATATAGTACTCTATTAAACTATTTCATTACCACCCCCTTAAAGTGGAATTGACAGCCATTCTTTAGCTATTCTCCACGAGATTACACACGGTATCCCGAATTATTAATTCCGTTTCAATCGTAATGGGATCTGCACGATAATATGGATCCTCCATTAGTTTTATTAATTCTTTTGCTGCCATTTCTCCCATTGCTTCTTTCTTTTGAGAAACAGTTGTTAAGCTTGGGGTTACATACGATAATAAGCTAATATTATCAAACCCAATGATGGAAATATCCTTCCCCACCGCTAGTCCTTTCTCTTTAATCGCTCGCATTGCACCTAGTGCCATCATATCTCCTGCACAAAATATTGCAGTTAACGATGGATCACTGTCAAGTAGCTTCCGAGTCGATAGCAGACCACCTTGGTCGGAAAAGTCACTGCGAGCAATCCATTCCTTTTTTAAAGAAAGTCCATGTTTCTCCATCGCCCGTAGGTAGCCAACCAATCTATCCTCACCTGGCTTTGTTGCAAAAAAATCAGTGATACAAGCAATCTTTTTATGCCCTTTGGAAATGAAATACTCGACAGCACTTGCTGCTCCGCCAATATTATCCGAGCAGATGTAATTCGCTCGTGGGCCACATAAGTCTAAATCAATGGAAATACATGGGATATTACTTGCAATAATTGCATCTAAGTTTTTATCGGTTCTTGGAATACCCATTAAAAATAATCCGTCAACATTTCGATGTCTTGCACGTGCTTCGAATGTTTCCACATGATTATCTGGATGATTATTGGTGAAAAAAATTAAATCATAGCCATGTGCACCAATCACATCTTTAAAACTGGCTAATATATCCTGTAGGAAAGGATGGCGAAACCCTGAATTTAAATGGTCTTCAAAAAAAACACCTACTGTTTTAGATTTCTTAGTTGCTAATCCTCTAGCAATCGAATTTGGATAATATCCTAATTCCTCTGTAATTTGTTTAACCTTTTCTATTGTTTTTTTTCCGACTCCGGGTCGTCCGTTAAGAACTTTTGATACAGTTGAAGCCGAAACACCTGCCTTTTTTGCGATATCGTATATCGTGAGCATTTTCCTTCCCCTTTACAAAAACATGCAAAAACAATAAAGAAAGCGCTTTCGTTAACTTTATTAAACAACATAGTTTTTCGTTTGTAAAGTACTTTTCTAATAATTTTTAATATACTGATGTTTGTAATTAAAATTCATATACTAATAAAATATTATCAGTGAAATTCACTGCCCACTTTCTCTTTAAATGCTATTTACAAATAATTTTATGTGAAAATATTTCTAAACAACTTCAAAGAAATTGGAATGCATTTTTTTAATAACGGGACTTATTACACATAAAAAAGACCAAACCACAGGGATTCGGCCTTCCTTTATTTTACTATTCACACATAAAAAGACTTATTGCTGTGGAGAAGAAGGCGAGGATATATCCTGTAATGCTTCTCCTGCCTCATTTGCATAAATATTTTCTGTTGCTAGGTCGCCGAGAGCAACCATTCCAACGATATGTCCATTCTCCACTACTGGTAAGCGGCGGATTTGCTGTTGTGCCATTATATTCGCAGCTTCATGTACATCCATATCTGGTGTTCCTTGAACAATTTGTTGAGATGTCATCACTTCAGACACCGGTGTGTGTGGATTTTCCCCTTGTGCAGTCGTACGAAGGGTAATATCCCGATCGGTTACAATCCCAACCATTTGTCCGCTATTATTTACAACTGGAATTGCACCGATATTATGTTGGCTCATAAGTGCTGCACATTCTTGAACCGATTGTGATTCTTTTACTGTTATAACATCATCTGTCATAATTTCACGTAAATTCTGTGCCATAAAAAATACCTCCAAACATATTTTAATCCTTCATAGGATGATATACATTTGGGATATTATTACTGGTAAATTTTAACTAACCGTTTATGCAAATTCATTAACCAAATAATGATTTAATTGTTCGATAAGTCCGGAAAGCATTTCCTCTGTGAATGCCCCCTGACTAAAGTTTACTAATGCGCGGAGAGGCATATATTTCATCATCGCTGCCATCATTTCCGAATGCTCTCCATCCGATTCAGGCATGCTTAATGCTGCATTTCCTTCCTGCATTTTTGTTAATAATTGCTGTGCAATTGGTGCTAATATAGGATCGGACAATAAGTCTCCAATCGTTGTGTTTCGATGGACAGGTTGCTTTATCAACACAGTGGAGGTAATGGATACTTTCTCCTTAAGCACAATATCTCGAGAAGATTTCCCAACTAATATTTCAAAATCTCCCGCCTCAACATGCCAATCATTCCATTCTACATGGAAGTAAGCAAATGCCCGTTTATCCAAATGGAATTCAACCGTTTTTTCCTCTTCTGGCTGAAGTTCCACCTTCACAAATCCTTTTAACTCTTTATCCGGTCGGATAACACTACTTTCTAAATCCTTGACATAAAGCTGGACAACTTCTTTACCTGCTACATCTCCAATATTTTTCACCTTCACAGTAACGGTAAGAATATCTGTATCCTTTAGTTCCTTCTGACTTACGGTAAGGTCGCTATAGGCAAAGCTTGTATAGCTCAGTCCAAAGCCAAATGGAAATAGTGGTGCAATTTTTTTCGTATCATAATAACGATAACCAACGAAAATACCTTCCTTGTATTCCACTTTATCTCTTTCCCCTGGAAAATTTAAGAAGGACGGGTTGTCACTAAGCTGCTTCGGAAATGTTTCTGCTATTTTTCCACTCGGATTGACAGTACCAAATAATACGTCACAAATGGCTCCCCCTAGTGCTTGCCCACCTAAATAAGCTTCTAACAATCCTTTCACTTTATCAATCCATGGCATTTCAATTGGTGCACCGTTACTTAATACGACTACAATATTTCTGTTAACCTTTGCCACTTCTTCAATTAACTTGACGTGATTAACAGGCATCTGTAAATGTTTACGATCATACCCTTCCGACTCATAACGATCAGGTAATCCTACGAATAACACCACTTTATCTGCTGAACTAGCGACTTCTTTAGCTTCGCTTATTAAATCTTCCTCTATTTCATCATGTTCAATAGCATAACCTTTTGCATACAATATAGTTGCATTTTTACCAGCAGATGTTTCCATTTCCACTAAAATATTATCCAGCTTTGTCGGATTAATATGTGAGCTTCCACCACCTTGGTATCTTGGTGTTTTCGCAAATGCACCGATTACTGCAATCGTCCCTTCCTTTTTGAGTGGTAGGATCTGTTCTTCATTTTTTAATAACACCATACTTTCACTAGCAACATCTCTCGCAAGCTGGTGATGCTGTTCCTTGTCATAACTAGCAGATGTTTTTTTATTATCTACTGCTTGAAAAATCACCCGTAATAATCTTTCAACAGCTTGATCTAATAATGTTTCTGACAGCTTGCCACTACGAACAGCTTCTACAATTTTTCTATCTCCAAGCCCATGACTTGAAGGCATTTCCAGCTCTAGACCTGCATTTAAGGCATCTACACGTTCATTAACAGCTCCCCAGTCCGATACAACAAACCCTTCAAATCCCCATTCATCACGTAAAATGTCGGTTAATAAGTATTCATTTTCTGATGCATACGAACCATTCACTTTATTATAGGCAGCCATAACAGTCCACGGATGTGCTTTTTTCACCGCTCCTTCAAAACTTGCAAGATAAATTTCCCGCAATGATCGTTCATCCACTATCGCATCAATCGACATTCTACGATGTTCTTGATTATTGACAGCAAAATGCTTCAGCGATGTTCCAACTCCTTGACTTTGTACACCGTTTATATGACTTGCTGCAATTTCTGCGGAAAGAAATGGATCCTCTGAAAAATATTCAAAATTTCTTCCGCAAAGTGGGGAACGCTTTATATTGGCACCCGGACCTAATAATACACCGACATTCTCTGCCTGACACTCCTCGCCTAATGCAACTCCAACCTGGTAAATTAATTCCCGATTCCACGTACTTGCTAACCCAACAGCAGAAGGAAAGCAAGTTGCCGGAACACTGTCATTAATCCCTAAAGGATCCACTCCTTCCTCCTGTTTCCGAAGTCCATGTGGTCCATCCGTCACCATAATTGATGGAATTCCTAAACGTTCAATCGCCTTCGTATGCCAAAAATCAAGACCTGAACATAGACTAGCCTTTTCTTCTAATGTCATTTGTGAAATCAATTTCTCTAAATCTCTTTTCATAACCGTTCCCCCTTATAAATAAAAGAATGTAAACGCTATCTTAAAATCTATTATATTACAAAATATTAATAATTATTGTGTTATTTTATAAAAAATAGAAGATTTGTAGCAATTTTGTGTTTATAAGCTAAAGATTCGTCTACAAGCTTGTCAAAATGGAAGAAAACCTTCTTTGCTGATAAAGATCTGTTCCGGTGAAAAGGAGTTTTTCAACTGTTCAATAGCAAATAGGTGTGCATTTTCTCCATACCAATTCGCTAATTGGTCTTCTTCATATAAAGATTTAATATTTAATCTCTCCGTTCTTTTTCCATTACTACCGTCCCCTGTAAAAAAATCATCTACAACGATTCGATTCACTAATTGAGAGATGGTTTCTGGGAACCTTTCAGAAAAAGGTAAAATCGGAGCAATTGCTACTTGCACTGGTAAATGATGCTCACGAAGCTTTCGAATCGCCTTTAATCTAGCAGCAATCGGCGGTGTTTTTGGAGAAAATCTCTTCCGAACGGATTCGTTATCCGTTTCCACCGTCATGCTAATGCGTAGCCTATCTTTCAGTTGAACTAGTAAATCAATATCTCTGGTGATAATCGGACTTCTCGTTTGAATAAATAGAAAATCTGGTGGCGTAGCAACCATTCCTTCTAGTAAAGATCTTGTTATTTTTTCTTGATATTCAATTGGCTGATACGGATCCGTACTTGAAGACATAAATATTGTAACTTCTTTCCCTCGTTTCTTAAAATTATGTATTTCGGTTTTAATTTTCTCCTTTACTTCTTGTTTTACATCCACCCATGTTCCCCATTCCTGGTTTCGAAACAATCCAATTGGGCTTTGCCGTACATAACAATAGGAACAGGCAAAGGAGCAACCTACATAAGGATTTAATGAATGTGTGTATTCCTTTAAAAAGCCACCTGTTGGGGTTAATATTCGTTTCGGTAGTTTATAGGAAATGTTCATATTATCCATTTAAAACTGCGCTTCCTTTCTTAAACACAAAGATTTCTTTGGATAAATGAAGTGGCATCTACAAGTGTAAATGCCACTATCTTAGCATCTGCTAGTTTGAATTTTTGTTTTGTTTTTTATTACTTGGTGCAAACCAACCAATAAGTGCAATAGCAACTAACACACCATAAAAGATTAATGTCCACAAAGTACTATGTGGAAAATCATGATCGAGAACACCAATATCTTCATGGGCAAGGGTAATGATTGCCAGCTTAACACCGACCCAGGCAACAATTGCGTAAGCGGTTGTTTCTAATGCCGGGCGTTTTTCCAATAGTTTAACAAACCAGGTTGCAGCAAATTTAATCAAGACAAGACCTGCAATCCCTCCAAGGAGCACAACAATGAATTGCCCACCATCCATTCCACCGAAATTTCTGAGCGGAGAATCAGGAAGACCAAGTGCAAGAGCAACTGCAGCAAGAATCGAATCAATCGCAAAGGCAAGGTCTGCTAGCGCAATCTTGCCAACAGTAGGAGCAAAGCCTTTTCCCGCTGATTCCTTTGCCTCCTCCTGATGAATTTTCTCATTTGCTTTTCCGAATCGTGCTTGTATGACATGCTTTAATCCAAGGTAAAGGAGATAGGCTGCACCAATTGCTTGTATTTGCCAAACGTTTGCAATGAAAGAAATTCCAAAAAGTGCAAGAAATCGGAACGCAAAGGCTAAAATGATACCATAATTAATTGCTTTTTTCTTCTCATCCTCCGGTAAATGCTTTGCAATAACTGCTAATACAAGAGCATTATCAGCTGATAATAAGCCTTCTAAGCCAATTAAAACTAACAATGCCCAAGCATACTCGAGCCATAGTGAGTCCATCCACTTTTCTCCTTTCGAAAATAAAAATGTCAAAATAACCTTCCATTAGGTTTCCCAATAAAAACATTGGTAATCAGTAAATTTGTTCCCTATTTCTTGTTGTACCGTGGCGAAATAAAGATCATCCACTAGCGAAAATTTAATTCCAATAAAAAGATTCCCACGAAATATATGTGGATGTTGTTGACCAACAATT
This sequence comes from Perspicuibacillus lycopersici, assembly GCF_025660475.1. Lineage (GTDB taxonomy): Bacteria > Bacillota > Bacilli > Bacillales > Caldibacillaceae > Perspicuibacillus > Perspicuibacillus lycopersici. Next base: position 707,769 of record NZ_JAOUSF010000001.1, read on the forward strand.
AGTGCGATAGAATGGATTTGACTATTGTTGGTCAAAAAATATTCGAACGATGCTTATTTTATGATGGATAAAAATCAAAATTCCGTTACAGTTCACAGGTAAAACGGGGCAAAAAAAAGATGCTATTCCTATATACGAATGGCATCTGTAATTTGGATTCACTTTTTCTAAAAATTTCTTTACACTCCTTTTCCAGCACAACTTTGAAAAGTAGCAATTCTCTCCATTCCGGTAATAATTGGCCTTGCTCGTTGAATCATTTCTTGCGTACTATCAAGAGCTAATGATGCTTGATGGGCATCTTGATTGCTCCATACTTCATACACAAATACTGCATTTTCATCCTCATCCGATCGATTTACCAAATATAACTCACACGCTTCGATATTTTGTAAGGACTCCGCTGCTTTTAATAAAATTTTTTCAAAAGTATCCCGTTCCCCTTCTTTGACGGTAAACTTACCAAACAAACCAAATTTACTCATCCACTTTCCTCCCTATCGTCAATGTTTATTATTTCTAGGTTTACTTCTACTTTTTAGCTTCCATCTCCTTCCCCAAGCTAAAATTTTCATTTTCTAACGACCAAGACGAATCCTTTAAATAAAAAAATGCCTACATCTTTTATGATTAATAGGCATTCCTACACAAATTACGATTAACTTTTTTTTGCTTTACGAAACCCATCATAGACACTGATTGCGGCAGACACAATAAAACCGATAATTCCAATGCACACAATCCATGCCTTTACTTTGCCAGCGGTTATATGAAATAGATCCATTAAATACGTAATAAAATCTGAATTGATTACATTTGGATTCAATACTATGAGAAGAAATACAATAGTTGCAAATACTTGAAGTAATGTATTCGCAATTGCGATTCTATTCGTCCATTGTCCTTTGATTAATTTATAAAGAGACAATGCAATTTCACTACCGATAACGATAACAACCAATATCCAATAATGTAGTAAAACTTCTTGGTTTAAAGCAGGAATCACAAACTCTAATCGTTCTCCATTACCTTCATATACACCAACTAGCTGATTAGCATAAAAATATAACGTTGCCCATATTGCAGTCCACAGTAATGCACCAAACACTTCAAACTTAGTGATTGCTTTATTCTTTGGAATATATGAAATATGTTTTAAATCATCCGGTGTCCATTTTTTCAAGCTTGCTGTTAATGGTTGCTGTTCTTTTCCATTGTCCATTCTTTCAATAAGTGCAAATACTGCCGTTAACCAAAAGAATACTTGGATTGCCATTTCAAATAATCTCCATATTCCGATGCCTATTATATCTAATACAACAGGAAGAACCGCCTTTTCACCACTATATCCAATCATATATTCGGCAATTAAAGAGATAAGTGACACAATGATTGCAATGGGAAAAATCATTTTTAAAAGCGTGACATAAATATCATAGTAGCGAGGTCCAATTAAATGCATTGGGCGATCACGATAACCGTTAGCTAAAGCAACAGGACTTCCTAATTTTTCAAGTACTTTTTTCACGTCCGCTTCTTGATAATTATCCGGTAGCATATCAGCTATTGTAGATCTTAGCTCTAGTGCGATATCTTCACGAATTTTTTCCGGTAATCTACGAGTAACCTCCTGAATATAAATCTCAATTAATTCCATCCTCATTCTCCCCCTTTAGTAACCGATAAAGCTCCTTAGAATTTTTCATCCATTCCTCTTTCAGCTGCAAAAAAATTTCCTTCCCATAATCACTTAAAACATAGTACTTGCGCGGTCTACTCTCCGATGTATCCCAGCTACTTAACACAAGCTCCTGTTTTTCCAATCTGCGAAGCAATGGGTATAACGTACTTTGATCAATGGCAATACCAGATGCCTCTAAAAGCTGAACAAGCGAGTAGCCATATTGAGGAGTCTGCAGTTGACTTAACACAGCTAATGTTAACGTTCCTCTCCGAAGCTCCGTAATTAAGGAATTCAATAAATTACTCATCAACTCACCTTTCCTTACTATATGTCATACAGTATTCTTTATATACTATGCATCATACACTATTGGTGTATCAAAATCAATAAAAATAAATAATTCCGAAAACAAATTAATTTAGATATTCAAGTACAAAAAAATCACAAATTAGCAATTGACAGCTAGCTTGTGATTTCTTTCGTACTTATTGTTCTATTTAGAAAAAAGTTCAATCAACTAAAATAATTCATTAACGGGGTTTTTCTGTCATCTTTTATCCACTGGTGATAGCGATTAAATACTAATTTTATATTGTGGTTTGCCCAAACCTCTACGATATGCTTGACAGAAAGATAGCTTCGCCAATAATCAAACATAATGCTCGATAAGCTTCCTTTATAGGAGCTTTCCCCGAAATCTTCCAGTGAATGATGACCATATTTCTCCTTGAAAACCTCCACTAACACTGTTTCAATCTCCGTAATTTCTTGAAATTCCTTTTCATTTAGTAGTAATTTTCTTGGCAAATAAAAGCACATACCTTCCTCAAACCAAATACTATTCTCTCGCTCGTCGTCAAACTCATCCATGAACAAATCCGAATGGTGGGTGAGCTCATGTGCCAATATAACAAACAGATGATTTTCGGAAAAGTTTTCATAGAAGTTTTGGATATTTGGTAGATCCTTTCCGTCCAATTGCTTAATGAGAAGTTTTCTCCAAGTATGGATATCTGGTGACATATAAATTAAGTTTTTATTAGTGAAGGCTGGTATCGGTAGCTCCGAAAATACAGTAGTTGCCAATTCTTCCGTTGTCCATACTACCCCTTTTGGTAAATCGACTAATGCATAATCCTTTTCCAGCGTATTTTGATAGTCCTTCAGTTTCCTATCAAAGCTTTGAATGACCTTTTGAAATTTTTCATACTCTTCTTTCGTTTCAAATGCATAGATTTGCTTCATTGTTTTCTCTCCTCTCTAGTAAAAAGCTAGTTTTTACTAGTCTAACATATTGATATTGCCGACGAAACGAGCAAATGGACGGAATACCGTTTATAGTTTAGGAGATGATAAACGGATGGTTTACATCATTATTATTTATTACAATATCCGCATTATCCTATGGGGCATGTTCGTCTAAATAAAATTTGGATGCTGGGTGGTATCGATTTAGAAACATTTTTTCTGCTTTTTCATAGCTTCCAAAAGCAGCCGTCTCTCGCTTTGCACCTCTGACTCTTGCGACAGCAAATTCTGTCTGAACAAAAATTTTCAAGTCAAATAGTTTAATTAATTCCTTTTTAAAAAGAAATGTCCCATCAATAATAAAAATGGAATCATTTTTCGCTTGGATTGGATCTAGTAAAACATATTCGTCCTTTTCTAAATCAAAGGATATCGTTTGATAGTGAAAGTTACCTGTTGGACCTAATGGTAGTAAAAGTTTTTCCTTAAATGACTGATAGTCATGGGCATCCTCATAGTATCCTCTTGCCGATTCCTTTCCTTTTCGATATCGTAATGAACGCGGGTTATGAAACTGGTCGATACTAGCCCGCACCACATGATTGTTTTGCATTTGCAGTTCTACTGCTAATTCATTAGCAAATGTAGTCTTTCCAGATGCTGTTATCCCACTTACGCCAACTCTGATCGGATGTGATAGCTTTAAATTCAACTGTAAAATTCGATTGGCAACTTCCGTGATAAGCTGCTTACGCATCGGCTTCTGCTCCCTTCTCTTTCGCAATGATATTATCTTCTACTTTTTCTTATGATTTCCCTCCTTGTAAACAGAAAAAGGAAACCTTTAATTGGTTTCCAAATCATGTATCTTCGATTCCATTTGTTCTTTAATAATTCCAGCCCCAGATCATACACAATAATGTCCCAAAGATCGTCACTAATGCAATGATAATAGCATAATAAATTGTCGTGAAAACCGATTTACTATCCTCTATTTCTCGGGCATGCATAAAGACAACGAGCTGTACGGCTGCTTGAATAAATGCCGTTAACGTTAAAATGGTTAGCCCAACTGCTCGAGACATATTGAAGTAGTAAACCAATAATGCCACACCTGTCAAAATTAATGAAAAAACAAAGCCCCCTACTTGTTTGGCAGGGAATAATTCCTTCATAACTGTGTCAGTCCTTTCATATAAATAAAGGTAAAGATAAAGATCCAAACAACATCTAAGAAATGCCAATAAAGGGAGAAAATAAATGATTTATTGGCTGTTACAGGTGTTATGCCGCGTTTTCTCACTTGTAAAATAATAAATAATCCCCAGAATAACCCTAAACTAACATGTGCACCATGTGTCCCTAATGTAGTAAATAAAATCGATGTAAATGCACTTGTTTGTAATGTTGCACCTTCCTCATAATACGTAATAAACTCAGTTATCTCAAAAGCTAAAAAACCGATGCCTAACAGCAATGTAAGGATAAAGAAAGCTTGCATCGCTTTTTTATTACCAAGACGCATCGCATGAATCCCAAGACCAATCACAAAGCTGCTAGTTAAAAGCAAGAACGTTTCCATTAGAACAGGTGTAATTTCAAAAATTTCGGCTCCTATCGGTCCATCCGATGTTCGATTGACTAAAGTAAAATAGCAAGTAAAAAGTGTACCAAATAGCATAATTTCGGCTCCTAGAAAAATCCAGAAACCTAAAATATTCAGGCGATTTTGCTCCGTACTGTATTCAAGAGGTTGTGAGTGATCCACTTTCATTTATGCGTCCCTCCATATTTTGCTTCCGTTTCTTTAATCTCCTCAACAGAAATATAGCGACCATGATCTTGTTCAAAGGAACGATGTGCCATACAAATAAAGACACCTATTAATCCACATATCGCTAAATACCACATACTGAATACGAGCCCAAAACCAAGAGCAAAGAAGAATAAAGACATAAGGAACGGAACCCCGCTATTATTTGGCATATGGATTTTTTCGTAATCCCCTTTAAATAATGGATGCCCCTTATACTTTGCATCCCAAAAGGCTTCCCTAGAGTTGACCTGTGGGATAATCGCAAAATTATACTCTGGAACTGGTGTATGTGTTGCCCATTCCAAATTTCGTGCATCCCAAGGATCGGACACTGCTTCCTTCTTCGCATTACGTATACTGTAGTAAATCATATAAACAATTAAGACGAAGCTAATGGCCATACATACTGCGCCAATAGTTGCCACCATATTCCACGGTCCAAATCCTGTATCCTCTGAATAGGTATACATTCTCCGTGCTTGTCCATCTAAGCCTGTAATATACATTGGGAAGAATGCTAAACAAAAACCAATCACTAAAAACCAAAATGCCAGCTTTCCGATTTTTTCATTTAATACAAAACCAAACATTTTTGGCCAATAGTAGGTTGATGCTCCAAGTACCGCAAATACGACACCCGGTATAATAACATTATGAAAATGTGCAACTAAAAACATTGTGTTATGGTATTGATAATCGGCAGCAGACATTGCTAGCATTACCCCTGTTACTCCTCCTATCGTAAATAATGGGATAAACGCTAAGCAATAAAGCATTGGTACGGTAAAGCGAATCCTCCCTCGCCACATGGTGAACAACCAGTTAAATATTTTTATTCCCGTCGGTATTGCAATAATCATCGTAGTAATCGAGAAAATACTATTCACATAGGCAGTTTGTCCCATCGTAAAGAAATGGTGGGTCCATACTAAAAAGGAATAGAAAGAGATTAATACCATAGAAGCAACCATGGATGTATAGCCATAAATATTTCTTCTCGAGAAGGTTGGAATAATTTCACTGAATAAACCGAACGCTGGTAAAATTAATATATATACTTCGGGATGTCCCCATACCCAGAAAAGGTTCGCCCATAACATATCCATTCCACCATCGGTTATCGTGAAAAATTTCGTTGCAAATAATCGGTCCATCGTTCCCATCAAAAGTGCGATTGTTAATACAGGAAAAGCAAAGATGATAATAATACATGTCGTAAGGCTCGCCCATGTGAACATTGGCATCCTCATCAGCGTCATTCCTGGTGCACGCATTTTTAATATGGTAGTAAGAAAATTTATCCCTGTCATCAACGTGCCAATTCCAGCAATTTGAATACTAATCATATAATAGTTTGTTCCTACATGTGGACTAAATTCATTCCCTGCAAGTGGAAAATACGAGGACCATCCTGCATCAGGGGAACCTCCAATTACAAACGATAGATTGAAAAGCATTGCCCCCATAAAGAACAACCAAAAACTGACCGCATTAAGTCTCGGGAATGCAACATCTCGAGCACCAATTTGTAATGGAACTACAAAGTTCATCAACCCCATAATGTAAGGCATTGCCATAAAGAGAACCATGATGACACCATGAGTAGAAAAAACTTCATTATAGTGCTGGGAATCTAATAGTTTATTGTCCGGTACGGCAAGCTGTGCACGCATCATTAGCGCATCGACTCCACCACGGAATAGCATTAGTAACGCAGATATTAAATACATTATCCCAATTTTTTTATGATCAACAGTTGTTATCCAGCCATCCCATAAGTAAATCCATTTTTTAAAATAGGTAATACCCGCAATTATCAAGAAAACCGTAACAGCAATTGCAATCATGGATGCGTATATGGCTGGACTAGGATGTGGTACGGCAAATCTAGAGAAATAACCCATGCTTTTATTTCCTTTCTATTCTTAGTTTTTCTTTCTTCCATATAGAAATAAATTAAAACGACAACTCTATTTTTTAACTAGTACTCGTATCATGTTCATGCACATCATGCTCTTGATTACCATTCGTATCTGCTTTTGGACCATCTTTTCCGTGATTATGTCCAGCATGCTCTCCTTCTGGAGCTGGTGAGAACGGTAAATGGGTTCCAGTAAATGTCAATTGACCTAAATGACCAGGTTTTAATAATTGCTGAAATTTCTCCTCGGTCAATGGCTCCGCAGTTTCCTTAACCTCTGTTACCCAATCATCAAAATCATCCTGTGACATTGCTTCGACATAGAAGGAATTTTCAGCAAACCCTACACCACTAAAGTTTGCATTTCTTCCCATCATCTCCCCTGCCTCATCAGCAGCTAGATGTAATGTCGTTACCATGTCACTCATGGCATATTTTTGACCTCCTAATTGGGGAATCCAAAAGCTTGTAATCGGCCCAAAAGAGTATAGCTTAAATTCGAGGGGACGATTCGTTGGAATATACAAGTAATTCACAGTTTCGATGTTTTCTTCTGGGTAACTAAAATGCCACTTCCAATTCGACGAGGACGCATAAACAATCAATGGATCTTGCCCTTTATACGCTTGCGGTGTCGCCTCTACTTTATTGTTAGTAATTATCGTTACTACAGAAAAAAACGCAACAATTAATATCGGCACAATAACAATAATCGTCTCTACTACACGATTTCCTTCAATATAAGGTGGTTCATAATCCTTTGGTAGTTTCGAATCTCTGTATTTCACTAATACAAAAACTAATATTGCGCAAACAACTACTACAATAACTGACATAATGCCAATCGATAGCCAAATCACATTTGCTTGTGTTTGCGCTTGTGGTCCCTTCGGATCAAGAACTGCTATTTTATCGCAGCCAATAAGCACGAAAGCTATAAGAAAATGAACAACGAATAATGCCCATTTTGTTTTCATCAATTCCTAGTCCTCTCTTTTTCATATTTTATTTCTAACTTGTCCTAAAAAAGGAAAGATATGCGTCAACGAATATGTATTCGTCGTCCAAAAGTGCTATCTAATAATACAAGAAAGTTTGAATTCATGAGGATTTTCAGGACATAACATCATTCTTCGATACGGTCCAATTCGAACGGCTATATGACTTCCTAAACTTACCTATTTTCTCTTTGCTAATTTTCGGAATCAGGAAAGGAAATACGACATATACATGGTTTATTGGAATCATTATTCCATTTGAAGTAGTGGCATCCATTAATAACATGGAAAGTGAGGTACTACCAATTATGCCTTTATTGGTACACAGTATAGATTTAGATTTTCCTATAAAAACAATTTGGAAATGGATTAACTCAAATTTTCATTGTTTAACTGTTATTCCTGGTTACATTCATCATGAGGTAATTTCGGATCAGCAATTCGTCCTTTCCGTCCAGGCAAAGTTTGGAATGTGGAAGCGTAATGTCAAGGTTCACTCGCACATTATTCAACGAAACGAACCGAATTACCTACAATTTGACTTTGCAAGCGAGTCTAATCACATTCAAGGTAAAGGAGAATTAAGAGCAAAGCAATTACAACCGAAGCGCACGCGAGTCACCCTTTCACTTGAATTTTCAGGACAGGGTGCAGTTGGCCAAATTATGAATACATTGCTAAAAAACTTTGACCCCACACAAGAAATCACCCCAGAACTAGCAGATGCAATATCCAAAAATATTAAAGAGGTTGGCTAAAAATTATATAGTATGTATCTATAGTAAAATAGCTCGCAGACTGAATATACTCTAAGCATCCATTCGGACCAGCGGTGAGGCTAGCTGCGGATTGCCTTCATTTTGTAGGTAGCTAAACAACCGCCACCGTGTATTTGGTCTGCTCAGCGGTTCATTCCAAGTTCTTTATCCTATAAAATCAACTATCCTTTAAAGGTAAAAAACGGGTGTTCATTTTTATAGAAAAATGACACTCGTTTTTATTATTGTAATAAGATTATGACTCCTATGCCTTTTTAGCTAGAATGGACACTAAAAATCCTCCAATGGACTCAAAACAGCTTAAAAATGCAATCAGTTCAAGCATTTTTCATTTCTCTTCCGCTACATTTCTCGCTTCCGTTTATTAGTCAAGTATTACAAAATTATTTTCAACAATGTATAATCAAAATGGGAGTTGAAACTAGTGAATAAAAAAGATATCGCAAATATTCGAAAGCAATTTAAATTAGACAATTATCGAATGAAAATACAAGATATTTTCAATGTATATGTAAAAAAAGAAACAGGTGAAATTTACCAACATATTAGTCAACCGTTCTATATGCTAGAAAAGGAAGCCCAGGAATTATTTTTAGTGAACTTTAAAAAAGTATTAACCGGTTCCCTTGATTCCAAGCTATTTGAGTTAAAATTTCGCCATAATGTAGAGTATAGTACCCAAACTATTCTTTATGAAGGATTGCATATGGAGGATACCGAGGACTGGAATGAACAAATGCTGCAAATTGTCGAGAAAATGTTTGCACAGACTGTTTATGAATTCGATACGGTTGTAACCTTTATTCGGGCAGAGTATCGCAAGCCGACAAGGAAACGTAGCCTTGACACCGAGGAGGGTGGAGATGATGAAACATATGCCAGCCCCCTTATTTTATGTAGTTTAAATAAAATAGATCAGCCGAAAAAAACGCTATTATTCGATTTTATCGAGCGAACATTTAAAGCCAATAATGTCGTAGATCCGATTATAAATTTAGCTGCCCCATTAACAGGCTTTCTATTTCCTGCCTTTAATGATAATGCAGCAGATGTAAATCATATTCTTTATTTTTCCGGAAAAGCTAATCAACCAGACTTCCAATTTATTGAAGAAGTCCTTAATTGCGAGGAAATCATTACTGCACAAGAGGATAAAGACATTTTTGATCATATTTTAAAAGAAGTAATCGGTGACAAAGTGGATTCGGACGTCATCTCCAATGTGTACGGTGAATTGGATCGAATGATTTCGGTCAGTGCAGAGAGTGAAGATGAGGAAGATAAAGAAGTGGAACCACCAATGCTAGATTCCCATGACATCGAGCAGCTTCTAACTGCAAGTGGTGTCGAGGATGTGCGTATTGAACAAGTGGAACACGCAATGAAATCGGTATTAATTGATGAAAAACACGAATTTAAGGCAAATAATTTAGTTCCAAAAACGATTAAAATTGATACGAAAGTAGCAAAGCTTACCCTTAGCCCAAAAGATTTGAAGCATGTCAAATACATTATGTTTCAGGGAAAGCGATGCCTTGTCTTGGAAATTGATGAAGATGTAGAAGTAGAAGGATTAAAGCTAGAAACGAAAACATTATAAGTAAACAAATCCAACGAAAAACGATTGAGTAAAATGTGTAGGAATACATGCGTATCGAAACCATCAAATGATGACTGTTAATCATCATTTGATGGTTTTTATTTCATTCGAAATCATTTGGGTAAAACCTCCCCATCATTCTTCTATTTGTAATATTCTTAATATATCTATCAAAAAATTAACATTCTTCTTAAATGAATTTAATAGTTCCCTATTAAACTTTTAATTGAAACAATTTTTATTAAATTCAAGGAGGAAAGTATGCGAAGAAAAGTGAGAAAGAAACTCAAAAAAGGAATGATCGTTCTATTACTACTAGCTCTATTCGTTTCTAATGTTAATCTTATCGGTCCCCCGAAAAGGATTTTAGCAGCAGAAGCCGACGGCACATCTGAAAATGTCGAAACCGTCATCACCTCCCCTATGCATGTAGAGGATGGCAAACCGACTGATATGAAAGCGGAAGATGAATCGAATCCAGATCCATCTACTAGCACTCGACAGTCTAGTGATGCTACTAGAGAAGAACAGCAAACAGAATACATAGAGCAAGCAGCAACTAAAACAACTGGAAATGTACCACCAATTTTAATTACAGAAATCATGCCGAATAATGCTGGCAGTGATGATTACGAGTATTTTGAGGTTTACAATAATTCCAATCAACCGATTGTATTAGATCATTATACATTTGCCCTACGTTATACAGATGGCAGTGGCAATGAAGATGTGAAAATGAATTTTGCTCCAGTCACCTTAGAGCCAGAGGAAACGATCATATTTTGGAATAATTTATCCAATAAAGCATTAGCAGATTTCAATTCACACTACCAATTGAATTTATCTGCAGAAAATGTTGTCGAATACAGCGGTGCACCTGGATTCTATAATAGCGGAAATCGTGCAGTTGTAATTAAAGACCGCTTAGGAAATGACGTTGTTTGGGCAAATTATTTGCTTGAGGATATTGGCAATGGACTTTCCGTGCATTATCAATTCCCAGAAGTAGGCATCGAAATGGATAAGTTTGCACAGCAAGTACAGCCAACTCCAGGTACATTGGTGGCTGGACAGGCCCCAGAACAAGTAGTAAATGTCCCGGATAACCAAGCACCGGAAATCAATCATACACCGATTGAACAAGCAATCGCGTTAGAGGATTTAGTTATTCCTGCGGAAATTAATGATGATCAACAAAATGCACGAGCATTTCTTTACTATCAAGTAAATCCAAATACCGCTTTCGAAAAAATAGAAATGGAAACCTCTGATAATCATTATTTTCAAGCGGTCATTGCAAAAGAATTGTTATCACAGGCGTCTATTAGCTATTACATCGAAGCTACCGACCAGAATCATCGCGTCAACTTTGCAAAAGATATTCCAGTTCAAGTACCGATTACTGGTTTAGAGGATATCGATTTTAATCAATTACCACCACTAATGATTTCGGAAATTTCGCCTAATTCCAATGGTAGTGGCACCGATTACTTTGAATATTTCGAGCTCTATAATAATACCGATCAACCAATCACTTTAACGAACTATTCGTTCCAATACTTATATACGGATTCAGGGGAAGAAAGAATATTCCAAGTCCCTCCTACTACCATTGAATCACAGGAGACAATTGTGTTCTGGTTTAATAACGGAAATAAAACAGTCGAACAATTCAATCAAAATTTTGGCACGAACTTGACAGAAGAACAAATCATTCCATTTACAGAAGGTTTTCCTGGTTTTGCAAACGGTGGTAATCGTGCGATTGTCATCCGTGATAATACAGGTACATCTGTCATTTCTGCAGCTTATTTTGCTAACGAAACTGATAATACTGGTGCAGTTGTGGAATATAAATATCCTTTAGCAGGAACAGAAATGGTCACACATCGCATTTTGGCTAATCCCACGCCTGGAACTATTGAGGAAGAACAGGTTCCGGCCACTCCTGTTCATGTACCAGAAGTGCCAGTTGATACAGAGCCACCAGTAATTACACATTCTGCCATTATTGAAGGAGAAATATTAACACCAATTCAAGTGACAGCTACTGTAACCGATAATAGTGCAATACCAATTGTTACACTTTATTACAAAGAAGAAAATGAAGATAATTTTTCCTCTGTATCTATGCGTAATAGCACTACTGATGCTGATGCATCTACGTACATAGGAGAAATTCCAGCTACAAGTGTCGTATCTTCCATGGTTTATTATATTGAGGCTACCGATGGATTCCAATCGGTACAAACAGCTGCATATACGATACATGTAGAGCAGCCAAATATAAATTACAATCAACTTCCAGAATTTCTTGTAACAGAGGTTGTACCAGACACAACGAATGTCGGTACTGCAGATGGCTATGAGTTTATCGAAATCTATAATAATACGAATGAACCAATGAATTTCAAAGATTATAAGCTTTATTACCGTTATGGAACCGATGCTGGAACAGATGTCGTTTGGCCAGCGATTCCAGAGGAAGTGATAATTCCAGCTGGGGAAACGCTTGTTTTCTGGATCATAAACGATCAAAACCGTGAGTTAACCGTTGCGGATTTCAATGCCCATTACGACTCACAATTAGTAGAGAATGAAAATATTGTCCGCATCTATAGTGGCGGAATGGCAAATGGAAGTATGCGTGGACTTGTTGTCGCAACCAATACTCATAAAGAGGTGTCAGTTGCTTACTATTTCGATGAGCCAAATGTTGATGACACTATGCCAGATAAAGGGATTCTCTATCGCTTCCCTACAAACAAATCAACACAATCAACGAAAATCGCCATAATGGATGCAACTCCAGGAATCGTAAAACCCTTCCAAGTGCCAGCCCAACCGGTGCAGCATGAAGAGGATTCCGTTCCACCTTCCATTGAAAATTTAACAGATGTTACAGAACTTGATCAAAAAGATGATATTCCGATAGTTATCAATGCCACCGATGACAAAGTCGTAAAGTCTGTACGCTTATTTTATAAGATTAATAATCAATCAGAATATCAGGAAGCTATTCTTCAGGAAGATTACGATGATATGCTCTATCATCATACAATCTACTCTCCTGATCTCATTGGGAATCAATATGTAGATTATTATTTTGAAGTTTCCGATGGTCAAAATGAAGTAATAAGTGATACATATCGAGTGACCATTACAAGTGACTTAGACCAATCGAGCTTACGCTTAAATGTTGCAGATGGCGAAATATTAAATGGAACAGCCGTCCTAAAAGGAACTTCTGAAACAGATAATCCTGAAGATGTCACACTCTTTATTGACGGAACAGAAGTAACCGATGATTTATACCACTCTGTTGAGCGAACAGCCTATTTCGCTTTTGAGGTAAATGGATTGAATACGTACTTCCAAAATGCTGTAACAATGGGCGATGACATCCTTTACTTGATGGATGATGACTGGTTAACACAATGGAAAACGTTCAGTATTCCGATTGAATCCGATCGCTTAACTGCCAACACAACGATAACGGTTCGTTCCGGAAACAAGGCATCTCCATTTGATTTAGATTCACCTGAGAACCGTGACGATTATGATTTACGAAATGTCCGACTCGTACTTGCCGACGGAACGGTCTTGAAGGATCCAAATTTTAGTGATGCTTCACAGATTTTAAAAATGAATGATGCAAATCCATTTGTTGACTTTCATTTTTCGATTACTGAGGAACATACTCGTTCCAAAACATATGATTGGGACACAACTGTAATTGCAGATGGTGAACATGAAATTAAAACAACAGATAATGACGAAGAAAAAATTGCGCGAATCTTGATAGACAATACAGCACCAGTTATTCAAACAACAATTATGGATAATAAGGAATACAAAGGTGCGTTTACCATTGATGCAGAGGTAACAGATGCGATTGCAGGAGTGGGGGACGTTCAAGTGACCTTAGATGATAAAGCAATCACACTACCATTTGAAACTGCATCATCTAAGCTACTTCCTGGTGAGCATATGCTAACAATTGTCGCTATTGATAAAGTAGGAAACAACCAGGAAATCACAAAGCGTTTCTCCGTAGTAAATGAAAACCCATTAAAACCAGTGCTTGTGGCACCCAATCCAGTAGCAGGTACTCCAATTGCAGGAGATCCTAGACTTCAAGTCCGTGTGACCGATCCAACAGGAGATGAACTAGATGTTACATTCTATCAAGGGTTTCAATATGATCCAAGTCAAATCGACCACATTTCAGGCTATAAAAATGCTTCCGATACAGAACCACCGCAAACAATGGTACCGGAAGGCGAACAAGCTTTCAATGATGAGGATCTTTCTCTCGTATCGGACATGGATGGAAACTATCTTGTAACAGATTCCGATACACAGTTCCCATATCACCGTTTTGATGTAACAATTGATCGCTCGGTTGATGAAAATGATATTGTTGAGCTTGTTTGGAACGGAAATTCTTTAGAGGGTAGGAAAGTATCCATGTATGCATGGAATCATACAACACAGGATTGGACGTTAATTGATTCGGACGTAGCAGGAACAGTAGACTTTGAACTAAAAGGAAATGTTGCTGTGCGTGATTTTGTCAAAGATGCAAAGGTCAATGTATTAATCCAGGATGAAATTCCTAGTACACCGGATGACTACGATTATACTTTTGTATGGATGTCCGATACCCAATATTATGCAGAAAGTTATCCATATATTTTTGATAGACAAACAGAATGGATTGCAGAAATGCAAGAGGAAATGAAAATTAAATATGTATTCCATACCGGGGATTTAGTAAATGTTTCTACCGAGGAATATCAATGGGAATATGCAGATGAGTATATGAAAGTTTTAGACGATGAAAACATCCCCTATGGCGTTTTAGCTGGTAATCATGATGTAAATCAAGTAAACAATGATTATACGGATTATTACCGATATTTCGGTGCGGATCGCTTTGAAAATAAACCATACTATGGTGGTTCCTACGAAAACAATCGCGGTCATTATGATCTTATTTCCGCTGGTGGGAATGACTATATCATGGTATACCTTGGTTGGGGTGTAACTGACGAAGGCATTCAATGGATGAACGATGTGTTAGCAGCTTATCCAGATCGTAAGGCAATTTTAAGCTTCCATGAATACTTGCAAGCATCTGGAACGAGACATCCTCTCGGGGAAAAACTTTATAATGAAGTAGTGGTACCAAATAAAAATGTCATTGCAGTTTTAAGCGGACATTATCACGAAGCACAAACCCTTGTCAATGAAATTGATGACAATGGGGATGGTACAGTGGATCGTAAAGTATATCAAATGCTAGCCGATTATCAAGCAGGACCTGAAGGTGGGCAAGGATATATGCGATTGCTGCATTTCGATCAAGAAAATAATAGAATACTAGTGAATACGTATTCTCCTTATCTTGATGATTATAACTATTATGATGGAGAGGCATATCCAGGAAAAGATGAATTCGTTATTAACTTGGATTTATCTGCAGTGAAAAAACGTGTAGCCACCGACTATTTCTCTGTCAATGTGTATACCGATAGCGAAATTGGCAAAGACGAAAAGATACAAAGTGGAGAAATAGCTGAAACCGTTTGGCCAGGTCTTGAAAATGACGTGACATACTCGTGGTACGCTGTTGCAGAGGATAAATACACTGGACGAACAGTCTCCAATATTTGGACATTTGTAAAAGGGGAAGATATTGCGCCACCGTCAACAACTGATCCAGCTGATGAGAATGACCCGGAACCATCTGATCCAGCGAATCCAGAATCGCCACCTGTTGATGAGGGGCCAGGAAATGGGCAACCAAGTAATCAAGAGGATACCGGACAATCAAAAGAGGAAATAAATCTGGACCAACGGGATAAAGACCAAGAACCAGAAAAGAACTTACCAAATACAGCAAACAATTTTTATAACCTACTATTCACTGGTTCTATCATCCTTTTACTTACAGCTAAACTTTTCATCTATCAGAAGCGCAGAAATCGGAAGTTATCATAATTAAAACAATTACCTGCCCCTCTTCATTTGGGGCAGGTTATGTTTATTGGTAAATATAAAAAAAAGAAGTTAACATCGTATTCATTCTACTAAAGGATTTTATATATTATCTCACAACTCATGAAAACTACAAGCAACAAACACCCTTTTAACAACAGTCTTGTGAATAGAATAGAGCGATTAAGAAACCATTCCCTTTTCCCATCATTTAAATGGACATTCATTTGCCAGCTCAAACATTACGATCTTCATTGATCCAAACAAGCATTTCGCCAGGTTGACGGTTGCACCATGCAAAATATGGAACTGCTTTTATTATACAAGGGGTTTTTAAAAGTGCATTATTGACATATAAATCATCTGTATTTTCTACTAAACGATATGCTTCCGCCTTAATAGTAACCATACCTTCAAATAGCCCTGTTCCATTTACCTCCTGTAGGATGGACTGTCTTGGTAATTGGATTGCCGGCAATTCTTTTCCGTTATCTACTTCTTCCAAGCAATAAAGAATTGGACCTCTTTGAATCGCGACCTTCCCAAGATTTTCTCTAACCTTTGGATTAGACCATATTCGCTCAGGCTTCATCGGGAAAATCAGCTCGATTTGATCATTATTTTCCCATGTTCTATTAATATAAAGATAGCCATTTTCTAAATGCTCTACGGAGATTAATTGATTATTAACTTTTACGACTGGATTTTTGCACCAGCCTGGAATTCTTAAAGCTATAGTAAATTCGGTAGCGCTTTCTATCTCGATGGATAGCTTAACATCTCCATCCCATGGATAATTTGTCTCCTGTATAACTTTCACTTTTTGATTTTTAATGGAAACTGCCGATTCACTTCCGATATAAAGATGAACGAATAATTGATTATCTTCCGTAGAATAAATAAAATCACCAATGGATCCTATCATTCTTGCTAAATTTGGCGGGCAACATGCACAAGTAAACCATTGTTGCCGAACGGCTTTGACATGTCTTTTATCAAATCGATGGTTACAAGCCTTTGGCCATACCTCGAGTGGATTGACATAAAAGAATTTTTTCCCATCTAAATCCATCCCACTGATTGTTCCATTATACAAGGCACGTTCCATAACATCTGCATATTTTCGATTTTTTTCTAATCCAAGCATATTTCTTGCCCAAAATACAAGTCCGACACTTGCACACGTCTCTGTATAGGATGTATCATTTGGCAGGTCATAATCAAAGGAAAATGATTCTCCATGTTCGCTTGAACCGATTCCTCCTGTTATATACATTTGCTTTTGAGTAACATTTTCCCATAGATTTTCACAGGCAATTTTAAGTGATTCATTATTCGTCTTTTTTGCCAAATCTGCCATCGCAGTATACATATAAACTGCCCGTACCGAATGCCCTACCGCTTGCTTTTGTTCAATCACTGGTTGATGGGATTGATTATATTGATTCCCACCAATATACCAATTTGGTCCTGTTTGTCCGCGTCTTTTTCTCTCTTCATCAAAATAATGCGGCTGTTTGCCACGTTGATGAATAAAATAATGACTTAAATGCAAGTACCGCTCATTTTCTGTCACTTCATAAAGCTTTAATAAAGCTAATTCAATTTCTTGATGACCTGGATAACCATGTATTTTTCCTTCTTCTTCTCCAAACACTTGATCGATATAATCAGCATATTTGCATACAACATCCAAAAATTTCCTTTTGTTTGTTGCTTTATAATATGCAACTGCCGCCTCTATTAAATGTCCGGCACAATAAAGCTCATGATTATCCGTTAAATTTGTCCAACGGTTATTTGGCTCTTTAATCGTATAATAGGTGTTTAAATAGCCATCCTCTTGTTGTGCCCGCTCTAACAAATCAATTACTTCATCTGCTGTTTTTTCTAATTGCTCATTTGGTTCATCCTTTAAAATATAGGCGACAGCTTCCAACCATTTTGCAACATCACTATCCTGGAAAACCATCCCAAAGAATTCCCCTTCAGCCTCCCCAGCGGCAATCCGGAAGTTTTCGATTGCATGGCTAGGTTCCGTATTTGGAAGGCGATCATTTAATGCCTCCCATTGATAGGGGATTACTTCTTTTTTAACCGTTTCTAAATAGGAACGCCAAAACGTATCTTTTATTTGAACATTTTCGATTGATTTCAAGAAAATCAACTCCTATTTTATATTTTTATAGGTATCATAAGCTAATCCGCTTATCCGAAATAAATATAGATGCTAGTTTGATAGTTTCACGAAAATGGAAGCATGCGGCTTTAGTTCAAAAGTAATCCGATCTTCTACAGTTCCTAAATCTGTTTTATCCCATAAATTGCGCATTTTTTTTGGCTTTATACAGTCTAATTCATTTAAGGAGACTGAAACATTTGTAGTAGTTTCCCCAATATTAAACAATGCTACGTAAAGGTTTCCTTCTAAGTCCTTCGTAGACCAAACCACCTTGTCATTTTCTCGATAAATTTGACGGGCACTATAGCCAGCTTTATGGACATGAAGAACTTCTTCATTTGTTAACAAAGACAATGTCCAATCATCATTGTCTCGCATCTCCCCACCAAACATTAAAGGGGATTTAAATATCGTCCATAATGTCATCATTGTTCGCTGCTCATCCTTCGTAAAGCGCGTATATCGGTTGCTTGCACCACCATCTACTGAGCGTACCCCAATTCTGCCTAACGGGAGCATATCTGCATCTGGCCAATAACCGGGACCAACTAATTTACTCCATTTATAGCAGCGTTCAAACATTTGATAAAGTAGTTCCCAAATATCCCAAAAATCATCGGTCATTCTCCACATATTGGCATTTTCAACGAAAAGGCTCGCATGTTCTAAAGGTGCAGGTCCAGGTGAGAGACTTAAAACCATCGGTCTCCCACATTGTTCTATTGCTTTTCTAATCAGCATTATTTCATCCGTATTGGTTCCATATAATGTGGATGCTGCAATATCGTCCACCTTTACAAAATCCACTCCCCAATTTGCATATAGCTGAAATAAGGAATGATAGTATTCCTTTGCGCCTTCCTTCTTTGGATCAATTCCATACATATCCGTATTCCACGGACAAATGGAGTTCGTATTTGCTATTTCCCGAGCACTTTTATTTGTACCGAAAATTGCCGTATTTTGATGAACAGCTTGCCTTGGAATACCTCTCATAATATGAATACCGAATTTTAGTCCTAAGCTGTGGACGTAATCAGCCAATGGCTTAAAGCCTTTTCCATTTGCAGAAGAAGGAAACCGATTAGCTGCAGGAATTAATCGCGAGTATTCATCCATTTCTAAAGGAACAAATGGCCGATACGCCGAGGAGACCGCTCCTGGCTCATACCATTGAATATCTACGACGATATACTCCCAACCATATTTTTTTAAATTCTTTGCCATATACTCCGCATTTCCTTTTACTTCTTCCTCCGTAACCGTTGCCCCATAGCAATCCCAGCTATTCCATCCTATCGGTGGCGTAAGTGCATATTGATGGTGCTTCATTCATTCACCTCTTTTATCCATTAAGCATGATCCGAATTTTCTCTTTGAAATAGCAACTTAAATACAGACGAAGACCGCCAAAAGAAAATGTTGTCATTTGTTAGTAACTCCTATTTACCATTGTCCAATCGGACAGCTTTTGTAAGGTAAACTTGCTCGGAACTTTACAAAACAGCCGCATTTACTACATGTATGGTTTAATAAATAATTACAGTTTTGACAAATGGACAATCGTTCATCTCTTTCTTCATCTGATAAAACATCGGCTTCGAGCGATAATTGCTCTATTACAAGTTCATCAACATTCAGCTGCGCAACCTGTTCTTTTATTCTACATCCAACACAAACCATCTTAGCTTTCCTTTAATACAACGGTAAGAACACTCATTGGTGGTAAAGTGATGGTTAATCCATCCTGATTAATCTCGTAGTTGGAGAAGTTCTTTTTCTCAACATTATTTGGTTCTTCAAATGTATTATGTGCATCCATTACGTCAGCTGAAATGTATTGCGCATCTATGACGGAGAAATTTCCTAACCTGCCGGTAAAGGTGATTTCTTTTGTTTCTGAAAGATCGTAATTACATAGTGATATTGATAGACATCCATTTTTCCTTGAAGCAGTATAGCTAACCCGTTCGATAGCATCGCCATAGGAATCAACCAATTCGGCATCTTGGTGATTTTGATACAAATCAAATACATGATAGGTAGGAGTCTTAATCATCTGATCTCCTTCTGTTAATAGCATGGACTGCAGAACATTTACCATTTGGGCAATATTTGCCATGTATACACGATCCGCATGTTTATGAAAAATATTTAATGTAATAGCTGCTAATACAGCATCCCGAATGGTGTTCTGTTGATATAAAAATCCAGGATTTGTACCAGGCTCGACATTATACCATGCGCCCCACTCATCTACAATTAACCCAACACGTTTCGTTGGATCATATTTATCCATAATTGTACTGTGTTTTTCAATAAGCTCATCCATGTATTGTGCATGTTCGATAAGGGAGAACCATTCTTCCTCTGGGAAAGCTATGGCATTCCCTTTATCCTGCCAATTTCTCGTTGGGATAGAATAATGGTGTAAGCTTAATCCATCCATAAAGCGTGCGGCATTTTTCATTAAAACTTCTGTCCATTGATAATCATCCACACTTGCACCGCAGGCAATTTTATAAATCTTTTGATCCCCATATTGACGTACATATGTTTGATATTGGCGATATAAATCTGCATAAAATTCGGGACGCATATTTCCGCCACAGCCCCAGCTCTCATTACCGACGCCAAAGAATTTTACATCCCATGGCTTTTCTCGGCCATTTTCTTTACGAAGATTCGCCATTGGAGACTCACCATTTAATGTTAAATACTCTACCCACTCAGACATTTCCTGTACTGTACCACTGCCAACATTTCCATTAATATAAGCTTCACATCCAATCAAATCGCAAAGCAGCATAAATTCATGTGTGCCGAAATGATTATTTTCTACCACTCCACCCCAATGGGTATTAATCATCTTCTTGCGGTTTTCTTTCGGACCGATGCCATCCTTCCAATGATATTCATCAGCAAAACAACCTCCTGGCCAACGGAGTACCGGGACGTTTATTGCTTTTAATGCCTCGAGCACATCTAATCGAATTCCTTTTTCGTTTGGTATGGGCGAATCTTCCCCTACCCAAATGCCCTCGTAAATACATCGTCCTAAATGCTCCGCAAATTGTCCGTATATGTATTTACTAATGATAGGGCCCTTTTTATCTAACAATAAATGAATTTTCATATACCTTCCTCCCTAAATAATTATCTTCAAGCTAAAAATAGCACTCTATGAAAGCGGTGTCAATAACTTATACGTACATATCGATTAATTTATTGTCGATATCGTTAACTATTCACTCTTTCTAATGAAAAAGTCCATAGTATTCTAGGTGAATTTTAAATTTCCATTGGCTGTCCTTTATAATCGATAAAAACATATTTGCTCGCAATAACTGGTCTAGATTCGATTATTTGGAAAATTCCATTTGCAGAAACGATTGGGTCTAATGATGCCTGTTGCCCTCCCATATCTGTCCGCATCCAACCTGGGTGAATAGAGTACACACGGATAGAGTCATTTTTCAAATAGATATGAAGCTTTTCTGAGAGCATATTTAATGCTGCCTTAGAAAGGCCGTATGCATAATCACCACTATATGCATTCGTTAAGCTTCCAGAATCTGACGAGATATTAATAATCGATTGATTTTTCCCTTTCCGCACGAATGGGAGAAAATGCTTTAACACACGTAATGAACCAAATGTATTTATATCCATTGTTTTCATACATTCCTCAATATCCACTTCTTCAATCGTCCGATTTCTACCAAACAAAACTCCCGCATTATTAATAATTACATCAAGATTGGCAGTTTCGGTCATCACCTGCTGTGATGCACGAATAACCGATGCCTCGTCTGTCACATCCAATTTTACAATTGTCAAATTCGCACCGAATGTATTCTTTAAATCTTCTAAAGACTTCATTGCATCAGGAGTAGAATTTCGAACTCCTGCAAATATATGGTACCCTTTTTCTAACCCAACCTTTACTAAATAAAAACCTAATCCACGATTTGCTCCCGTTACTAATAGTTTCATATTTATCCCCATTTCTCTTGGCTATTTTCTAAAGGTTTGTTGTTATTTCATGTGATAGTTTTATTAAAGTAGCATACTGAATATACGCAGACTCTCGCAGGAAAGCGGAATGTATTTAGTTGCCAGCCCTTTTACAAATAGCTACAATCTATAAGAAAACAGCCTTTCCTTTTTTTTTCGCTCTCATAACAGAAATTAAAATCCTGTTTTCGGAATTTCTTTTGGTGAATAGTCAGTTGCCTGTCTCTTACCTATTCGAATAAAATAAAGATTATTGTGAGCTGTCTTCATTCCTTCAACGAATTCATCATATGGCCGTAAACAAACATCATGAACACCAATTTGATAATTCTCCCCATCAAACCTACCTAATACTGGCTGATCATTTTGCTGAAAATAATGGACACCAATCAACCCTTTAATTGTGGCTGCTTGCTCGACATAATATCGGTAAGCTGCCCCACGATCTGATTGATTTGCAACTGCGCGAATTCCATAGGCTAACATGCCAACATCTGCCGCTCCAAAATGAAATTCTCCTATCATAACTGGAATTTTCAACTTTTGACTTATTTTTTCGATTTGATTTTCGTCTGGTTTCCTCTGATAGGAATTAATTGAAAAGACATCAAACAGCTCACAGCCTTCTAGCAGTGCTTCATTAGATATCCAGGCATAGCGCATCCCCAAATTCAAATGGTTCGGATCAACTTCTCTACAATAACGAGTAGGAATCTCCACATATTTTCGAATAAGGATTTTATTAAATTCTTGAAAATCATCTTTTTGCTTTGTAAATCCTGTCAGTTCTATTTTCTCTGGATACAGTAAATCAGAAAAACGAGAAAATTGTGTATTCCAGCTTTTATTTAACTGATCAATAGTAGTATATTTTTCTTTCATTCTATCGATAAAGGCATCCTTACTTACAAAAGATTGCGAATGTAGGAGCATCGTTTCGGTTAAATCAAGACCATCTACAAACGCCCAATGTGGCTCATTTCGCATAAAATATCCAATAAGATAGCGGTCATCCTTAAATGGTAAAAGCTGTGTAGCAAATTCTTTTGCATTCTCATCGTATTCAGTGCTAAATACATCCGGAAAATCCCGGTATATTGTTTTCTCAGTAGTCGGAAAGCTTGCTAATGGGATTACGTAAGGCAATTTAGAATATGAAATAAAATCATCACTAGACCAATTTCCAATCGTATTTACTCCCCACTCCTTAAATCTTGCTATCATGATATCCGCCCATTTCTCCCACCATAAATCACCGAATGCGCGGATTAAATTCGCGATACTATAGCAAAAGTTCTCCCGAGAGAATGCCTGCTGAAAACGACCTGTCTGTTCTGGGAGCCATGTGATTAAATGTTCCATTCCTGTCACCTTCATAGAATCATCTGGGTGAACACAATCGATGCCTATACTAAATAATGCATAGCCATCAGGGTCTACGAACCACCAGTTTTCTCCATCGTATTCCGTTCGAAAATAACCAGTACTCGTGAAGGTTAAATGCTTCCAACCGCCAAATCTACCAAAGTCATCATTCGATTGAATTGGACGTTGACTTTGTGCCCATTGATTCTTTAAATAGTGAATCATTTCTTCGACCGTTTTTGTTTTATTTGCCCATTCCTTATGTATTAATTGCCCGAGCTCGTCGATGTATGGAAGCCTCTCACATAAAAAATCTGGCTCTTCTTTCAAAAACTGCACATTATCTACTTCTATTTGTCTTCCATTTAAAGAAGATATGGTTTCAATGGCAAAATCCTTTATTTCTGCTCTGTTTATTCTACTGTCGCCTCTTAATACACTTTGCATAACTCCGGGATACCGGTTTAGGAATAGCTTTTCTCCATCTAAAGCCTTCAAAGGAAAGCACAATCTTGTTTTAACAAACGGTAGAATTCCATAATGCACTTTAATTTGTTTATTACTATGCTCTGTAAAACGGAATACAATGACGAGAACATTGTCCGATTCATGATAAATATCTGCACATACATAATTACTTTCCATCCATAGGTTAGATGAAAGCAATGCACCATCAAGTTTAACTGCCCCACCTGTACTTGATGTTAATATTTGAAAAGCATTTTCTGAAACGATGATTTTTTCTGTTTGAGCGTCTGGGTAGAATGCATTTGACTTGATTTTCACGATACTTCCTCTCCAATCATTTCCATTAATCAGCTACCGAAACAACAGCACTATAATCAGTAAAAAGAACCCCGCAGCATTAAAAAGTAAGTTCGGGGTTCTATTGTCCATCTCTATTTCGTTACAGCTTTTAATCCGAAGGAATATTGATAGCTTTGGGTTGCAAACAAGGTAAATTCTGGATGTGTTTTCTTGCCCCAGCTATCATCTCCACCAACACCCATTTGTTTCGCATTTATTCGAAGTACAACTTTATCACTTGTTGGTAGCTTGTAGACATGATCATACGCTTCTAATTCGAATGGACTGTAGGCTAATGCATTTACTTCTATAGTTGGCATGCCATAAACTGCTAGTCCCAGCCCATCATTATTTGTCAGAGTAGCCCATCTAACATCCGTTTTATTTCCACATTCTTGTGGTCGTAAATATGGAACATATTGATCTTTCACTAGTCCGCTATATAAACCAATTTTCGCACCTGTTGCTCTATCCCAATAATTCTCTTGTGGCCCTCTACCATACCACTGAAGATTTCCAAACGATTCATCTATGGAGAGCATAACACCCACCTCTGGAATTTCCGGTAGATACTCTCCAGGAACAAGTTCAAAATCTACTTTAATGTTTCCATCTGAATGTATACGGTAAGAGATTTTACATTTTGAGGTTTTCTCTGTTGGAATCTCATATTTCGTAATCACTAGAACAGAATGCTCTTCTACTTTAAAATAGAAAGATTTAAGCTTTCGATTGATTCCCGCTTCTCGCCATGTTGCACTTCTTTGATTTAGCCTGTTCCCACGATCATTATCAGTCATCGCCCGCCAGAAATTTGGTACGAGAGGCGTTTTAATCAATTCGTTTCCTGCAACTAAGAAGGATTCCAAACTACCATTTTCACGAGAGAATCCTACTGTAATGTTTTCTGCTTTGATTACCAATTGCTCATCCTTTTCTAATACTTCTAATTTCGTCAGCATATCCGTCTTCCCTTTGAAATTAACTGATTCTCCTTGTAAAATAAATTGCTCAAAAGCAACCTCATGGCCTTTTCCAATCCAACGTTTTTCTTCAGACTCTAGGAGACTTACAGTTAGGATAAATTCTCTTGGATCGTTCGCTTCGACAGGTATGGAGTAATCAAGAATTACTTCTTTACTTTCTCCTGGTTCAATATCAACTGTTTGTATGCCGCTCTCAACAAGCTCCCCATCTCCAGTGAGAACCCATTGTAGCTGATAGTTATTTAGATTCGTAAATAAATTCTTGTTATGGATAGCAATTTTTCCTTTTTCCAAATTTACTGCAGTAATTTCGACATTTTGATAACATTTTTTCACTTCTAATAGTTTTGGAGAAATGGAACCATCCGCAAAAATCAGCCCATTTCCAGAGAAATTTCCATCATGTGGATTCTCTCCAAAATCACCACCATAGGCTAAATAACGCTCACCAGCTTCTGTATAATGAACTAATGCCTGATCCTTCCAATCCCAAATGAAGCCCCCTTGAAGTATTGGATACTTATCAAACAACCTAGTATATTTGAAAAGGTTTCCAGTAGAATTCCCCATGGAGTGACAGTATTCGCAAAGAATATATGGTTTATGAAATGTATCGCTTGCTTGAGCTTTTCTTGCATATTCCTCCACACCCTCAGGGGTAATATACATCGTGCTCTCGATATCAGATGCTGCCTCTGATTCTCTAAAATGGAATATCCCTTCATAGTGAATAACTCTTGATGGGTCTTTCTCCTTTAAGAAATCATGCATTTTAATGAAATTATCCCCACCAAAAGATTCGTTCCCGAGTGACCAGATCACGATAGATGGATGATTTTTATCCCGTTGCAGCATCGAATTACAACGGTCTAATACATTTGCCTCCCATTCTGGTTTGCTGCCAGGAATCGCGCCCTCCTCTGTCTTTTGACCATACCGCCAAGTGCCATGTGTTTCCAAATTCGTTTCATCGATGACATATAATCCATATTCATCACATAGCTCATACCACGCTGGATGGTTCGGATAGTGGGACGTACGAACAGCGTTAATATTATGCTGCTTCATTAGCTTTATATCATGTACCATGTCCGCATAGCTTACTGCTCTTCCTTTATCTGCTGCAAACTCATGACGGTTAACGCCTTTAAATACAATTCGTTTTCCGTTGATTTTCATTAACCCATCTTTTATCTCGAATTTTCGAAATCCAATCTTGCAGCTCTCCGTTTCTATAATTCCACCAGACGGATCTAGTAAGCTTAAAACTACTGTATATAGGTTTGGTTGCTCTGCACTCCATTTTAATGGATTTTCCACAAAAGCTCTTGCTTCGATAGCACAATAATCCTTTCCATCTACATCAACGGATACACTTATAGGCTCATTCCATACTTCCTGATTATTTTGATCGTATAATCTTGCTTCAAAGGTTAAGCTTCCGATGTTTTCTTGAAAGTAATTGGTAATTTTTGCATCAATAATTAACTCAGCATGGCAGTACTGATCATCTAAATCGGTATGAACAAAGAAATCATTAATATGAACTACTGGTGTGGAATATAAATAAACATCCCGAAATATTCCGCTCATTCTCCAAAAATCTTGGTCTTCTAACCAGCTTGCATCACTCCAACGGTAAACCTCTACTGCTAATTTATTCTCCCCCTCTACAAGGTATGGGGTTAGATCAAACTCAGCAGGTGTAAAGGTATCCTCACTATAGCCAACAAGTTCACCATTTAACCAAACATAAAATGCTGATTCTACCCCTTGAAAGCTTATATAGACTGGTTGGTTCTTCCACTCTTTTGGTGTAACAAATGTGCGAACATATTGCCCAACCGGATTATATTTAGTAGGGGCAAATGGTGGCTTTATGTCATCTACTAAACGCCAAGGATATTGAACGTTTGTATATTGTGGATAATCGTAGCCTTGTAATTGCCAATGGCCGGGAACCGTAATTTCATCCCATGATTCACAACTGAAATCGGTTGCAAAAAAATTTATCAATCGACCATCAGGATTTTCTGAAAACGCAAATTTCCATTTACCATTTAACGATTGTGTATAGGTGGATGAAGAACGATCTCCCGTTAACGCCTCCTCTAACGTTGAATATGGCATAAGTGTCGCATGTGCTTCCAATCGGTTTAATTGAAAAATATCTGGGTTATTATTCCATTCTGGAAATCCATTTTTTGGAGGCGAATATTTAAATTTTGCCAAGCTTTTTAACATCCTATTTCCTCTTTTCTATTGTTTATTCGTATGTTTGAACCATTAAATCATAAAAAATACCCTTTGATACATACTGTTACATTTTGAATCAAAAAGTCTACCAATCATCTGCAAAATTGGTTCATTTTATAAAGGTAAAAGAAAATGCAATATCGAATTTTTTAGCAGGTGATTTAAGGATAAAGTCAAGTGCAATAAATGATTCCATTTCACCAAAATGGTTAGAAAACTCCATTTTATTAATCTTCATTTCTACTTTTTTTCGGTCAAATTGGATTAATAACGATTCGCTTCCTTTTACAACAATCCCTTCCTTATGCTCCTCTATTGTCATTGGTGGTAGAATAAATCTTTCGACAACCTTTTTTGGTTCTTCCGAAAAAACATATGTATCTATTAGATAAAGAGATGGTTTTTTTCCTTTTCTCCATGTAAAATTTCTTTCTAGTTTGTTTAGTGATTGTACAGGATAAGCTTTTGTTATCTCCAACGCAAAAGTTTCAGCATCACCTCCTAAAGTTACCTTTTTAACCATTGCTTCCACATGATGTCCTGCTCTTTGAAATTGGTCATTAATGATTGGAACAGAATGCCCCTGTGAACCATTGCAAATAAATGTGTAACGTTCTTCTCCGAAATAAGCATCACAATATAAACCTGACCCTAAGTCTTTTAAAAATACTTCTTGCTCCCCATGTAGGATAAATTGTCCTAAATCATTATGGTT
Organism: Perspicuibacillus lycopersici; assembly: GCF_025660475.1. GTDB lineage: Bacteria > Bacillota > Bacilli > Bacillales > Caldibacillaceae > Perspicuibacillus > Perspicuibacillus lycopersici. Next base: position 736,146 of record NZ_JAOUSF010000001.1, read on the forward strand.
ATGCGGTTCACCATTATGACCACCTTTTGCGGCAAAAGCATATTTCGTATCTGTTCTTGAGATTATCCATTGAGAATCCTTAAAATAATAGGTTGCAGATCTCCACGAATTACCTAAAAGCGATTCATTATACCAGAGGAGGTTTCGAAATGCTGGTGCCCATCTACTACAATGATCATCAGTATAGGTTGAACGGAGAGTGATTGCCGGAACTTCAAAATCTTCGTAAAGCTTCGCTAAATAGTGACTTAACCCAATAAAAACCTTTCCGTTTGCTTGCGCATCCGAAAAATTAACGAGAGAACTACCATTTAAAAAATTCTTTTGTTGAAATAATGCAATCTGGTGGACTTTTTCATTCAAAAATAAATTAATAGCACCGTTCGTTCGTTTTTTCATTAAATCAGCAAAATAGACAAAAAATCCAAATCCGTATTCCCAATATCCATAACCTTCCAAACAAGCTCCATCTTCTTTATAGCCTTTTAGAAAATACTGCATTGTGGCAAGAACACGTTCAAGCACTATGGACAGTTCTCCTTCATCTTCTAATAAATAGATTGCAGCAGCTCCAATGGATCCTGCACAAACGGATGCCCAGTTATGCATAGCTGTTTCCCATCCAAATTTTCCTTGATGTATAAATGGCCAAAATATTCTCCGATGAACCTCATGTTTTACGCGGTTGATGAGAAGAGGATCTAAAGTATCCTCCATTACCGTTACTATTTCACTAAGCGTAAATGCAGTTTCAGCAGAAAATAAATCAATGGAATATTCACTAAATGTTCTTTTCAGTGAATAATTGGCTTGCAAACTTATCTCAGGACTATTTTTTAAATGAGCAGGTAAACACCAGGAATACTCATTACAAATAGACCAAATGGAATTATGCAATTCCTCTACATATTGTTCATTAGTTGGCTCCAGTAATGTCAGAAAGGCAAAAGTATTCAACCGTCTTCTTTTAGCAAAATATACTTTTTCAAACTCTAGTCGAGAACCTGTCTTCCGAAATAAAGAAAACAATGTATAAGACAGCTCCTGGCAAGGTTTTTCAAGAATATTGTTTGCCTCCTCTTTTATTTCATTTACAAACGGCTGATAGCTAGCAGAGGTTCTTAGCTTTTCCAACCATTCACTCTTTGTTATACCGTTAGAGAACAATAATGACAGTCTATTAATCTTTGTATTCTCCAATAAATTTTCTATTGTCAATCGATCCATATTTCCTCCCTTTTACCGGATAATCAACTATTCAAAATCAATAGCAGCTCATAAAGAAGGTTAAAATGGAACCGGTGCCATTTTTTGCTAAAAAATTATACCTCCTTTGTCGACTCTCTAATAATCAGCTTTGTATTGATGATTTTTCCCTTCTTTGAAGCTTTTCCTACTTTTATATTTTGAATGATTTTTACAATTTCACTTGAGAGAATATCGTAATTATGATTAACGGTAGTTAAGCTTGGATGAACGATATCTGATGGAAAAATATCATCGAAGCCAACAAAGGAGAAATTATCAATTGAAATATTTTGCTCTCTACACTCCTTCAATGCACCGTAAATAACTAAGTCATTGATACCAATTATTGCTGTCGGTAAATCCTTTTGAGAAAGTAATTGCTTCATTGCTTCTCTACCCTTTTCGATGCTAAAACCTGAAGGAACCTGCCAATTTGGATTAACCTCTAAATCGAAAGCTTTTAAAGACTTTCTGTATGCTGCTGTTTTTAAATCTAAAGAAGTTATTCCTTTTACTCCTCCAATAAGCCCAATTTTTTTATGACCTAATGAAACTAAATGTTCTACAGTTAAGCGAATCCCCTCTTCTTCATTCGTTCGGATCCGATAACAATTAACATCCTTCATTTTGCCATTTACCATAATGACTGGTACCCGCTTGACGACTTCGCGCATCTCGTTAATTTCTTCCTCGGAAGGTTGAACTTTGTTAATCCGACCTCCCATAAAAACAATACATTCCACTCTTTTTTCCGTAAATTCCTTCAAATGAGCAGATTCTACTTCACTATTACTCATGGAATTTCGTAGTAATATGGTAAAACCTAGATCCAAAGCTTTTTTCTCTACTTCTATATACACTTGAGAGAAGAAAGGGTTTGTTATATCTGGTAAGATAAAACCTATTGTATTTGTTTGCTTTGTTGTTAAGCTTCTCGCGGCTTCATTTGGAGTAAAATCAAGCTCTTTCATTTTTTCTAACACAAGTTGTCTTGTGCTTTCTTTTACTAATGGATTTCCTGTTAGTACACGCGAAACCGTTGTTGGAGAAACCTTTGCTTCTTTTGCAATATCATAAATTGTAATATTCTTTTTTACGTCTTTCTTCATCTCTATAAACCTCTTTTATATCGAACAGCTGTAGTATTATTTACAATATTCTTAGTTATGCAATTGTATTCATCAGTGTTTATCTAATATAGTATTCATATAATATTACTTACAGTAGGAGGAATTTTATGCAAATTTCATGTACATTGAATATTATTTTAAAATTGAAACCGGATTCATTATGAATATACTTCTTTTTTCTATCCAATGTCAATGAAAAACACTTGATTATACCCTATGAATTATTTGAATGAGTTATCACTTCTAGTTGGTGTAAAATTTTTTCTAATTTATCCTTTGCGATTACAAAATCATATTGATTATCGATTACGATTGCATAAAAATCTCGATTATATGGTACATATTGAACAGTTATTATTTCTTCATTTACAAATTGTATCTCCATTGTTATCGCGGCTTTTTCTGCTAACGATTGCTTATTATCTGCAAGTTCCGAATCCGCATTTAATTCTAATAAATCGAGATAAACACCTCTCATTTCTTCTTCATTCGTCGCCTGACCATTTAACAGGAATTCGATATTAACATTTGTCATCTCTGTATTTGTCTTATCTTCCTCACTTTTTTGATATTCCATTTGATAGCTAGCAGATTCTGCGTTGATGGTAATGGCACTCACATTATTAATGAATGTATAAACTGGAGTAGTATTTGCTAATGCAAAGGCATCAATAGCAAAAATACTTGAATATTCCCCAAGATTTACTAAGTAAACTGCTGGTTCTTTATCGAACTGTGCATAATAAATACCATTTTCCTTTTGCTTACCAATCGATATTGCTCGTAATTCACCATCCAATGTTTCAACTTCTACATAAACAGCAGGTTTATCTAAACCGTAATCAGACAAATTGCTTGCTGATAAAGTAACAGTTTCCATCGGTAATACATTGGCAAGAACAGAAATGATTGTTTCAAATGCTTCGCTACTTTCATTAACCTGTGGTCTTGTATCATACGGTTCTGCTAAATAATAGTGACTAAAATACTTGGAAGAAGAATCAGTTACTTGCTTCATTACGATTGAATCGGCACCATTTTGATAAGTAATTTCATGAAACTGTGCTCCGTTCAAATTCCCTTGTTTATTATTTAACACTAGATCATTTAATGTAATGGTAAACGGTTGGGCAGTTTTCTTTTCTACAGAATAGATTGTTTTAGAACCTTCAACCATAAAGTAATACCCTTTACCAGTAGGTAACGGATTCCCTAACAGAAGTGTCTGTTTCCCACCGTCACGACTTACAAGTATAGCCTTAATTTCTGTAGATGCTAGACCATATTCTGCTAGATTTCCCGTATCTTCCTTAATAATGTTTATCGCTTCAATGTTAGTTAACGATTGGATTGTTTCGAATAGCTTAACTTCGTCTATAGATGCCTCCGCATTTTTTACTTTCCACTCCAACCCGTCGTTACCTTCCACTTGTTCAAAAATTAATTCATTCAATTTATTACATATATGGATTGCTTTTAAATCTTTTTCATTTTGGCTAAAGATGAGATTCTCTGTTTCCTTGGTTACGCCATTGCTTTTTGAAGGAAACATATTATAAAAGAAAAATACTCCAAGCAGTCCTATAAATACTATACATAGAATGACGATCTTTTTTCTTTTCATATCAACATTTCTCCTTAAAAAGGATTGGTTATCTATTTTTCCTTCGATACCAAGTCAACCCTCCGGATATCGCAATTAGCAGTGGGATTACTAGTATAGCAATACCGCTAATAATCATTTGCTGAGATTGATTCATTGCCAATATTTTACTAGTAACATCCTTTGGACGAATCGACATACTATCTTGACGGTTCGATAGCCAGTTAATACTGTTAACTGTAATGTCTATATTTGCCTCATTACTAGCTTCTATTAAACTTTCATTTAATAATTGTGTACTCGTAAAAAGAACTAGTTTACTGTCTATTTTTTCATTATCCTTGTTTTGATCCGTTATCGCCATTCCGATATCAAATGGTCCGGTCAAATCATTTTCTTGTTTTTCATAGGTTGTTGTTAATTTCATTGTTTCAACCGTTTTTCCATAGGATTGTTCAGAAGTTTGTAAGAGCGGCTCCATTATTAATGTGTCTTTTTTTACATCTAATATATCAATTGGTTGAGCGTATACAGTAAGGATCGAGTACTTGGAATCTTTAAGCGGTTTTACGATTGGTTGTGAAGTTAACTTTGGTACTAAATAAAAGTTTTGCGACGTAACTGTATAATTTTTATCATTTTCAAATACCATTGCCTTATTAACGGAAACGCCAAAACGGTTCATCAATACATTCAAATTAGGAAATACATCTTCTCCAATATCACAAAATAAGAGAAGCCTTCCCCCATTATCGAGATACTCTTCAATTTGTTCTAATTCCATTGCTGTTAAATCTTTTTTTGCCCCATTAATCAGCAATAGATCACTTTCTTCTGGTTGCCATTCATCCTGAATAAGTTGAAGCTCTTCGATTTGATAATTTTCTGTCTTAAGGACCGAGACTAAGCTCTCAGGTAAGGCAGTTTCATTATGTCCGACTAATGTAAAGATAGTAGAATTATAATCATTTGTTACATTTAATATTGCATTTGTAATTTGTGGCTCGACCTGTACCTCTTCAATTTTTTGATAGGAAGAATCATAAGAATACATATCGACACTATTTATCACTTTATATTTATTCCCACTCGCTACAATAACGCTACCATATGGTAAAGTAGTACCATCTTCTTGGTATTCACTTACGAGACTAGGATTGATTTCAGGATCAATAAACTCTACTTTTATTTTTTCTGCTTTTTTGTATTCATTTAATATTCTAGTAATTGTCGTTTCCTCAGACCCACTTTTGGAAAGCGAAATTATTGTTACTTCTTCCTCTAGCCCCGCTAATATTTGGTTGCTTTCACTCGATAAGCTAAATACTTTATTTGCTGTTAAATCAACGGTAAGATTTGAATTCCCTGCAATTAAATTAATTATATAAAGAATTCCAATTACTAATATTGTCATAAATAATGAATAACTACCATATTTAATACTTCTATTCAGCTTTTTTTCCTTGTGCTTGCTTTGTTTCATCTGATCCATTCCTTTCTTGCTTACCAGCTCAAGTAATTTAACTCCATCGACGTTTTTCAATGAAACGTATAGTAAAGAATAGGAAGCCTATGATAAAAGTCATATAATATACAAGATCGGATATATTTAATATACCTAAATAGAAATCCTTACTATGCTTTGGTAGAGAGAACCAGTTGACAAAGCTAATAATAATTCCCGCAAATAACTCTTTTTTTACAAAATATAGACCAAATATTAAACCCACACAGATAATTGCGGAAAACATTGCAAGCAGCATACTTTTACTAAATTGGTATATCAACATACATGCAAATAAGAATAAAAAGAGAATAAATATCATACCGGAAAAGCTATCCGTAGGAAAATTATAGGAAATAGAGCCAATTAACCAAATAAACATTGAAACACCTAATGTAGTGACACCTGCAATGACTTGGCTTTCAGTCAATGACGAGATAAATACCCCTAGTGCAAGAATACTACTGCCCATAAAGAAAAATCCGATATATGCCGTAATGATAGATGCGTACGGAATACTACCGTAGAAGCTTAATAAAATAGGATAAACAATCGTAATAGCAAGTGTAAATAGAAATAGCATCTCAGCAGCTAAAAATTTCCCTATTATTATTTTTGCAATAGAATTTGGTGACGTAAATAACAATTGATCTGTCCGATTTTTCCGTTCCTCGGATACTGTTTTCATCGTTAAAATTGGTGATACTAATACAAATATAAATACCATATTACTTAATGTTGTCGTAAAGGCATTGTTCGGTGTAGGTATTACATTTAAATAAGTAAAGTATATGCCAAATAGAAATAAATAAACGGTCATAAAAATATAGCCAGTAGCTGATTGAAAGTATGCTTTCCATTCCTTGGACAATATTGTAATCACAATTATTCTCCTCTCTCACTTGATGTTAATTGTAAAAATATATCTTCCAAACTGACATCATAGTTTTTCATCATAATAATAGGAAAGTGATTGGTTACTAAGTACACCGATAAAACTTCTCGAATATCTATTCCATGTTCGCTTACAATTAATAAATCTACGGTATGTTCTTCATAGTTTCCTAGTTTTTTAATATGGGTGATTCCTTCCAATTTATGAAGAGCCTTTTGAATCGCATCTTCATCACCTTTTACCCTTATATGTAACTGTGTAGTATTATTCATTTTCTCGATTAATTCATTTGGTGCAGCCGTAACAATATGTCTTCCTTTATCCAAAATCATTACTTTACTGCATATCGTACTAATTTCCGATAATATATGGGAGCTGATAATAATCGTACAATTTTTGCTAATCTCTTGGATTAGCTTCCGTACTTCAATAATTTCTCTCGGATCTAGCCCAACCGTAGGTTCATCTAATATTAATAGGCTAGGATTCCCTAGAATTGCCTGTGCTAAGCCAACACGTTGCTTGTACCCTTTGGATAAATTTTTAATTAATCGATTCCTTACATGTTCGATTTTCACCTGCGCCATTTTTTTTTCCATTTCCAATGGTATTTGTTTCACTGGAATATGCTTTAGCTTACAAACAAATTTTAAATACTCGGCTACTGTCATATCCATATATAGAGGTGGTAATTCTGGTAAATAGCCAATTTTTTTCTTAACCTTTTCAGGATCTTCTAAACTATCAATTCCATCAATTAAAATAGTTCCCTCTGTCATGGAAATATAGCCAGTAATGATGTTCATTAAAGTCGATTTCCCTGCTCCATTTGTTCCAAGAAAGCCGGTAATTTCACCGTCATTGATGGTAAGACTTATATCATCTAAAGCAAGATGATTACCATATCGTTTCGATATATTTTTAATTTCTATCACATTATTCCACTACCTTCTGCTATCGAATTATCTTCTTTGTGGCTGGCACGAACGCTAGCAAATATTTTATTGGTCAAATACATAATAAAAAATGCTAATCCACCTGGTGCAATGACTATAAATACGGTTGGTAGTAAAAAGAACAAATAAGCTGCAACTACGAAAACAATTAATATACTAACCGTTGCTTTAAATTCCTTCAGAGCAAAATACAAGGATAAGCGGAAAATATCTTTTAAACTCATATAATATTGGGAAATTAATGGAAAAATATAAAAACTTGAACAAATTAAAAATGCGATAAATAGAAAGAGCGGTAAAATTAAAAATGTAGCAAATTCCATTTTGATTATAATGTAATAATTTAACGAAAAAAGTGCGATAAAAAATAGAATAATTACCCATGCCAGTGTTGCTTGTTTAAAATTCTTTGTATACCCTTTAAAAAAGTCTTTGACAACCGCCACATCTGAATGATGAACAATCTTTTTCATAATACTATTTAATCCTGTAAAGGATGGCCCCATTGGAATGGCACAGATTACCAGCATCGTTAACAATAAATAGGTGGGTAACACTTGGTTCCTGTTAGCATATAACGCCACATAAAGTGCAAATACAAATACAATATTTGAAACTACAAATAAGACGCTCGAAGCCAAAATCCAATAAACATAGTTTACAAATGTATACATTTTTCCATCGACAAATTCCTTGTTGTCTTTATTTTTCATCAACATTCACTCCTACAGGCTTAAAAGAAATTTGTCCCAAAAGGAGCCAATCCCCATAAAAGTGCAAAAAATATAATTGGGTATGGCCACAATATTTGGGACAATTCCTTTTCGTTATTTCAACTCGGATAGCTCCCATTCATCTTGCCATCTTATCGTGACATTGTAGTTATCATCAATTTCTAATGGCAGCCATATATGTAGTGACTTACCTAATTCATCAGGTGTCCAACGGTCACCTATATAAATAAATTTTCCATTTTTTTTATCTATTGGTAATACAAATGTGCTTTGTGAATGAAAAGTAGTTTTATCATCATCCCCAACACAAGGGTCACCTATTGTTTGGTAGTCTCCTAATGGCTTATCTGCTATTGCATATTCTGCTTGGTTCGGTTTCCAGCCTGTACAAGCTGAAGAAATGATATAATATTTCTCTTTATATTTGAATGGCGTCGGTGCTTCTCTCATCTTACGAATAAATTGCCTTGACCAAACCTCTCCCAAATTCTTTTCTGTGCATTGTGGTCTTACTCTATCTGGATCATCTGGTAGGTCAACCCATGTATAATCCGAATTTAGTCGGACAATGTACAACGTCCAATTACCTTCTGATGCATAATAAACATATGCATCGTTAACTCCATCTCCATTGGAATCAACATCATCTACAAATACATGCATGTCCCGAAAGGAATTTCCTAATTCTTCTTCATTAGTATGCTTGTCAAAGCCATTTTCTGGTTGAAAAAGAACCGGTCGATCGTAAAATAAAAACGTAAAAGGACCTGTTGGACTATCACTAATAGCCACACCTGCACTTGAAAAAGCATAACCGGAGCGTTCTGCATGCATCCACATTACGAATTTTTTCGTTTTGGTATTGTAGATAACTTTAGGTCTCTCTACTCTACCGTTGTTCTTCCCTTGTAATTCTTCCGGCATATCTTCTTGTCTTAAAGCTGTTCCTTCATATTTCCAATTATATAAATCTGTAGAAGAATAACAGCTTACTCCTACATTATTAAGATACCCTTCGGAGTTATCTTCCCCATACCAGTAATAGATACCTTCATGTACAAGAATTCCTCCACCATGTGCACTAATATGCTTTCCGCGATTATCATTCCAAAGCTGTCCTGGTTTAAATGTTGAATACGTAACGGTCATCCTCTTGAACCTCCCGTTCTATCTTTCATATACTTAATAAAGGAAGAAGTAGCAAATGACAAAGTAGGCATCTGCTACTACATTCCTTTATTCTGCTGATTCTTCTTCAATCCCTAAATCAACACCATTGTTTTTGAAGTCTTCAAGTTCCGCTTGAATTTGTGGATCGATAGCTTCTAAACCACTTTGTACAGTAGTAGCTCCTGAAGCAATTTGACTAAAGAAATCATTAAATATAGTATTAATGTTTTCGAATCCACGAATTAAGTTGATCTTCGTATTATCGTTTAACATCATAGCGTATTCTACAGATTCTTCGTCTCCAGCTGTTCCTTCATATTCCTCACGTAACCATCTGGACCAATCTTCTTCTGTACCAATATCATTGATTGCATCCCAGATAAATACTTTGTCTTCAGGATTTTCGACTGTTGCAAGCATTACTTCTAAAGATTCTTCATAACCATAGGAAATCGGCGTATCATTCGATGGGCCAGAAGGGAATGGTAAGAATCCATATTCATCCTGCATTCTTCCTTCTGTTAAATAACTCCCTGCAATCCACCACTCACCAGAAACCATACCAATCGTACCATTAGCAAATTCTGTATATCGGAAATCCCAATTTGCACCTTCGAACCAATCTCTTAAAACATTTGATTTATTTTGACTAAAATCTTGATAAAATTCTAGTGCTTCAATAACCCTGTCATCATTCATATTAATATCGATTCCATCATCATTTTTAATAATTGATTCATATCCGTTACTATAAATCAATTTCCATGGTAGGTTTTCAGATGCAAATCCATAAATATCTGTTTCTCCATCATTATTTGTATCCTTCGTAGCCATTTCAGCTACTTCTACAAGCTTATCCCAAGTCCATTCGCCATTCTCATACAGTTCATATAAGTTTGGCAATCCTAGTTCATCGAATAATGTTTTATTCCAGAAAATTCCGTCACGGGTACTGATTGTACTAGCTGTACCTGCCTTAAGTGAATACGTTTTTCCTTTATACTTACTTGCTTCTGTAGCTGATTTCACCCATTTAGGATCGTTATAATCAATAACACCTACATCACTAACAGGATAAACAATTCCATTATCCACTAAATTTGGGTAGAAATTAGGAGTTAATAAATATACAATATCACCTACTGGATCCCCAGCTAATGTTGTACGAATGTAGTTACCTACATAATCATCCCAACCAATTTCTTTTGATTCGAAAGTAAAATTCCATTTTTCTTCTAGCATTTCAATTCTGTCATTCCATTTTTCCATGATTTCACTTGCATTTGGATCAATTTCTCGCAACCATGGTGCTGCCCAAGTAAGGGTCATTCCACCAAAGTCCTTCTCTGGTAATTCCTCTACCGCTTCTGGGGCATTCGCTTCAGGATCCTTATCCTTTTCGCCATCGCCTGCAGCTTGATCATCGCCATTACATCCAACTAATGCTGCGGATAATCCTAAAATACCAATTAAGCTTAGAAATTTTTTCTTCATACATACCCTCCCTTTTTATGTAAAGCTTTGTGAAATTATATGAAAAAAGTTATAGAATAGGATTCATCTTCCAGCACTAAATCCTTTTAGTTTATTATAATTCCTTGATTCGTTATCTAATTCCATTACAGATTCTTATATTAATCATAATAAAGTGACTTCACCAATCTATTATTCTATTATATCTGTCATTCGGCAGAAATGTATTTACCGCTACCGCAGTTTTTAAAGCGCTTACTTTTTAAGCCTCATAATTTATCTAAAAATGTTTTATAGGAAGAATACCTTTATTATATATTAAAATAATTGTGTAGTAATTTAATTTTTAACAGAATTAAGAAATTTATAAATAAACCATTTCTAAACTTTTTCCATAATCATTTCACAAATAAATATTAGCTTACTCTATCAGCAAAAGAAGTACTTCCGCCAATAGAGTAGCATAATTATCCAACAATACCTGAACGCTCAATACTTTCTACAAAATAACGTTGAGCAAATAAATATAAGACAAAAAGAGGGAAAATGACCAATATTGTACCTGTATTATTCATCATCGATGTTAATGCAGGACTAATAAAACTTAATTCACTTGAATATATATTGGCTGCAAGTGAGCCTAACCCACCAGACATCACTTTGAAATCGGATAAATATAGGCTGGAATAGAAGCTATCTGTCCACTGCCAAACAAATCCAAACAAGAAAACGGTGACTAAGATGGGAACTGCGCTTGGTAGCATGACTTTATAAAACGTCTTAAACGCACTACAACCATCAATATAAGCAGCTTCCTCTAGTTCCACAGGCATTCCTTTAAAATATTGGCGAAGTAAGAAAATATATAATCCATTTTTATAGCCTTGTGCAAAAATGGAGGTTAAAACAAATGGCCAAAGGGAATCCAATAAATTAATTCCTGGTTTTCCACTCATCATTTCGAACAACCCAAAAATATCAAAGAAACGGAAGTGTAAAAATAGTGGTAGCATTAACGTCATTGGTGGAACCAATAAACATAGAATAACAAGCATAAAGATTGTATTTTTAAAAGGAAACTTAAACCTTGCAAAACCATAGCCAACAATAGTGCAAGATGCCAATTGAAGAACGCTAGCAATTAAAGAAAGTGCCAATGTCCTACCAAAGGTTGCGGCATAGTCCATTCCAACGAAAGCATCTATATAATTTTGAAAAGTGATTTCTCTTGGGACATATTGGACTGTTGCATCATATAGATCTGCCTCAGACATTAATGATACAGCAAACTTGGTTAATAGTGGCTGAAGGATAACAAAACAGATTCCAAAGATAATCACAAATCGTACAAAGGACCAAGTTAATTTACTACCTTTTCGTGCAATTCCTCGGAAACGCTCTTGGATTGTTACATGGTTCGTATTTTTGTTAACAGATTTCTTGGCAATTAGCTCCATGATTGACACCTCCTATTGTTGGTATTTCGCAACCAGTTTTAATAAAATGGCTGACATAATAGCCAAAATAATGGCAATTGCTAAAAAGTATATCCATGCCATCGCTGATCCGAAGCCGAATTTTGATTGACTAAAAATAGTGGATTGAATCATACTCATCATTTCATTATCTGGGCTAGTAAAGGTATTAATTACTGTATAAACTGAATTAACAATAATTAATGGGCTAACCATCGGAAAGGTGATTTTCCAGAAATTCTCCCACGCAGTGGCTCCATCCATTGTCGACGCCTCATATAAGGAGAGTGGAATAGATTGTAAGCCTGCTAGAAATATTAATATTTGTACTCCAGAAGCAATTACAATTTCATAAATTTGGTCTACTGCAAGTACAATAAAGTTTATAAACATTGGTGGCATATTAATAGAAAATAATAGTTGCCTAAATTGCAGAAACTGGAGACCGGATCCCATCGCCCCTGCTGTTAACTCCTCTTCTGCTACTTGCTGTGCAGATGAAAGCAATAAATCCGATGTTTCCATCGATAAAATAATTCCAGAAGTTAAAATAACTGGTAGGAAAAATATCGATCTAGCAAATCCTCTTCCCTTAAATTTTTGGTTTAATAAGCTAGCAGCAAAAAAGCTGAAAATGATAATAATTGGTACTTTCGTTACCATTTGTAAAATAGTAGTAATTAGCGATGGGATAAAGTTTGGATCCACTCTTAACACTTGGTTATAATTAGTTAATCCAACAAAATCCAGCGTATAACCTGTTGAAGTTACATTTAGATTGCTAAAACTATAAAGCAATGACTGAAATAGAGGAGTAATAAATAGCAAAATGAATCCTATTAAAAATGGACTGATAAATAAATATCCTAATCCTGCTCGTTGCTGCGATAAGGATAATGAAAAACCCTTACTCCCTTGTCCTTTTTTGTTTAACATTTTCCCTTTACTCATATTGCTCGCTCCTCTACTGCAAAGTCATTTGCCTTAATGACTATTCCATTGTAGTTCATATCAGTATTTGTATAATTAACGTAAACTTTCACATTATTTTCATATGTTACTTCATATACATTTTCTTTAATTTGACGATGGTCTTTTATCGTCTTCCCATGAATAGCTTGTAATTTTGCATTTAATTCGTTGTATAATGTAGTTGCCTCTTCAATCCAGCCCTCATAATTAACGGAGTATAGATTCTCGTATTCTGTTTCCTTTAAAATCGCATTATCTGCATAAATCCATTCAAAATAAATTCCTGCTCCAGTCTCTATCGACTTTAATAATTCCTGTTGATAATCATCCGCTAAGTTTAATGGTTTTCCTGCATAATCAATATAGCCACGGATTACCATTTGATAAAATGGTACCGTCTCATCAATTATCTTGTATCGATTGGAATCCATTGGTGCATTAACTATATCTGTTGTATATCCAAATGCATAAGCATTCGAATTATTTCCCATTAGTTGGAGATCAGCCTCTTGTAAAGTTTGCAGTGCCTCTACCGTATTTTGTACACTTCCTTGCCGATCAACAAAGTGTTTACTTGAAAAATCAGAAGATACACTTGACGTTATTGTTCGTAAAGAAAGACCTGTAAGGCTATCCTTATTACTATCTTCCAGGAAGTTATTTACTAAATCTTTATAGTTGGAGGAGTTTAAAATATATTTAGTTTTTGTATCATCCTCTCCCATTCCAATCGTCTTCGTTGCAATATTATATTCGACTAATTTTGCTAAACTATTATCAAAGTATCTTGTACTTTGCTTACTCGATGAAAATCCATCAAATAATGTATCCTGATAAACATAGCCAAAATCAACATCCATGAACAGTGGAATTTTTTCTTCTTTTAAATAATCCTGAAATGACTTCATGGAGAGTTCTTTTTCTAAAGCATTGATAGTATTGACATTTTTTGGATAGGAATGATTTAGTCCCCCATTAAACCAGCCACTATACTTAACTTTGATATTATTTATCTGCTCATTTTTTAATTTCTCAATAAGCTCTTTCGTTTGATTATAGGAGGTCAATATCTCTGTCCCTTGATACGGTATCCCGAGAAACTTTTTCTTAATATTGACGGCTCCGATTACACCTAAATAAAATGGCAATTCCTCGTTGTCCACTTTTTCAGTGAAAACTCCTTGGTCCACTAAATAGTTTTGATAATAGCTTGCCATTCCTGCATAAGATGCATTATCTCCGGATAAAAATCCATAGGTCACTCGAAAGTTTCCGTCATATGGTTTATCTTGATATAGCTGTAAAACACCAGTTCCTGTCATACTGTCTAGTGAACTTTCCCCATTTGGCAAATAGTTAAATTCTGCAAAGCTTGTATTATAGGAGTTTGTTTTTCCAGCAACATCTCCATAAATACTTGCGTAGGATTCCCCATCTTCAATTACTGCTAGGTAAGCTTGATTTCCTTTTTTCAAACCGAAAACAGGCATTCTAGCCGATAAATCTTTATCCGAATGTGTAACGGTTTCATATTTTATTGTTTCATCTTCTCCATATACCTTTGCTACATAAGTCGTTGCCTGTGTTTTATTATTATTAAAGTGAATAAGCGCTCCAGAGCCATCTGGTACAAAAATATAACCATCGTCAGTTAAATTTCCTGCTCCAAAAAATTCTAATAAACGAATTTCCGTCAATGGAAATGCTTCATTATATTCCACTTCATCTACAGGAATAGTTGCTACAAATTTATCTCCATCTAATGTGTACTCAACTGGAATCGTAAACACTGCACCCGCCGTACTTTCTACACCGTTTGCTTCATTATCTGCAATATAATCCTCTAGCGTATAACCTGCTTCTGTAAAATATGTCTCTGCCTTCTTTTGTTTAAATTCCGCTGATCCAGTTCGTAAAGAATAAACCGCTAATTCTTCATCCCTTTTGTAAATGGAATCAATCAATTCTTTACCCTCTTGATCCATTTTCTCAAGAAAGGATTCCATTCTTTCAATAGAAATGAAGTTAGGAATTAAATGGCCATCCACCTCTTTTCCTAATTTATAGATAACTTTTACACCATTTTCTATTTCTTCTGCCCCAGCCTGATTAATCGCCACACTATCAGTGTAGGAATTCATTGTTCCTTCCTGTGCTTTTGCATTGAAATACTTGATAAACAGCTGGGATTGTAATTGATCTTTACTTACTCCTGTTGCAATTGCATCCTGTTCCTTATCCTTTGGATTGGAAAACCAAATATCACCGGTACTTTTTACTGTAATGGCAAATTCAAACGTATCCTTATTCATATAAAACGCTAAATCCTCATTCTCAACCATCAAGTCCATTTTTAATTTGTGAAGTTCTTGTTGGTTTTGTTCATTCGATTCTGCTGCTTCTACTGAATTCGGTAATGGCTTAGCAGTGGTTATGCTTACGAATACTAGGAGGACTATTAGCCCAGTTATAAGTATTTTCTTCATTTTATCCTCCTCCTAAAATCTAAATACGATTTCTTTATAGATGATGTAGAAAAAGCCAATAATTTGTTGAATGATACTTGTAAATAGTAATCCGATAAAAATCATTACTGCCATTCCAATAAGGATTCCCACTATTGTAAGTAATGTTTTCTTCATTGTGTATTGATGGGTGATCATCGTACTAAAAATCATCAGCCCAACGGTCCAAATAATTGACAGTGTAAGAAAAAAGTAATACATTGATGCCTCTTCTAAGTTAAACAAATAGCTTAAAGGTATTAATGGTAAATTAATGATGACTAATGGTGTTAAAGAATAAGATGTCGCAATGACAATATCCTTAAATGTGCCTTCCCCGTCAGCCAGCGTTGTCAAACACCAGTTTGATATACACCATAACAGGAACGGTAATAATACACTAATAATCTCTAATATTAGATTTAATTCTTTAATATCATTCGTATTAAAAAGAAATGCAGTGTACTGCCTACGGATAACATACGTTAAAATTAATATACCTGTAATTGTTAATGCGGCACTCAATGATCCTCGTTTTTCTCTTTTCAAATCCCAAAAGCCATCAAAAGGATGGAAAATGACATATAAACTATAACGGAGTGTACTGATATATGTACTCATATTCCATTAACCTCCCTTTTTTGGACATTTATTTTCTTCGTTTTCAAGTAGACTCGTAGACCTAGAATACAAATAATAATGATGACTACACTCGTCATGATCAATCCGAAGTTATCACCTAAAAATTGTCTACGATAGAAAGTAAACGCTTTACTATAATACTTGCGATTATTTGCTAGTTTAAAGTAATCCATTGCTTTTTTATATTCGCCATTTCGTAAATATACTTTCCCTAAACCGATATAGGCCATATCAGAGTTCGCATTAAACTTTAACACTTGCTGCCAATTTTCAGCTGACTCTTCGTACTTACCTTCATAATGAAGCTTTATCGCATTGTTAACCAAACTTCCATATTCCGTTAGTTCAAAGGATGTAATCGAATTATTTCCATTATCCAATACATACAAAGTACCTTGATATTGTTCAACAGAAACTGCATTTTTGAAATTCCCCTGTCTGGCACCATTACTACCAAAAACATAAAGGAGATTTCCATCATAATCGTACGTAAATAATTTCCCGTTTACTCCATCTAATGCTGTATATACCTGATAATCTGTAACAGTTATATCATTAAATCGAGTAATATCTTGTTGATCTCGGACAAAATAATCGCCAATCGGTGAACCATAGCCAAAATCGCGAATAACATTAATACCAGATGGGTTTAAACGTCTGATAACATCTATGCCGTAATCCTTCACATCAACGTTTCCCATCGTCACATAAATAAACTCCTCATTATCTAAAAATAGATTGTTGTATTCTGTAGGAATAATTAGCTCCATCCGTTTTTTCTGCTCATCTGTTGCGAAATAGCGTCGCCAAACATAGCTAATTGGATTTATGTTAACTTCACTTGCACCTGTGAACCCTTGAAATGTACCATCTGGATTTAATTCCACAATCCCTGAGTTAATTCCAATCGCAAGGGTATAAATTCTTCCCGCACCATCAATGACAACCTTTGTTGGTCTAAAAGAAGTATTATCCGTAATAAGCTCTGTTTCCGGCCGGAGAATTTCTCTTACAAACTGTTTATTCTCATCAAACTCTACGATTCTTTGATTTTCTGTATCTGCTACAAAAATATGATTTCCTTCAGTAACGAATATTCCTTGGGGTTTATTAAATGTATCCCCATTATGGAATGTGGTGATTTCTCCAATATACTGAAAGCTCGTATCTAGAAAAACAATCCGATTGTTATCCGTATCTGCAACATAAATTATTCCATCTTTTGTAATAAATAAGTCTTGTGGGTTATTAAATTTTCCCATAGTTGTCGGATCCCCAGTAAATTCGTCCTTTGGTACATAAGGATTTGGACTTTCCACAGGATCTAGCCAAAAATTATACGTATAGCTATCATATGGAACACTTGCCTTAGCAGTTGGAATAAATAGGGAGGAACAGAGCAGCATTAAGGTAAGAACTCCGACTATTATTCTTTTACTTAATTTTTTCACTATATACTCACTCCCTCCTAGTCTTTAATTCCCGATGTTGACATTGTTTCCATTACATTACTTTGCGAAATAATAAATACCGATAAAGGAACAATCATCATAAATAACGCGATGGCAGATGCAGCACCTGCCCTAGAAAATCCAGTAGCAACAATTTGTTGTAGAGCTGTCGGCAATGTCTTTAATGCTTCGTTATAAATAAAAGTTCCACCATTCATATTCCATAACGATTGAAAGGAAAATATTAATAACGTCATTAATGCTGGCTTAACAATGGGTAATGCAACCTTTCGAAACACTGTCAATTCACTAGCCCCATCTAGTCGTGCAGATTCTAATAGTGAAACTGGTATTTGTTCCATAAATTGCTTCATTAAAAATAATCCTAATGGTGCCGCAATTGCTGGAACAATAAGCGCGAGATAAGTATCTAGCCAACCCAGCTTTGAAATAATTAAATAGTTCGGTATTGCTGTAACATGTGGTGAAAACATTAGAGCCAATATTACCATGTTGAAAAATAGTTTTTGACCAGGGAATTGATGCTTTGCCAATGCGTAAGCTGCGAGTGAGGCAACAAACATATGAATTCCCGATCCTACAACAGTAATAAATACTGTATTAAAAATATATCGTGTAAACGGAACCCAAGACGAGTTCATTAAAGTAAATAAATCCCGTATATTATCTAATGTTGGATTGCGCACAAAGAATTTTGGTGGGAACTGGAACAATTCTTCTAATGGCTTGAATGCATTATTGACGGCATATACTAATGGCAAAGCCATAAACATTGCAAAACCTGCCAACACTAGAATATTAATTAAATCACCATATAACGAACGGTTGGGTGTTCGGCGTTTAACCTTAACTGCCATTCTATGTCCCTACCTTTTTTAATAGTTTTTGTATTACAATATTTGTACCTAGCATGACGATAAATAATAAAGTTGCAATTGCTGATGCATAGCCCATTTCAAATCGAATAGTACCATAGTCAACTAAATGGGATACTACCGTATGTGCTGCATAATCTGTGGTAGGGAAGCCAGCTAAAGGAACAATAACATCGTGGATCGCAAAAGAGCTTGTAATCGTCATAATAGCACCGAATAATAATTGCGGCTTCATTTGTGGTAATGTAATATACCATAGTTCCTGCCAACGATTTTTGACGCCATCTACATATCCAGCTTCAAATAAACTTTTATCTAAAGTTTGCAAACCAGCAATAAATGCTAAAAATCCTGCACCAATGGATGTCCATAAAATAACGATGATCAATGTTGTCAGCATATATTCTGGATTTGTAAACCACTGAATGGGCTCTGATATAAACCCTAGCTTCATTAAGAAACCATTTATATAGCCGTACTGATCTCCACTAAAAATAATGCCCCAAATAACAAATACTTGGCCAGATAATGATGGTGCGTAAAAAACAACAACTAATATCGTCCTAATTTTCCGTGGTAATTCATTTATGAACCAGGCAAATAGGAAGGAAGCAAGGTAACTTATTGGCCCGGTAAATAATGCAAATAAAAAGGTTATTTTAATCGACTTCAAAAATAAATCATCCGATACAAAGAGATTTAAGTAATTTTGCCATCCGATAAATTGAGGCTTTTCCAAGATGTTATAGTAAGTAAAGCTTAACCCAATGGAAATCAATACCGGTAATACATAAAAGGCAATAAAGATAATGCCGAAAGGAGCGATAAAAAAGTAGGAAACTTTATTTCTTTTTATCTCCTTCAATAAGGTAGCTAATTTTCCCTTTGTTTTACGCAAGACAGTAGGTTTTTTAGGGTATTCTATCGGGAGTTCATTGTCTGGTAACATGTATCTCACCCTCTCTTTTTCATTATTCAAGTGTCTCCAAGCCAAATTCTATTCGTTTATTATTAATCTCTAAATCTATCGTTATCGCATAATCTAGAATTGTTTCCCGTGGATCATCTAAATCGTTGTATACCTTACGAAATGCATTTTCTACATGTCGTGGGGTAAAATAACCGCCAGGAACTTCTGGATTTCCAACTACTTCTTCCCATTGTTCGGCAATATTTCGATAAGTCTTCGAGGACCAACCAAGTAATTCCACTGCTTCTAAATTTGCCGTAGCATATCTTGCTGCTACACCAATAATACTTTCTAGCTCTTTACCAAATTTCGCTTGGATATCTGCTGAAGTCCACCATTTAATAAACTCCCATGCATCTTCTTGATGTGTTGAGTTTTTTAAAATAATACTGGCCGTTCCCGAGCTACTAACTGCACGATTTATTTGGTTATTATTTGTTACAGTACCTGGAACCGGTACCATTTCCCATAATCCCTTTAGTTCAGGTGCAAACACCGATAAATAATTATACGTAGAATAATCAGCTATTCCGATAGGCATTTCTCCTGTTCGGAATCTATTTGCAAAATCATATAAAACCGGAATTGAATAATCGACATATAAAGAAGTCCATTCTTTAAACTCTGTAACCGCTTCCTCTTCATCTAATGCTGAGGCTGCTCCGTTTTCACGATATAACGTACCGCCATTTTGATAAAGAAACATCGTATACGAGCTTAATGTAGATGCGATTCCCGTTACTGAGCCTGTACCAGTTACTCCATTAATAGGAATACCAATATTCATGTTGTTTTTCTGAATATAAGGCATTATTTCATATAAATCATCCCATGTTTGTGGTGCCTCTATTCCTAATTCCTCAAAAATATCTTTTCTATAAAACATCATTGGAAAGGTTTGAGTTTCTGGTACCGCATAATACCCTTCATTAAATTCGAATGGCACCATTGCACTTGGATCAAAACGATCAGCCACTTCAGCAAAATCATCAAATTGACTTAAATCTACAACTGCATTTCGGATCGCATAGTTAACAGGGTCGCCTATTCCCACCTGTAATGCTACGTCTGGTCCTTGATTCGCTAAAGTCGCAGGTAAAAGCGTTGCTGCATCAACAATTTCAATATTTACATCAATACCTGAATCTGGTTCAAAATAATTTTCCGCCAATGAATTTAGAATATTCCCGTAGTCCCGACTACCTACCCAGACGGTTAACGCATCCTCACCAGATTCCCCGATACTAGAATAATCCTCAACAAATGAACCAAAAAATGACTCTACAGAAAACCATAAATTCTTAAAAAAGCCACTTTTTGCTTTTGGTTTTTCAACATTATCTGAGGACAAAAATAAATAGTCCAATTGTAATGGTTGTTCCTGCATTTCTAGTATCCATGCACCTAATGAAGAGAGATTTGTTTTAAATGCTGCCCATCTTTCTGGTATTGATTCTGGTTCTTCATACATACTACCAAGCTGAACGACTAACGTATCAAGCGTAGAAGTTGTTATTCCCTTCCTTCCTGATTCTTCTGCTAGTTGACTAGATACATTCTCTAGCACGGTTCTTTGTTGATTAAGAACTTCTAATACTTCAGGCATTTTCTTTTCTAATTGATAATCTCGAAAAACATCCGGAGTATTACCAATAACCATAAGCATTTGACGGTATGCTGCATTCAATTGAAATAAGCTATCCTCTACCTCGGATATCATTCCAGCCAAATCTCCAAGTGACACTTCTAATGTTATTTCATGCTTGCCTTCTTCTAAATAAAAAACATATGGAGATTGTCCGTCACCAATCGTCATCACATTCCAATCACTACTATAAGGAAATTTTAAGTTTTGCATTTCCTTAAATGGTACTTCTCCATCGATTAACAATGTTCGTGATACATAACGACCACTTTTTGAATTTTGCCAATATTTAAGGCCGATTTCATATAATCCATTTTCTGGTACATCAATTTCCCATGTTAACCACTGGCCAACATTTTTCCATGTTTCTCCCCCGATTGTATTTAATCGTATTTTTGAGGGATCACTCGGCTCAGTAGCCGGAGAGGAACGATCATATGTTGGATATAACATTGCATCGGATTTTAATTCCGCTAGTTCAGCCTGCTTTTTAATATTGTCATCTAGTTTGACAAGCTCGTAATTATTATTTTCGTATGATGATTTTAGCTCCTCATAAGTAGGAATCTTATCCATTTGTTTTAATGTAATTGTACGAATTAGCATCATATCTTGGACAGATTCTAATTCAATAGTGTTTAATCCTTTATCAAAATAAAATAAATATGGCTCTTCCTCATAGCCCATATAATCCTTCAAATAAGTTGTCATCCATTTTGGTTTCTCTACTTGGGAAGGACGTCGATGATTACCATTTTCATCCTTTTTAATTTCCGCTTCATTTGCCCAAACTCGTGAGAATGATAAATATTTCGCTCCATCAAAAGGGACTTCCCCATTAATTTTTAACTGTCGTTCAATATTCATATCTTTTCCTTTAATAGGGAAATATGCAATTTCAATATTATAATAGCCAGCTTCTGGGACATCTACCTCCCATTTTATTGATCCTTCTTCACTACTATAAATAGAGGTTCCTGACATCCCTTCATAGTTTTCATACATTTCAGGCTCCGGGCTACCATTCACATAATCAGCTGCTTCAATAACAATTTCTTCATCTGGTCTTGTAATAGTCGGATGTTTGTCTAAATAATCCTGATATGTAAATTTCGCAAAGGTATTTTCCGTTGCGGGATCAGAATACAAATGATTTTCTAGTAGGTCATTTTTCGATTCCTCATCATTCGTATTTGCAAGTACGGTTGGCTTTGGTGTAATTGCTGGAACGAATAACAATAAACACAAAAAAACAAGTAACACTTTTGGTCTTTTAGCTTTTTTCAACTTTTTCCCTTCTTTCTACCTCGAGTTAGACCACAAAATTCTTTAATTTAATTAACATATAAACTTACGTAAAAGATAATGTTACCGGTTGCAATAAAATTATGAAACCGGTGTCAATTATGGTTAAAAAATATAACGTTCCATATCACCTTCTATTTCTCATAAATTCTATTAATTAATGGAGGGAGTCAGTCTAAAAAAATGTATAATTTCTCTATTTACCTATTGTTTTTCAAATAAGCAATAGTTTCTACCTGAATGTTTTCACAATACTAACTTATATTAAATTTATAAAATATTAAATAAATGAAATCGGTTACAATTAAAATATACTCTCACGTATATATAGTGTCAAGATACTTTTGGAAAAGTTTTAAATATTTTCACTAAAATAGTTCCCTCTAAAAGGCTCTATCTAATCTTCCGAAACGTTTATTGTTAGTATGCAAAAAATAAGCATTTGCAATATCTTCTATTATTGAAAATAGAAGTATCACAAATGCCTAATGTGTAATATCTCACACTAACTATTCATATTAGCTAATATTTATTCCCTCTTCTGCACTAGCATTTTTCTGCCGTCTTTTTTTCATAATCGATAGAATGCCAGGTACTATAACGACTAATACAATCACAATGATTAAGGCAATGGATACTGGTCGTTCAAAAAAGACAAAAATATTACCATTGGAAATATTCATCGTTCTCCTGAAATTCTCTTCCATTAATCCGCCTAGCACAAGTGCCATCACTGCAGGTGCAAGTGGGATATTAAAATATTGCATACCATATCCAACTAAGCCAAAGATGAATAGTAGGATTAAATCAAAGGAATTAAAATTGATACTATATACGCCTAATACAGAAAAAGCTAACACTCCAACAAATAATGGAACTAACGGTATTTTTAATAGAGATGCAAATAAACCGACTAATGGTAAGTTCAACAAAAGCAAAATAACATTTCCTACATACATACTCGCAATAATTGCCCAAATTAATGTAGAGTTCGTCTCAAACATACCAGGGCCAGGCTGTAATCCATACATCATGAAAACATATAACAATAATGCGGTAGTCGCAGAACCAGGAATTCCAAGCGTAAACAATGGAACTAGCGCGCCGCCAACACCTGCATTATTAGCAGCTTCCGGTCCAGAAACTCCTTCAATAGCACCTTTTCCAAATTTCTCTGGATGCTTGGAGATTTTTTTCTCCATTGCATAGGACATAAAGGAGGCTAATGATGGGCCGATGCCTGGTAATGCACCAATTAGAAATCCTAGAACAGATCCGCGCCCGTACGGACCAATAGAGCGTTTCCAGTCTTCTCGGTTCATCCATAAAGAACCTTTAATTTTTTGGATTTGCATTTTTGTTTCTAATTTCTTTTTTCCGATATTCGACAATGCTTCCGGTATGGCGAAAAGTGCGATTGAGAATAAAATAAAATCAATTCCATCTAGTAAATTTGTAATGCCAAAGGTAAATCGGTTAATCCCTGATTGTGGATCAATACCAACCGTTGCAACAGCTAACCCGATAAATACGGATATGTAGCCCTTTAATGCAGAGCCTGTTGATAAACTGGAAATCATGGACATTGCTAAAATGATTAATAGAAAATATTCAGCGGAGCCAAAATAATATGCTGCTTTTGCTATAACTGGCGCTAAAAACATCAATCCTACTAACGCTAATGTTCCTGCGATAAAAGAACCGATTGCTGCAGTTGATAAAGCTGGGCCAGCTCTCCCCTGTCTAGCCATCTCATAGCCGTCCAAAGTAGTAACAATGGAAGCTACCTCTCCGGGGGTACGTACTAAAATAGATGTGGTTGAGCCCCCATACATGGAGCCATAGTAGACACCTGTCAGTAAAATTAATCCTGTTACCGGGTCTAAACCAAAGGATAGCGGAATTAAAAGTGCAATCGCATTAATTGGCCCAATTCCAGGAATTACACCAACTAACGTTCCAATGAAAACACCGAGGAAACCAAATCCAATATTGGTCAATGTGAGTGCATTTTGAAAACCCGTTAATAGATTAGAAAAAACATCTCCCAAGCATAATTCCCCCCTTACGAAAAAATAATAATTTCTGAGAATAATTGAATCCGGATAAACCCCTTTATTCAAATATCATTCAAGAGATTTATCCAAAGGATTTATCCTATTTCTTTAAAAGAATGGTCCAGTTGGTAAATAAACAGATAACAAATCATTAAATACAAAATAGATAATTAGCGGAAAAACAATTGCATAAATTAAGTTCCGCTTCCATTTCCGACGTTCCAAATAGATAGTTAAGCCTGCGATAAATAATATGGTTGAAAGTACATAGCCAAGCGGGAAAAACAATAAAAGATAGGCTAAAAAAATTGCTAAAATTACCGTTACCTTAACCGGATCCTGCTTTTCGTTTTCACCTGTTCCCTCTGTTGAAGGCGCTTGATTACGTGCTTTATGTTCTGCAACATTTTCCTTTCTAGTCATTTGATACAATAAAAACCCTTTAATCGCTAGTAGAAATGAAACAATAACCCAGGCAATTCCGATTAATATTGGAAATACATTCGGCTGTATAACATCTGTTGCAAAATTGGAATCAGGAATTTGAAACGCAATAATTGTATATATTACAGCTGCAATGAGAGACAATAAACCACCAAGAAAATCCTTATGCAACGTAATCCCCCCTTTCACATGGAAGCTACTTATTCGATTTGCCCAGTAATTTCCAACCCTGTTTTAATATCACTATCCGATTGCTTCAGATATTCTTGGAATTCATCTCCTACAAGATAAGTAATATCCCATTGATTATTTTCCGCAAACTGTTGGAATGTTTCCGATTCTAATGTGGTTTTAATAATATCTTCCCAATATTTTATTGCTGTTTCGGACATTCCAGGTGGCCCCATGATTGCACGCCAGTTACCAAATTCCACATCAATTCCTTGCTCAATAACCGTTGGAATCTCACTGACACTACCTTTCAATCGCTCTTTACTTGTTACGGCCAATGCACGGAAATTTCCTGCTTCAATTTGTCCTCTAAATTCGCTGACACCAGAAATACCAGCATCTAAATCGCCATTTAATAGGGCATTTGCAATATCCCCACCACCATTTGGATAGTCAATAAACTTAACCTTTTTCGCATCGCCACCAGATTCATGGACAATTAATGCAAATGGTAAACGGTCATCTCCAGCCGCACCTAAAGCAATATTAGCTGGATCATCATTTATTGCCTGCAGTAAATCATCTAATGTTTGAAAAGGAGAATCAGTTGGAACAACGATGACATAATACTCGGTAATTAAACGAGCAATCATCGTGACATCTTTATACGAATACTCGGAGTTTCCATAATAATAGTTTGATAGAATTGGTGTTGATGTGATACTTAATTTTAAATCATCGCCTTTATGCTGGGTAACAAGCTGGGATAATGAAACAGCACCTGTAGCACCAGGTTCATTTAAAACCTGCAATGGAAAATTAATCAGCTTTTCTTTTTCTAATGTTTGCGCGATTGCCCGTGCTGTTGTATCCCAACCGCTTCCTGGATCTGCTGGTGCAACGAGCTCGACTGCTTGTTTTTTTGCATTATATTCACCATTATCATTGGAACTCGAAGGGGAGTTCCCTCCATTACAAGCACTCAAAAGAAGCGTAATGACTGCTAAAACACTCCATAATAACGAAGCTTTTCTATTCATATAATGATCTCCTCCTATTACTCTCCAACTTTTTCTTGCGTTTTTGGCGCCTCATGGATTTGGTAAGATACACCGGCACGATAAATGGAACTTTCTAGATCATGATGAACAAGCTGATGTACTTCTTTCGTCACATCCAATACTTTTGCTAAATCAATTGTCGTTTCAATTCCCATTAAATGAAGCATGTGGACCGTGTCCTCTGTTGAAATATTTCCTGTTGCTCCTGGTGCATATGGACAACCTCCAAGTCCACCGATAGAGGAATCAAATGACCGAACTCCTGCTTGAATGCCAGCAATGACATTTGCTAGTCCCATTTGCCGAGTATTATGTAAATGAAGGTTGAATTGTACATCTGGAAATTGATGGATTAGCTTTGACATTGTGTTAAAGACTAGCTTTGGATCCGCAACACCGATAGTATCTGCCGCACTGATGGAACGAACCCCCATATCGTAATAGGCTTGCACCACATATTGCACCCGTTCAAATGGCACTCTTCCTTCGAATGGACAGCCAAATGTAGTAGCCATGGAACCGCGGACCTGCACCCCATTCGCTACTGCTAAATCAACAACCTTTGTATGCTCCTCAAGAACCGCATCTACACTACGATTTGAATTTGCAATACTATGTGATTCGGTAACAGAGAGCATCAATTCCCATTCGTCCGCTTCCATTGCCAACGCTCGATTTGCGCCACGCAAGTTTGGAACTAGCACACTATAGAGTACCCCTGGTACACGATCAATTTTCGCCATGACTTCCTCTGCATCTGCCAGCTGTGGTACAGCTTTTGGATGTACTGCAGAGGTCACTTGAATTTCTTTTATCCCAGTCCTTGATAATGCATTAATGATGCGAACCTTTTCATCTGTCGGAATAATACTCTTTTCCAATTGAAAACCATCACGTGTCCCAACTTCTTTAATTTCGATTGCTTTAGGCAAATTCCATGCACTCATGAAGAAACCTCCTTATTTTTTGTAATCGTTTACAACAACCAGTAAAGTTAACAAATATTTTCCAGCTAACCGGTCAAATAACAGTTTCAGCTTTTAATCGACTAATTTCTTCTGATGTCATCCCTAAATAGTTCGAAAAAATTTCTTCATTATGCTCGCCAAGCTTCGGACCGTTCCATAAAATATCACCTGGTGTTTCACTTAGCTTCGGTACAATGCCAGGAACTAGTAATTTTTTACCACTCTCAACCTCTACTTCACGAATCATATCTCTTGCTTGATAATGTTCATCCGCAATAATGTCCTTCATACCGTAAATTGGACCACATGGGACAGAAGCATTGTCTAAAATTTGATTAGCCTCTTGTAACGTATGCTGCTTTGTCCAGCTTTCTATTGTCGCATCAATAAACTCAGAATGCTCTACCCTTCCTTGGTTATTGGCAAACCTCGGATCATTTGCCAAGTCTGGACGACCAATCGTATTCATTAACCGTTGGAAAATCTTGTCCCCATTTCCCCCAATAATTAAATACTTCCCATCCTTACATTGATATGTATTAGTAGGGGCTACTCCCGGAAGTGTAGATCCTGTTCTTTTTCTTTCTTCTCCAGTAATATAGTATTCTGGTAATCCTTCCTCTAACAAACTAAAGACAGATTCATATAATGCAACATCTACTACTTGCCCTTGTTCATTAGCTAATTTATCGCGTGCCCGTAAAGCCATTAACGTCCCAATGACTGCATATAAACCAGAAACCAAATCCCCAATCGCAATCCCTACCCTTGTAGGTGGGCGATCTGGGTACCCGGTTAAATTGCGAAGACCGCCAATGGATTCAGCTACACTTCCAAACCCTGCCTTATCCCGGTATGGGCCTGTTTGCCCATATCCTGATATCCTTGTCATCACAATGGAAGGATTAATCATTTTTAATTCCTCATAGCCCAATCCCCATCGTTCTAACACTCCTGGTTTAAAGTTCTCCAGCACAACATCCATTTGCGGTATTAATCTTTTAATTATGCTTTGTCCTTGTGGCTCACGTAAGTTTACGGTAATAGACTTTTTGTTGCGCCCTTGCACATACCACCAAAGAGAAGTATCCTTTATTTGCTTTCGCCAGCTTCGCAAAGGGTCACCTTTAGACGGATCCTCAACTTTAATCACTTCCGCACCGAATTCAGCTAATATTTTCCCAGTAAAGGGTGCAGCTACAAAGTTTCCTAATTCCAGTACACGCAATCCTTCGAGTGGCATTTTTTTACTCATTATTTCTCACTCCTCCCATAGGTTTTCATTGGATTCCTATATTCGTTAATTACGAAAATACGTTTTAAATTCGGTATAGCTCGGAACCACCAAACTATCTACTTCCTTTCCTTTTTACATTAACTTCCATATAGTTTTTAAATATTTATAATATTATCTAAATACTATATTTTATACAATAATTAAATAATATATCATTGTCAAGAATGTATTTTTTTAAAATTCCCATAATAAAATACTCGTAAAATTTTTACGAGTATTTTGGCTTTGCTACTTAATTAGTTTAAAATTTCCATTCCAATAAGAGAATCTCACGATTACTTTATAGAAAGATACTGCAAATGGTGAGGTTTAAAAATGCATGGAGATGCTTCAGCAAAAGTAACGCTCTTAGCTACCTGATGTTTTTTCATGCATCTTTTGTTATTTTTGATTATCAAAAGGAAAATAAATTTTATCCCTATTATTATTAAGAAATAATAATCATTGACTCCATTATTACTCCATTTCTTTTATTGCTATAACAGTACTCGCCGTCAAATAGGTGAATTGATATGATTGACTCTCTTGGATGGAAATCGATTCCTAGAAAAGGGTCAGTTTACTTTCATTTGTTTCCACATAAAAATAGGAGAGGAAGGAGCACGATAAACATCATTTTTTTACTTGCCATTCTTCATTACAATAGCTTTGAATATCGATGATACCTTTTTTTCACTCCAGTTCCACTAAAGCTGAAAAACCATGCACTAAAGAGAAAAATTAATATTCCTCCCATTGCAAATTTTATGACATACTATTATGACTATATTTTCCATGCTATTTATATATTTTACTAAAATCAATGTAGTTGTCCAAACTGACTTTCGTACATATTGAAGTAAAAACCTTTCGCCTTCAAAAGCTCTTCATGTGTTCCTATTTCTATAATTTTACCGTGCTGGATGACAAGTATTTTGTCGGCGTTTTCAATAGTTTTCAAGCGATGAGCGATAATAAAGCTTGTCCGACCTTTCATTAAATTATTTAGCCCTTGTTGTACTTCTAGTTCTGTTCTAGTATCGATACTAGAAGTTGCTTCATCAAGAATAAGAATATCGGAATCTGCTAAAATTGCCCGCGCAATTGCCAATAGCTGCCTTTGTCCTTGACTTAAATTCGTCCCGCCAGATTGAATTGGTGTGTCATATCCTTTTGGCAAATATTTAATAAATTGATGTGCAGACGCCATTTTCGCCGCTTCGATCACTTCTTCATTGCTTGCTTCCAATCTACCATAGCGAATATTGTCCATTATCGTACCAGAAAATAAAAACGTATCTTGAAGTACGATGCCAATTCGTTTCCGTAAATCGTTCACCTTATAGTCCTGAATATTTCTGCCGTCAATTTTAATTTCACCACTTGTTACATCGTAAAATCGCATGAATAGACGAATAATGGTCGTTTTCCCTGATCCAGTTGGTCCGACTAAGGCAATTTTTTCTCCTGCATGCACTTGGAAATTAATATTTTGTAAGATTGGTTTACCTATTTCATAACTAAAGCATACATCGGAAAATGCTACATCTCCATTAAAAGCCTTGATTGGCACTGCTTCCTTTCGATCAACAATATCCGGGACCTCATCCATTACTTCAAATACACGTTCCGCGCCTGCAATGGCTGATTGAAGCATATTTAATAAACTAGAAAGCTGATTGATTGGACGAAAAAATTGTCGGGAATAAGTTACAAATGCAGCAATAACTCCGATCGTACTCCACCCTTTTACCGTCATAACTGCACCAACACCAATTAGTAGTCCTAATCCTAAATTATTTATAAAGTTGTTTGTCGGTCCTACAAACCCTGACACCATATCTGCACTCATCGCTGAATGACGTAATCGTTCGTTTACGTCTGAGAACTTATCAAACATCATTTTTTCTTTTCCGAAAAGAGTTACAACCTCACTTCCGGAAATGGCTTCTTCTACAAATCCATTGAGTTCTCCTAAGTCCCGCTGCCGTTTAATAAAAAAGCTGCTGCTATATTTAATGATTTTTTTCGTTGTCCAAATCATTAATGGAATAATTAAAAGGGATACGAGAGCTAGCACCCACTGTAACGAAAACATAGCAATCGTCACACCAATTACGGTTAACATAGTAGAAAAGATTTGGATTACACTTTGACTTAACGCACTATTTAAGCTTTCAATATCATTCGTTACCCGACTCATTAGGTCACCATGGGAATGCTTATCAAAAAATCTGATCGATAAGCTTTGAAACTTTGAAAATAACTCCTCGCGTAATTGACGGATTGTTTTCAAGGATACACGCACCATCATAAAGCTCTGAAGCCATGTAAATAAAGCAGTTAACACATAAATTACCATCAGCAAAATCAGTAGGCGAAAGGTTCCAAGTAAATCTTTTGGAAGAATATATTCATCAATAACCACACCAATTACATATGGAACGGCAATACTCAGTAATGTGGAAATAATCACGAATAAAATAGCAACAAGCAATGTTGCCTTTTGTTTCTCCATATACCGCCAAATTCGTATCAATGTTCCTTTTCTATCTTTTGCCTTTTCCACTGGTCCATGAATCCCTCTTGGTCCACGTGCACGATTGATGATATTTGGAGCAGCCCCCGGATTATTTTTACTCATTGCGTGATGCCTCCCTTGCCCGTTGTGACTGGTAAATATCCTGATATACTTTGCTTCTAACTAATAATTCTTCATGACTTCCAATTGCCTCTAGCATTCCATCCTCAAGGACTAGAATTTTATCTGCTTCCTTTACCGATGAAATTTTCGAGGAAATAATAAAAACGGTAGTACTTGGAAATTTTTGATGTAACGCTTGTTGTACTTTTGCTTCTGATAATGCATCAATGGCAGATGTAGAATCATCGAGTATGAGAATACTAGGTTTACGAATAAAAGCTCGAGCCATTGATAACCGCTGTTGTTGCCCACCAGAAAGGTTTGTTGCGCCTTGTAATAGACTATGAGAATATCCTCCCTCCAATCGGTCAATAAACTCACTGGCAACAGCCATTTGACCCGCTTCCTCCATTTCCTGAATGGTGCTATTTTCCTTCCCATATTGTAAATTTTCCTGAATACTTCCGGAAAATAGTGTTGCTTTTTGCGTTACGAACCCAATGGAATCCCGTAAATTTTTCAACGCGTACGTCTTACTATCGATACCGTCAATCAACACTACTCCCTTATCCGGATCATACAATCTTGGGATTAGTTTCACTAGCGTCGATTTTCCGCTTCCTGTTGGGCCAATGATTCCAATCGTTTCCCCTTGTTTAGCTGTAAATGAAATATTCTTTAAAACATATTCGCCATTTTTACTATAGCTAAAGTTCACATCACGAAATTCCACTTCTCCAATGATTTTCTTAAAAGGTACTGGATGCTCTATTTCTTTAATTTCAATATCTGTTTCTAACACTTGATGAATCCGCTGGGCAGATGGGAATGCACGAGCAATTTGCATGAGTACATTACTACTGCTCATTAATCCATTCATCATAATGTTTAAATAATTTATGAATGCCAAAATAACCCCGACCTGTAGTGTACCTTCATTAACTTTAATTGCACCAAACCATAGTCCAGCAATGATTCCAATATTGACAACAAGCATCATCATCGGCATTAATTTTAAAACAACTTGCTCAGCAGTTAGCATATGATTTGTTAAGGAGTCATTGGTTTGTTTAAATTGTTGTTTTTCATAGTCCTCGCGTCCAAACGCTTTAATAAGTGGAATTGCGCTTAATGTTTCTTGTAGCTTCGTGTTTACTTTATCCATTGCTTTTTGCACATTACTATAGAGAGCACTCGATTTTTTCGAAAAATAATAAATAAATATTATTAAAATCGGAATTGCTACTAGTAAAATAGGGAACAGCTCCCGAGCGGTTACCCAAACAATAATAACCGAACCTACGAACAAGAGCGGACCACGAACGAATACCCGCAACGTCATAATTAATGCCTGCTGAATCGCTGCAATATCATTAGTAACTATTGTAATTAATTTTCCTTTACCAAATGTATCCGTATTTTGACTTGAAAATCTCTCCATTTTATGAAATAGATCACGGCGAATATCGGTGGAGAAATGGACGGCTGCTTTAGATGCGTATATCGAGCTACCAGCTCCACCGAGTAATCCAATAGCAGCACTTAAAAGCATTAATAATCCTAACTGAATAACATAGCTATTGTCCTGATGGGCAATCCCTTCATCTATTATTCGTTGCATTAAGCTTGGCTGTAATAAATCCATTGCCACCTCGATACACATGAGAAGTGGTCCAACAATAGCAAAGATAGTATATGGTTTTATATATGGAAACAGCTTTTTCATGGAATTCATAGTATTTCCCCTTATCGATTGAATTCTTTCTTTAACCGGTCCGTCGTTTCTTCTAGAATGGAAATTAATCGGTCGGTATTTTGCGGATGTTTATGTAATTTTTTGACCGTTATTTTAAGATCATGCTCCCATTTATTCAGCGCAATGGTTAGCCGTTCATATTCCTTTGATTGTCGCCAGCTTACACGTTCTACCCATTCCGACCAGAAATCTCCTTCCGCTCTCTCGGCATGTTCCATTAGACGCTTCTGACCCTTTTCACTAATACAATAAATCTTCTTATCTGAGTCTGCATCTGAAAGTTCAATTTGGTTCGTATCAAGAAGCTCTTGCAGGGCAGGATATACGGTTCCCGCACTTGATTTATAAACCCCACCAGAACGTTCCTCTAATTCCTTCATAATTTGATAGCCATGCATAGAAGACTCCTTCAGCAAATGCAAAATGGCTATTTGGACAAAGCCTCTCTTTCTTCTCATCCAATCCCTCCTAAAAAACAACTTTATATCGATATATTTTAATCGATATATCGGTTAAAATCAATCGTAAGAAGGTAGGAATACTTGCAATCGCAAAAAGTAAAGTTTGCTTGACATTTTGTTAATTTAACTTTACTATTATAAAAGAATTTAGCTTACTGGAAAGGAGACTCAATTTTTGTGGATGTAAATAGAACTTTGTTGTCAAGCCGAATTCATATATTAAGAGCCGAACATAAAATGACGCAAAAACAATTAGCAGACAAAGCAGGTGTTAGCAGGCAAACAATAATTTCCATTGAAAAAGGGAATTACGTCCCTTCCCTTGCACTTGCTTATACGATTTCAAAAATTTTTGGGAAAACAATTGAAGAAGTATTTATATTTGAAGACTAAGGAGAGATGGTAATGAAGTTGCGAAATAGAACAGTTTATTATGCAATTATCGTAATAGTCGGAGCGCTATTATTCGTTTTATCTGAAATAGTAGGTGAAATTGATTCTTTTTGGGGAGGATTAGGGCTAGCTTCATTTATTTTTGCCACACTACGGTTACTTCAAATATTACGTTGGAAAACTAATAAAAACTACGCCGAAAAGAGGAACATCACAATCCATGATGAACGAAATATTTATATTTCAAAGGAAGCTCGATCCAAAGCCTTTAATTATTCTGTAATTATAGAAGCCATTATCATCATTATTTTCACAGCATTAAATATGACAGACTACACCATGGTATTAAGTTGTTTATTTGTTGGACAACTGTTGATCTATTACGTTTTGTATTTCATATTAAGAAAACTAGCTTGAAGGACGAGGAATAATCTGAATAAAGAATAAGGAGATTGAATGATGAAATCGTACTCGTTAAGTTTCTATATTATTGCATGGCTCATACTTTTCGTTTTGTCTGTCACTACCGTGATAGAGGTATTTGTGAGTCAACACCCATTAAGATTTATTTTTATTATTTTATTTATTATTGGCTTAATTGTCGGATATTTTCGATACCTTATGCAAAAAAAGAGAGAATCAATAAAAAATAAAAACAAATATCAACGTTTCGGTATACTTATATTCTTTATCCTACTCTATATCGGAATGAAAGCAGGAATAAGAATATTTGTAGGCAGGGAAGTATCCAGCCAAGATTACGGAATCGTTTTAGCCTTCTTTATTTTAGGGCTGTTCATGTCCTATTTTGCATTTTACTCCTATTATCTATGGAATGTTAGAAAAAAGGGAGAGAATTAAAGAAAGTAGCATATAAATGCTACATCTTTGGACAATGACTGGATTGTATATGATTTTATCTGCCAGTTCTCAAAAGTTTCGGTGCATAAAAAAATAGGATACGGTTATCCTTATGATTCCATACCCTATTTGCTGTATGATTTACTATAGTACGTCATAGTTCGTGCCAATTTATTTAGATTATTTATTCTCGTCCTTCCCTGCTTCTTCCGCAAGCTGCTTATATGATTTTACTTTATCGTGTGGATTCTTTGCTTGTTTTCGGGATTTCCATTGTCTTTCTTCTGTTCCCTTAGACCATGCCATTAAAACATTCTCCTTTTCCTAAAATATCATTTCGATAGTTAAATCGTAAATTTTTCATTAAAATTTAGCTCTTGCCTTTTTTGCTTTCTCTTTATGTGCTTGATTAGCTTTAGCACTACCAAATTCAGTAGAAAACTCGGAATCTTGTTTACTGGAATCAAATCCTTGTTTATTTTTTTGCTGCGGATCATTTTTCTTATTTCTTTTGGCCATTTAACTATCCCTCCTTCTTGCTTTTTATTATGAGAAGAGCAAAGGAAAATATTCGTATGCTCAATTTAACAGCTAATGCCATTTTGTTTTTCATTAAGTTTTTTCATATTTCTATATGTAAGTGGAACTCTATTGAATGTAAATATTTGTGAGGAGGTTTCAAGATGGCGAAGCGACAAAAAAATCCTTCGAAGGCTGGCGTAAGTGCTGCAAGTGTTCAAGGCAATGCAGGTCCTGGGAATGAAAAGGCACATGTTGATAAGAAAAACAGCCAAAATAATCAGTTTAAAAAATAGACAATAAGCTAAAACCATATTCTCCCGGCTACACAATGCAAATGGCCGGATATTCATTAATTATCCGGCCATTCCAATTGTTATATAGGAAATTCACGATAACGAAGGAAATTAAAATTCAAATACTTCCACTTCACGGTTAACGATTCGTGCTTCTTTAAGCGAAGCCAGCTCCGCTCCACTCGCTGTCATAATCGCATTCGCTGCTAATATTGATTCCATTGCTTGCTGAATTTCTACTTCTGTTAGTGACTCTTTCGGATCATTGACGGATATCCGAACGGTTTTTCCGTCAGTTGCCAAATAAACGAGCTCTAAATTTGTTTCCATTCAAATTCACCTCCTATTTCATTCGTCCTCGCTTTCAACGATTATTCTACAATTTCGTGCTTGTCCACTCGTTGGACGGAATAAAGTGGCAAATTATTTAATGAGGAAAGTGCTTGTGCCACTTGATAAATTTGGTCAGGGGTACTATCAGTCTTAAAATTGCTATACGTTCTTTTCTTAAAAACAGGTTTTCCCTCACCATCTACACCGGCATCAAAAACTAACTGAACATTTGTATCAAATGGATTGGAAATTGCCATTTCATTCTCACCTCCTTCACTATTGTTATAGGAAGTTTCCACAAAAATGGACAGGTGAAAATAAATTTTTTTTAATTATGTCGAACATGATTAAAAAGGTAAAACAGTGTTATTATCTCTTCTTTTCTAAAAAACGCGATACAATCCAAAAAATCGCTCCAATAATGACTGATGCATACGCAGGAAAATGTATTTTTGGACCGAAATCGGGTAGAAAATAGGTAACTGCTAAAATAATCGCCATCCCAACGGCTCCAACTAAACCAACCTTTACTGTTTCTCTTGATTTTCCTTCTTGGAATAAGGAATTGGAAATTATTTTAAAAATGATTCGTATGCTAAAAAGAATGATTACAAAAATAACCGAAACTATAATAATTGCAGATAGGAGATAAAACGATTCATTTACCTCTTGCTTTTGAAAAAGTGGAGCAATCAAGAGAATAACACCACGAATAATGAAAAACCAGCCTAATAGATTTCCAACTAGTCCTGCTATAAATGGGAGCCTTTTTCTCCTCTCTTCATTTGGTAGCTGGAGAATAATTTCATCTGCATATGCTTTCGGGTCAGCTCCAAATATTTGTTGTGCTGTTTTCCCTTCGCTTTGTCCCTCTAGTAGATGATCTAATAACTCCATTAATATTTCCTCAGACTGTTGTTCCGACAGACTCCATTGAAGACGAATATAGAGAAGCATATCAGAATAATATTTTTCATTTTCTTGGGTAAGAAGTTCCCTTTTTTGATTGTTTTGTTCGATTAATAGCTTTGTATCAAGCATTGTTTCCCCTCCGTTTAAATAATTTTTCAATAGGT
This sequence comes from Perspicuibacillus lycopersici, assembly GCF_025660475.1. GTDB lineage: Bacteria > Bacillota > Bacilli > Bacillales > Caldibacillaceae > Perspicuibacillus > Perspicuibacillus lycopersici. The sequence goes on from NZ_JAOUSF010000001.1 coordinate 773,035, forward strand.
GAAGCAATATTGTCCCATTCTTCGATGATCAGCTCCAGTTCTTCCTTTCCTTCTGAAGTTAAATAGTAGTATTTCCGGTTTGGACCTGCTTCTGATGGCTGCATTTCTCCGACAATGAATCCCTTTTTTTGCAAACGTAATAATACTGGGTAAATAGTGCCCTCGGTTACATCAACCAATCCAATATCCTGCAGCTTTTTCGATAGCACATAGCCATAAACTGGTTCTTTTTCAATTACTGCAAGAACACATCCATCCATAATTCCTTTTAATAGCTGACTTCTTAATGTCATAGCAAAATCCTTCCTATCAATACCTTGTTAAACAAGATAGTGAATGATTTTATACTATTTTGTTTAACAAGATAGTGCGCGAATACACTACTTTGTTTAACAAAATACTTTATACGTTTATTTTATTTGATTGCAATATTCATTGTCAATGCTACAATTGAAAAAATAATCAAAATTGCTCGTCCTTTCATGAAAAAACAAAATTGTAAGTAACTATAGAAGATTTCATGCGCAATATTGTAGAGAGCAAGTATTCATTTATTTTGCTCATGGATAGTTGGAAAAAGAAGGAAAGCTATCCTTCACAATTAAAGAATAGCCCAAAATCTTTTACTTATTTTTCTACGGACAAAATTAAATCATTAAAATTTCCCGAATATCCTCTTCCGTTAATGCGGTTGGTGCTTTATTCTCTGAATCTAGAATTTCAGCAATAAGATTTCGTTTTTTCTCCTGTAGCTCATTCATCTTTTCCTCAATCGTTCCTCGAGATAGTAGCTTGATTACGTGTACTTCATTTTGCTGACCCATCCGATGGGCCCGGTCTGCTGCTTGTTCCTCTACTGCTGGATTCCACCATAAATCATATAAAATGACAGTATCTGCACCAGTTAAGTTTAACCCAGTGCCACCAGCCTTTAAGGAAATCAAAAATAAATCGCGCTCCCCTTCATTAAATCGCTGACAGAGCCCAACACGCTCCTCCGCAGGTGTTTGTCCATCAAGATAAAAAAATGCTTGTTCACGCTTCGTAATTTCCTTGCCAATTAACGCTAGCATTTTTGTGAATTGAGAAAATATCAACACTCTTCTTCCCGAAAGCCGAGATTCCTCCAATATTTGCATGAGCTGTTCAAATTTTGCAGAGGAACCTTCATAGCCTTCTACAAACAAGGCAGGATGACAGCAAATTTGTCGTAATCTCGTCAAGCCTGCTAAAATTCGAATTCGATTTTTCCGGAATGTTTCCTTATCAAGATGTTTTAATGTTTCGTGCCGCAGCTTTGCCAAATAAGCAGCATAAAGCCGTTTTTGATCCGGTAGTAGCTCTGTTATTTCTAGCGTCTCCTGTTTTCCCGGTAGTTCCCCTAATACGTCCTCCTTCATCCGCCGTAGCAAAAAAGGGCGTACTCGTCGAGCAATTGTTTTTCTTGTTAAATGGCTGTATTCCTCAAGCCCCTTGAAGAGTTCAGGAAAAATGACATGATAGATAGACCAGAGTTCCTCTAATGAATTTTCCACTGGTGTGCCTGTTAAACCAAAGCGATGCTCCGCCTGAAGTTTTTTCACTGAACGTGCTGTTTGTGTAAAGGGATTTTTAAATGCCTGTGCTTCATCAAAGAAAATGGTATGAAAGCTTGCCTTTTCATAGGTAGTAATATCTCTTCGCAATAATGGATAGGAAGTGATTACTACATCAACTTCATTCATCCTCTGTAGTAGTGCTTCACGTTCTGTCTTCGTTCCATCTATGATGATGGTTTGTAGATCTGGGGCAAACGTCATGAATTCATGCAGCCAATTGTAGGATAAAGAGGATGGACATACAATGAGCACCGGACATTTTCGCTCGCGAATATTTGCTAGCTCTGAGACAATATAGCTTATACTTTGTATTGTTTTCCCTAACCCCATATCATCGGCAAGTACACCACCAAATCCATACTGAGCAAGTAGCTTCATCCAACGATACCCATGTTTTTGATAATCACGTAAAATAGTATCCAAGCTTTTTGGTACTTCAACAGATAATCGTTCTGGATGCAGTAATTGCTCAAGAAACTGGTGAAACGATTGTTCAGGTTCAAAGACTTCGGATTCATTCATTAAATCTAAAAACGGAAGACTTTGCAAAATTGGTCTATTGAGCGTCGCTTCGTATTGGTCATCCTGGATAGGCTCTGCTTGTAAGAAACGTCGAACCTCTTCCATTTCCTTTGTTTCAAGGGATAGTAAGGAGCCATTCGGAAGTCGATAATATTTTTGTTTTACTTCAAGTGCTTGTAAAATATCTTTAATTTGTCTATTAGAAACGCCGTCCATTTCAAATTTAAACTCTAGCCAGTTCGTTCTCTCCTTTTGCACCTTCACTCGAATTTTTAGGTTGGCATTGTTGCGAATGACACGATTGCGGACTGCTGTAGTTGCAAAAACTTGTGCAAGCTTTTGCAGCTTTGGAAGTGAATAGACTAAAAAGTCATATTCCAATTCTTCATTTTGCATAAAATAGCCGCCTTCTGTTTTTGAAAATCCACTTTCTTCCATCAGCTGCAGAATTTCTGCTTCCTTTTTCACGTCCCGTATGAGCAAAGGTCCGGTTCGTGTTTCTGCATTCTCTAATGGCTGAATAACAACATTTTCATAATGGAATTCCACACCTGCCAGAAGCCGATTTCTTACACGATCAAAGTAAAGCTTTGCAACTAGTGGCGTTCTCCTCATCTCTAGCATGATTGCTTCCGATAGTTGAACATTTCCAATTCGTTTTAACCCTGGGACAACCTTTTTCAGGAAAAAATTCAGTTGTCGCTTGGAAATTGGAATATATTTCATACCAGGTGTAACAATCATTTGCTTTAATTCAAATAACCGTTCACTATCCTGTTGCTCTAAACGATACACATTTCCTTCAAATAGAACGGAACGATAAGTATGAAATACAATCATTCGCTCAAAGCCATTCATATTCAATTGATAATCATGGGAAGTGCTTTCATCTAATGTAAACTGTATCGGAGGTGGTCCATCGATAATTTTTACGCTCGCATAGTGTTTGCCTTTGTATTCTAAAGAAAGGAATGATTCGGTTAATACTATTTCGCAAAGCTCATTCCAGGAAGATGGTGTTAAAAATAATGTTTGTTGATTGATAAATTCATTTGAAAGGTTTGCTATGGCATCTAAAAAGGTACTCTCATCCTTGGAAACGCGAATGAGTAAATGAAGAACTGCATCGGATTCCTTTCGAAAGCAATGCAGTGCTGGATCATAAATAAATAATGGCGATATTTCGCTTGTTCTCCCATCTTTAATATCCTCTAAAAAGCTACGGATATTTGAAATTTTCTTCCCATTGATGGCAACCTCAATGCCGATCAAATGCTGGCTATCCGCCAAAACAAGTGGCTTTATCGTAAATTGAACATCTAGTACTTCCCGCTTTTCAAAATGAAGCTGATGACCACTCGACGGAGTGACTCGCTTTTGAAAAATTGCTAGGAAGTCTTCTGTTAGTTCATTATCAGTTAATTGTTGCCAATTATTCTTCCTACCAGTGATTCCTTGCCGCTTCCGTTCATAAATTGCCAATAACACCGCTGCAACGTGCTGACAGCTCTTGTGAAAATCAAGTAGTGCTGAACAGCTACAGCTCGTTTGAATGCCACGAGAACCATTTGTTTCGACCGTAACATGAAAATCTTCAGAACCATGCACAATCGCATCAACAAAATCGTCGCGATACTCATGGATTGCAACTTTATTTGCTTGATAAAAAGAATCTCCTCTTTTGAAGGAGACGGATCCACACAATTCTTTTATTATTTTATGATTAAGACTAACCTTCATGTTTTTCCGCTCCTTTCAATGACATTAATAGACAAATTAATTCTATCATCTCCACTCCTTACCTGCAAAACTCTATTGCTTTAGGAACCAGCCATTGTTTTCCTGGACGATATTTTTAATCGCTACTTTATGAGTCCAACCGCACTCACATATTGTGCTTTTTTAGTATGAATTTCGTTTGATGGCTGGGATCAATTGGATTTTCTGGGAAAATATCTGGTCGAAATTCGTTTGATGGGTGGGTTCAATCGGATTCTAAGAAAAATATCTAGCTGAAATCTTTTTGATGGATAGTATCAAATGGATTCTGTGGGAAAATTCTTGCTCAAATCCGTTTGATGGGTGGGTTCAATCGGATTCGGTGGAAAAAATCTAGCCAAAATCCTTTTGATGGGTAATATCAATAGGATTCTAAGAGAAATATCTAGCTCAAATCCTTTTGATGGGTAGTATCAATAGGATTCTGTGGGAAAATTCTTGCTCAAATCCGTTTGATGGGTGGGTTCAATCGGATTCTGTGGGAAAATTCTTGCTCAAATCCGTTTGATGGGTGGGTTCAATCGGATTCTTTGAAAAAAATCTAGTCGAAATCCGTTTGATGGAGGGGTTCAAACGGATTCGGGGGAAAAATTCTAGCCAAAATCCTTTTGATGGGTAGCATCAATAGGATTTTTTGAAAAATTTCTAGCTCAAATCCTTTTGAAGGGTGGTTTCAATAGGATTCTAAGGAAAAATTCTTGCTCAAATCCTTTTGATGGGTAGTATCAATAGGATTCTGTGGGAAAATTCTTGCTCATATCCTTTTGATGGGTAGGTTCAATCGGATTCTTTGAAAAAAATCTAGTCGAAATCCGTTTGATGCAGGGGTTCAATCGGATTCGGGGGAAAAATTCTAGCCAAAATCCGTTTGATGGGTAGTACCAATAGGATTTTTTGAAAAATTTCTAGCTCAAATCCTTTTGATGGGTGGTTTCAATAGGATTCTAAGGAAAAATTCTTGCTCAAATCCGTTTGATAGGTGGGTTCAATAGGATTCTAAGGAAAAATTCTTGCTCAAATCCTTTTGATGGGTAGTATCAATAGGATTCTAAGGAAAAATCCTTGCTCAAATCCTTTTGATGGGTAGTATCAATAGGATTCTTTGAAAAAATTCTTGCTCAAATCCTTTTGATGGGTAGTATCAATAGGATTCTAAGAGAAATTTCTAGCTGAAATCCGTTTGATGGATTCTATCAATAGGTTTCTATGAAAAAAATCTAGCCAAAATCCGTTTAATGGAGGGTACATCAGGAAGTTGAGCAAGTTATCATGCCCAAATCCCTTTAATAGATGGCTATCCTCTTCCGGGAATGTATACGAGAAATCTGGGATTAAAAGACCCCTATCATTTCAACCGCTAGTGGTTGAATAGTACTCTTAATATGTCTCCAATACTTTATTATAAATTATTTACCGTCCTACATTGGATTGATTACGATATTCGGGCATAACAGACGAAGCATCATAACAAAAAAATGACGTGTATTACACACGCCATTTTCACTAAAATTCTGCTCTAGTAGAAAAAACAAAAAGCCTATACATAATAAAAACCGATGCCCATGATGACATATGCTGCCAATAAAACTAATCCATCGAACCAATTGGAATCCCCGTCATTCGATAGCATTATCATTAATAGAACAGCTGTTACCATACTAATTAGCTCGGGCCAGGTGAACACAAGTGGCATTGTCGTAGGAAAGAAAAGAGATAGTAACACAAGCAATGGTAGGACAAACATAGCGACCTGCAAAGTAGAGCCTACCGCGATTTCCACTGCCACATCCATTTTATTTTTATAAGCCATAATAACGGCCGAAGCATGTTCTGCCGCATTCCCTACGATGGCTACAATAATAATCCCGATAAATAACTCTGACCAGCCAAATGCCTCGCCAACGACATCGAACGTATCGACTAAGTGCTCTGACACATAGGCGACAGCGACAGTTGCTAATGCTAGCACTAACATCGCCCTTACCTTTCCCCATTCCGGTGTTTCATCATGCTCCTTATTCGTATCATCAATATTTTGGTAAACCCCACGATGCGTAACAAATTTAAATAATAATGCTGCTAAGTATAATAGAATTAAAATAATCGAAACCCCTACACTAAGCATCATTGTTTCTTGATCATTCATCGTATTAGTAAATACCTCTGGAATAACAAATGCGACGATAACCGCAAAAATAAGTAGCCCAGAGTTATGTCTTGCCTCATAAATATCAAAGGATTGGCGTTTAAATTTCAAACCGCCAACAAAAAAGGAAAGTCCGGCAACAAGCAATAAATTTCCTAATACTGAACCGGTTAACGAAGCCAAAACAATACCAATAAGACCAGCTTTTAAAGAAAAAATGGAAATAATCAGTTCCACAGCATTACCAAAGGTTGCATTAAGCAAGCCACCAATTCTTGGTCCCATAACGATTGCCAGGCTTTCCGTTGCCCTTCCAATAAAACTCGCTAGCGCTATAATTGTTAAACAGTACACAATAAACATAATGATTGCTGACCAATGAAAAAGAGACCCGATCACCGATAACGGAACCCCAGCAATTACAAGTATGGAAAAAAATTTATTCATAACCTCTATCCCTGCCTTCTATACTAAATACATTAATGGAACCAACATCCCAAAAAAAGAAATTCATTTTCACATGAAATGGCATTACTTATATTTACCAAATAAAGAACGACTATGCACCAACAATAAGGATAGGCATATTAAATCTTATGTAAGAAAAAGCCAAATCATATTCATTTATTTCATTTATTAGTCATTGGATATTATTCAGACCTATCTTTTCTATTTTTCCACGTATATTATAACGCTTCTGGCAGTATATTCAGTAATATTTTGAACACACTAATAATATATTTTGTTTTGGTCGTTTTTTATTAGAAGCATTGTGATTCGAATCCCCTCAGCTTCACTTTTTATAAAAGATTTACAATTAATAATAATTAAAATCAAACTACATTAAACGGGAGGAGTCAAAATGAGTGACGCCTTAAGACGATTGGAAATATTAATGGGCGATACATTACAAATTCTTGATCATATGAAGGTTAATTCTGTACATAACGATATACTTCGTACAATAAAACATTCAATAAAAGAACAAAACAATAAAGTCGAAGCGCTCAGCAAGCATACTGGTGAACAGCGCATTCAGTCTGCTGTTTCGATGACAAAGCAATTACATGCAATCAATACGAAAGTCCAACAGCTTGAAACACAGTTAATGGAGGAGTATAAACAAGCAACTGGAAATCAAATCGAAAGCTATGAACAAATGGCTTTTGAGGAGCAGGTGGAGCAAAAGGAAACATATCACAATAAAATAGATTACTTAAGTGCAACAAAAATTCAAGAAAATATTAATAGAATGAATGAAGTATTATATAGTATAATTTCTTCGTCATAGTATTATCGTAGACAAGCATTTCAAAGATTTGTGATAAAATAAAAGTAATTGTACGGAATTTTGAAAGGAGGATATTACAATGGCTTTTGTCATTACCTCTCCATGTATGCAGGAAAAAGCAGCAGATTGTGTGGATGTTTGTCCTGTAGACTGTATTGCTAAGGGAGAAGATCAATATTACATTGATCCGGATATTTGTATTGATTGCGGTGCATGTGAAGCAGTCTGTCCAGTAGCTGCAATCTATTACGAAGAGGATGTACCTGAAGTAGAGGAAAAATTCATCCAAAAAGCAATTGATTTCTTTAAAAATAATTAAGCAAAAGAGGAACACTCCACATTTTCTGTTGGTGTGTTCCTCTTTTACATTTTCGTTAGCTATTATTATGTATTACAATTTCGCAACATTCTAGCGATTAAATTTTAACCAATCCGTTCTGCCAATTTTCGTTAATTGTTTTGCTGCATCTTGTGGGCTAATTGAAAAGCGGAGGCGACTGTTTAGCGACGTAGAAACTGAAGCTAATCCGCAGGCGATAAAGGCACACGTTGAGTTTACCAACCGATGTTGACTTATCGTACGGAGCGTTGGAAAAATTTGCTAATCGCTGGGAGACGCAGCTAGCCACGCTGCTCGACAGAATGAATGCTCGAAGTGTATTCAGGCTGCGATCTTTTTAGAAAAAGCAACAATCTTTACGAAAATAGCATATCGATAAGATAAAGTCAGCATCCATTTTCGTAGATACTGACTTTTTTTGGATAATACATATATTTTTAAGAAATAAAGAGATTACAGTTTCACTGCAAATGCTTCATATGGTTTTAATTCCAATTGGCTGAATTCAACAGAGGATCTCGGATAATTAGCAATTAAAATCCTTGTACTTTGACCAAACTCAGGTAATTGAATTGCCACTGCTTGATCGCCAAAGTTTGCAACAACCGCCCAAGTTTCTCCCTCAAATTTGCGTAAGTACATAAATACTTGTTCTGGCACTTCTTCAACAAGCACATAATCTCCCCAAACAATGATTGGATTATCCTTACGTAATTGGATCAATTGTTTATAGCAATAGAAAATTGAATTCGCATCCGCAAGATTTGCCGTAACATTAATTTCTTTATAATTTGGATTTACTCTTAACCACGGTGTACCTGTTGTAAATCCAGCATTTTCGGAATTATCCCATTGCATCGGCGTCCGTGCGTTGTCACGCCCTTTTTTATTAATGGAATCAATAATTTCTTCTTTTGAATATCCTTGCGCTAAACGTTCTTTATACATGTTAATGCTTTCAATATCATTTACTTCACTGATATCGGTGATTTTACAATTGGTCATTCCAATTTCTTCCCCTTGATAAATATACGGAGTACCTTTCATCAGATGAAGCAATATCGCAAACATTTTTGCGCTTTCTTTATGATAGGTTGTATCATTTCCCCAGCGAGAAACAATTCTTGGCAAATCATGATTATTCCAGAACAGACTGTTCCATCCTTCATTGCCTAACGACGTTTGCCATTTACTTAGCACTTTCTTTAATTCATTTACAGATAATGGCTTTGTATCCCATTTGTCCTTGCCTTCCTGTTGATCTAGGCCAATATGCTCGAATTGGAATACCATAGATAGTTCTTTACGCTTCGGATTAGAGTATAGCTTTGCAATTTCAGGTGTTGCTCCCCATGTTTCACCAACGGTTAAAACATCATAATTTCCGAACGTCTTCTCATTCATTTCTTGTAAATATTCATGTAATTTCGGACCATTTCCTGTTATTTCTTGATCGGGAATTTTTCCAATCAGATCAATAACATCCATTCGAAAGCCACCAACACCTTTTTCTAACCAAAAATTCATCATATCCCATACTTCTTGTCGAACGCTTTCATTTTCCCAATTTAAGTCTGGCTGCTTTTTGCTAAACAGATGGAGATAGTATTGACCACTTTCCTCATCAAATTCCCATGCGGATCCACTGAAGATAGAACGTAAGTCATTTGGTTTTCGACCATTCACTGGGTCTCTCCAAATATAATAATCCCGATATGGATTGTCTTTACCTTTACGTGATTCAATAAACCATTGATGCTCATCAGATGTATGATTGACGACTAAATCCATAATGATTTTTATGTTTCGTTTTTCTGCCTGTTTTATTAGCTCATCCATATCTTCCATTGTACCGAACTCTGTCATGATATTTTGGTAATCACTAATGTCATACCCATTATCATCATTCGGTGATTGATAGACTGGACTTAACCAAATGGCCGAAATCCCAAGGTTTTCTAAATAATCCAATCTCGTAATAATCCCCTGCAAATCACCAATTCCATCACCGTTACTATCCTGAAAACTACGCGGATATATCTGATAGACAACCGCTGTTTGCCACCATTTTGCCTTCAATACTAACACTCCATTTCTAGTTCCTGTTGTTCTTGATATCATTTGAGTATTCCTTCACATTATTATTCTACCATATCAAAATGTCGAATAAATTAAATTTCTAATCATTTATACATTTACATGTATGAAAAACAATTTACTATTATAGGTGCGTTTCAGTTGAGACAAAAATATAATAAAATACGATAGACAAACGCAAATCGATAGAATCATAATAAAATGACGAAGGCAGCGTCCAATTAATTAGACACTGCCTTGTTTAATCCACTATTCAATAAAGATAGAGTTTATTCCTCGATATATTTCCCTACAAATCCCCAAATAGTACTCCAGTACGTTTGCGGATCCACTTTTTCTGCCTCCCCATGACCTGCACCAGGTATAACAAGCTTTTGCTTATCCACATTTGCCGCATTATATACTTCATCTAACATTTCATATGGTACAAATGTATCGGCATCACCGTGAATAAATAGCATTGGGGTTCTACTTTTCTTCACCTGTTCCACACTTGAAGCTTCATACAAATCATAGCCAGCACGCCAGTTTGTTATCGTATTTGCTGCTTGAATTACTGGGAATTCTGGCAAACCGAATAAATCATCGAGCTGATAAATGAATACATCACTAACGGATGAATAGCCACAATCCTCGACAATAACTTTCACATTTACTGGTAGCTCTTCACCTGAAGCCATCATTACAGTCGCAGCACCCATGGAAACACCAAATAGGACAATTTCTGCATCTGGATCTTTTTCGACAATTTCGTCAATCCAAGCAAGCATATCTAATCGATCTGGCCAGCCCATGCCAATATAATCGCCTTCGCTATTTCCATGCCCACGAAGGTCAGGTGCTAGCACATTGTATCCTTGCTCATAAAAATTTCGAACGTATCTTGTCATTTTGGAAGCATTACTAGTATAGCCATGGACAACGATTGCCCATTTCGAATTTTCCTTACCATTTGCATATACGTCTGCATGTAGCTTTAATTTTTCCTCATCTTTAGAAGTAATCGACCAGGAAGATGCTGGATATTGTGCTTTAAATTCATTATCGGCAATCTCTGCCTCTTCAGCTACATCTGCCATCACCGCAACACTTTCCTCTAAATGGGGATTTCCTTCCATAAACTCTTTTTCATCTTTCGCATCTAATGCATAATTATAAAAATAATTGCCAACTGCCCCATAAGCGATTGCTAACACAACAATAACAATTGCAATGATCAGGATGATTTTCTTTCTCATTTTGTTGAATACTCCTATCCCATAATATAAGTGCAATGACTATCTATATTTCTAGTATTTTCGAAACGTCTGACAACCATTCCTAAAAAATGGTTGTATTGAATAAATTATTCGCTTGGATTTCAACAACTTTCCATGCCTTTCAAATTCTATAACAGCTTTTCTTTCTTGTAAACTGTCTCTATTTTAATAAATTCTATTCGCTCGATTCCTAATGTCCTGCCTTTTTTACATATTTTGGGGCAAAAATAGTATCCGTGTTGTATGTGTTGTTGTTATTCATAAATAATCCGCTAACTGAATCCTATACTTTTTATCTCCACTCTAATTGTTAGAACAGAAAATTTCTCTAAGTTTTCTGTATAGTTCATCAAAAATTCCATAAAATAACTTTAGCCTTTCGAATGATTATGCCAAAGACAATGGAGGTATTTCTTTGGGGAATTTAAGGAATGAGCAAAAAATCCCTTGACTGCTGCAGAGGTTTCCGCACTTTGGCTGCAGTATATGGGTGATAGTATGGCAATATGTATTTACAAATATTTTCTTCAAATCGTTGAAGACCAGCAGATAAAGCCGATTTTAGAAAATGCATTATACTTATCGGCGAATCATATTGCGACCATTAAGGAGTTTTTCCATTAAGCAAATTTTCAAATTCCAAAAGGGTTTACTGATTGTGATGTAAATCTGGAGGCTCCTCGTCTGTTCTCGGACAAATTCCTACTTTTTTACTCCTATATTATGACCTTACATGGAATAACAGCCTATAGCTTGGCAATTACGAACTCCGAACGACAGGACATCCAAAATTATTTTTTTGATTGTACAAAGTCATCAAAAGAATTATTCCAAAAAATTGTTGTATTAGCAAAAGCAAAAATGAATTTTTCAAGTGTTCCGACCATTCCTTCTCCTCATGAAGCGGACTTTATTGATTCGACAGGAATTCTTCGCAATTTATTTGGCGACAAGCGGCCACTCAATATATCAGAAATCAGCAATCTTTTTTTAATTCGAAGAAAACAGGAATGATCCGCTCGCTAAGCTTGGCGTTTAGTCAGGTGGCACAGCTTCAAGAGGTTCGAAAAAGTATGTCCATTAATACGAAATTAGCAGGAAAGAATGCGGAAAGCTTAGACGTAATATTAAGGAAGACAATTTACCGGTACCAGAGAAATGGGATGCAGAAATTACTGATTCCATTATAAGTCCGTTTTCGGATAAATTAATGATGTTTCATGCTGCCTTTTTAGTAAATGCAGCACTTTCCTATTATGGTGCTGCACTAGATCAAGTCTTCGTTCTGATATTATTGTCAATTATAAAAAAATATTCAACCACGCAATGATGGCTGTGGTCTTTTGTTACAATATTTTAGTAAAGCATTGCTGGTTAGAAAAACAGCCCGAAGCAATTGATCGAAAGGCACTTGCACAAAGAAAAGGAAAGGAAAGTTAACATTCACTACGCCTTTTCCGAATGATTAGGTGTAGTGACTGAAACAATGATATAATTGTTATGATAGGGCGAACCATTAATTATCACCCCAATCTAGGATGATTTTTTTCAACTAAAGTACTTATTCAGCCACCTCTTTTCCGTAATTTTATTTACCATTTCCATCTTAAAACTTCTTTTCATGCATTCCATTAACTAGTTCCATGCAATCATTAAAATAAGTGAATTTATTTTCAAAAGGAGATTAAAACATGTTAAAAATTGGCGATTTAATAATCTATGCAGGACACGGGATATGTCGGATAGATGAAATCTGTGATAAAACCTATGCAGGAATTACGAAAACATACTATGTATTACATCCTATTGAAAATAACCAACAATTAACAATCAGTACCCCTGTAGATAATGAGACAGCCATTATGCATTTAATGGATCAAGAGGAAGCAAATCATGTCCTCCAATCCTTTTATTCAGATGGTGTGGATTGGATCGAAAAAACACCAATCCGTGGAAAGGTATACTCAAATATTATTAACTCGAGAAATCGTCTGGAAATTGCCAAGCTAGCGAACACATTGTTACGGAAAAAATACGAGCTTGAAAAAGATGGAAAGAAATTATATGAGCTTGACAGCAAATTGTTACTCTCCATCCAATCCATTTTGTTTAAGGAGCTAGCACTCGCCTACAATATTTCGACACAAGCGATTCTTGAAAAGATCGAAACCATCATAATTAATAATGAAAAAATGGCCAATTAAAGGCGAACACAAATGACGTCCACTTTTAATTTTTTGTTTCTTTTTCGATGGAATATTTAATCTCCGGCCATTACTTGATAGGAAAGAATACAGGTCGATACATTCCTCATGTTAAAAACTGGAGGATTTCCTCCTGATATGGAATGGATTTTTGTGCACCTTCTCGTGACACCGTTAGCGCAGCTGCTGCAGTTGCATATTCAAGGCTAGCCTCAATCGAATATCCTTGTTGCTTAGATGCTAAATAAGCACCAATAAAAGTATCACCTGCAGCTGTAGTATCCATTGCATTAACTTTACGCCCTGGTGTAAAATACACATGCTCACGGAAATCGCGATATAAGGACCCTTTTTCCCCTAACGTAATAATCACTTCTGTTACACCATATGCAATTAATTTTTCTGCAGCAGCACTGGCAGATTCTTGATCAATTACAGACAAACCCGTAATGATTGTTGCTTCAATTTCATTTAAAAATATACCGGTTAATTTCGATATGATTTCGGTAGGTATATGTTGGGCTGGTGCCGGATTTAAATATATGCTTGCGTTAGATGCACTTAGGCTTTCGATTATATTTTTTGTTGTTTCCCACGGGACTTCATTTTGTAATAAAAATATATTTGCTGGATCTTTTATAGCTTCTGGCAATATATCGGTTAAATCGTCCATACTCAATAACCCGTTGGCTCCTTCTAACAGAATAATACTATTGGATCCTTTGGAATCGACAGTAATCACAGCTAGTCCTGATGTACCTTCTTTGCGAATTATATTATTGGTTTCAATATTTTCCTGCTGTAGCGCCTCCAGCAGTTGATCCCCAAATACGTCTGTTCCAATAGCACCGACCATCGACACATTACCACCCGCTCGCGCTATCGCTACCGCTTGATTGGCTCCTTTCCCACCTGGGTTCACATCTGTTTTTATCCCTTTAATCGTTTCTCCCGGAAGTGGGTAGTTTTCCACTCTACTTACAATGTCCATATTAAGACTGCCAATTACCATAATTCGACTCATTTTATGCCCACCCTAACGTGTCAAAATTTTTATCCATTTTAATACTATAATAGAGAATTTCCCAGCAGAAATCTATTAGGAAAAAGATTTGTTTTATTAGAAGAAACTCGCCATTAATAGAACACATCCTCTTTCCTCTATCTATTCTTCCTTTCACTCGAATAAATGTAAAAAATTAGTTGAAAGCGGGTACAATTTAGTTTATTATTAGGACAGGTGAAACGTTTCAATTGGATTATTTTTTTCTTGGGAATTGATTTTGTATACTAATCGTTAAGAAGGCTGAGCCAAATGAAAATAATGATTTTTACTAACGATTGCTACCCTCGCTTTCACATATTGCTTCGGCGGCAATCGAGGAACAAATTCAGGCGATAATATTTGCATCATCAAAAATGTCTCTATATAGAATCGTCGGAAAAGAAAAGTAATACGAAATAACTTCTAATAAGTAATGTCTTCCGAATACTAATACTCTCGGTATTCGGAAACTTTTAGTCAAAAATTGAAACGTTTCTATAACGATAAAATCAAAAAGAAACCATTCGGAAACGGGGGCTTACAATGGAGCAAAAAGCATTACTAAATCTATTAAAAGAAATGACACTTGATGAAAAGATAGACCAGCTTCAACAGCTGGCAACGCATTTCTTTAAAGGAGCTTCAGAAGAAGGCGAAATCACAGGACCTATAACAGAAATGGGTATAACTGAGGATGTCGTACTTAATACTGGTTCTGTACTTGGCGCTTCTGGTGCTACACTGACTCGTAATCTACAGGAAGCACATTTAAAAGAAAATCGTTTAGGAATTCCATTGCTATTTATGGCTGATGTCATTCATGGATTTAAAACGATTTTCCCTGTACCTCTTGCGATCGGATCCTCTTGGGATCTTGAATTAGCAGAAAAAAGTGCAGAAATTGCAGCAAAGGAAAGTGCAGTATCTGGTGTTCATGTTACGTTCGCACCTATGGTGGATTTAGTTCGTGATCCTCGTTGGGGGCGAGTAATGGAATCAACTGGTGAAGATCCATACTTAAATAGTGAGTATGCACGCGCATTTGTACGAGGATTCCAAGGGAATGATTTAACTAATGATAAAAATCATATTGCAGCCTGTGTGAAACACTTTGCTGCCTATGGAGCTCCTGAAGGTGGGCGTGATTACAATACGGTAAATATGTCTGAGCGTCAATTACGAGAATTATATTTACCTTCATATAAAGCTGCACTCGATGAAGGCTGTGAAATGGTAATGACAGCGTTTAACACAGTGGATGGAATTCCTCCTTCTGGAAATGAGTATTTAATGCGAGATATTCTCCGTCAAGAATGGGGATTTAACGGTGTAGTTATATCAGACTGGGGTGCGGTAAAAGAATTAATTCCTCACGGTGTCGCGCAAGATGAAAAGGAAGCTGCCATAAAAGCTTTACGTGCTGGGGTAGATATTGAAATGATGACCACTTGCTATGTTCATCATGTAAAATCACTTATTTTAGAAGGAAAATTAGAAGAATCTTTATTAGATGAGTCTGTTCTAAGAATTTTAGAATTAAAAAATAAACTCGGCTTGTTCGAGGATCCTTATCGTGGATCAAGTGAAGCGTTAGAAAAGGAAGTTATCTTATCTGAGTCCCATCGAAAGGTAGCCCGCGAATTAGCAACGAAATCTTGTGTTCTATTAAAAAACGAAAATATTCTTCCTTTAAATAGCAACCAAAAAATAGCATTGATTGGTCCATTTGCCCAAAGCGGTGATCTGATGGGACCTTGGTCTTGGCACGGTGCAAAAGAAGATGTAATTACAGTGGAAATGGGAATTCAAAACAAAGTTACCGAGGAAAAGCTCCTTGTAGCCAAAGGTTCTGATGTATTAACGATAGCCGAAGAACAACTACAACAGGCAGTGGAAACTTCTAAACATGCCGACGTAATCGTTCTTGCTTTAGGTGAAAGCTCCTATATGTCTGGTGAAGGTGGTAGTCGAGCGGACATTCGTATTCCAGAAGCACAGCTTACATTGTTAAACGAACTTAAACAGCTTAATAAACCAATTGTTACCATATTATTTAATGGTCGACCACTTGATTTACACGGAGTTGTTGAACAATCAAACGCAATATTAGAAGCTTGGTACCCTGGTACAGAGGGCGGAGCAGCTATTGCAGATCTGTTATTCGGTGATGCTAATCCATCTGGAAAACTAACGATGTCATTCCCATATTCGGTTGGGCAAGTTCCTGTTTACTATAATTGCTATAATACTGGCCGACCATTTTCGAAAGATGATCCTGATAATCGTTATGTATCGAAATATATCGACATCCCGAACGAGCCAATATTCCCATTCGGATTTGGCTTAAGCTATACAACTTTCGAATACAGTAAGCACTATATTTCTAATAATACACTTTCTGCCGATAATCCAATAACAGTAACTGTTCAAGTGAGGAATACAGGTGCTCGTGCAGGAGAAGAAATCGTTCAACTATATATTCGCGATATTACTGGTGAAGTTGTCCGTCCATTAAAAGAACTAAAAGCATTCCAAAAGGTAGCCCTGGAAGCTAATCAAACAAAAACGGTTTCCTTCACGATTACTGAGGAACAATTACGTTACTATCATAGAAATCTAGAATTCAAGAGTGATAATGGATTATTCGAAGTTTATGTAGGACCAAATAGCAGCGATGTAGTTGCCTTTACATTTACACTTGTTTAATACACATATGGAGGTTTTATAATGACAACTAGGAAAGATACCTATACCGTTCGTTCTGGCGAGCTCCAATTTTCGTTTTTAAATAGTGGAGATATCAAAATGATCGGATATAATCACCTAATGATTAATCAAATGATATCCAATCCTTTCGATGGATCTTTTAATAACTTATTTTTGCGTATTCATGATAATGATGGCATTACATCCTATCCTTTATTAGGGATAAAATCAGCTAGTCTTTTTTCCACCGCAGGTTCTCAAGTGCGCTGGGAAGGTACAGTTCAAGATATCTCCTATACGATTATCTTTACTTTACACAAACACGTATGGTTTTGGGATGTGAAAGTAAAAGGTTCCAATAAAAAGATAGACATCATCTATGGACAGGATTTAGGTCTTGCTGACATGGGAGCAGTAAGAAGTAATGAAGCATATGTATCCCAATATATTGACCATAAAGTTTTTGCCAGCAGTAATAATGGATATGTTGTATGCTCTCGGCAAAATCAACCTGCATCGACTGGATTCCCATATTTACAGCAAGGATCATTAACGAAAGCTATTGGCTATTCTACGGATGGATTCCAATTTTTTGGCAAGTCCTATAAGGAAACGAACCAACCAGAAGCATTAAAAGCAGATATGCTTGCAAATGAAATTTACCAATACGAATTTGCCTATACGGCATTACAATCTGAAAAGGTTGAGCTTTCAAGTGAAGACCAATTTGTTTTTTATGGTCTATTTAAAGAAAACCATCCGGATGCAATTTATGAGCTGGAATTTGAAAATGAAGTATTAGCTGCTTGGAATGAAATAAAGGAAATGGAAGCTACTGACTTTGTTCCCGTAGAAAAAGTACAAATTTCTGCTACTATTGGAGAACCACTAAAAACCGTTTCTCTATCAAAAGAAGAAATTAATAAGCTATATCCGACAAAGCTTCATGAAGAATATGATGGCGACCAACTGCTTGCATTCTTTACCCCAACTCGTGAGCATATCGTATTAAAGGAAAAAGAACTTTTAGTAGAACGTCCACATGGTCATATATTAATGAGTGGTAACAATGTGGAAACTATCGAAGAAGTAATTACAACTACTTCGTATATGTATGGTGTTTTCAACTCACAGCTTGTTATTGGCAACACATCGATGAATAAATTTATTTCCAATACAAGAAATGCTCTAAATGTCCTAAAAACATCTGGTCAACGATTATATGTAAATATCGACGGAAGCTATCATTTATTTACAATGCCTTCCTTATTTGAAATTGGCTTTAACTATGCTCGTTGGTATTATAAAACAGAAAATGAAACATTTGTTATCACGAATTTCACAACTTTAGATTCACGAGAAGTCCAATTACATGTGCAGGCATTAAGTGGAAAAGCATATAATTATTTAGTTACAAATCAAGTAACGATGAACGGAAATGAGTACCATACTCCTTTTGTCGTAGAAGAAAGCAATGGTACCTTCCTGTTTACATCTAGCGAAGGCTCTGATAACAAACATATTTATCCTGATCTTGCATACCGTGTACAAATTTCAGGTTCAGAGGTTCACATTGCTGACGAACGACTACTAACCGAAAATAATGAGCCGAATGCTGCATCTATCGCACTATTTGAGGTGCGGGAAACAGCTGATTGGAATATGATTATTCAAGGTTCATTAAATGGAAGCTTTGATGCAATCACCTATAAAAATGAGCAGGATGAGATTGAACGCTATCGACTGTTTTTCGCAGAGACGATGAATCGTTTTCAACTTTCCTTAGGAGATTCCACACCGGAATCAATAGAAAAATTCAATACGCTAGCCTGGTGGTATACACATAATATGTTGGTTCACTATTCGGTTCCCCATGGTTTAGAGCAATATGGAGGAGCTGCCTGGGGTACTCGCGACGTTTGTCAAGGACCAGTGGAATACTTTATGGCAACGCAAAAATTTACTGTCGTAAAAGAGGTTTTAAAAACCGTATATGCTAACCAATATGCAGACGATGGTAACTGGCCACAATGGTTCATGTTTGATAAATATCAACATATTCGTGCTGGCGAAAGTCATGGAGATATCATTGTTTGGCCATTAAAAGTATTAAGTGATTATTTATTACAAACAAAAGACTATAGTATTTTGAAGGAAGAAGTCCCATATATCGATCGTTCAACTGCAAAGTCAACAGAAACAACTGCAACCATTTTTGATCATGTAAAAAAAGAAATCGAATATATTCAAAATCATTTCTTACATGATACGTATTTATCTTCTTATGGAGACGGAGATTGGGATGATACATTACAGCCTGCGGATGCTCAATTAAAACAGTTTATGGCGAGCAGCTGGACAATTGCTCTTACCTACCAATCTATTAGCCAATACGCTCTTGCCCTTGAAAAATTTGAGGAACAGGAAGCTACGCAATTACATGCAATGGCAAAAGGGATTAAAGCAGATTTCCATAAATATATGATGCCTAATCATTCAGATATTGTCCCTGGCTTCTTATATATGGAATCACCTAATCAACCAGAAAAAATGCTTCATCCGGAAGATACAAAAACAGGTATACAATACCGTCTATTACCAATGCAACAAAGCATTATAAGTGAGTTATTTGACCTCGAACAAGCAGAAGCACATTACGAAATTATAAAAGAAAACTTATACCATCCAGACGGTGTTCGCCTAATGAACCGTCCCTCCACTTACACTGGTGGTGTGAGCAAGCATTTTAAACGGGCCGAGCAAGCCTCTAACTTTGGTCGGGAAATTGGCTTACAATATGTTCACGCCCATATTCGCTTTATTGAGGCAATGGCAAAGCTTGGAAAATCTGATGAGGCATGGAGAGGTCTAGAAGTTATCAATCCAGTAAATATTAAGCAAGCAGTTGCAAATGCGGATTACCGCCAAAGCAATAGCTATTTCAGTAGTTCTGATGGCAAGTTTAATACTAGATACGAAGCACAAGAAAACTTTGATAAACTTCGGACTGGTGATGTACCTGTAAAAGCAGGCTGGAGAATTTACTCAAGCGGACCAGGAATTTATATGAACCAATTAATTTCTAATGTGTTAGGTATTCGAATTTTACGTGGGAATTTAGTTATTGATCCTGTTCTTCCGAAGCAATTTGATGGACTACATTTCCATTTTGAAGTAAATGGAAAACCAGTAACATTCATATATAATCTTCAAAATAATGAACAAGCCATCGTTATAAATAATGAATCCGTACCTTTTGAACAATTGGATAACATATACCGTAATGGTGGATTTGTAATAGACGAGGAAGTTCTTCATACAAAATTAAACAATGATAGAAATATAATAGAAATTTCTCTATAAAAGGACGTTTGGCAGCAGATAATTTATCTGCTGCCTATTTAATTTACTTTATTTCCATTTTTAAGTATTACCATTGGTGAAATGCAAATAAGTTTTGTAAAATATATATAGTTAATCTATTGAAACGGAGCGAACGGGATGGTAAGTATTAAAGATATTGCGAAAAAGGCGGATGTTTCGATTTCAACGGTTTCATACGCTTTAAATGGCAGTACGAAAATAACAGAGGAAACAAAAGCAAGGGTATTAAGAATCGCGAAAGAGCTAAATTATGTTCCGAATGCAGCAGCAAGAACATTAAAAAAACGAAATACGAATATCATTGGTGCATTTTTTACTGATTATAGTGGTCAATTTTTCGGACAGCTTTTGACTGGACTTCGGAAAAAATTAAATGAAGCAGGCTATGATCTTGTAGTTAGTACAGGAAAGGAATCCCATCGCTTTTTACCAGAAGGTATAATCGATGGTGCAATCATTCTAGATGCAAATTTTCTAGATGATGAAATTGTTAACTATGCAGAACGTGGACATAAGCTAGTCGTATTGGACCGGATACTAGAGCATTCCAATATTGAACGGGTATTATTAGATAATCAGACTGGTGCAGAAATCGCACTACATTATTTAATTGAAAAAGGCCATCAAAATATTGCCATCGTATCTGGACCAAATAATTCCTATGATTCTATTGAACGGATGAAAGCTGTAAATAAAATAATCCAGCAATACCCAAATCTCCAATTTTCTACGTATCAGGGAGATTTCGATAAACAATCAGGGGCAAAAATTGCCAAGCTATTAGTGGAGCAATATACAACACCAGTAGCAGTTTTTTGCTTAAATGATGAAATGGCAATTGGTATGTACCAATACTTAGAAACAACGGAATTCCATGTAGGAGAACATTTTCATATTATCGGCTTCGATAATATCGAACTTTCCCAGTTTTTGCGTCCTAGACTCGCATCAATTCACTATTCCAAGGAGGAATGGGGTTCAAGAGCTGGAGAACAAATATTAAAACTTATTCATAATGAAAAATCCGAACCACAAACGATTGAAGTATCGTTAATAGAGGGAAATTCCGTTCAAGGACCACATAAAAAATAGCCTCACATAAAAAATACCACCTATCATAATCTTTTGAAAGATTCATTATAGGTGGTAAATTTATTATTAGTTAAAACATACTACTAGCTCGGAATCGACTTTTCCATGTTTATTGGAATAAATATAGGTTAACACACCTTGTTTTTCTACTCGATAGTCATCACTTGTAGCTACGCCCTTCTCTGTTCTTAAAAGAATAACATCCTCAGCCTGTGTTAATCGAAATGCTATAGCTGAGTCCGAAACCTTCGTGATTTCTGCAGTTGAATAAACAACCTTACAATCTTTAAGCTGAACATTGATTGGTAGCATAACCCCATCCTTACTTTGTAGAAGGAATTCCTTACCATCTAATAAAGTTTCACCATTACTGTAAATTCTAAATGTCTTATCAAAACCATCTAGATTTAAAAGATGAATAAATTTTTCACCTTTCGAATTAACAGATGCCGTACTAAAGATGCCGTGTTCCGGACAATCATGTGTAAGTCCTGCCGTTAAGCCAATTTCTTTAAAAATTGAACGATAGAAATCAAGATCACATGGATATGCTGCAGCAAGGACGATTGCTCTTCCATTCCCCACGGTTGCATCAAGTCCACAAACCTCACCCGTCCCATAAACCTTTATGAGTGCGTAGGCATTTGGAGCTTTTAATGCTTGGGCAAAATGGGTCCGTTTTTCTGGTCTAGCTTCCACCCATCCTGAAGTATATACTGACAACCAATAGCGGTCAACATCGTAGCGTTCGGTCATTTCTTCAATTCCTAATGCTTCGGCTAAAATAGTACATGGATTACCTTCCATATCGAATTGTGGAACTTCTCCGTACAATATGATTGTTCCACCTTCATTCATATATTGAACTAATTTCGATTGAATTGTTTGATCCAAATACTTAGCAGATGGTACTACTAATACAGCCGCATTTTCTTTTGTAAATTGCTTGTTTTGAATATCTAGTGCTGTAAAGCGATAACCTAGTAGTAAAAGTGCACGTCCAACGCTTTCCCATGCACCAGCTCCACGATTTGCCTCGATATTTGCAAGAATTTCACGCATTTTTTTGCTATGAGGATAGCGATATTCGGTCATATAGTAATCAGGAATAAATGCGAATGCTACATCATCTCTTTCTTCGTTCATTGCCGCTAGTTTATCCGCAACTGCCATCATTGTTTGTATGGAGCGAGCCATTCGAGGGAATGTATAATTTAACTTCCCTGTTGGCCCCACTGGTGCTGCGAAGCCATGATGTTCGCCAGTAATTGCAATCCGATCATTTCCATCATGAACTAGCTCATCAAAACGATAATTTCTTCCACCAGCAAATAAATAGTAATTTAACAGACGATTTCCTTGGGCAATAGCCATTCTCGTTCGAAAATCAGCAGCAGATGGATCGATTCTGCCACCAAGATTATCTCCAAAATTACCGTCTCCACAGTTGAATTCTACTGAGGTTAATGGTTGATCAGGGGGATGTACCGCATCCATGAAACCATTAATAATATAATAATCTTGGAAATCGGTAACTGTTAGATCCCCAAAGTAAATATCAGAGCCTGATAAATAGCCTTCTTCTTGTGTGTAACTTTCGTATAATTGACTGATTCCGATAGGGAACGTGAAGCCTCTACCAGCAGATGTACCGTGAATATTTATGACAAATGGGATATCTCCAACACCGTATGCTTCAGAATACTTACGTAATTCCGCAACATACTTCGCGAAACGATATCGCATATAGTAGCCCAAATCTTTTAGTAGAAATAAAGAATATTCTTCACTAGGAGACCGCAACGCTTTATCTCTTGCTTCTTTATTATCGAAGTCAATCGGATAACGTCTTTGCAACTCTGCCGTTTCGTATTTTTCTTGTAGCCATTTTGAAAAATCTTCTAATGTAACATCGGTTAAATCTGGCGTATTACTTACCCAAGATAGCATCCCGATTTCATTATCTAATTGAACGGCTATCACATTCCCTTTCGGATAAACCTTCGGAGCAACCATTTCCATAATTGCCTTATACCATTTTTTTACATCCTGTAAATATCCAGGATGTAAATAATCCACTGTTGGTGTTGTCGCAGGATTTTCGTCCCAGCCAACTGGCACGATTTCCGGATGTTTTTTATAAATCCAATATGGTAATCCTTCATTTTTCATTTCTGCCATAATGAAGGGGCCAGGTCGTAAAAAGAAGTATAGTCCATTTTCATTGCATAAATCGATAAACGCTTCTAGATCTAACTCCGGACGAGTGTTCCCATGTAAATCAATTTCACCTTCGGTTGGTTCATGAAGTAACCACGGCACATAGGATGCAACTGCATTGCATCCTGCCATTTTTAATTTATCAATTCGGTCCTGCCAGTCTTCCCGATCCAAACGGTAATAATGAATTTCTCCACACATAATTAATTGAGGCTTACCATCTATTAAAATTTGTTTATTTTTAATTTCAATCATGTTTTTCAAGCTCCAATCTTTACGCTTTTATTTTTCTTTCCAGTTTAGAAGTTCAATACCTTTTTTCACATATTTATTTTTCATATATAAATCCCAAATCAATCCAGATTGATAGTTTTCAATCATTAGTAAAGTAATTCCTTTATCAATACCAATAACGTGATTTGCATACCATTCTGGTTCTACATCTAAATTGTAGGCGTCTTGAAAACCGTATTCTCCCCATAACTGCGGATGGTTTTCATAGAAATAATTTAAAGCAGCGATTGATTCTTCTGGCGTAAATACGATGGAGCCGGCTGCACCTGCTGGGGGAACTGTTCCCTCATTTGGTGGCGTTACATTTGGATAAAATGGTGGTCCACCTGGTACGATGTAACCATTTGGTGATGCACAGGCTGTTAGTCCCCATGAATTTTCATGGTACGTTTTTAAACCATTTGGATTGTCAATGCAATACTGGCGATTTGCGAGTGATGCTTTAACCGAATTAGCAAACCAATCGATTCCATCACTATCTAGTAAATTACGAAAATCAATAAAGGCATGAGAGAATTGATGAACGAATAAAGCACCACCTGGTGAGTTAATAAATTCATATGGACCGTAGGAACCAACTTTTCGCTCAAAGCCTTCATATATTTTAACTGGCACGGGATGGGTAGGTGATGCCACACCTAGTACATATTGTGTCATTTGCTCTGCGTACGTATCCCAATGGCCAAAACCCCCACGTTCCTTTGTATATCCCATGTAATATTGATTAACATCCTTGTCATAGTATACTGTCCAATCCATTCGGGTGTACAATTGGTCGACAAGCTCTTTAATTTCTCCACCAAAATATTCAGCTGCTACAATTGCACCATTAATAAATAAGGTTGTATCAATAATGGATGCACAATCATAGAAAGTTTCATTTTTTTTAGCCGTTTGGATATTTAAAAAATGATATAAAAAGCCACTATCATGTTCCACATTGTTTAAGCAAGTTTCTAATGTTCCTTTTGCACGCACATACCCTTCGTCATAAGTTATCCAGTTTCTTTCAATACCAATGACAATGGCAGCTAAACCAAAGCCAACAGATGCACTACTGGCAACTTTTTTATTTCCTGATTGATCTAAAATCAACCCATATCCAGGTGAATTGCTATCAGAATTAGCCTCATTCCAGAAAAAATCAAAACATCCTTTTGCTTCTAAATCCAACACTTTCGTTTTCGCCATCGTTATTCCTCCTATTCTATTATTCCCCTGTAATACCTGAACGATCGACACCTTCTACGAACCATTTTTGCGTTAAGAAATAAACAACTAATAATGGGAGGATCGATAATAATGTTCCTGCCATCCGAATACCCTCATTTATTTTATTTACATCTGCTTCAGCTCCGGTTGCGAACATCTGTGTATAGGTTGCAACAAATTGTTGAAGCGATAAAGGTAATGTAGTCAACTCATTCCCAAAGTATAGTGATGCTAAATATGTTTCATTCCAGTACCAAACAAATGAGAACAAGAATGAGATAATAAAAGCAGGCACTGCCATCGGAATTGCGATGGTAAAGAAGATTCGAAAATGTCCCGCACCATCCAGCTGTGCTGCTTCTTCTAATGACTTCGGAACCATTCGGAAAAATTGATAAAATATTAAAATGAATATCGCACTATTTAAACCTTGTCCACTAATTGCAGGCAACGTAAAGGCATTTAAGCTACCTAATAAGTTTAAATCACTAAAAAAGATATATTTCGGAATTAATGTTACTTGCGGTGGTATGATAAATGTCATTAATGCAAGTGCAAAAACTATCTTTTTTCCAGGAAACGTAAATCTTGCCAAACCATAACCGACAACTGCAGCAACTGCTGTCTGGGCTATAGATGGGAGTACAGTAACATACAGTGTTTCCAACAAGGTTGGGAAAAAATTCAAAACATCGTTCGCCTTCGAATAATTATCCAAATATAACTGGGTTGGAATCCAATTTACCAATGGATTTAATATATCATCCAAGCTTTTGAAGCTTTCCACTACCATGCGTAGGATTGGATATAAAAAGACATAGCCAATTCCTATTAATAGAATATAAACTAAAATCTTTAAAAGTAAGCCATCCTTCTCATTCATACCAAACAAGATTTTTTTAATCTTCTTATAAGCATCACTTTCTACTATTTTTCCAGCAAAGTTTTGCACTTGGGTCCCTCCTTAATATGCATGCTTTTTCCTTCTTTTCAATGTCATCGCTCCAACAACGATAGCAAGGACGACGGTAATAATTAAAAAGTAGATCCATGCTAGTGCAGAAGCATATCCAAAGCCGGTATCGACTTTAAACATATTACTTTGAATATGGCCAATGACTGTATTCAATGAAAATACGGAGAGATTGACTATCGTATAAACGACATTAACAATAATCATCGGAACAAGGCTTGGAAGTGTAATCTTCCAGAAGGATTCCCAAGTGGATGCCCCATCAACTTTGGCTGCTTCATATATTTGTGGATCCATTTTTTGTAAAGCAGCTAAAAATATTAATATTTGCACACCCGAGAACCAAAGAATAACTATCAGATTATCAATTAAGTAGAGTAGAAGTCCGATAATAAAGCCATCTCCACTTTGACTAAGCACACTTTCGATTTGTGATAATGCTGGAATCGTTGTTACCCCTTGATCAATTAATTCCTTTATAACGGGACCGCTAGAAATTATAACTGGCAGGAAGAATATCGTACGGAAAAACCCGCGGAATCTTACTTTTTTATTTAGAAGCAACGCAATAATGATCGAGATAACAATAATAATTGGGACTGAAACTAATAGCTGCTCTAAATATTGAAAAATATAATCTACAAAAACAACATCCACCCCAAAGGCGTAACGATAATTCTCAAAGCTAGTAAATGTTGTTTGAATTCCGCCGGTTGTTATTTTTACCTTTTGAAAACTTAAAAACAATGAATAGAAAAGAGGAAAAGCAGTAAAAATCAGAAAACCAATAATCCATGGTGATACAAATAATAACCCGATTAAACTATTTTTCGTGCTTAGCTTACTGAGTTTTTTCACTACTATCCCTCCCTATCCACTACTACATAGCTTTTTTCTGGTACATGTACTTCGTTGTATACATATTCTTCGTTGTTATAATTCACAATAATCGACTTCCCATTCGAGTATAGGACCTCTACAATTCCTGCTTCTAGTATTTTTCTATCCACGATAGTTGCACCTTCCACTGATTCTAGTGCATTTTTTACTGATGCATATTGATTGATAATATCCTCTTTCCATATATCAAATTCAGAAGTATAAACATCACTCGAGCTTGTATCTGCTAATAGATGGGAAGGTTCCTTCGTTAATAAGAAAGAAGGATATGCGCCATATTCCACCATTCGAAGCAATCCATCCTCAGGATTGGAATTAAAATTGGAATACGGAGCGTAATATGGTAAATACCCCTTTAATACAATTTGTAAAAATGGTACCGTATCTGTTTCATACATATAATTTGAGGAATACATAGGAATATCAAAAAATTTATCTGCATCCTTCCAGGCGTATACATTTGGTTCATATAAGGCAGTACGCCCAACATTTTTTTGTAGTTTCTCAAACAAGTCATGATAGATCGCTTTTGTTCCTTCTCTCGTTAGCACCTCAGAATCCTTGTAATCCGAAAATAATACATTCCCACTTGTTTCAATCGCTAAATATTCAATTCCGTATTTCTGATATTGTGGAACATCATCATCGGCGATTTGTAACGATTGATTTGGTGATAAATAATAAGAAGAAACTCCATTTACTCTTCCTGCAATAGTTTCAGAATTTATCCGTTTTGCAATATCTTTATTAGAAAATCCACTTGCTCCATCAAAAGCAGTTGTATAATCAGTGGAAAAGTAGATCGGTACTTCTTCATGTTTCAATGCAACAATGGTATTCAATACATCATCCTTATTCCCTAATGACTTTTCAAATGGGAACTTATCCGGTAGGCTACCAGTTAATCCGCCTTTTGACCATCCCTTATAAACAACAGAAAGATTGTCGACACCTTGTGCCTTTAATTGATTAACAAAACTAGGAATCTCAGAAATTGGTGTCATCGAAAGAACGGAATCCCATAATAGCCCTTCTTTCTTCTCTCCACCTAAAAATTCTAAACGAACATCTACTTTATCTTCTTGCTGCTCCAATTGTCCGCTATCTACTAAAAATTGCTGATATTTTTTCGCCATACCGATATAATCCGCTTCTTCATTACTTAAAAATACATAACGGAGCTTCACATTGACCGGATTCATATCTTTTTGGTAAACATAAATGCCACTCTTATCTTTACTTGTTGGTTGAAAATAATCATTTCGGTAACGGAATTGACTGGATACTCGATTGAAGTCTGTCGTAGCTCCTGCTGGGTATGCAACAATATCCCCATATAAATCTCCATCTTCTACTATGCCAATAAATCCATTTTGTTCTGTACCATGTACTGTTCCAAACACTGGCAATTTTACTTGCTCCGCTGGTAATACATAACTATCCGAGTAAATTTTTGATTCAACCCCTTCATCAATGCCATAAATGGAGCCGATAAATGGACTTACAGAATACTGTTTACTTTTCTCAAAACGAATTAATGCCCCGCTACCATCTGGAATAAACATATATCCTTGTATATCATCTTGATGTGCAGCACCTAAAAATGGATATACTTGCATGGAGACAAGCCTATTATATTTGTCTTCTTTTATACTTTCGTATGGTATGGAAACAACTAACTCATTTCCATCCAGCTCCACCTTTAACTGAAATTCAAGCTTTGCTTGGAATAGAAATATATCTGCTGTAAAACCATTATCCGTAAATTCAATTTCAGGAGTTGAATCATTTGTTAAAATACTTTCGGTCTTTAGCTTTCCTTGCCGATCTGTATAATCTATCGTTATAGCAGATTGTACAATTTGTTCCCAAGTATTATTTAATCGATAATTATCGGGATTATCTATTCCTGAACTCCATACGTAACCAGTTGTTTTATTTTCCAGCTTAATCGCTAACGAATCTTCATCTACATATAAAACCATTTCGTCGCTTTCAGCCGCTTTTGTAAACCCCTCTAATGATACAGCTTGATTTATCTCTTTAAGTGCAGGTTCAGGCTGTGTAAACTGAGCAGATGTGTAACGTAATGCCGATTGATGCGAATTTACTTCTTCCTTCTCTGCACCGTTCGAGTTTGCACCTAAAACATAATGTGTAATGAGACTAACAGGGAGAATGAAAAGGATTACTGCAACCATCATTTTTTTATACACGCAGTAAAACCTCCTTTATGATGGAATAGATAAAGTCATACACTTGATCTATTAACACGAATATTATGACCACTACCAATAATAAAATCGTAATACCAAACAGCGTTATGAAAATGTTTTTCAATGTCTCTGAGAAAGTAAAATTATGAATCTCTTTAATCATGATGAACAAAATAACAGCACACCATGCATAAATAATTGTCATCGAAAAACTATAAACAAATGCTTCATTTAATGTTAAGAAATTCGATATAAGTGTTACTGGTAAAACAAAAGAAAGATAAGGTACTAGTGAATAAGCTGTACCGATATAAATATCTCGGAATTTACCTTCTCCGTCATTAATGGTACTTACTAAATAGTTGACAATAATAAACGATACAATTGGTATAAAAATAATCGAGAATTCCATCAACAGATTAGCTTCCCCACTACGATTCGTTGAAAAGATAAAGCCTGTTTGAAAACGGAAAATTAAATAGAAAACGAAAAGAACAAAATATAGAATGGTTGCCGAAAGAATGGATCCCCTTCCTTTTCGTTTTAAATCATAGAAGCTATCAATGGGATGCTTCAAAAATCGAAACATAAACAGCAAATCACTAACTAGTTTATAAGCTGATAATCGTTTGAATGAACGACGAACTCCATGAAAGATAGAAAACTTCTTATCTAGCCATTTTAAAATAAAGTAAAGTGCGAGTATGCCGAGTGCATAATAGAAAATAATTTCTAAATGATCCTGCATCCATGTATAACGAACTTCCCAAAAAGCATCGCTATACCCTTCCACGTCCTTTGCCAGCCTATATTCTTCTAATGCTTTTTCATAATCTTGTTGCTTATAAAATGATTTCCCCATCGCCGTGTGGGCTAACCCAAAGGAAGAATTCAAATCAATAACAGATTCCCAATACTTTTGGCTTTCGACATATAAGCCTTCTTTATACAATGCAATCCCACTATGAATAATTTTTGAGAACTCTGTTGGTTCAAAAACTTGAACCATCCCTAGCTCTTTATCGGTAATAAAAAGAATACCTGTATCATCCACAGCAATACCACTCGGTTGTTTAAAAAGACCTTGTCTATTAGTGCCGTCATCCTTCCCTCCAAAAACAAATAACAAATCTCCGTAACTATCAAATTCAATAACAAGCCCATCTGTATTAAGGACAAATATGTTTCCATCTTTATCAACCGTAATGTCTACTAAATTGGAAAAATCAGTTATATATGGTGGCAACATATTTTGACCAGCAACATTCAGCTTTTTAACAACCTCATTTGTTGTACCCGCCGTAATTGTATAAATTAATCCACGATCATCAATAGAAATATTATTTGGAGCTGGTGGAGTTTTCATAAATAATCTTGATTTTTGCTCCTCTGATGCAAACATATCTCTTATAGCAGAAACAAAGGATACCTCTGTACGATTGACACCAAAATATCCTAAAAACTCTCCTTTATTGCTTAGCTGGATAATCCCATTGGTGGAGCCTTCACCAATAATATAAACATTCCCTCGCAAATCCACCGTTACCTTCTGTGGCTTATAGGGAGACTTACTTCCAAATAAAGGTGAATCTGGCTTTCCAAACTCCTGTTTCAACTCACCAGTATTCGAAAAGCGGAATACCTTTTCTTTTTCATAATCAGCTACATAAATATCTCCTTGCCTATCAACAAAAACACCGGTAGGCAAACCTAAAATACCTTCACCTATTACATAACTTTTGGCACCATTTTCCTTTGAAACTAATACCCTCTTTGCACCAGAATCCACTACATATATCGAACCATTATTATCAATAAAAATATCTTCAGGGTTAACGATCTCAGTATATGGGAATAAGTTTCCCAGTGGTTCGTACGCTGTTTGGGTTTCAATTAAATACCCATCTGCTGAAAGTGTTCCAGTCAAATATGGGGCAGCTGCCGATGCATCCTTTGAAAAGGGAAAAAGAAATAAAATATATGCACATAGGAAGACTTTTAAATATCGACGCATGTTCCTCCCCCTCATAGTTACTTAATTCCTGAATGAGCCATTGTATTCATTACTTGGCTTTGAAGAATAATAAAGATAATCAAATTTGGTAAGAACATTATTAAGGAAGCACTTGCTGCAATACCTTGTCCAGCGACTGTGTTTCCAGATGTTTGCGAAGCCAAAGTTGACATATAAAAGGAAAATGTTTTTAATCCTTCATCATTAATATATAGAGTCGAGGCTTCTACACTGTTCCAAACCGATTGGAATGATAAAATTGCCACAGTAGCAATCGCCGGCTTAATGAGCGGTAATATAATCTTCCAAAAGATTTTAAAATGAGAGGCTCCATCCATCTTCGCTGCCTCTATTAAAGAATCCGGTATTTGATCAATAAACTGCTTCATTAAAAACAAACCAATAGGCATCGCCAAAGCTGGCAAAATATGCACCCAAAATGAATTTATCAATCCGATATTTTCAATAAACAAATAGCGTGGAATTGTAACCGCAGCGGGTACAAACATTAACGCTACTGTATTAATTTCAAATAATACGCTCTTTCCTTTAAAACGCAGTTTGGAGAACGCATAACCTGCCATTGTTCCAAATAAAATCGTAAGCGCCATAACAATTACAGTTACTACGACACTATTGAATAAATACCTGGAAATTGGTATTCCAGAATCATTCGTTGCCGTAAATAGGTCGATAAAATTTTGAAATGTTGGTTTTTCCACAAAAAACCTTGGTGGAAAGGCGAACAATTCATCAATTGGTTTAAATGCATGGTTAAAAATATAGACGATCGGCATAATCATAAACAGAGCAAGCGGAATTAAATATGCATAAAACTTTAATTGGCTTTTATCAAACTTTGTCGGGTTAATTTTCGTACCTTGAAACGAAGCCATATATGTTCACCCTTTCTTAATCCTTATCTCCAAACAATCTCCAGGCTACCTTTGAAAATACATACACTAGTAATAAAAGGACAACAGAGATGGCCGCTGCATATCCCATTTCATAACGAATAAATCCATAATCATCAATATGGTTGACCATTAGCTGACCAGCATATTGAGGAGTTGGATTGGCACCCGAGAGCTGGACACCTATCGCTCCTGCTTGAAATGTATTTACTACTGCCATTACTGCCCCAAATAGCATTTGTGGTTTCATGGATGGAATTGTAATATAAATAATCTCTTGAAAACGATTTTTTATTCCGTCAATATAACCTGCTTCATATATTTCATTATCAATATTCAAGACACCAGAAAGCATCGCCAAAAATCCGACACCCATACTTCCCCAAAGGGTAACTGCAATCATGATAATCATTAAATATTGTGGGGACTGCAGCCATTGAATAGGCTCCAAAATAACTCCCATTCTTATTAAAAGGCTGTTTAAGTAACCAGCTTCATCACCACTGAAGATAATCGTCCACACAACCGCCATCGCAATCCCTGAGGTCATCGATGGTGAATATATGATTAATGCTAGGACAGTACGCATTTTCTTTGTAACCTGTGCCAATGACCAGGCAAGAAAGAAAGATAAAATATAGCCACCCGGTCCGACAATTAAGGCAAAGGTTAATGTATTTGGCAATACATATTGCATGAACACTTGATCTTGCGTAATAAGATTGACGTAATTACTTAAACCGGTAAAGGTAGGTGCCTCAATGGCATTAAAATAAGTAAAAGATAAGGCGATGGCTGAAACTACCGGGATCACAATAAAGCATAAAAACAATAGTAAATATGGTGATAGAAATCCCCAAGGTGTTAAATTTAATCTTCTACTCTTCATTTTCATTGCCACCCCACTCCATTACTTGTTCAATGGTAGGAATATGATAAGGTTTTACTACTTGTCCATTTTTCATATAACCAAACTCCTCCATTTTTCGAATCATCTCCCGGTTAATGGCAATAACAGAGTCATCAATTGCTGCTCGTGTATTCTCGCCTTCAAACACAATTTTATTCCAAATATTACTAATTTCCCGTTCTAAAATATAGGATCCAGGTGTCTTCGGAACTTCCTTCAAATATTCCCATTGCGCTAAGATTGTTTCTTTATGTTCTTCTGGCCAAGGAAGATTTTTAAAAGCTTCTAGGTTAGCTGTATTCCACATATATTCGGGACCGTAAAGCAATTGTAATGTGTTAGCAAATTCCGTTTGCGTATCGGTTGACATCCACCACTTTAAAAACTCCCAAGAATCATCTGCACTCTTCGTACCATTAAATATCATTCCAGATTGACCAGATCCTGTCGCCCATCTGGAAACAGTCCCATCCTCCTGTTCAACTCCTGGATATGGTGAGATGTCCCACCATCCCGCAATTTCTGGTGCTGCAGAGGTTAACTGCACATATGTGGTAAAATTCGCGATCCCTACAGGCAATGTGGAATATCGAAAATGATTATAAAAATTTGGCACTTGCATCGGCATACTATAAATTGTATTTAAATCGGCCATGAATTGAATAGCCTGCAATGATTCTTCTTCGTCAATTGCTGTTAGCATCCCATTTTCGGAATATAGCTCTCCACCAAATTGGTATACGTACGGTACAGTAGTAGCAAACGGCTTCGAACCTGTCGCACCTGCAATTGGTGTATAGTAATTCATTCCATATCTCTGTAATTCTGGTAATATTTGTACAACATCATCCCAAGTATTTGGCACTGGAATATTTAACTTTTCCAAAATATCTTTCCGATAAAATTGCACAAAGAAATCTTGCGTTTCAGGAATTGCATAAACAGAATCATCAATCATTAACGGCAGGAATGCACCAGGTGAAAACTGCTTACTATAGCTCTCAAAATCACCAAATTGATGTAGGTCGTATACTGCATCCCGAATCGCTAATTCATATGGCAACCAGTTACTTACTCCGATTGCAACATCCGGCTGATTATTGGCTGCACTAGCTAAAATCAATTTACTTTCATCCGGCATAATCGAGAATTGTACTTTAATGCCTGTTTCTGGTGTAAATGATTGATCCGCAAGGTTTTGTATTAATTCAACATATTGTCTAGGCCGATTTACCCATATTTCTAGTGTATTTTCATCTGCACCATCCGCTGAATAGTTACCAGCTGTGAAAGATTGTACAAATCGTTTAATATTAAATGCTGCCGTTTTCCAAAATGATGCACGATCCTTTGGTATATCTTGATCGCCATGCACATAAAAACGGTCCACTAACAGTGGCTGTTTTGGTAGTTCTAATAATAAATTTCCTAACAGCTGTGTAACAGAAGATGAGCCTTCTGTAAGCTCTGTTAATCGATTTGGAATTTCATTAGGTTTTTCATTTAATGTTCTCAGCTTTTGAACAGCTAAATTTAGTGAAACAATATCTTGTGAATCGTCACCGTTATATAATTCCTTCAGGTATTTGCTTTCTTCATCTAAACGATTCGCCCAATTATCTAATTGTGCTTCTATATCAGGGAAAAACTCTGTAATATTCCATTCTCTTGATTTGTCATCCTGATTTCCAGTTAACTTTTTGATAGATAAAGATAAATCCTGCATTTCGGTTATAACTTGATTAATCGTATTAATCGTTCGATTAACTGGAGAAGCATCTGCCTGTAGTGATATTTCGTGTTCTCCTTCAGAAAAATAAAATAAATACGGGTCACCCTTTTCATCATCTATCGTAGAATTTGTCCACTTTTTATTAAATTCAAATGGATAATGGGCTACTTCAGAAAAAGGAATTTCCCCATCAATTAAAACGTTCCGGAAAACAGTACCACCAGTAGTTTTATTTTGAATTACCTTAAATGTTAATCGATAATATCCCGCTTCCTTAATTGAAACGTTCCAATTAATTTGTTGACCACTTTCTTCCCAGGACTCTCCACCTACTGAGTTTAATAATAAATATTTTGGATCATTCGGTACGACCGATGAATCTACTGTTGCAATTGGTCTTATAAAGGAGCTGTTCTTTGTATAATCAATTTCACCTTCGTGAATAATTAATTCTTTACCTTCTTCTCCATCTGGAAGCTGATCGGTATATTCTTTATACGAAGGAATCCTAGTTGGGGAATGTACATATACTTTTCCTACTAACATTTCTCCTCTTAAATGGGAAAGTGTGATTTCATTACTTCCTTCTTTTAGGAAAAATTTAAGTGGCTGGGACTGTAAATGACTAGCATCCTCTGCAGAGATTTGTCTCCAATCGGTTAAGGATACTTGCTTTGGAATAATCTCATTTCCAAAACGATCCTTTTCAAATTCATCCTGTGCATTTTTCCATACACTTGGAAAAACAATTCGTCGACTTTCATAATATTGATATTCTCTGTTTACAAGAACAGATCCCTCAATTGGAATCACTTCATTACCAATCGGATAATAATCAAATGAAAGCTCGTACAAACCGTCAGATGGCACTGTTACTTCCAATGACAGTGATGGATTTTGATCGTTCCAATGGATTACATTATCTCCATACCCCATACTTTCTTCACTAGAAAGAAGATTCAAATCATCCGAATTCAAAAAATTGGAGGGAGCTACAAACGTCTCAAAATTAGAGACGTTCGTAACCCCTTCCTTTTCCCATTTTTCTAGGACTGTATGATAGCGGTCTTCTATTACTGTTTCGGTATTTTGAATTTCAGCAGTTTGATCAGCAGTTTCGTCTGCTGGTTGATCTGTACTACCATTAGCTTCCGCATGAGATGTAAATGGCGGCATAACTAGTAGTAGTATCAGTATCAAACTTATTGCCTTTTTGAAACTCATACTATCAAACCTCCCTAGTTTCACATTATTGCATGGACTCTAAAACTTCATCATGTTTTGCATTTGCTAATTCTTCTAATTGTGCTGCATAGTCTTCAACCTTTAAATCACCAGTAATGAATGAAGTGATTAATTGACCTGCTGTTGCATTTTCAAATTCGCCCACTTTCACACCAGTAGTGCCATCAAATCTTGATTCAGTGTAGCCAGGAACTGTCTTGAATGGTTCTAGGATTGCGGTATCAATATTGTCATAAGCTTTACGTACACCAGGGATATCTAAACGAGAAAAATACTCATCTACTACTTCTTGGTCAGTACTAATTGGTAAGGAGTTTACTGGAATACCCATTTCATCTGCAATTTCTAAACGTTTGAAGAATCCATCTTTACCAAAGGACATCCATTTAGCAAATGTATATACTTCTTCAGGATGTTCTGTTGTAGCAGAAATTCCTAATAAGTCATTTGTGATTGCTGTTCTTCCTCCAGGTAGTCCAAGGAAGTCAAAGTCGAAAGTTGCTTCTGTTGCATAACTTGCATTTGCCCAAGTTCCATCCCATCTAATTGCAATTCCACCATTTAACCATACTTGTCCAGCATCTTGCGCATTAAAGTTTGCTTTTTGATCCTCTGTTAAGGAATTGTATGTGTAAGAGTTTGTTTCTAATTCTTTCGCAAAGTTCATTGCACTAATAAATTCTGTGCTATTTAGGGAATAACTACCGTCTTTGTAAGTAAACCATCCCATATCTGGGTTAACTGCTGCTGGATACCAATCAGGAATATTGTTTGCGTCCATTAGACCAACTACCCCTGCATTAATATCGGTAATGCCTTTAATTGCTGCTTCAAATTCTTCTACGGATGCACCGTATTCTGGATAGTCAAGGTTTGCTTCGTTAAACAAATCTTTGTTTACATAATAACCAAGCATATGTTGTGCAAAAGGAACCGCAACTAATTTATCGTTGAATTTAATAGACTGTTGTACTGTTTCTGAAACTTTAGCAAACTCTTCATCTGCTTCTGCAATACTTGTAATATCCATTACCCAATCATTTGATAATGCCAATGGTAAGGAAGACATTGCAAAAACATCCGGCATTTTACCTGCACTTGCTGCTGCAGATAATGAGCCATTCCAATCAGCAGAATCGATAGATTGATCGATTTCCACATGAATATTTGGATATGCTTCTTCAAATGCTGCAATCATTTGGCGTTCAATATTATTTTCTTCTTCTGTACCAAGATTCCAGTTAGCATACTTGATTGTTACTTGCTCTTCTTTTTTACTAGTATCTCCGTCTTTTTTACCTGCTTCATCTGAATTACCAGAGCATGCAGCCATTACAAAAATGAAAGAAAATGCAATTAATAGTGATACAAGTTTTTTCATATTGGTATTCTCCTCTTTGGATTATAATTTATATAGAAAATATCCTTTCAGATATCTCCTTACACTATTTTGCAAACCATTGTATCTGTTCGATTTTCTTTACAGAACAGATTCGAATTTTATATCGATTGGAATCCAATGTTTCTACTTGGATTTCATTATTTTCGGAATGTGGAATCCAACGAGATGAAGCAATAACAAATTCTTCTTCCTCTTGAACGATTTTAACTGTTAATGTTAGCTTGTCCGCTTCCACAATAACCTCAAAAATTTCCCCAGTTGCCATCTCCACTAATAAATCATCGTGGATATGAACATTTCTAGGTAGCATTAGCCCTGTTTTTGCAGGAATTTTTAATGATTTCCCATGGAATAAAGTTTCACCCTTATAGACAATGGCACTCGTCTTCTCATATTCATCAAAATTATTTAAGAAGAAAAATTCCCTTCCACTTGGATGATTTCTTACAGTAATATCTAATTCATCATCTCTTTCCAATCTTTTGTGAATCCCAGCTGCTTTTGCTAGTTCCTCAATAATCTCTCGCTTATATTCAAAATCTAGCTCCAGCCCAACACCAAACACAATCACTTTTCCTGTACCGATTTCTTTTTCAAAAGCGATGACATCGCGATTGTTCTCTTCTATCCAAGCGAATGCTCCATCGGTTTGGTCATAAATTTCTGCTTGATAGATACTTACATTTTCTATTGCTCCAACTGTCGCAAACCCACCATGCTTAACGCCTTTCACTTGAATCCCAAGATAATCTTTTAATAAAGTACATGGTCGATTTTTCATATCTTTCTCTGGGATTTTTGGAAATAGAATTAAATTGCCGCCTGCTTCCAAGTAATTCATCAGCTTCATTTGAATATTTTCGTCCATCCATTTGGTTGAAAATACCCAAAGGGTCGGAATTTGTAACGGATCCAATTCTTCCTCATTTAATAGATTGTAAGCATCAAATATATAATTATTACTGCGAAGTCCTTTTGCTATTCCATTAAATAAGTAAGCTTCCCGCTCATGTTGTATCGAATCTATCATTTCTTTTGTATATTCATCATAAAAGTCAGTCATAAAATAATCAGGATAAAATCCTAAATACGTATCGACCTCTGGAATCGTATCTACAAGTTCTTCCTCAAACACTTGGAACATGGATCCTAAATGCTGAATCACTGAATAATGCGGACGTTTTTCACCTTTAATCCCAAGTGGTGCCTGCCATTCATGTCGTTTACCGTGAATTCCGATATTTTCATAGTTCTCACCACTAACAAACATGTAGTAGTTAATACCATTCATACCATCCGCCACACAAAGCCTAGTCGTTAAGTCAAAAGTCGTTGGCTGTAGTCTTGGCTTATCATGAATGCTTCCACCTTGAAATTCGGCAGAGAAGAGTGGTTGTTCACTCCATTGAACCGATTTTGTGAAAGCGTTTGCCAAAACAATATCAATATAATTGTCATATTCGATATTCCCTATATAATAGTCACCAGCCATTAAAACATTTTCAATTTTTGCTACTTCTAGCAGC
Organism: Perspicuibacillus lycopersici; assembly: GCF_025660475.1. Classification (GTDB taxonomy): domain Bacteria; phylum Bacillota; class Bacilli; order Bacillales; family Caldibacillaceae; genus Perspicuibacillus; species Perspicuibacillus lycopersici. The sequence continues at coordinate 812,056 of NZ_JAOUSF010000001.1, forward strand.
TGTGAAATACCGATTGGATACATTGTACCCCGCTTCAATAAATCAATCGTATGAAAGCCATGAATATTAACGACATATGGGACTTGAATTCCAAAATTATCAGCCAGCTTTTTCAAGTATTCAATAAAAGCTCGATAATGCTTTCGTAAAAATAAACTAAATTCATTTCGTAGCGGATAGGCATTTTCCTTTTCTGGTCTTTTCACTAGTTGCTCCAATGACGTCGAAAGCTGTTCCGTTGGAAATTGAAACGTTCGTTCAAAATCGGTCTTATCTGGAAATTGATCCAGTAAATATTGCTTAAATAATTTAATGGTTTCCGGATTAAAATCTGGTGTATTAGTTACCCAATGAAACATTCCAACCTCATTATCTAATTGGAAGAATATAACTGGACCACCATTCGTAATTTGATAGGCTTTGACAATATTACAAACGTGCGCGTACCATTTTTTTACTTTTTCTAGAAAAAGAGGATGCATATAGCTTACTACTCTTGTCGGGTGGATTGCACCTTCCCTTGTCTTCGCTACCGCTTCTGGATAATTATCGATAAACCATGATGGAACACCATGATCAATAATCTCAGCCATTACATATGGGCCAGGGCGTACTAAACAGTACATTCCCTCTTCCTTGACGATTTCAAGAAATGTCTTTAGGTCACGTTCTGGTCTTGTTTTACCAGTTAAATCTATAGAACCCTCTTCCATTTCATGGAATTTCCAAGGTACATATGTACTTACCAAATTTAATCCTGCTTCTTTTAACTGTTTAATTCGATTTCTCCATTCCTTTTGTGGAACACGGAAATAGTGAAGTTCGCCACCATAAATAAGGGTTTTGTTACCATTGATTACGATATTTTTTCCTTCGATGCGAATCATACTACACCTCGTCAACCTGATTCTCGACTTTCCAATTCTATTGGTAATGGCATCGGGTCGAAATCATATTTTTTATCAAGCATTTGGAATAAAGTTTGTGCTGCAATAATTCCCCATTGCTTTCTAGGAACTTTTATCGTTGTCAGTGATGGGCTAACATACCTGGATAAAGTAATATCATCAAACCCAATAACCGCTACATCCTCTGGTACTCTGAAATGATTTTCTTGTAATGCATGAATTGCACCAATTGCCATTTCATCGTTCCCGCAAACAAATGCTGTCGGAATTTTTCCTGAGGCTATTTGCAAATAGTTTTTCATGCCTAGATAGCCACTATATTCTGTAAAATCTGCACGAATTAAATCTGCTTCGTTAAATTGCAAACCAGTTTCATCTAAGCTTTTTCGAAACCCATTTAAACGCTGTTCCCCATCAAATGAATAATTTGCCCCGGCAATATAACCGATTCGACTATGTTCTTTACTTACTAAGTAATCAACAATCATTCGGGATCCTTCTTCATTTGGAATCAACACATTTTTTATAAAAGGATTGTCCAATTTACGGTCAAGTACAACAAATGGTGTTTTTTCATTTACAATTGATGTTAATAATTGATCTTCAATATGATAGTTTAATATGATTGCACCATCTACATAGCTCTCCACTAGCAAACGATGAGAATCGACAGAGGCACAAACAACTAGCTCGTAATTATTTTTCATTACTTCTGTTTGAACACCTTCGACCATATCGTTTAATGATGGTCCGGTAAAACCACTTAAAAATAGACCAATAATATTTGTCTTTTGCTCTTTAAGATTTTTCGCCAGTCCATTCGGACGGTAACCAATCTCGTTTGCCACTTTGCGGACTTTTTCTTTCGTTTTTTCAGAAATTAAAGAACTATTATTGATAGAGTAGGATGCTGTCGAAACACTCACTCCTGCGCGTTTTGCCACATCCTTCAAAGTTGCCAATTATCTATCAGCCCCCTAAAATTGTAACGTTTCAATTTTACTTACAAAAAAAATCAAACATCAATTTAAACGTTTCGACAACTTGATTATATACCCAGCTGAAATCGTTTGCAACCAAAACTTTCAAAAAAAATGGAAAGTTATTTCCCAATCCTTAATATTCTTAGTCGCCACAGTTCGACGATTTTCTACAAATTTCTAATAAATGATGTACTTAAAGCTGTACTCGTGTAATAACTGGGTAATGGTCCGAAGGAAAACTATTCTCTATTTTATCTCTATCAATCTTCGTTTCCAGTACTTGAATATTGTTTGTGACAAAAATATAATCGATAGGCTCTCCATCCTTAACACCTTCAAACGCATGATACGTACTTCCTAGTTGTCCCTGTAGTTTTTCATAAGCATCACGTAATTCAGTTACAACATTATGAATAGGCTGTGTTCCGTGAAGAAAGCGAATCACATTATTTTCTGGGGTACTATTGAAATCACCCATAAGAATGATTGGAAGATTTGTTTTTTCCTGATGCTCTTTTATTTTTTCTAAGATTAAATGAATACCATTTTCTCTTGCCTTTTGACTGATATGATCTAGATGGGTATTATACACAATAAATTGTTGCATTGGATCCGCTAGAAAGCGAAATCTAACCCACGTACAAATTCTCGGAAAATCACTTTCCCAACTAATACTATTAGCAACTAGTGGCTGTTCAGATAACCAAAATTGGCCATTATCCACTACTTGCAGTAATTGCTTTTGATAAAATATTGCACAATACTCGTCCCTTTTCCCGCCACGTCGTCCTTCACCAATCCATTCATATTCTGGTAAATTTTCCTCTAGCGCTTCTAACATATAAAGTAGACCCTCTTGTGTTCCAATGATTATCGGTTTATGCTTTTCTATCATCTTTACTACTTTTTCTTGTCGAAAGCTCCACGCATTCAGCCTATCGTTTGGAATATCTACTCGTAAATTATAGGTCATTACCGAAAATTCCATCTTAATTCCTCCTTCATTTTTATCTTCTTACAGCTATCTACTTGACTATTATTTATCTTTTCAATGAAAAAATGCAAGTATTTGTTGAAACGTTTAACTAAGCTATATATAATGGTTTTGTACATTTTTCTGAAAATGCTTACAAAATATTCTAGTTCTAGAAAGGAAGAAAGGTATGAAAATTCTGTATATTGATGTTGATTCCTTACGTCCTGACCATCTAGGAAGCTATGGTTATCAACGGTCTACATCTCCGAATATTGATAGTGTTGCAGAAAGAGGTGTTCGATTCGAAAATTATTATGCCTCAGATGCACCATGTGCACCTTCACGAACAGCTTTATTCAGTTCTAAATTCGGTATTCATAATGGACTCGTAAATCATGGTGGACTACAAGGAGATATACGCCCAATCGGTAGTGATCGCCCATTCAACTATCATCATACGGAGCATCAAGCATGGGTTGATACTTTACGATTTAAAGGTTTACATACCGCGATTATTAGCCCTTTTGCTGGTAGACATGCAGCATGGCATATTTTACAAGGATTTCTAGAAGTGCATGATACTGGTAAGCATGCAGGAGAAACCGCAGGTGATGTTTCGAAAGAGGCAATTCGGTGGATAAAAGAAAGAGGTACGGAAAAACAGGATTGGTTTTTATATCTTAATTTTTGGGACCCACATACACCATATCGCACGCCTGTAGATTATGGAAATCCATTTAAAAATGATCCTGCTCCGGACTGGTTAACAGAAGAAATTATTGAAGCACAACGGAATAGCTACGGACCGATGAGTGCAAGAGATTTACCTAGAGGAAATCAATGGCCAGGATTGCCTGCTGAAATAGGTTCCCGTGAAGATTTTAAAAACTGGATAGATGGGTATGACACTGCTATTCGCCATGTCGATGATCATATCGGGTTAATTTTTAATGCGTTAAAAGAGGAAGGATTATTTGAGGATACAATCATCATTATTTCTGCTGATCATGGGGAAAATCAAGGGGAGTTAAACGTATATGGCGATCACCAAACGGCAGATCATATTACGAGCCGCATCCCATGCATCATTGCTGGACCTGGAATTAAGCAAGGACATGTGGATGATGATTTCCATTATCAAATCGATTTCGGTCCAACGTTTACCGAATTCGTAAATGGCCGTCAAAGCATAAAATGGGATGGACAAAGCTTTTTACCAGCATTGACAGAAGGGAAATCAACTGGACGCGAATTTCTTGTACTGAGTCAACAAGCATGGAGCTGTCAACGAGCTGTTCGATTCGATCATTGGATCTTAATTCGAACATACCATGACGGCTTAAAGGATCTCCCAGACCTTATGTTATTTGATATTGAAAACGATCCACACGAAACGACGAATCTCATAAATGAAAAACCAGAGGTTGTTGCGAAAGGATTACGCTTTTTAGATCAATGGGTGAGTGAGCAAATGAAAATATCTGACTCACCAGTGGACCCGATGTGGCAAGTCATTCATGAAGGTGGACCATTCCATACAAGAGTTGACTTTGCATTGGAAGGTTATATAAATAAACTTCGGAAAATGGGACGGAATGTTGCAGCAGATCGTTTGGAACAGCGCTATTCTAATAATAAAGTAAATGCGTAAAAAAGAAGGTGTCCCATGGACACCTTCTTTTATCAAATGCTTCCTGCTTTTTTCTCGAGAATATTTCACAGCATTTTTAAATTTCCCTTTCACTTCCACAAATAAACCATTCATTCATCTCGGTTACTTATTACAGGCTAAATTACATGCTTCGGAAACTGTTTTCCACATTCCTTTAATATATCCTCTAATGGAGGATATATAACCTGCTGTCAAATGAATCATTTCTGTTTTTTATATTACCCTCTTATAAAAAGCAAGTTATTGACCAATGGAAAACTCTTCATCCGTTAATAAATGCTCTGGATCTTTCCCTATTTCGTCTTTATGGAAATAATCTCTTATACTACCATCTGTTAAATAGTTAGTAATGGAGATCATTATCATTCCTTGGTCGAGCGATAAATATGTTTTTGCAACTTTATTTGTTTTCAGATTGATTGTGTCATAAAATCCAAGTTCTCCATAGACACCAAGTTCTTTTAATTTTTTGATATTATCAGAGACTTCCTCTGGTGCGTAATCTAATGCTAGTATGGATGCATGCGGAGTAACAGTTGCCCGATCCTCATAGCCGCTTGTTCCTAATTCTTTCACGCCAAATTCTTGGTAACTATTTTGCGTTGCTGCAGGTGAGAATCCCCAAGCTGGATAGTTCATATTTTCCGCATACTTTATTTGTGCCTCTACATATCGAGCATCATTTAAACCTAGTGCCTTCGTTCCTAGTTCTTTTTCATTCAAATAAAGCGTTGGCATTAATGCTTCGAACATACTTCCTCCCCAGCTCGGAACATACTTAATACCTTCGTATTCATAGTGACCTTCATAAACATTGATACCGTTAATGTTTACATACTCACCCTCTGGTTGCTGCGACTGCCAATTATCCTTTGGAAGGAATGTGCGATATAGCTTAAACCAATGGTCTTCCGGTACATCCCCTTTTCCGATAGATATATAACTTGCTAATCTTGTTTCAGAATATAACATCCCATAGTGAGAGTCTGTATACTTACCTTGTGCTACATCATAGCCGCCCCATAATTGTCCAACCTGTGGATCATATAATTTTGCATAATCCATTTTTTCAATCATTGGCTCTGTCAATTTATTTAGTTCTGGAAAATATTGTCCCGTTACAACTAGTGCTGCCGTTAACCACCCATTATCAACGGTAGAAATGAACTGTCCCCAGTCTTTTTTAACAGAGCCATCCTTTGTGTTGTACCAGTTATAAAATAAACCATTCCATTTTTCCATTTTCTCTAAAGTATTGACTACCACTTTAATATTATCCTTCGCATCCGCTTTTGAAATAATCCCTAACTTGGCTGCAGAAATAGTGCTTGTCATATACATTGCAATATTCGTAGGAGATGTATGGCCAGATGTCACAGTTTCCCCGTTCACATCCACACGATCATCTGTAAGACCAGTATCTGGATTCGTATAGGTAGAGAAAAATTGATACGTATCCTCCGCTATGGAAAATAGTTCCTCTTCAAATTCCCCTTCCAATGGAATCTTAGTTGCCTGCCTATTATTCAAACTAAACACGATTATTGCAACGACTAGAATAACGATAACAATACTTGATATAGCTATTAGTATCTTTTTATTCAAATTATAATCACCTTGTTTCTATAATAATTACCCATACTTCCATTTATGTAAAAAATGCAGTTAACCCCATCACATAAATAACAACTAATCTTAGAAAACAGCCTTAAAAAAAGTTGGGCAAAATTTTCAAGTATTACTTTCTTCATTTTTTACAATTATTGTTGTTTTGTCGAAACGTTTCAATTAGAATAAATTATATCAATCCATGAATCCGTTTTCAACAGTTTTTCCGAGTAATAAACAAATTGTATACTTTTAAAGGGGTTTTCAAAATGAGTCAGGAATGCTGTAAACCAGCATCGAAAAATATTACTATTCCAAATAGCAACGATTGCTGTATCCCGAAGAATGAGAGAAATAGCAATCAAATGAAATCCGTATTCGATAGTGCTACTATTTCAAAAGCGAATCTAGAAAACATGATTTATTTAGAAGGTGGTAGCTATTCAATGGGTGACCACTTTAACGAAGGATTTCAGAAGGATTCAGAAGGGCCAGTAACGGTTGTTACGGTGGAACCTTTTTACATCGATACTTTTGCAGTAACGAATGCACAATTTCAAAAATTCGTTGAGGAAACTGGTTACATTACCGAATCAGAAAAATATGGATGGTCCTATGTATTCCATTTACTTCTCCCAGAAAAGTTGAAGCGAAACAGTCCCGCTCCATCACAAACCCCTTGGTGGCTAGCAGTGGAAAAAGCTTGCTGGCACATGCCAGAAGGTCCTGGTTCTTCCACCATTGGCAGAGAAAATCATCCAGTAATCCATATTTCATGGAATGATGCAATTGCTTACTGTAAATGGTCGGGAAAAAGATTACCTACTGAAATCGAGTGGGAATTTGCTGCAAGAGGTGGACTTGATGGGAACCGATACCCGTGGGGAGATGAGCTAACACCTAATGGGATCCATAAATGTAATATATGGCAAGGGACATTTCCAATCAAGAATTCAAAAGCAGACGGATACATTAGTACTGCACCAGTCGATAGCTTCGAGGCAAATAATTACGGAATTTATAATTTAGCCGGCAATGTATGGGAATGGTGCCAAAATGATTTTCATGAAAAATTTGCACCTCCGAAGCAAAGCTTACAATTTGAACCTCCGCATATTTTCAAAACAATGCGAGGTGGTTCGTATCTTTGCCATGATTCCTATTGCAATCGTTATCGCGTCTCCGCTAGAACAAGCAACACCGTAGAAAGTGCAACTGGGAATATAGGTTTCCGCTGTGTAATGAATGGAGTGTAACAATATTTCGATCTTTAACTTGAATTCGGGAAAGCATAGTTTATAGTCTGCCAGTTATTTATACATAGTAATAAACAACACCTGCTTAATAATAAAAGTCCAAAATATGCAAGCAACAGGGTTAATGGCTTGTATATTTTGGACTTCTACCGTTATTAATCTATTAATTGATTTGGTTATTTATTTCCTTCAATTTCCCGGGACTTCTATTTTTTTCTTTTCTCTCTCCATACTCCACTTGAAAATCTTATTTAAAAATTTATAAATCGGCTTACTTTCTTTCGTTAATAGTGGACCAGCAATTGCCAAAATGAGGACATACAGAGCGGTAAAAGGTGTTAATATCGAATTTAATCCTGCAGTTATCCCTAAATTCGCTACAATAATAGAAAACTCTCCTCTAGCCATTATCGTTAATCCGATATTAGTAGAAGCTTTATGGGATAATCCTGCTCTTCTTCCAGAAATCAACCCTGCAACAAAATTTCCTATAATAGTAATAGCTGCCGCACCTAAAGCTAACCAAATCGCATCCACTAATGTCGAAGGATCAATACTTAATCCAAAACTAAAGAAAAATACTGCGCCAAAGAAATCTCGAAACGGAACAACTAAATGCTCAATTCTATCTCGATGCTCTGTTTCAGAAAATACTAACCCTAATAGCAATGCACCAATTGCTTCAGCAACGTGAAGTGTCTCTGAGAAACCAGCAACAAAAAATAAAATAGCAAAGATCACAATAATAAAAATCTCGTCTGATTTAATATTTAGCCATTTGTTCAATAATGGTGCACCTTTGCGGGCGATGATAAAAAATAGGAGCATATAGCCTACCGAAATAAGAACGGAAGTAATAATTCCAAGGACGGAGGTTGAACCTGCAAGTAAAATTCCAGACATTGTCGTTAAAAATAGAGCTAAAAATATATCGTCAAATAAAATAATACCTAATATAAGCTCTGTTTCTGGATTTGCCGTTCGTTTTAAGTCAACTAAAACTTTCGCAACAATGGCACTAGAGGATACACTGACTAGACCAGCAATAATGAGGATTTCCATCCATTCCATCCCTGTCAAAAATCCATATGCTAATCCTAATACAAAGTTTATCGCCACATAGATGCTTCCACCGACGACAATATTTTTCCCAGATTTCATCAGCTTCCCAACGGAGAACTCTAAGCCTAAATAGAATAATAGAAATAGAACCCCAATACGTCCTAAGAAATGAATAATCTCGTCACTTTCAATAAAAGTTAAATCAATAATACCAAATGATGGTGCGTGTGGACCAACGATCATCCCAAGGACAATTAAGAAAGGAATAATCGAAAACTTAAGTTTGTTGGCAATAATTGATCCGACAGCAACCAAGACAAGTGCTGTACCAACCTCTAATACTAAATGATTCATCTATATTCATTACCCCTTCCCACATAATAAACGGTTTATTAAATTTTTTATTTGATGTCTTTCTCCTGAAACAACTAATGTATCGCCTGTTTCAATCACTGTATCTGGACCAGGATAGTTTGTTTTTTTCTCATTCTTTTTCTTTATCGCGATTACTGTTACACTATAGTTATTTCTAATGTCCAGCTCTCCAATTGTTTGATTAACAGCAGGTGCATTCGGTTCCACTTGGTACCATTCGATAATGATGTCGTCAAAAGCAAAGTCTACTGTTTCTAATGCTTTCGGTTTATAGGACATTCCACCTAAAATCCCTGCAATTTGTCTAGCTTCCTCATCATTTAATGTCACATTACTAACAACTTCTTCATAATCTGCTGCATCAAAATGATAAATTTCTCTTCTTCCATCATCATGAATGACAATAACTAGCTTATCTTGGTTTTTCGTAATAATTTCAAACTTATATCCAATTCCTGGAAGTTCACTTTCTCGAATATTCATCTTCCCTTTTCCTCCTTTAAAATTGTCAGTAATAAATTTAAGGATTAAAGATTTACATCAATTTTCGCTTTCAAATTATCTTCCTTAGAGATACCAATATATTTTAATGTTTCTGACCGCGATGAATGGTGAAAGTGCTTTTGCAGTAAGGAAATTGCAACGCCGCGTTTATATGCATGGAATCCAAATGTTTTCCTCATCGAGTTGGTGCCAATTTTCCCTGGAATTCCAACCTCCTCTGCTGCTTGATGGATGATCCGATACGCTTGTTGGCGAGTGATAGGCTTCTTTGTTTTTGGGGATTGGTATAAATAATCGTCTGGTTGCAGATCATGTGAAAGGACATAAGGTAGTACAGCTCTTTTCACTTTACTATTAAGATAAATTTCCTGGGCACCGTCTTTTAAAGGCAAGGTATAGAACTCATGAAAGTTTCCATTTGCATCCATAACATTGCCTACCTTTATCTCCAACAACTCGGTAATTTTTAACCCTGTATTAATCCCCATGACAAATAGTACATAGTCCCGCTCAGAATGTTTCTTTAAATATCTCTTTATCGCATCGATTTGTTTTGTATCTCTAAGTGCTTCCACATATTCCATCTGAAAACTCTCCTTAAATTAATGTTACTTAATACTATTATATTATATTGTTTTGTAACATACAAATGATATCCCTCGATAAAAAGTAAACATGGTGGTATTCATCCACTATAAAAAATAAAGGAGGAGCTATTTGGCAGTAACTTATTGCAGCAGAAACTACTTCTAATCTATTTCCACCCATATAGTGTACCCATTCTACAAACCTAGCAAATGATTTGGCGAAAAAAGTCGAAATGTTTTTTAAAATATTATTGAAAACGATTACATTTAGTGGTATTTTAAGTTTATTGAGTACTTTATTGAAAGTATTCAAATTCTGTTTAACTAACAACCCTCATTACTTATTGAACCGATTTTCTTTATGAGAATTGGTTACTTTTTAACAAAAATAAAAACGTTTTTATACTCGATTCTTATGTGTTTTCCTGCTTTTAATCGGTTATTTTTTTCATCGCATAATTAAAATACAAGAATAATGGAATTTCTTTTCCAGATTTTTATAAAATAGTAGTTTTCTATGTAACTAATGATTGAAGTAAACTCATTTGTTTTTCAGCTAAATAAAATTCTATCCTTATTTTCCAAAAAATAAAAACGTTTTTATTTTTTATTATATCCTTTGCTTTAAGGGGGTGGTCGCTTTACATAAAGTTTAACGTGCAATTCTTTTTTACGTCTTACTCTATTACAAATACTAAATAAAGAAGGTGTAATTAAATATGAAGAAAAGAGTATTCCCGATTTTTTTATCTTTACTATTAATCATTTCCTTAATTCCTGCACCAATTCATGCAGAAATTTCGGAGGGTGACGTTTTATTCCAAGATTTTGAAGGGGACAGCCCAATCTTCTCAGAAACAGCAAATACAAGAGGTACTATAACTAGTGAAGATGTATTTAGCGGTAACAACTCGCTTAAGTATGAAGTATTAGCTAGTGGCGATCCGAATGAAACCGCGGGAAGCATAAGTATTGCTGCCAAAGATGGTGCTGTCGATGCTTCGGCTATGAAGTATTTAATTTTTTCCATTAATGATACACAAGGATCGAATACAATCAAAGTGTCATTAACAGATGCATCTGGAAAATCAACTTCTTTCGGATGGCAATCGCCAAGTACGACAAAGAATACATGGGTATATTATCAAATACCTTTAAGTAATTTCAGTGGCATTGATTTGGCAAATGTTTCCGAGGTTAGAATTGGCCAATGGAACAGTGGTGTATATTATATTGATGATATCTACTTTTCTACTAAAAATCCGCCAGTGCCATTAGTGGCACCGACGGCAACACCATCTGGTGAATATGAAGATTATGTTGTGGTAGAAGTAAAATCACAGCATTCTAACTTCCCAATTTTTTATACAACGGATGGTAGCACACCAGATAAATCTTCCACACAGTATAGTGGATTATTAAGATTTGACAATAACACTACTTTGAAGGCTGTTGTCTACAATCCTGACTACGATAGTTATAGTGATGTCAGTACGTATGAATACATTGTTCATACTGATAGTGATTCGCAAAAACCGATGGCAACGCCAATTTCCGGCACTTATGCAGAGCCGCAAGTCGTTTCTTTATCGACAATCGTTTCCGATGCAAAAATCTATTATACGCTCGATGGTAGTACGCCAACTGTGTCATCAAAGGAATATACAGCACCGATTACGATTTCGAAACACACCACTTTGAAAGCGATTACGATAAAAGACGGTATTCAAAGTGATGTATCGGTATTTACCTATACCATTTCGAAAAAAACGACGCCATTTTTAAAAGCAAATGGAAAAACATTGCGCACCAATTTTGGTTCTGGGGATGAAGTAGTTTTACGCGGAACAAATGCTGGTGGCTGGCTTGTCATGGAACAATGGATGACACCTACCGACTCTCCTGACCTATTAACAACGATTAATACGTTAACTGACCGTTTTGGGGAGGATGCTGCCTGGGAGCTACTAGATGTGTATCAGGATCATTATTGGACGAAGGATGATTTTGACAATCTAAAAGCAGAGGGGATGAATTCGGTTCGTCTACCATTTACCTATTTTGATATGTTAAATGAGGATGGAACCTTGAAGGAATCTGCCTTTAAGCGATTGGATTGGTTTATAAAAGAGGCTTCCAAACGGAAGTTATATGTTATTCTCGATATGCATGGAGCACCTGGCTCTCAAAATGGGAAGGATCATTCCGGTGATATTACCTATCCAGATAAAGGTAATCTCTATGGAAATGAAGAAAATATGAAAAAAACCATCTATCTCTGGACTGAAATAGCGAAACGATATAAAGATGAAAAATATGTGGCAGGCTATGATTTGTTAAATGAACCAGGTGGTGCATCTGGTATCGAGCAATTTACATTTTATGATCAGCTTTACCAAGCTGTTCGTAGTGTAGATACGAACCATGTCCTCTTTATTGAGGCAATTTGGGATCCAGCAAACCTACCAAATCCTGAATTATATCATTGGGAAAATGTAGCATATTCCTATCATTTTTATAACTGGGATAATATTGACAGCTTCAGTTCCCAAAAGAATTTTATCGATTCAAAGGTAAAATTAGTGAATGCAGCAAATTATGATGTGCCTCTATATGTAGGCGAATTTACGATGTTTAATAACATCCAAAGCTGGGATTATGCATTAAAAGTTTTTGAAGAACAAGGATGGAGCTACTCCACTTGGACATATAAGGCAACGGGAAATGGCACTAGCTGGGGATTATATACTGGTGAACCAGAACGAGTAAATATTTATAATGATAGTTTCGAAGTAATTAAGGAAAAGTGGAGTAGCATTAGTACAACGCAGGCATATACTCGAAACGATTATTTTGCCGATATTTTACGTAACTATGCTAGCCCTGCCATGAGAGAAAGTGATGAACGGAGTTTACTTGCAAATTTTGAAGGATTAGATGCAAATACTGAATTTGTTACAGGGGAAACTGTTGCTGCTTCTTTAGATGTCACTAATAAATCTGCAGGAGAAGCATCCGTTAAATTAGAAATTACCGCTAGTAGCGATACGAGCGAAAACTATTTCAGTTTAATGGCTCCGGACAAAAAGACGTTTGATCTTTCTGATGCAAAAAATTCCTACCCAAAATATTTAATGGTGGATGTGTATCAGCAAACTGGAGAAAATCAAATAGCTACAATCACAGTAATCGATAAAAATGGAAACCAATCATCCGGAAAAACGCAGGCAAACACAACTGCCCGTTCTGGAGAATGGTCAAAAATCCATGTCCTTCTTAACTCGCTTACAGGGGATGCCGATATGTCAAAGATAGTAGAAATTCGAATTGCATTCGATGATACGGGTGTATATCATCTAGATAATATTTTTATAGGTCAATCATTTGCGAACAACGTTCCAGATATAAATAAAAAAGGGAAGCATTAAAATCTCGCCTTTGTCCTATTTCATAGGGCAAAGGCTTTTTCTATCCTTTTCCACCATATAGAGTACAATTCATCATGCAGCCGATTCCCGCCTCTAGCAACCAATTAATGCTATATTTTTGCATAACTAGCTTATTTATTAAAAAGAAAATATTCTTCTCGCTCCTCCCCTGTTATCATATTCTTGATTTTCCATTGATTGTTTTTTACTTCCTCCTCGCCAATAATTATCACGTTTTGAATCTTCTCTTTGTTAGCTCTATCCAACGCTTTACCGAGCTTTTTATTTCCCAGCTCCAATTCAACGGTAAAGCCTTGTTTTCTTAACGTTGCCGCTGCGAATAATGATTCCTTCCAAGTATTGATTGGGATAATGTAAAAATCGACAGTCGATTCTTCCTGTTTGTTTTCCTTTGAAGCAATAGCAGTATAAATGACATCCAAACCAAAGGAAATACCAACAGTAGAGAATTTTTCACCTGTTCCCATTAACCCACCAATCGCATAGTCGTATCTGCCCCCGCTCCCTATGCTCGACTTAATCGTTTTATCTGCTAAAAACACTTCATAAATCGTCCCCGTATAAATTTCTAGTCCTCTTGCTAAAAATGGCTGAAATACACATTGATCTTTTACATCAAGGTATGCTAAATATGCTTCTAGCTCCTGCAATTCTTGCAATCCTTGTTGAACAAGCTGATTTTGTTTAGCAAAAGGTGCAAAGTACGCAAAACGAGTATTTTTTTTATCATTAAAAAATCGGTTAATTGACTGGACAGTAGTAGAAGAAAGTCCTTGTTCCATCAGCTCCGAAATAACCGCTGCCTCTCCAACTTTTTCTAGCTTATCTAAAATCAACACGACACTATTAATTTTATCCACAGGGGTATTAAAAACCTCTAGCATCCCAATTAATAGTTTCCGATTGTTATATTGAATAACAACCTCTAAGTCTAATTTCCGAAAAGCATCGACTGCCATCATCATTAGCTCTGCTTCCGCTACTTGCGATTCGACGCCAACAATATCGACATCACATTGGGTAAATTCACGAAAACGTCCTGCTTTAATTGGTCCATCACGAAAAACCTTCCCAATCTCATATCGTTTAAAGGGCATTCGTAAAGTTGGATTCATTGCAACTACTTTAGCAAACGGAATCGTTAGATCATAGCGTAAAGCCAAATCTCGCTCTCCTCTATCTGTTAAAGTATACATCTCCTTCAATATTTCCGCCCCACCACCATACTTGGAGGCAAGCAGCTCGGTATAATTCAAAATTGGCGTTTCTAAAGGCTTGCAGCCGTATTGAATAAATGTATCCTCCAGCGTCCTTCTAATGCTTCTTCTTATTACCTCTGCATTTGGTAAATAATCTTGTGTTCCTTTTACATTTTGATAAGCGATTTTTTTCATTTTTTTCCCTCCAATTATTTAGATAAAATAAAAAACCGCTCTAGATTAAAGTTTTTCACTTTATCCATGCGGTTTCATGAGTAATAGCCTTCCTATTTACGATTTTTTTTAAAATCGAATAGCAAAGCTAGTTCATATGATGATGAAATTGTGCCAATGAAAGAATTGTAAGAAAAGCTAGCATTGTTTTCACCTCTAATTTTGAACTACTTTACCATACTTGATGTGGTTATTTCAATATTTTTATTTCATTTAAGATAAGTAGAGAAATTATTTATGTCTCTGTTGGCCATTTTTGTCTTTCGATAGTCTCTGCAACTAAAAAAATCTACAAACCTATTCGAATCTGATTCAATATACTTATATAGCTACATTTAAAAATGTTACATTATAACTAGAAATCCTAGCTTATGCCAAACTCACCTACATATCTTACGTTCATCCTTTGAACGTACCATTGATTATTGGAGGTAAATGATGACACGAAAAACACGCTTTACCAATTTAGATAACGTCAGTACTAAAAAAACATTTGCTGATCTTTACCGTTGGCAGAAGGAGCGCAGAAACAATAAAAAGGATCTTCATATCAAAATAGAGCAGGCACCATTTAAGGAAATAGAGAAATTAAATAGCAATCGGATGCAGCCTTCTATCACTTGGATTGGGCATTCTACCTTTTTCATACAAATGAATGGTGTCAATATGGTTACCGATCCAGTCTGGGCAAAGCGCATGGGTTTTCAGAAACGCTTAACTGAACCAGGAATAGAACTTGCTGCCTTACCTGAAATCGATGTTGTATTAATATCGCATGGGCATTATGATCATTTAGATTTTCCTACGATAAAAAAATTGAAAGGTGATCCAACCTATTATGTTCCCGTTGGATTAGGTCATGCTTTTAAAAGGCGAGGATATAAAAAGGTGATGGAGAGCAATTGGTATGATTCGTTTGAGCATAGTAATGTAAGGTTTTCATTTGTGCCAGCACAGCATTGGACGAAACGAACATTAACAGATACAAACACGTCTCATTGGGGCGGCTGGATTATAGAAAATAAAGAGCATTCTATTTACTTTGTAGGAGATACAGGCTATTTTCGTGGCTTCCAAGAGATTGCAAAAAAATTTTCCATCCAAACAGTACTAATGCCTATTGGTGCCTATGAGCCAGAATGGTTTATGAAGGAAAGCCATATAACCCCTGAAGATGCAGTAAAGGCATTTTTAGAATTAAAAGGGAAACAATTTATCCCGATGCATTATGGAACCTATCACTTGGCAGACGATACTGGCCAAGCGGCCATTTCAAGATTAGAAGCAGAATGGGGAAGACTACATTTAGATGCTTCTCAATTAATAAAATTGCGCATTGGTGAAACATACTGGCTTTGAATACTACTAGTATTCAAAGCCAACAAGAATAAGCTTGAAAAACAAACATAGAAGGCAATAAAGCAAATGAGAACGGATTAAATACCCATTTTTCATTTCCTCCAAAAGGTTGTACATTCTGCCTTGTCCATCATATTAAATTCTATTATTTTTTTTAGTAAATCATAATCAACTGGTCGATCCCATGGCATCCGGATTAGCTGCTTACTGTGCTCATAGCCAGAAGCCATAATTTGCTCAGAAAAGTAGTTAATCCCTGCCAATTCAGGGGCAACAGCCAAATGATGCTTCGAAACACTAAAACCAATGATATATGTACCATGATCCGTAAACATCGGCTGATTCCATTTAATGATTGGCATTAAATTTGGAAATTCCTTAGCAACCCAACCTAAAACCGCTTCCGTTCGTGCACGATGCTGTTGGTTATCAATCTGCCCAATAAATTTTCCGAAAATTTCCATCGTTCCCCCTCCATTATGTCATTTATTTCTCTATTAAAATTAACAGCTCCCCAATACAATCACAACCAATTTCAGCAATTGAAAAAGACCTAACCTAAGCAATTAAAATTACTAGCTTAAGTTAGGTCCTATTTTATAAAATGTCAAATTCCTTTATAGCATGTAATTATTACTTCGCAAGTACAGCTAATGATTCACGATTGAATGCTGGTAGATCATCTGGTGTTCTACTTGTCACCAATTGATTACAGCAAACAACTACCTCTTCATCAACATAATTTGCACCTGCATATTCAAGATCTACTTTAATTGATTTATACCCAGTAACCTTCCGACCTTCTAGTGATTTAGCCGTAATAAGTAATTGTGGGCCATGACAAATAGCGAATACAGGCTTTTTCGCATCCATAAATGCTTTCGCGAAAGCGACAAATCGATCATCATCACGTAATAAATCAGGAGAAAATCCTCCAGGAATCAATAATGCATCAAAGTCCTCTGGTTTCACTTCATCGATTGAAGCATCAACAGAAACCTTTTCGCCATGTTTCCCTACGATTGTTTTTCCTTTTTCCTTCTCAATGACGGTAACTTGATGGCCAGCTTCCTCATATGCTTTCGCCGGAGATGTAAACTCCACATCTTCAAATTCATCTGTTAACACTACAGCAATCTTTTTACCCATCGTATTCACCTCTTCATATTTTTTCGCAAAAAATAGCTTCCCCGTAAAATGAAATTTTCATCCATCTTGACAGAGAAAAAGAAACCGTTAGTAGTTTCCTATACTACATTCCTTAGTATAATCATCCAATTTTATGATTTCAATTTTCCTGACTTCATCCTATTAACATTTTTTGGTTACGTGGCGAGGGAAATCAAATCTACATTTTTTCAATCATAGTATATTGACTCTTTTATGTTAAGAATTAAACCTTCCCATTACGATCGTATTATAGTAAGTACCATCGGATAGAAGTTTATCATTTTTTAAAATACCCTCGACTTCAAAGCCACAGCTTTTATAAAGCATTATTGCTTTTTCATTTGTTTCCAAAACATTTAATGTGATTTTCTTTATTCCATTGGAGTCTGCCCAACAGATCGATTCGTTTAATAAACTTTTACCAATTCGGTTTCCCCAATACTCCTTTAACACACAAACACCGAATTTAACTTTATGTGCGGTTCTTTTCAATTGATTCCCTTCACATCTGGAAAACCCTACAATTCTATCATTAACTTCTGCAACTAAAAATAGGTGATTAGACCTTTTCGTATCCTTATTAATTAGTTTTCTAAAGCCTATTTCATCTATGTATGCCTCGCCTTTTTCTCTATCTAGATTTTCCGTTTCTCCATCAATTTGTAATCTTAGCTCAGACAAGCTCTTTGCATCATTTTCCGCTGCATACCTAATTAAATATTGTAAGTTATTTACAATAAATGTTTTTCGTTCCATCCACATACCACTTCCTTATTACTTAATCGATTGAAAGGGCAGCCCAAAGTCATGATTTAACTTTGGGCTGCCCTTTTCTTTTTCTTATACTTAGCGATTATTTAAAAGCCATTGTCGCATGAACGGCCTTTTTCCAACCTGCATATAGAGATTCCCGGTCTGCTTCTTCCATTTTTGGTTCAAATGTTTTATCTACTGCCCATTGGGTCGCAATTTCTTCTTTACTTTCCCAATAGCCTACCGCTAAACCAGCTAAATATGCTGCACCTAGTGCTGTTGTTTCATTTACTACTGGTCTTTCCACTGAAGCATTTAAAATATCACTTTGGAACTGCATGAGGAAATTATTTTTTACCGCTCCTCCGTCTGCACGTAGTGCTTTCAAAGCAATACCAGAATCTGCTTCCATAGCGGATAATACATCCTTTGTTTGATATGCTAATGATTCTAAAGTTGCGCGTACAAAATGCTCCTTCGTAGTTCCTCTTGTTAATCCAAATACTGCTCCACGAACATCACTATCCCAATACGGAGTTCCAAGTCCAACAAATGCCGGAACCATATATACGCCATCTGTTGATGCTACTTTTTCTGCATAGCTTTCAGAGTCCTTCGCATCTTTAAACATTCTCAATCCATCTCGTAGCCATTGAATTGCGGATCCTGCTACGAAAATACTACCTTCCAATGCATATTCGACTTTACCATCTAATCCCCATGCAATTGTTGTTAATAGTCCATGTTCTGAACGTACAGCTTTTTCACCTGTGTTCATCAACATGAAACAACCGGTACCGTAAGTATTTTTTGCCATTCCTTCTAAATAACATGCCTGACCGAACAATGCTGCCTGCTGGTCACCAGCCACTCCAGCAATAGGAATTTCCTTACCGAAGAAATGATGTGGGACAGTATTAGCATACACATCAGATGATGGACGAACTTCAGGAAGCATGCTCTTCGGCACACCTAAAATTTCTAATAGCTCATCATCCCATTGTAAATCGAAAATATTATACATTAATGTACGGGAAGCATTCGTATAGTCAGTAACATGTGCACGACCGCCAGATAGTTTCCAAATCAACCAACTATCTATTGTACCAAATAATAATTTTCCTTGATCTGCTTTTTCTCTAGCACCCTCCACATTGTCTAAAATCCATTTTACTTTTGTGCCAGAGAAATATGCATCAATTAACAAACCTGTTTTTTCACTGAAAAGATCATTATATCCTTTTGCCTTCAACTCTTCACAAATACCAGCCGTTTGGCGAGATTGCCAAACAATTGCATTGTATACAGGGTTTCCGGTTTCTTTATCCCAAACAACTGCTGTTTCCCGTTGGTTCGTAATCCCAATACCTGCCACCTGCTCCGGTTTTACACCTGATTCCGATAGTACGCCTGCAATTACCGCTAACACAGAGCCCCAAATTTCATTGGCATTATGTTCTACCCAGCCTGGTTGCGGGAAAATTTGTGTGAATTCCTTTTGTGAGCTATGGACGATTTCTCCCTTTTTGTTAAATAAAATAGCACGTGAACTTGTTGTTCCTTGGTCAATCGATAAAATATACTTTTCCATTCTAATACCCCCTATTTTTCATTATTAATGAGATAAATTATTTTTTACATTAGCTTCTTCAGATTTAGTTGTAATAGATAATACAATAATCACTATGGTAACAAGTAAAAATACCCAAAATAATACGGAAAATTCACCTTTAAACAATGCGTTGTATGTTAATGCACCAAGTCCTCCACCGATAATTGGGCCAACTACTGGAATCCAGGAATAACTCCAATCAGAGGATCCTTTGTTCGGAATTGGTAAAAGGGCATGTGCAAGACGTGGACCTAGATCACGTGCTGGGTTGATCGCATATCCAGTTGTACCACCTAGTGCCATACCGATTACAACAATTAATGAACCAACTGCAAGCGGATTCAAACCTTCCGTAAAATTATTTGCACCGATAAATAATATACCTAATACTAAAATAAATGTCCCGATAATTTCAGAAGTTAAGTTAGAAAATGTATGACGAATGGCTGGGCCAGTTGAAAATACGCCTAACTTTGTTGCTTGATCACTAGTTGCTTGAAAATGTTTATAGTAATGGAAGAATACTAGAGCAGCTCCTATAAATGCACCAATCATTTGCGCTAAAATATACGATGGTACATCTGCCCATGCAAATTCACCTGCAAGCGCCAGCCCAATGGTTACAGCCGGATTTAAATGCGCTCCACTAAACTGTCCGGAAGCATATACACCCATTGTAACAGCAAGACCCCAAGCCAGTGAAATAACAACCCAGCCAGCTCCATTTGATTTCGTTTTGTCTAGACTGGCACCGGCCACAACGCCGCCACCGAAAAGAATTAATACAGCAGTACCTAAAACTTCCCCTAAAAATGGTGACATAATTACATTCCTCCCTTATTGTGATTATTTATTTGTAAATAATTGTCAGGATAGTAACAAGTATATATGATTATAGCGAATAAAAAAACACACAGAAATAGCCTTAATATCATCTTAAGGTAATCTGTGTGTTCTCCCGTACTCCTCACAATTATTAACTTACTAGTAGCTTACCAAAATATGAAAGCGTTGTCAATTGTTTATTGAAAAATAGTAAGTTATTTATTTTTCGTACACAGATTACTTTTCTATATTTTTAATGTGTGGCTGTTTTCTAAAGATTTGTTTAGATGGAGCATTCCATTTTTCGTAGCGTCTATGTGCATTCCGTCCGTTCTTCAAACATTTAACAATCAACTTGATAACAGCCTGCCCAATAAATAGCGTTTTATTAATGTTATTTGACAACTTAATGGCTTATAGATCTGGAACCTTTTGAAAGGATTTTGCTGCTTCGCCACTAGCGACTACTTCCCGAAGGGAGTGTCCGAATCCCGCTTCCACTGCAGCAAAATAAGCACCTTCTAATAATGGAGCATCGGCAATCCGAATATTTTCATTGCCTTCCACCATTTCAATCGCCATTTCTGCATTAAGCAATGCACTACCAAGATCAAAGAAGACAACTGTTCCTTTTTCGGAATGAACCGATTCAATAGCTTCTTTAATATGAAATACATTTGTGCCAATTTCTCCATCCACACCACCAGCAATAGCAATCGCTACATTTGGTTGGACTTGGTTGATCAGCTTCTTTAAGCCGACCACGATTTCTTCACTATGGGAGATTAATACTAAACTAACAAAATCCATTTTTATATTTCTCCTTCAGAAAAAGTTCTACTTAGTGATGAAAATAATAGGTAAGAGGAGACTGCACCAGGATCAAGATGGCCAATCGATCGTTTGCCTAAGTAGGCTGCTCGTCCTTTTTTTGCCTCAATATCCTTTGTTGCTTCCATCTTTTCTTTCGCTAAATCGGCAAGCTGCTTACCGGTAACCTGCTCATGATTTTTCAAAAATTCCACTACTGGTTCCCATACATCAATCATTGTTTTATCCCCAAGCTGGGCTTTGCCTCGCATTTTTAAGCCATTTAAGGCAGCCTGCAATCCTTCTGAAAATTCGGATTGTGTTGCTTTGCTTTTATCCTTTAATGCCATCGATAGTCGCATAAAAGCGGTTCCATATAGTGGGCCAGAAGCTCCGCCAACCTTTGATAATAATGTCATGCCGACATCTTTAAAGAGTGATGCTAAATCATTGTAGTTCGCAGTGTTTAGCTTAAGGGAAACTTCTTGAAAGCCTCTTGCCATGTTTAAGCCATGGTCGCCATCCCCGATTGCTTGATCGAGATCTGTTAAATATTCTTTATTTGCTTGTATTTCTTCATTTACGAAATGCAACCATTTAATTGCCGTTTCCACTGTTAATGTCATTTGTTCCTCCCCTTGTTTTTATTTATTTTGTAGTTTTCTTATAGATTGTAGTTATTAGTAGCCCGCAGACTGAGTATACTCCGCGCATCCATTCGGGCGATCGGGAGTCTACGTGTAATCATCTATTCAGCAATTCATATAATATTTCCTATTTAATAACAGCGATCTTTAAGAACTTATGCTTTATTTTTTATAAGCAATTGCTTCTGCCTTGGCGTCAAATAGCTCTTGTAGTTGTTGATCGAGTTTTAATATCGTGACGGAGCAGCCGGCCATTTCTAGTGATGTCATGTAATTTCCGACAAGTGTTTCATGCACATGGATAGATTTTTCCTTTAGTAGTTGTGCTACTTTGCGGTTTACAATATATAATTCCATTACAGGTGTGCCACCAAGTCCATTGACCATGAGGACAACCTGATCATTACTCTCAAGCTTTAAATCTTCTAAAACCTTATTTGTTAACGTTTCTGCAACACTATCTGCTGATTGAATTTCACTTTTCTCAATGCCTGGCTCCCCGTGAATTCCCATACCAATTTCCATTTCATTTTCTCCTAAATGAAAACCTGGTTTTCCTGCAGCCGGAATCGTACAAGGGGTTAATGCCATTCCCATGGAGCGTACATTTGCAATCACTTTGTTCGCAACCGCTTCCACTTCTGCTAATGAAGCACCTGAATCTGCCATTGCACCAGCAATTTTATGCACTAGAACCGTTCCAGCAATCCCACGGCGACCGGTTGTGTAGGTGCTATCCTCCACAGCGACATCATCGTTCACAACTACTTTAGCCACTTGGATACCTTCTGCTTCTGCCATCTCTGCTGCCATTTCAAAGTTCATAATATCCCCAGTATAATTTTTAATGATTAATAGAACCCCTTTTCCACTATCCACTGCTTTAATCGCTTCATATACTTGGTCGGGTGTTGGGGAGGTAAATACTTCACCACACACTGCTGCATCAAGCATCCCTTTTCCGACATATCCTGCATGGGCAGGCTCATGTCCACTACCACCGCCACTAACTAACCCTACCTTTCCTTGTACTGGGGCATCCTTTCTAGCCAATACGGTAGTGCCAGGAATTCGTTTTAGTTGCTCTGGATGTGCCTCGAGCATTCCTTCCATCATTTCGATTACTACTTGATTTGGATCATTGACTAGTTTTTTCATTGCATTGCCTCCCAAAAGTTTCTTAATTTTTATTTAACAAATTCGATAGGCTTCCTGTTTGTTATTTGGTAAATATTGGATGTTACTATGGAGGATTTTTAGATAAATTTTTACATGCAATCTGTACATGTTTTTTATCCATCATACACACAAGGAGAAATTTCTGGGAGCCTGTTATCCTTAGTTCCTCCAAAGTAGCATCCGTCAATTGGTAAAGCTATCGAATGATGTTATTCGATTATTTTTGTTCGTCAACAGGTACAGTAGCATCTAAAATTGCTTGGTCTAATTCTTCTATATATTTATTCTTTTCTTCTTCCTTCCATTCCAAAATTACTGCCATCTTTTCAATAATTGGTGTTTTCCATTGACGGACCCAATCAATCGCAAAGAATAATGCACCTGTTCGGCGAATAAAGAAGTCAGTAGGCTTGACAATCATTTCATTGTCTAGCGCATACATGAATTGTGCATACACCATTGGTGGCAATGTTTCTGCTTCAGATGCTTGACACTCCTGTGCATATTGGAACAATTGATTGACATTGCTTCCATATTTCCTAGCAAGCTGTTTTCCTTCTTCTTTTGTAAGACCATATTGCTTCGCCTCTTCAGCTTTTAATTCAACAAATTTTTCCAGATTACTGGAACCGCCAATTTCTCCTCCAGAGATTGGCAAGTGCAATGTTTGGCCAGGCTTAAATGTACGTCCTGTTTTTTCCTGAAGCTGTTTACTTACAAGATTGACAACATCCTCTGCCATTTTCCGATAGCCTGTTAATTTTCCACCTGCGATGGTTATTAGCCCACTCTCTCCTGTCCAGATTTCATCCTTTCGGGAAATTTCTGAAGGATCCTTTCCTTCTTCATAAATGAGTGGTCGTACACCTGCCCAGCTCGATTCGACATCATCCTTTGTTACTTTAACATCAGGGAACATAAAATGAATCGCTTCAATTATATAATCACGGTCTGCAGCATTCATTTTCGGTGATGTTTTATCTTGATCAAAAAACGTATCAGTTGTCCCTACATATGTCTTTCCTTCACGAGGAATCGCAAATACCATCCGACCATCTGGTGTATCAAAATAAACAGCCTGTTTCAATGGGAACACCGACTGATCAAAGACAAGATGGATACCTTTCGTTAACCGTAATTGCTTATTATTTTTCGCATAATCAAGGCTACGTACATCATCGACCCATGGACCTGCTGCATTGACAAATTTTGTTGCTTTTACCTCATATGTTTCTCCTGTTAACATATCGCGGATTACGACGCCAACAATTTTTTTCGCATCATTATATATAAATTTTTCTGCTTTTGTATAGTTGATTGCGGTAGCACCTTTTTCAACGGCACCCTTTAATACTTCAATTGTCAGTCTCGCATCATCGGTTTTATATTCTACATAATAGCCGCCGCCTTTTAAGCCTTGTTTTTTCACAAGTGGTTCTTTCTTTAATGTTTCCTCAGCAGATAACATTGAACGACGTTCCGATTTTTTTACTTGCGCAAGAAAATCATATACCTTTAAGCCGATGGATGTCGTAAATGGTCCAAATGTTCCACCACTATGAAACGGAAGCAGCATCCATTCTGGTGTTGTGACATGGGGGCCATTTTCATAAACGATTGCCCGCTCCCTGCCAGTTTCTTTAACGATGCCGATTTCAAATTGTTTTAAGTAACGAAGTCCACCGTGTACAAGCTTTGTCGAGCGACTGGACGTACCAGCGGCAAAGTCTTGCATTTCTACAAGTGCTACCTTCATCCCACGGGTAACTGCATCGAATGCAATACCTGCACCGGTAATGCCACCTCCAATAATAAATAAATCGTAATTCTCGTTAGCCATTTCTGTTAAAATATTCGAACGGTTTTTTCCGGAAAGCTGAATAGTCATGATTATCTTCTCCTCTATTCCTATATTTTCCACCAAGATAAGTATTCCTGATAAATCATCTATCTATTACAATGGCTGAAGTATACAAAAAGAGACCACAACAATCACTTTAGTAAACAACTAAAATGTTGCGTGGTCTCTCCAAATCTCCAACCGAACTATTAACTTGATTTCATTATAACAAATAGTTTCTCATATTGCCACTATAAAAATGAAAGCGAATAACTTTTTTTACTTCATGATATCCCATAATTGAGTATTCGACGTAGTAATCGCCGATGCACCGTATTGAAGTGCTAACTCAATCTCCTCTGCTGTCTCAATCAAACCACCAGCAAAAATAATTTTTCCCGTTTCTTTTTTTATTTTCGTTATTACCTTTGGAATAAGTCCTGGCAAAACCTCAATAATATCCGGTTCTGTTTTTTTTACCAAATGAATACTTTTATTCAACGCATTGGAATCAATAATAAACGCTCGCTGGGTTGCAACAATGCCCTTTTGCTTAGCAGTAGCAATTACCCCGCCTTTCGTAGAAATTAATCCATACGGTTTAAATTCTTGACAAATAAATTCGGTAGCCGCCTCATTATGTGCCAGACCATCGATTAAGTCGACATGGATAAACAGTTGTTTTCCTTGTCGATTTGCATATTCAATCACACCTTTTACCCGACTAATATGAACTTCAAGTAAAACTCCATAAGTATAAGGGGAATTTAAAAATTTCTCAAAATCCTTCATCGACCGAATCGCAGGTAAGATCTTCTGTCCATGATATGTCATTTTATCACCACCAACTAGTGCAACAATTTCAGCTAATATTGGGTTCATAAAAGCCCAAGTTTTTTAAATGCCTTTAAAGACTCCCAAATGTAAATAATCCATTAATTGATAAAATGGTATACTTTTTCCATATCAATATTTTACCATATTCTATTATAATCATTTACATTATTTAGATTATGCTAACGTGGCATGAGATATCACGGTATGGAATAAATCCTTTACTTAGATTTTTCCAGAAGAACTATTTTTTCGCTACCGAGTAAAGTAAATTCTATCCATCCTTCCGTGACATTTTCCATAAGGAGAGAAGAAAGAATAAAATCCCAATGATTAACAAATACAAAATACTTTGCCACCATAATATGACATGACCCCCGATTTCAAATTGAGATCCCATCAATAAGCGGAAATCGTCGACAGTAGTCTCTGGTACACCTGCAAAAACGGATTGCTCAATCGGATGCATCATGACATCACGAATGAGCATGGCAGCATGTGATGGCGGGAATAGCTTCACAATGAACTGGACAGCTTCTGGTAAACTCCCAATCGGTATATAAATTCCCGTTAAAAAACCAATTAATGTTCCAACGATCGTGGCTGCAGCCGAAAATGCGTTACTGCTTTTGAAAAAGCTCACTAGGAAGTAAATAACAAAGACAAATGCAAAATCATAAAGAAGGATGATTCCCAACACCTTTGCTAAGGCAGACAACGTAATCAGTTCGCCACCATTTACCATAATATATATTTCTGCAAAAGTTAACGTGACGAGTGTCATTATAAAACTGATGATAAAGCTACTAAAAATATAGCCCGCTGCTAAACTGCTTCTCTTGATCGGGGATGCAGCAAAGTCTTTATATATCTTTAATTTTTTATCCTCCACCATACTCGCCATCGCACCTAATGCTGTTGTTATCGGTGCGACTGCAATAACTCCTGCCATAATCCAGGAGTCCATTAATATCCCTGCATCCTCACTCATTTCTTTCAAATTACTTTTCATGACATCCCCTAAAAACAGTAAATACAGACCAATAATAATCAGTACACTGAGAAGGGAAAAAAATACACTAGCCTTATCACGGAAAAATAACAATAAATTTCTTTTTATTAAATATCTCATTCTCTTAACCCTCTCCCAGTAATCGTCAGAAACGCATCATCCATCGTCCCTTGCACTACTTGAAACCCTTTGATTGCTCCCTTGCATTGCTCCAAAATTGGTAGTGCCTCCATAGTCGATGCTAATTTAATCGTTAAAGTATCTGATTTTCGTTCATATTCATATTCTGCTTGTTCAATAATCTCGATTAGTTTATCAATATCAGATCCGTAGATTTCTAGATAATCTGATGTATATTTATCTTTTAACTGTGACGGGGTACCTTTTGCAACAATTTCCCCGTTGTCAATCACCACTACATAATCTGCCTTTGCCGCTTCTTCCATATAATGGGTAGTAAGCATTACCGTCATCCCGGTTTCCTTTTGAATTTGACGAATTGTTTCCCACACCCGCTGTCTTGTTTGCGGATCTAGTCCAGTGGTTGGCTCATCAAGAATCAAAATTTTCGGCTGATTAATTAATGCCCGGGCAATATCCGCTCGCCTTCTTTGACCACCAGATAATTTCCCATAAGGCTGATGGAGAAAGCTCCGAACCTCTGTATGATCAATGGCATATTCCAATCGTTCCTTTAATTCACTTCCCGTTAACCCGTAAAGACTCCCTCTACACTCTAAATTTTCTTTCACCGTTAATAAGTCATCAAGAAGACTGTTTTGAAAAACAATCCCTAGCTCTGCTCGAATTTTACTATCATCCGTACCAATTTGATAACCATCTATGAAAATAGTCCCTCCATCTGCTTTTAATAAGGTACTAATAATATCAATAGTAGTCGATTTCCCAGCCCCGTTTGGTCCTAAAAAAGCAAAAAGTGATCCCTCTTCCACATAAAAATCAATGCCTTTTACAGCTTCTATCCTACCGTACGATTTTTTTAGACCGGATACTTCTATTAATTTGTTCATATGTAATGTACTCCTTAATAATTTATTGAAAGACTGTTACCTAAACGATATTCACCACTAGCGATAACACAAAATCCACTTTAATTATAGCAGAAGTTTTAATATATAAATGTAAATTTTTAGTTAATAACAAATAGTCAGAAATATAGAAATGATATGTAATTCCATAAATAGTTTGATTACTACTAAAAATTCTCGTAGTAAAACATTCAAAACAAAATGTAATACCTTTAAAGCTTCTTCAAAAAATAGTTTTATTGCTCTTCAACTAGATTTTTTTACTATAGTCTACAATATTTTCATTGATTCGTTTCGCGGTATAAACTATATTATTATAATAATATAGTTATCTGAAACATAAAGTATTTTACTTTTAAAAAAGGAAATAGAATTGAGGGATTTAATTGGTACAGCACTTGTTTAAGTTAGTATCCATAATTATCTTTTGCATTATCTTAAATGGTTGTGACGGTGGTTTTACTACAGAAAACATCGACAAAATGATTTCTGATATCTCTAATAATGAAAAACTTAGTAAATATGTAGTCTCTATAGAAGCTGTAGAAACGGAAAGAGGAGAATCTGGAAAAGAACCTTATTATTGGTATGATATTAATGGGAAATTAAATGACTCCTTTGATCAACTATCTACTAAGGAGCAATATACTATTTTTGCAAACATAGTGGAATTAATGCAAAAAAACGGTGGGGAAATTTCTGGAGACAGTGAATTTTATTGTGGAAAAGAGATTGATTGCTATATCGGGAGAGTTGATTTAACTACCTCTAACCATTCCTATGGAGTAGAATATTATCCAAATAGTACTTCTGATTTATTTTGGGCAGATGATGAAATCGTCTTTGATAATAGTGCAGCAGACGGAATATATATTGATCCTCTAGCAGATAACAATACTGAAAAATCTGGAGACGAAGAACAGACATCTTTAGATGCTCAAACTGCCACTGGTTCAGATTGGGTAACGTTAGAATACGAGGAAAAATTCTCTCTTCTATCAGAAGCCCTTGCGAATATGGCTGAAGCCGGTGATTTAAAAGTTAGTGCCGATGCAGATTGGTTTATAAATGCTTTAGATTCATATTGGGATGGCTCGCCTACTACAGAAAGTGTCATTGAAATTATGGCAATAACTGGGGTAGCTGGTGGAGTCATTGAAGAAAAATAAATATACAGGTAGAATCAATCAAATCCCCTTTCATGAAAATGAAAGGGGATTTTGAATTTAGCTAAAGGTATTTCCGCCATCATTAGCGTTTTGTGCAGATTGTTGATTTTGCTGTCTAACTTCTTCCGCATTTGTTCCTGCAAAACCTGGTTGGAAAACAGATTGTGTACCAGTCATTTGGTTACTAGCTGCTGATGATTGAAATCCTTGTTGTGATTGGCTTTGCTGTTGATATTGCTGAAGCAATTGTTGAATTTGTTGAAGCTTTTGAGCTGCAGTATCTTCTAATTGAGCCATTTGCTGTTGTTGCTGTGCACTAAGCTCTTGCCCTTGTAATGTTTGTGCATTTACAGACTCCTGTTGTTGTAATTGACCAGCAAGTTGAGTAATTTGATTAAGAATTTGTTGGGCATTTTTCGCCATGTCTTTAATCTCCTTTTCATAAGATACTACGTTAATTTGCCTATCTTTCCCCAACTTATTCTCATTATTTTTTTATTTTCGCTGCTTTTTTTATTTTTCATTATTGGATTCAATTCTCACTATAATTTACTCTTATTTTTTTGATTTTTTAGGACTTATCAAGAAAAAAATAAAATCAAAGAGGCTGGGACAAAAGTATTTTTATGTAAGAGAATCCGAACAAAGTTAAGAAGGTAAATTCGCTCCGGAAATATACTTCGCTTCCGAATTATTGTTCGTCTTACATTTAAACATCAATTGTTATGTCCCAGCCTCTTATTATCATACTATAAAATTCAAAATATGATTAAATTTCTGCTGTCCGTTCTCTATCTAATCTATCTAGTTCTTCTTGTGATTTTCCTTTTTCTTTTACAAAATAAGCGATAATTAATCCAACAAGTGATAACAGTGCAACTACTATAAACGCTACATTTGCACCGTAAATATCTGGATTCACAATTGCTCGATTTGCTGCTGATTCCTCAGATGTTGTCATAATCGTCACAAGAATTGCGGTTCCAACAGATGCAGCAATTTGTTTCATCGTATTATCCATCGCTGCTCCGTGTGGCAGTAATCGAACTGGTAATTGATTTAATCCAGCTGTTGCAATTGGCATCATGACCATCGATAAACCAAGCATTCTTATGCTGTACATAATCGTCATAAATGCTAAGGAGGTAGAGGTATCTAATCGGATAAATGCAAAAGATGAGACCGTAACAATTGTTAATCCGATCATTACTAGTTTTTTCGCACCGAATTTATCAAATATTCTCCCCGTAATCGGTGACATTAAGCCAGTAATTAATGCCCCTGGTAATAATGCAATTCCCGCTTCAAAAGCAGAAAAATCTCGCATGTTTTGCATGTAAAGTGGAATTAATGTCTCGACGCCAATTAAGCCCATAAAGGTAATCATTCCGATAGCAACCGCTAGTGGGAAAATCGAATACGTAAAGACACGGAACTCCAGCATTGGATGTTTTAATTTTAATTGTCTTAAAATAAATGCGATAAGCGCTACTGCACCAATACTAAGTGACAGAACCGTCAAGAGTGATGTCCAGCCATTGTTTCCGGCAGAAGTAAACCCGTAAAGAAGTCCACCGAATCCAAAGGAAGATAAAATGACGGACAGAATATCTAGTTTTGGCTTCTGCAATTCCGTTACATTTTTTAATGCAAAAAAGGCGACAACTATATCAATAATCGCAATAGGCAAAATAATAAAGAATAATACTCGCCAAGAAGAATGCTCTGTTACATATCCAGATAATGCAGGACCAATTGCTGGAGCAAATGAAATGACTAAGCCAATTAAGCCCATCGCTGATCCACGTTTATTAACTGGGAAAATCATTAAAAATACTGTCTGCATAAGTGGTAGCATTACCCCTGCACCAGCAGACTGGATTACCCTCCCAATTAACAGCATGCTAAAATTAGGTGCAACTCCTGCAAAAAGTGTACCTACAGCAAAAACACTCATCGCGGTAATAAATAGCTGCCTAGTCGTAAACCTCTCTAATAAAAATGCACTAACAGGGATCATAATACCATTCACTAGCATAAAAACGGTTGTCAGCCATTGACCAGTATTCGGTGTAATCCCCATTTCCTCCATAATTGGAGGGATTGCTGTAATCATTAATGTTTGATTCAATATTGCAATAAACGACCCAGCAAGCAAAAGTGCAACAATCGTTTTCCGGTTAAATTTTAATTTTTCCACTTAACATCCCCTCTCTCTACTCTTTACCATTGGTATTTTTATTTGCTTTATAAAGAATACATGATTTGTTAGTAATAAGCTATTGAAATGATTTAATAAAACTGTAAAGATTATTAAGTTTTAGCACCGGCGTTTTTCTTTTATTTTGATTTCCAATCTTAATGAAAAAAGGGCTTCTCCAAAAAATGGTTCAGCCCCTTCTTTCATTCATCCATATTCGGATTTTTTAAATATAAGCCGAGAAAGAATAACCCAACAACAGTTGTTACAATGCCCCATATTAAATCAATATTTAGCCCATCTAGCGCCTCTTTTGTTGGAGAAGAAACGATACCAGTGATGGTAATTAAAAGGCCAATTATGGTAAGGACTAGGCCAATATTTATCCTAAGATCTAAAAATATATTTTTTTTCAAACCATTCGCCTCCCTTAAAATAACCAAATATTTAATGCGATAAATACGATCATAGCAATGGAACCGAGAACGGTTGGCTTACGGTACCATGGTAGATGCTTATGACTGATTTTTTCCGTCAATCCATACACAAGCCCAACTAATTCGGATTCTTTCTTTTGTTTCGTAAATAAGCTTACTATAATTTCAATAACAATGGCCGCAAAGAATGCCCACCATGCACGCCAGAAATTACCTGCAGCTGCACTAGCATAAAAATCCTCTGGTAAGAAGAGATAAAGAATACCTGCAGTTAGTGTACCTGAGAGTAGTCCCCAGAAACCACCCCATGGAGATGCTTTTTTCCAGAACATTCCTAGTAAGAATACCGCAAATAATGGTGCATTAAAGAAGCCAAATAATGTTTGCATATAATCCATCATATTCGGGAAGCCCATAACAATATAGGCAGTTCCTATACTAATAATAATCCCAACAACAGTAGAAATCCTTCCCATGAACAAATAGTGTTTATCGGATGCTTTTTTGTTGATATATGCTTGGTAAATATCATATGTCCAAATCGTCGTGAATGCGGTTACGTTACCAGCCATACCGGACATAAAGGACGCTAGCAATGCCGTAATACCTAAACCTAATAAACCGGTTGGATAATATTTAGCCATTAATAATGGAAGTGCCATATCATAATTTCCATGTAAACTATCTGGTCCTAATTGCGGAAGTAAAAGAATCGCTGCCATACCAGGCACTACCGTAAGAATTGGCATTAACATCTTCGGAAATGAAGCAATAATCGATGTGTTCTGCGCTGCAGCCATATCTTTTGCGGCCATTGCCCGTTGAACCACAAGAAAATCGGTTGTCCAATAACCAAAGGATAAAACAAAACCTAATCCAAGAACGATTCCTAAAAAGTCAACACTCATTCCATTACCAGCAGCTGTTGCCGTACCTTCCCAAATATGAGAAAAATTTTCTGGTAATCTATCTAATAAACCATTCCAACCGCCTACATCACGTAACGATAAAATTGTAATCGGTAACAAACCAATCCAAATAAGAAAGAATTGAATAACCTCATTGTAGATAGAGGAAGTTAATCCACCGATACCTACATAAATTAATACGATTACTGCAGCTAAGACGATACTTAATGTCATGGACCATCCTAATAAAACTTTCAGGATAAGTGCCATTGCATAAAGACTGATTCCTGACATAAGCACGGTCATCACCGCAAAGGAAATTGCATTAAATCCTCTTGTAGCTTCATTATAACGTTTCTTTAAATATTCCGGTACGGAACGAACCTTTGAACCATAATAAAATGGCATCATGAAAATTCCGAGAAACACCATCGCCGGTATTGCACCAATTAAATAATAGTGTACCGTCATTATTCCATATTGATAACCACTTGCTACCATTCCAAGCATTTCTAATGCCCCTAAATTAGCAGATAAAAATGCTAAACTAGTAATCCATCCTGGAATGGAACGTCCGGATAAGAAAAAGTCGTTCCCTGTTTTCATTTTTCCTTTCAGTGCGACACCAACTAAAATTACAAATATAAAATATACACCAATTATGAGATAATCTATAAATTTCGGATGAAATATTGCCTGATCCATAAACCTTCTCCTCTCTAACATAGCAGAATAAATAAGTACGAATTCGCTTACATAAAAATCGTACCATATATTCTTGAAGAAAATGGAAGAGAGTTCCTTGACTTATTTGGCTTTCACCAGCACGCATTTGTAATTAGAAAATTCACTATGTAAGAGCTTTCGCTTCTAGCATTATTTTGTGTTCGCTGACAAAATAATGCTACTTTTGTAAGTAAACTGCTTGTAGAGAATCATACAAATTTCATAACCAAATAGGCGTAGAAAAAAACGCTACGCCAGTTTTAATTAATAGAGAACTCCTATGCACAATGAGGTTCCTGAAAGTGAATCGCTTAAACTTTTTTCATGGAACTTCCCAAATCTATTAAGATACAAACAATTGTTGCCGATATTCAGTTGGCGTCATTCCCGTTACTCTTTTAAAGACACGGCTGAAATAGTTCGGATCATTATAGCCTACTTCAAAGCAAATTTCCTTTAAACTATAATCAACATTTCCTATTAGTTCCTTTGCCTGTCGAATACGGATATTTGTCAAATATTCGGTGAAGGTTTGATTGCTTTCACTTTTAAACATTTTACTAAAGTAATAGGAGCTTAAATTAACATATTCCGCCACCTGCTCCATCGAAATATCTTGTTTGTAATTTTGCAAAATGTATTCTTTTGCCCGCTCGATTGTCATTGCCATTTTGTTGCCTTTCACTTGTTTTACTGCCTCCACAATTGAATAAATATGCTGAACCATTAGCTGGCGGATTTGACTAATATTCTTTGTATTTTTCGTCGAAGGCACTGCATCTAAAATAATATCGTATTGCAAGCAGTGATGGGTAATTGTATCAAGCAAGTTTTGCACTGCCTGCTGACTAGCCTCAAGCTCGTGATCAACATGGATTAACAGTTGATTAAACATATCGTCAAAGCGATGTAAGGCAAGCGATATATCCATATTCGACAATGCTTCAAATAATTGCTGTTCCTCTTCCAAACGAAACATTTTCGATTTCGGTGCCAAATGAATATCGGAAACATGACGCACGTCTGCAAATGCATTTTTCTCAGAAACAGCTAATGCTGCTTCCTGGTAGGAGCGCCGTAATCCATCAAATCCATCTCGGATTGTCCCAATACCAATCACAATATTTTGCTGGAAACGGTCTTTCACAAATGTCCGCAGCTTATTTCCGAGTTCAATTGCTTCTGTTCGGTTATCTTTAACATGCTCAGAGTCTCGTAAAAAGATAGTCATTCTTGCGCCAATAATCGGTCCTACAAGACAGGAATGCATTGACTTGATTCTATTTTTTATCTCGTCATAAATCATTCTTTTATCATATATTTGGGATTGTTTCCCATCGAGTTCTTCAAAAGAAACAATTAGCGCATAGCCACGATTCATAGGAAAATCCATTAACGTCGTTAACCGTTGAAAATCTAGTTCATTCACATAATTGATTGTTAGCATAATCGCAGCTTCTGTTTCCGCTATTGGCAGTAGCTCCGAAAGCTTTTCTTTAAGCTCAAGATCTTTATGTCTTTTCTCGCGCTCCTCATCTAATTCTCGTACTAAATTTTCAAGGATATTTACAACTTGTTCGCGTTTCATTGGCTTTAATATATAATGCTTCACACCGATAGAGACTGCCTCTTTTGCATAATTAAAATAATCATAGGCTGTAATCAGCAGTATTTTCACTCGCGAATTTCCTTCCCGGATTTGTTTCGCTGCTTCTAAGCCATCAATCCCAGGCATTTTAATATCCATTAAAATCACATCTGGATTGTATTGATCTACTTTTTCTAACGCAGCTCTCCCATTTATTGCATGGTAAATTTGAAATGTATTGGGAAAAAAGCGCTCGATTAACAGCTCCAGTCCTTCCCTTTCGATGGCTTCATCATCTGCAATTAGTAACCGATACAAGGAAATCAACTCCTTAACATTTTTTCGTTACACTGTTTTAAGTGGCAGTCTAAATTCAACTACGGTACCTTGCTTCTGCTTACTCTTTATATTGACTAGATTCGTTTTTTCATAAAATAGTTCAAGTCGTTTAAAGACATTTTTCGTTCCTAAGCCTGTCGTATGCCCAGCTGTGGAATGGTTCGCAGGTATTTCCTTTTCATCTAATCGTAGCAATGCTTGTCTCATCTCCTCGTCCATCCCTACACCATTATCCGCGATAGAAACAAAAACATGATCTGCTTGCTTTTTCACACAAATCGTAATAACTGCACCATCCTCTAAGTGCTCAATGCCATGAACAAATGCATTTTCCAGGATTGGTTGTAGCGTCAGGCAAGGAATGACCTGCTTTAATGCTGCTTCCTCTATTTCCGTAATAAATTGGACACGGTCGCGAAATCTCGCTTTTTGAATGATAAAGTATTCCCGGGCGTGATTCAATTCCTCAGCAAGTGTTACCGGCTTATCTAATTTTCGTAAATTATATCTTAGTAGATTTGAAACAGATACCGTTAAATCACTTGTTTTATCTGCCCCTTCAATAAAGGCAAGCTGTGAAATTACATTTAATGTGTTAAAAAGAAAATGTGGATTTATTTGGTTTTGCAACGCTTTTAATTCTAGCTCTTTTACTAACCGATCCTTTTCAACACTCTCAATATTTTTCTGCATCAAATTGTGGATATTCTCTACCATTTGCTGAAATGTATCAGAAAGGATCCGTATCTCATCATTTGTTTTAACCGGAGGAAAGGACGTAGAGAAATTTCCTTTTGCTATATGCTTTGCCGTACGAACAAGGCGACCTATTGGATTCGTAATACTTCGGGATAGCCCGATTGCAATTAAAATACTTAATAGCGTTGTTGCAAAAATCAAGGTGATTCCGAGCTGATTTAACTGTTTGCTATCTGCAACAATCTTGTTATAAAGTGGCTGATAAAAATTAAGCTCCAAATCGACAAGTGTTTGTTCCTTCTCTTTAATATATTGTGCGGTTTTCTCCGCTTCGGAGTAGTAATACGTATAATCATCAAGATTCCCTTGCTCTAATGCTTGAATAACCGCTTCTTCCTGTTCAATAAACGTGCGAAGCATATTTTTAAAGTTCGTTATTTCGAGATTATTATTGTCACTACTGTGCTGTACTACATTTGCTTGAAGCTCGTCTAAAGTGTGTTTGTGTTGATTAAAATCATTAAGCGTTCTTTCATTTGGTGAAACGAGATATTGGTTTAAGCTGCGAAGATTTACATTCGTTTCGTCGGTTATTTCTTTATAATCAAGAATACGATCCATCATCACATTATAGCTATCTTGCATTTGCTTGCTGCTTTGGAAGATAAAAAAGAAAATAATGTTTAAGAAAATAACTAATAACGGAATAAAAATAAATAGCTTAGTTCGAATGGTCATCGTCCCACTCCACTACATTATCTATATTTACTATTTTTACTTCGGTAAAGTTACGTGACTGTATTTGCATCCCATCAAAGTAGTCAGCTAGCAGCTCAATTGACGTATACCCCATATTATAGGGACGTTGAACGATTGTCGCATCGATTTCCCCTTGTTGGATGGCTGCTTTTGTACCTTCCACATCATCAAATCCAATCACTTTGATATCTTCCCTTTTCACTTTCTCCATTGCCTGGACAATACCGAAGCCATCTAAAGCACTCGTTCCAACCATTGCATCGATCGTAGGGTATTGCATGAGCATCTTTTCTGCCTGCTGCTCTGCTTGGATTTGCGAAATATTAGAGGTTTGGATATCGACTACTTCTATATTTGGGTAGTTTTCTAGAACGGATAAGAATCCCTCTAGCCGCTGATTATGGTTTTCTGCCGTGTCACTCCCAATAATGAAGCCAACCTCACCTTTTTCCCCAAGTAATTCAACTGTTAATTCCCCTAATTTTTTTCCGGCACCAAAATTATCTGTTCCAACATATGTAATTCTTTCTGTATCCGGCGCATCGGAGTCAACGGTTATCACAGGAATATTATTGGCGCTAGCCTTCTTGACTAAAGCATCAAATAATGGATTATTAGCGCCTTGGATAATGATGCCATCTACCTTTTCTGCAATTGCTTGATCAAGAAATTCCAATTGCTCCTC
The DNA here is from genome assembly GCF_025660475.1 of Perspicuibacillus lycopersici. Lineage (GTDB taxonomy): Bacteria > Bacillota > Bacilli > Bacillales > Caldibacillaceae > Perspicuibacillus > Perspicuibacillus lycopersici. Next base: position 849,469 of record NZ_JAOUSF010000001.1, read on the forward strand.
TTGATTGATTCGGATGGGACCTGTGTATTGTAATTGAATATTGTGCTCCTCCGCTGCCACCCGCGCTCCCTCTTCAATCGTTCGCCAATAAGGATTATCCAATTCTTGGGAAACAAGCACCACATGCTTCGGCGCTGAAGGAGAATTGCTGGTGGACATCAATTGTTGAACGGAATCTTGAATGTTAAAGGACACAATGAAAAATTTAATAAACAATAAAAGAAATAGCACAAATAAAATGATAAAACCTATCGTCCAACGTTTATGGGACATGATAATCCTCCTAAGACTTGACACTATATTACTATAATAATAAATTTTTAGTGAATAGAATAGATGTCCGCGGAGTCTGGAGTGGGAATTTTTAATTGGGAATGGTTTTTTTATACATATAGAAGTTAAGTAGTGTTAAAATTAAGAAAAATAATATATTTAGTAGGTCTGTTTTTCACATAATTAAAAAAGGTGGAACTGGATGATGGAATATATAACAAGTGATGGATTAAAGCTATATTATGAAAAAAGCGGGACCGGACAACCTTGTATTTATCTGCACGGAGGGCCTGGTTATTGGAGCAAGTCATTTCAATACTTTTCCGAGGATTTATTAGAAAAGGATTTAGAATTAGTATATTTGGATCAAAGAGGATGTGGTCGTTCGGAGCATAGTCCTGCACAAAATTATTCGTTAAATAGATTAATTGATGATATGGAAGAACTTAGAATATTTTTAGGTTTTGATAATTGGTATGTAATAGGGCATTCATTTGGCGGAATACTTGCAGTTAACTATGCTTATAGATTCCCTGAAAGAACAAAGGGAATAATCTTAACAAATGCAACGTTAAATATGTTAGATTCCTTTGAACATCAAATTCACAAAGGTTCCGAACAATTAGGGATTAATAAAGAAGCATTACAAAGAAATAATATTGACGAGTTTATGAAAAAATTCAATTCCATCCTTTCCATGCTAATCGAAAAAGAAACGTATTTTAATTTCCAGTTTGTACAACTTGAAAATAAGAAGTTTTTAGATAAAATAGACGCAGGATTGAATAGTGACCCTAAATTTCAACAATATGTATTTTCATCAAAAGAATTTTTCCAAGACTTTACTTTACTAACACCTAAAATAAAAGTACCAGTATTAATCATTGCAGGTGAATTTGATGATGCTGTTGGCCCTGTTTATCAAAACTTTAAATTTGAAAATTCAACTATTCGAGTTTTGAAAAGTGGTCATCATCCTTATATTGAAGACCGGGAAAATTTTAGGGATGTGATTTCGGAGTTTGTTCAGGTTTAAATTTGCTCAGTTTATTACCTGTTTCCTTTATGTCATCGAAACTTTTACATAATAAGGATACCTATGGTGAAGGAGCATTGTAATAAATGCTCCTTCATGATACAGTCATGCCTTTAGGAATCACCTTAATTCTTTATCTTTCCATAATTTTAATAAACTATCGTATGCTTCCTTTTCTTCTTTTGAGAGCTTTTCTTCTTTTAATGTGATTAACTCAGATAATAACTTTGCACCATCTAAGTTTAAAACGGTCGCTAATGCCCGAAACCGATTGGATTCATAAGGTTCAATACGAACAGAAAAAGGCTTCTTGACCATCGCACAATCCTCCTCGTAACAGAACTTCATTTTTCAGTTTATATTATAATCAATAGGAAAACACAAGCAAACATAAAGTAGTGTGAAAATTTTTTTTGCTCATTTACTAAACTATCGTCTTTATGTAACTCCGATTAATGCTTGCACAATTATATATTTTATATTAAACTTTAATCAACGTGATATTAACTATTGAGATTGAAATGCGTGACACCGTTTCAATCTCTCCTAAATTGTATTTTGTAATTGAAAGACGGTTGACCTTTGGTGACACGGAGGTTAGCCGTCTTTCTTATTTTACATATATCAAAAGGATACCGATAAGGTGACCCAATCATTAAATTATCATTGTGGTTCCCTCAATGCTTTCGTTTAATGACTTTCGTATGATTATTAAATCCTTCCAAAAATCCATCTACATATAATTAGCTATTCAGAATCTCATTTTATAATTTGATGAAACAATAAGGAGCATTGCATCATTCAGAAAAGAATGCAGTGCTTTTGCTCTTGAAGATTACTATTCAATTATACTCTTTTATTGGATTGTTAATAGGCTATTGGATATGCATCAACAAGACAGTTTAATTGGATTTTTTCATTATTTCTAATGATAGTTAAGGTAACAATAGAATTGACAGTTTTGTTATTCAACGTTCGTTCAAATGAATCGTATCCATCAATTTCTTCTCCATCGACCTCAACAATAATATCTTCCGGTTTAATTCCAGCTTTTAAAGCAACTGAATCATCCTTTACTTTCAAAACTCTTGTACCACTATTGCTATGTTCTGTTGCGTGTGCAATACCAATTGAAGTTTTCCAAAAGCTTGAACGGATATCTGTTCCCTTTTCATATACACTCTTCAGATTTTCTAAAAATTGCCCCGTACCAAATAACATATTTTCCTTTGTACCTTGATCAATCTCAGCAATAAAAGAAGCTTGATATTCTATACTCACCCGAGTACCATTCTCAACCTTTTCGATAGAAGTAATGGTAGTAAAATCCCCATCCATGCTCTGAAGTACAAAACATTTCATTGGATCAATTTCGGTAAATATCCCCTCAGTAGTTGCCCCCCAACCATGATTCATATAACCTTTTCCACCTACCCGAAAATCTATCGCTGCCGATTTTGTATACCAACGGTTCAAATGTTCAGCCTTCGTAAGTGCATCCCAAACTTGTTCTAAAGGGGCATTAATTACAATTTCTCTTTTAACTGAATCCTTAACCTTATTCATCTTGAAACTCTCCTTTTTCTACATAATTTTTTAAACTTATGAGTTGATCATCCAGTAGTTCTCCGATGTGATTAAGCAATTCTTGATAGGCATTTTGAAGAGCGGTATGATTTAACGAATAGATACGATATTTTCCTTTCATGCTAACTGATATCATTTCTTCTTCCAGCAAAATAGTCAAATGCTTCTTAATTGCTGGCTGAGAAACATCAAACGCCATGACAATTTCCTTTTGTGTTTTGTTTCCTTGTTTAAGCATACTCAAAATACGCCTACGCGTTGAATCACCAAGTGCTCGATAAATATCTGCCACTCTCATTCCCTGCCTTTTTCATATAACCTTATGGTTATATATATTGTATAGGTTTTGATTAATGGTGTCAATATTATTAAAATTAAATATTTTTTCTTATTAAACGAATCTACTCGTCAGCATTATAAACCCCATTTCCATACTTATATAATATGCCAAAATTGCAGTGGATTTTTTGACAATAAGCAGTACGCACTAAAAGAGGCTGGGACAAAAAAAGTATTTTTATGTAAGAGAATCCGAACAAAGTTAAGTAGGTAAATTCGCTCCGGAAATATACTTCGCTTTCCGCGGGCATGGCCTTAGCCTCCTCCGCTATGCTTCGTGCGGGGTCTTCGGCTCATGCTTTTCCCGCAGGAGTCTACGTATATTTCCTCCGCTATCCGAATTATTGTTCGTCTTACATTTAAACATCAATTATTATGTCCCAGCCTCTTTTGCAGAATTGCTTTTGGGTGATACTGGTGGTCGGGGTCGAGATAGGTCTTTAAGTATTGATTTTACAATGTTTTGTAATTGCTATGTGTAAAATTTGTGTAATATAATTTTGATGTGAACCAAGATGGATGTTTCAACTTCTTATTTCTCCATTATCAACTTGTAAAAGAGCTATCTGTAAAAAATCAATAGCAAGCGCAGTGGAATTTACCGTTTACTTAATTATGTCCGGTTAGTTCAGTGCGTGTTGTTTAGATATTAATAACATATATAGAGCTACGTACCCGGAAAGACTATATTTACATTAATTATCCAATATTCAAATATTGAATTGCAACCGAAATTAATGATAGGCATCTTTTATAAAAATAATCATAGTGTCTATTATCCTCAATATCTGTTTTTGTAGTTTCATGATGACGAATTCTAAAGTTATTACCAATAGCCGTAAGTTCATGAAATTCCTTTTCAAACATCATTTTATACGGTTCTTTATTGTTACTCATATCGCAAATAATTCTATTTATCGATTTCTTCTTATCTAATGTGGGAGAGTAATATGTTTTCAGTCTTTCAAAAGCGTCCCAGAGTTTTTCAACGGCAATTTTCAAATTTCCTTCATCGTAATACTGAATGGCTTCCTGAAGCAACTCTTTGAGTCCTGCCTCTTCAATTAAAACTAATGTGCTTTTTTTTATATGATTGTCGAAAGTGCTTACAATTTTTCCGTTATCTAATTTCAAATCAAGATCATTCAGCTTCAATATTGCATTAAGTTGCGCTTCGAATTCGTTGGAACAGCTATGCTTCACAAAAAATTCTATCGTATCCATTACACAGAAAGGCGAACTGTGGTATACAAAATCTTGTAGGCTACTGGTTTCCACATATTGCTTTTGATCATTATAGCATTTAGGAGTGTAAAACTGACGTAAATCATTGAAAACTTCTTCGCTTATTGAAACATTATACGAAAATCCTGTTTCATCCGTTTTCTGATAGATGTCATTATACTTTTCTAGAAGTTGGTAAATCTGATTTCTTGCATTACGTTTAATAGATAATGATATTCTTTTCTCTTTTATCGCTTTTAAATTTCTTTGAGAGTAAGGAATAAATATACTATTTTCTTCTGGTTGAAATATTCTCCACCCATAGACATCCCGGCTAGATATTTTTGCTGCTGGATAAAGTTCGTATCCATCGTTTTGCAATAATATGTTTACCTCAGCAAGAAACTCCTTCCAATATCCTTTTTCAAACCTAACTGCTGGATGAAAAATCTCACAAATAAATTTCAAGTATTTTTCATCGCTACCGTTCTTCAATTGGAATCGTTCATCCTCAAATACCCAACAGGATGGATAATCATCGTTGTTTACCGTATGTTGCCAAATGTCACTTTCAGCATCCTGAAACCTTGAATCCAAACTCCGCATACTTTTCAAATCATATAATCTTTTGAGAAAATCAAGCTCATTCATCCGACCAAAATAAGGATAGGTAACTTTTTTTGTTTCAAACCATTCATCTATTTCAATGCCATTTTGGAACAAATCGAGGATATCACGTTTTGTTATCTCACTAATTCGTTTCACGGTTTAAAATACCTCGACTTTCATAAGTGTCCCAAAGAAAACTAACAAGCGTTATGCTACTGCCAACTGCAAGTTTTGCATGTCGCTCTTCAAGTCCTTTATATGTAGCACTTTTCCCATGTCCACTACCATAAGGGTTGCGCAACGCTGCCAAATTTGTAGCTATCGCGCGCAAATTGCCCAAAATGGATTTCATCTCACCAGATGCCGGGGCTGTATCGGGTATATCTTTTGGCATTAGCTTGAGAAGTTTAACAGCTGCACCAGTCAACTGACCGACATCCCAGTTTTTTTCCCACACTACTTCATTTTCATCAAGAATAGTTTTACAACAGCTTTCAACCAATTCCTTAGCTTTCCCAATTGCTTCAGTTGGATTTTCAGACTGCATTTTTAACATTAAATCAATCTGTGCAGAAAGATATGCACTTGAAAATTTCTCCTTCAGTTCTACAACAACAGAAGCAAGTGGGGTTTTGTTGTATAAGATTCGAGCCATTATATCTTTGCAGCGGTAATACGTTTTTGAATACTCACCGTCGTTTTCAATTTCGTATTCAAAATAGACTTCATAATAATCTAATAAATCTTTTAACAACTTTACTGTGTTGTAGTCTGAAGCCTCGTTAATATAAGCCATTAGAGATTTACCCTTAGATAGTTTATACGTCTCACATAATGGAACCCCAACACTTTCCATTGTAAACACGTCAAAGTCGTTTGTAGAGAAATTCAGGACATAACCGCTTCTATTAAACAACTTCATAAAAATTCCTTTTTCAATTTGGGATAGATTAGGCATATTTCGTCCCCTTTAATTTTTCATTTAAAAACATTATACGGTTTCTGTAAGATTTTTTGTTACTACATTTGCTTCAATTAATAGATCATATAACGAAGAAATTATAGATTTCGACTGATATGTTGTTTGCAATTTCCTATATTTCATAATTTCCCGAATTTCACTAAACGTAAAATATACTTCACTTTTTGCTCTAGATAATGCAACAAAAAAAGCTCTCATATCAGATTCAGACTGGCTCCTAAAGCTCCAAAAGGCATCATCTTCTAAACCAATAAAGAAAACACATTCATACTCTAACCCTTTACTTTTATGAATGGTCATAATCGGTATACTATAAACCCCTAAAAAATCTTCAATTGCTTTATCCCATTGTCTATGATCTACATAAGAATCTATTATTTTTTGATGAAATTTTTCCCTAGTATTTTTTAATAAGTTGCCAACAAAATACTTTGGATAGTAATTTTTAAATTTAATTAAACTAAAGTATTCTATTATGTCATCAAGTATTTGAGGTATTTCATTGTATATGTTACTTATACTATTTATTTTACCTTTTAATAGAGAAATAAATTTTTGAAAGTCTTCTTCAATTTCCCACATTGCTTTCAAGTCCTCATTATAATCAATTCCATCCAGCTCAGATTTTAGTTTAATAACTTCTTGCCATCTTGCTGGAGAATTTTTAAATACCGTAAGATAAAGGGTATTTACTATCAACTGAACATATTCTTCTGACAATATATCCTGATAATCTTTTTCAATCCTTGAATTAATTCCCACATTTTGTAATTCTTCAATAATTTGCTTTGCATAAACACTCTCTTGTTGCTTAACAATTATACAAATATCTCGTGGATTAATTGATTGAAGTTTAAGACTTAAAAATTTCGCAATATGCTTTGCTTCTTGGATATAATCATTAAAAGTCCACACTTCACAAACTCCATCATCTTTTTCCCATTTATCTGTACACTTTACAGGGGGAGTATTATGACTAATTGCTTGAGATAATACATTTTGTACTTCTATCAATCTCGGAGCAGAACGATGGTTAAAAATTAATTGAAAACTTGTTGCGTTAAAATCAGAAGAATATGCCTTAAATGAATCAGCCATTGCCCCTGCCCAACCCATAATTCTTTGTTTGTCATCACCAACTGCGGTTAGAACAGATCTCGATCCCAAGAACGCTGATTTTAGTAAATCATATTGAACATAAGTTGTATCCTGAAATTCATCTAAAAAGATATGGCTATATGTCAATCTTAATGCAGTGTTTATAAATGAATTAAGGTTTAATATATATTCTGCTAATCTAGATATCATAGGAAATGTTAATGAACTTTGAAGAGATGAAGTTCCTTTTATCATTATTTTCCATAGTTCTTTTGTTACCCAACCATATAAATCATCTTCTCTTTCGCCAAGTAAATGCAATGGATCTTTAGTAAAACTTCTCACCAGCCGATCCGTTTTTATTTCATATTGCCAATTTGGAAAGTTAGGATGTTCCTTTTTAATATAACCAGTGGCAATATCCATTACTTCTCGATCATTAAAAACAAGGTTATACTCTCCATCCGGACGCCATCCGCTTGGTAACGTTAGTCTAAATCTATCTAGAATGGATTTAGCAAAAGAATCAAATGTTCTGGACTCAAACCTCTTCGCTAAATCGCCCCCCACTCTCTTTTCTACTCTCTTTTTTAAATTATCAGCTGCATCAACCTTAAAACTGATTGCAAGTATCTTTTGAGGATCTTTACATATATTTGTCTCCAATAAATAAGAAGCACGTTGGGCTAGCAATTCTGACTTTCCTGCCCCCGGTCCAGCAATTACCAAAGTATTTTCTTGACTTCTTACGACTTGATTAGCAGCTTCCTCTAGAACTATCCCATCTGTAGGTTTCCATAATTCCTCTTTTATCATTACATCACCTACAAACTAATCAAACTTCTAATTTTATTGATTAATCTTTCGAAAACTTCTGGACACTTTTCTATTAACTCGCTATCGGATAACCCTGCTATAGCATCAATATGAGTACTTGGTTTACCTCTACCTAAAAATAGAGAGTTGTACCATACCATTAATTCATGTTGTTCCTCCGAATATGTATAGCCAGTTGCATTTTCATTTTTTAGTGTAGCTTGAATGGATGATATAACCTTTTTTCTATAATTATCTGGTTCAGTCTCTTTATCTGGCAATCTAGGTCCTATTCTCATTGTTTTTTTATATTCAGTCGGGAATCTTTCTAACATAAGAAAGTCAATATCTAACGGACTCGAAAAATAGACATTGTATTCTTCTAACATTAATATCCATGATGACAAAATAGGTACATCTATTTTCCATTCATGCATTTTATTAAATTCATCATCTGATAAAATCCCTCCTTTAACTTTCAATAATTTATTTCTATCGTAACCATTTTCAATTAGTTCTTTAATTACATACTTAATCCTACTCCAACCGCCACCACCACGTTCTAAATCTAAATCCAGCAACGTTATATGGGGGATATTTAATTGATTAAGTAATCTCCACATATGGTTTACGTGTCTTCCACCTAATGGAACTACTGAAATTCCTGTGTCATATGAAGAAATTTCTTTTACCTTTAATAATTTTGGTAGAATTATTTCTTCAGTATCTCCTTCACCTAGAACTACAAGTTTTGCAAAGTAAACTTCTGGATATGCTTTAATAGCTTCTTTTATATATGTATATGCATCGGAACTTTTACTAGGCAGTATAATACTGTTAACAACAGTAGAACCTGTAGTTTTATCAATTCTTAAATGACATAACTCTTCTGGTGAAATATTTTTAATTATAGATTCACTATGAGATGTTAACAGTACTTGTGCATTGCTTATTTGGGATATCTCATTTAAGTTTTCTACTACCTTCCCCAACAAATGTGGAGATATATGATTTTCCGGTTCTTCAACAGCTAAAATTGTTAGTGCTGCACCTGAATTATTTGAAATTTTTTCCTCTACCTCTAATAATGATGATACTAGGGATAAATAAAATAAAGATTGCAAACCGTCACCTAACTTATCTACAGTATAAGGATTAGATTCAACAGATGGTGAAAATTGCACCTCTATTTTACTTAGTATAGATTCTAGTGTAGTACTATTGAATTCAAGTTTAGCCTCATTATAACGTGAGTCACTATGGTATTTTTTCCACTGTTCTCCTATAATCTCTTTTACTCCATCTACGCCTTCAATACTATTGAATAAATCATTAACTGGACTCATTTCATCCTTTATTTGTTGGTTCATATCTTCTGGCCAACTGATACTTTTTAAAATTCTTGAAAGAATAGTCCCTGAAGCGTTCTTTAACTGTTTCATTGGTTCCCTAATGGCAGGAACGTAAAGCATTTGAATTTTGGAACGTTGATGGGGAGAAACTGGGAGAAGAGATTCTTCTGTAACTTCCTCACCTTCTGGAACATTTATAAAAAATAAGTTTTGTTGAATATCACCATCAGGAGTATTATCTGAATACCAATTACCTACCAATCTCATTCTTACATATGGTCTTTGATCTGAAGAATCTATAGTGAAATGTGAGAAAAATGGTGGAACACTGAACTCTCCATCATTTCCCTCATTCTCTAGTTCAGGAAATTCAATTTTGACTTCTATGTATAAACCCAATTCTTTTATTGTATTTATATCTACGTCATTAGGAATATTAAAGTCCCCTTTTACAAGTCTACGTTCACTCTGAGTTACACCAAACATTTTTTGCAGAGCCTGAAGTGCGGCTGTTTTCCCAGAACTATTGCTACCAATTAATGTTGTGATATCTGATAGATTAATTTGCTTCTCTGTCTCACCAAAGCTTCTAAAATTATTTATTATAAGTTTTGTAATTATCAATGAAAACTCCCCTCCATCTTATATTGTTTATAACGTCTATATTTAATCTAATTATACATTATTTTACAATGTTCGATAAATTAGACTACTCTAAATTGTTATTTTCAAAGAACAGCAAATGGAATACACCCATTTCAAAGTATCCTAATTTATTGTAAATTATCATGAATAAACAAAGAAAAGATGGCCTTGTTTCAAAATTATACAAAGCCAACTTTTCATTAATTTTTATGATTATTCCTCTTACTAGATACCACTCTCAATTCATAAACTCTAGTAAATTACACCATTATGTCATTACCATCTACTAAGGCTCATTACTCTTTTCATTTGAAGCACTAATCGATTGTTCTCATCAAACACCAGTGGCTCATTCTCCGGAAAAGTATATATTGTCTCCCCTGACTTCATCTTTTTTTGATAACGGATATTGCAATACCATGTGCTTCTTCTAGAGATAACGCATCGATAACACCCAACTTAACATCACTTTCCTCCGACAATTTCACTACATAATACTTATTCAAATAAAATCCCTCCAAAAAGTTATTTATAAAAAAACATCGGTAGGAATGCTACGACTATTTTCGTCACACATCCTACCGATGATTTTTAACTGATTCTTGAACCCAAAAGGTTCATCTATTAAATTTGTTTGTAAAAAGAAAAAGTAGATAAAATCTATCATATATTATTATTCTATCTTACACTTTGCCTCTTTTTAACCCTTTTCATTGTATTAATTTCCCCTAAAATAATAATTTCACTTAACTGATGATAGAGCTGATTGAAGTCCTTATTTGTTGTTACTTCCATAGGATCACTACGATTATGGTTAAGATAATAAAAAAGTCCCCCAGTATTGAAACTGGAGGACATTCCTTTTATATGGTTCCTACCAAAAACCATAAAATTTTTCGACCATAGAGGCCGCTTCATCGCAAATATTATTATTTCAAATTACTCGCCAAACTTCAATGATCCTTTATCAATTTCCCCTATACTTCACTAATTATGATCAATAAGAAAATGCCAAACACTGCTTTTTACTATTTGATAAAAAGAATGTCTTTTTCCCCGTTAGAACTTCCGGGTCAATATTTAAATAGTCTTTGTACATTCTGTATTCATAATCAGCGTTGTTAAGTGTTGGCTGTGGATGCTGAAGTTCCTCTTTAGGGCTAATAAATGGTCTATCTATCTCTAAAGCAAATATTTTTCCTTTTACACCTCTGCTAAATGATTCCACTTCAGCAATACCCATGTATCTCCATATTTTTTTGTCTTCATCAAAAACTATAGCTGCATTTTTTATTTTTCTTTCTAAATCACGTTCTCGAATGCCTAATTCCCTTGCTAATGCACCAATTGTTGTCCCATTGTTTAAACGTACAATTACTTCATTTAATGTCATCATGTAACCTCCAATATTTTAAATCATTATATCTTTGGACATGATGAATTCGAATAGTATTTTTTAAAAATTATAATGGAATTAATTCTAACGTTTATCCAAATCAATTCCGATTTTGAATGGATTGTTCTAGGCAATCTGCAGGGTTTTTTTCTTTATCTATTCCTATTTAGTTCAAAATGCTTGCTAATTTCTCTTTTTATTTAATCATAGTCCTTTTAATAGTTACTATTAATGATCGCCATTTTATCATGCGTTGTTATTTTCACCTTTTTCCTAAGTGGTTATTACCTTACACTTATGAAGGATGTCAATATCTATGCCTTCAAAAAATATAGGTTCCAATATTAGATACCATTATTAGTATCTAACAGAAGATACCATACTCTTTTTGGGCAGTTTCATAGACATAATTGGGTATACCTTAATATACCCAATTATAGCTATGAACGACTTCATATATCTGATGCCTCAAACCCCTTACTAATACAATGTTTTTTATTTAAATTACCTACCTTTCGAGCCGACAAATATACTTTATAAACCTCAAAGTTTAACGTGTAAATGTCAAATTTCTATAGCTAACTTTGAACCTGATTAATAGATATTTTTGTTTGAAAAGTTGCGGATATTGATAATTATTTCATACCTTATCATCATAAACCGAATAACTAAAATCAATATAATCATCTAGTTCAGCTTTTTCTTCAGAATGATTGATTCCCCATCCGTAACGTTGAAAGTCCCGACCACCGTCTATAAAAATTTCACCACACTTACATCGTTTAAAATCATTGCTATGCTTTGACTCGATAATGTCGTTGCATTTTTTACAGCGTACTTTGTTTACAAGTATTTTTTTCATAAGATCATCCTTATCGAATTCCTTGTTATTTTAGGGCAATAGAAAAGGATTTACTTCTATTGCCCTATAGTATTTGTAAATTAGTATTTAGATTATAAGTAATATTAGCTCCTTGTTTAAAAAATAAAAATGCGCGAAAGAGCAAAATGATTAGCTACTATTATTTTCTACTATACCTTGCTTCTAAACCAGCAATTGTCATATTTTCCTTTACATCATTATGCGGTATTAGGAGGTAAACCCATTCCTTTCCACCATGTTGAAGTTCATGATTAGTTGCATGTTTACACCATTCTATAGCTGCTGCAGCTTTTGCTTCTACTTCTTCATCGCCTTCAACTTTATTTGCTGCTTTTAATTCAACAAGGTATTTCTTGCTTTTAGTCTCAACTATAAAATCTGGGTTATATGTTTGCTTTTGGTTATAATAAATTTTAAGTTGATTCAATGCAGGCTTGAACCATTTTTCAACAGTTGAATCTTGTTCACATATTACTGCAAATCGTCTTTCGTTTTCTGCATCAAACTTTTGAATTGGATACATACAACGCTTGAATCCACCAAAACTCATACCTCTTATTGCTGAACGATCTTCTACTGGAACATGATAATCTCTAACTTCCTCATGAATATCTACTGAAAATGTATTTGTCCGAAGTACTTCAAAGTCGCTTCTTACTACCACATCGTATTCAACTTTTGCTTCTTGATAATGTTCTAACATTTGAGCATGAATTTTACTGGCTAATAACTGCTGATTATACATTAATACATTCCTTACATCTTCATCATCTTTTAAATATGATCTGAGATGATCAATTAATTGTCTAACTAGCTTATACAATAAATCTGCGTGATCCTCATATGAGATATCATCAAAATCCATTAGTCGAGAAATAATATAATCTTCTAATGGGTCATTACTATCAATTTCAACTTTTAAATGAAGCACATCCCGATTACGTGTTCTTAATTCTTGCAACATTATCTCTTGGGTAACTGGTAGAAGATTAATTCCCGAAACATTTAAATCAAAATCTTGGAATCCCCAAGTAATTTCGTCTTTCGGTTGAAGTATTATCTTTGGTATATCCATTGTTTTTTCAACAATATATTCAGTTACTGTTTCAACAATTTCCTCTATTGCATCGGTCTTATCATCATCAAAAGCCAACTCTAATTGTCCCACTGGATAAGAAGCCTTAACTTCTTGAACTATTCTCTCTTTAATCTCAGCTTTATTCAACTCTGAATTACTTGAAATATTAGTCATTCGCTGAATAGTTCTAAGGGCAGTCTCTGCAATATTTTGTTTTACTTCAACACGTTTTTTTACGGCTTCATCTTTACTGTTTATATCATCACCTGCAATTTTTTGCATGATACTTTGTTTTACATTGGATTCAACCGAAACAACCTTTTTAGGTCTACTAGCAACGTCCCTACCTATTACAACACCTTTTTTTATAATAGATTCAGGATTATTAGCCTCATCAACAATTTCCTGAAAACGATCATGAGCGATGATAGTCAGTCTATCCACAGCCTTAACCTTTGTTCTTTTTCCATAAGGCAAACGTAATCCACGTCCAATAGACTGTTCTACTAATGTTTTAGAATTTGCGGCGCGTAGTGGGATGATAGTGTATAAATTTGTAACATCCCAACCTTCTTTTAGCTTGTTAACATGGATGACTATTTCTGTATTAGAAGAGGGATTCTCCAGAGCTAAAAGCTCTTGGATGGTTTCATCCTTTTCTTCTCCAGATTGTTTTGAATGTACAGTAATAACTTTATCTTTATATCTCCCGTCATAGAAGTCGTCACCTTTAATTACACTCATTAATCTCTCAGCATGATCAGTATCTTGAGCAACAATTAGTATAAACGGCTTTACAACTAATTGATTATATTCTTTTGCATATACTTCCAACTCTACCTTTGTTTCCTCATGCACAAGGATTCCGTCTTCTAACTTTAAGCGTTCCAACTCATCCTCTAAATAATTTGACACATCAAAATTCTCACGGGTTGCAACTGTTGGTTCCTTTACGTAGCCATCTTCCATAGCTTTGTATAGAGGGTAACTGTAAATTACGTTATTAAAAGGTATAGTACGTTGACCTTTCTCAACTTGAGGTGTTGCTGTTAGTTCCAATCCAAGTACCGGATTCAATTCATTCAATACCTTAACCCCAGCCGAAGCTCTATATCTGTGAGATTCATCCATTAGCAATACTAAGTCTGGAAGTGATGATAAGTATTCAAAATAGCTTTCACCAATATATTCGCTAAGTCTTTTAATACGAGGTGACTTCCCTCCCCGTACTTCAGAGTTAATCTTTGAGATATTAAAGATATTTATTTTAACTAAATCCTCATTTAATAGAAACATTGCACTTTGTTCATAGTTATCACCAGTTATTACAAACGGGGGCTGTGAAGCAAATTGTGAAATACCAGTAAACACATATTTTTTTGTATTTGGTGTAAAATCCTGAATAAGTTTTTCATATATCGTTAAATTTGGTGCTAAAACAAAGAAATTCTTAATTCCCTTAGCAAGATATAAATATGAAATGAAAGCCCCCATTAACCGTGTTTTACCGACACCAGTTGCTAAAGCAAAACAGATGGAGGGGAACTCCCTTTCAAAATCCTCTACTGAAGGAAAGAGAGTTTTAACCGTGTCTAGCTTTTGTTGCAATTCATCCGGAGACTTAATTTTTTCAAGTCCGATACTTTCAACTACCTCCGCCAATATTTCTAACGAATCCCGTTGTGGATATCTAAGACTTAAACGGTTTGAAACTTGATTAACGAACCTATTCATTCTTCTACACCCCCATTATCAAACAACTCTATTTGTTCAGCCTCTTTCTCAATAACTGGTAATTGTTCTACATTTAAACTATAATCGTCTCTTCCAAACTCACATTTATTTAACACCATTTGAGGAATTTTCTTTAATGTAACATTTGGAAAATCATCCATATTCACATTAAACGCCTTACAACAAATTAAAAGGGTTTCATCTTCTTCCATTTGATCAACAATATCAGCAACAATTTGTTGATTTACTAATTGTGTTGTTACATAAATGTAATCTGTTTCAGTAGATTGGCCATGTTTCCAAAATACGTTTTTATTAGGGTTATAATTAAATCCTTCTAATTTACACATTCCTTCTGCCAACATTTCAGCATTATATTCCTTACTAATTATCCAATTCCCGTACTTATCTTTCTGAAGTAGACTTGGAGCTAAATTATAAAATCTAAATCCACCCCCACCTTTCCAACCTTCTTCTTGGCTAATTCCGGTTTGGTCTTTTCCACTAATAACATTTTTAAGTCTTGGTACAATATGGGTTAAACAATGTTCTTTTAATTCAATCATAATCCATTTTCTTCCCATTTTATGAGCGACTGCCCCTGTGGTACCAGACCCTGCAAAAGAGTCTAAAACCCAATCCCCTTTATTACTGAAATGCTTTAAAATTGTTTGAATTAATATTTCTGGTTTTTTTCCACTTTTAAAGTCTACCCCACCTTCGTGTCTACAGTTTCCAAAATTAGACGCTAAATCATAAAAATTTAAAATTGGAAGGTAAGAAACATTTTCTTCATTTTCATCCTGTCTATCTATTGGAACACCCTGATAATACTTACCTCTTGTTGCGTTAGCCCTTTTAGGGCCAGTAAAATATCTGTAGCCTTTACCATCATCCCCAATATCAAAGACCTTATATAAACATCCAAGTCCATCAATATCTTTTCTATCCCCTAAATAATCTCTAAAAAAGCGCCCAGAAGAATTCCCATCTAAAACTGAACCTGATGCCCATATTTCTTTTAATCCCTCTAGAGTTCCTTCACCCTTCTTAATCTCATAATCATCACTATTGAAAACTATTACTTTCTTTCCACCTAATTTGATTTCTTTCCCCGTTCCTTTTTCCTCTATATAATAACAAAACTTATCATAGTCATAGTCTTTTTCTAATTTGTTTGGCTTTGCTAAAGGACTTTTTCTATATACCAAGATATGTTCAATCTGCTTGTGAAAAGCCATATCTTCTTTTAATGTTTTATCGGGGTATCTTACTTGAATGTATAATGTTGTTAAATAGTTACTTCTTCCAAATATTTCATCCATTAATACTTTTAAATATGCACCTTCTGATTCGTCTATATGAACACAGATAAACCCATCTTCGGATAGTAATGTTCTTATAATTTGTAAACGTTCTTTCATTAAATTTAACCATATAGAATGTTCTAAGGAATCATCATAATGTTCAAATGCGTTCCCAGTATTATAAGGAGGATCAATATAAACACATTTTATTAATCCGGTAAATTCCTGTTCAAGTGCTTTTAAAGCCAATAGATTATCACCAAAAATTAATCTATTATCAAAAAAATCATCATCTGAGTATTTCTTATCAGCATGAAAGGAATATTTTTGATCTTCAAGTAATATTCTAGGTTCTAGAATATGTTTTTCATCTTTTCCAATCCATGTAAGTTCCAACCTTGTTTTCTTAGACATTAGAACACCTCTTAAATTATTCTCCATTTCAAAGCAAACAAATGCTGCTTTGTTACCTTCTGTTGCAGTTTTGCTTCTATTTCCTCGAACAGAGTATCCTTCTGTTCATCAATTTGATCTTGCTGGTCATATAAATTACGGCGCATATCATTGCGCTTTTTCTCTAGTTCTTTAATTTTCTTATTCATTTCTAATTTTTCTTGAATATTTCGGATTGTTTTTGAATCTTTTTTTAGGTAGTCAATCTCAACTGAAACTTCATCAATTTCCACTTCTAGTTTTACTTTTAAATCTTTTGCCCATTTATCTAATTTTTCTAATTCAGAATCCATATATTCAGCAGTACGCTCCATTATATTGTTCAAGACAGCATCTTCTTGACATTCTCTAATATAACCTAACGTATTTTCAATAGAACCCGGAACTATAATATCCTCATGATCCGTAGCAGGCAATAAAAACAATTTCTCACAAATATCTTGATCAAGTTGATTACTGTTAGTATCAACTGCCGAGAAAATAAGATGCTGCTCTGTTTCAACAGATTCTATGTTTATTACATCCAGACTGAGCCAACCTTCTTTCCCAATCAGAGATTCTAGAACGCTAATCTTACCCTCATAGTCACTGTACATAAACGTAATTTCTTTTGGTTTTAGACTTCGCTTTTTAGCTTTCTCTACCCACAAATTCGCAAGTGGGTGTGATAAACGAAAATGAACTACATTTTCACTATTTTGTTCTTTTTTCATACGAGAAATAAACTGATATTTTTTATTATCTTTAGTGAAACTCAAAGATGCATCGTCAAAAACAGCTTCCTTTTGACCTTCTATTTTAGAAAGATTCCACAAAAATCTCTCAAGACGATTCATTTGTATACTAGTTTGTTCAAAATGGTCTCTCAGTTTTTCTCTTACTTCATCATCAAAGTTTTCCATAAGGCTGCTTCTTGTTTCTTGCATTTTATTACGGATCTGTTCATCTAACTCTTCCTGTAGTTGAGAAAATGCTGAATTAATTTCCTCAGATGTTCTACAAGTTTGATATATTTCTTGAATGCGTTTTTCAAAGTCTACTCCGGATTCTAAAGTACCTAAAACCTCATCAGATGATCCAAATACCCCATCGAAAAGCTTAAACTTTTCAGAAAGAAGCTCAAATACTCGCTTATCAGCAGCATTCTTACTGTTTAAAAAGTTAATAACAACAACATCATGTTTTTGACCATAGCGATGGCAACGGCCGATTCGTTGCTCAACCCTTTGTGGATTCCACGGTAAATCATAATTTACTATTAGACTACAAAATTGAAGATTAATTCCTTCAGAAGCTGATTCCGTTGCAATTAAAATAGATGCATGTTCCCGAAAATATTCAACTAATGCAGCACGCATATCGGCTGTTTTTGAACCGGTTATTTTATCATCATTTTGGTGTTTTTCAAGCCACCATTGATAAATTTTTTTTGCTTCAGGATCAGAATTTTGTCCATTGAACAGGACAACATTATATCCCTTATATTCAAGCATTTCTTTTAAATAATTCTGGGTTCTTCTTGATTCTGTAAAAATAACTGCTTTTTCATTAGCTTTAATTTCTCTCATTTTTTCAAAGCCAGACTCTAGAGCTAAGAGTAATGCATCCCCTTTTGCATTCTCAGTTATTGATTTTGCTAAATTATAATAGGATTGCAATTCTTGTTTTTCTTTTAAGATTAGCGCATGTTTCTCTTCTTCTGTAAGATCATTAATATCTAATTCCTCAAAGGAATCATCCCATTCTTCCAATGTATCATCAAATTCGTCTACATCATTGTAAAATTCTTTGTTAATTCCTAGATTGCCCACATTATTACCCTGTAATAAATCATCAAGCCTTCTAATAAGCGATTGAAGAGTATCCGAAAGCGCAAAAGAGGAAGAGGCAAGAATTTTACGTACGACAAGCGTCATTAATGACCTTTGGGCCTTCGGGAGTGCAAATAGTACTTCTCTTTGTAAGTAAGAAGAAACCCTTTCATATAGCGCCCACTCTGCTTCAGTTGGAATAAATGTCTGTGTAATAGGAATCCGCTGTGTATAATTTACATACTCCGTCACTTGTCTTCGGAGTGTTCGGTGGCAGACTGGTTTAATACGTTGTTTTAAGTCTATAAAATCAGCTTGAGACATTTCCCTTGAGCCTCTTGAGAATTGTTTTCTAAATGTTGTCTCGTCACCAAAAATATGTGGGTCAATAAAGCTAACCAACCCATACAATTCCATTAGAGAATTCTGCAATGGTGTAGCAGTTAGCAAGATTTTAGGAAATCCTTCTGTAGCAGAACGTAAAGCTCGTCCTATTTTATTTGATTTTTTATAAACATTTCTTAACCGGTGGGCTTCATCAATAATGACCAAGTCCCAATTAACTCTTTTTAATTCCGAATCTTTGTTTCTAGCAAACTGAAATGAAGTAATAACTGCTAGGTCTTGTTGATGGAAAGGATTTGAAACGCCAGACCGTTGCATTTCATTAAAGTTTTTACTTTCTAGAATCATTGAAGGGATATAAAATTTCTCCATTAGTTCCTGATTCCACTGCTTACGTAGTGGAGGGGGAACAATTATTAAAATTTTCCTTTTGCGCTCGGCCCACAGTTGGCTGATAATTAATCCAGCTTCAATCGTCTTTCCTAAGCCTACTTCATCTGCAAGTAACGCCCCTCTATCCAATGGCGCACGGAATGCAAACAAAGCAGCCTCTACCTGATGTGGATTCAAATCTACTGTAGCATTTATTAAAGACTGGCTTAAACGCCCTACGGAAGAAGCAGAGCTTTGTTTTGTTAGTTCATATGCATAATACTGACTATGAAAATTTGTACTCATCTTGCCCTCCAAAGGATCGCACCATATTTTAGATATCTGGATATCTGAGGTATCTCTATATAAAGAATTGAAATGTATACAGAAAAATAACAGTTTATTTGCATATTATTTTACCATATATAAATTTCTCTGCTGTTTAATTTTACCTATATATTCCAAGACAAATATATAAAAAAAGTGGTATCATCGAAATCTCCTACTGACTCACCTATCCTTAATAATAGACCACCAACCTTGTCACTTTGAACGGTATTTTGCGCATATTTTAAATACTATTTTGCACGAGATGA
Source organism: Perspicuibacillus lycopersici (assembly GCF_025660475.1). Classification (GTDB taxonomy): domain Bacteria; phylum Bacillota; class Bacilli; order Bacillales; family Caldibacillaceae; genus Perspicuibacillus; species Perspicuibacillus lycopersici. Next base: position 869,405 of record NZ_JAOUSF010000001.1, read on the forward strand.
AATATAAAAATCTATCTTCATGTAAAAGATAGATTTTAATAATTACTTGATTCCGATAACTAAACTGTCTCGTGCAGCTTCAACAACTTCTGTTGTAATGGTTTCAAGATTATTAATTTCAAGTATCCTTTCAATCTGGGTGAAGAGTCTTTGTATAAGCCTGAAGTTTCCTCCAGTAATCTTAATAATACTAGTTATTGCTTCGTAATCAGAAAAATCTTCAAGTTTTATAGAAAGTCCTAACTCTTCCCATTTATACTCCAAAATATGATGAGCTTCATCTTTACTGAGTTTATCAAACTCATGGGCAAATCCAATTCTGGAATAAAGTTGAGGATATCGAGCTAATCTTTTCTCAATTCCAGGCATTCCGATCAATATCATTGCTAAGTCATTTCGATCATATAAATCCCTTAGTTGTTCCAAATTTTGCACTTTTAATCGATCTATTTCGTCAACAATTATAAGATCAATATCTTCATAAGTATCAGTAGAATATTCTTCTTCCCCTCCGTTATTTACCTTATAAATAGCTTTAGTCATACCCATTTTACCACCAATAATACTAATTTCGTCAGTCATTTTAGTAGCACGTATTGCTGGCGCTGTATAAAAAATTGTTCTAGCTTTAAGAATCCTTTCATCTGTATCTAAACCAATTTTTTTCTTATATTTATAATCTATTTGTTTTTCGATATAATCCCAGTTTGAATAATATCTTGAGGATAACGTTTTTCCTACTCCCGGTAGTCCGTAACAAATTCCTATATATTTATATTTGATACAAGCATCACAAAACTCTGCAAATCTTTTATACTCTTTTGTTTCAATAAACTTCTGTGATTTATTCATTGAAATACCTCTTGAGTTTTGACTTTTTAGAATCAGATTTATTCGACTTGTTCTCCAAATCTTTTTGCTGTGATAAAGCAATTTCTTCTGCAACAGTTCTTCTGGTATCAATTTGCTTATTGAGATTTTTACGCACCTTATTTCGTGCGGAAACAATATCTTTTAAATCTACTTGGTAATCAGATATCTCAGGGGAAATAGCAGTACATAAGTATTTGTCTTGATAGAACACTCGAATCTCTGCAATATCCCTTGGATCATAACGAATAATGACTGTTTCACCAATATATGCAGCTAGATTTGTATCTATATACCTTAAACCTTGGAAGTGAATACCATCCGAATGAACCTTCCTCGGTTTTGCTACATTTAACAATAATAAATCTAGGCTTTCCAAACTATCTGGCATATTGGGGAGGAATCCAGAATTATTCCAAGCTTTGATGGGTTCTTTTTTTGTTGTACCGTGAACCCTATGATGATAATTATATATAATGAAATTTGATAATTTATCATCAAGTTCTTTAAGAGTAAGAAGAGCAGGGCTGTGCTGATTTCCAATATATCCAGGTAAATCTTGTAGAAACAACTGATTAATAGTTAAAAAGAATCTTTCAATTTTCCCACGCCCTCTTGGAACTCCTACTGTAGAAAAAACAAGATTAATTTTTAAATCAATTGCTACTTGTTCCAAATGATTGGAGGTAAAGTCACTTCCATGATCTGTATAAAACTTTTCAGGGATACCACATATTTGCCAATCGGGGTTTCTTTTTCTCCATATTGCTTGGTGCAAAACTAAAGATGTTTGTATAGCAGACGGGTCTTGAAAAGTTAAAAAATATCCAGCAACTGCTCGACTATAGTCATCTAAAATAATTGTTAGCCAAGGTCTTTCCGGTTTTCCCTTTTCATTTAAAACAATTATATCTAATGGGGTATGATCAGCTTGCCAAATTTGATTAGGATAACTAGCCTCTCGTCGGTGAATTAAATCATAAGTGTTTTGATATTCTTTTTTTCCTTCATAAGCTAGTTTTTTTAGTCCTTGTGATAAAGACTTTGAAATAGCATAAACCTGATAGTAACTGGGTTGCTTCCAATTATTCTTTTTACATGTCTCACAAATCTTCCTATGAATAGAAGTGACTGAATTTCTTTTGTGACTAAGTATTAAATTCTTAATCTCTTCTTGTACTTCATTTTCCACTTTAAATATTCCAGAATCTGTTCGACTCTTTCGAATCAATCCAATTAATCCAAATTGCTGATACTTACTAACCCAATAGTGAAGTGTACGTTTTGAAACACCAGATTCCTCAGCAATAGCTTTCAAGTTTTTCTCACGGTTAATATATGGCTCAATTAACCTGTATTTTTCCATAGCTATTTGTCTCTGCTCTTCTGAATACGAAGTCAATGATGGAAGTTCTTTTCCCATATAGAAACAGCTCCTTTTAATTAATGAAGCTAATGCTATTAGTTCCTCTAATTGTTGTCATTGTTTAAATATCGATATAGAGTGGCTCTACTTATACCAGTCATTTCTACAATTTCTTTAACGCTGTATTCTCTAGTATTATAAAGATTAATGGCTTTTGTAATATCTTTAGTTCCTACTTTTGGTCGTCCTCCTTTTCTTCCTCTTGCTCTAGCACTTTTTAGCCCCTCTTTAGTTCGTTCAACAATCAAATCTCGTTCGAACTGGCTAAAAGCTTGAAAAACAGTCATCATTAACCTCCCTTGCGGGGTGGTAGCATCAAAATTTTCTTTCACACTGATTAATTTTACATTTTTCTCTTCAAAGTAATTAACTAGATCGATTAAGTCTTTTGTGCTTCTACCTAATCTTGAAAAACTTTCTACTACAATAATATCCCCAGGTCTCAATTTGTCTTTTAGACGATTTAGCTCTGGTCGGTTTGATTTTGTTCCTGTCATTTTTTCTGTAAGAATTTCATTACAATTATATTTTTCTAATAAATCTAATTGCCGTGCTAAATCTTGCTGACGAGTACTTACTCGAGCATAACCATAAATGTACTGACTCATAAAAAAATACCACCTTTTCAATATAATTATATCATAAAGGGTGGTATATGAAACATAGATTTTGAGCAATCTTTAAAGACAATATTTCTTATGGCTTTGAGCTATTTAATATTCATAGTAAAAACGTCTCAAAAACATTCGTTTTTGAAATGTGTGACTTTCCAAAAAATATCATTATATAATATTTATTAAAAATCGGATAATGCGAATAGTATGAAGTAATTTAGCCAATATAATATTATAAATGGATTTTATAGGGAGTTTTTTGATGACAAAAATCAACATCACACAGCTTTTTACGATTTTTATATTAAGTATGGGGTTAACTAATCATGTCATTGTTATCCCGTTCTTAATTAATGCTGCAGGTCGTGATGCATGGATAAGTGTAATTATTGGTTATATATTAACCCTTTTGTTCTCCTTATTATTATTGTATGTTACAAGGAAATTTCAATCAGTATCTATTTTTGAATGGATATCATCTACATATTCCAGACTGCTTAGTCGAGTAATTGCTTTTTTATTGTTCATTTATTTAACTATAACTGGTTTTATTACTTTAAAAGAAACGGTATTATGGATAAATGAAACTTTTTTGTTTAATACACCGGTAGTAGTGGTATCTTTATTCATTCTAACCGCATCCATTTATATTTCATACGGTAAGATAAATGTAATTGCCATTTGTGCAGGTGTTGTACTTCCATTCGTTATTATTTTTGGTTTGTTTGTCGCAATTGGTACCATTCCTGATAAAAACTTTACACTTATTACGCCTGTATTAGTGGAGAATGGGTGGAAGGAAGTGATTCATGGTTCACTTTTTGCATTTGGTTCAGCCATTGAATTAATTTTACTGATATTTTTACAGCATCGCGTCGATAGAGAACTGAAGTTTTTACACATTTTACTTCTCATCATTTTTTTATCCATTCTAACTGTCGGACCACTACTTGGCAGTATCTCAACTTTTGGAGTAGAGGAAGCAGGGAAATTGAGATATCCTGCCTTTTTTCAGTGGCGTATCTTAGGGATAGGTAATTATTTCAATCATCTCGATTTTTTTTCCATTTATCAATGGTTATCTGGTGCTTTTATCCATATAAGCATGATTTTATATATGATTACATTGCCCTTTGACATTAAGAAGAAAAAACAGCGTTTTTATATTCAAGCCTTTATTTGTGTTATCTATCTAATTGTCATTACATTACCTATTTCAAATGAAGAATTCTTCACCTTTTTATCACGATTTTATTACATTGGAAGTATCTTTTTTGGTGTTTTTATCACAGTTTTTATTGCCTTTTTAATTAAAACTTCAACGAACAGGGTGTCTACAAATGAAAAGGGATAATTATCAAATAGATGAACGGTATATTAAGAATCTTTTCCGACATTCAACAGATGTATCGGTTGAGAAACAACACCTATATGGAAATAATAATAAGGAACAAATACTTATTATTTACTGCAATGGGTTAATTGAACATAAATTATTAATAAATAGTATACTTCCAGACATTCAAAACAAATATTACCGTGATGGATTAAAAGGTGTTGATAATATAAATTGTTCCGAACGCATTACATTGCGTAAGCATGAAATAAATGTTGATAATACGCTTCAAGAAAAAGTTTTCAATGGCTATACAGCAATACTGATTACTGAAACTTTATATTTCTTTAATACATCCAGTCCACCAAAACGATCACCAGAGGAATCTCATACCGAGGTATCTTTGCGTGGTCCAAGAGACGCTTTTGTTGAAGATTTAAGTACAAACATTGCTTTAGTGCGAAAACGGCTTAAATCGAATTCTTTTGTAACAAAGTCTTTTACCCTTGGTAAAAGAAGTCAAACGCAAGTTCGATTAGTATACATAACGGATATACAAAATAAAAAAGTAATTAAGGAAGTTACACATCGTTTAAAAAATATAGATATAGATATTGTAAACAGCGACAACCAATTACTAGCACTCCTTGGTGGTTCTAATTACTCTCTTTTTCCATTAATGCGATCTGTCTCTCGACCAGATGGTGTTGTCAGTAGTCTAGTTAGAGGCAGATTTGCTATTTTTATTGATAATGTTCCTAATGTTTTAGTTGCACCAGCAAATTTAGGAGTGATTCTCCATACTGCAGAGGATGAACATACACCTTATTTCTATGCTTCTTTTGAGCTTTTACTTAGACTTTTGGGGTTGATGTTGTCCTTATTTTTACCAGCTTTTTGGGTATCGTTATCTGCATTTAATGTAGACCAAATTCCACTTCCGTTACTTGCAACAATATCATCTTCTAGACTAGGTATACCTTTTAATACAGTAGTTGAAGTAATATTAATGATTAGTTTATTCGAATTATTTCGCGAGGCTGGTGTCAGATTGCCAAAAGCGGTGGGGCAAACTGTAGCAGTTGTAGGTGGATTAATCATAGGTGATGCAGCAATTAGAGCAGGTTTAACGTCTCCAACTATGTTGGTTATTACTGCAATTACAGTTATATCAACCTTTACACTAGGTAGTCAGGTTCTTTATGGTACAGTTTCAATCATACGACTCTTTTCAATTCTTCTTTCTTCTGTTCTAGGAATGTTTGGTTTTTTTATTAGTATCTATTTAACACTTGGCTATCTTGCTAAGCTAGAATCTTTTGGTATTCCTTATCTAAGTCCAGTCTCACCATATGTAAAAAACGATTTCTCTAAATCTTTACTGAAATATCCTGTTGACCAACAAAATGAACGCGCAAGAATCCTTGACACAAATGATACTGACCGTCAGGGAGATGAAAAAAAATGAAACAATTAATCGTCCTGCTGATGATAGCATTCGTATTATTGATTTTAACAGGATGCTGGGATGAACACGAAATTGGTGAAGTGAATTACGTCACAACATTAGGAATTGACTATAAAGATGAAAAATATATAATGTATGTTCAATTACTTGATTTTTCCAATGTAGCTAAAACGGAAGGTGGCAAATCGGGACAACCCGTGCCATTATATATAGGCACTGGTTCAGGTCGTACTATTAATGATGCTATCTTCGATTTATATCGAACATCCCAACAAACTATGAACTGGTCACATATAGGAGCAATTATCTATTCAGAGTCTGTTTTGGAAAAAGGTATAAAAAAAGTGGAGGAATCCTTAAAGAAAAATGGAGAATTTCGTTATACACCATGGATGTTCGGAACAAAAGAGTCAATTGAAAAAATACTTAGCTCAACTGGCTTTTTTCAACTGCCACCATTATACACGATCTTGTATAAGCCAACAGATACATATTATCAATATTCTTATATAAAACCGATGCGTTTGCATAAATTTATTTCGATTTATAATGAACCAGGAGGAACAGCTTTGCTGCCTTCTATTTCTATTAACGAAACAGATTGGAAGGAATCTGTTACAGAACCAAAAACTAAAAGCACCTTAAAAATAAATGGTGCTTTTCCTGTAAGTGAAGGAAAGTATAAAGAATGGTTGTCATATGAAGAGCTTACTGGTCTCAGATGGACGCAAAAAAACATTAAAAATACACCAGTAGATATTATTGAAGATAATAAAATTAAGGGTGTTGTAAGAATAACGTCACCTTCTGTAAAAATAAATGTAGTTAGGGATGGAGAAAAATTCCATTTCAACATACATGTTGATGCAAAAGGAACATTAACAGATTTGGAAGAACACCTTTCCTCAAAAAAAATAGAAGAATTGGTAACAAAACAGATTGAAGCAGAAATAAGGTCCACTTATCAAAATGGAATTGATAAGGAAATTGACGTATATAGTCTAAAAAATATACTTTTCCATGATAGGGTTAAACCACAACAATTAAAAAATTATACATTATCTACTAATTCTATAAAAAATGTTACAGTAAATTTCCTCTTAGAAAACAGGGGTTTATATGATTGAAACTGGAGTTAGATAAACTTAGTTGCTAATTCAAATAATTTATTTATAAATATTTAAAACAGTAAGACAAGGAGAATAAATTACTAAACAATGAAAAAGATTAAAATAAAAATGTCTGAGAGGTTAATTCAAAACTTTTGTTAAAACCGTTTTAATTTATCTATTCTCCTTCATAATATCCATGAAGGGAAATATTACTCCGAGTTACAATTGTTTAGTAGTCATATTGAGAAACTAAAGGAAGAAATGCTTCTATGTGAAAATCCTGAACTTTAAAGAATTATTAAGGAGAAAATCACCTTTATAAACAACATAATTAAACATTTAGATAGAGAAACAATATAAAAAATCTCTCTTATCTTGGACTGCCCCTCAATAACAAATGGGGGTGCTTTTTTATGCCAAAATCCTCTCTCACATATTCTGGAATATTTTCCACATACTAAGACTACTAGTTCATTACATAGTGGAGGTTCATATGTGGAAAAGGAAACAGGATAACAAGAAAAAAAACATTCCAAGGGGACATCCACTTTTTCCATGAAATTGGAACAACTAAGGGATTTATATGATCGAAATGACTTAGCAATGATATTGATCGGAATGCCTGGAATTGAGAAAAGATTAGCTCGATATCCTCAACTTTATTCCAGAATTGGATTTGCCCATGAGTTTGATAAACTCAGTAAAGATGAAGCTCATCATATTTTGGAGTATAAATGGGAAGAGTTAGGACTTTCTATAAAACTTGAAGATTTTTCTGATTACGAAGCAATAACTAGTATTATTAAGATTACTGGAGGAAACTTCAGGCTTATACAAAGACTCTTCACCCAGATTGAAAGGATACTTGAAATTAATAATCTTGAAACCATTACAACAGAAGTTGTTGAAGCTGCACGAGACAGTTTAGTTATCGGAATCAAGTAATTATTAAAATCTATCTTTTACATGAAGATAGATTTTTATATTTCATCTCGTGCAAAATAGTATTTAAAATATGCGCAAAATACCGTTCAAAGTGACACCTTTATTCTACAGTACATGTATTTCATGTTCAATACTTTGAAGTTATGAATATGATTTGAAATCTAGCAAATGTTAAATAACTTAGTTAATATATATAAGTTAAGTTTCTATAATACAAATTTTGAAAGATAATAAATTCTGTTCACAGCATATCTTATGCCACGAGAAATGTAGCATTTTGTCATTTTTGTTGAATATTTTAAATCATCCAAATATAATATTTCTATGGACGGGTGCAAATCTTCAGCAACCTCCTATAATGATAATTTGATTTGGTCTTATTAAAGGAAAAACACGGTTCAGTAGGCGAACCGTGTTTTTCTATGTTAACCTCTAATCTAGAAAATAATAAAGATGAAATTAGTAACACTTATTGTTATTTAGCTTCCTCACATTTATTTACACAACCTCATCCTATATTAGCTGAATATTAGTATCGGAAAGATCAACTTCATGAATTCTAAAATAAGATCCTTTAGCGAACTGACGTTTTAATACAAATAGTTTTAATTCCTTCGAGAGATTTAGATAATCTCCTGTTTCATAAGTCTTTTTCAGCTCTCTTAAATATTCATCTGCTAACTCAGGCTTTTCTGAAAAGTAAAGACGTACATTATTACTAATAATCTCCCAAATATATTTCTCTGTTCCTTCCTTTAATTCACTTTTAAGAAAAGAATAATTATCAAAGTGTAATATATTTCCATAATCATCATCAAATAGGAAATTTTTAAATAAGCAATCGCCTGGGTAGAACTTTGTTGTATATTCATCAATGTCATCTTTAATAAAATAAAAATCTTTACTTGTATAAAAATACTCTGATACAATATCAAAAGCTTCGTCCTTAGAATTCGCCCTTACTACTGCAGATATAGTTTCATCTATTCTAACAAGAAATAGTTTATCCATCTATTAGTCCTCCCATTAAATATTTCTAAAATGATTTAGTGAAATATATTTTTTATTTCTCTATAACTATTAGGTCATTCTACTCTTTCTCCTTTCTCTGTAGATTCCTATATTTAAATCTCATACAGTAAAAAATTTGCTGTATTCGATTAAAATAGTTTTCAAAAATATTAGTAGAAATTACTCAAGTGCCAATAAATTCCAAATAAAAAGACCTCAAAATACACAAAGAAAACTTCTTTGTAATATTTTGAGGTCTTTCCTCTTAACTATTTAATTAATTTTATTATATTTAATATTCGACTTGTTTTCAATAGTTTTTTAATTAATTATATTGAAATTGAAAAAACACATTAAAATGTATCCAATTAAAATAGAGTCGGCCAATTTTTGACAGAATTCATCTTTTTAACTGATTTTTTTGTTTCCATTACATATATATGAGGAGCACACTCATAGTCATCATAAACTTCGTCCAGTGCAATATACCTTACTCCTTTTATCGCACCATATATTTTTATCTCCTCGATCATAGTTTTCTTGCTAGGATATACTGCATAAATTACCTCAATCTTTACATCTGATGCCGAATTGATATTATCTACTCTTTCCAAATTATTAATACAACGAATATTACCTGGCATCATATAAAAAAATACAGTAGCAAACTTATAATATTTAGTTTGATTATGTAATACAATTCGATCGATATGTATTCCAAATTTTTGTCGAAAAATATGGTAATAATCTTTGCTTATAGGTGATATCTCAATTAACTTTTTGCTTTTTATTAGCTTGTCAGATAGTTCAATAATTCTATCTTGAATTTGCCATGGTGATTGCCAATAGAAACTATGAATTACATTATTTGATAATCTTAAAGGTAATATAAAAATGTCAATCCAAGTATGATAAAATTTTGGAATACTTACTAACTCTTTATATATATTTCTTATTCTTTTACTGCGATCCTCGATTCCTTTTCTATTTGGTATTGAATTATCTAGTAAAATTATTGCAATTGCCTCGTCAGGAAATAATATTTCTAAGGCATTTTCTAAATATATTCTTAATTTGTGTTTTAATACACTTATGGATTCTGAACCTGTATCTAACTCTAAATAAAGAGTTTTTGAACCAGAATGAATTGCAGCATCTGGAATAATTTGTGGAAATAGTTTAGTTTGACTTCCCTTCAATACCTTAATATCCTCTATTGGAAAACTGTACTTTTGAAATTCAATAAAACTTTTTAATATAAACTCCTTTGTGGCAAAAAAATGATCATAATTTTTCACTTGTACTTTCCCCTCATTTTCTGCATCCATTGTTAATAAATTTTTTTCTGCAAGTATCTCTATCCCCTTGCTTAATATTTTAAAATATTTTACTTCTGTACCCACCTGCCCCACTCTGTATTTATAGCTTTTAACTAAGGAATAGTCTTCGAACTTAGACAATTTTTTCCATAAACCTGGATAAGAAATTTTTTGTTTTAATATTTTTGTATAATATCCATAAAGTTGCATTTCTGATAAAAATTCCTCCGCATATAAAATTTTTAGAAAAAATAAGTCATTATTTTTCAAAATTAATCTTTTTCTATTCTTCCCTTTATATAAGACCACTTTTAGTTCATTTCCCATAACTTTAAACCTCCTAAAGTATATGTAGTCTGGTACTTCATTTGATAGTAAAATGATTTTATATAAGCATTTAAGTTGTTAATCTAGGATTAACCACTCAAGATTAACCACTTCATCCTAAGTTAGATACCTAATTATTATTTAAGTGATCCTGGATAAATAAAAAATAAAAAGGACCAGAACAAGTAGCCTCGATCTTTTCGAGACAATTTGTTCGGGTCCTTCCCGTTTTAATAATTCTATTTTTAAATATATTATCAATTAAGACATTTAAAATCAATATATGAATAAAATATAATTACGTCATTATTGTTGGGCATTCAATTATTTTCAAATTGAGTTAAACCAGTTTGTGATACTATCAGATATAAATACATATGATCCGTAACATATTAAACATACTGCTCTAATAAATAATATCATGTAGTTAATAACACCAATTATAAACAATGGATAAGTTATCCGTATTATATAATCGCTGAAATAATCGGATAAATTTTCCACCGCAAACATTATGTAATAGAGTATGAAAAAAAATAAAATCCCTAAGAAAAATGGATTAATCTCTAATTTATGATATATATCGAAAGTAGAAGGGTACAAAAGATATTGAATAAAATCTAATGAATATAAATAGATGATAATATTTTTGATAAAATCATACACTTGAGCGATAATTGTAAATACTTTAGAACCTATACTTATAGCAACTAATCCAATTAATCCAGTAAAAATTAAAAAAACAAAAGCACAACCACCTGAATCAGATTCACTACTACTTTTCCCCAAAAAAATTGCCGTAAAGAAACCCGCCCAAAATCCCATAATCTACCTCCTATACAACATAAGAAATTATTAGTTTGATAGTTTCACTCACAACATTCGCTTGATACTTTTCTAAATTCTTATTTCCAATTTGGAGGCTTTGGAGAAGTAATTAATGATATTCTCCCATTTACTAACATCACATATTGTCCATATCCATCTTCGTCTATATACCAAGCAATCCTAGAAGCAATTGATATTGGTGATTCATGATTATGTAACGGTACTGGAGATCGATATACAATACTTGTCCATCCCTTTTTTGATTGTTCATAATTTAGAGGTTCCGGTAGTGGATGTCTATATTTATTAATTATCCAGCATCCATATTTACCTGATGAATCCACATACCATATTGCATCCTCTCTTCCAGCAGGTAAATCTGGCTGATTGGGATACAATGATTGTCTTTCATGAAATGTTTTACTCGCTGCTAGGGCGTGAAATACTTCTTTATCATTAGCTAATTCTTCATCATGAAAGTCTTCATCAAAAAATAAATTATCAGTTTCTGTTTCAACATTACTTATAAAAAAGGCGCATCTCCTAACCTCAATTTCACTGTCCACATTTACCCCATCAAAAATCCCACAGTTTCCCGTAATAGAATCAAATAGTTCACATGAATTCCTACAAGTAATCTTTTTTTTGAATTTAGTAGAGTTATCAACAATTAGTTTAAGCATAGTTTCCTCACCTCATGTCAAACACTTTATAGGTTATGAATCAATTATTAATCTTTACTTTCAAGTATTTGTTGCTCGCTTAGTAAATGGCTTAGTTCTTCCTCATCGTAAGGAGTATACTCTACTACTTTTTCAAATGACATTCCGTCATTTAGGAGCGATCGGACAACTTCCAAAATACCTTCTCTTTTACCTTCAATTCTTGCTATTGTTAAACGACTAGTAATTTCTTTAGTACTGTCTGGTAACTCATTTGTCTCATAATATCTCTTTCTAGCATGTTCAACAATATCGTATATTTCCTTCTTAATTAACTTAACTTTAGTGATATCATTTGAATTAAGAATCATTGCTCTTAGATAATTTATATGAGAAAGCTGAATATTAGTTAAAAAATCAATGTTTTTAATTATCATATTCTCACCTTCCAAGCGACTTATTTAACTCTTTTTCATATATGTTCTTATTTTTGGTAACCTAATGCTTCTATGGTTCTTTATGGTTCTTTATGGTACAGATTTGGAATAATTATAAACACATCTTGTATATTATTAGGGTACATAAAGGTACATAAAGGTACATTTACACGATCTTTTATTTTGAATTTTTTTATTAGATCATAATGGTAAAGATTAATAATTCTATAGGAGTCAATATTACTCTTTTAATAATAATTCCAGCTCTTGCACATCAATATGAGTATAAGAACTTATCTCTTTTAGTTGCATTCCCGAATTTCTAAGTGCCATTACGACTTCTTTAACCCCTTCCTTTTTTCCCTCTCTCCGTGCATCTTGTATTCGACTAATTTCATCCATTCTTTCATTTTTCACACCTTTAAACTCATGGTATCTCTTTTCTGCATTTTCACAGATTTCATAGATTCTTCTTTCTAACCTCTTTGTTTTAAAAATTGAATTTGATCCTAAAATCAGATTTTGAAGTTTTCGAACTTCTAATAGTTCTGTTGTTGTTAATAAATCCTTTCGTCTTAACATTTTGCAATCCCCCAATCTAAAAACAAAATAATTAATTTACCCGAAATATAAATTCACAATATTCTGTATATTTATAATGTACTACGTACGACAAAAAATTACAAGAAAAATTTCTTAATTAAACATTAAATTAAAAACCTCACTATGTTTAGTGAGGTATATGTATTAATTTCCAATATTCAATTATCTTTATTACAACACTATGTTAAACGTCTACTATTTATCTTCTCTTTGAGAGTATTTAGAAGCAGTTCTTTTTTATCCTCTTCTTTCTGTTTTTCAAAAGAGCGTTGCATTATTTCCTGCTTTTGATGAACTAATGATCTAATTTTTATTTTTTCATCATCATTCTTTCCAAACTCTTCAACTATTTGATAAAAATTCTTTATCTTTAAGTCTGGGTACAAAACTTTTCCTATACCACCTTCTTGAAAAGCTTTATCATTAGTTAAAAAAAACGGCATTTCAAAATGGTCTGCATACATCGCTGAAACAATTTCACCTTTATTTTTTTCTCTTGGATTATTCATTAACCCATGACTAAAATCAAGATCAATAAGTACCTGCTCAAAGTAATCCCTATCTTCTGATTCGACATCAACTTCATGATTTATTACTACAATAAGACCATCTTCTTTACAACGTTTAAAATATAAAGAAATATTCCTAAACTTTTTATTTTTATTTTCCCATTCTAAAATTTCCTGTTCAACAACATCTGCAAAAACTAGAATTTGATATTTCTCAAATACTCTTATAGTTAAATCACTTAAATAAAGATATACCCACATATCAGCATCACAAATTGGATACCGACTAAAGTTAACGCTCATATTTTCTCCTGATATCTTCCAGAAAATTGTAGATTTCTTGTGCTTTTTCTGCCGATATTCTGTTTTCAGCGAGGTTATCATGTAATTTTTTATAAAATCGCTGAGAAATTACAAAATCATTTGTGGGCTGAACGAGAGAAATATCTCCATTTACTTTAATAACATATTGGATTATTAATTCTTTATTTTCTTCATTAGCTAAATCAAATTTAGGTCGAAGAGCATTTGAGAATTTCGGATATAATTCAATTAATCTTGTGATAAGTGCCCTATAACTTACCCTAAAGTAGTTTTGCATTTTTATAAGTTGTTCATACGATACATCACTTAAATTAGTTAAATTATTTTCATAGAGATATTTCATAACTAAATCTTCTGGCATTAAAATACAAGCTGCAAATAAATTTGCTTTTAGTTCCATCTCATTGTATTTAGTCTCGCTAAATAAACTAATACTACCTTTATCACCTGAATAAGCATGGTAACATTCATGCCATGCTGAAAAATACTGCCTACCTAGGGAATGAGCGCTATTCACAAAAATACATTTATAATTCCCCTTTGTAATTTGGAAACCTGATAGATCTTTATGAGCTGGGAATCGTACTAAAATATATCCTAATTCCTCTAAAGTGTTAAATGTATCTCCAATTGGTTTTGAGGTATCTAGGAAGTCATTTCGAAACTTTTCAGCCATTGAAACAACAGAGCTATAAATTTCTTTTTTCTGATCAGAGGTAAATTTAGTCAAGAAAAAACACCTCTAATCTTGAATACCTATTTTTTCTTGTATTACAATTTCATTAAAAATTATGTTTGCCAATTTTACTGCTTCTCCAATTTTTTCATCTTCTTCAGTATTTGTTCGATAACTTATTAAAGAAACATCATCAATTTCTTTGGATAACAGCTCTTCTTTTGAAATTTCTAAAAAATCGCCAATTATTTTATATATCTTAGGATTAAAGACTCTAGAAGCTAACTCTATACTTTCCCAAAACGATTCTGTAACTGAATATTTATCAGCTAACTGTACTACAGATAGTCCTAACTCATTCCTTTTGTCTCTAACTAATTTTGCCAATTCAAAACGAGTATACTTTGGTCGTTCATTCGGATTTCTATAATGAACATCCAAAAATGTCGACATTTCTATCCCTCCTACCTTCTAAATAAATTATATTAAAGATAATATTTAATGTACAATATAAATTCAAATTTTATGGACATTGTCAGTCAATTTATCTTATTCATCAAAAAACTACAAATGACAAATGATGATTAAAAATTCTAAGCTACAAGAAATACTTCGCTACTTCTTCCTTATGGACATAAATGTGGTGCAGGGCTCTACTCTTTTCCTTGCAAAGTTCTGCACTTTTATTTTGCATTAAACAACATTTATAGAATATCTTTTTAAATTAATGTACGAAGGGTTATACTTTAGTAATTCAATCTCTTAGCTAGCATTTATAAAATACTCTTCAATTTGTGTATAGTTAATCATTGGATGTTTCATTTCCAGCATATTAGAGGCAACAGAAAAATTGTTAACTATAAACAAACTTTTAATATTATTTCTATACTTTTCGAAATCAGAAATTCCAAATTCTTTTTCTAGTATTATCTCTAAATTATCGTTAACAAAATTAACTTTGGAGCTCAATTTTTTTGAGTGCTTACCAAGCATATTATTAATTTCATTTCTAATTGCTCTTGGACTAGTTTTTAGTAGAAAATTTTTACAATCACATACATATATACTTTCCGAAGATACTACAATTAAGTCAATTTGCTCAGGTAAGGTGATTTCAGTATCACTTATTCTTGTTAGATTATGTTTTACCTTTAAATCTGATCTAGAATTTTCGATTTTAGCTCTAATTTTCTCTTCAAAATCAATATTTATTTTATTATTAATTTGCTCAAATCTTCCTCTTAATGCTCCACTATAAAAATTAACATCAAATATTCTAATTTTATAAAATATTAATGCTTCCAATAATACATTATCTGAAAAAATATAAAAGTTATAAGCTAATGGAACTATTGGTTTCAACATTACTCTAGAATCTCTATACAAATCAATGTAATTTTTTATACTATATTCCTCCGGATTTCTTATTAATAAATCCAATAATTTTTTTAGATCTTCTGATTCTAGCTGAATATGATTCAAAATATATGATTTAAGGCTCGGTAATTCTAAAACTCTCCAACAATCCTTTTCATTAGATAGTTTTTGGATAAATTGGTTAATTTCCTCTAAATTAAGCCCTATTCTATTTTTTACTACAATGTTTAATCTTTGAATCAAATTAATAGGAACTATATATTTATCATTTTCTTTTTCTTGTAACCATTGTACATTACTTTCTAATATTTGATTTAATGTAGTTTTCCTTTCTTCTGGATAATAAATCATTATTAGTCCTTCGTTATTAAACTGTAATTCACAATCTAACAAATGATTCTTAACATTATCAACAATTGAAGCTAAAATTCCAATCTCATGTACATAAATTATTAATTCATCTAATTCTTCAAAAGTATTTTTTATAGACTCTTGGTTTTCATCTTGTTTATTAGGATAAGGTGTATCAATAATATGTTCTAACAATAACTCAATTCCTATTTTTTCAATTCCTAAAAATGCTTCAATTTCCTTGAACTTTTTTTGGGAATTCTCATTTTCAGTAATATAACATTCTAAATTATAGTTTAAAGTTCTTAAAAATTTATTTTCACTTTCGATAGATAATCCGTAAATTTTTAAAAAATTACTAAATATTGCTAAGCTGTTAATTTTTTTGAAGGAGTATAAAATTAGTATTAAAGGCGCCTTAAAAATCATATATTTTCTATTAAACTCCTCTAATATGCTTTCCAATAATTGTTGATACACTTGGATTACTTCATCACTATTTCTAAAGTTTTTACCTTGATAATTAAATTTTAATACATGTTGTTTAAGGATATTTGAACCATCATTACTATACCAATTTTCTTGTTTTAAGTTAGCTGGCGAAAGCCTTTCCAATAAATATTTTGAGTATTTTTTCTCAGACTCTTCTATACAAAGATTTATTATTAATTGAAATTCATTTATATTCATCTATTAACTCAACCACCCTAAACCTAATTTTTTTCCAACGAGTATATTACAATTTTATTATATCTGATAGAATAACAATTCTAAATAATTATCATTTTATATATTTGCTTGTAATTAAAATTATCGTTAAAATCAATCCTCAATATATAATAAATAACTTATTGAAAAAGATTTAATAATTCCTACTAGAGATCAGCAAATATATTCTAGTAAATATTAAAAATTATGATACATTTATCGTCATAAGCGTCATGCGACACGAGTAAAATAAATAGCTAAAATAATCAAACAAATATTTAATATTTTTCACTTGAATTATTCTAAAAGCTATTGTATGTTTTTTTTAGATTAATTTAATTTAATGGAATTTAAGTAATGTTTAAATTTCTATTACTTTACTTTAATCTTAATTAACTCGAATTAAATTAAAATTAAATAGTTCATAAAGGGAGTGCCCCTAAGTATAACCATTATTAATGGTTTTCTTAGGGGTGCTCTTTTTTTGGGGGGCTAGATTGGGGTGAAATCAATTAATATGAAATCTTATTTATAAAATCTTTTAAAAAACAATTAAAAATAAAGGAGGAAGTAAATGGATAAATCAGTTTTAGCTGCACTACAGCTTTTTCAATATGGTTTAACACCTATACCACTTTATCAAAAGAAACCATTAATTCAAAACTGGTCTAAACGTTTTATGGAAAATCCACTTACACAAGAAGAAATTCTAAACGGAATATATTCTCCAAATGGTCATACAATTCGTTACGATCAACGGAATATAGGAATTATCACTGGAAAAGTTTCGAATTGCATTGTACTAGATATTGATGATTTATCATTATTTAAAAAACTACAAATGATGGGGCCATTACCACACACATGGAAAGTCCAATCTAATAGGGGGATTCATCTTTATTTCAATTATGATGAGCAAGTTTCTTCTATGAAACTTTGGGGTGGAATTGATGTGCTTTCAGATTATAAACAAGTTGTAGCACCACCTTCAATCCATCCAAGTGGGAAACAGTATAAATGGATAATTTCCCCTAAGGATACTAATAAAGCTGATCTTCCAAATTGGTTACTTGCTTACTTAGTTAATGATAAACAGCATAAAATTGCAGAAGAAAAAAACTTAAATATCACTAAAAAAAGAATAAAATTAAGTGATTTTGAAACTCTTTTAAATAACATTGATTGGATATCTTTTTATTCTAAAATTACCTCAAATATAAGAGGAAACGGTGAATGGCTAAGCTCTAAATGTCCATTTCATCAAGACCAACATAATTCATTTAGTTTCAACAGAAAAAATGGAGCTTGGATATGTTTTGCAGGGTGCGGATCTGGGAATTCTATCATTCTACTACAAAAGCTGTTTAATATAACATTTTCCCAAGCTTTGCAATTATTAAAAGGGAGAGATATATATGTCTAACAAAAAGCAAAATGAAAAAATTGATATAGGAAAAGTTCTGAAATTAAGTGATTTAAATTTTGAAGAAAGGGTTAGGAAACAAGTTGAACAAGGAGACTTTACTAATAGTCAAGCATTGATTGAGATTGCAAAGGAAATTGCTGAATTCTTTATTGAAGAAAATGGAGAAGTATACGCAACTGTAGAATTAAATAACACTTACTATCATGTTCCAGTTAGCGACTATAGATTTGAAAGGATATTGAGAAAAGTTTACTTTGATATTTTTAAGAAACCTATAAATAAATCTCTATTAACAGAAGCAATAGAAACAATAAGTGCTTATCAAGAGTTTTCCTTACAACATAATTCTCGACAAAAAATATTTATAAGAGTTGGTGGGACAAAAGATACTGTATACATAAATTTAAATAGACCCACTGGTGAAGTTGTAAAAGTTGATAGTACTGGATGGACGATAATAACAAATCCGCCCGTAAAATTTAGAAAAAATGATAATTTAAAGCCACTACCGTTGCCAAGTAGAGGTGGTTCAATCCAGGAATTATCTGATTTTCTTAATGTCAGTGAAGATGACAAAATACTAATTTATTCTTTTTTACTCGGATGCTTTTCACCAACAGGTCCCTATCCACTATTAATTTTACAAGGTCCACAGGGGGTTGGGAAGAGTTTCTTAAGCCAGTTACTAAAAAAAATAGTCGATCCGGCATTTGCTGCACCAATTCGCTCATTACCAAGAAATGAACAAGATCTAATGATAAGTGCTCAAAAAAGTCACTTACTAGCTTTTGATAATCTATCTGGTATATCGAAAGCTATGTCAGATTCTTTATGTAAACTTTCAACGGGAGGTGGGTTCGCTACCAGAAAATTTTATGAAAACAGTGAAGAAGTTGTAATTTCAGCAATGAGACCAGTCATTCTAAACGGTATTGATTTTATTGCAAGACGACCAGACCTAGCAGACCGCTCAATCATTATTGATCTAATCCCTATTAAGTTATCAAACAGAAAGACAGAAGAAGAATTAATGATTGAATTCGAAACTAGGCTACCGAGAATATTTGGAGCTTTATTAGATGCTCTAAGTATTGCTACACGTGAATATAAGAGAATTTCACTAGATATTTCTCCTAGAATGGCTGATTATGCAAAATGGGCTCAAGCAGGTGAAATTGGTTTTGGGTTTAAATCCCAAACCTTTTTAAAAGCATATCTACAGAACAGGAAAAAGATTGCTGAAGAATCTGTTGAGCATGATTTACTTATTTCCTCAATTTTTGATTGCTTAACTAAATATAAATTTTTGTCAGGAAATGCGACAACTATACTAGAAAACTTAAAAAAATTCGTTCCTGTAGATGTCCAAAATTCTAAATATTTCCCGGCACCACATCATTTAAAAGATGAATTAACAAGGATTGTACCTATCTTAAATGCTAATAACATCAGTTATTCATATAAGAGAAACAATAAAGGGCGAATTCACACATTAAAATTAGTTGATTAAATTATTATTTAGCTGTGAAATAACCAACAGTATGACGCTATGACGCCATGACGTTAATTAAGATAGATTAATATAAAGGATGTGTATATTATTATGAGACTTACTGAATACCCTTCACAAACATTAAATGTTAATGTTGAAATTCCAATTCCTAATGACTCTGTTATTGTTAAAAAAGTAGAAATTGAAGATTTAAGAAAACAAACACTTACAGGTGTATATTGGACGATGAAAGATTTAGAAACCAGGATCAACAAAAAACAACAATGGATTAAAGATAATATACTTTATGTACCTAAGTTTAAAGAGATATTAGATTCAGAAAATGGCGGTTTTGTATTCTATCCAAAAATGCAAGGACAAACATGGTCATTCCAAGCTTCGAAAATGGCAAAGTTCTTAGAGGAAAATTTCTATCAAATATTTTCTAACCTTTAAACTTTTTAAATCGAAAATTGATCCCTAACTACATTGTCCAAACAAAAACTGTTAAAATAAGGGTGACCTGTTTCGACTCGGCCACCCTTATTTGAAAGTGAGGGAACAGTATGGCCAGTATTCAAAAAAGAGGAAAAACTTATCAATTTACTGTGAGTCGAATTGTTAATGGAAAATCTAAGCCCATTAGAAAAGGAGGTTTTCGAACTAAAAAAGAAGCACAAATAGCTGCTGCTGAAGTAGAGGCTCAGTTAATAAAAGGTACACTTCCATATTTAACACCAGTACCGATTGATGAGTATTTTGACAACTGGTATAAGCTTTATAAAGTTAATATTAGTGTTACTACACTTAAACATTACGAATATACTTTAAAAGCAATCAAAGAGTATTTTGGAAGTAAGCCAATACAAAATATTACTAGGCATGACTACCAAAAATTTATTAATCAATTCGGTGCAAATAAAGCGAAAGAAACCGTTGAAAAAGTTCACTCTCATATTCGTGCCTGTGTAAAAGATGCTATGGATGAACAAATTGTACACCGTGATTTTACAAGAAATGCTGTCATTACCTGGACAGTTCCATCTAAAAAATCTGATGAAAAACATCTAAATTTTAAGGAAAGCGAAATGCTTTTAAAAGAAATTTGGAATCGTTTGAATCAAGGATTAGGTTATTCACTATTACTTCTTGCATTAACTTCAGGTATGCGCTTTGGTGAATTAGTTGGTTTAACAAGAAATGATTTTGATTTCGTTAATAATACAATTAGGATCAATAAAACTTGGGGCTATTTAAAAAGACATCCTGAAGGTTTTGGATCTACAAAAAACGAACAGTCCATTCGAACTATTAAAATTGACAAAAAAACTATGGAACATTTTAAAGGATTATTTAGAAAAATGAAAACTAATATACATCAACTGGTTTTTTATAGTCCATCATCTAAATATAAAGTTATCAGTAATAATAATGCAAATAAATTACTGAAAAAAATACTAACGGATCTTGGTATTGAACCTATTTCAGTCCATGGATTAAGACATACTCATGCAAGTGTTTTATTATACAAAAAAGTGTCTATATACTATGTAAGTGAACGACTTGGTCATGGTGACATTGATACAACTTTAAGAGAATATACTCATGTTATTAAAGAGTTACGTGAAAAAGATGAACAGAGCACGATAGAAACTTTTGAAAAAATGGTTGTGTAAATCTTGTGTAAAATTTGTGTAAAATCAATTGTAAATCAATCATTTTCAAATGGATTCTCTAAAAAACAAAAAAAGCTCGAAAACCCTTATATATCAAGGTTTCCGAGCCAATAAGTTTATATTTAACATCAATTAAAATTAACCAAAATTACTCTAAATATACCGGTGGTCGGGGTCGAACCGACACTCCAGAAGGAACACGATTTTGAGTCGTGCGCGTCTGCCAATTCCGCCACACCGGCATGATTATGGAGGCGGCAACCGGATTCGAACCGGTGATAAAGGTTTTGCAGACCTCTGCCTTACCACTTGGCTATGCCGCCATAAAAAGCGGAAGACGGGATTCGAACCCGCGACCCCCACCTTGGCAAGGTGGTGTTCTACCACTGAACTACTTCCGCAATAACTGGGCTAGCTGGATTCGAACCAACGAATGACGGAGTCAAAGTCCGTTGCCTTACCACTTGGCTATAGCCCAATAATAGAATATAAAAATGGGGCGACTAGTGGGAATCGAACCCACGAGTGTCGGAGCCACAATCCGATGCGTTAACCACTTCGCCATAGCCGCCAGAACATAAAAAAATGGCAGGGGCAGTAGGAATCGAACCCACACTGGAGGTTTTGGAGACCTCAGTTCTACCTTTAAACTATGCCCCTAGATAAATGGTGGAGGGGGACGGATTCGAACCGCCGAACCCGAAGGAGCGGATTTACAGTCCGCCGCGTTTAGCCACTTCGCTACCCCTCCGTATAAAATTACAAGTGGTGCCGGCCAGAGGACTTGAACCCCCAACCTACTGATTACAAGTCAGTTGCTCTACCAATTGAGCTAGGCCGGCTTGTTAATGGTGGCTTGGGACGGAATCGAACCGCCGACACAAGGATTTTCAGTCCTTTGCTCTACCGACTGAGCTACCAAGCCATATTAATCAATTTATTTAAATGGCGGTCCGGACGGGACTCGAACCCGCGACCTCCTGCGTGACAGGCAGGCATTCTAACCAACTGAACTACCGGACCATATATTGCGGGGATAGGATTTGAACCTATGACCTTCGGGTTATGAGCCCGACGAGCTACCAGACTGCTCCACCCCGCGACGATATTATAATAAAAATCTTTAATGGTGGAGGTTGACGGGATCGAACCGCCGACCCCTTGCTTGTAAGGCAAGTGCTCTCCCAGCTGAGC
Source organism: Perspicuibacillus lycopersici (assembly GCF_025660475.1). Classification (GTDB taxonomy): domain Bacteria; phylum Bacillota; class Bacilli; order Bacillales; family Caldibacillaceae; genus Perspicuibacillus; species Perspicuibacillus lycopersici. The sequence continues at coordinate 892,096 of NZ_JAOUSF010000001.1, forward strand.
TAAACCTCCATTAATGGTGACCCCTACGGGATTCGAACCCGTGTTACCGCCGTGAAAGGGCGGTGTCTTAACCGCTTGACCAAGGGGCCATTAAAAGTCAATTTGTTATTAAGTATAATGGCGGAGAGCAAGGGATTCGAACCCTTGAGACAGCTTATAACCGCCTACACGATTTCCAATCGTGCTCCTTCGGCCAACTCGGACAGCTCTCCATAAATGGCTCCGCAGGTAGGACTCGAACCTACGACCGATCGGTTAACAGCCGATAGCTCTACCACTGAGCTACTGCGGAATATTGATAAACCATGTATAAGCTACACAAGTTGTATCAGCCTGGCAATGTCCTACTCTCACAGGGGGAAACCCCCAACTACCATCGGCGCTGAGAAGCTTAACTTCCGTGTTCGGGATGGGAACGGGTGTGACCTTCTCGCCATAATTACCAGACAGATTTTTTCAAAGACAAGTATTATTATACACGATTTTTAGTATTTTGCAATAGGAAATTTCATTTTTTATTCCTTCAAAACTAGATAATGTAAGGATAAAACTCGAAATAATCATTTGTTCGCTTCGGCAGTCGCCTCAGCATTTCATTTGGTTAAGTCCTCGAACGATTAGTATCCGTCAGCTCCATATGTCACCATACTTCCACCTCGGACCTATCAACCTTGTCATCTTCAAGGGTTCTTACTTAGCTTACGCTAAAGGGAAATCTC
>NZ_JAOUSF010000010.1 GCF_025660475.1 Perspicuibacillus lycopersici
GTTCCCATCCCGAACACGGAAGTTAAGCTTCTCAGCGCCGATGGTAGTTGGGGGTTTCCCCCTGTGAGAGTAGGACGTTGCCAGGCAGCGCGAAGAACAGCTGAAATAAAGCTGTTCTTTTTTGTGTTCATTTCCCTAAGATCGTTGTTTTTAAGTATGGTAATAGCTATTGAATAAAGGACGGAATACATCGCTTGCCAAAAGGAAAGCAGTCTGTATTCCGTCTGCATTTAATCTAAAAAATTTATCTATCTGTACAAGCTGTACCAAAATTCAATATCAGGTTACAGTAAAGTTCTAAGGGATATTAGAGGAAGTTCATGTTGAAAACAAATACTGATCAATTAAATACAAACATTTCTGTTGTGATACATTTAAGTATTGAACAATCAATGGATATTCCACATTCGGTTTCTGGTAAATAAGCTCTGACCACCACTCAATTTCATACCTAGCAATCATACTTAAGTGATACAAAAGCAAATAATGAATCATTAGTTCATAGAACATGGATAGGCTTGTCCATTCCTTACTAAAATAGTATTTGTTATCCGTAATACTAAAACGAAAGGGTAAGATTTCAATAGCAGGAACAGAGGAGGTAAAGCTAATCGACGTATGATCTGCAGTAGCTAATAACGATCCGTTCGCCTTTGTTTGAATGTATTCCTTGAAACGTTCTTTAGTCATTTTATAATTATCAAGGATATCTTCTGGAAAGGTAAAAACACCATTATTATGTTGAATCTCAACCGCTCTGCTTTTATTATCCAATTTATTTAGAAAAGGTATAAGTTCAGGTACTTCATTTACTAACGACTTAATGTTTACTTTTTCCCCCTCTAAATGTTTCATGTGGAACATTTTACCAGAAAAGTGTGGAAATAAACCATTTTTTTGAATTTTTACCTCATCCTCAAGGTAGTGGTAATTTTGTTTTTTCCTTTTTCTTGTAGTTACACCATGTGCAAGAACAGCTGTAGATTCTGGATAATTAGGATCTGTTGTTAGTATGCAAGCCTTAATCAAAAAAACTAAGCCATAAAATAAAAGAATTGGTTGAATGTTTAATGGTGATTGCTTTGCTTGTTGAAAAAAGCTTTTTCCTTGCTCGATATGATAAATAAATGCATAGCTATTCTCATAGCTTTTCTTCCAGGCATCTGCGGTACCAAGTCTATTGTATTTATTTAGCAGGAAGCTTTGTGAAGTTTCTGCAGATGATATAAAAAGAAAGTTTTCCCATGCTTTATTGGATGAATCATTAGTCAAAATAATAACCTCCAAATATGTTTGAAAAATGAAATTAATATTTTATCCTTGACAGTATTGTATCCAATTGATAAATTACTAATAATATTTCGTCAGGAGGCGCTAAATAATGTGGGAGAGTAAGTTTGTAAAAGAAGGTCTAACATTCGATGATGTTTTATTAGTTCCAGCAAAATCTAATGTTTTGCCAAAGGATGTAAATTTAAGTGTAGAGTTAACTAATACCCTAAAATTGAACATACCAATCATAAGTGCAGGGATGGATACCGTTACAGAGGCTGCTATGGCAATTGCAATGGCTAGACAAGGTGGACTTGGTATTATCCATAAAAATATGTCAATTGAAGAACAAGCTGAACAAGTTGATTTGGTGAAGCGCTCAGAAAATGGGGTAATTACAGATCCATTTTATTTAACGCCAGAACATCAAGTATCAGATGCGGAATATCTAATGGGTAAGTATCGTATCTCTGGTGTACCAATTGTTAACAATAAGGACGAACAAAAGCTTGTTGGTATCATTACGAATAGAGATCTTCGCTTTATTGAGGACTATTCAATTACTATTGATGATGTTATGACAAAAGAAAATTTAATTACTGCATCAGTTGGAACGACTCCAGCAGATGCACAAAAGCTTTTACAAAAGTATAAAATTGAAAAATTACCTTTAGTAGATGATGAAGGAGTTCTTAAAGGGTTAATAACCATTAAGGATATTGAAAAAGTGGTGGAGTTCCCAAATGCGGCTAAAGACAGTCATGGTAGACTTTTAGTTGGTGCTGCGGTTGGTGTAACGATTGACACGATGAAGCGTGTAGAGATGCTATACAAGGCAAATGTGGATGTTATTGTCATTGACACTGCACATGGTCATTCTCAAGGAGTTATTGAGACGATTAGAAAAATAAGAGAGCATTATCCAAAATTAAATATAATTGCTGGAAATGTTGCTACAGCGGAAGCAACTAGAGAATTGTTCGAAGCAGGAGCAGACGTTGTAAAAGTAGGAATTGGACCGGGTTCGATTTGTACTACACGTGTGGTCGCAGGGGTAGGTGTTCCTCAAATTACAGCTGTATACGATTGTGCAACAGAAGCTAGAAAACATGGAAAAGCTATTATTGCCGATGGTGGCATTAAATATTCCGGTGATATAGTAAAAGCTTTAGCTGCTGGTGGACATGCAGTTATGCTAGGAAGTATTTTAGCGGGAACTACGGAAAGTCCAGGAGAAACGGAAATATTCCAAGGCCGTCGCTTTAAAGTATATCGTGGTATGGGTTCTCTTGCTGCAATGGAAAAAGGATCAAAAGATCGATATTTCCAAGAAGGAAATAAAAAATTAGTACCAGAAGGAATTGAAGGTCGAGTGCCGTATAAAGGACCAATCGCAGATACGATCTTCCAATTAATCGGTGGAATTCGTTCTGGTATGGGATATTGTGGTAGTGCAACTTTAGAAGATTTACGTGAAAAAGCACAGTTCATTCGAATGACCGGTGCAGGTTTACGCGAAAGTCATCCACATGATATTCAAATTACAAAAGAAGCTCCGAACTATTCGATTAATTAGTGGAATAGTGTATCGTGGTAATTTAAGGTCGACATAACAGTAAAATACTGTTAAGTCACAAAACTTAACGTTTATAAAATAATATTCAATACAAAATCATACACGAATAATTAAGCTCCATTTTTATTAATGGGGCTTTTTTATTTCATTTGTAATAAACAGGTTGGGAATATTTCCTTTTGGTAACTGTCTATTTTTTTAAAATAAGTTATGGTAAACTAAACAAAGTAAAAGAAAGATATAGATTTTGGAGGGAGTACTATTGATTAGAAAGTGCAAGAGTCTGGCAATTTACACATTAATAATGATATTAACGATTTCTACCTTTTTATATAAAGGATCACCTGCAAAAGCAGCAGGGGATAATTTAAATTTAAATGCTGCAGCTGCTATTTTAATAGATGGTGAAACGGGACAAGTTCTATATGAAGATAACGCAGATGAATTACTTGGCGTAGCAAGTATGTCAAAAATGCTAACAGAATATTTGGTGTTAGAAGCAATTAAAGAAGGTACTATCTCTTGGGATCAAGAGGTAACAATTTCTGAGTTTATTCATAATTTATCTAGTCCAAGCTTAGGCTTATCAACGGTTGGATTAACACAAGGTGAAAAATATACGGTAAAAGAGCTATATGAAACAATGGCTATCCATTCAGCAAATGCTTCAGCAGTTGCGTTAGCTGAACTTATTGGTGGGTCAGAAGCGAATTTCGTAAAAATGATGAATGAAAAAGCAGAAGAATTAGGTCTTGGTGATTATTACTTTGTAAATTCAACTGGATTAAACAATGCAGATATGCTAGGACATCATCCGGAAGGTACAGATGCAAATGATGAAAATAAAATGTCAGCAAGAGCTGTTGCGAAATTAGCATTTCGTTTAATTAATGATTATCCAGAAGTTTTAGATACTGCTAGTGTTTCACGTTTAGAGTTTCGTGATGGACGTACGTATGATAACTTCAACTTCATGCTACCAGGATTAACATTTGAATATGAAGGCGTAGATGGTTTGAAAACAGGTTCTACTGACTATGCAGGATATAACTTCACTGCAACTGCAGAAAGAAATGGACAACGTTTTATTTCTGTAGTGATGAAGACTGGTTCACAAATTCAACGTTTTGAAGAAACAAAAAAAGTGCTAGATTATGCATTTAATAGTAACTTTGAAAATCAAGAAATTTTCCCTGCAGGTTATACAGTTAAGGGATCTGAAACATTACCTGTATTAAAAGGAAAAGAAGATTCCGTTAAAATTGCTACTAAAGATCCAATTAATTTAGTAATAAAAAATGCGGAAAAGGAGAATTATAAAGCTAAGCTAGTCATTGATAAGGATAAGTTAAATAAAGATGGTGAATTAGTCGCTCCAGTTAAAGAGGGAGATGTAGTTGGTTATTTAACTTATGAATATGTTGGTGAAGACGGAAAAGATTTAGGCTTTATAGACTCTAAAGGTCCGTTAAAAGTAGATGTAGTTGCTACAGAGACAGTAGAAAAAGCTAACTGGTTTGTTTTAATGATGCGAGGCATCGGTGGATTTTTCTCTAGCCTTTGGGGTGGAATAACTTCTGCAATTGGTGGTTTATTCTAAAATAATTCCAATTCCTTTTGATTGATGGTTGATATTTGATTTTATATTGATTAAAATAAATACAATTAAACGAAAAAGTATATATGGAAATCGTTGATAGGAAATAGTAATAAGTAATTTGTTTTAAGAGAGCTGGTGGTTGGTGGAAATCAGTAACAAATGCTTATGAATCCGTCCTTGAGTGCAATATTGAAAGCAACGTACATGTTGTGAGTAGCTATTGTCGGTTCAAGCCGTTATTTTACTAAGAGGTAAGTAATTCATTATTACTTACAACTAGGGTGGCAACGCGGGAATATAAACTCTCGTCCCTTTATGGGACGGGAGTTTTTTATATTTATATAAGCAGTTTATTTTATGTATGAGATTTAAAGGAGGCAATAGTGATGTTTGATGTAAAAATATTACGTTCAAATTTTGAGGAAGTACAAGAAAAATTAAAATTCCGTGGAGAAGATTTAACAGATTTAGGTAAATTTGAGCAATTAGATTCTCGCAGACGGGAATTAATATTACAAAGTGAAAAGCTTAAGAAACAAAGAAATGATGTTTCTAGTCAAGTTGCAGTATTAAAACGGGAGAAAAAGGATGCTGACCATCTCATTAAGGAAATGAGAGAAGTTGGTGAAGAGATAAAACAGTTAGACGAAGAATTAAATGTAGTAGATAATGAGTTAAATCAATTATTATTGTCTATTCCAAACCTTCCTCATGAGAGTGTTCCTGTTGGTGAGTCGGAGGATGATAATGTGGAAATCCGCAAATGGGGGGAAGTTCCAGTATTTGATTTTGAGCCGAAGCCACATTGGGATATTGCAACCGAATTAGGGATTATTGATTTTGAACGTGCTGCAAAGGTAACAGGTAGCCGTTTTACCTTCTTGAAAGGTGTTGGTGCAAAATTAGAGCGCGCTCTTATTAGCTTCATGCTTGATTTGCACACAGAAGAGCATGGTTATACAGAAATGCTTCCACCATATTTAGTGAATCGCACTAGCTTAACCGGAACTGGACAGCTACCGAAATTTGCAGAGGATGCCTTTTTAGTGGAAAAAGAAGATTATTTCTTAATTCCAACTGCAGAGGTCCCAGTAACGAATTATCATCGTGATGAAATTCTTTCGGTTGAAGACCTTCCTCTTAAATATGCAGCATATAGTGCATGCTTCCGTTCAGAGGCTGGATCTGCTGGAAGAGATACAAGAGGGTTAATTCGCCAGCACCAATTTAATAAAGTGGAATTAGTAAAATTTGTAAAACCTGAGGATTCTTATGAAGAATTAGAAAAACTAGTGCAGGACGCAGAAAGAGTTTTACAATTATTAAAACTTCCGTACCGAGTTTTAAATATGTGTACAGCAGATTTAGGTTTTACAGCAGCAAAGAAATATGATATTGAAGTTTGGCTCCCAAGCTATAATACGTATCGGGAAATTTCCTCTTGTAGTAATTTTGAAGCATTCCAAGCAAGACGTGCAAATATACGTTTTAGACGCGATCCGAAAGGGAAACCAGAGCATTTGCATACATTAAATGGATCTGGACTTGCTATTGGAAGAACGGTTGCTGCTATTTTAGAAAATTATCAACAAGCGGATGGATCGGTATTAGTACCTGAAGTTTTACGTCCATATTTAGGTAAAGAATATATTAAATAAAGATTTCCTTGAAGGGATCCTTTATAAAGTATATGGATCCCTAAAAAAATAAAAATATATTTGACATCACCATCAAGAAATGTTATATTATTTTTCGTGTCATATGGAGGAGTACCCAAGTCCGGCTGAAGGGATCGGTCTTGAAAACCGACAGGCGGGTTACACCGCGCGGGGGTTCGAATCCCTCCTCCTCCGCCATGTACACTGTGAAATAACGCATAAATTTGGAGAATATATATTTTGAGGCTGACTAAAAGGATGCATTTCTTTTTAGTCAGTTTTTTTTATGTAATTGAAAAAATGATAAAAAAAGTGGGCCATTTTTATTGGCACCACTTTTTTTACTAACGTTTATTCATGTAAAACTCTTTTGAACCATTTAAAACATAGGATATTTTTTTAATTATTTCTTCTACTGCATTTTCATCATTATACAGATCATATTCGGTAATGTTTAATCGTAAAATTGGGCAGGAATTAAAGGAATTTATCCATTTTTCATAGCGGTTGTACATTTCTTCCCAATATTCGATAGGAGTATCTTGCTCCATTTGTCGGCCGCGTAATTTAATACGTTTAATAATTTCTTCAAAGGATCCTTCTAAATAAATTAATAAGTCCGGATGATGAAAGAATGGCGTCATTACCATAGCGTCAAATAGACTAGTATAGGTTTCATAATCTACGGGAGACATTGTTTCTTTATCATAGTGCATTTTTGCAAATATACCAGTATCTTCATAAATTGATCGGTCTTGAATAAAGCCACCACCATATTCGAAAATACGTTTTTGCTCCTTGAAACGTTCTGCAAGGAAGTAAATTTGTAAGTGAAAGCTCCATGCTTTAAAATCAGCATAAAATTTATCTAAATATGGATTTGTATCTACTTTTTCAAAAGAAGTACGAAAGTTTAAAGCAGTAGCAAGTGATTTTGTTAAAGTGGATTTTCCAACACCTACCGTACCAGCAATTGTTATGACAGCTGAGCTAGGAATGTTGTATTTCTCACGTAAGTTCATTCGGTAATAACTCCTTTAAATAACAAATTTTCTATTTGCGTAAAAATATTTTTCAGATCATCCTTATTTTCGACAAAATCAATTTCATCGCCATTGAGCCGAAGGACAGGTGTATTTGGATGTTCCTTTTCGAAATTAGCTAAGTAATTTTCGTAATCTGAACACAAATTTTCTAAGTACATTGGAGAGATATTTTTTTCAAACGCTCTACCTCGTTTGGAAATTCGTTTAAACAGTGTATCTAAATTTGCGTGAAGATAGATCACAATATTAGGCTGTGGTAAATCATTTGTTAAGAGATGAAATATTTGATGATATTTATGATAATGCTCGGTTTTCAATGTTCGATGAGCAAAAATCAAGTTTTTAAACATATGATAATCTGCAACGACTGGACGACTTTTTTGCAAATAATCGTTCTGAATATCTTCTAATTGCTTAAATCGATTGCAGAGAAAGAACATTTCTGTTTGAAAGCTCCATTCATCAATATTGTCATAAAACTTACTTAAAAATGGATTTTCACCGACTATTTCATTCAGTAAATGGTATTGAAAATGTTCCGATATTGCTTTTGCTAAAGAAGATTTACCAACCCCAATTGGACCCTCTACTGCAATAAAATGCGTATTCATAGCTATCCCCACTTCTACTATATCTAAAAAGAGAAGGTAAAAAATCACACCCTCTTTTTTCTTCGGTTTAAAGCATCAAAAATTATTTTAGCATAGTGGTAGACTGAAATATATATGTAATTTGAAATAGTAATAAGGTCAATTTTTGGTAATAGTAGCTGTGTTGGAGTTATTACGTGAAAAAATAGGTGTGAAAAAAAGGTAGAATATACAAAATAGGGAGAACGACTGTAGCTTCGGCCGTTCTCCCTTTGCATGAGTTTTTTCTTTTATCTTTTTCTAACCGTAAAATTTTCCGTTAATAATAACCAATTTTGTGGGAATGAAAGTCCGAGCTTCCAATAACTCATCCCCCGGATATTAAGCTCTTTGATTAAATCAAACTTTGCTTGAATGCTTCTTGCATCTTCGAACCACACCCGGTGCTGTGTGCCATTTGCATCCCAATAATCGAAAAATGGTGCTTGGGCAGTAGTATCATATTGAATTGCGACATTATGCTGTGCTGCAAGCTCAATTGCTTGTTGAGGACTAACGGCACGAGCAATGTTACCTTGCTCAAATGGAAGTGTCCAATCATAGCCGTATAAATTTTGGCCCATTAGAATTTTTTCAGGAGGCATTTCGGTTATTGCATATTCCAATACATCTCGAACAGGACCAATAGGAGAAACTGCCATTGGTGGGCCACCGCTGTATCCCCATTCATAGGTCATAATCACAACAAAATCTACAATTTCCCCATGTGCTCGGTAGTCATGGGCTTCATACCATCGACCTGGTTGATCTGCTCTTGTTTTTGGAGCGAGTGCAGTGGATAATAACCAGCCTTCCTGACTGAAGCGTTCTTTTGCCCTTCGCAAAAAGGTGTTGTATGCTTCACGATCCTCTGGACGTAAATATTCAAAATCAAAATGGATATCTCGGAATCCGTGGCGTTGTGCGGTACTGACAATATTATTTAGGAAATTTGTTTGGATTTGTTGATCATTTAATAAGATTCTCCCAAGCTCATCACTGAACTGATCGTTTTCTTGATTGGTGATGACCATCATTAATACATTTCGATTAGCCTGTGCAATGGCAGGAAACTGATTTAGTGGGGGTTCTCGTAACGATCCATCCCGTAATGCTTGAAAACTAAAAGGCGCTAAATAGGTTAAGTATGGCGCGGCATTTCTGGCACTATTTTCTAAAGCGGTAGTAACGGTACCTCTTGGTTCTACATATGCATTAAATTCTTTTGTGGGTTTTGGTGCTGGGGGTATATAAAGTCTTGTACCAACTTGTAGAGGACGATTTAAAGGAATTCGGTTTATTGAAGCTAACTCTGTATATGGTATTTGAAATCTTTGGGCAATCGACCATAGACTATCTCTAGGCTGGACCCAATAAAAACTCCCATAAATAGGTATTACTAGTGTTTGACCAACAACTAATCTACTGGAATTCGTTATTTCATTTGCCTCAACTAAATCACCTACCGTAGTATTATAGGCTTGCGCAATACTATAAAGTGACTGACCTTGTTGCACAACATGTATTTGCATATATCACCCTCCAGACTTTTGTTAACACTATAAACAGTTTATGATGGAGTTATAAAAAAATGAGTGAACATGAAAAAAGTAACGTTTATGCTTATTTAGCTTTAATAAATATAGGAATAGGATAAACTGGAAAAATGGAATGAGGAATAGGAGTTAAATGGATGGATAGAGATCAATATTATATGCAGCTGGCAATTGAAGAGGCAAAAAAGGCACAGGAAAGGGAAGAAGTACCGATAGGATGTGTCATTGTAATCAATGACCAAGTGATTGCGAAGGGATACAATCTCAGAGAATCAAATCAAAATGCATTAGCACATGCAGAAATGGTTGCCATTAATCAAGCGTGTGAAAAATTAAAAACATGGAGGCTTGAGAATGCAGAATTATATGTCACATTGGAACCATGTCCAATGTGTGCAGGGGGAATCGTAATGTCTCGTGTGAACCGAGTAATTTACGGGGCTAGTGATCCAAAAGGTGGATGTGCAGGTACATTGATGAATTTATTACAGGATTCTCGTTTTAATCATCAATGTGAAATAAAAAGTGGCGTTCTACAAGAAGAATGTGGGAATCTATTGACAATGTTTTTTAAAGAAATTCGGTCAAAAAGAAAAAAATCCAAAAACAATCAGTAGCGGAAACAATTAACAGGGACTAACCCGTTGCAATTTCTATTTATTATTAGTATACTAAATATGCGTCCAAAAGACGCCTAACAATTTGGTATCAACTTTGCCGTGCTAGGTGGGGAGGTAGCGGTGCCCTGTACCCGCAATCCGCTCTAGCGGGACTGAACTCCTTCTCGAGGCTGCCCTAGCTGTAGGGTCTGTCTTTCGTAAGTGGTGTTGACGTTTGGGTCCTGCGCAATGAGAATCTACGAACCATGTCAGGTCCGGAAGGAAGCAGCATTAAGTAGAAGCTCTCATGTGCCGCAGGGTTGCCTGAACTGAGCTAACTGCGAAAGCAACGCTTATGGCTAGCAGTCGACAGAAGGTGCACGGCAGTTATATACATAAAATAACGACTAACACCCTTTTCCTTATCAAAGGGTGTTTTTTTATAGAAAAAATTTATAGAAATACGTTATAATATAATGACTAACAAATGTAGAAACAATATTACTTTTTCTTAAGTATGATAATAATGGGAATAACTAGCTAATAGCAGTGTTTTTTATTTAATTTGGGAGGGTGTTAATTGTGAGTTATCAAGCCTTATATCGGGTCTGGCGGCCGCAAAATTTTGAAGATGTCGTCGGACAAAAGCACGTTACGAAAACTTTACAAAATGCCCTCTTGCAACAAAAGATTTCACATGCCTATCTTTTTTCTGGTCCGCGTGGTACCGGAAAAACGAGTGCGGCAAAAATTTTAGCAAAGGCTGTTAACTGTGAACATAGCCCTACGGCTGAGCCTTGTAATGAATGTGCCGTCTGTCGAGGAATAACCGACGGATCTATACCAGATGTGATAGAAATCGATGCAGCTTCTAATAATGGAGTCGAAGAGATTCGTGATATTCGCGATAAAGTAAAATATGCACCAAGTGTTGCGAAATATAAAGTTTATATAATTGATGAAGTGCATATGTTATCCATCGGAGCTTTTAATGCATTACTAAAAACATTAGAAGAGCCACCAAAGCATGTCATCTTTATATTAGCAACGACAGAGCCTCACAAAATACCACTAACGATTATCTCGAGGACACAACGTTTTGATTTTAAACGGATTACACCGCAAGATATTGCAGATAGAATGCGTTATATCATAAAAGATTATGGCTATGAATATGAGGAAGAGGCATTACAATTAATTTCACGGGCAGCTGAGGGTGGAATGCGTGACGCATTAAGTCTTCTTGATCAAACCATTTCCTTCAGTCAAAATCGGATTTCAGTGGAAGATGCATTAATAATTACAGGTTCAATATCACAACAAATATTAAATAAACTTGCTCATGCAATATCCACAAATGATACTCGGGAAGCATTAGAAGCTTTACATACATTACTCGCAGAAGGAAAGGATCCGATTCGATTAGTGGAGGATTTAATCCAATATTATCGGGATCTTCTTTTATACAAAAGTTCGTCGCAAATGCAGCAATATTTAGAACGAATAGTTGTAGATGATGCTTTCACCGAAATTGTAGAACGATACCATCAGGATCAGGTATATGGGATTATTGACCGATTGAACCAAACGCAACAGGATATGAAGTGGACTAACCATCCAAGAATTTTATTAGAGGTTTGTTTTGTCCAATTATGTCAAATAGAAACGAATGCAAGTACTAATTTTTCCTCTGAGGAAATACATTCGTTAAGAGAGAAAGTACTCTCATTGGAATTAGAACTGAGGCAATTAAAGGAAATGGGAATTACCAATCCAGTTCCTAAAAAAGAAGAGCCAGCACAGGAACAAAAGACGGTTCGTTCTGGGAAAAATACTTATAGAGCTCCTGTTGGTAAAATTGAAAATGTATTAAAAAGTGCAACAAAGCAAAATTTACAGTTGCTAAAAAATAATTGGGGCAACCTATTAGAAAAGCTAAAAAGGTCCCATGCAGCATTATTAAATGATGCAGAACCAGTTGCTGCATCAACATCAGGCTTCATTGTGAAATTTAAGTATGAAATCCATTGCCAAATGGCTATGAATAATGCAGAATTTATAAGTGTTATGAACCAGATTTTATCAGCTGTTACAGGTAGTCCAACAGAAATGATCGGTGTACCTGAAGAACAATGGCTTGAAATTAGACAATCCTTTATCGATCAACATCAAGATTTCGCTAAAGATCAACCAAAAGCGGAAGACGATCCATTTGTTGAGGAAGCCAAAAAGCTGGTTGGAGAAGATTTACTGGAAATTAAAGAATAATTATTTGGAGGTAATACTATGCGTGGAATGGGAAATATGCAAAATATGATGAAACAAATGCAAAAAATGCAAAAGAAAATGCAAGAAGCACAAGAACAATTAGGTGAAGAAAGAATTGAAGGAACTGCAGGCGGCGGAGTAGTTTCAGTTATTGTTTCCGGACATAAAGAAGTAATCGAAGTGAAATTGAATGAAGAAGTAGTGGATCCAGAAGATATCGAAATGCTTCAAGATTTGATTGTTGCAGCAACTAATGATGCACTTGCGAAAGTGGATGAATTAACAAATAAAACAATGGGACAGTATACAAAAGGACTAAATATCCCTGGATTGTTCTAAGGAGGATATTTAGCAGATGTACTATCCTGAACCAATAACAAAGCTTATTGATAGTTTTATGAAGTTGCCTGGAATCGGACCGAAAACAGCTGCTCGATTGGCATTTTATGTACTAACAATGAAAGAAGAAACGGTATTGGATTTTGCAAAAGCACTTATAAATGCGAAGCGGGACTTAACTTATTGTTCAGTCTGTGGGCATATTACTGACCAAGATCCATGTTATATATGTAGTGATCATCAAAGGGATAAACAAATTATTTGTGTAGTTCAGGATCCTAAAGATGTTATTGCAATGGAAAAAATGAAGGAATACCAGGGATTATACCATGTATTACATGGTTCCATTTCACCAATGGAAGGAATTGGACCAGAAGACATAAATATTCCATCTTTGCTAAAAAGATTACAAGACGAAAATGTGCAAGAACTTATATTAGCTACAAATCCTAATATCGAGGGAGAAGCTACGGCAATGTACATTTCGCGATTAGTGAAACCATCAGGTATTAAAGTTACGAGAATAGCTCATGGTTTACCGGTTGGTGGTGATTTAGAGTATGCAGATGAAGTTACCCTATCAAAAGCTCTTGAAGGAAGACGGGAATTGTAATTACTACTACCTAAATGAATGAAGGTGTACGTTAGAAATACAGCAAAGACGGACACTTAAGGGGGAGTTATAGTTGCTCTTTAAACGTAGAGAGTCACTAAAAAAGCAATATGATATAAAGCTGCTTTCTCAAATAGAAGAACTAAAACTGCAATGGCAAGATGAGAAAAATATATGGGAAAAAAGCATCGATACAAGTGAAGATTTGGATACCCAAGTAAAATTAGCCGAACTAAAATATTTCTACTTATTTAAGGAAGCAAAAGTTAGAGATATAAGAGTTTCTTCTTTATTAAAATAAATGATGAACCAAGTGGATTTTCCTAATAAAAATTCTACTTGGTTCTTTTTTTTCTTCTTTTTCATAAATATGTACAAGGAAGAATTGGAGAAAGGGGTTATTTCATTGGATCCGATTTTAGTTATAAGTATTATTGGTGGATTAATTATTTTGCTGTTGATTTTTGGAACCCCATTAAAACCATTGCGTTTTATTGGACAAGGTATAATAAAAATTGTCATTGGGGCATTGTTTTTATTTTTTCTTAATGTCATTGGCAGTAATTTTGGAATCCATGTCCCGATTAATTTTATCACTGCAACAATATCTGGACTATTAGGACTTCCTGGAGTGGCAGCTTTAACCGTTATTCAATTGTGGATTCTATAAGTACGGACGGAGCTAGTCCGTACAATAACATTTGGAATGTATATATACAAGGGAAGCATTATTTTTCTTTTTTTGTTAGAAATTAACAATTGCATTTTTAATCATTATTTGTTATTATAAGCAATGTCACTTCTTACTTTTTAGTTTTCTCCTATTAAGTTTAAAAAAAGATGTTGACATTTTCTATGAAACTTGATATTATAATTAAGTCGCAAAAACAAAGCGAGTAAAATTGAACCTTGAAAACTGAACAAGACGAAGCGTTTAATTAAACTATTTTTAAAACATTTTTGAGCTAATCAAACACTTTTTGGAGAGTTTGATCCTGGCTCAGGACGAACGCTGGCGGCGT
>NZ_JAOUSF010000011.1:1568-4559 GCF_025660475.1 Perspicuibacillus lycopersici
ATTAGGTTTGATCCTTTTTTAAAATAATTGGTAAATGCAAGTTTACCGAATGGTTAAGTTAGAAAGGGCGCACGGTGGATGCCTTGGCACTAGGAGCCGATGAAGGACGGGACTAACACCGATATGCTTCGGGGAGCTGTAAGTAAGCTTTGATCCGGAGATTTCCGAATGGGGGAACCCACTCTCCGTAATGGGAGAGTATCTTTACCTGAATACATAGGGTAATGATGGCAGACCCAGGGAACTGAAACATCTTAGTACCTGGAGGAAGAGAAAGCAATTGCGATTCCCTGAGTAGCGGCGAGCGAAACGGGAACAGCCCAAACCAAGAGGCTTGCCTCTTGGGGTTGTAGGACACTCTCTATAAGAGTTACAAATGGATGAAATAAACGAAGCGGTCTGGAAAGACCTGTCAGAGAAGGTAATAACCCTGTAGTTGAAATTTCATCCACTCTTTGAGTGAATCCTGAGTACGGCGGGACACGAGAAATCCCGTCGGAAGCAGGGAGGACCATCTCCCAAGGCTAAATACTCCCTAGTGACCGATAGTGAACCAGTACCGTGAGGGAAAGGTGAAAAGCACCCCGGAAGGGGAGTGAAAGAGATCCTGAAACCGTGTGCCTACAAGTAGTCAGAGCACATTAATGTGTGATGGCGTGCCTTTTGTAGAATGAACCGGCGAGTTACGATTTCATGCGAGGTTAAGCGTATAGCGGAGCCGCAGCGAAAGCGAGTCTGAATAGGGCGAATGAGTATGAGGTCGTAGACCCGAAACCAGGTGATCTACCCATGTCCAGGGTGAAGGTAAGGTAACACTTACTGGAGGCCCGAACCCACGCACGTTGAAAAGTGCGGGGATGAGGTGTGGGTAGCGGAGAAATTCCAATCGAACTTGGAGATAGCTGGTTCTCTCCGAAATAGCTTTAGGGCTAGCCTCAAGGTGAGAGTATTGGAGGTAGAGCACTATTTGGACTAGGGGCCCTCATCGGGTTACCGAATTCAGATAAACTCCGAATGCCAAATACTTATCCTTGGGAGTCAGACTGCGAGTGATAAGATCCGTGGTCAAAAGGGAAACAGCCCAGACCGCCAGTTAAGGTCCCAAAGTATACGTTAAGTGGAAAAGGATGTGGAGTTGCTTAGACAACCAGGATGTTGGCTTAGAAGCAGCCACCATTTAAAGAGTGCGTAATAGCTCACTGGTCGAGTGACTCTGCGCCGAAAATGTACCGGGGCTAAACGTATCACCGAAACTGCGGATGGACACCATTAGGTGTCCGTGGTAGGAGAGCGTTCTAAATGCGTCGAAGCTAGACCGTGAGGACTAGTGGAGCGTTTAGAAGTGAGAATGCCGGTATGAGTAGCGAAAGAAGGGTGAGAATCCCTTCCACCGAATGCCTAAGGTTTCCTGAGGAAGGCTCGTCCGCTCAGGGTTAGTCGGGACCTAAGCCGAGGCCGATAGGCGTAGGCGATGGACAACAGGTTGATATTCCTGTACCACCTTTGATTCGTTTGAGCAATGGAGGGACGCAGGAGGATAGGGTAAGCGCGGCATTGGATGTCCGCGTCCAAGCAGTAAGGCTGACCGTGAGGCAAATCCTTATGGTCACATAAGCTGAGCTGTGATGGCGAGGGAAATTATAGTACCGAAGTTCCTGATTTCACACTGCCTAGAAAAGCTTCTAGCGAGAATCAAGGTGCCCGTACCGCAAACCGACACAGGTAGGCGAGGAGAGAATCCTAAGGTGATCGAGAGAACTCTCGTTAAGGAACTCGGCAAAATGACCCCGTAACTTCGGGAGAAGGGGTGCTCTAGTAGGGTGCAAGCCCGAGAGAGCCGCAGTGAATAGGCCCAGGCGACTGTTTAGCAAAAACACAGGTCTCTGCAAAACCGTAAGGTGAAGTATAGGGGCTGACGCCTGCCCGGTGCTGGAAGGTTAAGAGGAGAGGTTAGCGGCAACGCGAAGCTTTGAATTGAAGCCCCAGTAAACGGCGGCCGTAACTATAACGGTCCTAAGGTAGCGAAATTCCTTGTCGGGTAAGTTCCGACCCGCACGAAAGGCGTAACGATCTGGGCACTGTCTCAACGAGAGACTCGGTGAAATTATAGTACCTGTGAAGATGCAGGTTACCCGCGACAGGACGGAAAGACCCCGTGGAGCTTTACTGTAGCCTGATATTGAATTTTGGTACAGCTTGTACAGGATAGGTAGGAGCCTTGGAAGCCGGAGCGCCAGCTTCGGTGGAGGCGCCCTTGGGATACTACCCTGGCTGTATTGAAATTCTAACCCGCATGCCTTATCGGCATGGGAGACAGTGTCAGGTGGGCAGTTTGACTGGGGCGGTCGCCTCCTAAAGAGTAACGGAGGCGCCCAAAGGTTCCCTCAGAATGGTTGGAAATCATTCGTAGAGTGTAAAGGCACAAGGGAGCTTGACTGCGAGACCTACAAGTCGAGCAGGGACGAAAGTCGGGCTTAGTGATCCGGTGGTTCCGCATGGAAGGGCCATCGCTCAACGGATAAAAGCTACCCCGGGGATAACAGGCTTATCTCCCCCAAGAGTCCACATCGACGGGGAGGTTTGGCACCTCGATGTCGGCTCATCGCATCCTGGGGCTGTAGTCGGTCCCAAGGGTTGGGCTGTTCGCCCATTAAAGCGGTACGCGAGCTGGGTTCAGAACGTCGTGAGACAGTTCGGTCCCTATCCGTCGTGGGCGTAGGAAATTTGAGAGGAGCTGTCCTTAGTACGAGAGGACCGGGATGGACGCACCGCTGGTGTACCAGTTGTCTTGCCAAAGGCATCGCTGGGTAGCTATGTGCGGAAGGGATAAGTGCTGAAAGCATCTAAGCATGAAGCCCCCCTCAAGATGAGATTTCCCTTTAGCGTAAGCTAAGTAAGAACCCTTGAAGATGACAAGGTTGATAGGTCCGAGGTGGAAGTATGGTGACATATGGAGCTGACGGATACTAATCGTTCGAGGACTTAACCAAA
>NZ_JAOUSF010000012.1 GCF_025660475.1 Perspicuibacillus lycopersici
ATTGTCTGGTAACTATGGCGAGAAGGTCACACCCGTTCCCATCCCGAACACGGAAGTTAAGCTTCTCAGCGCCGATGGTAGTTGGGGGTTTCCCCCTGTGAGAGTAGGACGTTGCCAGGCAAACGGAGGTTTAGCTCAGCTGGGAGAGCACTTGCCTTACAAGCAAGGGGTCGGCGGTTCGATCCCGTCAACCTCCACCATTCATGCCGGCCTAGCTCAATTGGTAGAGCAACTGACTTGTAATCAGTAGGTTGGGGGTTCAAGTCCTCTGGCCGGCACCACCTTCTATAATATTGTAAAGAACAAATCATATTTCTATTTAAATATGAGTCATTAGCTCAGTTGGTAGAGCATCTGACTTTTAATCAGAGGGTCGCAGGTTCGAATCCTGCATGACTCATCCTTTTGCGGGTGTGGCGGAATTGGCAGACGCACTAGACTTAGGATCTAGCGCCGCAAGGCGTGGGGGTTCGACTCCCTTCACCCGCACCATTTAAATTATTGAATTAGCATATATTTATTTTGCGGAAGTAGTTCAGTGGTAGAACACCACCTTGCCAAGGTGGGGGTCGCGGGTTCGAATCCCGTCTTCCGCTCCAAGTAAGTATGTGCCGGGGTGGCGGAACTGGCAGACGCACAGGACTTAAAATCCTGCGGTAGGTGACTACCGTACCGGTTCGATTCCGGTCCTCGGCACCATTTATATTTGCGCCAGTAGCTCAATTGGATAGAGCGTCTGACTACGGATCAGAAGGTTATGGGTTCGACTCCTTTCTGGCGCGCTTTAAAAATGCTATCGGGAAGTAGCTCAGCTTGGTAGAGCACATGGTTTGGGACCATGGGGTCGCAGGTTCGAATCCTGTCTTCCCGATTTGAAATTTATTATACGGGGCCTTAGCTCAGCTGGGAGAGCGCCTGCTTTGCACGCAGGAGGTCAGCGGTTCGATCCCGCTAGGCTCCACCATGATTTACCATTGTTAAAAACGACATATATTGTTATAATAAATCATGTCGTTAATTGAACCTTGAAAACTGAACAAGACGAAGCGTTTAATTAAACTATTTTTAAAACATTTTTGAGCTAATCAAACACTTTTTGGAGAGTTTGATCCTGGCTCAGGACGAACGCTGGCGGCGTG
>NZ_JAOUSF010000002.1 GCF_025660475.1 Perspicuibacillus lycopersici
ACGTGTTACTCACCCGTCCGCCGCTAATAAATCAGAAGCAAGCTTCTAATTTATTCGCTCGACTTGCATGTATTAGGCACGCCGCCAGCGTTCGTCCTGAGCCAGGATCAAACTCTCCAAAAAGTGTTTGATTAGCTCAAAAATGTTTTAAAAATAGTTTAATTAAACGCTTCGTCTTGTTCAGTTTTCAAGGTTCAATTTACTTTTTTTGTCACAAACGCGACTTTTATAATTTATCACGTTCATCACAAAATGTCAACTACTTTTTCAAAAATATTTTTTCTTTTTTCAATATCTCGTAGCGACATATATTAATATAACAAGATTTTTATTATATGTCAATCATTTTTTAAAACTTTTTTTATATGAGAATTGGTATTACTCATATCTATTTTCAACCTGTCATATAATATATCATTAAGTAAATATGTTTGCAATATAATTTTTAACATTGTTTATGGAATGATTCATACGAATGAATCATTCCATTTAACTTCCCTTTTTTTTATGTATCGAAAAAATGTACAAACCAATTAAAACAACGAATCCACCAAGCAATTGTGTCCAAACTAGTTTTTCCTTTAATAAAATATATGCTAATAAGGATGCACCTACTGGTTCAAATAATATTGCCATCGATATCACATTTGTGCTTACCCATTTTAATGTCCAATTAAACAAGGAATGACCAAGTAAAGTTGGTACGATTGCCAATAACAGAAAGTAAATCCAGTCTTCCAATGGATATGGAAATAATGACTCTTCCTGCATGATGGCATATATAAACAAAGTAATCGAACTAATGGAATAGACTATAAACGTGTACGTTATCGATGATATTCTTTGTCTTACCGATTGTCCAAATAGTAAATATCCAGTAATGAGGGCACAAGCAATTAATGCAAGTAAATCTCCCCATAAGCTTTTTGTATTTAATGCAAAATCCCCCCAACTAATGATGACACTTCCAACTATAGTAATGACTGCACTAATAATTGTTTTTATCGATAGGCTTTCTTTATAAAAATAGTATGTACCTATAAATGCAAAAAGTGGTTGTAGCGTTACTAGTACTGTCGAGCTTGCGACGGAAGTGTAATTTAAAGACTCAAACCATAAAATAAAATGAAACGCTAGAAATACTCCTGCTATAATGGAGTATATCCAATCCTTTATAGTGATTTGTTTTATTTCATGAACATATTTTATAAGAAATATTGGTAACAAGATGAGAACTGAAAAAAACAATCGATAAAAGGCAATTACTCCTGAAGGTGCACTAGATAATTTTACAAATATGGCTGAAGTTGAAACAGAAATAACCCCAATAATAATTAGTAGGTATGGATTAATTTTTGGCTGAGACATTTTGTAACTCCTTAATCATAAAGTTCTTTCCTTTATCTTTAGTGGTTTCAATTAAATCAATTATATATCGATAAGAACTGATTATAAATAAAAAACTATTTTCATATTGATTGTTGCTATTTATAAAATGCAACAGAATGAATACTATTCGCGCTTCTGTTTTTCATAGTCAACGTATACTCATTCTATTAAGCGGTTCATTTCATATTTCATATTTCTTATGTCATGAAATAACAAACATTCTTTTAGAAAATAGCCATAAAAGAGAAATTCCATTTAGAAAGGAATGAATAGAACATTATCAATTATTTAGATTTGGATATTATTATTAAACTCGGTATTACTGCAGCATTAGGATTAATCATTGGATTAGAGAGAGAAATCAAGCGTAAACCGCTCGGATTAAAAACATGTCTTGTCATCTCGATTGTCTCCTGCTTGCTTACCATCATTTCTATTGAAACAGCTTATGATGCAACAGGTTCTGATAAAGGTGTTAATATTACGATGGATCCGCTCCGGCTAACTGCACAAATTGTTTCAGGGATTGGTTTTTTAGGAGCTGGGGTAATTTTAAGAAGAGGGAATGAAAGTATCTCTGGTTTGACAACTGCTGCAATCATTTGGGGCGCTGCAGGAATTGGAATTGCTGTTGGTGCAGGATTTTACTTCGAGGCAATTTTAGTTGTGATTTTTATCATGTTAAGTGTTGAATTGATTCCATTTATTATGAAATATATCGGACCACGTCAACTAAGAGAAAAGGAACTTTCATTAAAGCTATATATAAATGAAAATAATCACATCAAGTCGATAATAGATGTTATTGAAGAAAAGAAAATAACAATTAATCATATGCGGATAAAGGATATGAAGGAAGGTAATCACCTTATTCAATTAAAAGTGTCTGTTACTTCAAAGCAAAATCCTACAGATGTTTATTATTTAATATATTCTTTAGATGGGGTTACTCAAGTGGAAATTGAAAGCCTTGATTAATTATTTTAAAAATAATAACCGAAACAAACACATTACCAATTATATAGAAAAGGAGAAAGCATCTTAAGATCGGGCTTTCTCCTTCTACTAATTGCTATTCTATTAATACAATTGCATCAAAACCTGCATTTTTTGCTCGTCCTGCGAGCGCTGTCGCATTATCTCTTGATGAGAAGGCGCCAATTTGCACCTTATACAAATTACCATCCTTATTTACATAGACAGAAAAACCCGCATTTCTTGCTCGTTCTGCTAATGCATTGGCATTGCCTAAATTACTAAAGGCACCGATTTGTACCTTATATGTTGCGGATCCGCCATCAACCGGTTCCTCGCGTGGAGGATCTGTTGGCTTCTTTTGTAAGTTAAAAGCTTTCGCTAAGCCATTCACATGACCTCTTGCTATACTATTAATAAAGGAGGAATTTTTCAATTTATTTGCATCTGCCACTGTGTCAATAAATCCATTTTCCGTTAAAACGGCATCCATATGCGACTCACGTAATACATGGAAATTCGCTTGCTTCTGCCCTCTGTTTGTTAAATTTACTAATTTTAATATTTCATCATGAATATGATCTTGTATAGTTCTTGTACGCGTTGGAACACTTGTATAAACATAACTTTCAAAGCCTGTTCCGCCACCCGCATTAATATGAACCGAAATATAGAAATCAGCTCCCCAGCTGTTTGCTGCATTCGTACGTTCAGTTAAGCTTACTGTTTGATCTCCTGTTCGTGACATCCGTATGGAAACATTTTCATATTCTTCTAAAAATGTTTTCATTTTTTGCGCGATTTGTAATGTAAGGTTCTTTTCTTGTAGTCCATTTGCTACTGCACCTGCGTCTAAACCACCATGACCAGGATCAATAAAAATTTTAACCATTCTCTTCCACCTCTCTACATTATTTTGAAATATTTATCCAAAACTAGGGCACATGTAATATTTCATAGAAGATGATGATAAGTTTTGGAGAAGGGGCTTCCCTTCTAAAAACTGACGAAGGCTCCCTACTTTATATATATGAAAGTTATTGGAGTTTGGTTAATACACATTTTATAAAAAAAGACAGCCACTTTTTTGGACTATCTTTTATATGTAATATCCTTGATCGACTTTAGTTACGGCTATTCTTTATTTACCCGCAGGAAGTATTTGATAAACCTTCATAGAACTGATAATTCCATTAGCTTAAAAAAGTAATTTTATTCTTGAAATAACGGTTGCTCGATTATATAATATTCTTGTCAATTACCACTACCATGGGGGATTAGCTCAGCTGGGAGAGCGTTTGGCTGGCAGCCAAAAGGTCAGGGGTTCGAGCCCCCTATTCTCCATTACCAGAACCCTTGATAATCAAGGGTTTTTCTTTTTGGAAAATAATAGAAACACCCCTGCAACAATACAGACTTCTACAGGGGTGATTTTATCGTCAATACGACTAAAATTTCTAGAATTTATTTACTTTTACTTACTTCCTCATCCTTTTCTAATAAAACAATTAATCCCGGTAACAAAATTCCTCGAATAAGGAAAGTATCTAGTAAAATTCCGACTGCGACTATAAAACCAAATACAAATAGCAGTTCAACTGGTTGCGTCATCAACACAGCAAAGGTTGCTGCTAAAATAACACCTGCTGAGGAAATGACACCGCCTGTGTTAGCAACTGCAATTTCCACCGCTTCCTTAACCGAGTGAATTCTTCTTTCCTCCTGGAACCTAGAAATAAGCATGATGTTATAGTCAATTCCAAGAGCGACTAAAAATACAAACGCATATAATGGGACACGATCACTGATGGAACGAATATCAAAGAGTAAATCACTGAAAAAAGTACCAAGTCCTAATGCTGCGACAAAGGAAATCAAGATAGTTCCCATCATATAGATTGGCATTTTCCATGATTTCGTCAGGACAATCAGCATGATAAATATTAGGATCGTTTCAAGAACAACAATAACAATGACATCCCGATCATTAATATTTCTATCATCGACTTTTGTAGCTGTCTCACCAGCAAAATAAAGCTTTCCGTCCACATTACTTTCCATTATGATTTCGTTCGATTTCCCGATCATGGATTCCAGCGCATCCATTGTTTCAGTAGCATACGGATTACCTGCAAATGTCAGGCTGAAATTGATTACCTTTTGATCTTCGGTTATACCGTTCACTCGGACATTATTAACTAGTTCCTGATCTGCCAAAGTATTTTTCAATTCTTCCATTTGTTCAGATGTTAATCCCTCTGTTGCTTCAAATAAAACGGAGGTCGGTGCAAGATCACCTTTTTCAAACTTATCCTCTAAAATTTCATATCCTGCTCGGGACGGCATATCTTCTGGAAATGATTTCATCGTATCAAATTCATATTTTAGGTTGAACAAATTGCTGGCGGATACTAATAAAATAATGCTAATAACTGCGACCGAGATGCCCGGTCTTCTCGCAACTAATTGACCAACCTTACCCCAAAACTTCTGCCTATGAACCTTTTGTTCACCGACATTAGGGATTCTTGGCCAAAACGATTTTCTTCCGAATAAAGTAAACAGGGCAGGTATTAGTGTAATCGATGCAATCATAATGATAATCATCGTAGTTGCGAAGGTTGGTGCAAAATTACGATAGTCACCTGACTTAGCAAAAAATAGTACGAGCATAGCAGCTAAAACGGTACCGCCAGAGAAAAAGACTGGCATACCCGTTTCCTTCATTGCGATGCGCATAGCCTCATATTTACTTGTATATATTTTCAGTTCCTCACGATAACGGGAGAAAATAAATAATGAATAATCAATGACAGCGGCAAATAAAAGAATCGACATAATAGAGACTGTCTGACTACTTATCACCAATCCTACCTTGGCCATCATTCCAAGTACTTGTGTCACAACTTCATATACAAATACCGCCCCTAGAAGTGGGATAAGCGCTAATAATGGGGAACGATAGATAATTATTAATAAAACCAAAATGATACCAACCGTTGAAAAGATAAGCACTAAATCGGCACGGGAAAACAATTCCAATGTGTCGGTTGCTATTCCAGCCGGTCCTGTCACATATAATTTTAGGTTGGATGAATCTGCTACAATTTCATGAATTTTATCAATTGATTTTTGCATTTCCTTTGTTTCTAAGGATGCATCAAATGTTAATGGAATTATTGCGGTTGTTTTATCGTCCGAGAAAAATTCTACTGTTGCCTCAGGTGGGAGCTGAGATATTGGTACAATCTGATTCAGTCCATTAATTTCTTTACCTTCAACTAATTCTAAAACATTAGCCAGTTCTGAGGTGGTAACCTCATTTTTATCCGACTGAAATACTAAAATTGCGGGAACACCTTCATTATCCTCAAAATATTTATCTACCTTTACTTGAGCAACAACAGATTTAACATCCTCTGGAAGTGAATCAATTTTCGAAACTTGATAATCACGAACACTAGGGGCAAACATCGCTAATGCCATTGTAATAAGCAACCAAGCTACTAAGGTGATCCACATACCTTTTTTAGTTGTCACCAGATTTGTGATAGATTGTAACAGTGTTTTCATACGTTACTCCTTTCTTACTAACAAAAGTAACACTTATGTCACTTTAGAGAGAATTAATGACACTTGTGCCACTTTTAATTATCTTTCAAAGTAACATAAGTGTCAATTAATCGTTATTTAATATTCCGTGACAAATAACTTCTTTTATCGATTGAATCCATTCTATTGGTGGAATTCCAAAATGGTTCGGAATCATGATGGATTGAAAAATCATCCCTAGTATTAATGAGTCCGGTATGGATTCTTTTAGCTTCGCTTCCTTCCGCCCTTGGTCAATAAAGGATTGGAGAAGTTTGTACATATCAATATGAAGATTTTCTAACTGAACGATACTCTCTTTAACCTTACTGTTACCGCTCGTTGGAATTCGGCGACCGATAGTAATCATTTGTGGAATAGTGGAATTTTTAAAAATGGCATCCAATAAAAATGTTAATTTTTCATTAAAGGTTTGATAGTTTTCAATTGCTTGTAGCTCTTTAAGAAAAAACTTCATTTCATATTGCATATAACTCGTAATTAGTTCTTCGCGATTGTCGAAATATTTATAGATGGCACCTCTAGATATATCTAGTTGTTCTGCCAGAAGACCAAAATTAAATCGTTCATACCCGTGCTGAAGTAAAATTTGTTTAGTTGCATGGTACAATTCATCTGTTGAAAATTTACGTTCACGTGCCATATAATTATACCTCCTATCCACAATTATATAGTAAGGGAATAGACAAGGAAATATTAGATTTGTCCAATTTGAATAGGTAAAACAACTAGATATACAAGCTAAATATTATTAAATAATTTAAAACACCCTGTAATTTAGGTACCTTCCTACCAATTACAGGGCGTTTCTCTATTCGTTTTCTTCTTAATATTCTTTGATCATTAATGTGTTTTGTAATGCTTGTAATTCATGCTGAATGCTTGTATAAGCTTCCATTTCTGGTATCGGCTTTTTCTCTGGAAATCGCCTCCGGTTAACCGCATTCGCCATCGTTTCACAAGCATAAAGAATTTGAGCTAAAGCTTTATCCGTAAAAATTGGCCGTTGGTCATTCTCCGCACAATTTTCTAATAAAAAACCTAAATGTTGAATCGAAAATACTACTGGCCAGTAGTAATCCAACGCTTTGTTATTTACTGGAATTTCACCTGTTGCTGTATCATAGAGTGTTTTTAAGTTAATTAAATTCGTTCGCATTTTCATTCGTTCTCTACTATTTACTGCTTGGAAATTTTTCCCCTGATCAGAAAATAACACAACAATAAATTGCGCTTGGCTGCGAATCGTTTTAGCAATCACATGTGGAAGACGGCTAGATGCCGATTGTCTACCAATCAAAAATACGCCAATTAGCCCGATCGCACTACCAATAAGAACATCTGTCAGTCTAGCAGATGCAAAATAAGCAAAGCTAAATTCCCCAGGGATTGTGCTTTCCGTTATTAACAATGCATTTGGTGTGAAAAACATTGCGGCAAGCCCATAATTTTTCACAATAAATAATTCTGTAATAAAGGTTAAAAGTAGAATAAATAACGCAATAATATATCCAGATGGGTTTAAAGCAAGTATAATGCTTGCAATAAGAATTCCAATAATCGTGCCAAAGCTCCTTTGAATCGAACGATGCAAAGTGGCTACAATAGTCGGACCCGACAATACAGCTACACAAGATAGGGGAACCCAATACGACCTTGTTAAATCTAATTGATAAGCAATAATAGCTGCAATAATTGTAATAATCCCAAACCGAATCGCGGAAATAAATACGATCGAGTTTTTATCAAAGGCTCCCATGAAAATGTTTGTAACGGATGGCTTTGCTATTTGAATCACTTGATTAATTTTAGATTGTGGTTCATTCAATATAGCGTCCGCATCATAGATTTTGGAAAATAGTAGTGCAACGGTTGGTTGGACAGACTCAGGTTGGATTATTTTCTTCCAGGCTTCATTACTTGTTTTTTCTCCTAATGAATTTGCAATATTCCTCAAGGATTCTCCAATTTCAGCAGGTAAATGTTCTGTCGCATTTTTGAAATGCTCCATCACATGTAAAAAGATTCCATTTGCATGTGTTTTTAAAACAAACAGTCTACTAAACTGATTCGTAACTCTCCATGGAATATATCCAGCAGCGAGCGTTTCATCTGCTTCATTTAAAACCGACATCACCCGATGCCTTGCTTGTTGGTAATTATCCGTTCCGACAGAATCAGTAAAGTTTGCCAGTTCGAAATATACTCTTCTTACGATCCCGATTTCTGGACCATGTGGATTTATTAACCAACCTAGCATTGCAATTATCCATGAAAGGCAACCGCCTAGAAAAACGAGCCCGCCACGGACAAATGCTAGCTCGGGAGCAACTGGCATCCCAGTTGTTAACGCAAAAACTAATACAAAAAAGATGGCAGATGGTCCGATGATTTTTAATGCACCAAAAATAAAGAGTGCAATCGCCCCTATTATCCCCATAAAAAAAGCAGTCATCAATGGGTATGGTGCTAACAAAGTACCTAAAATTGTTACTAAGGTAAGACCCAGTATAACAAAAAATAGTTTTTTCGCTCTTTGGGCATAAGGAATATTAAATACGTAAAGATAGGTAAAGCCACCTATCCCTGCTAATAAACCATAGTCAAGATGACCCAATAATATTCCGATGATTATTGGCAGTGATGCTGCTAATCCAGCACAAAATGCCTTCAACCATGGAAATGGTTTCCGATTTACCGTAACTGCTTGCTTAATAATGGAAGGGGGATTTGGAGAGAGCTGCTCTTTGTTTGTTGTATTGTTTTGATTTTCTCTCATATAAAATAGTTCCTTTCCATGCCAAATAAATTTTTCCTCTTGTTAACAATATACCATAATATAGGACATGGAATTAATATAGCACTTATGGTTCGTAAACGTAGGAAGCAGATAGACACTTAGTAATACGATTCATACTATTACTTCGCAAATCTATCTAATTTTGTATCAAACCGCCACCAACAATAACTTAACCATAGCTACTCTTTTCTAAATAAATAAATACCCGTAAGCATTATCAATGCCATAACGAAACCAACGGTAAATGTCGGTATCGGAATTCGTGAAGCAAATAATGTTCCCATTGTCCCTGTGAACGCTGCTATCAAATAGGGTATCGCTGACTTTACTTTGTCTCCGCCAGATTTAGCATAGAACCAAGCATCCCATACACAGTATGCATAGAAGCACGGATAAAATAAGGAATACTGAAAATCAACTGTAGACAGTGCTTCGCGGTGGTAGCCATTTAAATCCAAATAAAGCGCATGATTGATTCTTCCAAAAATATTATCAAAATGCTCAATAACTATAAAAACGATTCCTCTAAAAATGTTGCCATTATAAAACTGTCCACAGCCTGGCATAAAAAGCGAAAAAAAGGCAGCAATTGTTCTCATCATTTCACCTAATAGTTTTTTTATTAGGTTCGACTTATATTGTAAATTTTATTCCAATTAAGGGAATTATTGTATTTTAATTCATTTCTTTCTAGATATTTTTTGTCTTATTTTTTATTATCACCTAAAATCAGGAAAAAAGTCTTCCTCTTTTCACTGTTTTTACCCAAAATCCTCCATGAATGGTTTTCGGTTCAAACGAAATGATAAATGCATTTGGGTCAACCTCTTTAATTAATTGATAAAGTTTAATTTCATATTTTCGTGGGGTTAATATTTGCATTGCCATCCGATTGCCTTCTAAACCATTCGCTTCCCATGTCGTGACCCCGTAGCCTTTTTCTCGCAATGTTTTTGGTAAATTTTTATCATATTCCTTTGTTATTACATTTACAGTAATATAACCAAGTGCCAGCTTATCCTCGATTTTTGTACCGACAATTACACCTATCCCATATCCAAGCGCATAAGCTAGTAAATTTTGAATTTCATTTAAATTATCTAGAACCAACCCAAGACCGACAACATAAATAACGACTTCAATCATGCTAATACATGCAGCCAAATATCGTTGGCCTTTTAACGTTAAAATCATCCGAATCGTAAAAAATGTAACATATACTATATTGATGATAAGGATAATTGCCACCATTACCATACTATTTCCTAACAAAAAAATCCCTCCAATAGTTTACTACTTCATTCTCTGCATTTTCATAACTTTTGTATCATTCCATTATCGGAAAATAACGATGGAAAGTAAAAAATTATGCCTATTTTCTTAATAGGATTACCAAAACAATCGGGGAAAATCATTTAACCACTGCAATCAAAATATTTACTGACCCACTAACAAAAAAAGACGTGGAATTCACGTCTTTTATGCTTTGCTTATTATGTTTATTATAAACAATGCATTTTTTTCTCTGCTTCATCCCATGGAACGGAAAAGCTTTGTCCTTTTGCACAAAACATTGAAGAAGATGTGTAATTAGGATCTGCATCCTTTTGATAACCGATCCTATCTATTACCTCCGCTTCATTATGACAATCAAAATAGCCCGCAAAGCTTAAACGAAGAGTTCCTTTTCCTTGCGTGAAAGAAGCTAGTATCGAATGATAATTTAAAAACGTAGCTACTGGCACAATACCGGTTAATATCGCTTTATTACCATCAATTTTCGGCGAATCATACTTCCCATATGCTGCTTGAATATCGGTTAATACTCGCCCCATTTGCTCTAAATCAACCTTTATTTTATACGAATAATATGGCTCCAATAGTCTATTATTTGCTTTTTCTAACCCTTGGCGTAATGCCCGAAAGGTAGCTTCCCGAAAATCTCCGCCATGTGTATGCTTATTATGTGACCGGCCTGTAAGAAGAGTAAATTTCACATCTGTAAGCGGAGAGCCTGTTAGTAAACCATGATGTGGCCTTTCAAAAATATGCTGACCAATTAAGCTTTGCAGTCCGACCGGTAAATCATCTGTATGGCATTCGCTCGTAAAATGGATTCCACTATTTCGTTTCGCCGGCTCCATTTTCAAATGTACCTCTGCATAATGTCTAAGTGGTTCAAAATGTCCATAGCCAATAACACTAGTATCCATTGTTTCTTTATATAAAATTTTCGGCTGCTCAAACGATATTTGCAATTGGAATCGTTCTTCCACCATTTGCTTTAATACTTCTAGTTGAATAGTTCCCATCACATGTATATGAATTTCTTGTAGCTGCTCATTCCATGTCACATTTAGTGATGGATCCTCTGCATCAAGGATGTTAAATATTCTCAATGCTTCTTTCATAGGAACCGCTGATTCAAATACTACCTTCGAGGTGAGGGTCGGTATCATAGCAAAGGTAGCACTTGTCTCTATACTACCAACGCCATCTCCAACGGTAGCATTTGAAAGTCCTGTCACCGCAAATAATTCCCCTGCTACCACTTCTTCAACAGTCTGATGTTTATTACCATTATATAGGCGGATTTGGGTTACTTTTTCTATCACTTGATTCCCACTACTACCATAGTTCAATTCTTCTCGCACCTTTAATTTACCACTTAATGCTTTTATAAAGGTTACTCTCGTTCCAGATTGATCAAAGCGAATTTTATAGACCTTCCCGGAAAATGACATATCGCTCCGATAAGCAGTTTTTGTTAAGCAATCAAATGAATCTAGAAAGTTTTGAATTCCTTGATTATGGAGGGCTGAGCCTGAAGTAATCGGATAGAGCTGACAGCTAGCAATTAGCTGTTGCATCGCCTGCAACCATTTTTCTTTTTCATATCCATCGGTCAAATAATGCTCCAATAAATCCTCTTGTTGCTCTGCTAGAAATTCGATTAAATCTTCTTTCATCACACCATCAATAAGTGCACCTGTTATATCCATTACATTTTCGGTTAAATTTTCTTTAATCTCTTCTATAACCTTTAATTTATCTGCACCTGTTCGATCCATTTTATTAATAAAGAAAAAAGTAGGAATTTGATGTTTTCGTAAAAGTTCCCAGACAGTTTCCGTATGCCCTTCAATCCCCTCCACTGCACTTATGACAAGAATGGCATAATCCATTACTTGAATAGCTCGTTCCATTTCAGGGGAAAAATCAACATGCCCTGGTGTATCTATTAAAAAATAATTGCTACTCCCGAAAGTAAACATTGCTTGGTCACTAAAAACCGTAATCCCACGCTGCTTTTCAATTGTATGACTATCTAAAAAAGTATTTTGATGGTCCACTCTGCCAACTTGTTTAATCGTATGTGTGTGATATAGTAGTTGCTCGGAAAATGTCGTTTTTCCTGCATCTACATGTGCTAAAATACCAATTGTCTTATTCATTCGTAACTCTCCTAACATACGAAATCTTTAGTTACATTATAACAGAATGAGGCGATCCCAATTAACCTATCAAAATCATTCTTTCCATGTAAAAAAGAACCCTATAAAGTAGCCCTTTTTTCAAAGTGCCTACTCTATAGGGTACATTTTAGAAATCTACAGTCTTTTTTCTAAATCTCTTTCATATTTATTTAAGCTTTTCTTATTCTTCTGATGAAAAGAACACTAATTGCCATAGCTAAAAGAATTACTCCAAGTACGAGCATATTATAGCTATTTGTTGCTGTATCCGGTAACTGATTGTTTGCTTTTGATTCTTCTGCAGCATCATTAGGAGCTAACGTGTCACTATCTTCTGGATCTACTGCATCATCCTCTGGTGCATCTGGTTGCTCAGGTGTTTCAGAATTATCTTCTGGTGTGCTTGGTACTTCAGGCGTTTCTGGTTCTTCACTAGGGGCACCTGGCTCTTCCGGTGTTCCTGGTTCTTCTCCAGGGGTACCTGGCTCTTCGTCATCCCCGGTCACTTCCGATATACGTCCTACTGTATTACTATAATCAATTGGTTCATCTCCAAATGTTCTAACAAAATCTACCGTAGCTTGTAAATCATCGGGACCTTGAACTGGATTTTCTCCAAACTCTAATAAACGATATTTATCTGTACTATGTGGGTACATATAGTTATTCACTGTAACGGTATAAGTAGCATTTGGATCTACTTCACTACCATCTGGTAAAAACATATCTACAACTTCACCAAATTCTCCTAAAGAGCTATCCCAAGTGTAGCTAAATCCACCGATAAGTACATCTGGACCATAACTACTAAACTGTGTATTTAATACTTGTCTTAATTCGTCGCCAGTAAGCTCAATTTTTACTAATGTATTACCAAATGGTTGAACATTAAAAAGCTCACTCCATGTAATATCTCCAGCATTAACGTTATCACGAATTCCTCCACCATTCATTAATGCAAAATCACTATCCATTGCTGCAATCATACCATCTGCAATAAGGTTACCTAACGGATTATCCCCGATTTCACCTTTTTGCGCATAGCCACCGACAAGCTCAGTTGCCGCTACACCAATTTTTTCACTTAATCTAGGTCCTACTAACTCTTTATAGTGGTTAAGTAATGTTTCTACTTCAGGATCAGGTGTTTTATCTTCTTGTACAACATCGACAATTTCAGCAGATTTGCGAACAATATCACCAGTTTCTGGATCAATCTCTAAATCTACATCAGCAAAAGCTTTCCCATACTCCCAAGCTTGGACAATTAGTTTGTTATCTACTACTGCATTAATTTTTACATGATTATGTGCAGCAAAGATTACATCCACTGCGTCATTTATTTCGTAAGCAATATCTGCAATATCACCAGTTGCGGTATCACCGGATTGATTTCCAGGTACGTGGGCTAGCACAACAATTGCTTCTACTCCTTGTTCTTGTAATTCTGGAACATAACGATTAATCGCTTCTGCTTCATCTGTAAATTCAAGATTTTCATTTCCTGCTGCAATAATCATTGATGGTGTTTCAACCGTTGCTACTCCAATAAAGCCGATTTTCACACCAGCAATTTCCTGAATTGCATACGGATCAAGTACTAATTCACCAGTATCTGCATATTCAACGTTTGCAGCTACCATTGGGAAATTTATCCCATCATAATTTTCTGTTCCATTTTCGTGGTCGCCACCTTCGATTAAGCGCATCATTTCATCAACACCTTCATCGAACTCATGGTTCCCTACAGTACCTACGTCAAATCCAATAGCTTCCATAATATCAACGGTTGGCTCATCCTGTAATAATGCAGAAACTGGAGAGCTTCCTCCAACCATGTCACCAACATGTACGATTAACGTATTCGGATTAGTTGCTTCACGTTCTTTTAAATATGCAGCTAAATAATCAATTTTTCCATATGTTAATCCATCAATTTCAGTTGAAACATCAATTTTTCCGTGTAAATCGTTAACACTTAGTAATTGAACATGTATATTACCATTCTCATCAGTTATTTCAGATACAGCTGTTACTTCTTCTGACAACACAGATTCCTGGTCAGAACCACCAATCTCTTGCGCGTTTACAGTAGGTACATAGTTTGCTAGAAAACTAGTTACTACTAAACTTAAAACTAATAATACGGAAAATAGTTTTTTTACTAAGTTAGTCTTCATGTTTCTCCTCCATTGTTATATTTCTCATACTTTTCAAACTTACCTTAATATAAATACTCGGTCAATACATTTTTCGTAAAATAGGACTAATTACTTAAAAAAAATATATATATTTGTAATTTATACATTCAAATACGAACAATTATTTATTTTACCAACAAAATATTAAGATATTGTAAAGAGGCAGTAAAGGATTTATGAAGTTGTTTCGTAGTTTGGAATGAAAAATTTACAATAAAAAACTCCCAAACATACATATTGTTTGAGAGTTTTGTTATCTCGTTACTTTTTTAGAGGGTATAATTTTCCTGTTAATGAGTCTTTTCTTATTTTTCGCTCACTTTCCGGTTGATGAGCTTTGTCTAACGGATTTCCTCTCGTTTTTTTGCTCACTTTCGTGTTGATGAGCTTTGTCTAACGGATTTCCTCTCGTTTTCTTGCTCACTTTCGTGTTGATAAGCTTTATCAACAGGTTTTTCTCTCGTTTTTTTACTCACTTTCCGGTTGACGAGCTCTGTCTAACGGATTTCCTCTTATTTCCTTACTCACTTTCCGGTTGACGAGCTCTGTCTAACGGATTTCCTCTCGTTTTCTTGCTCACTTTCGTGTTGGTGAGCTTTGTCTAACGGATTTCCTCTCGTTTTTTTGCTCACTTTCCGGTTGATGAGCTTTGTCTAACGGATTTCCTCTCGTTTTTTGGCTCACTTTCCGGTTGATGAGCTTTGTCTAACGGATTTCCTCTCGTTTTTTCGCTCACTTTCCGGTTGATGAGTCTTGTCTAACGGATTTTCTCTCGTTTTTTGGCTCACTTTCCGGTTGATGAGCTTTGTCTAACGGATTTCCTCTTATTTCCTTACTCACTTTCCGGTTGATGAGCTTTGTCTAACGGATTTCCTCTCGTTTTCTTGCTCACTTTCGTGCTGGTGCACTTAATCAACAAGATTTTCTTTCATATTCTTGTTATACTCCTTTATTTTGACCCCACAATAAACAAGATCGAGCAATCACCATTAAACAGGACGGTGCTTCATAAAATTATTGTAAGCAAAGCCACGAACTTGCTCTTCTGAATAATATTTTAATAGATGGTTAATTAAATTTTGTGTTTGTGATGCATTCTCTAGATCAATTACTTTTTGCGAGATTCCATCGAAATCAGAGCCTAAGCCAATTTGGTGAATACCACCAAGAGAACATAAATGGTCAATATGGCGTACTAAATCATCGATTAAGGCATCTCCTTTTTCTTTAATAAACGGCGGATTGTAAACAACATGGATGAGTCCACCTTTTTCAAACATTGCCTTTGCTTGTTCATCTTTTAAATTTCTTGGATGATCGCAAAGTGCACGAGCATTCGAATGGCTTGCAATTGGATACTTCGATAATTCCATTACCTCCCAAAAGCCTTTCTCGGAAAGGTGAGATACGTCAGTAAACACTTTGTTTTCATTATTTAGCTTAACGATTTCTTTTCCTAACAACGTTAATCCTCCACCACGTGGTTCTCCAGCACCATCGGCAGCAAGATTTGCATTATTCCATGTTAACCCGACAGACAATACACCTAATTGAAAAAGTGTACGTAATTTCGATAAGTCATTTCCTACTGCATCTACTCCTTCTAACGTAAGAAATGCACCAATCTCCCCATCCTGTAATGTGTCAAAATCAGACCATTGCTTTATTTGCTTCATTTCAGGATTTTTTCCGAGTACCTCTTCATAAAAATAATCTACTTGATCTAGAGCCTCTTGGAATTTTTGATCAGACTTCATTTCTGGCTCAATAAAAATAGCAAATGCCTGTACCTTTACATTACCTTCTTGTAAACGTAATTTATTCGTATCTAATTCTTGGGAATCTGCAAATCGTAAATTTCCCTTTTTATTCGATAGTTTCCATAATGCATCACAGTGTAAATCAATTACATTCATCTCGTCTTACCTCCTAATTTTTTCTTTATGTATTTTAATATTCTAACATTTCTTGAACGTGGATTGTGAAAAATATTGATTTTTCTCATCCTATATACTTGAATTCTATTTTTCAAAGGTCCATTTTATATCCACCAAAAAAATCAGCAAATTTATGTTAATCCAGAATAGAATGGCAAACACTAACAATGAAGAAATACTAGAGTAAATACAGATATGGTTGGTGGCATTCCTTGCGAGTTTTCTTTTTTAAATATTTTGAGCGATATCCATATTTAATTCGATTATTATTCATTGTCATTGGAATATTATTGTTTTTTGGTATGATCATTCATTTCATTGAACCGAAGCAATTCCCTACAATTTTTGACGGCATTTGGTGGGCTATTATTACAACCTCTACCATCGGTTATGGCGATTTTGTACCAAAAACCATTATTGGCAGGCTCGTCGGTATCCTTTTAGTTTTAGTTGGGGTAGGGTTTGTCACTTCCTATTTTGTCACCCTAGCAACCATGACTGTAAAAAAGGAAAATAGTATTCGGAAGGGGACGAAAGAGGTGAATGTAACAGATCATATCGTCATTATCGGTTGGAATGAACGATCAAAGGAAATAATCACAAGCTATCTACAATTAAAGTCGGATCTTCCCATTGTTTTAATTGACTACTCCTTACAGGAAAGTCCTTTTTCTGCCGAAAAGAATATCTTTTTTATAAAGGGAAATGCCTTTTCCGATGATATTTTAAAAAAAGCAAATATAAAAAATGCAGAGTTAGTAGTAGTTACGGCGGATGCTACGAAAAATGAAATAGATGCAGACATGTATACTATTTTAACAATAGTTGCGATTAAAGGGTTTGCTCCAAAAGTTTATTGTGTTGCAGAAATACTTACAGAGGAACAGATAGTGAATGCGAAACGTGCCGGCGCAAATGAAATTATTCCATCTAATAAGCTTGCAAGCTCTATCATGCTCCAAACTATGGTAACCCACGGCGTTTCTAATGCATTACTAGATTTTATGAGCCTCTTAAAAGGGGTAAAAGTGAGGTTCCTGCAAAATCCTAGCTTTACTAATCATACCTTTGAATCCGTCAGTATTATTTTGTTAAAGGAAAATAAAGTATTGTTAGGCGTAAATCGTGACGGAAAAACACATATTGGACCGCCACCAAGCTGGATTATATTAGCAACCGATCAATTGCTAATCATTGATCATTGAAGTTACATAATAGTACAGTTTAGTAGCTATCGAACAAAAAACCAGAACGAATCTCAACTTTTGGATGAGATAAGCTCTGGTTTTTCCATTTACATT
Organism: Perspicuibacillus lycopersici; assembly: GCF_025660475.1. Taxonomy (GTDB): domain Bacteria; phylum Bacillota; class Bacilli; order Bacillales; family Caldibacillaceae; genus Perspicuibacillus; species Perspicuibacillus lycopersici. The sequence continues at coordinate 17,692 of NZ_JAOUSF010000002.1, forward strand.
ATTTCAAGCGTTTTTCTAATTCTGCTTTTTTCTCTTCGAAGCCTGGTTTGCCTAATAGTGCAAACATATTTACTTTATATGCTTCTACTCCTGGTTGGTCAAATGGATTGACACCCATTAAATACCCGCTAATCGCTACAGCTTTTTCAAAGAAATATACTAAATAGCCGAAAGTATAGGCATCCATAGATGGAATGGACACTACTAGGTTCGGAACATTTCCATCAGTATGTGCTAACAATGTACCTTCAAAAGCTTTATTATTTACGAAATCTACTGTTTGTCCAGCTAAGTAGTTTAAGCCATCTAAATCATTTTCTTCTGCTTCAATTGTAATTTCATGACGTGCTTTACCTACTTTAATTACCGTTTCAAAAATATCACGACGACCTTCTTGTACATATTGACCTAATGAATGAAGATCGGTTGAAAAGTTTGCAGAGGAAGGATAAATTCCTTTTTGATCTTTCCCTTCACTTTCTCCAAATAATTGCTTCCACCATTCAGAGAAGTATTGTAATCCTGGCTCATAGTTAATTAGCATTTCAATCGTTTTGCCTTTATTATATAAAATATTCCGTACGGCAGCATATTGATATGCAGCATTTTCTTCTAAATTAGGTGAGCTGAAATCTTCCCGAGCTGCCGCTGCACCTGCCATCATTTGTTCAACGTCTACACCAGTTACTGCAATTGGAAGTAATCCTACTGCTGTAAGAACAGAAAAACGACCACCAACATCATCAGGAATAACAAAGGTTTCGTATCCTTCTTCGGTAGCTAATGTTTTTAATGCACCGCGTGCTTTATCTGTTGTAGCATAAATACGTTTTCTTGCTTCATCCACACCATATTTTTCAGTTAGTAGCTTTCTAAAAATACGGAATGCAAGGGCAGGTTCCGTTGTTGTACCTGATTTTGAAATAACATTAATCGACCAATCTTTTCCTTCTAATAAATCAAGAAGATCTGTCATATATGTAGAACTAATACTATTTCCAACAAAAATCACTTGTGGTGTTTTACGTTTTTCCTTTGGTAATGCATTATAAAAGCTATGGTTTAGCATTTCAATAGCAGCACGTGCTCCTAAGTAGGAACCTCCAATACCGATAACTAATAATACATCAGAATCGTTTTTAATTTTTTCTGCAGCTTTTACAATACGTGCAAATTCTGCTTTATCATAATCTACAGGTAGATCAATCCAGCCTCGGAAGTCACTTCCTGCGCCAGTTCCTTCATGAAGAACCTCATGGCTTATTTTCACTAAACTTTGCATTTGGGTAAGTTCATGTTCTCCAAAGAAAGAAAGTGCTTTTGAATAGTCAAATTGAATATGTGTCATGTAATTACCTCCATTAGCTTTTCCTATCATACACTCTATCGAATGATGTTATCGATAGCAAGTAGCTCTTGAATAGGAAACAAGAACTTTTTTTAACAATTTTATAGGGATGCGATATATATTGCTCTTACATCTTCCGCATTTAATTTTTTGAAGTTACCGAATTCACCATTCTTCATTGCACGGTCCACTAAAACATCTAGCTTGCTATCGTCGATATTATAATCTGCTAGGCGACTTGGTGCACCAATGCTATTCCAAAACGCACGGATTTTTTCAATTCCCTCTAAACCAGCCTCTTCATCTGTTTTACCTGTTGGATCAACGCCAAAGACACGAACTGCTAGTTGTTTAAAGCGTGCAGGATTTACAGATAGATTATGCTTCATCCAATTAGGGAATAGAATTGCTAAACCGCCACCGTGTGGAATATCGTAAACAGCGGAAACTGCATGTTCAATATTATGCGTTGCCCAATCTCCACGGAAGCCCATTTGTACCATGCCATTTAATGCCATTGTTCCGCAGTATAAAATGGTTTCACGATATTCATAGTTTTCTAAATCATTAACAAGTTTTGGTGCTACTTCCATTACCGTTTGTAAAATCGATTCGCATAAACGATCTTGTAATGGAGTATTTGATTCTAAATGGAAATAATGTTCAAATACATGTGACATCATATCGACTATTCCATAAATGGTTTGGTTTTTAGGTACAGTATATGTGTTTACTGGATCTAATATAGAAAACTGCGGAAAGACAAGTGGTGATCCCCAACCATATTTTTCGTTCGTTTCCCAGTTTGTTATAACCGACCCCGAGTTCATCTCTGAACCAGTAGCAGCTAACGTTAAAATAGTGCCAAATGGAAGTGCGTCCGTAGGGAAAACTTTTTTAATTACAATATCCCATGGATCTCCATCATATTTTGCTCCAGCAGCAATTGCTTTTGTGCAATCTATAACACTGCCCCCACCAACCGCAAGAATTAATTCAATACCTTCTTGCTTACAAATATCAACACCTTTACGAACGGTTGAAATTCTTGGATTAGGTTCTACACCAGATAGTTCAAAATACTCCACTTGAAGTTTGTTAAAATGTTCAATTACTTGGTCATAGAGTCCGCTTTTTTTAATACTTCCTCCACCATAAACAAGCAGCACTTTCTTTCCATATTTCGGTATTTCCGTTTGTAATTGCTCGATTTGACCTTTACCAAAAATTAATTTTGTCGGATTATAAAATGTAAAATTTTGCACAACATTCACCCTCCTTAATAGTATTATGATACCATTTTATCCCAGTATGTGAAAACTATTTCATACTATAACACATATTTAAATTCCGTAATCTTATTTCAAAAATTTAATTCCCACTTTGTATAGAATAACAAATATATCCTCATTCTATTACTGAATTAATTTTCTTGTTGGCTGTTTTCTAAAGGATTGTTGTATTTCATGAGATAGGTTTATTAACGCTGAGCAGAATGAATATATGAAGACTCACGCGGAAAAGCGAGAACAGGGAACCCCTGCAGGAGCGTAGCAGCTACAAAGAGGCTCATTGAAAAGCGGAGGCGGCTGTTTAGCTACGTACAAGCTTTAGCCAATCCGTAGGAGAGAAAGAAAACAAGACGCTAGCGAGTCGATGTTGACTTATTGTACGAAGGATTTGCGAAATTTGCTAGTAGCGAGTCAGCCGTAGCTAGCCTGACCGCTCGCCCGTATGGATGCACAGAGTGTATTCAATCTGCGATTTTTAATCTACAATCTATACGAAAACAGCCTTCTTATTAAAGGAGGCAATAGTATGAGTGGTGTACAAAGAATTGCTCTTTTATTAACAATAATTGGAGCAATCAACTGGGGGTTAATTGGTTTTTTTGATTTCAATTTAGTAGCAGCATTGTTCGGCAACTCGGCAATTGCTCGAATTATTTATGGAATTGTAGGCGTAGCAGGTCTTATCAATCTTGGTCTACTATTCAAGCCAAGCGCAGAAGTTGCCCGTACCTCCCCAAAAACCTCTAGAACATAGAAGTATGCTTTGAAGTAAAAGAGCTAAAAAACTAAAAACCTGAAGAAGCGAAAAAATTCTTCAGGTTTTTATTGTCTGTCGTTTATTATCCCCTATCTTGTGAATCATTCGTTCATTTAAAAAATAGTTGCTATCCTTTCAAATGCCCAATCAAGCTCTGCCTCTGTAATAATTAACGGAGGGGCAAAGCGAATAACATTTTCATGAGTTTCTTTACAAAGTAAACCAAGCTCTTTTAATTTTTCACAATAGTCTCTAGCTGGTTCTGTTAACTCAACTCCAACGAATAAGCCTCGGCCACGAATTTCTTTTATTTTTGGAGATTGGATAGTAAAAAGTTTATCCATAAAATATTGACCTAATTGGAACGAACGGTTAGCTAAGTCTTCCTCTATCAATACATCCAATGCAGCCATTGATACACTGCACGCTAAAGGATTTCCACCAAAAGTAGAGCCATGGGAGCCTGGATTAAACACTCCTAATACATCGGCATTAGCTACAACACAGGAAATTGGAAATACACCGCCACCAAGTGCCTTTCCTAAAATATATACATCTGGGACGACCGCTTCCCAATCGCATGCAAATAATTTTCCACTCCGACCTAAGCCAGATTGAATTTCATCTGCAATGAACAAAACATTTTGTTCTTTACAAACGACTGATGCTTCTTTCAAGTAGCCATCTGGTGGGATAATGATTCCCGCTTCTCCTTGAATTGGCTCGACAAGAAATGCTGCAGTATTAGGTGTAATTGCATTTTTTAAAGCTTCTATATCTCCGTAAGGAATTAATCGGATTCCTGGAAGTAATGGTCCAAATCCACGTTTATACTCCGCATCGGAAGATAAAGATACAGCCCCCATTGTTCGCCCGTGAAAATTTCCTACACAAGCAATTATTTCTGCTTGGTTGTCAGCTACCCCTTTTACATCATATGCCCATCTTCTTGCAGCTTTTAATGCGGTTTCTACCGCTTCTGCACCAGTATTCATCGGTAAAACCATATCTTTACCTGTTAAGTTTGCGACTTTTTCATACCATGGTCCTAATTGATCATTGTGAAACGCACGAGAAGTAAGGGTCACCTTATCGGCCTGATCCTTTAACGCTTGGATAATTTTTGGATGACGATGCCCTTGATTGACTGCAGAGTATGCGCTTAACATATCCATGTAACGATTGCCTTCTGGATCATACACCCAAATGCCTTCTGCCCTCGTCACAACGATTGGCAGTGGATGATAATTATTCGCCCCGTATTTTTCTGTCTGCTCGATTACTTGTTTCGTTTCTGTCATACATGCTCTCCCCTTTTTCCGTAACATACTATTGCAAACTTTCTATATTTTTATTGTACATGAGGAAATCATTTGATGAAAGCAATCTCTAATGAAACTGTAGGAAAAACAAAAAAACTCGCCATTAGGCGAGTCTCTTTATTTTTCAATCAACGTTTCGTTTTTCGATTGCTCAATCCATTCCGTTAATTTTGCTTTTAATGTATTGAACCCTTGATTAGAAGCATCTGATAAATGCTCCAGCTTCGATTTATTAATTTCTCGTTTTAATCGCAATTGTTTTTCTCTTTCAAGCTCTTCCACAGCTTTAATAGACAAGCTAATTTTTCCATCAGCCTCATCAATGGCTAAAACTTTAACGGAAACCTCTTCACCGACCTTAATAAAATCATTAATATTTTTTACGTATCCGTTCGTAATTTCTGAAATATGAACTAGTCCTTGCTTGTCGTCATCTAACGAAATAAATGCGCCGTATGGTTGAATACCAGTCACCTTTCCTTTAATAATGCTCCCGACTTCCACGTGATCATTCATGAAAACACTCCTAAAAATTATATATATTTTCGTTTTTTATTTAGCATTAAAATATTATAACATACGCATGGAATCTTATCAAAAAAAGTAATGAAATAATGATAATTTTCTGTAATTAATTTACAATTTACCATTTTATTAGCCGTAATATCCATGCTTTTTATTTATACATGGCTTTACGTCTTATCCACTATTTTCATTTTGGTTTTACGTATCTTTCATCCACGAGATTACTATCCTATCGAAAGCTTTCATTATATTTTCTTACTCCCAGTATACGCAAAGCGAAAACGGAAGCATAGGGGCAATTCTTAATTTCCAATTTTTTATAAAAGATTTTTTTACAACAGTGTATAAAACCGGTAAAGATGAACATAATGAAAATACAAGGCTTTCTAGTATTCCCCCCTTTTTGAAGTGGACAAACGCAACCAATTGTTTGTCCTTTTTTTCATTTTAGGCAATATTTATTACCATCAACATGATTATTGAACTGATAACTAGGAGAGTAAACAATGAAAATCACCGAGACACGCACGCAACAGCTACTAGTTAATAAAAAAACCATCGGACAATCGATAATGGTTAATGGGATTGATGTTTATTTTGAGCATTACCCACACCCTTCTGCGACAAAAACCATTTTATGTATTCATGGTTTTCTTTCATCTACCTTCAGTTTTCGCTCGTTAATTCCGCTTCTTAATAAAGATTATCAGATCCTTTCCGTTGACCTGCCACCGTTTGGAAAAAGTGGAAAGACAATGGATTATTGTTATTCCTATAAAAATTTAGCAGCAACAATTATTGAACTCGTCGATAAACTTCAATTACGATCCGTCATTTTGGCTGGACATTCCTTAGGTGGACAAATTTGTTTAAACATGATTCATCAACAACCAAAAAAATTTGAAAAAGCAATTCTCCTTGCTAGTTCAGGCTATTTACGGAAAGCAAAACAAATCGCTATCGCTTGTAGCTATTTGCCATTCTTCCATTTACTCATTAAACGAAAGCTTGCCCGTTCTGGCGGCGTCGAAGGCAATTTAGCACAAGTAGTTTATGATCCTTCACAAATCACAGAGGAAATGGTCCATGGCTACTTACAGCCATTTATTGAAAACGATGAAATATTTCGCGGATTAACGAAATTGCTTCGTGATCGGGAAGGAGATTTACCTAGCGAAGTATTACAAAACATTCGCGTACCTTGCCTATTAATTTGGGGCGACAGTGACAAAATTGTTCCCCTCTCTGTTGGTAAAAGGTTACATAACGACTTACCAAACTCAGAACTAGTTATTATGAAAAGAACGAGTCACCTTATCCCAGAGGAAAAACCAAAGGAAACTGCCAGCTATATAAAAAGATTTATTGATACAGATTTTTAATTACCCAACCTGTCACATATGGTAAAATAAATCTATTATTGGACAGGAGGGTAATGAAATGACCACTATCTTTCATGATCAAATTAATCGCCTAAATACAAATTCCGTAAAATGGGATGGATTGAAAAATGTTTTTGGTAGCGAGGACCTACTTCCTATGTGGGTCGCAGATATGGATTTTGCTTCACCTTTAGTAATCAAGAATTCCCTTATCAAACGTGCCGAGCATGGTGTTTTTGGCTATGGAATACCTCCAGAAAATGTTCCACTCACGGTAAAAAATTGGGTACTAAAACGTTATCATTGGTCCATTACAGAAGAGTGGTTATTACCAAGCTCTGGGGTAGTAACGGCCATTGCGTTTTCAATTCAAGCATTAACCGAAGAAGGAGATCAAGTATTAGTTCAATCACCTGTGTACCCTCCGTTCTTCCAAATGATTGAAAATAATAATCGAAAAATCGTCAATAATCCACTCGTACTCCGTGATGGAGCGTATGAAATTGATTTTGCTGATTTTGAAGAAAAACTCCAATCAGGCGTCAAATTATTTATCCTTTGTAACCCCCATAATCCTGTCGGTAGGGTTTGGCGAAGAGAAGAATTATTGAAAATTGGCGAGCTTTGTAAAAAGTACAATGTACATATTGTTTCCGATGAAATTCACGCAGATATTATTCATAAGCCTAACATCCATGTTCCTATTGCTTCCTTAAGTAAAGCATTTGAAGAAATAACCATCACTTGTATTGCACCGAGTAAAACGTTTAATATCCCTGGTCTTCAAGCATCCATCATGATTATCCCGAACGAAGAAATTCGCACAAAAGTACAAAATGTCCAAGGGAAAATTGGCTTCCACGGCATTAATATTTTTGGTAGCCTAGCGCTAGAAGCTGCATATTCAGGCGGCGAACAATGGTTGGACGAGTTATTACCATATTTGAAAGAAAATATTTCATATGCTCAAAAATTTATAGAAAACGAACTACCACTGGTTCAATTAATACCAACCGAAGGTACTTACTTACTTTGGATTAATTGTCGAGCAATTGGCTTATCCCATGAGGAGCTAATGGACAAATTGATTAACAAAGGGAAACTTGCACTAGAATCTGGAATAAAATACGGTTTCGGTGGAGATGGATTCGTCCGAATGAACATCGGCTGTCCACGACCTACATTAGAAGAAGGGTTACGCAGATTCAAGCACGCCCTTTCATAAATAGAAAAACACCAGGTAGATTTTTTCTACCTGGTGTTGTTATGCGAGTATATCATTTAAGCAAAACTAGTAAAGCAATCTTTTTTATTTAAATACTTCATCTTGCCGCTTCGAATTTTGAAGTTTTATTTTCTCCTCTAATTCTTTTGTTTTCAACTCTTCCTTCTTGGAGTATTTCACAATCCAAAGAAACGTTACGATACAAGCAATCAGAAAAAGAAAAAAGCTTATCGCAGCTGGTATATACTCTGATTTATCTTCAGGAAAATAAAGGTAGAGCATACCTAAAATAAAAAAATCCATTGGAAACGTCCTTTCTATATGGATAACTAATTACCCTAATTATAGCAAGTATTTTTTTACATTTCCAAAAATTATCTACGTTTATTTTTACGTATTTTGTCAGAAGATTGATTAAGAAATCGAACGAAACCTATCTTTCTCTTATAAACAAAAGCTGTGATAATGGTTATTCTGTAATGATAATTTTTTCAATTACAACATCTTCTTTTGGTTTATCTTGTGGACCTGTTGCAACATTTGCAATCGCGTCAACTACTTCTAACCCTTCCACCACTTGGCCAAATACTGTATGACGGAAATCTAACCACGGTGTTCCACCATTTTCTACATAATAATCAACAATTTCTGCAGGGTATCCAGCTTTAACTAATTGATCCTTAAAGGAAGGATTGAAATCTTTGTTTTGTACAATGAAGAATTGGCTACCATTTGTATTTGGTCCGGCATTTGCCATACTTAATGCACCACGGAAATTAAATAATTGTGGTGAGAATTCATCTTCAAAAGAACCTCCATAAATACTTTCTCCACCCATACCAGTTCCTGTTGGGTCTCCGCCTTGAATCATAAAGTCCTTAATTACTCGATGGAAAATGATTCCTTCATAGTAACCTGCTTTTGCATGCTCTACAAAATTTTCTACTGTTTTCGGTGCATATTCTGGAAATAATTTAATTTTAATGGAACCATGATTTGTTTTCATTTCAGCTAATATTTCATTTTCCTGAACTGTTGCAACAAGTTGTGGATATACATTTTCACTCATAATATTCGCTCCTTTTTCTATAAAAAAATAATGCCGACTTTGATAGCGCTTTGTATTCGATAATCTTCGGCTTGATTTCCTCTTAGATATTAAAGCATTCATGTCCCTATTGCAACTTCTAGCATGTGTTTATGAACATTTCCATTATTATTGCATATGATGTTTTATCGAGTGGGCTAATACACAGTAGTTTTGTTCTTTTTTCATTAGCCACATAGATTTCCTGATGAGTGATTTGGGCTGAATTACCAATCTTATTGATAGAGCATAAATGGAACGAAGTGAAAAACCTTTATCGATACTATTTCGGATAGCCCTCTTTGTTAGCTAATTAACAATCTTAAATGAAAGGATGTTTCATTATATGTGTGGAATTACTGGATGGGTCGATTTTCGTCGGAATTTACTATCGGAAATTGATACATTAAATGCGATGACAAATACATTGTCAAAAAGGGGTCCCGATGATTCAAATGTTTATGTGAAAAACCATATGGCATTTGGTCATAAACGTCTGGTAGTTGTTGATCCTTCTGGCGGAAGACAACCAATGACCAGAAAAATGAATGATAAATCGTATACGATGGTTTATAACGGTGAGCTATATAATACAGAAGACATTCGTAAAGAGCTATTAAAGCGTGGGCATACATTCCAAGGACATTCCGATACGGAAGTATTGTTACGTTCTTATATCGAATGGAAAGAGGACTGCTTAAAGCATCTGAACGGTATTTTTGCCTTTGCGGTGTGGGATGATGACAACGAGAAACTATTTATTGCTAGAGATCGGCTTGGGGTAAAGCCACTTTTTTATAGTAAATTAAATAACGGTATCATTTTTGGGTCTGAAATAAAAGCATTGCTTGCACATCCAGAAGTAAAACCAGAAATTGGCCTTGATGGATTAGCAGAAGTATTTGCGTTAGGACCATCTCGTACTCCTGGCCACGGTGTTTTTAAAAATATTGCAGAGCTTCGTCCTGCACATGCACTTACCTTTTCAAAGGATGGTCTAAACGTATGGCGTTATTGGCAAGTAAAAAGCATGGAGCATACAGATACATTGAATGAAACAACCGAGAAGGTTCGTGATCTCGTTCAAGATGCAATTGTTAGACAGCTTGTTTCCGATGTTCCAGTTTGTACCTTTTTATCAGGTGGTGTTGACTCTAGTGCAATTTCTGCCATCGCTGCAAAGCATTTTGAAGCGGAAGGAAAAGGTCGACTTCATACGTATTCCATAGATTATGAAGATAACGATACTTATTTCAAATCCAATGAATTTCAGCCAAATTCCGATAAAACCTATATCGATCTTATGTCAAAAACATTTAATACCGTTCATCATTCATCCATCATAACAAATGAAGAACTCATTCACTATTTAACAGAGGCAGTACATGTTCGCGACGTACCAGGAATGGCAGATATTGATTCCTCCCTTTTATGGTTCTGTAAAGAAATTAAGAAGGATTTTGTCGTAAGCTTATCTGGAGAGTGTGCAGATGAAATTTTCGGTGGGTATCCATGGTTCCATCGCAAGCATGAGCTTTCCTCTAGCAGTTTTCCTTGGATGCGCTCCCTAGATGCTAGGAATGAATTATTAGCTGATCGTTGGAGGAGCAAATTAAATTTAAACGAATATATTCAAAGTCGTTATGAAGAAACAGTTAAAGAAACCCCGCTTCTTGAAGGAGAATCGAAGGAAGAAAGCGAACGCCGTCAATTATTCTATTTAAATATGATTTGGTTTATGACGACATTATTAGATCGTAAGGACCGGATGAGTATGGGGGCAAGCTTAGAAGTTCGCGTACCGTTCGCAGATCATCGTCTCGTAGAATACGTCTGGAATATACCATGGGAGATGAAAACTGTCGGAAATCAAGAAAAGGGGATATTACGTCGAGCATTAGAAGGAATTTTACCACATGATGTGCTATATCGGAAAAAGAGTCCATATCCTAAAACCCATCATCCTGCATATACAAAAGCAGTAACAGTTTGGTTAGAGAGCCTATTACAGGATAAAAGCTCTCCACTACACGAATTCTTCAATAAGCAAATGCTTCAAGAAATTGTGGAAACAGGTGGCGAGGGCTTCAAAGCACCTTGGTTTGGTCAATTAATGACCGGTCCACAACTTCTTGCCCATTTGGCACAAATCCATGTTTGGTTTACGGACTATAATATTAATGTAGTCGAATAAAACCAATAGCTTATTGTCCAGTCCAGTTTCATACTGGACTGGATTTAGTTTTTACAGGGATAAAGTTTTCTCGGATGGCAATCATTCTGTCTCCCAGTCTTTCATTTTGAAATTTTCCCACAAATGCTTAATAATGAAGGGTAGGATAGGAGGGATTGTTATGAAAGAGAGTATTCCGATTGGTTCGATTGTTCGAGCACATAATAAAACTGGTACTTATATTGGGGAAGTTACAGCAGATAAGGACACTCATTATTTAGTGAAAATACTAGCTGTTGTAAAGCATCCTATGCAAGGTGACCTGCACCACCCGAAACAAGTGGAGGTGCCTTTTTTCCATGAAAGAAAAGCATTAGCATATCGGGAGCAAACTAATGTACCGAAAACGATGGTAAAACCTTTTGAAGGAGAAATTCCCGAATATCAAGCATCGTTACAAGCAGCGGTGAACCAAATGATTGAAGCATTGGAGTCTGATGATTCTCCTTTTGCAAGCCAGAGTTTACAATGTATGCGTTCCTTAGTAAAGGAATACAATCTATAGGAATAGGACAGAAGGGCCCCAATAGGAGCCCTTTTTTCTTCTAAAAAAATTTACGCACAATTTGCTTCCACCATCTTCCTTTTGCCACTTTTCCCCTCTGCCACCATTGATTGGAATATCCTCCATTCATTATTCGAAAATTATTTCGGAAGACTCTTATTTCGTAACCCGAAGGTCTTTTATTTCACTACCTATTGCGTTATAATGTTTAGGAAAACGAAATAATTAGAAGAAGGTGATTACAATCAAAGTGGAAAAGAGGAACTTGCTGATTATGTGGGTTGCTAACTTTTTAGTAGCCTCAAGTACCACGATGATTATGCCGTTTCTTTCTCTCTATATTGAAACGATGGGAACCTATAGTCATGAGTACGTACAACAGTGGGCAGGTTTCGTATTTGGCGTCACATTTATCACTGCTTTTTTATTTTCTCCAATATGGGGGCGAGTTGGTGATAAATATGGCTACAAACCAATTTTATTAATTACCGGTTCCGGAATATCCATTTGTATTTTCTTAATGGGCTTTATGGATTCCGTTATTGAATTATTTATTCTCCGCTTTTTAATGGGGGCAGTTACTGGTTTCATCCCAACATCACTTGCCTTAATATCAGCACAAACACCAAAGAAGAAGGCTGGCCAAGTACTTGGGACATTACAAACAGGGAATGTTACAGGTAGTCTATTTGGTCCGATTATTGGTGGGTTACTTGCTGATACATTTGGATTTCAATACACATTCATCTATACTTCTATTGCTATTTTCATCGCAACTTTATTTGTTTATTTCGGCGTAAAAGAAATAAAACAAGATAAAAAAGAGGCGCAAGAAAAGCAGTTTAATAGAAAAGAAGTGCTTTCTTTTATTTTCCATAAACGTGTGCTACTAACAATCATGATCATATCCTTACTCGTCCAGGTCGCCAATTTTTCTATCCAACCTTTATTAGCCATGTATGTTAATGAATTAACAAACACAGAAAATGTCGCCTTCTTAGCAGGGTTAGCATTTTCTGCCACTGGGTTCGGAAATTTATTGTGCACGCGCAACTGGGGTAAGCTTGGTGATCGGATTGGCCATGAGAAAGTTATAATGATGCTTTTAATTGGTGGAGCATTAATTTTCATCCCACAAGGATTTGTCACCTCACTTTGGCAATTAGTTATTTTACGATTTCTTTTCGGAATGGCAGCCGGGGGTATTATTCCTTGTATGACTGCCTATATTCGACAGGCCGCGCCAATTTCTATTCAAGGAGAAGTGCAGGGCTATAATGTTAGCTTCCGTTTTCTAGGAAATGTCATTGGACCTGCATTAGGTGGAACAATTTCCGGATTTATTGGAATATCCTCTGTGTTTTTTGTCACAAGCGCTATTTTATTTTCCGCCTTTCTTCTCCTTTGGTGGAGTGCTCGCAAAGATTCGCAAACAGTTCGACATTCCCATCTTGGACATATTGCAAAATAATCGGAAACTCTACATGATGGATGTACAATATAACTACTAGCATTTATGCTAGTAGTTTTTTATTTGGAAGGATATTCCACCCATATTAGCGAATAAATATATAGAATTCTAGGATGGAAGAAAAGAAGGAGATGAAGAAACATTGGGTACACAAAACTTATTAGATACATTAGGGATTACTATCCAACAATTAGATAAAGGATATGTACAGGCGACGATGCCTGTGGATGAACGAACAAGACAACCATTTGGCTTCCTCCATGGTGGTGCTTCTGTTGCACTTGCGGAAACAGTCGCAAGTCTTGGTGCTTACGAAATAATTAATAAAGAAAAGGAGATTTGTTTTGGTCTAGAAATAAATGCAAATCACATACGATCGAAACGGGAAGGCATTGTAACGGCAGAAGGAAACGTACTTCATCATGGCCGAACTACCCAAGTTTGGGAAGTAAAAATTAAAGATGAGGAAAATAAACTAATTTCTGTTTCCAGATGTACGATTGCCGTTGTACCGAAAAGAGAAGTGTAATATCATAAAGGAACTAAAAAGACACCCCTAAAGGACCGCATGAATGCACTAATCCTTTCAGAGGTGTTTTACTTTATTTGGATTTTAGAAACGGTAACGTTTCCTCAAAGCAAGGTATCTTTTATTTTGACTTTTCCTTTTAAATCATCACGTGCGCTTTTATCCCAAAGCTTTACTCCCGTGTAATATGCCGCACGATTAATCATATGACCACCTACAGGAGAGGTCATTAATAGAAAGACTATCGCTAAAATAAGCCTTGTATTTTGATGGCCCTCTACATAGAAAAAGAGAAATGTCCCCAGCAGGATGGAAATTACGCCTAATGTCGCACTTTTCGATGCCGCATGATTTCTTGTGTATACATCCGGAAGTCTTACTACTCCTATACTTGCAACTAAGCTAAAAAATGCGCCAATGAGAATTAATGCAATGGAAATAATTTTAATGGTTTCTGTCACGATCGAAAATAACCCCCTTTGCTAAAAACTTAGAGAAGGATGCCGTTCCAATAAAGGATAAAATTCCAAGGAGTAAAATAACATCTAAAAAAGCACTCGTTCGCATAATCATCGAAAATACCGCAATCATACTAATTAAAATCACTCCAATTGCATCTAAAGCAACTACCCGATCAGGAACGGTTGGTCCTTTAATGAGCCGATACAAGAATCCTACCATTGAAATAGAAAGAACAGCCATAACAACGTACAATATCGTATCAAACATTAACGACTCACCTCCATAATTGCTTTTTCAAACGTATTTTTAATCCCATCAATAGCTTCATGTGCATCAGGAACATGAATCGCATGGATATATAAAATTTTCTCTTTTTCATTTTCTAAAACATCCACTACTAATGTACCTGGCGTTAACGTAATTAAATTAGATAATAAGGTAATTTCCCAATCCTTCGTTAAAATTGTTTTGTACTCGAAAATTCCTGGTTGAAAATCTAATTTTGGCTGTAATACAATTTTTAAAACATTAATATTCGATAATATTAGCTCTTTAAAAAACAGAAGAACTAAATAAATAGCTGCCCATACTTTTCCAAGATAAAAGCGAGATCGGAAATAGCGTCGGACAACAAATAGCATCCCAAGCCCCATTAAATAACCAATAATAAATGTTCCAGGATCATAGCTTACCTTTAAAAACATCCAAACAAAGGCAATAAATAAGTTTAATAGTATTTGAAAAGCCATATCATTACTCCTTTAATACCGCTTCGATATAAAGCTCTGGATTCACCAGTGTTTGTACAGCTTGTGAAACATAGGAATAGACATAATCAGAACCAATTCCATAAAGGACAGAAATCGTAATGATTAATACAATTGGAAATAGGAGTGCTCGATAAGAAATACTTTCTTTCTTCGCATATTCCTTTGGCACGCCCCAAAAACCATGAATAAAAATTTTCATTACAGAGTATAAAACCAATAAGCTGGACAATAAGATGATGGTTGCTCCAATATACTCCTCTGCAGTAAATCCACCTTGAATGACTAATAATTTCCCAACAAAGCCACTAAATGGCGGAATTCCTGCTAAAGAAATGGCAGCAATGAAAAATGTCCAAGCAAGACCCGGGTAATGCTTTATTAGCCCACTAAATTGTCGTAAATTGCTCGTCCCTGTAATTTTTATCATAACACCGATTAATAAGAACAATGCTGCCTTAATTAACATGTCATGAATTAAATATAAAATAGAGCCCGTAAAAGACGTTGTGGTTGCTACTGACACACCATACAATATAACTCCAATTGCCGTAATAATATTGTATATGATTATTTTTTTGATATTCCAATACGCAATCGAACCTATGACACCAACAACTACAGTAATAATAGCAAGTATCATCAATAGCTCATACGTATAGTCTTTATCCTGGAAGAAAAACAAAGTGAAGGTCCGAATAATCGAATAAACCCCAACCTTTGTTAGTAATGCACCAAATAAAGCCATCACTGGAATCGGTGGTGCAAAGTAAGAGCCAGGTAACCAGAAATAAAGTGGGAAGATTGCACCTTTCATACCGAAAACAATTAAAAATAAGACAGCAATGACCGTAAGAATACCCGGCATCTCTTCAAGTGAGCCAATCCGCTCTGATATTTGTGCCATATTTAATGTCCCTACAACTGAATACAGATATGCTACGGAAATAACAAACAGCGCAGAAGAGATGACATTAACCGTTAAATATTTCAATGATTCCCGAAGCTGTATTTTTGTCCCACCAATAACTAACAGGACATAAGATGCCATAAGCATTACTTCAAAAAATACAAAAAGGTTAAAAATATCTCCTGTTGTAAATGCCCCAATGACCCCTACAAGTAAAAATTGGACAAGGGCATAGTAGTAATACTTCTCTCTTTCCTTGCCAATAGAAGAAAAAGAGTAAAGAATGACAGCAAATCCTATGATAGTAGTTGTTAAAACAAGCAACGCTGATAGCATATCGGATACTAATGTTATCCCAAATGGTGCTACCCAGCTCCCAACATTTAATATCTGAATTCCATCAACGAATACTTTGCGTACAACCGAAAAAGCAACACCTATATTTAACAGAGCAGAAATAGCGGAAATCCATCGCTGGGTTTTTACCTTACTTGCAAAAAATATTAAAAGTACTGCTGTCAGAAGTGGTATTAAAATGGGTAATACAATTAAATTAATCATTTCCTTCTGTTCCTCTCAATTGGTCCATATTATCTGTTCCTAGCTCCTGGTATGCCCGATAGGCTAGTACTAAAAATAATGCGGTAACTCCAAAGCTAATCACGATTGCCGTTAAGATTAATGCTTGTGGAAGTGGATCAGTAACCGGGATACCTTCCTTATTAACAAGGGGAACTGCTCCTTGTTTCAGCCCACCCATCGTAAGAATCAGTAGATGTGCGCCATGACTTAATAACCCTGACGCAACAATTATTCGTAAAATGCTTTTTGATAAAAATAAGTAGGTTGCACTTGCAAATAAAATTCCGATAATAATTGCCATTAATATTTCCATTATTCACTCTCCCCTATTGTTTGAATAATGGTCATCGTAACTCCAACCACGACCAAATAAACGCCTAAATCAAATAATGCTGCTGTATGAAGCGAGGTCTCTCCAATTAACGGTAAATGAAAATGATCATACGTATGTGTAAAAAACGGAACATTAAATACGATCGAGCCTGCAGCGGTTAGAATCGAGATTAATAACCCTATTGCTGTAACCCATTTGTAATCAAATGGGAGTAAAATGCTTACCGTTTTTATGTCAAAGGCTAATAAAAATAACACAATTGCTCCAGCTGTGACGAGACCACCAACAAATCCTCCACCAGGTCGATAATGACCTTCAAAGAAAAGGTGGATTGCAAACAGCAGGATGACAAAGAAAACGATTTTGGATGTTGTTTGTAATATTACGTCAGATGACTTCATCCCTCTTTCCTCCTTGTCATTCTTAATTTAATCAACCCATATATTCCTAAACCTGCAATTGATAATACCGAGATTTCAAATAATGTATCAAATCCACGGAAATCCACTAATATGACGTTTACCATATTTTCCCCACCAGCCGGATCATAAGTATGTTCCACATAATATTTGGAAATCGAATCAAATAATTTTGTGCTGTATGAGGAAATCGCAATTAACGCCACAATGACACCTACAGCGATAGATATTAAGGCATTGTTTAGCTTAAAGCGACGGGATTCTTCATGTCGGAATTTTTTCGGTAAATGATAGAATGCCAATAAAAATAATGCAACAGAAATAGTTTCAATTACGAGCTGTGTCAATGCTAAATCCGGTGCCCGGAAAATAACAAAGAATAACGAAACAGTATACCCTACAGCGCCTAATGCGATAATCGAGGTAAGTCGAGATTTTGCGAAAATGATGGTGACACAACCAATCACAATTAATAGTGCTAAAACAATTTCATAAATACCAATTTCTGCAGTATTCGCTCTGTTTATTGTAAAAGCATCCTTGCTCCAAATCGTATACCCTAAAATTCCAATGAAAAAGATAAAGATATACGCTAAGTAGGAACGGAGAAAACCAGTCATATGCGAACGAATAAATAAGTTAGAACCTGTTTCTAATGATGGAAGCAATGCATCATACAACTTATTAAAGGTTAACTTCTCAGGGAATAATCTGTATACCCGCTTCCATTTTGCGGCTGTAAGATATAATAAAGCCCCAATTACAATAACTCCAATAGTCATATATAGTTCTGGTGATTTCCAGCCATGCCAATGAGAAATATGAATATCATCAAAAATAAACTGTGGCATAATGGATTGTGCTGCCGGAGCAATAATAGTATCTGATAATAAATTTGGAAATAGCCCAAATATAATAACAAGAGATACTAATATTACTGGCGAAATCAACATACCTAGTGGTGCCTCATGCGCCTTCTTGCTCAATTTATCTGGTTGATATTTCCCTGCAAATGTTTTCCACACAACAATCATGCTATAAACAAAGGTAAATACACTTGCGACCCATGCAATTAACGGGAAAAGAAATCCTAATGTTTCTAAGTGGAAAATATCCATTTGTAAAACTCTAACCATTCCAGTAAAGAACATCTCTTTACTTAGAAAACCATTAAATGGTGGTATTCCTGCCATAGAAAAAGCTCCGATAAAGGCAATCGTAAAGGTTATCGGCATAATCTGCATTAAACCACCTAAACGACGTATATCCCTTGTCCCTGTTTCATGATCAATTATACCAACAACCATAAACAAGCTACCTTTAAATGTTGCATGGTTTATTAAATGAAACACTGCTGCGATAATAGCAACCATGAAGATATTATCATCTAAATAATCATAATGAAGTGCAGCTGCACCAACACCTAATAAACTCATAATTAAACCTAGCTGACTAATTGTTGAGAACGCCAATATTGCCTTTAAATCCGTTTGCTTTATCGCATTAAAGGAACCCCAGAATAGCGTAATGATCCCTATACCGCCAACTAGCCAAATCCATAGCCCACTTTGATCCAAAGCAAAAATTGGACTGACACGTGCTACTAAATAGATCCCTGCTTTTACCATTGTTGCAGAATGTAAATAAGCACTTACCGGTGTTGGTGCCTCCATTGCATCCGGTAACCAAATATGAAATGGAAACTGCGCAGATTTCGTAAATGCACCTAGTAAAATAAAAATCATTGCCGGAATAAACAGTGCATGATTCACTATGGCATCGACATTAGCAAGCATTTCCGAAATACGGAAAGTCCCTGTCATAATGTAAAGTAAAATAATTCCGCCAAGTAAGGATAACCCGCCAAATACAGTTATTAGCATTGATTTTT
This sequence comes from Perspicuibacillus lycopersici, assembly GCF_025660475.1. Lineage (GTDB taxonomy): Bacteria > Bacillota > Bacilli > Bacillales > Caldibacillaceae > Perspicuibacillus > Perspicuibacillus lycopersici. Next base: position 36,733 of record NZ_JAOUSF010000002.1, read on the forward strand.
GTGCGCCATATCGTGACTTCTCACGATCAAACCAATACCCGATTAAGAAGAAAGAAGAGAAACTAGTAAATTCCCAAAATGTATAAAGCACAATTAAGTTATCTGAGAGTACAACCCCTAGCATTGCACCCATGAACAATAATAAATACACATAAAAGGTGTTTAATTGCTCTTTTTCCTTCGATAAGTAATAAATGGAATATAAAGTAACGAGTGATCCTATACCGGTAATTAATAAAGCAAATAGAAGACTTAAACCATCTACTTTTACCGTAAAATCAATATTTAAAGAAGGAATCCAGGAAATGGTCTCAATAACCGAGGAGCCACCGCCAACCTTTGGTAAAAATTGAAGAAAATAAAGAAATAGTACGATTGGAAGAATAAGTGTAAACCATCCCGTATGGATACTTTTAAATCCTTTGTAAAAAAACGGGATGAAAATAGCAAAAATAAATGGCGATAAAATCGCAATATGTAGCAGAGACAAAATTTACCCTCCTTATTATTTGATTTCCCTCATATGTATTGTGTTCCAGAATGATAGAAAAAACCCATAATTTCAAGCGAAGAATCAGAAGCTTTTAGCGGATTTTAACAAAGAGATGTATAAGATGATTGCCTACTTAATCAATACAAGGAAATTTGAATAATCCATAAGAAATTTCGAAATAAACAATCATTTACCCCGTATAGGTTCATTATACCGTATGTCCATTGAAATTTCATGGAAAAAGTCAGGCTACACCTTGATTTGGATTCGTTTATTAAATAAGAAGAAACACGTATTTTTTTTAAGAAAAAATAATTATTCCGAATAAAAGAAAAGAGAATAGGATATAGCTAAGAAAAGTTTATTACATTTCGCTATCACTTGTTTATTCCTTTTTTTTCTAATAAATCAATACTAATTTCTCCAATTACTTGCTAAAAGTGGTGAAAATAATGCTAATAAAAAAAGCAATTGCTTCCTTATTTATCTTTTTTTTACTATTGCTCGGAGCTTGGTTATTAAATAATAATCACGAGGAAGAGCCTACGATAAATTTGGAACAAATGAACAATGGGGAGGCCTCATACTACACCATCCCTTTATCTACAACGCCTGAGGAAGTACATGCAGAAACGATTTCAAAGGATAAAACAACGTTCAAGCCAAGAGAATATATAAAATTTCACAAAAGACTAGCTGAAGAATAGTATTAATTTTCCCCTTCTGTTGTTTTTGTAGAGATTATTGCTATTAGAAAATAGTCCGAAACTGAATACATCCGCTTTCCTGCGTGCTCATTAGTTTATTAATAAATGAAGAACCATTCTTAAAACAACCACATTCCCAATAAAAGAAAAAGGTCTCCGAAAAGGAGACCTTTTGTGTCTTTACCAAAAGAACGGACCACCGTATCCAAATCCTCCGTATGGATAAAATGGTGGATAAAATGGTCTTGGTCCAATTAGTGCACTACCTAATAATCCACCCAATACTCCGCCAACAAATGGACCAGGGCCAAAGAAGAATGGTCTTCTACCCCAAAAAAGTCTTGCGTTATGCATCCAATTACCTCCCTTTTCTCTAATCATCTTACGATTATATTAATTAGTATGCATATTAGCGGAGGTTGGAGTGGGCGATAATCTACTTATTGTCACAATATTTCTTCGTTCTAAGAAAGCTTACTTCTTTCCTAATGAATAATTATTTATAATGAGCTCGATTTCTTTTTGATTAGCTGTATCCATTGGATTCTTCGCTTTCAGCCGGCTTGTTTTCCTTTTGATGAGTTGTTTCAATAGGATTCCTCGCTTCCAATCGGCTTCATTTCCTTTTGATGAGTAATCTCAATAGGGTTCTTCGCTTCCAATCGGCTTCATTTCCTTTTGATAGGCTGTATCTATAGGATTCTTCGCTTCCAATCAACTCATTTTCCTTTTGATTAGCTGTATCTATAGGATTCTTCGCTTCCAATCAACTCCATTTCCTTTTGATTAGCTGTATCTATAGGATTCTTCGCTTCCAATCGGCTACATTTCCTTTTGATAAGCTGTATCAATAGGATTCTTCGCTTCCAATCAACTCATTTTCCTTTTGATTAGCTGTATCAATAGGATTCTTCGCTTCCAATCGGCTCCATTTCCTTTTGATAAGCTGTATCCATTGGATTCTTCGCTTCCAATCGGCTCCATTTCCTTTTGATCGGTTGTATCAATAGGATTTCCCCCTAGATATCTCTCCATTTTCTCTTGATTTAGCTGTAGCAATAGGATATTTTCTCTAAATGTTATTGACTAAATTTCGGTACTAATACAATCAGAATATAACCGACGATTGCAGATACGATTGCACCTAGAACAACCGAAAACCACATTGAGTTATCCTTTTCCATCAGCTCATTATCTTCCAAAACATACGTATTCTTATCCGATTCTTTAAAAAATAATTGTAAATTAGATGCCTTAACAGAAATCGTATTCAGCTGATTAGATGGAGAAGTAAATAACGCTGTTTCGATTTGGTCAAGCTGTGCATTCTCCTTCTGCTCAAAGGTTAGTAGTAATTGCTCCTCCGGTAACCGTGCTTTCCGATTTAAATACGAATTTTCATGAAAATACTCGGTTGGAATCGTAATTTCATTTTCTTCGTAGATATTAGGCTCCACCGGTATATAATCCTCTGCTTTACTTTCTGGAGGACGGAGGAGGATGAATAATATTAGCATCCAAAAAATGCGATTACATTTCTTCTTCAATTTGTTCATCCCCTGCTATCGGACGTTTTTTCCAAAGCAATTGTGTAACAAGCAGTAATATAGTTATTACGAGTAACAACCCGACTATTGGATAATAACTAGACTGATTGCCATCATACTGAACTGCCATGAATAGATTTGCGACAGGATGGTTAAATCCGAAATTCGGTAACACAAGATCGAGTAGTGGGATGACAAAATAAATAATCAAAATTGTACTTACGACCAAACCACTAAACGGTCCAATTCGAAATCCTCCGCGAATAATGCTGGAAATAGCAAACAACAACCCAACGGATAGTGCCGACCACTTAATTGCCTGTGTTTCATCCATTGGATAAATATTTAAACCATATATCCCAATGATTAAGCCGACAGCAATATTAAGTAATATAAACAGTGTTAACTGAACAGCAACTGGTGCATTTGCATAATAATTGCTAAAAAATCCAATTAACGCGCCACTAATCACAATAATAATTAACATGACAACAGGTGGCGTTTGAACTGCCTTCTCTTGTGGAGTTTCTCCAGTCATATTGATTGGATTTGCTAAATAATCAAAAACATAGCCATTATTTTGACCATCGACAATCGCATTATTTAAAAGATCGTATACGTCTCCCTTTACTTCTTCCGTAAAGTCAACATTTTTCGACCAATTTTCATTTAATTCATTTGCCTTATATTGTACGTCACTAACTTTTGTTTGTAATTCTGTCGTATAGCTATTAATGTTGGATTGACGATTGCCAATTGCTGCTACTTGCTCGGAAATGTTTCGAAGATTATTCAATGAATTATCATGAATATTTAGGACAATTTCTCCCTGTAAACTATCTACTAGTGGAGTTTCTTCTACTACTGGCTGATCCTCATTAACGGTACGCAAGTCCTCTGTGACGTCTGTTGTAAGCTCTTCAACTTCATCAAGGGTGGTAACAATATATTCATATTCTGAATCTACATAACCCATGTACGTTGTTAAAACGTATTGGAAAAATACTTGATACGTATTTAAATAATCAGTAGCCTTCGTTTCTGAATCGGAAATAGACGTAGTTAAGTTATCCATTGCTGCTAACTCTTCGTCACTTAATGCTAATATTTCGGAAACCTGTTCCTGTAATTCCTCTAATTCTAAAATTTCATCAATTAGCGGTGCACCGATTTCATCACTTTTTTCTACTAAATTTTTATAGGTCGCAAGATATGAGTAATAATTAATTACACCCACCATATCAGAAGTATCTAACTCCATGTTGAAAATTTCCTCAAGATGCTGCCTGCGATCCTCTGGAATTTTATCATTTGCAAGTAACTCATCCTCGAGAGAATAAACTGTTTGGACAACTGATTCAAGAATTTCCTCAAGTCTAGCTATTTCTTGAAGCTTTTCTTCTAGCTGCTCCTCTAAGTCAATAATTACTTGCTCTTTTTCCTCTACTAAAGCTTCGAGTTGTTCAATTAGTGTATTCTTTTGTTCTAATACTCCTTCTAAATTTTCTAGCTGTGCTTGCAAGTCAATAATTTGTTGATTATACTCCTCAATCTCTGCTTGTAATTCTGCTATTGTTGCTGCATTTTCTGATACAATATTTTCTAATTGTTCAATTAAAGCATTTTGATTTGTGATTTGTTCCTCTTGTGCACTCGACACCGTTTGTACTTCATTTAATAATTGGGTAATTAATGGCCAATCACCGATACTCCCTAAACCAAGGCCTTCCAAAAGGGAAGTAAGCTCCCCAAGTATGGTAGCAACAGAGCGATCATCCCCACCTTCATCCACACACTCTGGATTTTCCTCTGGATTGCATTCCCCTTCTTCATCATCTGATACTTGATTAGAAGCAACCGTCATCGAACTAGCTGTTTCTGTATTTGCTGAATTTGTTTCCGAACTAATCTCGGAATCAGGGCCAGGCTCTGGATTTGGATTCGGATCAGGTTCTGGATCTTGCCCAGGATCTGGATCCGGTCCTGGTGCTACACCATCAGGGATTTTTGCTTCCTGCATGCTTTCCTCTAAATCATCCAGCAGAAGATTATTCGATCTACTATAATAATAATTTAATAAGCAATTATGGAATTCCCCAATTACTTCAAATTGGTTTAAGATTTGTTGATCCATTGTCGTAAATAAATTCTCCGTTTTTTCCCCTGTGTCATCTAGCGCAAGCTGTACAAAATGAAACTTCTCGTCAACAACTTGTTTATCTTCATCAAAATTAGGGTATTCCCTAGTATCCTCTATTTCTCCAATCGTATCTCTGCCTTGATTTAATATATTTTCGTAAGCCTGAATGCCTTCCGCAATCGCAACCTGATTTTCCTCCTGCTTAGTTAAAATGAGTTCTCTTTGCTGTTTTTGATATTCCTTATAGTCATTCAGCATTTCTGTGAAGCTTTGTAAGTTTTCGGCTGCTTGCTCGGCCCCTTCTACACTACTTTCTGATACAGATTCCGTTCCCTGTGTAGTACTTCGTAATTGATCGAGTAAATTTTTTTGTTGTGCAATATCAGAGCCTAAGCTTTCTGAACCAGGTGTGTAAAAGGTATACATAGAATTTTGGAATGCTACTTCCTTATCCACAATTTGGTCAAACTGTTTACGAATTTGTTGTACTTCTTGTGTGACGTAACTCCAATAAATGGTAGATATTTGTGCATTCACATTATTTTTTACTCGTTCCAGTTCTCTTTGTACCTTTTCGCGGTTTTTTGCATCAAGATTGGTTTGAATTTTGTATTGAATATTTGCCTTAACTGGAACCTCTTCATCAAATGTGAGAATGTTTCTTGTGAAGTCAGATGCTATATATACTACTGCGTCATATCGGTTTTGCTGCAAGCCATTTTCAGCTGCACTTCTGTTTACTACCGTCCATTGATATTCGGAGTCATTCCCTAGTACTGTAGATAATTCTTGACCAAAATGGATAGAGCTCCCATTTTGATCATCCCCTAAATCTTCATTCACTAGTGCTATTGCTCTAGTTGCCTGTTCTACCACTCTTGTCGGATTGTCTCCAATTAATAAGAAAAATAGAAAAGGAAATAGCAAAATCGTCATAATTTTTGTTACTAATTTAATACTGCCCTTTTGTTTCGGTTTTTCCTCCAAGCATCTCACCCCGTTTCTTTGCTATATAAATTAGTTAAATCTACATATCTAATATTTTTTCTCTTTTGCCTACTCATATACTAAACTAGTGGAATTTGAATTTTTCTAGCATTCCCATTTACAACGTAATAACCAAATCCCGGCTGAATCTCTCCTTCCTTCCGCTCATATGGGAAGGTAAATAAGCTTTGGTCTGATTTTTTCATTAATAATAAACCGTTTCTTATTTGTTTTAGCTCAATCGACAGTGGATCATATCCTTTAGACACCTCATTTGGACTTCCAGCAACCATGACACTGAATCCTAAATGACTATAGCGTTTCATGATATCTGCCAATTTCCCTTGAATAATACTATCAATCGTTTGATTTAGCCTTGAAATACTATCTACTACAAAAATAATTGGTGTAAATATTAATTGATCTATTGTCTGGTTATTTACCGCTGCTAAATACTGCTTTTCTCTTTCCTCACATACAGCTTTAACTTTTTCTATCCAGGCTGTAATTTGTTCTTTTGAATCAAGATAATCAACGAGATCATTCGTTGCTAGCTGTGATAATGCTCGATCAATTCCATCAAAAATTGCAATGCTATATGGCTTCTGTTTTAACGCACGATCCAAAAGCACCTTTAATACATTTGTTTTTCCTTTTTGTCCTGGACCAAGGATTAACCAATGCTTGTTCTTTTGAATATTCAAGAAAACAGGGGTTACCGTTTCCTCATCCAAGCCAATTGGCAATAAAATATCGGTATTTTGCACTGCCGAAATCCGTTTCAATAGCTCTTTCAAATCTAATCGTTGCGGCAGCATTGGAATCGAAATTGGTGCATTACCTCCTTGATTTTGTTTTTGAAGGAGTAAAACTTTTTTCTTTACATTTTCTAAAACGATAAGATCATCTTCTCCTTTTTCTGGTAAAAATACTTGCATTAAATATGGATCATCCTTTTTCACAATTGCTCTGCCTGGTATTGGTTCAATTTCATACGGAACTCGCCCTAATACAGTATAAACCTCTGCTTTATCCATTAAATAATGAGTGATTTTTGTTTTTAAGTTATTCATTAATGATTGGCGAACAGAATTTACTCTAGTTGCTGTTATTAGTAAATATATTCCTAATGATTGCCCATCTCTTGATAATTGAATAAATTGTGTTTCGAGATCTGGATATTCATCGCGAACGATATCAAAATTATCAATCACGACATAAAACAGTGGCAGCTTTGTTTGATTAATGGAATTATAAAGTTTAATATTACTAATTTCCTTTTGTTCAAATAATTGCTTCCGTCTTTCCATTTCTCCCTTTAAAAAGTTCATAAATTTCTCGATTTTTCGTTGATCCTCCATCCGGAAATAATCACCTGTATGTGGCAATTGACGAATCGGCAATAATGCCCCGTTTCCAAAATCAAATAAATAGTAATGTACCTCTTCTGATGTCAGCTGCTCCGCCATACGTAATAATAAGGTAATAGCTGTGGTAGACTTGCCATAGCCAGATGTTCCGATAATTGCAATACTGCCGTCTTCTATCGGCTGGTAATAATAATTGGATTGTTGTTGTTTTTCTGGTTCATCCTTCAATCCAATTGGTAGCTGGAGTTTCTTATGTTCACGAATTTCTGGAGTGAATATTCGCTCTTTCAATGGCGGTAACCATGGGCTTGGAAGCTTCTCAATGTTTAATTCTTTCTGTACTTCCTCAATTTGTTTTACCACCACTTCAATTTCACTTTTTGTTTCGACACGGTTCTGCAAGGCTGGTGCTCCAACAACAGATAAAGGATTCAAGCCTAAATCCGTCACAATCGCTACTTCATCCTCCGTAGTTACTGCATCATCTAAATATGGAGCTCCACTCCAAGCGGATTGGAATAATTCATACACTTCATTATTCCCTACTTGCAAATAACCTCGACCTGTTACTGTAATATTAGCTGCGTCACTATTTTTTAATATTTCCTTACTATCATTTGCATCCTGCACTTTTAAAGCGACTTTAAAGCGTGCATTACTCCAGATTTGCTCATCAACCACACCACCTGGTTTTTGCGTTGCCAATATTAAATGAACACCTAAGCTACGCCCAATCCGTGCGGCACTTACTAATTCACGAATGAATTCTGGTTCTTCACTTTTTAATTCTGCAAATTCATCGGAAATTAAAAACAGATGTGGTAGTGGATCATTAGCTCTCCCTTTTTGATATAGATTTGTATAATCATGAATATGATTTACTTCATATTGATCAAATAGCCGCTGTCTTCTTTTTAATTCACTTTTAATTGAAGCAAGTGCACGCATACTAAAGTTTTTACTTCCCTCGATATTTGTTATCGTTCCTAATAAATGTGGTAGATTTTTAAATGGCTGTGCCATCCCGCCACCTTTATAATCAATCAATAGAAAAGCTACATCATGTGGATGGAAATGAACTGCTAATGATAAAATATAGGTTTGTAAAAACTCACTCTTCCCAGAACCAGTCGTTCCAGCTAACAGTCCATGGGGGCCATGAGCTTTTTCATGTAAGTTAAGCTCGACAATATCCTCTTTCCCCTTCAAGCCGATTGGTACAGCAAGTGATTTAGAGGATATGTTTTCCTTCCATTTTTTACCTATTGCTAAATCTTTAACATCTTTCGCATGAAAGAGCTCTAAAAATGATACCTTTGTTGGGATGGAATTATTTAATCCGAGCTGATGCTCCAAAGATAGCAATGTGCGAGCAAATCCCTCATTATTCTCTCTTGTATGTTCATCCATAATAAACGGTGTTTGGATTGCTTTTTTCTGCTGAATCAAAATATCTCCTTCACTTTCATTTACGTATCGGACTAATGTATGAATATGCTCCGATAAACTTTCCTTTGATTCCGCAGCGAAAATAGTAGATATTCCTAAACCATCAATTTTGCCTTCCAAATATTCTAATATGACATGTTCACTAATTAGTGTTCGATTCGTTACAATGAAAACAAAATGTGGGACAAAACGCTTTTTATCTTTATCCTCGTTTAGTTCTCTATCCCGCAAAAGCTCATAAATTGAGGATAATAACTGATCCCTCGTTGCTTCGTTATAGACGAAACCTTTGGCGAACATATGTGGTAGTTGAAAATGCGGGAGCCAGCGCATCCATTCCCAATCCTTATATTCCTCCTCATGGAAAATAGCAACAAAACGAACGTCATGATAGCTATGGAAAAATGCCAATTGGCCAATCAACTGATGAATCTCATTTTTTACTATTGCTGGTTTCCCAATTAATCCGACAGCTCCTGTTCGAATTTCAATCGATAATGGAACATTCTCTACTTTTTTATAAACATTTACCAGTGTATGAAAATCCTCAATCAATTCATCAGTTTCACGTGCACCTGAGTCTTCATTACCAACTGCCACATCATAAGTAGCTGGAATATTTGCTCGACCAATACGTACCGTTAGGAAATCAAAGCTATCCAAAGACCGTTCCCAAATTCTTTCACTTATTTGCGCTGTTAAATATTTCATTTGTTCAAAAGATGGATAATGATAATAGAGAATTTTCTTTTGCTCAGATGCTAATTTTTGAAGCTCTTCTCGTTTTCTTTTTAAATATGCTGAGTATAATCGAATTCTTTTTTCATTCTCGCGCTTCCTATTCCCTTGTTCCTTAAAGTATTGAACAGTGGAAGTAACAATTGTTGTCATAAACATAACAACTGATATAATCATAAATAATCCACGCGGTTGAATTAATGCAATTCCTCCCATTACCAATAGCATAATTAATGGGGGTAAAATAATTAATAACAGTCCACGCTGATTTCCTTCTCTCGCCTGATGTGGAAAGGATAGGTTGATTTTCTCATCCGGAAGCTCATACACCATTCGCGGGGTTCTTCGATAATCTGGATATTTTTTTCTCATTTCCGATGTCGGTTTTGCTGCCCTTGGCAAAATTGAAGTGTATTGTTGTGCACTTGTTATCGATAACAAATCATTCTCCATGATATGTATAGTTAAAAACTGCCAAAAAATGATATCACCATTTTCAATAAACGTTGGTTCCTTTACCGACTTTCCATTTACATATAGGCTTCTGGAAATTTCCGGGAATACCAGCCACTGGTCCTTTTCTCGAATAAGCGTAAAGGTTGTGTCCGCATCGCCTGTTATGCTAGAGCCGTTTTGTTGGATATGTGCATGTGAATTACCTTTTGAAAAAATAATCTCATCATTATTTCCGATATAATAGACTTTCTCCTTTTGTTCTGATGCAAAATAATAAAGTGTGACGAATTCCTCAGAACGTACTTTAATATCCATTGGCTCATGATTTTGAAGCTTTCCAAGAAATTGATTCCCATAATAAATAGCAAATGAGTTCGTATTTTCATCTCCGATTGCCTCAATAACACCACTTTCAAATGTAATGGAACGGATTGTAATGGTGTCATTTACTTGATTACCAATGGTTACTGGTCGATGTATACTTTGTATATTTACTTGCTGATAGGTTTCTTTATAAAACACCCAAATCGTACCCATTTGATTCCGCTCCTAATGATAAGTTTATAATTTATATAACGTTAATCCTTGCGACTAAATTTTGATGAAAATATATGGTATAATTTCGTTCTAACAATTATTATTCTTGTAAACCTGCATCTTCCCCGCCTGTTGTATCTGATGATGGCTGTTCAGTTACCGCCTCTTCTGCTTCGGTATTTATTTGTTCTTCTGATTCATTGACATTGGAATCCGATGGTACTTCTGAATCTGGGAGATTTCCACTGTTTTGCTCTTCTTCAAAAGGAGCCTGTGCTTCTTCTTGTAATCTTTTTTGCTCCTCCTCAAACTCATCAATTTCCGTTTGAATAGGTGCTATTTTTTTCTGCTTTTCTTCACCTGTTAGCGAATCATCCATTTTAATTTGTTCTCGAAGTTTTAATAGCCCAAAAATAATCAATTCCTGATCTTCAAACGATCGGGCAATATCAATTGCTTCTTCATACATCCCACGTCCGATATATATCCAATATAAAAAGATTTTCGGATCGGTTTGCAGTGTAATCATATTTAAAACATTTTTCCGCTGCTCTTCTGTTAATGCCTCTTGTCTTACATAAGATAATGCAAGCTCGTACTGAACAATATAGGGCATGCCCTCTGGATTATATCTTTCCAAGCGGTCCATCACATTGCTATACTGCTGCCGTAGAAAATAGTCATTGCTTTTGACATAGGCACTTTGTTTCGGTATTTGGAAAAATATGGCATATAAACTGTACAATAAGCTAGGGACTAAAAGAATCCCTAGTGCCAGCAATACATATCGTTGGAATTTCCATTGCTTTTTCGGAATAGTCACTAACGACTTTTCTTGTTTTTCTAAATCTAGAATCAGCTGTTGCACTATCTGTTCTAAATCAGCCATTGCTTTTGCTTGCATAATTTCATTTGCAAGCTCCGTTAGTTTCAGCGTTTGATGAAAATTTAAATATTCCTCAAATTTATATTGACCATCGATAATGGTAGCTACAATTGCCTTCAGTTGGTTAAACTGAAGCTCTTCATCCTTTTCATATGGAGGTAAGCTTTCCTTTACCCCATAGTGGTAAAAATAAGGTGTCAGACTTGCATCAAATGCAATATTTTCAGGACATATTAGCAAATGTAGCCGCTCATAAGAATGAACTTGTACTTTTTTTATTATTTGATGTGCAAAAAAACGTCTATGGATAGCCTTCTTCTGTTTAATTTTCCGAAAATCATTCATTGTTTTAGGAAAATGAATTATGATTTGGATTTCATCTTCTGTTGCGATGATGTCTTTTTGAAATACAGGATCTATCGTTTGGAGAAACTGAATTTCAAGAATGTCTTGCATTTTTACTTTTGTCCGTTGAAAAACAATGATAATTTCATTTTCTGTTTTGGATACAGTTGCTTCCAACTGCTTTTCTAAATACGATTGTTCCTTTTCCTTCATTTCAGGTGACTCCTTTGTTTTCAAGCTTCACGGACATTGCATCCTGTTATAATATTTCGATCCGGTCCCCGTTTGTAATACCAGCAGATATTAATGTTTTGTCACCGTTTAAGACAAGCTCCTTATTTTGAACTCGAATCCAATACCCTTCCGTTGGTGGGGTCGGAATATATTTAGCTTGCCAAATAATATGAATGAATTTTTTGATGGAGTGGTAGTTTGATAGTCGTAAATCAAACACTTCATTTGTATAGTTTTTTAAATCCACGGTAATTTGAATATACATTTCGTATGCACCTCGACCTAAACTGGAAAAAAGCGCCTCATCCTAGAAGATTCAGCGCTTGAAATTCCAATCACGAATGATAGATTATCCGCGAATTTGACTTGCAATTTGTTGATCTGTATCTTCTAGGATAGATGCAGAATCATGCAATTGTTTCGACACATCCGCTAATAAAACAGCCATTTTTTCAAAGGATGGTTTTAGTTCATAGTATTGCTGAATAAATGCTTCACTAGATGTACCTTCCCATACATCCTGTAAGTGGTTTGCCATTGTATCAAGGCGACCAATTAGTTCTGTCACATTTGAGCTTTCATTATTATACTGTCTCGATACCTCTCTTAGTTCCTCGGGTGTTAAGCGAATAACGCCTGCCATTTCCATTTCCTCCCTTTAATTTCAAATTATATTAATAACTCATTCTCACAATTTTTTATAAGAAATGAGAATTAAACATATTTAAGTAAAATGTTCTTACAAGAAGAGTTTTTACGTAGACTAATCAAAGCTTTTACGAAAGTCTTCCCATTGATTATTAACTTCGCGGATGAATCCTATTAATCTTTCTAGCTCCTCTAAAACAGCATTGCGAAAACTCCCCCCAAGATGAAATAAACATTCCCCAGCAATTGTCTGGATCATTACTTGAATATGATACATTTGCACCTGAACCTCTTGATTAAACTTATCCTTGGCTTCTATATTTCTGCTAAAATCTTTAATTCTATTCTCATAATCTCGAATAACGGTATTTGTTTGAGCTAATACTTTAACAAACTCTTGATAAGAATCATCCATTCCAACAATGGAGTTATAGGACATATCCAATACTCCTTTCTTAAGGAATCATCATAATCATCACATTAAATCGGGCGGAAAAGTTTTGCTAAATAATACTCTTCCTTTTCAAAATTATCTGTAGATTGCAGAATCTTTTCAGCCACTTTGTAAACCTGTTGATTCGTATCATTTAAGGAATGGATAAGTTCGTCTAATTTTCCTGGTTGGTAGCAACGATATTTATGATCGATAAAATATTTATCCTTGAATGTTTCCATTCTCGAAAACCGCGGATCACTATAAGCACCTAATGCATCATAATCAATCTTGATACGGTTTATTTCATCCTCCGCTTGATGAATCAGCTGTTGGATATTCTCATGGATTTCATCCTCTAACTGCTCTAATAATGTGCGTGCGATTTTTAAATTTGTACTAATGGTTTCATTTAACAGCTTTGCAAAACTTGTATACCTTTTTTTATCGAACACAATCTTTTGTGTCCCGGTTATTGAATCGGAAAATTGAATCGGATTCAGATTGAAAATGTCCCATAAGGAACCATCAACACCTTGAAATCCACCTTGAGAATGGCCATCAATAGACCCATTGATTGGACTTGGGATATCCACTTTCATCCCGTTCGGAAATCCAGCCTTTGTTGCATCCATATAATACAGGTTAAATGGTAAATCCCTTTGGAATTGCCATGCCTGTATGTATCGAAACCATCTTTCCAAACCAGCAATATCGTCTTCGTAAACTAACACATTAATATTGTCGAAATGATCCTGTTGTTTTAAATAATGGATATATCGCTTATCAATTGCAGTCGGATTAAAAGCAAAAATCTCAATATCTGGAAAAAGTAGACCGATTTGAATGGCTAACTTGCCACCGAGAGAATGTCCATTAATAACAATTTTAGTGCTGGGATATTTCTTTCTAACTTCTTCCACATATTGTTTTGCTAGCTCGCTATAATCAATCACTCGATGCTCCCCATTATTGGAAATTGTTTGGATAGCATCTGCTGCTTCAGAAAAATTCGTCCCCGTAAGTGTAATTGCAATTTCTCCGTTAGACCTATTAGGGTTTCCTCTTGCGATCGCATTCGCATGAAAACCATTTACCATTTCAGCATCTATAGTAAATCCTTGGATTCTGCCAGATAAGGCTATTTTCTCATTCGTAAACTGTGGGACATCTGGAAGTAAAATAATACTGTCATCATTTAAGTTCTTTCGATACGAATCTTGAATTAATTGACGCAGATTGAGCTGATCATTGATGGTGTGAATATCGGTCTCTCTTACAATTTCCTCTGCCTGATAGCTTAGCTTCATGGCAATGAATTGATGCTCTGCTGGTGTAAATGTCGTGTTAACATGAGCTCCTGAAATATCAAAATCATAATCGTTAACCTTTTGAATATTCATCCTCCCACCTTATTCCACTGTGATAATTTCGAATACACCCGCTTGCTTATCCGTCGAAAAATCCTGGTACCCAACTCCGATATTATAAATTGCGGGGGGTAATGCTTTAACTTTTTCAACTAATTGAGCACTTTCCTCTTCGCTCATATTTTCCTTGAATCCAGTTATGTCAATGGTGCTTGTTAACGAATCAAATGTCTTCCTATTTTCTTTAATATATGCACGAAATTTCTCTTGGTCTCCATTTACTTCCTTATAGGTCTTCCGGATATTCTGATTGATTTCATTTGAAATTCCAACACTCGTACGAAAGTATTTCATTTTTGCATTTGCTAAATTTGCAGGATCCGTTACACCGATTTCCGATAAATAATCAATCACTGGTTTATACTCGTTATATCTCTCCTCCATATAAAGTCTGTTAAACACATTTAGGATAAGCTGTTCCTCTTGATCTACAATCGTTAACGTATCGGGATTCCCTATTAAAACATCGGAGAATGAAGGGGTGCCTTGATATTCTATATAAATTAAAAACTCATAATCACCATTAGGATATTTTTTTGGTTCGCCAATTTTTTCAATGATTAATGCATTCTCATCTAAATGGTACTGATTAAATAATTGCTTTACGTTTCGTTCAATTTCTTCCCGATTTTCTTCTATAAAATTACTATGATTGGCTTCCACTATGCTTCTTCCTGTCCCTGAGCATCCCATCA
This sequence comes from Perspicuibacillus lycopersici, assembly GCF_025660475.1. Classification (GTDB taxonomy): domain Bacteria; phylum Bacillota; class Bacilli; order Bacillales; family Caldibacillaceae; genus Perspicuibacillus; species Perspicuibacillus lycopersici. The sequence goes on from NZ_JAOUSF010000002.1 coordinate 51,828, forward strand.
ATGCCACCCCTCCAATCATACACAGAAGTAAAATCGTGATAGCATTCTTCAATTCCTTGCCCTCCTATGAAAATCCCCTACGAAGCAACTCAATACATCCGAAAGCCTTTATTCATCTTTAAACTATTTCTCTATCTTTACCAAGTTCATTACAATGATCGAACGCCGGGACGAAGCTGCTTAACCTGAGAGTAATTAATCTTTCGTTAATTTGACTTTATAATATAATAATTATCCTTATAATCCAATATTAATAACGGAATTTTTCAAAAATGATAAATAGTACCTATATTACATACAACTATAGGGAGTTAGACTTATATTTAATATGGAATTATTTCCCATTTTTTAGTTATACTTACCTAGCACCTTTCGTTTTAATGCTTTTCGTAAGATTAATTCAATAAATTAGGCTGTTTTCTAAAGGATTATTGTTATTTCATGAGAAAAGACCAAGCTAACCGAAAACAGCCATACATTATTACTTTTGTAAGTACTCTCAAGACTACATATAATCTGGTATCGTTGGTTTTTGTGTAATCCACTGTTCAACTGTTCACTGAATTTAATTATTCTTATGTACATTTTTACTACCATCACTCTAATAATTAGTAATAAAATTGCTTAGCCAAACACTGTGTAAAAATAAAATAACTGTATACATTATTGAGACAATAGTAGAAACAGTGAAACTAATTTTTGATACTGGGATATGATGAATAAGGATCATTGTATAAATTAGAACAGATAAAATTAGTTTCATACTGATAAAGACGGATGGATGAACTTGATAAAGAAAAGCCATGATTGGATTAGCTTCCTTAATATATCCATTCTTTAATCCAAAGTACGTAATAACCCCATCTAATAAATTGACAATGGCTAAATAATGAAAGAGTTTTATCAATAGAATCACCTAAGTAGTGGAACGTTTAATTCTCCCTTCATTATTCACCAAAAAATTAGCATTTAACCTTCTAGCTGTGCTTCCTTACTGTCCATGAAAATTTGGCTTGCGTTTTTGGGCAAATGCTTGTAATGCTTCCAGACGATCCTTCGTAGGTATTGTTCTAGCATATGCATTTCCTTCAATTTCGAGGCCAGCCTGTAGTCCTACATTAAGTCCTTCATTTATTGCATATTTTGCTTGCTGTAAGGCAATTGGTCCATTTTGAAGCATTTCATTGGCAAATGCTAAGCAAGTGAACATTAGCTGTTCTTTTTCTGTTACTTTCATTAAGATGCCATACGATAGCGCTTCTTCCGCAGTAATTTTTTTCGCTGTAAAAATCAACTCTTTTGCCTTTGCTTCTCCAATAATTCGCGGGAGTCGCTGTGTCCCTCCCGCTCCCGGGATGATTGCCCAACTTGTTTCTGTCAAACCCATTACCGCATCCTTCTGTGCAATTCGAAAATCGCAAGCAAGCATTAATTCAAAGCCACCGCCAAACGCATAACCATTAACTGCTGCAATGGTTGGTTGTGGTAATTCTGCTATTTTCTGAAATACTGTCCGAATTTTGTTAACTGTGGAATGAACTTCAGCATCCGTCATCATCCCTCTCTCTTTTAAATCAGCTCCAGAGCTAAAGGCTTTACCCCCTGCACCTGTAAAAAGAACAATACGAGTTTCGGAATCCTCGTGAATCTTTTTCACCGTTTTATCTAATTCTAATAACATCTTCCTATTCACTGCATTCAATGCAGTGGGACGATTTAATGTAATAATAGCGATACCATTTTGTTTTTCCACATAAACAGTTTCCATTTTATCAACCCCGTTAACTAAATATTTCATTTTACTATTGAAATTACCCCAAAAAGCGAATATTATAGGAAAGGTGTTTTTAATTGTTCGTTTTTATTTTTAGGAGGCATACAACATGTTTAAGCTTAAAGAACATCAAACAACAGCAAAAACGGAACTATTTGCTGGGATTACAACATTTTTTACAATGGTCTACATTATCATTGTGAATCCTTCCATCCTTTCTGCAGCAGGTGTACCTTTTGAACAAGTATTCGCTGCAACTATCATTGCGACTGCAATTGGTACTCTTTGGATGGGTCTATTTGCAAATTATCCTATTGCAATTGCTCCAGGGATGGGATTGAATGCATATTTTGCCTATTCGGTAGTTGGTACTCATGGTGGGATTACATATGAGACGGCATTTTCTGCTGTGTTTGTTGCGGGGATTATTTTTCTCATTTTATCATTAACTTCATTTCGTAAAATGCTCATTGAAGCCATTCCTGACAATTTAAAATATGCGATTTCTGCTGGAATTGGTTTATTCATTGCATTTATCGGTTTAAAAAATACAAAGATTATCGTTGGAGATGAAGCAAATCTTGTAAAATTAGGTGATCTTCATTCCCCTATGGTTATGCTAGCCTTACTAGGATTAGTAATAACATTGATTTTAATGGCATTAAAAATAAATGGTGCATTATTTATTGGTATGATTGTGACGACCATTGTTGCCTTTGTGACAGGTCAATTATCCTTCGATGCTGGATTCTTTGCTCTACCTTCGTTACCAGATGGTATCATTATTTCGAATCCTTTCCATGCATTCGGAGATGTTATCCAGCACTCCTTATATACAGTTATTTTCTCCTTCTTGTTAGTAACCATTTTTGATACTACTGGAACAATGGTTGGTGTTGGAGAACAAGCTGGATTTATCCGCGGAAAGTCCATGCCAAAAGCAAAAGAAGCATTTTTATCGGATTCAATCGCGACAACAATCGGTGCGATGGTTGGGACAAGTCCCACTACAGCGTATATTGAGTCAACTTCCGGTGTTGCTGCTGGTGGTAAAACTGGATTAACCTCTGTAACGATTGCCTTTCTATTTATTATTGCATCTTTCTTTGGACCATTAGTTAGCTCTGTATCTGCTGTAGCTGCAATTACGGCACCAGCGTTAATTATTGTTGGGAGCTTAATGATCGGACATGTGGCAAAAATAAAATGGAATGAAATCGATGAAGCATTCCCTGCATTTCTCGTTATATTGTTCATGCCACTAACTTCGAGTATATCTACCGGGATTGCTTTAGGCTTTATTTCGTTACCAATCATGAAAATAGCAATGAAAAAATGGCGTGAGATTCACCCAATCGTTTATATTTTCGCGATATTATTCTTTATTCAATTAGTATTTTTACCGCATTAACATTTCATTTGGTTACTATAGCAAGAGGCTGACAAAACAAGTACAATGCCCCTTCACAACGAAACATTGGGAGGGCGGTTATAAGTACTTTAATAGTCAGCCTCTTTTTCTAACAATGAGATGAATAAAAATATTAGAGTACGCTCGATATTTTTAAAATTTAACCTTTTTTCATAGGATTGTTGTAATTTCTTTAAAATAGAAATTTTAAATTTGAACTACCGAGCAGAATGAATACACGTGAAAGCGAATTGTATTCATTCTGCCGGCTATTACAAGTATCAACAAACATATAAAAACAATCTGCTAATTTTTTCAGTTCAATGGATTTTCCATATAAGAAATTCTTGCCTCAATTTTGTTAATTTGTCCTTACCACAATCTATGATTCATTCATAAGAAAGATGATTTTTTTCTTCCGATAAAAAGAGATGCAGTTTGATTTTATACTTTATTCCAATCAATGGAATCCATCGTTTTCTTTAATACACTTACTGAATGATGAAATTTTGCTTTTTCCTCTTCATTAATATCTAATTTCACAATTTCATGAATGCCTCCTCTTGCAACAATTGCCGGAACCCCTATAAATACATCCTTCTGATCATATTCCCCATCTAAATAGGTAGAAACCGTTAATACCGAATGTTCATTATGAAGAATTGCCTTTGTTAAACGAACAAGCCCCATTGCAATTCCATAATATGTGGCACCTTTTCGTTCAATAATGTGGTATGCAGCATCTCTGACATTTAAAAAGATTTCTTCCAAGTCTTCTTTTTTATATTGCTCCTTGTTATTTATCCAATCTCTTATAGAGATTCCCGCAATATTTGCATGACTCCAAACTGGTAACTCTGTATCCCCATGCTCCCCGATTATATAAGCGTGTACATTTCGCGTATCTACATTAAAATAATTTCCTAGTAAATACCTTAGCCGTGCGGTATCCAAAATTGTACCCGAACCAATGACACGTTCTTTTGGAAGACCAGAAAATTTCCAAACAGCGTAAGAGAGAATATCAACCGGATTAGTTGCAATGAGGAAAATTCCATTAAATCCATTTTCCATTACATTTGTGACGATTGTCTGGAATATTTTCGTGTTTTTCTCCACTAAATCCAGTCTCGTTTCTCCAGGCTTTTGATTAGCTCCAGCTGTTAAAACGACAATATCCGCCTTTTTGCAATCCGAATAATCACCAAACCATATTTTTGTTCGAAATGGAGCAAACGGAAGTCCATGGTTTAGATCCATTGCATCTCCTTCTGACTTCTCTACATTTAAATCAATTAATACAAGCTCCTCTGTAACACCTTGATTTAATAAAGCAAACGCATAGCTTGACCCAACAAACCCAGTTCCAATAAGTACTACTCGATTTACGCGGTCACTCATATAATTAAATACCCCCTTGTTTCTTTAGAAAAATCGGATTACCATTGCTTGTTTGAAAATAAGATATACATCTTGCATATGTTGCAATTGTTTATCGTTTCCAATGATTATACGATACATTCATGGTATGATGAAAGAATATTTGCAGTATACGAAAGTAGGGCTTTCTTTGACAGAAATAAGGACAAATAAAATATTCGATTATTTCCAGCAAATTGGGTTAACCATTGAAACGGATTCCAATGAATTTTGGAATAAGATTGAGCAAATACACGGTAAAGACATTAAATACCAGCTTATGGATAGTATGAAAAAAAGAGGGACATCTGATGACAGGAAATTTTCAAAAACAGATAGTATTTATGAACTAAAAAATCGCACGCTCTCTTTGAGCATTGATTTTTCAAGTGCTACCGCGGATTTCACAAAGGGATTTTTAGAATGGTTTATTGAATTTCCCTTACCTGTTTCCCCGAAAAAAATATTAGAAATTGGCTGTGATAACGGGATCACAACTTGTTTTTTAGCATTGCTATTTCCTGAAGCAGCTATTATTGGTATTGATCAAAGCAAAAATGGGATTCTTTGTGCACAACAATTGGCAAATCTGCTTGGACTAACAAACATTACTTTTGTAGCAGAGGATTTCCTAGCATATTCTAAACACTCTTGCATTTGTGATTTCGATTTGATTATTAGCTTAAAAACGATGCATGAAATGATGACTGTGCAAGCTTACCACACCAATTTTTCTACTAATGCATTTATTAACAAGCTCACACTTACGAGTGATCCAATTGTCCATGCAATTAAACAATTATTAAAAAATGAGAAAAGTACGTACATTTCTTGTGAACGATTCCTTACTGTCCAAAGCTATGCTTATTGGTCGGAGTTATTAAGAAAATCACAATTGTTTATTGATTGGGAGCATGCGACAATTAATCATTCCACAGCATGGAATCAAGCGGAAAAAATGCCAATATTTATTGCAAACGGAACAAATCATGAATGCTCTACTTATAATGGATTACTTCAAATGGCCACTAAATATGATGATTCCGTTATTGATTCCTTTGAACGAGTTACCGACATTTTAGCAGAGGAATTTTTAAATAATATAACAAAAAAAGCCTTTCTTGGTGGGACACAAATAAGCTGGCAAAATAGTGGAGAAAAACTTCGATTGGAATGTTGGAAGGATACAACTTCTGCATATCTTCATAAATATAATAATTTAGGAAATAGTGAGCTTAGGAAATTTCCGCTTTCTGAAATCGACGAGATTTTTTATGAAATCGAAGAATATATTGCTGAAATTGCCTCCCCATATGAAACAAATACGGATGATTATGAAACAATAGTTGAAAGAAATTCACTATAACACTTGCATTTATCAAGCAAAAAGGGACGTGCGAATCAATGCACATCCCTTTTCTTTGTTAAACCATTGCTATTTCTATATGCTCATCTGCAACATAGTGTAATAATAAATCATTTTTATGTTTCGCAAAAAAGGACAATTGATGCATCGGTCTTGTCATTGAAACATAGAGAAGTTTTATATCAATTTCATCCAATGTAAATGCTTCATTTAGTGTAGCAATAAGAACGGCATCAAATTCAAGACCTTTCGATAAATAGGAAGGGACAATAACAAGTTTTCCCTTTTGAATTTCCTCATTCTCTTTTAACAGCTGTACCGGATAATCTAGCTTTCGCTTTAATAGCTGCATCATTGCTTTACTTTCCGACTCTGATTTCGTAATAAGTGCAATCGACTGGTATTCAGCGGCTTCCGCCCTATCCAGTGCCAATTTCACTTTTTTGACAAGATCATCTGCATCCGTAAATGAATAATAGGTTGGTAGTTGTCCATGGCGAATAACTGGTTCTACCTTCGGTAATTCCGCCGGCATTCGTCCGAGTATATCATTTGCTACATTCATAATTTCAATCGTTGTTCGATAGCTTTTCTGTAGTGTGACGTAATTAGCTTTTGGGAATATTTCTGTTTGCAATGTATGCCAATTTTCCAATCCCCGATAGGAGTGAATTCCTTGCGCTAAATCTCCAACAATCGTAAACATTTCTGTATCTAAGCCTACTTTTAACGCATACAATTGAAAATTACTATAATCCTGTGCTTCATCAATTACTACATTTTTCGCTCGTAAATCCTTATCAATTCCAAACAATATATGCTGCATGTAAAATAAGGCACCTAAATCCTCCACTTCGACTTGGTTTTTTATGAGTAATTGTTGATTGTAATGAACGAAAAATTGTATTTCAGCTTCCGAAAGTATATCGGCAGCAAAGCTACTAAATCGATCAACATCAAAAAATAATTTCTTATAATAGCCTAATAGAGTCTCCTTTGTCCATCTACTCATATAAGATTTCACTGCTGATTTTGCTTCCTTTTGAATTGCTTCAATTCGCTTTTCTTGTGTGTCCATTAAGTAAACGACACGCTCTTTTCGCTTTTCACTATTACTAATATGAAACAATGCCTGCTCAAGCTGCTCATCATATCTTTTTTCTAGCTTATATAAAATTTGTTTTTTCTTTTGGCGGATTTCCGTTTTTAACACATTTTGAATTTTCTCTAGCCGTTTATAAAATGGCAGGTAACGATAATCGCTTTTAAATAAACGCTCTAAACGTTTCCCGGTAGTAAGCTTAAACTTCTCAAGAAAAAAATCATCCGTAGGACTTAGTTCTTCACGGATTGTTCGTAAGTATCGATCGATTATTTTTTTATATGTCAATGTTCCTTTAAAATGGGACGACCAGCGGACCATCTTTTCATCCTCGTAATCATGATTTACTAGCGAAATTAATTTCTGCTCTGGTTCAACTACCTTTATTTTTTTCCCAATGCATTGTTTTACATAATCGATATAGGTTGTTTGCCGAATTTTATCGACTCCTAATTCAGGAAGCACCTCTGCAATATAACCGATAAACATATTATTCGGAGCAATAATCATCATCTGCTCGGGCTGAAATTTGTCTTTATAGTGATAAATAAAGTAGGAAATTCGGTGCAATGCTATCGTTGTTTTCCCACTACCTGCTGCACCTTGTACGATTATTGGACGATTTAAATCTGCACGGATCACACGATTTTGCTCTGCTTGAATAGTTGTAACAATTTCGGTTAACCGATTATCTGCTTTACCCGATAGTGCCTCGAGTAATAGATCATCATTTGCAGTCAAATCGACATCTACATAGTCTACTAGTTTTCCATTATCGATACGAAATTGTCTTTTCAAGGAAAGATATCCTTCTACCTCTTCTTCATAGGAGCTGTAGGACACGTTTCCTAGTCTACCATCATAATATAAGCTTGCCACCGGGGATCGCCAATCCACAATGATTGGTTCTTGAGAATCTCTTTCATAAAGGGAAGTTTTTCCAAAGTAATACACATCTTCTTGATTCTGGTCATTTTTCTTAAAATCAATCCGAGCAAAGTATGGCTTACTTTTTACTCTTTTCAATGCATCCAGTTCCTTCGTCGCCATTTCTAAAAACTTCGTGTTTGATAAGAGGCTAGTATAACTTAAACTACTGTCCAAATCCTTCAGCTCAGCCAAGGACTGCTGTAATTCCTCCTTTAATTTTTCTTGATTTTGCTCTGCCTCTTGTAAAAGAATTTCCATATATCCTTTCGTATAGGCCAGATGCTCTTCTTCTTTTTGAAACTCGGAATCATGAATCATAGACATGCATACCACCCTTTTGCTATTGGATTTTGTGATGAAATGGAATGGGGATCATAGGAGTTTTTGTTGAAATTTTAGAACACTTTATACAATATAGCATATGGCAATAGCTAGGAGCAATCTAGAACTTGAAAGTAAAGGGAAAAAGCTGGAAGTATCTATTTATTTCTTCATTTGATACTATGAAGGAAATGGAATTACAGTTTATATGGAGGAAATGGAATGCTAAAAGATACTGGGGAACGAATCATTCCTGAGCTAATGAAGCCTACAAATGGGATGCTGCTTGAACATATTGCACGTTATCAATTCGCCATTCATTATTTAAATGGGCGTGTGCTTGATATGGCTTGTGGTAGCGGCTATGGTAGCAATATTATGGCAAAGGCAGCAAAAAATCTCATTAAAGAAATAGTTGCGATTGATCTAAATGAGGAAGCGATTCAATATGCAAAAGGTGCATACTATCACCCCCTCATTTCCTTTCAAACAGGAAATGCAATTGATCCTAATCTACCAAGCAAGCTTGGTAGATTTGATGTAATTGTCTGCTTTGAAACTTTTGAGCATATTGCAGAGGAACAACAACTGATGAATAATATAAGGCAATTATTGAAGCCTGGCGGGAAGCTTATCTTATCCACTCCCTTTGGGCTGGGTAGAGGTATGCCAACAAATGAACGATTCCATATGCACCAGCTGACACAAAATGAATTTGCCAATTTATTTCAAAATTTTTCTCAGTGTGAAATATATTATCAACGTGGAGTTTTAGTGGAGCCTGCACCTGGGCGTCCAGGAAAACATTATCCTATTGGAATAGCAGTCTGTACGAAATAATTTTTTTCTGAAATTGTCGTCATGATTCGTTAGGAATCGGAAGAGCATTGGAAACATGGGAAAAAATGACGAACATATTGCCGGTTATATAGCAAGTCTCGGAAACAGAAAACCTGAATATATCGTTCATACAGAAGGCGGCATATACGAAGTAAAAGCTGTAAAATATCCGCAAAAATAATGGTTGAAAAAAAGGCTATATCCATTGGCTAGGATGCAGCCCTTTTTTCATTTACACCGGTATAAATCCTCTAGTACGTTTTCAAACTATAGAATTAATAATCTTCTATTCTTCTTTAAGCATTTTTCTTTTTTCTTGTCGTAAAAACGATAGATATAATGCCATAGATAATAAAACAGACCCAGCTGCCGTATAATAAATGCTAGTATAGCCAAACCAGTAAGCAATCTGGCCAAATACCATTGCCCCACAGCCTACTCCGATATCGAAGAAGGAGAAGAATGTAGCATTTGCCATTCCGCGGCGATGCTTTGGTGATTGATCAATTGCCCATGCTTGCATTCCCGGTTGGACGGTTCCAAATCCTAGACCATATAGAATGGCTGCTATGTATAACGCAAAGCTATTTGGTAACCAAGCGAGCAATAGCATGGCAATGAAAATGAGCAATGCTCCAGGAAGAAAAATCGCCCGATGTCCTTTTCGATCATATAAATGTCCAGCAAATGTTCTTGTTAGCATGAGTGAGAATGCATAAATAATAAAATAATATTGAATTCCCTCTATCCCTTGCTGTGCTGTATATAATGGCAGAAATGTTGCAATTCCACCGAATGTCACGGTTATAAACAGTAGCAATAATGATGGCTTTAATGCGGACTTCTCATAAAAATCTCCTTTAAGCGGAGCAGTTTTTTGCTGCTTTTCTACCTTTTGATAAGTAATTTGTGAGGATAAAATAAAGGCTGTTACCCCTAAAACAGCACAAATAAGAAATAAATGGCTGAAAGTAATTTTATCCACGAGCAGCAGTCCTAAGGAGGGACCCATCGCAAGCGCTAAATTACCTGACAAGCCATAGTAACCAAGTCCCTCGCCTCTTCGCTTTGGAGGGATAATATCCGAAGCAATCGTACCAGAAGCAGTTGTAGACAATCCCCAGCCAACTCCTTGGACGATTCGCATCGCAAATAAGAAAAATATACTTCCAGCGATACTAAAGGATGCGATAGATAGTGTAAATATCGCCAATCCAATTAAGTAAACTAACCCTCTCCCCTTTGATTCAAGTGCATGCCCTGCATATGGGCGAATTAAAAGAGCAGAAAAGGTAAATATACCTACGACAAATCCAACAAGCTGATCATTTCCCCCAAGATATGCGACAAAGAGTGGGATAGTTGGTAATGTCATTTGAAAGCCTAGGAAAACAAAAAAGTTCGCTAAACAAATGAGGACAAAATCCTTCGTCCATATTTTTTCCTTACCATAAGGAGTTACCTCTACCTTTGATTGATTTGCGTTCACAAAATATCTCCTTTCTCTCTCGATAGTTACCGAGGCTTGCTTTCCTCCGTTTGTTAGCAGCTGGTGGACAAACCATTTTCCCTTTTGTAACGCGATACGTAAAAAAGGAGTATACTATTTTACCAGTATGACTCCCTCCTACATAAAACTTTCGGGTACCGAATGAATCTCACTTTGATTACGATTATACCACGAGCAAAAACAAATGCAATAATATTATGAAAACATTTACACTTCCACCTATTTATTCACCATTTATAATTCCATTCCAAAAACCCCTTATGTTTATCCTTTAACGGAATAACATAAGAGGTATCATTATTTACACCTATATGTTGCTATTAAGCAAATGCTTTTTCTTCATTTTGGAAAAATGATTTCATTGCATGAAAGACATCGGATTTTTGCTTTAAAATAAAATAGCGGAACCGTTCGTCTTTAATATTTTTATAGGCAGACATTAGAGTGGAGTGACGATTATATTGATTTACCTCTCCATAGCAAAACATATTGGATAACTCCATTAATTCCTCCACTAATTTTAAACAGCGGATATTATCTGAGGTTAAATTATCTCCATCTGAAAAATGAAATGGGTAAATATTAAACTGGCTAGGGGAATATTTTGTATCGATAAGCTCTAATGCTTTTCGGTAAGCAGATGAACAAATGGTACCACCACTTTCCCCTTTAGAGAAAAATTCATTTTCTGTAACGACTTTTGCCTCCGTATGATGAGCAATGAATTCAATCTCTACTTTCTCGTATTTTGTTCGGAGAAATCTGGTCATCCAGAAGAAAAAGCTTCGTGCCATATATTTTTCCCAAATTCCCATCGATCCGCTCGTATCCATCATCGCAAGAATGACAGCCTTTGATTCATGCTTGATTTTTTCATTCCACGTTTTAAATTTTAAATCCTCAGGAAAAATTGGGTGAAAGCTTGGTTTTCCTTTCATGGCATTTCGTTTAAATGCTGTCATCATCGTCCGTTTTTTATCAATATTTCCCATTAATCCAGTTTTTCTAATGTCATTAAACTCGATATCTTCAATAATTAAATCATGCTCATCTTTTCTTTGTAAATTAGGTAATTCCAACTCTTTAAATAACGCTTCCTCTAATTCTGAAAAGGATACTTCTGCTTCGTAGAAATCCTCCCCTGGTTGATCTCCTGCTCCTTGACCACTACCTTGCCCCTTTTCCCCGGAGCCATCCCTTGCCACTACATCGCCAACTTGACTGTCTCCATCACCTTGACCAACATGTTTATTTTTATCATAGTTATAGCGAATTTTATATTCATCTAATGAACGAATTGGTATTTTTATGACTTCTTTTCCATTCGATAAAATGATATTTTCTTCCGTTATTAAATCCGGTAAATTCTTTTTTATAGCCTCTTGCACCTTTTCTTTATGCCTTTGCTGGTCGTCATGGCCTTTCCGATGGAGGGACCAATCTTCCTGTGATATTGTAAATTGCTGTTTATCTAATTGACTCATACGCTACACACCCCTCCGCTATATTTTTTTTACTATTTTTTGAACTTTTTTTAACGTATTTGCATACATTGTACTGTGTGCCTGATACAAAAGCAGTGTAGGTTGAAACAATAGGTATTATCACTTACTGTAAAGTACTAAAGAAATATTTTTAGAATCTTTAGATTACTAGTAAATTGAATTACTCTATACTATGCAGGAAAAGAGCAAAAATTTACTATTATTTTTTTGGGACAAGGCTTTTCGTGAAAAATAGGTATATATTGATTAATTGTTTATTATATTACGAACTGATAAGATATTTTGTATTTGTCCTGTCCAAAAGAAATAATCTTATAAAAGCATTTAGTAATAAATATAAGGCTGTCTTCTAAAGGATTGTAGTTATTTCATGTTATAGACGCTGAGCAGAATGTATAGTTAGACTCCAGGAAAACCGTAATCGAAGGTTCAGGGACCGATATATAAAAAAAAGAAATCGACCCTTTTGGTCAATTTCTAGTAATGCACCTTTTGCTCACTTACAAAAAGTCTTATTTTGAAGTTACTTGAAGTACTAAATGTTCTCCGGCTGCTACTGTTTCATGTGCTTGTTTTTCTATTGTCATGTCGTCACTGTTCGTGATAATCATTGGCGTAATAGTACTGGCTGCTTTTTCTTTAATTAAGTCTAAATCGAAGGTTATTAGGACGTCGCCTTGTTTTACTTTTTTCCCTTCTGATGTATGGGCAGTGAAGCCCTCTCCATTCATGGAAACTGTTTCTAAACCGATATGTATTAATATTTCTGCCCCGTTTGCTGCTTTTATACCGACTGCATGCTTAGTTGGGAAAACTTGAATTATTTCTCCATCAACAGGTGCTACTACTTTTCCTTCACTTGGTTCAAAGGCAATCCCATCTCCCATCATTTTCTTTGAAAATACAGGATCTGGTACCTCTTGAATTTCTAAGTATTTGCCACTTACTGGGGCAGCTAATTGGACTGTTTTTGAAACAGGGCTTTTTTTACCAAATAATTTCTTTAACATATGAAATCTCCTCTCCATTACTTACTTAGCTTCTGTAAAAAAATTTCGGTTCAATATTGAAAGCCAATTCCTTCCAAATGAATCTCAGCAAATATACTATAAACCATTTCCCATTATTATATACAGATTTTTTCGCAACAATTAATATCTTGTACATATAAATAATATGAAAGGAGGTTTATCTATGGAAAAACATACTTTATTATTTTTGGCTGCTATTCTTGCAGGGTTTGCATTATATAGAGCGCCAATTGCTGGATCTGTCTTAGCTGGCCTTGAACCAGTTACATCCCTTATTGGTTTACTTGCCATTCTTGTTTTTTCTATCGTCCTAATAATTAAAGCTATTCTTGCATTGCTAGGACGTTAGTTTGGTAAGCAAAAAAAGTGAACTATTCCATTCTATTACTTTAATACTTTATCATGAATTTGTGAATATTTTAATAAGCCCTGCACCAATTATTGGTACAGGGCTTATCTATCTGCCTAGAAAAATAATATTAACGGTTTAGTAAACTACCAACATAGCGTAATAATTCATTAGCTGAAGTTGAATTATAACCGTGCTCATCGATAAGTCTTGCCACTACTTCATTAATTTTTTTCAATTGCTGTTCATCTGGTGTTTTTGTTGATGTTGTTATTTTTACAACATCCTTTAGATCTGCAAATAACTTTTTCTGGATTGCTTCCCGGAGGCGATCATGAGAATTGTAATCAAATCGTTTCCCTTTACGCGCATATGCAGAAATGCGTATTAAAATTTCTTCGCGGAATGCTTTTTTCGCATTTTCTGAAATACCAATCTGCTCTTCAATCGAACGCATGAGTTTTTCATCTGGATTAATTTCCTCGCCTGTTAATGGATCACGAAGCTTCGACTTATTGCAGTAAGCTTCTACATTATCAAGATAATTATCCATTAATGTCTTTGCTGATTCCTCATAGGAATACACAAACGCTTTTTGAACTTCTTTTTTCGCAATATCGTCGTACTCTTTTCGAGCAAGCGAAATAAAGTTTAAATAACGTTCCTTCAGTTCTTCGGTAATCGATGGATGCTGATCCAAGCCTTCTTTTAAGGATCGCAATACATCTAATGCATTAATCGATTTTACTTCTTTTCGAATAATAGTAGAGGAAATTCTGTTAATAACATACCGCGGGTCAATCCCGCTCATTCCTTCATCTTGATATTCCTTTTTAAGCTCCTGTACATCCATGGAACTAAATCCTTCGACACTTTCTCCATCGTATAAACGCATTTTTTTAATTAAGTCAATATCTCCTCGTTTTGGCTCTTTTAATCTCGTTAAAATAGTAAACATCGCAGCAACCCGTAATGTATGTGGTGCGATATGAACATCGCTAACATCGCTTTCCCGTATCATCTTTTCATAGATTTTTTCTTCCTGAGAGACCTTTAAGTTATAAGGAACTGGCATGACAATAATACGTGAATGGAGTGCCTCATTCTTTTTATTCGAAATAAAGGAGCGATACTCGGTTTCATTTGTGTGAGCCACGATCAGCTCATCAGCTGAAATAAGTGCAAACCTTCCAGCTTTAAAATTCCCTTCCTGTGTTAAGGAAAGTAAATGCCAAAGGAATTTTTCATCACATTTTAACATTTCTTGGAATTCCATCATTCCACGATTTGCTTTATTTAGTTCTCCATCGAAGCGATAGGCACGCGGATCAGATTCCGAGCCATATTCAGCAATTGTCGAGAAATCGATACTTCCGGTTAAATCTGCAATATCCTGTGATTTTGGATCTGACGGACTAAAGGTTCCGATACCTACTCTACGATCTTCCGAGAAGAAGATTCTTTCCACCAATACATCTTCCATACGTCCGCCATATTCTTCCTCCAAACGCATGACATTTAACGGCGATAAATTACCTTCAATACGGATTCCATACTCCTGGTAAAAATCTTCACGTAAATGAGGCGGTATTAAATGGAGAGGATCTTCGTGCATTGGACACCCTTTAATTGCAAAAACGGCTCCTCGGTCCGTTCGAGAATATGCCTCTAAACCGCGTTTTAGCATCGTCACCAATGTCGATTTCCCGCCACTCACCGGACCCATTAACAATAGAATCCTTTTTCTAACATCTAAACGTTTAGCTGCCGGATGGAAATATTCCTCCACTAATCGTTCCAATGATTCCTCTAATCCAAACAGCTGATGATTAAAAAATTGATACGATTTTCCTCTTTCTGTTTCCTCTATCCCTGCATCCTTCACCATGTTGTATACTCTTGAATGTGCGGATTGTGCATACCAAGGTTTTTCCTTCAGTAACTCTAAATATTCGGCAAAGGTTCCTTCCCACTTTAGCTTCTCTTCTTCCTCACGATATTTTGCAATTTTATCTAAAATACTCATAAAGAACCTCCCTTTATTCTAAAAAAATTTACCATTCACATTGTCACAGGAAAAATAATAATCCGATAAAACAATCAATCTATACCTATACTTATATGAACAAGTACAAGAAAAAATGATATTGTTTGAAATTTTCTTCGCTTTGTTTCCCATTTTTTAAAATTAGGTTATAATAAAAAAAGTATTGGGAATTGGACATTTTTTCATAAAAAGGGGGCGTTACTGTGGGTACAGTAATTATTATCGGGGTGGCAGTTGCTTTTCTTGTTGCAATTTTCACTGCAGGCTATGAGGATAAACCAGGTACTTTTAAATAAAAACCAATAAAAAAGCGCATCCTGGAAGGGAATGCCAGCGTAGATTTCATTCTACTTAGCGGCAGTTTTTCCTTAGGTGCGCTTTTTTTGTTAATGTTTATTCATTCCTTTTTGCTTTACAAATTCATGCATATACATCCGTGTTCGTCTACTTAAAGTTCTCGCCATTTGCTCCGTCCAAGTCTCTACTCGTTCTCCAGCTGTTCTTGTATCGTAATAGTGTTTAATTGTTTCATTGTAAGTAAGCAATTGTTGTTGATAGCTTTCCTTTTCTGCTTCATAACGGTTTTCGTGATAGAGATGCTCTAATGGTAACCGCGGCTTTTGTTCATTCATTTTTGCAGGATAACCGACCACCATTCCAAATAATGGAATTACTCGCTCTCGTATTTCTAATAGCTCACATACTTTAGGTAAATCATTCCGTAGCCCACCAATATAACAAATACCTAACCCCATCGATTCTGCCGCTAAAGCTGCATTTTGGGCTGCTAATGCTGCATCAATTAAACCTACCATAAATTTTTCAGTTGATTCAATGGTTTGTAGGATATTAGCATCCTCCATTTCTCCTATTACTTCATGTCGATAAAAATCAGCACAAAATACAAATAAATGTCCATTTTTTGCAACATAGCTCTGATTTCCTGCAACAGAAGCTAATTGATCCTTTTTCGCTTGATCGGTAACACCAATGATGGAATATGCTTGGATAAAACTGGATGTAGAGGCTGATTGGGCGCATTTAACAATAGTTTCGATTTGTTCTTTTGTCAGCTTCTTGTCTTCAAAATCACGTACTGAGCGATGTGCAAGTATTGTTTCGATTGTCGCATTCATTTCTAACACCCTTTCAATTTTCAGATCATTACTGTTATTTAATCAACTAATGAAACCAATAGCAAGAAATTCGATTAATACGGTAATTTGATAACGAAAAAAAGCGGGGATATTAATGGAAATCCCCGCTTTCGCTGTCATTTGAATTATTTTAAATGAAGAAAATTTTGCTGCCTTAATGCTTCATACACAAGGATTGCAGCAGTATTTGATAAATTTAATGAACGAATGTTAGTAGTCATTGGAATCCGTAAAAACCGATCTTGGTTTTGCTCCAATAACTCTTTTGGTAATCCTGTTGTTTCCTTACCGAAAATAAAATAATACTCTTTATGAATATCGCTATAATCATAGGAGCTATAATATTTATCTCCATATGTTTCAATATAGAAAAATTCTCCGCCTGCATTTTTTTCAAAAAATTCCTCTAGTGAATCGTAATACGTAATATTGACATACTCCCAATAATCGAGACCTGCTCGCTTTAACATTTTATCGTCCGTTGAAAATCCAAGTGGCCGAATTAAATGTAAATGGGCATCTGTGCCTGCACAAGTTCTTGCGATATTCCCTGTATTTGCTGGGATTTCTGGTTGATATAAAACGACATGTATTGCCACAATCTTCCACCTCAAAAACAATAATTTTATAGACTCTTCTATTATACCGCTCTTTTCCTTCATTGGACTTATTGATCGTCAACAATGGTAAAAAATTTATAGTTAATGTTATCTGTATAGGCACTAGAATCTTCATAGGACCAATAACGCATCCGGCTATTGGTTGTGTGGGCGTTTACTAATGGCATTCCATTTGCATCTTTCGCCGTTACAATAGTCGAATGGTCGAATCTTCCATCCCCTTGAAAATCATAGCAAATAACGTCACCCAATTGCAATTCACGTGGGTCTTGCACCTCATTCGCACGTAGGCCGACCTTTGAAGTTCCTAAATACCAGCGTAAGGAGTGGGCAACCGACCAGCTATAGCTCCAATTATTGTCGCGGTACCACCAGCCTGACCCACGATTTGGATAGCCTCTCATCGGTGCACCACCCGCATGTAAACATTGAGAAATAAAACTAGTACAATCGACAGGAAATTTCTTATATTGGGGATTGTAATCATTCCACCAGCGTTCTGCATATTGAACTGCTTTTAAGCGATCATAATGATAGCTCACTCGTTCCATATCTTGTTGCCATTCCAATGGAAACGTCACTTTTTCTTGACTCTCGATGATTGGTATTTCATCATCGGTCATTAATTCCTCTTTATAAAATGTAGCTTTTCGATGTTCTAATTCTTCTTCAATATAAAATTGATCCCTTTGTTTAATTACATAAGTAAAATGAACATCGTACAAAACATCTGTTGATTGTTCGTCTTTTTCTAATCGGTTAATAATTTTGCCCGTTGCTTTTGCTTTAATTATTTCACCACTTCTTTTATGGAGCATTGTTTTCTTTTTCTCAATTTTTAAGCATCCTGAATCTTGATCAGAAATACAATGGTTTACTCGTCGCTCCAGCAATGATTGTAATTGTTGAATCATTTCCACACACTCCTCTCAAGGTAGTGTATGAAATAGTTTTTTTGCCTGTCACAAACTTACAAATTTATCCTTACTAATCCAAAATAGTGAATCATTAATTGACAGCATCCGATGCAATCGATAACGCTCGCTGGATTTCTTCAAGAACATAGTCATCTGTTTCGGTTTCCAATACTTTTCGTAAAATGGTAAGTGCCTCGCTTCCACCAATCTTTCCTAACGTCCAGGCTGCTGTGCCTCGAATGACGGGACGAGGATCTTTCTCAATAACCATTTTTAAATCTGGAATTGCCGAAGCTTCCTTAAAATGGCCAAGCGCTAAAATAGCATTGCGTTGAATTGGTTTTTTCCCACGCCAAGATCCTGCTGTATGCCCAAATCTTTCCTTAAATTCTCGGTTACTCATACTTAGTAATGGTTGAAGCAATGGTTTTGCCGTTTCTGGATCTGGTTCTAATTCCTCATGGAAATGAAAATCCATCCCTTTGTTGTACGGACAGACCATTTGGCATGTATCACATCCATACAAACGATTTCCGATAACGGAACGGTACTCTTCTGGAAGAGAATCCTTTGTTTGTGTTAAATAGGAAATACACGCCTTCGCATTAATTTGCCCACCTTGAACTAATGCACCGGTTGGACAAGCTTCCACACATTTATTACAACTACCACACATATCCTCTATTGGTGTATCTGGTTCAAAGGGTATATTGGTAATCATTTCTCCTAAATATACATAAGAACCAAATTCTGGTGTAATAATGGAACAATTTTTCCCGCTCCATCCGATACCAGCGCGCTCTGCAACTGCACGATCAGATAATTCGCCAGTATCTACCATCGATTTCACACGAGCTTCCGAATAGTTTACAGTTATGAAATCTGCCAATTTTTGTAATCGATACTTTAAGACGACATGATAATCATTTCCCCAGGAGGATTTACTGAATAATCCACGTCGCTCGCCTTTTTTCCCACGAACATGCTCTGTCATTTTTGATGGATAGGCGACAGCAATCGAAATAATCGAAGCCGGCTCGTGAAATAGGAGAGCTGGATTCGTTCTTTTTTCAATATCTGGCTCTTCAAAACCTGATTGATAATTAAGTTCCTGTTGACGAAGTAATCTGCTTTTTAATGTAAGAAAAGGGGCTGCAGTAGTAAATCCAATTTTATCGATACCGATTGTTTTGCTATAGGCAATTATCTCTTGTTTAAATTGTTGAACATCCATTTCCTATCCTCCTATCTAATGAAAATTTTAGTGTATGGTTCTATTGTATATATCATTAAATTAGGCTGTTTTTTCTAAAGGGGCGTTGTTATTTTATGAGATTGGTTAATTAAATGAAACCCTGAGCAGACTGAATACACGAAGACTCCCGCTCGCACGCAGGTAAACGATGTGTTTTCAGTCTGCTGTCTTTTTAGAAAAGCAACAATCTATACAAAAACAGCCTTGAATTATAATTAAACGTTTGAGGTTATTGTAATTAATACTTGCAAAAAAGGAATATACGATTATTCCCTTTTTATTTAGGAAATATACGTCCGCTACGGACAGCTTTTTAGCTAAAAATGTGCATACATAGTAAAAAACGCAATGCTTCGTTCTTTTTTAAACGAAACACTGCGTTGATCG
This sequence comes from Perspicuibacillus lycopersici, assembly GCF_025660475.1. Classification (GTDB taxonomy): domain Bacteria; phylum Bacillota; class Bacilli; order Bacillales; family Caldibacillaceae; genus Perspicuibacillus; species Perspicuibacillus lycopersici. Next base: position 71,769 of record NZ_JAOUSF010000002.1, read on the forward strand.
CATATGTATGGAGCGGGTGATGGGAATCGAACCCACGACAACAGCTTGGAAGGCTGTAGTTTTACCACTAAACTACACCCGCAATTCATTACAATTAATAACGAAATTTACTATACCAGATTTTTTTACAATTGTCTACATTTTTTTCATCCACACCAATGTAAAAATTAATATTTTATGACTGATTTTTGCTGAATATTCCCTATCATTACGGTAATAACTGTTTTTTTCGGAATTTGTTACTATTTTTATTTTTTGTCTACATTTCTGTAACAATTTATAGTAAAATACTAACGTTAATGTTTTTTATTAAAATGCTCTTTAGGAGGGAACAATTTGGAGTTTTGTAAGAATTGTGGATCAAAATTAGAGGAACATGCTGTTTTTTGTTCTGAGTGTGGTCAATCTGTTGAAGGAGAATTACAGCAGCCAAGTGCAACCGTTGAAGGAACAACCGTAAATTCTGCTACAGCCTCTAATAATGTAAGACCAGCATCATCTATTTCTTTTAAAAGTTTTTCGAAAAAACAAAAAATAATAACATCTGTTATTGCAGGAATCGTAATTATTCTACTTATTTCATTTTTTACATTAAAGAATATTACTAATCCAGAAAAGAAACTAGAAAGATTTGAAGAAGCACTGAAAACAGAAGATAAGGATGCTCTAAAGAGCTTGCTTGATTCTGGTGACAGTCGAATTAAATTAGAGGATAAACATGTGGAAGGATTATTGACTTATGTAAAAGACAACCCTTCCGAGTTAGACTATATCATTTCAAATCTTGAAGACCAATTAGATAGCTTGCAATCCTCCAAATCTAAGAAAGCTAGTTCAGAAGACAGCTATTTTCTTAATTTAAAAGAGGACGGAAAAACCTTTTTACTCTTTGATGATTATCAAATCCAGCTAAAACCATACTACATTACTGTATCCACTGACTATGCAAATTCTGATGTATATGTTGATGGAAAAAAGGTTGGAACAACGAATGAAGATGCATATACATTAGAATTTGGTCCATACCTTCCTGCTGATTATAATTTCAAAATTGAATTAGCTAGTGACTATGCTACATTATCCAATGAGCTTGAAGTCGATTTGTATGATTACATTTATGATACAAATGAAGTATATGTCGATTTATATTTAGATGCAACTTCTGTTGATATATATACAGATTATAGTGATGCAGAAATTTTCGTTAATGGAAAAAGTGCAGGAGTAAGTGAAGATGGCTACTTCTATATCGATCCAATCACACTAGATGGTTCATTTACAGTATACGCAGAAAAAGAATTCCCTTGGGGTGTGGTTAAATCAGAAGAAGTGACAATTGAAGATTACTCCTACGATTTAGAATTAAATCCTGTGAACGATGAATTAAAAACACAAGTGTCTACTGCAATTAAAGACTACTTTACAGCTTACAATGCCGCATATAAAGGATTGGATAGCACAAAAATTGCACAAGTAAATGAAAGCTATGCAGATCAATTAATTTCTGATATTGATTATTACAAGGATTCTGAATATCAATATGTAGGAAATGGAATTACAAGTGCTACTGTATATTTAGATTCCATAGGCATTGATCAATATGATGGTGTAACAGAAGCATATGTTGAAGCAAAAGTGACACAAAACGGCGATTTACTATATGGTGATGCTTCTGAGGAAGAACGTTCGGAAGTAGCAGCTACAGACGATGAATATGTTATTAGCCTATATTTAGAATATGATGAAACAGCAAAAAATTGGTTAGTAAGCTATGCCGATGAGTATTACTATTATGATACTGATTATGTTGAAGAAGAAACATTTACTTTTGATAATTAAGGAGGGAACAAAAAATGGTATGTTCCAAATGTGGAAGTGAAAATCAATCTGGTAAATTTTGTACAAAATGTGGTGCACCACTAGCTGAAAGTGAAGTTGCAGCAACTACATTTGCTCAACAAGCAACAACACAAGCAGCACCTTCTGCTAATGCGGAAATTTTAGAAAAAGGGAAACATGTATCCAAACAATATTTTTCCTATTTCGTAAATGCACTAAAGCATCCAGCTAGCTTTAGCAATCAAATCGATAGTCGCTCAATGGTAAACGGAATTATTACTATTGTATTAGCAACTTTATTTTTATCCCTTACTGTATATTCTTTAGCGAAGGAAATTGCAGATGCTTTAATGGAGGCAGTCGGATTTTTTGGTATCGGTGATTTTGATGAACCGTCTTTCGGTAGCATGTTCCTTAAGCCTTTCTTCTTAATTCTTATCTATTTCGTATTTTTAAATGCTGTCATTTTCGGAGCTTTGAAGTTAAATAAAGTTCAAGTTTCCTTCCAAGATGTAATTGCACGCTTTGGTACATATCTTGTTGTACCAACCGTATTATTTTTATTCATTTATTTAAGTGCATTACTGGGTCTAGGCGTTGGCTTTACAGCATTTATTGTCTCTCTTGCAGGAGCTTCGATTTATATAAGTATCGCGCTAACAATTTCTAGCTATAAAGCTGCTGGAAAGATCGATAACTATTTAGTAATTCTATTAGCTTTTGCTGTTATCGTTATCGTTAACTCCTTAATTTTAAACGCATATGTTGATAAAATTGTGGAAGCTCTTGAAGCTTTCGGAAGCTTCTTTTAACAAATAGGGTTATCTAAAAAAGCAGAAATTCCTCGGAATTTCTGCTTTTTCTAATTAATCTTCTATTTTTGTAAAAGATTCCACAAACAATGCTAATGTACGAACCATTACCCCAGTAGCTCCAGCTGGTCCTAAATCATGATTTCCATTAATTACAGAAGATCCTGCAATATCTAAATGCACCCAAGGTGTTTCTTCTGCAAATTCACCGATAAAGGCTCCGCCCATAATCGCATGTCCTTCTCGTGTTGGAGAATTATTTAAATCAGCAATTCTACTATTCCTTACCTTTGCTTTATCTTTTTCTGTGATTGGCAATAACCAAATCATTTCATCTGTTTCCATAGAAGCTTCAAGAACTTGCTCATATAAGGATTCATTATTTGTCATTGCACCGGTTTTATCCGATCCAAGAGCTGTGATTACTCCACCTGTTAATGTTGCAACATCTACCAAATATTCGGCACCATGGTGTTTTGCATAGGTAATTCCGTCCGCTAAAACTAATCTTCCCTCTGCATCTGTATTGGTTACTTCAATCGTTTTTCCACTCATGGAGGTAATGACATCATCTGGTTTAAACGCATTTCCGTTCACCATGTTGTCGGTAGATGGGATTACCGCAACAACATTTTGCTCAGGTTTTAATTGTGCGATAATTTCCATTGCCCCAAGAACCGCAGCAGCACCACCCATATCGGTTTTCATGCCAACCATTCCCGTTTTCGGTTTTAATGAGTACCCACCAGTGTCATAGGTTATTCCTTTCCCAACAAGTCCAACTACATCTGTCCATTCCGGTTTTCCTTGATATTTTAATACAATCATTTTTGGTGGTTCAACAGATCCTTGGTTTACTGCCAGAATCGCCCCCATACCAAGTCTTTCCATGTCCTCTTTTTCTAAAATTTCAATTTCTAAAGAATACTTTTCTGCTAGACCTTTTGCATAGTTTGCCAAATCAGTAGATGTTAATAGATTTGGTGGTGTATTCACTAAAGTCCGTGCAGCGTTTGTAGCTTGTCCATAAATATAGCCTACCGAAAGTGCTTCCTCTAAAGAATTTTCCTCTGTACTACTGTACACAGTTAACGATTCAATAGATACTTCTGGAACATTTGGTTTTTGCTTATATCCATTAAATTCATATAAGGATAATGCAAAAGCTTCACTTAATACTTCGCAAACAACTTCCGGTTCAAAACCTTCCGCTACAAAGGTGTCGAGCATGATTCCAGCAGCAGTTATTCTAGCCTTATTTATTGTTTGAAACGCTTTTCCGAAGGCTTCTCGCAATATTTCCTTTGTTAATCCTTTTTTCTTCCCTAAGCCGACAAACAATAAACGTTTCGGGCCAACCAATCCTAACGTATGGACAACTGCTATTGACTTTTTCTTAGCAGAAATATCACCAGATTTCACTAATTCTTTTAACTGGTTTTGTAAGTTAGGACTCGTCTCCTCCAACCAATCGCCAAACTTGTTTGGATGATCATAGACACCTATCATTAAAAATTCTAAGCTTTCATTCCAATTTACTTTATTTTGTACAGTAAACATTTTAAGCACCCCCCTCCCCATTATAAAGAAATTTCTTTAGTATTTCGAATTAAATTTAAAAATGTAGTGATGAATTACTAAATATATTTCCGCGTCCTTCTTATTTATATACAAAAAAACTTGCTGTGCATATTACACAACAAGTTTAGTATTTACCATACAGTCTAGTATTTACTTTTTATTCTTTTTTATTGGAGACATATTGACTTCGGAACACTTGCATCGACTCATCCTCATTCAAAGCCTCGAGCTCCTCATTTGTAATTTTTCCGTCGCCGACCTCAACCACGAAAACCTCTACTTCTTTTTTACCCCATTGCTCGTACACATCATCTACTGTTTCAAAATACAAATCAATTTTATTACCATTTATAGCAGAACCAGTATCTGCAACTACCCCATATCCATAGCCCGGAATAAATAAAATAGTTCCGATTGGAAATACATCGGTATCTGCTGCTATAGTAGAGTATAAATCTCGTTTTACCTTGACTCCTGAATAGGTAATCCCATAGGAAGGATCTCCTGGATTTTTACCAGTAGATTCATATCCTGCTGTATACCCTGTTGCGACAACGGTAGAGCTTGGATATTCTTCCCAATTAAATGCTTTTTCTAAAGGTGGTACTTCTCCTTCAATTTCCGCACTTGATGATATTTTTGTTTGTGGTGAAAATGCTTCCTTCAAGTTTTTAAATGCTAGTCCAATTGTATTTAATGAATGCTCCCAAAAGTTCGTTCTTGTTGTATACTCATCATTTTCTCCTATAGGTGAGTCAAAAAGCATTTGTGCTTTTACTCCTGTCACCGATTGAAAGGTTGTTAAAAATGCAATCGTAAATAATAGGGTCATTGCAACTCTTTTAGACCAATTTTTTATTTTTACCATAATTTTTCACTCCTCCCGAGTCTATTTCTTTCCCAAACGGAAAAGAAATATTCATAGAAGAAGTGATTTTTTGATATATTTTTATAAAATAATAAAAATTGATAATATTTTGTTACATTAATTGAAATTTATACCAATTTATTCCATATAAAAAAGCTCATGTTTCCATGAGCTTAAAACATACGGTAACCCCTTTGGCGTAGAAGCTTCATCGTTAATCCTGATAAAATCGCCCCGATTAGACCAGATAATAATATCATAATATCTGCTGGTGCTAATGTTGTGAGATTCTCCCATAATGCGGAAAATGATTTACTCGGTTGACGAAAATACTCTACAATTTCTACATCATCAATAACAAAAATAATGACAATTGGATAAATGAATGCCATTATCCACGTCATTCGTAATAACATATTTAAAATAAAGCCAATCCCGAAAAATAATACGAGAAATAATAGTATAGAAATTAATAGATGTAAAATGGTAAAATGCATCCCGCTAGTCTCTCCCCTCTAAACCTACTCAAACTTAGTGTACTGAATGGTTAATAGAGAGTCAATCCAGAGTTTTGCTGGATACAGAATATTTATAACAATTTCCAGATAATAAGAACCGCACCATATAGGATGCGATTCGACTATTTACCAAAACAAGAAAACGCTCTATATTTTTCCTAAGGAATTATGCAGCTTCTTTTGTACCAGTACCATTACAACATGGACAAGTTTCAGATCCACCTAAAAGTAATTGAAAATAGCCCTCGCCTTGACAATATTCACAGCTGTCTGAAGTTTTATACGGAACTTTTCCCATTACATATCCCTCTTTTCCTTTGTTATTGAGCTAAATATAGCAAAAACAAATAAGATAGAAAAGTCTGAAAAAATGAAGGTGTTGTTTGATGAAAGCGTATACAGCTTTATTTTTCTATGTTTTTCTTGCACATTCTTAAAATTTCAGAAATTTTAATTATTTTAATGTTTTTCTGTTTTTTCTATTCATATGATGTGCCCTTTTTTAGCTTTGGTGGTGCATACTGGTTTATGTATGGAGAAACTGAAACAAAGCTGTTTTCTCCTCCTGTACTTTGTCGGTTTCCTTTTGAGTGCTTTTCTCTAACGAATTTTTAATTATTATCATGCTCACTTTCCTATTGATACCCGTTCTCTAACGGATTTCTTCTCCATTTCTTTCTCCCTTTCCTTGTTGATACCCGTTCTCTAACGGATTTCGTCTCCATTTCTTTCTCCCTTTCCTATTGATACTTGTTCTCTAACGGATTTCGTCACTCATTCTTTCTCCCTTTCCTGTTGATACCCGTTCTCTAATGGATTTCTTCTCCATTTCTTTCTCCCTTTCCTATTGATACCCGTTCTCTAACGGATTTCGTCACTCATTCTTTCTCACTTTCCTGTTGATACCCGTTCTCTAATGGATTTCTTCTCCATTACTTTCTCCCTTTCCTGTTGATACCAGTTCTCTAACGGATTTCGTCTCCCGTTCTTTCTCGCTTTCCAATTGATACCCGTTCTCTAACGGATTTTGTCACTCGTTCTTTCTCACTTTCCTATTGATACTTGTTCTCTAACGGATTTCGTCACTCATTCTTTCTCACTTTCCTGTTGATACCCGTTCTCTAACGGATTTCGTCACTAGTTTTTCTCCCTTTCCTATTGATACCCGTTCTCTAACGGATTTCGTCTCCATTTCTTTCTCCCTTTCCTGTTGATACCCGTTCTCTAACGGATTTCGTCTCCATTTCTTTCTCCCTTTCCTATTGATACCCGTTCTCTAACGGATTTCGTCACTCATTCTTTCTCACTTTCCTGTTGATACCCGTTCTCTAATGGATTTCTTATCCATTTCTTTCTCCCTTTCCTGTTGATACCCGTTCTCTAACGGATTTCTTCTCCATTTCTTTCTCCCTTTCCTGTTGATACCCGTTCTCTAACGGATTTCTTCTCCAGTTCTTTCTCCCTTTCCTATTGATACCCGTTCTCTAACGGATTTCGTCTCCATTTCTTTCTCCCTTTCCTATTGATACTTGTTCTCTAACGGATTTCGTCACTCATTCTTTCTCCCTTTCCTGTTGATACCCGTTCTCTAATGGATTTCTTCTCCATTTCTTTCTCCCTTTCCTGTTGATACCAGTTCTCTAACGGATTTCGTCTCCATTTCTTTCTCCCTTTCCTGTTGATACCCGTTCACTAACGGATTTCGTATCCAGTTCTTTCTCCGTTTCCTAATGATAACCGTTCTCTAACGGGTTTCGTCTCCATTTCTTTCTCCCTTTCCTGTTGATACCCGTTCTCTAATGGATTTCTTCTCCATTTCTTTCTCCCTTTCCTGTTGATACCCGTTCACTAACGGATTTCGTCTCCATTTCTTTCTCCCTTTCCTGTTGATACCCGTTCACTAACGGATTTCGTATCCATTTCTTTCTCCCTTTCCTGTTGATACCCGTTCTCTAATGGATTTCTTCTCCATTTCTTTCTCCCTTTCCTGTTGATACCAGTTCTCTAACGGATTTCGTCTCCATTTCTTTCTCCCTTTCCTGTTGATACCCGTTCTCTAACGAAAAACAAAAAAAAAGCAAGCTGCATTAAACAGCTTGCTTTCTTCCTTTTACCTTAAGCATTAAAAAATGTTAAATTTACCTTTTTTCAATACTAATGGAATTCCACCGATCATGAATAGGGCACGATTATCGATTACTTTTTTCATGAAGGATGCGCTAAATCCAGTTAATTTTTTACCGAATACTACACCAATTGCATCATGTTCACCTAAAGAACATACGGTACCTTTATTATCAAAAGTAAATTCTTTAAGATCATTTTTTCCTTGAATTAAGGATGCAATATTTTTCGCAGTAAGTACTGCTTGTTGCATTGCAATTTGCGCAGTTGGTGGGAATGGTCTGTTATTTTCTTCATTAATAACTGCAGAACAGTCACCAAGAATGAAAATATCTTCATGTGCAGGCATTCTTAAGTGGCTATCCACTGTTACACGACCTCTAATATTTTCAAAGCCTGATTTTTCGATTACTTCATTTCCGCGAACTCCAGCAGCCCAAACAACCGTACCTGCTTTAATTAATCTTGGTTCTTCATCACCTTTCGCAACTAACACACCTTCAGGAGTACATTCTTTGATGGCAGTTCCGATGTTAAATTCTACACCTTTTTTCTCTAATAATGCAGTTGCATAGCTTACTAGTCCTGGGTCAAATCCAGGTAAAGCCATAGGTGCAGCCTCTACGCAATAAATATTAACTTTTGATTGTTCAATTTCATATTCTTTACATAGTTGAGGAATACGATTAACAAGCTCTCCAAGGAATTCAATTCCGGTAAATCCAGCACCACCGACAACTATAGATAAACGTTCCTCTTGTTTGTCCGCTTCTGCACTATAAGTAGCAAATTGATATTCAATATGCTCTCTAATTTGGCGAGAACTATCTACACTTGTAATAGTGAATGCATTTTCTTTTAAGCCTTTAATTCCAAATGTTTCTGATTCTCCACCTAAAGCAACTACTAGATAATCATAAGTAACTTCTCCATTACTTAAAATTACTTTCTTTTCATCTGCTTTAATTTCTTCTACAGAATCTTGAACGAAATTTACTTTACTTCTATTAATGACATCTGCGATATTATAACGTACACGATCATGATGTAATGTACCAGCAGAAGCTTCGTGCAACCATGTTGTTTCATAATGGTAATCATTTTTATTTATTAAAGTAATTTCTGCATCATTTACACCAACTAATTTTTGTAAACGAACAGCTGTTAATAGTCCACCGTAACCGGCACCTAATATAACGACTTTTGGTTTATTCACTGTTGTCACCCTTCTAGTTTAAATATTTGTATTTGAAAAGAATACTCTTGTTTTCATTTTCTACAAGTATTCGCAAAAAATGTATGTCACTTTGTTTTGTTAACAAATAAGTTTGTCAAGAAAAACAACAACAACATATAAAACTTTGTGATAATATTCACTAAAGTTTGCAAAAGTTTTCACAATCAAAAGCACTTTTACTATATTATTTTAGCTTTTTTTTGCATTTATTTCAAGGAAAAAATTATCTCAGACGTAAAAACCTCCGAACCCAATTAGCTAATGTAATAAACCCCTTCCGGATAGGTGTATTTCTGTCGTATAAAGTAGATTTATGATAAAATGAAGTGAAAAAATTGTTGGAGGGATACCTTTGAAAGAAGATACGCAAATATATGATATAACTGTTATTGGTGGAGGTCCCACTGGATTATTTACGGCATTTTACGGCGGGTTACGCAAGGCAACCGTTAAAATAATAGAAAGCTTACCACAATTGGGGGGACAATTAACTGCCCTTTACCCAGAAAAATATATTTACGATGTAGCTGGATTTCCAAAAATTCGTGCACAGGAGCTTGTTAACAATTTAACGGAGCAAATTAAATTATTTGATCCTACCATTTGTTTAGAACAATCAGTTGAAAAACTAGAAAAGCTGGAAGATGGTTCATTTAAGTTAATAACGGATCAAGAGGTTCACTATACGAAGGCAATAATTATAACTGCTGGAAATGGTGCATTTCAACCAAGACGATTGGAGCTTGAAGAAGGAAAAAAATATGAAGGAAAAAACCTTCATTACTTTATTAATGATTTATCCTACTTCAAGGATAAAAATGTTGTTGTATTAGGTGGCGGAGATTCTGCAGTTGATTGGTCTTTAATGCTCGAGCCGATTGCGAAAAAAGTATCCATTGTTCATCGTCGGGATAAATTCCGAGCACATGAACATAGTGTTGAAAGATTACACAATTCTAGTATAGATATCAAAACCCCATTGGTTCCCGTTGGTATTGTCGGTAATGAGGAAAAAATTACGCAATTAGTTTTACAAGCACCAAAAGGGGAAGATACGGAAACAATAGATGTTGATGAAGTAGTTGTAAGCTATGGATTTGTTTCCTCCTTAGGACCTATTAAGGAATGGGGATTAGATATTCAGAAAAATTCTATTGTTGTTAACTCGAAAATGGAGACGAATATTCCTGGAATTTATGCGGCAGGAGATATTTGTACATATGACGGAAAAGTGAAGTTAATTGCTACTGGCTTTGGTGAAGGTCCAATTGCGATTAACAATGCGAAAACATTTATTGATCCAAAGGCAAGAGTACAACCATTACATAGTACGTCGATGTTTGAAGATTAATGAAACCGTTAAGAATATAACTATAAAAAAAGGATGACAATAGCCATCCTTTTTTTATGGCATTTAACATCTCTCTGGTGTTCCAGCTGCCTTTGCCGTACGGAATGATGCGCCACAGCCGCATGCTGCAATCGCATTTGGATTATCGATGGTGAATCCGCCGCCAAGTAATGATTGTTTATAGTCAATACTCGTGCCGGATAGAATTGGTGCACTTATTTTATCCACAACTAGTTTCAAGCCATGCTGTTCAAGTAAAATATCGTCCTCTTTTACTTCATGATCTAAACCCATTCCATAGGAAAGGCCAGTACATCCACCGCCTTTAACGGAGACACGTAAAAATGCATCTGTTTCGTTATTTTCCTTCATCATATCTTTAATTTGCAGTGCTGCTGCTTCTGTCAAATGTACGATTTGCTCTGACACTTTGCCAAACCTCCCTTAGTCTAACTATTTATAAATAATACGTTGCTCCTTATGATTTATACATGAGGAAATATGTCGTCATAAATGTGAGTAATGTAATTTTACGGTTCGCCAATAAATTTGTTCGTCTTAATTATAGTATATATTTATTTGAGCACGGACTCAACTATCGTGCAGCCTATTTTCTTACCATAATAACCCTACCCTTAAAGTAGTCGTTATTCCCATTGGTGAATACACTTTACAAGAGCCTATCCGTCATCTTATCTTATATTCGTTTTTTTGCTGAAATATACAATTCCAATTGTTAATTTCTTATAATTTCGATATAATTTTTATATCTGTATGTTTGCGGTTTCATAGTAGTTTAATACTTTTCAAAAATAAGATTCGTAGTGTTATCAAACTATTTATCAGACGACCAAAGGGGAATAATTCATGAGAAAGCTTGTTTTGTTAGGCGGGGGATATGGGGGCATGAAAATTATGCAAAAGCTACTCCCAGATCAACTACCTGAGGATGTTCACATTACGCTAATAGATAAGGTACCTTATCATAGTTTAAAAACAGAATTTTATGCACTAGCAGCTGGAACGTTACCTGATCAGCATGTTCGCGTTACCTTTCCAGAGCATGAGCGATTGACCATTGTGTATGGGGAGATTACACAAATGAATATTGTAGAAAAGCTAGTGAGTGTTAATGGCCAGGGTACCATTCCATTTGATGACTTAGTCATTGGTCTTGGCTGCGAGGATAAGTATCATTCTGTTCCAGGTGCTAATGAATATACCTATGGAATTCAGTCAATTGAAGCTTCCCGAAGAACGTATTCAGCTTTAAATAACTTACCTGGCTATTCAAAGGTAGCAATTGTTGGTGCTGGATTAAGTGGAGTAGAATTAGCTAGTGAATTGCATGAAAGTCGTCCAGACCTCGATATTCGTATTTATGATCGTGGTAAAAATATCCTTTCTGCATTTCCTGAAAAATTAAGTACATTTGTAACTAACTGGTTTCAAGAGCATAATATTCAAGTCATTAATGAATCGAATATTACAAAAGTCGAAGAAGGTATTTTATATAATCACGACGATCCAATTGAAGTAGATGTAATTGTTTGGACAGCAGGGATTCAACCAAACAAGCTTGTTCGTGAATTAGAGGTAGAAAAGGATGCACAGGGTCGAGTATTGCTCACACCTTATCATAATCTTCCAGCAAACGAGCATGTATATGTCGTTGGCGACTGTGCTAGCCTACCATTTGCACCAAGTGCACAGCTAGCAGAAGCACAGGCAGAACAAATCGTGCAAGTTTTATTAAGTAGGTGGAAACAGGAAGAACTACCAGAAAAAATGCCAGAAATGAAATTAAAAGGTGTGCTAGGCTCATTAGGAAGGAAACAAGGCTTTGGTTTAGTCGCCGATCATACCCTTACAGGTAGAGTACCTCGATTATTAAAATCTGGTATTTTATGGCTATATAAATTCCATAATGGATAAGAAAAAGGCTGATGCCAGCAAGCATCAGCCTTTTTCTTATGTCTTATACTGTCGGTGCCTGGTAGCCATACTTTTCCATTTCCACATAAATTGTTTTTAGGCGGGGATTTCCTTCAGCTACAATTTGATCCTCAATTAATACTACTGGATAAAACATATCCTCTTCAATAACACGTTGTGCAAATGCTTGAAGCTTTTCTTCAGCAGGAGGATTCATAATATCCACATAATTCATTGAGAAAGGCTGATTTGGATACTTTCTAGTCAGTGCAGCCTCCAGCCATTCATAGGTTTCTTTCGAGGATGGTAAATTTACACAGCTCGCACAAATTTGTTCTGCCCCATATATTGTAATTTCCACAGGTTTAAAATGGCCCAATTTCATTTCCTCCCACCAAATCATTTTACAAAATTTTAAGTTGCACATAAAATAGAGATAACAAGCAAAGATTTGACAAATAGAATTAACAAATGGATTTTTCCTTATATCCCTATTATAATAAGAATCAGAGAGAAAGGAGTGCTAAAAATGACTGGTTTAGAACTAAAAGATCAAGTACAAGAAGTATTAGATAAATTACGTCCATTCCTTCTTCGTGACGGAGGCGATTGCGAGCTTGTCGATGTGGAAGACGGCGTTGTAAAACTACGTCTACTCGGTGCATGTGGAACATGTCCAAGTTCAACAATCACATTAAAAGCAGGAATCGAACGTGCACTATTTGAAGAAGTTCCAGGTGTAGTAGAAGTAGAACAAGTATTTTAATTTCTAACATTTCATACCTGTAATTTAATATTTGTGCCACAGAACAAATAAAGAAAATGTTTTTTCATTCCTACTTTTTCAACCAATCAACTTATCGATTCGGTAGCTTGAATGTATTTTCATTGATTCAGATGAATGATAGCTTGTTGCGGATTTTCCCTCAACAAGCTTTTTATTTTCCTCCAAGAAATTACTTTTATTAAATTAACATTTAATTTCTTTGTTAACTAAGCTAACAGGCGTTTCCCCTTTTAGTACAGCAGCAATATTTTCACAACAATGTACTATCATAGCACCTCTAGTTTCCACACTCGCACTTCCAATATGCGGCAGTGCCACGACATTAGGAAATTGCAATAATGGATGATTTGGATCGATTGGCTCTTGATGAAACACATCTAACCCTGCACCAGCGATTTCTCCTTCGCGAAGAGCTTCTACTAAATCCTCTTCCACTACAACTGTGCCACGAGAGGCATTGATAAAATATGCTGTATTTTTCATCTTTCGAAAAACTTCCTTGGAAAACATACCTTTTGTTGCATCAGTCAGTGGGGTTAAACAAACTATATAATCACTTTCAACAACTAAGTCCTCAAATGATCGATAGGAGACATCTAGTGCCTTTTCTGTCTCGATTTTCCGATTTCTATTGTGATATATTACGTTCATCTGAAAGCCAAGTGCTCGTTTCGCCACTGCCTCCCCAATGCTTCCCATGCCAACAATACCAATTGTTTTATGATGAACGTCTGCACCAGCCATAAAGAATGGGCTCCAGCTTGTCCAATTACCTGTTTTCACACACTCTACTGCTTCTGCTAAACGTCTTCCGACCATTAATACAAGCGAAAATGCTAAATCTGCAGTTGTATCCGTTAAAATGTCTGGTGTATTACATACTGCTATTCCACGTTTCGTAGCTGCTTGAACATCGATATTATCGAAACCAACTGCTAAATTAGCAACCACTTTTAAATTTGGAGCAGCTTGAAAAAGCTCTTCGTCAATTTGATCAGCTAATACGGTAAATAATCCATCTGCTTTATTTGCTTCCTCCAATAAGATTTCACGAGGTACCGGTGTCTCCTCACTTTCCCACATACCTACTTCTGCTACGCTTTCAAGAATGTTAATCATTTTAGCTGGCATTTTTCTTGTCACATACACATATGGTCTTTTACTCATGAATACTCCTCCTCCAAAAAGTTTCACGACAAGTAATTCCTTGGCTCCCCTTGTCCATTTCCACTTTCTCCTGCCCATCATAAGACAGGAGATTGGTTACTTCCGTTCATTTTATAATATTACAATAATTAGTTTACCATTATAATACAATAATAGAATAAATCCGTCACTTATTTAACCAACTTACAATGGGAATGCTCATATTTCTTGTAGGAACCTCAACAACCTCATAAAATCCATATAAAAATCGCTCATAGTCTTCAGATCTTTCCAAATAACGAGCCAATACATCTGCCATTTCCCGCTTTATTTGTTCTGAATTAGTTGTATAGTATGTTTCAATACATTGTAAATAATGCAGCGGTAACAGTAACCGCGAATAATATAAGCGCCAAGCATATGCGGAAAGTGGTATAACGGATTGATATTGATGAAGAAAATTTCGTAATTGATTGTGATAAACTGGTGATTGCTGTAAATATAACTCCCGTGTCCATTCCGCTAAGTCGCGACTCGGATGATCTACTACCCAATCAAATGGATTTTTCCAAATGACTTCTCCATCCCAAGTTTTTCGAATAAACCGTTCATGGCAGATTGTACCATAATCAATTGGCTGTGGCACTTCATCAATATTAGTATCAACATAATATTGGATAGCATTTTCACAAAGACCATTATAATAGGGAAAAGAATCGACAAACAATTTTTCAAACTCATCTGCTGGGCGATTCAATACAACTGATTGCCATACATTTTCCATTTGATTAAGCCTTGCCTCCCATAATTGCTTCCACTCCCCAACTCGATTTAGTGCATTCACCTGTCTTGTTGTTTGAAAGCCACGACTATGAAATTTTGCTAATCTTCTTCCAAGCTGACGAAAGGATTGTTCCTTCCAATTTGATAATTGTAAGAGCACGAAATATTGATTATCATATTCACTAATATAGCTTTCGGTTTTAGTCGGATAAAAGCTCGGAACATATTTTTCTCCAGCACCTTGTAATTGTCGTGTCAGCTCAAAACGCTCCACAATTTCCCCTTGTTCACTTTCAAAAACCGGAATCATAATATAAATAAACTGCTGATTTCGAAAAGCTTGGTATCGATGAAAAGGAATCGGCTGTAGACCTTCGAGACCATATATGTCTTTAAAAAAATCATTCATGCAAATCACGCTCCCCCTTTTTGATTCCATGATGTATCTTCACAATTTGATTCAGTTATAATTTTTTCTTAATTGAAAAAATACTGCTATAATTAATGTTATGTTTAACCTTTAATTTATATATTCGATTGTTTTCTGTTGATATGACAGAATAAACCTTGCGGAGTAGGAAAAAATAGGAAAGCAAATTGCCATGATCGTTAGTTATTTTTAACAGGATCATTCCGCTAGATGGGCATAATCATCTGAATAAAACTATAGAAGAAAAGGTGATACGTATGACAAAAAAAGAAAGTAGTTTAAACAACTCGGAGAACACTGCAAAAAAGATGTTAATAGAAAGAGGTGTTCGCTTAGAGGATATTGCGGAACTCGTATTATTTTTACAAAAAAATTATCATCCTGGGTTACAATTGGAGGATTGCATAGAAAATGTCGAATCCGTTTTATCTAAACGGGAAGTACAAAATGCTATCCTCACTGGAATCCAATTAGATATTTTAGCAGAAAAGAAAATGCTCGAAGAACCACTCCAAACGATTATTGCAGTAGATGAAGGCTTATATGGAGTAGATGAAATTTTGGCATTCTCGATTGTGAATGTATATGGTTCTATAGGATTTACTAATTACGGGTATATCGATAAATTAAAACCAGGAATTTTAAAGGAATTAAATGATAAATCAACTGGGAAATGCAACACTTTTTTAGATGATATTGTAGGTGCCATTGCAGCTGCCGCTTCCAGTCGTCTGGCACATCGTGCGGCAAATGCTGATTAATAAGCTTATTAGCAAGGATCGGAAATCATGGATATCTCTCCATTGCTAGAGCATCTTCCTATATGCAAAAAAAGCCTTTTCCGCCAAAAATAGTTGGTAGAAAAGGTTTTTCTTTTAGTATTAATTGTAATTAAAGAAACTTCCATTCAGCGAGTGAATCTATCGAATATGTTGGTTGCTTATCATATTCTTTTAATTGCTCTTTTGTTGTAACACCTGTATGTACTAATAGCGTATCAATACCTGCTCGCATTCCGGCTAAAATGTCGGTTTGATAATAATCCCCTACCATGATCGTTTCTTCTTTTTTCGTACCAAGTACTTTCATTGCTTGTTCCGTAATTATCGATTCGGGTTTACCAATAAACACTGGATTTACTTGTGTAGAGGTGCTTACAAGTGCCGTTAATGACCCGTTCCCTGGTAGAAAACCACGCTCTGAAGGCAAGGCAATATCAGCATTCGTAGAAATAAATTTAGCCCCATTCCGAATCGCTAAGCATGCAATCGCAAATTTTTCATAATTAACTTCGCGATCAAGACCAACAATTACATATTCTGCATCTTCTTTTGCAAAGGTGAAGCCTTTTTCCTTTAAGGCATAGGTTAGCCCTTCTTCACCAAAATAATATATTTTTGCATCCGGTTTTTGCTCGTAAATATAGTTTGCAGTTGCCATACTAGTTGTAAATACTTGGTCCTTTGTAGCAGGAATATCGAAATCCATTAGTTTTTCTGCAACCTGCTCTGGGGTTCGAGTCGAATTATTTGTCACAAAAAGATACGGAATTTTTTCCCTCACTAATGTTTGGACAAATTGACTTGCCGCCTCGATTTTTTCAGTTCCTTTATACATTGTTCCATCTAAATCAATTAAATATCCGTTATACCGTCTCATCTTACACTACTCCTAGCAATTGTTGTTTTATTAGTTTCGAAAGGCAGACACTGGGCCTAATTCATTTATTAAATAGTTCCGGATTCTTTCAGGAAATTTTTCTACACTAGTCCATTCCTGTTGAACTGTTTCATAAATCTTCTTATGATCCACAGAAATATAATGCTGTACTAAATCTTTTCTTAATAAAATTATCTTTTTCAGATGGATGGCCATGTCTTCATTTATCACTTTTTCATCCAACAGGATATCAATAATGTCATCATAGCTACCTGGGTCGCGCATTATAAAGCCATCTATCATTGCATTACCCACATCTAGTACCGATTCAATCATTGTATGAACGACTCGCTCTAGTGCAAGTTTTTGAAATTCATCGTGTAAATCAGTAATTGTATGAAATGTCTGCATTTGCATATCCATAAAAGTTAATGTATCTTCAATTTTTTCCCGATCCACAAAATACATACGCCCTTCTCCCTTCAATGCTAATAATTAAATTTTCATGCTTTCAAAAGATATAAAGAAAAGGTTTTCTAAATTCCCTTCCATCTTACCATAAATTAGTCGAGCATGGACGAAATCATTAAGCAATTTATTGTCTCACCTCACTTTAATACGATAATTTTTTCATAGTTTCTCATGCTTTGGAACAAGCTATAGACAGGTAACATTCTCTTGTGGAGGTGTATCAAATGGCAAAGGAAAAATCGAATGGCTATTCAGACTTTACCAATGTGGAAGCAGGAAAAAATTATTTAGTTCCCGAGGAGATGCCAGAAGGAGCATATGGATCTGCTTTTGGAGTGGAGAAACCAGTAGAGAATAAATCAAGTAAATGGCAGGATGGTCAAAGACCCTACAGTTCCTATAATTATGGGTTCAAAGCACTGCATGAAGGAATGCCAAGACAAATGGATGACGCCCATCCTCCACACGATGATGAACAAAAATAAAGAACTCAATTTTTCATTGAGCTCTTATTCTTCGTTCGATTTATTTATCTACTTTTTTTAACACAAAATATGGACAGCCAAAATTGCAGTATTCATATAAATATTCGGTCATTGTACTAATTTTTGTATCAAATGTAGCTTTTTGGTTTTGGTCATCAAAGAATCCCTTTAATCGTAATTGACCATAACCCCAGTCACCAACGATATAGTCATAGCGAATTAATATATCACTGAATCGGTCACGAAATGCTTGCTCGTTGAACCCGCTTCTCCGTTCCTCAACTATTTCATAGCAGACATTTTGTATACAAACCATAATTCAAACCACCTTTCATTCACACATACTTAGAGAAATTATAACGCATTATTGGCAAGAACAGTAACAATTTTACAATTGCAGATAGAAAAACATTAAATATTGAACAACGTATCCTTTCCTTCATCTGTTTACCTAAAGATAAGAAAAAAGGGAGCGCTTATGGAAAACTTCCAAAAAATATCAATTATTATTTTAAGTTATTCTCATAAACTAATGCTAGTAATTGGAAAGGAGGACCAATGTTGCGTTTCACTATTATGAGCATTGCCATAATATTTCTTTTTATCGGGACCTTTCCGCTGCAAAATGCTGCTGCAGTGCAAAAGGATCAAGCAAAGCTATTGGAAGAACGGATGATTATATATAAAAACATTGAAGTAATTACTAATATTCCTTGGTATTATATCGCAGCTGTGGACCAATATGAAAGAAATATCCGCAAGGTTCGTAAAGATTTACCAGATCCTGAGGGAATATTAGGGATATATTTTCCTCCAGAAAAATGGAGTGGACCAATTAATCCGAATCAGGCTGATACCAATCCAAAATCGATTCTAATTTTTAATGGCATAGGTATGGATGGCAATGGCGATGGAAAGGCAGATTCCAATAATCCAGAAGACGCATTATATACCTTTGCCAATTATTTGCATAAATACGGGTCAGATGAAGATAACTTAGAAATCGGTCTATGGGATTATTACAAGCGTGATAAAGCAGTCGGAATAATTACTGGCTTTGCAAAGATGTATAAAGCCTTTGGTACTCTAGATTTATATGAACATCATTTTCCTCTCCCATTACGAGCAAATTACAGTTATCGGGATACTTGGGGAGACGCGAGAGGCTGGGGCGGAAGAAGAATTCATGAAGGTACCGATATTTTTGCAGATTATGGTGTCAATGTTTTTTCCACCTGTTATGGAATTGTGGAGCTGAAAGGATGGAATAAGTACGGAGGCTGGCGTATTGGCATTCGCGATATAAATAATACGTATCATTATTTTGGACATTTAAATGGCTATGCTAAAGATTTAAAGATTGGCGACATTGTCAGACCTGGACAACTTATCGGTAGTGTCGGTAGCTCCGGATATGGTCCACCCGGAACATCTGGTAAATTCCCACCACATCTTCACTATGGAATGTATAAAGATAATGGGAAAACCGAATGGTCCTTCGATCCATATCCTCATTTAAAACTTTGGGAACGACAAACAAGACAAAAAGCACGAGCAAGAAATTAATAAGTATACAATTGTACTGAAATAGAAGGCAAATGATAGCTGAAATTATCATTGCCTTTTTATTTTGGAGAAAAACTTACAATAGGTATTTTTTACATTCTATTGGAATAGCTATAGTTAGGAACAAAAAACTATTTAATCGAATTAATCACATTATTAAAAAAATAAGACTTATTCTATTAATGATTAATTTTTCTGATAAATAATCACTCCAATTCTCTCGCTCTTTTAATCTTACCTATCCTTATCGGAAAAATTAAATAAATATTAAGGAGGATTTATTCATGAGAAAGAGCTTCACCAAAATACTAATAGCATCTAGCCTCGCAGTTGGTATTTTAGCTGGTTGTTCTAGTAGTTCTTCAGGAGATGGGGATACCATTAAGATTGGAGCAAATTTAGAGCTCTCAGGCGATGTCGCATCCTATGGACAATCTATCGCCGAAGGAGTTGATCTGGCAGTGGAAGAAATAAATGCCAACGGTGGAATAGATGGAAAAACAATCGAACTAATCAAATCGGATAATAAATCCGATCCTTCAGAAGCAGCTAGTGTTGCCACTAAACTAACAAGTGAAGAACAGGTTTTAGCAATCATTGGTTCTGCTACGAGCGGAAATACATTAGCTCAGGCGCAAATTGCTAATGATACAAAAACGATTCTATTAACACCATCAGGTACAAGTCCAAATGTGACGGTCACTGAAAATGGCGATGTAAATGATTATGTCTTTCGGACCTCCTATATTGATCCTTTTCAAGGAACTGTTGCCGCAAACTTTGCTACAGGTGACTTAGGGATAAAAACTGCCGCAATATATGCTGACAGTGCCAGTGACTATGCAAAAGGACTTGCCGATGCATTTAAAGAAACATTCGAAGCTGCTGGTGGTACGATTGTCGCAGAGGAATCCTATGTTGCAAAAGATACAGATTTTCGTTCCACATTAACACGCATTCAATCAAAAAATCCAGAATTTGTATTTATTCCTGGATACTATGCAGAGGTTGGGTTAATTATTAAGCAAGCCCGAGAAATGGGAATCGAAGTGCCTTTCATGGGTGCAGACGGTTGGGATTCTCCAACATTAGTAGAGCTTGCAGGTGCTGATACACTCAACAATACCTTTATTACAAATCATTATTCTGCAGAGGATCCAGATACAACTATTCAAGACTTTGTAAAAAAATTCAAGGAAAAATATAACGGGGAATCTCCAGATGCATTTAATGCACTTGGCTATGACTCCATCTATTTCTTAGCGGACGCTATTGAGCGTGCCGGAAGCTTTGAACCTGAGAAAATAAAGGATGCATTAGCAGATACAAAGGATTTATTACTTGTTACCGGATTAATTACAGTCGATGAAAATCATAATCCTGTGAAATCCGCAACAATATTAGAATATCAAGATGGTGTTCAAGTATTTAAATCAAAAATCAACCCGTAAATTGGGCATGAAAAGTGGGAGGCGCAATCCTCCCTTTTTCAAATTTCCTTATCTATTAAAGGAGGAAAACTAGTGGAGTGGATACAACAATTTTTTAACGGGATATCACTCGGAAGTATTTATGCACTTATTGCACTTGGCTATACAATGGTCTATGGAATTATTAAATTAATTAACTTTGCACATGGCGATGTTTTTATGATAGGTGCATTTACAGGTTTTTTTGCGATTTCTGTATTAAACCTAAGCTTCTTACCTGCCCTATTATTAGCGATGATTGTTTGCGCTATTTTAGGCGTAACTATTGAGCGAATCGCCTATAAAAGATTACGAAATTCCACAAGAATCGCTGCTTTAATAACAGCCATTGGGGTCTCACTATTGATTGAATATATCTTTATCTATTTTCGCGGAGCACAGCCTGAGGCATATCCGGAAGTACTTGCAAAAGAAACATACAACATTTTTGGGGCAAAAATTAGTAGTCAATCCGTCTTAATACTTTGTGTAACGGTCATTCTTATGATTCTTTTGCAATTCATTGTGCATCGTTCCAAAATTGGCAAAGCAATGCGAGCTGTAGCATACGATCAAGATGCTGCAAAGCTAATGGGAATTAATGTCGATAATACGATATCTATTACCTTTGCAATTGGCTCCGCATTAGCTGGAGCTGCTGGAGTTATTTTCGGAATCTACTATACAAAGATAGATCCACTTATGGGGATTATCCCTGGATTAAAGGCGTTCATTGCTGCGGTACTTGGAGGAATTGGGATAATTCCTGGTGCAATGGTAGGTGGGTTCCTTTTAGGGATTGTAGAAACGGTTGTTAGTGCCAGTGGTTTTTCCTTATGGCGAGATGCTGCTGCATTTATTATTTTAATCCTCATTTTAATTTTTAGACCTTCCGGTATTTTTGGTAAAAATGCGAAAGAGAAAGTGTAGGTGAACAATAATGAAAATGATTAATAGATTTTGGAAATTTATGCTATTAGCGATTATTATCTACACCATAATTCAATTGCTTATTACGACGGAAGTTTTTAATTTATTTTATACTAATACGTTAATTACAATTGCCATCAACATCATTCTTGCCGTTAGTCTTCATCTTGTCATAGGAATAACCGGACAATTCTCCATTGGACATGCCGGTTTCCTTGCAGTTGGAGCCTATATATCTGCAATTGTTACGATGAAATTAGCTTTACCGTTCCCTCTCGCCCTTTTTGCTGCTGGAGTCATTGCAGCAGTTGCTGGTTTAATTGTTGGTATTCCAACGCTCCGGCTTAGAGGCGATTATTTGGCGATTGCCACATTAGGATTTGCAGAAATCATTAGGATCATCTTCCTTAATATTGATTACGTCGGTGGGGCAGCAGGAATGGTCGTATCGAGAACTACCAATTGGACTATTTCCTATATTTGTCTACTTATTACACTAATTGTCATTATTAATTTTACCAATTCTCGGCATGGGCGCGCCTGTGTGGCAATTCGGGAAAATGAAATTGCAGCAGATGCGATGGGGATTAATACTACTTATTATAAAGTCGTTGCTTTTGTAATTGGTTCTTTTTTTGCAGGCATTGCAGGTGGGTTATATGCCCATAACTTTTATATCATTCAACCAGCAAGTTTCGGTTTCTTAAAATCTTTTGATATATTGATCTTCGTCGTATTAGGTGGACTCGGAAGTTTATCAGGAGCAGTCTTATCGGCAATTTTGCTTACCATTGTCTCTACCTTTCTACAGGATTATGCAGAGACTAGAATGATTATTTATAGCCTTATTCTTATTCTCGTTATGCTGTATCGTCCACAAGGATTAATGGGCACTCGTGAAATAACGGATTTTTTTACATCTCGTAAAAAGAATGCGTTAAAAGGAGGGGAAAACCTTTGAGCACTAACCCTCTCTTACATATACAAAATGTAGGTATTCGATTTGGCGGCTTACGAGCGGTAGCTAATTTTACTTTAAAATTAAATCAAGGAGAGCTGATCGGGCTGATAGGCCCAAATGGAGCTGGCAAAACAACCGTCTTTAATTTATTAACCGGTGTTTACGCCCCAACCGAAGGAGAAATTTTCTTCAACGGGGAACGAATAAATGGACTTCCGCCTTATAAGGTAACACGCAAAGGGATTAGTCGTACGTTCCAAAATATTCGACTCTTTAATGAGCTGTCCGTCTTAGACAATGTGAAAATTGCCTATCATTCTCTTGCAAAGCATTCAATCTTTAGCTCGATTTTCCGCTTTCCAAAACATTTTTCTGGAGAAAAAGAAATGGAGGAAAAATCGATAGAATTTCTTAAAATTTTCCATTTGGATCATGTAAAGGAGGAAAAGGCCAAAAATTTGCCATATGGTCAACAGCGTAGATTAGAGATTGCTCGTGCATTAGCGGCAGGACCAAAGCTGCTACTTCTCGATGAGCCTGCTGCCGGAATGAATCCACAGGAAACAAAAGAACTAATGGAGCTAATTAGCTTTATTCGTAACGAATTTAATTTAACTATTTTGTTAATTGAGCATGATATGAAGCTCGTCATGGGAGTTTGTGAAAAAATCTCTGTATTGGATCATGGACAATTGATTGCACATGGAACCCCCGAGGAAATACGAAAACATCCGAAGGTCATCGAAGCATATTTAGGTGAAGAGGTGGGTGAAGAGCATGCTTAAAGTCGATGAGATCGATGTATATTATGATAATATTCATGCACTAAAGGGTGTTTCATTGGAAGTATTAGCGGGTGAAATTGTTACCTTAATTGGTGCAAATGGCGCTGGCAAGAGTACTTTATTGAAAACCTTATCTGGATTGCTACGGCCGAAAACCGGTAGGATCGATTATTTCGGACAATCAATAACCAACAAGCCTGTTCAATCAATTGTTCAATCAGGTATTTCCCATGTACCCGAGGGCCGGAGGGTTTTCGCTAATATGACGGTTGCAGAAAATCTTGATTTAGGGGCATATATTCGAAAAGATAAAAAGGCAATTGAAGAGGATAAGCAAGCAGTATACGCCCTTTTTCCAAGATTGCTTGAACGAAAAAAGCAATTAGCTGGAACACTATCCGGAGGAGAGCAGCAAATGCTCGCTATTGGTCGTGCTTTAATGGCAAAACCAAAACTACTCCTATTGGATGAGCCATCAATGGGATTGGCGCCACTATTGGTAAAACAAATATTCCAGATTATTCAAGAAATTAATCAAAATGGTACGACAATTCTATTAGTAGAGCAAAATGCAAACATGGCGCTTTCCATCGCAAACCGTGCCTATGTAATTGAAACTGGAAATGTAGTCGCTTCTGGTACAGCAAAGGAGCTTCAATCGAGTGAACGGATTAAACAAGCCTATTTAGGAGGCATGTAAGCTCGATAGTAAAAAAAAGAACTGCAGCACCAAGGCTTCAGCAATAAGCTAACCTTTGGGATGCAGTTCTTTCTCTATTCATAGCAATCACGCTTTACTCCAGCTACTCTTTTTTATCCTCTTGGTCCTCATCATTTGGTACGACAATGGAAGGTGTTAATTGTCCTCCACTACCATAAAATTGTGGAACCTCTCCTTTAATAATACCAGAGGCAAGAATTACATCACGCGGAATTATTTTCATTTCAGAAGTAAAAGGGACAATCATTTGAATACCTACCTCCATATGTAGGCGGATTTCATACCATGTACTATTTATTTCTTGTGGCTCACTAATCGTCTCATAATTATATTGAATATCCCCGATGGCATGAAAACTGACCGGGATATCTGGACCAATACCACCTAATAATACGTTATTTGTAATTCTTCCAAAGGGAACCTTAAATTTCAAGCCTTCTCCTTCCACTACTTCTAATTGATTAATTTCGCCTTCTGTTGCTAGCCCTGTTGAAAATGTGTGGTCATGCTCTAATCCATTAATATGCTTTAACACATTACTCGTAATTTTTGTGGAAATCTCAATAATTTTTTCCGTATCAAATATCGTTTGCGTACCATTTTCATAGGAAATTACTTTTGTAATATTTTCTAGACTTAATCCACCTTTACCAATTTCCTCTTCGATAGCTTTATTCATCACATATGTAGCTAAATTTACCGATTGCGATTCTGCATAGGCAATAAAGGTTGGCTTGATCCCTTTATTCACAATCCATAAGCCAATCGAGGTAGATAGTAAAAAAAAGACAAAGGTTAACAAGCAAACATAGCGAAAGGGTAGCGGTTTATGTGGCTTCATTGGTCTATATTTTCTAAACCGGCTGCGATAGCGACGAAATTTCACCAATAAAAATCCCCCCTTACAAGCTATGTTTATGCTTGAAGGGAGGGAAATAAAGCAAATTATTTAAAATTAATTATGAAAGATCGTTTTCTTAGCTATTTCCTTACATTCGTAATAATGCTTCTTTCCCTATCATTCCAACTTTAATTCCTCGTTGCTCGGCTTCATCTGTCACCGACTCTAACGCAGCATTTAATAAATCTTCCACGCTTCGGACCCCTACTGCTCTTCCTGCGATAATTTTACGATCCTTTAATTTATCATTTAATAGCCCAACATCTAATGCACCACACATAATATAGCCAATATCGCTCATAATCGCAATTAAGGTTGTTTTCGGTAATTCTACAGAAACGGCAAGAAAGGTCCGATTATCAATCACAATAGGTTTGACTTCCATCATCGTTCTCGCCCCTTTCCCTACTATTTTATGAGAAGAAGGGACATTATGTGAATAATCTACTGCTTTTCTCACAGATTACCTAATTCTATTTTAGAAATCATGTTAGTGGGAACATGTTACTTAACTTCCATTTTAATAAATCACGCATAAACTCTGGAACAACAAATTGTTTTTCACTTCGTGTGAGCTCAGGATAAAAACGGGCAAACGCGAAAATATCGATCGTAGCAACGGTATATAATTGTTTGCTGTCTATCGCTTCCCCGTTTATATAAATCTCCATAGCAGCCCCTTTTCCGTTAAATGTGATTTGATCATATATCATTTTCCCAAAAACTTTCCCACGAAAACCAAAGCCCTTTAATTGTAATGAAATATATGGATCATTAAATGTTTGTGCTAACACTTCCTTCAAAACTGCTCCTGGTAAACGGATGATACATGGATTGATTGGATGTGGACAAATTTGATGTATATCATATTCCGTAACAATGCCTTTCTCTAGTCCTGCCACTAATAAACCGGCATTAATAAAGCTACAGTCTGCTTGACACCATTCCGTTAACGCGCTACAAAGCAATTGATTCAATTCTGTATCTTGATACCAATCCGTTTCTAGTGTATAAGGTAAGTCTGCAATCGGCTTGTTTAATAATTGTTTCCCAGATTCCGCTATTGCTTTGAGCTGTTGATTTTCACCGATTGTATTTGGAAGCTGCATCGTTTCCATTAAAATCGCTTTTTTTTCAACCATTTTTCTTTTTTCTACATCATAATGTAGCTCGACCTTCCCTAAAAAATTACCATACTTTCCCGTACAGGCAAGTAAGCAATCCTCTACTAGTTCCCCATTCATTAGTACATGGTGAGTATGGCCACCTAATACTAAATGCACTCCAGGAAACTCTTTTGCGATTCGTTGATCATCCGATAATCCGAGATGGGACAGAATTATCACAATATCTGTTTGCTCCTTCACAATAGGAACCCAATGTTGTAATGCTTCAAATGGATCAGTGACTTTCCAATGAAGTGGTTCATAAAAATATTGAAAATTAATCGTAACGCCAATGAGTCCAATTTTTGTATGATTGTCCGTTTCAAAAACTTGATACGGCTTCGCCCAATTTGGTCTTGTACCATCCTCAGCAAATAGGTTTGCTACTACACAATCAAATTGTGCATTTTCATAAAGCTTGTCTAATGCTTCATGTGGCAGGGTGATTCCTTCGTTATTACCAATCGTTACAGCATCATAGCCTGCAGCATTTAACAAGTCAATATTTCCCTTTCCTAACGTTCCTTCTGTATACGGATGAACGCGATCAATATGATCGCCAATATCAAATACAAACATGCTTTCCTGACGTGCGGCATGTAGCTTCCTCTGTCTCGTAACTTCCTCGTGAATACGTGGCCAATATTGAAAATGGCTATGTACATCATTCGTATGATAAATATAGATTTTTTCAATCATTACCGTACCTCGATTTTAAAATAAGTCTAACTGTCTTGGTGCTAAACCATGATACTCTATCCCTAAAAGCTCTATCATCATTTTTGCATTATCGGCAGCATCTCCGCCTGAATTATTATTAAATAGCATATAAACATCCATGCTATCTTTTTGTAATTGCTGCAAATGATTTTTCCATTCTTCCAGCTCTTGCTCATTATAACGGTATAAATAACGAACCTCTCGCCAATCTTCCTGGCTGCGATTATGATGATTCCAACCATGAATATTTCGTCCGTGCATTCGCACTAATGTTTTTGGATGTGTTGTCTGCAATACTAACGGCACCGATCCTTCGCCCGCCTGTGGTTCATCACACACACTATGAATCCATTTTTCTTTTTTCATAAACGTCATCGTTTCTTTATAATATGCAGGAGAAAACCATGTTTGATTGCGAAATTCTAATGCACAAGGAATATCCTCCATTTGCAATTTACACCAGCGTAAATATAGAACATTTTCCTTCGTACAAGAAAACCAAGGCGGAAATTGAAAGAGTACCATTGCTAATTTATTCGCCTCAATATAGGGCTGTAATGATTGCTTAAACGCTTGAAACATTTCTATTTTTGATTGGAATGGAATACGTCCTCGCGAATGTCCGGTCATTCCTTGATATGCTTTCACTATAAATTGAAAGGTACTCGGTGTTTCACGTACCCACTTTTCGCTATTGCGAATCGGTTGTATCGCATAAAAACTGGTATCTACTTCCACAATTGGGAAGTGAGCGGCATAAACCTGTAATTTATTTCGCTCATTTGGATGATCATATAATCGATCATGATCTCCCCAGCCTGTTAAACCGATATAAATCATATAACAAGTCTCCTATTTCCATTTCTTAAATAATGTGCAAAAGGATTTTTCATCCGATAATTGTTACCAACATCATAACATATTCCGATAAATTCTCTACTATTTTGCAATATTAGAGGAACCGTACCTTTTTCACTCCTGAAATTTTTTTTAGCCGATGGATTACTTCGTTCATGACTTGGTCCGAGATGGCATTATCTATATCAATCATAGTGTATGCCCATACACCTTTACTACGATTGATCATATCTGCTATGTTTAAATGATACACAGCTAAATGCGTTGTAATTTGCCCCACCATATTAGGAATATTACGATGGGTTATTGTTAAACGTCTTTTTCCAGTATATGGCATATTAACATTTGGAAAGTTGATAGAATTACGGATATTTCCAGTCTCTAAAAATTGTTTGAGCACATTAGCTGCCATTTGTGCACAGTTTTCCTCTGCCTCTTTCGTAGAAGCTCCAATATGGGGCAATACAACTGTGTTCTCTAACGATAACAATCGATTGGTTGGGAAATCCGTAATATACTTGCCGATTTTTCTTTCCTTTAAAGCTGCTTCTAAATCATCCTCTAGTACAAGTTCCCCTCTGGAAAAATTCAAAATATGTACACCATCCTTCATTAAAGAAAAGCTCTGGTGATTAAGCATTCCCCTAGTTTCATCTGTAAGTGGAACATGTAAGGTAATATAATCACAGTTCTTGTAAATTTCCTCGATACTCTCTGCGCGTTTCACCTCACTGGATAACTGCCATGCAATATTTACAGAAATAAATGGATCATATGCCATTACCTCCATTCCTAATGCAAGCGCATCGTTTGCTACTAATCCACCAATCGCCCCTAATCCAATAACCCCTAATCGTTTCCCTTGTATTTCCGTACCAACAAATTGCTTTTTTCCTGACTCTATTAATGGCGAAATTTCTTCGCCATTTCCTACTAATTTTTTTGTCCAATTGGCAGCTTCCAGGAAATGACGAGAAGTTGCAATAACACTCATTAATGCTAATTCCTTAACAGCATTAGCATTTGCTCCTGGTGTATTGAATACCACTACTCCTAATTCACTTAGCTTCTCCACAGGGATATTATTCACCCCAGCTCCTGCTCTTGCAACAGCTTTTAATGTAGGAGAAATCGGTACATTATGTAGGGAATAGCTTCTAAGTAAAATAGCATCTGGATCCTCTGCTTCATTCAATTTATAACATTCTGTTGAAAAAACAGCTAAACCTCGTTTTGCAATAGAATTATAGGTTTGAATAAAAAGCATAATGCAGCTCCTCCTCAAGCATATTTTTCTTCAAATTGTTTCATAAACGCTACCAGCTCTAGTACAGCGTCCAATGGCATAGCATTATATAAGCTTGCGCGCATGCCACCTACTGATCGATGACCTTTTAACGCATAAAATCCTTCCTGTTCTGCTATCTGAATAAAAAGCGAATTCAATTCCTTACTTACTGTAGTAAAAGGGATATTCATTAAAGAACGATCCGCTTTTTTTACATTGGATGAAAAAAAGCTGGAGGTGTCGAGAAAATCATAAAATATTTTTGCTTTTTCGATGTTTCGTTTCGCAATTTCAGGAATCCCACCAAGCTCCTTCAACCATTCTAATACAAGCATTGTCATGTAAATGCTAAAGGTTGGTGGGGTATTATATAAGGACTCTGCCTTTGCATATGTTTCATAGTTAAGCATCGTTGGACAATCCACGCCCGTATTCCCGACTAAATCCTCTCGAATAATAACAATCGTAAGACCTGCAATTCCTAAATTCTTTTGCGCACCTGCATAAATCAGACCATATTGGCTGACGTCAAGTTCCTCTGAAAGAATATTGGATGACATATCTGCCACTACTGGGATTCCATTTTTCGGTAACTCTTCTGTACAAGTAAATCTTGTACCTTCAATTGTGTTATTTGTTGTGATATGTAAATAATTGGTGTTTTCGTTTAATTGATGTACTTGGAAGGAAGGAAAATACGTAAATTGTTGCTCCTCTGAGGATGCGATGATGTGTATGTCGCCGAATTTACTTGCTTCGGCAATTGCTTTTTTCGACCAGCTACCGGAATGGACATAGGAAGCATGCTTATTTTCTTTAAATAAATTTAGCGGGACCATTGAAAATTGTAGAGATGCACCACCTTGGATGAATAATACCTTGTAGTTATCCGGTATTTGTAGCAGCTCTCTCATTAACTCTTCTACTCGTTCTATAACCTTTTTAAAATGGATGGAACGGTGACTAATTTCCATAATCGACATACCAATATTTTGATAAGATAACAATTCCTCCTGTGCACGTATTAGTACATCCAATGGTAATTGTGCAGGACCAGCAGAGAAATTAAAGACACGCTTCATTAGACATCGCCTCATTTTTTAGAGTAGGGTAATATTCATAATATTTATAAGTATATCAATAGATAGATATTTCGTTAAGTAGAAGTTTTCCTGAAATCATTTTGGAAGGGGATACATTTTTTTAAATTTCTAAGTCTGGAAGGATATTAGCTGATTTCTAAAAATGGTATCACAAAAAAATTCTTTTCTTCAAAATAATAGAGCAAGGGTTTCCCCTTGCTCTATTTGTTCGTTATGAATTAACCTATAGAACCTTCCATTTCGAACTTAATCAAACGGTTCATTTCAACGGCATATTCCATTGGGAGTTCTTTCGTAAATGGTTCAATGAAGCCCATTACGATCATTTCTGTTGCCTCTTCTTCGGAAATACCTCTACTCATTAAATAGAATAATTGTTCTTCCGAAACTTTTGATACTTTTGCTTCATGCTCTAAAGAAATATTATCGTTAAAGATTTCATTGTAAGGAATTGTATCTGATGTAGAATTGTTATCCATAATTAATGTATCACATTCAATATTGGATCTTGCGCCACTTGCTTTACGTCCGAAGTGAACCATTCCACGATACGTTACTTTTCCGCCTTGTTTAGAAATTGATTTCGAAACAATAGTAGAAGAAGTGTTTGGTGCTAAGTGCATCATTTTCGCACCAGCATCTTGGTGTTGACCTTTACCAGCAATAGCGATGGATAACGTCATTCCACGGGAACCTTCTCCTTTTAAAATTACGGAAGGATATTTCATTGTTAGCTTCGAACCAATATTTCCGTCAATCCATTCCATTGTTGCATTTTCTTCACAAATCGCACGTTTTGTAACTAAGTTATACACGTTATTTGCCCAGTTTTGGATAGTTGTATAACGGCAATATGCATCTTTCTTGATGATGATTTCTACAACCGCACTATGAAGTGAGTTAGTTGTATACACTGGTGCTGTACATCCTTCCACATAATGAACAGATGCACCTTCATCGACAATAATTAATGTCCGTTCGAATTGTCCCATATTCTCGGAATTAATACGGAAGTAGGCTTGAAGTGGGGTATCCACTTTCACACCAGGTGGTACATAGATGAAAGATCCACCTGACCATACTGCTGAATTAAGCGCTGAAAATTTATTGTCAGAATAAGGAATTACCGTTGCCCAATGCTTACGGAAAAGCTCTTCATTTTCTCTTAAAGCTGAATCTGTATCCTTGAAGATAATCCCCATTTTTTCAAGGTCTTCTTTCATGTTGTGATAAACAACCTCAGATTCATATTGTGCAGAAACCCCTGCTAAATATTTTTGTTCTGCTTCAGGAATCCCTAATTTATCAAACGTACGTTTAATTTCTTCTGGAACCTCATCCCATGTACGACCTAATTGCTCGGAAGGCTTAACATAGTAAGTAATTTCGTCAAAATTTAATTCTGATAAATCACCACCCCATTGCGGCATTGGTTTTTTATAAAAATGATCCAATGCTTTCAGACGGAAATCTAACATCCATTGGGGTTCTTCTTTCATTTTTGAAATCTGTTCTACGATTTCTTTTGTAAGTCCACGTTCTGAACGGAAAACAGAGACGTCTTTATCATGGAAACCGTATTTATAATCGCCAATCTCAGGCATATTTTTCGCCATGCTCGATTCCTCCATTCTTTAGAAACTCTATATTAGCTGCATTATAGAGGTTACTTAAACAACTTGTTACATGCTATGCTTGTCGTGAATTCCCTTTTCTAGCCCCTTCCACGCGAGCGTTGCACACTTGATTCTTGCTGGAAATTTAGAAACACCTTGTAGTGCTTCTATATCCCCTAAATCTAAATCAGTAGTATATTCTTTCCCTTGAACGATCTGTGAAAAGGTTTTGGAAAGCTCCATTGCGGTTTTCACATCTTTTCCTTTAACAAGCTGCGTCATCATTGATGCAGAAGCCATAGAAATAGAACAGCCTTCTCCTTCAAACTTTACATCCACAATCTTCCCGTCTTCTTCCTTCATCGTTAAACGGATACGATCCCCACAGGTAGGATTATTCATGTCAATGACTAAATTGCCATCTTCTAATATTCCTTTATTTCGTGGTTTTTTATAATGATCCATGATCACTTGGCGGTATAAAGCATCTAAATTATTAAAAGACATTATGGAAAAACTCCTTTGAAATTACGAGTCCCTCTACAAAACGATCTACATCTTCTTTTGTATTATATAAATAAAAGCTAGCTCTTGCGGTTGCACTGACATTTAACCATTTCATTAATGGTTGTGCACAATGATGTCCTGCACGAACTGCTATTCCTTCTGTATCTAATACTGTTGCAACATCATGTGGATGTACTCCTTCAATATTAAAGGTTAATACACCTGCACGATTTTCTGCACTTGGCCCATAAATAGTTACTCCTTCAATGGAAGAAACTTTTTCCATCGCATAACCAACTAGTTCATGCTCATGCTTATGAATGGCATCAAGACCAATTGTTTCTAGAAAATCAATAGCAGCACCTAGACCAATGGCACCTGCAATAATTGGAGTACCCGCCTCGAATTTCCATGGTAATTCTTTCCATGTTGAGTCATACAAATTAACAAAATCAATCATTTCTCCACCAAATTCGATTGGCTCCATTTGTTCTAACAAATGTTGTTTTCCGTAAAGGACACCCATTCCAGTTGGTCCACACATTTTATGTCCGGAGAATGCATAGAAATCACAATCTAAATCCGTAACATCGACTTTCATATGTGGTGTGCTTTGCGCACCATCGACTACCATAATTGCTCCATGCTCATGGGCAATTTTTGTAATTTCTTTTATTGGATTAATCGTTCCCAATACATTCGAAATATATGTGAGAGAAACTATTTTCGTTTGATTGGTAATTGTATTGCGTACATCCTCTAATGAAATTGTTCCATCCTCTGTCAGCGGTATATATTTTAAGGTTGCCCCTGTATATTTTGCTACCTGTTGCCAAGGAATAATATTACTATGGTGTTCCATATAGGAGATGACGATCTCATCTCCTGCTTTAAGATTCACGCGACCGTAGCTTGCGGCAACAGTATTCAGTGCGGTTGTGGTACCTCTAGTAAAGATTATTTCTTGAGTAGATTTTGCATGAATAAAATTTCGGACTTTTTCTCTTGCAGCTTCATAGGCATCTGTTGCTTTTGTTCCTAGTGTATGAACCCCTCTATGCACATTGGAATTGTATTCCTGATAATACTGATTGACTGTATTAATCACACTAGTCGGCTTTTGCGACGTAGCAGCACTATCTAAGTATACTAAAGGATGATCATTTACCGATTGGTCTAAAATTGGAAATTGGCTACGGATGCTATGGATATCCATTATTTTACTTTCCTTTCGATAACCTCTGATAGCTGCTTCTTAACTCCTTCAATTGGTAATTGGTTTACTACCGGAGCTAGGAAACCATGGATAACTAAACGTTCTGCTTCCACTTTCGGAATACCTCTGCTCATTAAATAATATAATTGAATAGGGTCTACACGTCCGACTGATGCAGCATGCCCTGCCATTACATCATCTTCATCAATTAATAGAATTGGATTCGCATCTCCACGAGCTTTTTCGCTTAACATTAAAACACGGGATTCTTGTTGTGCATTTGCTTTTGTAGCACCGTGTTCGATTTTTCCGATTCCATTGAATACAGATGATGCACTATCTTTCATTACACCATGTTTCAAAATAAAGCCTTCAGAGTTTTTACCGAAATGAACCACTTTCGTCGTGAAGTTTTGTTTTTGATCTCCGCGACCAACTACTACTGATTTTGTATCACCTACGGATCCATCACCAACTAAGTTTGTTACATTTTCAGAGATGGTGTTACCATCATTCATTAGCCCTAAAGCCCATTCAATTCTTGCATCTCTACCAGCATAGCCACGACGATTCACATAAGTAGTTACGCCGTGTGCTAACGTATCAACTGCGCCAAATGTAACTCGTGCATTTGTTAAAGCAAGAACTTCCGTAATGATGTTTGCAATACCCTCTGCTTCATCCTGTAAAGAAATATAGTTTTCCACATAAGTAACCGAGCTATTATCATCTGCAACAATAAGGACATGGTTAATTAGTGGTGCGTCCGCATTAGAATGAATAAAAATCGATTGAATTGGTTCTTTTACTTCCACATTTTTTGGAATATAAAGGAATGCTCCACCATTTACTAATGCCGCATGAAAAGCAGTCAAGCGATGTTCGTCAACTTTTACTCCATCCGTCATGAAGTATTTTTGAACAAGCTCACCATGTTCTTTTACTGCAGTTAAAATATCTGTAAAAATAACACCTTGCTGCTTCAAATCTTCTGTAACAGATAGGAAGCTTGGCGTTTGATTTTGTTGAATGTAAAGATTTTTCAATCCAGCTTCCACATCAATTAGTGCTTTAACTTTCTCAGGTAACGCATCGATAGCTGCGATTGATTGATCTTCTGCTGTATGTTGTTTAAAGCTAATTAAATCCCATTTTTCAATCTTTGTTTTATCTGGATTAGGCATTGGTAGAACTTCAAATTTTTCCAATGCATTTAATCGTAAATTTTTAAACCATTCAGGCTCACCATTACTTACAGCGTAAGATTCGACAAAGCCTTTATCAAATGGATACTGTGTTTGAAGTGTCATTTTTATCCTCCTAACAATTACGCATTATGATGCTTACTCAACTTCAACTGCTTCTTCGTCTTCAATGCCAAGCTCTTGTTTAATCCAGTCATAACCTTCAGCTTCAAGTCTTGTAGCTAATTCAGGACCGCCACTCTTCACAACGCGTCCATTCATCATAACGTGTACGTAATCAGGAGTTATATAATTTAATAAGCGTTGGTAGTGAGTAATGATTAAGCAACCAAAGTCACTATTACGCATGGAGTTAATTCCTTTAGAAACAACCTTTAATGCATCGATATCAAGTCCAGAGTCAATTTCATCAAGGATAGCAATTTTTGGTTCAATCATCATTAATTGAAGAATCTCATTACGTTTTTTCTCTCCACCTGAGAATCCTTCATTTAAATAACGTTGTGCCATATTAATATCCATTTCTAGGAATTCCATTGTTTTATCCATTTTCTTAATGAATTGCATTAGTGGAATTTCATCGCCTTCTTCACGCCGTGCATTGATTGCAGAACGTAAGAAGTCCGCATTTGTTACCCCACTAATTTCACTTGGGTATTGCATTGCTAAAAATAGACCTGCCTGTGCACGTTCGTCTACTTCCATTTCTAAAACGTCTTTACCGTCTAAAAAAATACTTCCTTGCGTCACTTCATATTTTGGATGGCCCATAATTGCAGAAGATAAAGTGGATTTACCAGTTCCATTTGGTCCCATGATTGCATGGAATTCTCCACCTTTTACTTCTAGGTTTACACCTTTTAAAATTTCTTTCCCATCAATTGCAACATGAAGATCTTTAATTGTTAGTGTTGATCCTGCCATTTGAATACCTCCATATTTCCCATGTATATAGTTAATATTTAATCATTCTCAATTTATTATCATTACAATCTTATAACAAATCAAAAGTAATAGCAACAATTTAACCGTGAACGAAAATGGTTTTTCCGTAGACATTTTTCCTGCTTCTATAATGAAGGAAGCGATACCAATTAGCTATTGTTATAAAAGAAAAAACCAGTGGCTATTTTCACTGGTTTTATGCGAATCGAAAAAACTGTTTATTAGTACACATTTCTATTATTACTTTTCATCCTTCACCAGTCTTCTTATGAATTTTGACAAAGCTTGAGACAATCAAGGATAGTATGTAATTTTTCGGCAGTGACTATTCGAAAAACAGAGGTACCTTTATATTTGTGTTTTGCTTTTACGCTTATTTGTTCGGATTTTATTTATTTCTTAACGGTGTTTAGTTATTATATCATTTATCGCTAGTTATAAATTGCCCGCAAACTGAATACATTCCGTTTTCCTTTCTTAAGAAGTAATCAGTAATGTAGAAATGCTTAATTAAAAAGGACTAGGAATCGTTTCCTAGCCCTTGCGGATTATTCATTTACCGGAACGACGGATCCGCCCCATTCATCTAGAATAAATTGTTGAATTTCTTCGGAATGAAGAACATTGATTAATGCTTTAATTTCTTCTCGATCTTCGTCACCTTTTCTCACCGCAATTACATTAACATATGGTGATTCGGAATCTTCAATAGCAATGCTATCTTCTTTTGGATTTAATCCTGCGCTCAATGCATAGTTTGAGTTAATAACTACTGCATCACCTTCGCCTTGATCATAAATTTCTGGTAATAATTCTGGTGCATAATCGTATTCAAATGTTAAGTTTTTCGGATTTTCTGCAATATCATCAAGTGTTGCTGTAGTTTTATCAATACCTTCTTTTAAGGTAATCAATCCTTTTGCTTCGAAAAGTGTTAATATACGACCATGATCTGGTGTATTGCTACTCATTAAAATCGTTGCTCCATCTGGAAGCTCCTCAAGACTGGAATATTTTTTTGAATAAATTCCAATTGGTTCGATATGAATGCCCCCTGCGTTGACAAGTTCATTATCATAGTCCCCATTTGCATTTTCAGCTTCTAAGTATGGGATATGTTGAAAATAGTTAGCATCTAAGTCTTTTGAATCTAATGCCGGATTAAGCAATTCATATTTGCTAAATGTTTTAACCTCTAAATCAATACCTTGTTCTTCTAAGATTGGTTTTGCTTTTTCTAAAATTACTGCATGTGGCTCATCTGTCGCCCCAATTACAAGTGTTTTAGAATCATCCTTATTACATGCAGCTAATGTAAAACTTAAAATAAGAACAGCAAGCAAAAATGTTAATTTTTTCATTTTCTTTCTTCCTCCCTATCGTTTGTCTAATTTTGTTGTAATATAATCTCCAATAAATTGGATGATAAATACAATAAGTAAAATTACGATCGTTGCAAAAATCGTCACATCATTATCTTTTCGAGAAAATCCATCTAAATAGGCATAATCTCCAAGTCCACCTGCTCCAATAACTCCAGCAATTGCGGTATATCCTACTAATGCGATTGCTGTAACAGTAATACCGGAAACTAGTGCTGGTAATGATTCTGGTATAAGTACTTTAAATATAATTGTACTTGTTTTCGCACCCATTGCACGAGCTGCTTCAATTACTCCTTTATTTATTTCTCTTAAGCCAATTTCCACCATCCGTGCGTAAAATGGTGCTGAACCAATAATCAATGCAGGAATCGCAGCTTCTTTGCCAATAATCGATCCAACAATAATTTTTGTCACTGGTAGAAGTAAGACGATTAATAGTACAAATGGGATGGAACGAAAAATATTAACGATCGCTGCAATAATCCAATTTACCCATTGATTTTCCCACATATTTCCTTTTGCAGTAAGAAACAGTAGTAGTCCTAAAATAATTCCAATTAAGAATA
This sequence comes from Perspicuibacillus lycopersici, assembly GCF_025660475.1. Taxonomy (GTDB): domain Bacteria; phylum Bacillota; class Bacilli; order Bacillales; family Caldibacillaceae; genus Perspicuibacillus; species Perspicuibacillus lycopersici. The sequence continues at coordinate 109,703 of NZ_JAOUSF010000002.1, forward strand.
TCCAAAGCAGGGACAGTCCTGTCATATAAAGCGTTTCAATTGTTTTCTCCCATGCCTTTATTAAATCAACGTTTGGAAAAATGGTCTCAATCATTCGCTACCACCTCCACTCCTACCTGGTGATTACGTAAAAATTGTATCGCTGTCGTTATTTCCTGTTCCGTTCCATCCAAATGGATAAATAACGTACCGTAAGCACCGTCATGTGTTTGTGAGATATTACCTTGTAAAATATTGATTGTTGCATTACTCTCTTTTATTAATCTTGTAATAATCGGTTGTTCTGCTGCTTCTCCAATAAAGGTTAATTTCACTATCTTTCCTTGTGGGAATTTACCCAATAAATTAGCGATGGTTTCCTTTGTCTCTTCAGTTTCAATCACTTGTCCGACAAACCGCTTTGTTATTGATTCTTGCGGATTTTGGAAAATATCAAGAACCGATCCAATTTCAACAATATTTCCCTCCTCCATAACTGCCACACGATGACATATTTTTTGAATTACATGCATTTCATGGGTAATTAAAATAATTGTTAGCCCCAATTTTTTATTTATATCTACAAGTAAATCTAAAATAGCATCTGTCGTTTCGGGATCAAGTGCAGATGTCGCCTCATCACAAAGTAATACTTTTGGATTATTCGCTAGCGCTCTAGCAATACCAACCCGTTGCTTTTGGCCACCGCTTAATTGTGATGGATAACTGTCTTCTCTCCCTTCCAAGCCAACTAATTTAATTAACTCATCAACACGTTGCTTTCGTTTTGACCTTGGAACTTTGGCGATTTCTAACGGAAACGCGATATTTTCTCGAACCGTTCTCGACCAAAGTAAGTTAAAATGCTGAAAAATCATACCGATTTCTTGTCTTGCTTTTCTTAATTCTGCCCCGCGAATTTTTGCGATATCTTTTCCGACAATATTTAAAGAACCAGAGGTAGGTAGCTCTAATCCATTGAACATTCGAATTAACGTACTTTTTCCTGCACCACTATAACCAATAACCCCAAAAATTTCTCCATCGTTTATTTCAAGGTTAACATTATCTACGGCAGTTATTTTTCCAGACTTTGATTGGAAAATCTTTTTGACATTCTGTACGGAGATCATCGAATTCCCTCCTTTACCGATGATTATCTTAAGATGAAAAGCAGATACTGTTAGCTTTCCAATTTAAATAAAAATAATAAATAATAACTAAGAAATAAAAAATGCCTTTCTACACAGACGAGTAGAAAGGCACGCGATTATCTATCGATTGTCTTTCTCTCATCTCCCAAAGCTTTTCGCTTTGTGTGAATTGGCACCATTTCAATGATCACATTGATGGTTGCCGGGTTTCATCGGGCACGTCCCTCCACCTCTCTTGATAAGAGCAAGTTCTATTTAATTTATTATTTTTATCACGATTGCAAGTGTATCACCACTAAAAATAGATGTCAATAAAAATATGTGAGAATAGTATTTTCATTATTCATGTCACTCACTTTTTGACAGGTCTTTTCGGTTTAACCAAAAGATGGATTCTAATAACAGTATAGTGCGAAAGCTACTTTTAACTTGTACTTGCTGCATATAAATCGCATCCTGAAGTTTGATTTCTCCTCGTAATATGCATTGAATTATTTTTTCGTCCCCAGTTAGCAAGCATGTTTCTTTTCCAGGAAATTCTTTTTTCAGTTCCGTATTTTCTTTTGAAATGATTAGAAAAAAGCTATCTGTTCCTGTGTCGATTTTGAGTATTATTGTCTCTTTTAGAAATAGTAAGTTTCTAGATGGATGATTTTTTACGATAGATACCCAGTTTTCTGCTTCGATCAAATAGAGCCCCTCCTACTCTATCAAAATATACATATTCGGAAGTTGCATTTTTTATTCCGGTTCTTATATATAAATCTTTCGCCAACTTTGTTTTGATTTCCTGTTTATTTGAGAATGTTGTTAAATAAAGTGGCCAGCAGATGGAAGCTAAAGAAGGAGAGAGTCTACTATCACAATGTTGTTAGAAAAAAAGATACCAGCCAACATGGCGGTATCTAGTTTTTTAGTTTTTCATAGAGGTATAGGACGGATTGGAAGGCGTAAATTTTCTCTTTTACTTTTTTATCCTCGTAGATCAGTAAGCATGGGACACTTTCAACAAGGAACTCCTCGGCAATTTCTGGTAAATAATTCAAATCTGCTTTACCAAATTCAAACTTTGGTAAAATCTCTTCCACGACACTTAGCATTTTGCTAGCAACTTGACATGTTCCACACATTGGAGTAAATAAATAAAGCGCACCGCTTTCACCGCTATGAAGCCGCTGATAAAATTCAGCTTTCGTCCATTGTTCCATTGAATTCATCCTTCTGATGATTGATTATGAATAAATTCTATCATTCTTAGTGGAAAAAAGGTAGAAATACACATAGTTAGTCCAAAATGAAAAAAGGCTAGAGGAACAAATTTAATAATGTCCCTTTATTAAATCCTTCCCAAATGATAGCCTTCTTCTCCTTTGTATTTTTCCAATTATCCAGTAAGATTTCTATACACATTACATATTTGATTTTTCGATTGGACATAAAGTATTTCCAATCCAATGACTTTATGTCCAGCGAACATTTGATACTTATATCCTTAAAATAAATATTTTGGTTGAACATGAATGTTAGCTTGTACTAAGACTGATGCCACATGATATTCTGGGGCTGTTGCAACTTCCCGATAAGCCTTGTCAATATACAAGTGCTTTGCCTCCGGAAACTCCCTTTTAAATTGCTTCCTCAATTTTTCTCCCGAATCATCTGCATCTACAAGGATATACACCTCTTTGTCGTACAATACATCAATTAGCTCATCTAGCCGACTAATACTGATGGTCCCATTTGTACAAATAATATCAACCGGTTCATTCAATACTTGCAGAACTTTCCTTTTGTCCGATGTACCTTCCACAATAATTACCTTATCAATCATTTGCACCATTTTGATCACCTGTTATTATCATACAAAGAAACGAATTCCTAATTCAATTGATCCGTTTCTATATAGTATGCTAAAAATAATAGAAAATTGATGGAATAATTTTTAAAGAATTGATAAATTTTTTACGATTGTATATTATATCGGAATAAATGCTGTCATAACGGACTTTTTCAGAAAAAAAGCGCCTGCTACAACAGGCGCTTTTAATGATTAAATATTATTCTTCACTAATCGTTGCTTCGTATTGTTCTGCAGTCAATAGCTGCTCAACTTCACTTTGATCAGCTGGTTCTACAACAATCATCCATGCTTTTTCATATGGAGATTCATTAACAAATTCAGGGCTATCATTTAGCTCTTCATTCACTTCCACTACTTTTCCCGAAACAGGTGCATATAGCTCGGAAACTGTTTTTACAGATTCTACACTACCAAATGCTTCATTTACTTTAATGGTATCCCCAACCTCAGGAAGCTCCACAAATACAATATCTCCTAATTCATTTTGGGCATAATCGGTAATTCCAATACGAATGGTATTTCCCTCAACCTTAACCCACTCATGTTCCTCTGTATATCGTAATTCTTTAGGTACTGACATCCTAATCCCTCCATCAATGTACGAATGTATTTTATATGAATCAATTCGCTTTGCTTAAAGCCAATTGTTTTCAAAATCAGCTTCTTTAAATCCAACGGTAACTTTAGAGCCGTCTGTTACGAGTGGTCTTTTTAACAGCATACCATCGGTTGCTAAAATATCCAGTAGTTCCGCTTCGGTAACGGTTTTCATTTTATCCTTAATACCTAGCTCGCGATATTTTTGACCACTTGTGTTAAAAAATTTCTTTAACTCTAAGCCACTAATTTTATATAAATTTTCTAATTGCTCTCGAGTTGGCGGATTTTCTACAATATGCACTGCCTCATATGCTACATTGTGCTCGTCCAACCATTTTTTTGCGTTTCTGCAAGTGCTGCATTTTGGATACCAGTAAAAAGTAATTGCCATATCTGTCACCACCGTAAAAAAATAATACTACGAAATATTTCCTACATTTAATTTATACCATTTTAGACGGTAAGTCATTATAATTTGAGATTTTATATAAAAATCTTCCGTTATCCGCTATATTCTATAATAATTTCCGTAACCGAATAAAACACCTCTTACTTATGGAAATTCATGCAAATGCTAACTACTTTTTCAAAATCACATTAGGTTACGTGCCAAAAGAAAAATAACCACTACCTTCGTAGTGGCTATTTTTTTCTGATTCTTTATACAGTATATTTTTCCGCTTTAATAATCGCTTCTGCTGCTTCACGCTTTTTAGCAATTACGTTTACTGGATTGTGACGAGTTAGTTTACGGAGCGCCGATAGCATCATCATTAACGTATCGCCACTGGAAACCGCTATTAATGTTTCTTTAGCATCCTGCTCAATTTTATTAAAGGCTTCCTGTGTAAAGATTTCTGTATATAATAATTTTTGCTTGCTCTTTTCTAAACCATCGCGTGCGATTGCTTTTTCTGTACGGAGAACAGCAGACTCCATTGCATATACATTAGATACGATATCTGCAATATTTACTAGCACCTCTTGTTCCTGTTCTAGCTCAGTACCATATTTTTGCACTGCTAACCCTGCTGCCATTAGGGCGATCTTCTTCGCATTTTTCACTAAATATTTTTGTAATGCTAATGCTTCCTCCCCAGGTAGCTCTGGCATAAGCAGCATTAACTCTTCTTGTAATTTCTGCGCCTTTTCAAATAGCGGTAGCTCCCCTTTGAACGCTTTCCGTACATAAGTTCCAGGAACTAATAATCGGTTAATTTCATTTGTCCCTTCAAAAATTCGATTAATACGGGAATCACGGTAAGCACGTTCGATTTCATATTCTTGCATAAATCCATAGCCACCATGAATTTGTACACCTTCATCCACAACATGATCCAAAGTTTCAGAGGCAAAAACTTTATTTAATGAGCATTCAATAGCATATTCCGCAATTGATTTAGCGATTTCCTTTCCGTCCTGTGCTTGCGCGTCAGATAGTTTACTCATTCTCTCCTCGAACAAGCCGACCGTCCGATAAACAGAGCTTTCCGTTGCATATAGTTCTGATGCTAAAGTTCCAAATTTTTCTTTAGTTAAATTAAATTGCGAGATTGATTGTTTAAATTGTTTTCGCTGATTCGCATATTTTACCGTTATTTCAAAAGCAGATTTTGCTCCACCAACTGCACCAACACCTAGTTTATAACGGCCAATATTTAAAATATTAAAGGCAATGACATGGCCCCTGCCAATCTCTCCAAGTACATTTTCTACCGGTACTGCTGCATCTTCTAAAATTAATGTTCGGGTAGATGAGCTTTTAATTCCCATTTTCCTTTCCTCTGCACCTACCGAAACACCAGGGAACTCCCTTTCCACAATAAATGCGGTAAATTTATCTCCATCTATTTTGGCATAAACGACAAATACGTCCGCAAATCCTGCATTCGTAATCCATTGTTTTTCTCCATTTAACAAATAATGAGTTCCAGCGTCATTTAGCTTTGCTACCGTTTTTGCTCCTAATGCATCAGAACCTGATCCTGGCTCTGTTAGTGCATAAGCAGCAAGCTTTTCACCAGTTGCCAAAAGCGGTAAGTATTTTTGCTTTTGCTCTTCATTACCGAATAACACGATTGGTAATGATCCGATACCGACATGTGCTCCATGAGAAATCGAAAATCCACCTGCCCGTGCCATCTTTTCTGCAATTAATGCAGAAGTAATTTTATCTAAGCCTAAGCCACCATATTCCTCGGGAACATCTGTACCTAGCAAACCTAGCTCGCCAGCCTGCTTCAGTAGCTTTACAGAGTATTCAAATTCATGGTTTTCTAGTTTATCTAATATTGGCAATACTTCATTGCCAATAAAGTCTTCTGTTGTTTTGGCAATCATCAAATGTTCCTCTGTGAATTCTTCTGGTGTAAACACTTGATCTGCTCGAATGTCCTCAATTAAAAAACTACCACCTTTTACAACACTATCTAATGAATGAGCCAACGTGATTTCCTCCCTTTTTTTCCCTCTATTACGTAATATGATTATTCGTCGTATGAGCTCCTAAATTAATTCAAAAACCCCAGCAGCTCCCATACCGCCACCAATACACATAGTAACAATTCCAAACTGTACGTTTCTGCGTTTCATCTCATGAATTAATGACAGCGTCAATTTCGAGCCAGTACAACCTAACGGATGCCCTAATGCAATAGCGCCACCATTTACATTGACAATTTCTTCATTTAAACCAAGCTCGCGAATAACTTGGATTGATTGAGATGCAAATGCTTCATTTAATTCAAATAAACCAATATCAGACAGCTCCAGTCCTGCAAGCTTTAACGCCTTCGGAATTGCTGCAACAGGTCCAATCCCCATCACTTCTGGTGGTACACCAGCAATCGCAAAGGAGCGAAATTTTGCTAATGGTTGTAATCCTTCGGACGCTGCTTTTTCTCGATCCATAAGTAATACTGCAGCTGCTCCATCACTAGTCTGTGAGGCATTTCCTGCCGTGACCGTTCCACGAACCGAAAATGCCGGCCGTAATTTACTTAACACTTCCATGGTTGTATTTGGACGTACCCCTTCGTCTGTCGTAAACAATAGCTTTTTTTCTACTAATTTATTGTTCTCATTCACATAACGTTGAGTAACCTCTACTGGAACAATTTCCTCTGTAAATTTCCCTCCAGCTATTGCTGCAGCTGCCTTTTGATGACTGTGGACGGCAAATGCATCCTGGTCCTCTCTTGTTACGCCATACTTTTTCGCAACCTCTTCGGCAGTATGCCCCATTCCCATATAATATTCTGGAGCAGATTCTGCAAGCTTGGCATTTGGTCGAATCACGTGCCCCATCATCGGAACAAGGCTCATAGATTCTACCCCACCTGCAAGAATTGCCTCTGCCTGCCCAAGCATAATCCGCTCTGCACCGTAGGCAATCGACTGTAGCCCTGATGAGCAGTAGCGATTAATTGTTATCGCAGGAACTGTATAGGGAATTCCGGCTAATGCACTAATATTTCTAGCCACATTCATTCCTTGCTCCGCTTCCGGCATTGCACAACCAATGATGACATCATCTATTGGCCCGGCATAATTATTTGCCCGTTTTAATGATTCTTTTAGAACAAGTGCACCAAGATCATCTGGACGAGTATTTGCTAATGTTCCTTTTTTCGCACGTCCAACTGGTGTACGTGCCCCAGAAACGATAACCGCTTCTTTCATAGTAATCCCCCTTCGTACCGTTATTTAGCGGAAAATAGAGCGTATTAATCTAGTGGTTTCTTTATCACTTAATCTAGCATATTAATTACGTAATGGTTTACCCTTCAACAGCATGTGCTGCATCCGCATTTGTGTTTTCGGTTCTGCAATTAAACTTAAAAATGCTTCTCTTTCTAAATCTAATAAATATTGCTCATCTACTTCCGTACCAAATGGAACTCCACCACCAGATAAAACATGAGCAAGCTTCTTCGCTATTTTCAAATCATGCTCAGAAATATATCCGGATAGGAATAAATTGTGCGCGCCTAATAATAAGGTTGCATAACCCGTTTCCCCTACTACGGGTACTTTTTTCCGAATTGGAGCTTGATAGCCATTTTCATATAGTTCTAGTACTGTCTGTTTTGCATCATAAATTAAATGATCTGGATTTTTACTAATCCGATCCAGTGCATTTAAGAAGCCATTTTCTCTTCCTTCCGCTGCAGATGTAGACACCTTTGCCATTGCGATCGTTTCAAATACTTTATTGGCAACATCTTGGAGATCATACTTTACGCCTTTCGGTAGGCTATTCAAATGTTTAATATAGAGCTCCTTCGTACCGCCCCCACCTGGAATTAACCCTACGCCTGGCTCCACTAAACCGATATAGGTTTCTGGTGATGCTTGAATTCTCGCAGCAGGTAAACTTACTTCTGCACCTCCACCGAGTGTCATCTGAAAGGGAGCTACGACAACTGGTTTTTTACTATATTTAATTTTCATCATTGCCTGTTGGAATTGACGAATCACCAAATCCAGTTCAAAGAAATTATCATCCTGTGCTTCCATAAGCATTAATGCAATATTAGCTCCTACACAGAAGTTCTTCCCTTGATTACCAATCACAAGCCCTTTATAATTTTTTTCGACTTCATCAATGGATTGATTAATCATTTGAATAATATCCAATCCAATCGCATTATTTGGGGATTGAAACTCCAATAATGCTACGCCATCCCCTAAATCAAGTAAATTTGCGCCACCATTTTTTTTGATTAGCTTTTCTTTCCTTAAGCTTTTTAAATCTATTACCTTTTCGCTTTGGACAATTGGCTTATATTCTCCATTGTCATAGTAAAATTTCTTACCATTTTCCTCTTTATAGAAACTTGTATGACCGTTCGTTAGCATTTCGGCCACCCAATTGGGAACCGCTAAGCCGGATTCCTCCATCCGTTTTACCGATTTTTCTAACCCGATTGCATCCCATGATTCAAAAGGACCAAGCTCCCAGCCAAATCCCCATTTCATTGCATTATCGACTGCTACGAGATTGTCGGCAATTGTTGGAAGAAGCTCTGCCGTATAAATTAATGTTGGTGCAAAAATATTCCATAAAAATGTTCCCGCACGGTCCTCGGAAAATAGTAGCGCTTTCATTTTTGCTTTTGTACCCTTTTGCTGCTTGCTTTGTTCGGTAGCTTGCGTAGTAAGTTTTTTCCTTGGACTATATTGTAATGTTTCTGGATGTAATTCTAAGATGTCCTTTCCTTGCTTTAAATAAAATCCTTGCCCACTCTTACTTCCTAGCCAGCCATTTTCTAGCATTTTTTCGATAAAATTTGGAACGGTAAATACTTCTCGCTCCTCTCCATCCACTTGAGCACGTACATTGTTTGCTACATGAACAAAGGTATCTAACCCTACGACATCAAGTGTACGGAAGGTAGCACTCTTTGGTCTACCAATCATTGGTCCTGTTATTGAATCCACTTCCCCAACGGAATACCCGCCTTTTAGCATTTCGGAAACGGTGATTAACAACCCATATGTTCCAATTCGGTTCGCAATAAAGTTAGGAGTGTCCTTTGCTAATACAAGTCCTTTTCCGAGTACATTTTCACCAAATTCTAATATATAATCGACAATGGCTGGATCAGTTTCCGTTGTCGGTATTACTTCTAGCAATTTCAAATACCGTGGCGGATTAAAAAAATGGGTGCCTAAAAAATGCTTCTTAAAATCACTCGAGCGACCTTCAATCATTGCATTTACTGATATTCCAGAAGTATTGGAGCTCACAATAGATCCTTCTTTACGGTATTGATCCACTTTCTCAAATACTTGTTTCTTTACCGATAGATTTTCTACTACTACTTCAATAATCCAATCGACTTCCTGTAATCGTACAAGATCATCTTCGAGATTTCCAACCTCTATCCGTGCTAGATTATCCTTTGTTGTTAATGGTGCCGGCTTTTGTTTTAAAAGCTTTTGTTTCCCCATTTCAGCGATGCGGTTACGCACTGATTTATCCGCTAATGTTAAGCCCTTTGCTTCTTCTTCAGCAGTTAGCTGTTTCGGAACAATATCCAAAAGTAATGTTGGAATTCCGACATTCGCCAAGTGGGCGGCAATTCCAGATCCCATCACACCAGATCCAATAACTGCTGCCTTTTGAATTTGTTTGACCATTATTTCATCCCCCTTTGACATTTGTTTTGAATGAATACTCATTCATTTTATTGTCAAAAAAAATAGCGCTTATCATTTTGCTTATTTTTACTATATATAAATTTATATAGTTTCGCAATATATAAGTATGCTATTTATTAAATTTTTTCATTCAGCTGTTTCAGGTAGTATGTTGCTATTTGTGAGAACCCGCAGACTGCTTACACTTTGCTTTCTCAAGATTTAGCTTAACGCATAGTGCTAGCGAACTTCCACTTTCCAGGAAGTGCGCATGTATACAGTCTGCTCAGCAGTTCATAAAATATTACTCATCACGATACAAAATAACATGCCAGTTTATTTTTTAAAAATACCTTTTAATACAAAGGCTACATTTGCTGGACGTTCTGCTAATCGACGCATAAAATAACCATACCAATCGGTTCCAAATGGGACATATACTCTCATTTTATATCCTTCATTAACTAATTCGATTGGTCGTTCTGGTCGAATACCATAAAGCATTTGGAATTCAAATTGATCCCTTGAAATTCCCTTTTCCTTTATAAATTGCTTCGTAAACTCGATAATGGCGTCATCATGTGTCGCAATAGCTGTATAATTCCCATTTTCCAAATGCATTGCAATTAGCTTTTTATAATTTTCATCGACATCCTTTTTTAATGGAAAGGCAACCTCAGGAGACTCCTTATAGGCACCTTTTACTAAGCGAAGGTTTGGCTTTAATAGCTTTAGATCATTAATATCCTTTTCAGTACGGTATAAGTATGCTTGTAGTACTGTCCCGATATTTTCATATTTACTCTTTAATTCTTTAAAAATGGTAAGTGTTTTTTCACAACGATTGTAGTCCTCCATATCAATCGTGACAAATACATTATTTTCAGTCGCTTTTTGCAGAATTCGCTCCATATTGTTCATCACAACTTGATCAGATATATCTAATCCCATCGAAGTTAATTTTAATGAAACCTGGGCATCTAATTTCTCGCTACCGATTGCCCCAATAGCATCAATACAGCGATCTGCCATTTCGTTTGCTTCCTGTTCATTATCAACGAATTCCCCTAAATAATCGACTGTTACTGCTAATCCTTTATTGTTTAGTTCTTTAATCTTTTTTACTGCTTGCTCGGTTGTTTCCCCTGCAACAAACCGCGAAGCACCAAAATGTAAGCCATATTTTCTTGCGAGTTTTGTCAAAAATTTATTTTTTGACAAAAATAAAAAAAAGTTTCTCATCAAGTTCTCCATTTTATTTTCCCCCTGCAATATGTATACCTTCTATGTTTTCTGTATTGTATTACTTCCGCTTATCGAAAATAATAAATAAACCAAAAATTCATTTACTAATATATTAACACGATTCCTAGCTTTCTGAATATAAAAAAGTATTTGCTTAGAATAATTTTTCCAATAGATAAGATAGCAATTTAAAAATGGAGAAAAGATTATACATAGGGAGAATAGAATGTGGAAAGATATAGTTGAATAATTGTTATTACTCATGGCTAACAAAATAGGGAGGATTTCTATGCAACAACAGCAAAACATGAATCAAACCAATCAACCAATTATGCCCGAGCCACCGAACATTGTAACCGAAAAGGATTCACTATATTTAACCGATATGCTTTCTTGGAATTTACTTGCGATGAAAAAAGCATATTTTTTTGCAAATCAATGCCAAGACCCCGAAATAAAAGCTGCAATTAATAAAGCGGGGCAGATGCATCAAAAGCATTACCAAAAAATATTATCCCATCTTCATACAGGTGGGCAAAATCAACCTACAAATACGATGAATCACTAACATTACATAACGTTTTTAAGGAGGGTATTCATATGACGCAGCAAAATAAAATTCAAAATCCCGCAATGCAAATTCCAAAATCCCCAGCGATGAATGATCGAGATTTTATCAATGACATGCTAGCGACAGAAAAATATATGACAGCATCCTACAGCACCGCTTTAAATGAGGCTAGCCATCACTCCTTATACGAGGATGTTTTGACGATTTTTAATGAAACACAAAATTGTCAACGTGAGCTTTTTAATACAATGTTTAAAAAAGGCTGGTATGGTTTTGCACCTGCAGAGCAACAAAAATTACAAAAATCGTATCAGCAGTTCCAAGGCTATAGTAATCAATTTCCATATCCAAACGGTCAAATCCAATAATTTTTCCTTAATAAAAAAGCTCCCATTGAAGACTAACGGTAATTCGGAAGTCTGTAATAAAGGGAGCTTTCATTATAGGGCGAATTGCCCGATAAGTGCGGTAAGTAACACTACGATACCGGGTGGAAGTTTCCAAAAAACTAGCATAGCATAGGAAAATAGCGCAATGGAAAATTCTATAGGTCCAATAATTGCCGAGGTGAATACTGGATCATATAATGCAGCTAAAAGTAATCCTACAACCGTAGCATTTACACCAGTTAGCGCCGCCCGAAAAATCATATTATTTCGAATCCCATTCCAAAAGGGCAATACACCAACAACTAATAAAAAGGACGGAAAGAACATAGCAATCGTTGCAACAATACCTCCAGATATTCCTCCTGCGATAGTGCCAATATAGGAGGCAAAGGTGAATAGTGGACCTGGCACTGCTTGTGCCGCTCCATAGCCTGTTATAAATGATTCCGCAGTTATCCAGCCAGTAGATACTACTTCTTTTTCTAGCAGGGGCAATACAACATGTCCACCACCATACACAATCGAGCCAACACGATAAAACACATCTATTAAACCAAGGTGAAAATTCGGGACAAAGCGGTAAATTATTGGTATTCCAATTAATAATAGGAAAAAGAGTATCAAGCTACTTGCTCCTAGCTTTTTCCCAAATACTAATGTAATAGGTTTACTTTCCTCGAGCACCTGTGTGCGAAATAGGCAAAGCCCGATAATTGCACCGATTAAAATGACGACTAATTGAATCCAGGCGAATGGAAATACAAAAATAATAATAGCGGATAAAAAGGCAATCGAAATTCGAATGTGATCTGGTGTCAATGATTTTCCCATATTATATAAGGCATGGGCAACCACTGCCACTGCAACAATTTTTAAGCCTTGAATCCAACCTGGAACATCGGATCCATTAAAGCTTTGTATAATAGTAGCAAATAGTATTAGTGCAATAACAGAAGGCAAAGTAAAACCTAACCAAGAAATGACTCCGCCTAATAAACCACCTCGAAGCATTCCGATAGAAATACCTACTTGACTACTTGCAGGACCTGGTAGGAATTGGCACAATGCGATTAAATCTGCATAAGCACGGTCATCTAACCATTTGCGCTTACGGACATACTCTTGTTGAAAGTAGCCAAGATGTGCTATAGGACCACCAAACGATGTAATCCCTAGCCGCAAAGAAACAATAAATATTTCCAGCAACTGCATTCTTTTAATTTTCTCCTTCATTTATAGCCTCCTTTTTTTATTTTACGATTGGAAAATGGTTTGATTTCTTTTCACAGTATTTTTTTTCAAAAGCCAACGTTTCTACTTGGAATATACTATTATAAATAACTACTTTTACAGACGTATTACTTGATTATAAAGATTTTGTAAATTCGCAATAGATACTAATCACTTTTCACCAACCAATCATTTTTGCTCACATGGGAGACAAAAATATCGCGATAACTGATTTATTACTCACAATTTCCCTCTGCACCATGCTATAATTTTAATTAAAGAACATTCAAAACTTTCCAGGACACAGGCTATAGGGATTCCATCCATTCGTTCATTCCCACTAGTGTCTATATGGTTTTCATAAGGTTATAATAAAACATACATACAAGCCAAGTAGTTATAATCTAGAAAGGGGATTCGCACTTGAAGCAATCAAAATTGCAATATTGGACATTACAAATTTTATTGATAGTAGGAATCATTTTTATTTGCACAAAAATATCCTTTTTATTTGAGCCGGTTTTCATTTTTGCGTCTACATTATTTTTTCCAATCTTGATTTCCGGGTTTCTCTTCTTTATTTTCAATCCAATGGTTACCTTTGCTAGTAAGTATAAAGTTCCTCGCCCACTCGGAATTTTACTGATATACGTTTTATTTATTGGATTAATTATCGTGATTTTTGCTACGGCAGGGCCAGTTATTACGAATCAGGTAACTGAATTAGTGAAAAATATTCCTGGATATATCGATGATGCCGAAGGATTTATTAATGATTTTTCGAAGTCTTCTACATTCGAATGGATACAAAATCAGGACTACGTTGACCTTGAGGAATTAGGTGATTCCATTGCCACCTATTTATCTGACTTACCAAAAGCGATATCTAGTAGTGTATCTAGTATTGTTAGCGTCATTACAAATGTTGCATTAACTGCCGTTACCGTCCCATTTTTATTATTTTATATGTTAAAGGATGGCCATAAAATGCCTGGTGCCATCGTTCGTTTCTTACCTACCTCCTTGCGAGATGAAGGCTTAATTATTTTAAAAGATACGACAAAAACATTATCTGCCTATATTCAAGGACAAATGATTGTATCTTTATGTGTTGGGACATTATCGTTTATCGGATATTTAATTATTGGCTTACCATATGCATTAATTTTGGCCTTAGTTGTAGCAGTAACGAATATTATTCCATATGTCGGTCCATTTTTAGGGGCTGCTCCAGCAGTTATTGTTGCCTTATTCGTATCACCTATGACTGCCTTATTTACGATAATTGTTGCGATCATTGCCCAGCAGGTAGAAAGTAATGTAATTTCACCATTAGTAATTGGTAAATCTTTAGATACCCACCCTGCTACGATTATTATTGTTTTACTTGTTGCAGGAAATTTAGCTGGTGTCATTGGGATGATATTAGCAGTTCCTGTGTATGCCGTAACAAAAACATTCGTTTTAAATATTGTTCGCTTGATTCGCCTGCAAAGAAAGCATAAAAAAGAGAAGCTACCTCCAAGTGTGGTTTAAAAAAAGGTAAGACAAAACTTTCACCGCAAAAAGGGTGAAAGTTATTGTTTTGTCTTTGCATGCTAAAATGGATATGGATGAGCGTCAAAATATCTTTTCTAGCAGAATATTTGTATAATAAAAGAAAGCTGTTTTCGTATAGATTGTTGCTATTTGTAATAAAAACAATATCATGGAATAACAACAATCCTTTAGAAAAGAGCCTTAAAGAAAAATGCGTTTGGGGTGTATTCATCTTGGGCCTTTTTACAAAGAAAAAGCAAACAATAAAAGTGGAGTTTTGTACGAATAATTTTGATCGCTTTTATAATGACGATGCATTGGATGAATTAGAAGAATTTATAGATAAACATAGTATCAAGTTTCGGGAAATGGATTGTTTAAGCTTTTGTGATGAATGCGAGTGTTCCCCCTATGCATTAATTAATCATAAATTTATTGATGCAAACACACCGGAGGAATTACTGAAAAAGCTAAAAGAACAATTATAATCGATAAAAAAGACTTGCCATTTCACTCGGCAAGTCTTTCTATTAATTTTTCAATTCCTTTGGAGCTGCTTGTGCGTGACGTCCCAACCGTTCTTCCTCTTGTAAAAACTTCACGAATTGCTCCATCGCTACCATTGGAGTTATTTTTATCTTATGGATATATTGATTTTTTCTGTCCTCGGGAACGAAACGACTCTTTTTAATTCTACCAACAATATAACGAATTCCTATTTTTTCAATTTCTTTTTTGTTGAGCTTCGTTTCTTTTAATAAAGATAAGCCAATTGCTCCGATAATTGCATAGATCACTAACATGACATAAATATTTGTTGCTCTTTCCGTAAAGAACAACAAATAAATGATATTAAAAATGGAAATCCCAATAAGTGGAAATGTCCAAAACATGTATTTTGATGTTTTCTTCGCCAAAGGTAATATTAAGCGTTGGATGGCTTCCAATTCTTTTTTTATACTTTCTGGAAAACTACCTGTAATAAAGTTATCCATATCAATCATCCTTTACCATTTATTCATTCCCATGAAAGACTGCAACTTGCACTATAATCGTACGCCTTTTTTCTGCTATTTAAACCTGATATTGTTAATTATCTATGAAAGTTGGCAAGAAAATGTTTTTATTAGGTAGTGTGCTTGCTAATTTAAAACAAAAAAGACCTACCTAACATATGCAGGTAAGGTCTGGCTAACAACGTCCGTTGCCACTAAAGCCGAGAGCTACAGCTCTGTAATGACGACTTTAATGTTAAAGCTACTCCCCTTAAGGAATGGCTATTTAATTACTTTCATGATACAAAAAATAGCAGTCAATGTCAAAACATATGCATATAAAACAAAACTATCCTAGTTATCATCATTCTAGGATAGTTTTTACAATACAAACCTTTCCTTCCTAATTCGATCGAATTTCTTGTTTCATAAATAAAAGATAGGCGATGGCAAAGCAAATTAATGTAGCTGCGATTACCCCTGTAAGCTGAGGCCATATTAGTAAAATACTTTGATCTAAAGGTAATGGACTAACGACTGCTCCAGCAGTTTGCTCCGTTGTTAACGGTCCTAAGCTTCGTACCGTTGGAGATAACAATGTTGTAGTCGATTCACTAAATAAATAGTTTGGTGATAATCGATATAAATTTAATACAAATCCTTGGCGACTAATCGCTTGCTCTACACTTGTCATCGCTTCCGGATTCAGAATCGATTTGGAAATCAAGTCAATAATCATGGAATAAAATACACTGAAAAATAGCCATACTGCTATACTAGAAAGAGCAGAGGTTGCTGCTTGCCGAAAGCATACCGAAAACAAAATACCTAAATTCAACCAAAAGGCAATATAGGCAATACATAAAAATAAAAAACAAATAATTCTCGCAAACTCTTCAAAGGTTGGTGGTACACCTAATAGAATGATTCCAAATGCCATCACTAATAACCCGAGTGAAAGGAACATTACAATATTTAGTAATAAAGCAGATACGAATTTTCCATTTATGACATAATCCCTTGGAATTGGTTGTGCCATTAATCGACTTAATGTTCCTTTATTACGCTCCGAATTAATTGCATCAAATCCTAAGGCAATCCCTAATAACGGTCCTAAAAATCCGACAAATGTGATAAAGGATGGCAATGTTCCATCAGAAATCGTAAATAATTGGAGAAATAAATAGGAATCTCTAGCAATTGCCTTTGCTTCATCAGAAGCATCAATGGCATCCTGAATCGATGTAATCGCGGTATATAATGAGCCAACACAGGTTAATAGAATAAGGAACAATAAAATAATGATGCGCCAGCTCGTAATATAATCCGTAAATTCCTTCCGGACAATTGCAAAAAATACTCCTTTAGCGATTTTCTCCTTATTCATTTCTTGTTTTTTTATCGAATGAAGGTTTTCCTTCCATTTATTCTTCCACTTAGCGAGATCCATTTAACTCACGCCCTTCAAAATAACGGTGATAAATTTCGTCAAGCCCAAAATCTTTTCTGCTTATATAAAATAAAGAAGAACCAGATTCTACCACTATTTTGCTAATCGTTGCGGTCACATCCTGATCGCAATAAATATCTAATTCATTATCCACTCTATCCACTTGGTGAACAGCAGGTATGCTGCGGAGCTTATCTACTAGTTCCTTACTGACCGGCGAGGCGGATACATGAATGACAAACGTATCTTCTAAAAATAGTTGTTTCGCAAGGCTCGCTACATTTCCAAGCGCCAATAATTTCCCATCAACAAAAATTCCAACACGATCACAAATTTGCTGCACTTGATGTAAATGATGAGACGATAATAATACGGTAAGCTTCTCCTTTTCATTCAACTCTTTTATTAGTGCTAAAAAATCACGGACACCTTCTGGATCGATACCTAGGGTAGGTTCATCTAAAATAATGACGTCTGGGTTTTTCATTAATACATCTGCTAAACCTAGTCGTTGCCTCATCCCTCTTGAATACTTCCCTGCTTTTTTATGGGCAGCTTCCAGCAAATTTACTTTCCCTAATAATTCATAGGCTCGTTGCTCGGCGTCTTTTCTTGATATCCCATTCAATACCGCTGTATATAGTAGATTCTCCATACCTGTCATATGCTGGTAAAATCCAACATCATCTGGTAAATAACCTACTCTTCGTTTCACCTCGATCGGATTATGGGTGGAATCAATACCACATACACGGACACTACCAGAAGTCGGCTCACTCAGTCCAAGCATCATTAAAATCGTGGTTGTTTTTCCTGCTCCATTTGGCCCGAGTAATCCAAAAATTTCTCCTTTCGATATGGTAAGAGATAGCTGATTTACTGCATCATGCTGATCGTATCGTTTTGATATATTTTCCAGTGCGATAATTGGTTCTCCCAACATTATCTCCTCCCATATTTTCTAAAAATATAATATAGCCCACCAATAACAACTAAAATGATAATAATTGCTACTGCCCCCCATAATGTCGAGGTTTCTACTGAAATACGGAAGGCTGCATCAGATGATGTTTCTGCAGTCGATGCCGTAAATGTTGTCACATAATCTCCTGCAATTGCATCATTATCTGCTTTTATCGTTGCTTTTACCGTTTTCGACTCCCCTGGTGCAATTTCCGCAATCGAGCTATTATCGAATTCAGATTCCCAATTTGGTGGCGTATTAGCACTAATGGAAACATCCTTTAATGGGCTAGTACCTGTATTTTTTACTACTAAATCAATGACCCGATCATCCCCGGCAGTAATATCGGTACTTAAGTTGCCTGATGGAGTCGTGATTTCAATACCGTAGGTTCCAGTAATAACTGCTTCTAATGTTAGATCAGCAGCTGTACTGCTCGTAGCAGCTTTAATTGGGATTTCATACGTACCTGCCTTAATATTTTCTGGTGGTTTCACATCAACCGTAATATCCTTTGATTCATTTGTATCTAATTCAACCGATGTAATCGAATCGGATCCTGATTTGAAGGTAACATTCCAACCTTCACCTGCTGCTGAGCTTAGTGCATAATTTTGCGTATTTGCTGTACGGTTTTTTAAGGAAATCGTATAGGAAAACGAAGAATCGGCATGTCCTTGTAAATTTGTTTGCTCTGATGTTAATTCTGTTTCAAACGATCCTTGTTCAGAAACCGTAACGAGAAATGCTAAACTACTAGAGCTGCTACCATCTGATGCAACTAATTGAAAGCGGTAATCTGCTTTTTTCACTTCCAGTGGTACCGTTAGTTCTAAATTAATCGTTTCTTCACTGTTACCACGTACAGCTAGCTCCCGAATATCTTTACCATTCGCGGTTAGTGAGTAATCCCATCCCTTCGGTAAATTTTCCATAGTAAATGACATATTTTGAATCGTGGATCCACTGTTTATTACATCAATGGAGTAATCCACTGTTTCCCCTGGTGTGACAGACAAACCGGTATATGGCGTGAATAATGAAATATTTCCTGCTGCAAAAGTTTGCTTCACACCTCCTAAAGCGACCGATAAAAATACGATTGATAGAATGATGAACGCCTTCTTAATCATTTGGATAATCCCCCTTTTTATTTTTTCAAAATTGGTACGTAAAAAAAATTTATTTGGATTTGTTTTTTTGAAAAAAAGTTGTAAAATTTACGTGAAAAATCCTGTAATAGGAGGGAATCTTATGGATGACAATGAACGAAGCATTCATTTACTAAAAGAGATTACAAATGGATCTCGTCATGCATTTGACAGCTTTTATCAGCTCTATAGTTCCTTTGTTTATAACATTGCGTTTCATATTGTTAGAGATACTGGAGAGGCAGAGGATATTACACAGGATGTATTTATTGAAATACTACAAAAGTCAAAGCAATACAAGGCGACAAAAGGTAGTGTAAAAGCATGGATTGCCGTGAAGACAAAAAGTCGTGCCATTGATCGCTTACGGAAAAAACAGCCACTTCTTATTAATAGATTAGAAGGATTGCTAACAATGGAGGAAAAGGGTGCGGATTTACAATTTTTAATAGAATTAGAGCAGCATCTTGTTCGCAGTGCGCTAGAGAAAATCCCATTGGAGCAACGAGAAGTCATTATTCGTTCCTATTTTCAAGGAGAAACACATCAACAAATTGCCGCTATAATGGATAAACCGCTAGGCTCGATAAAATCGTTGATTCGCTATGGATTAAATAACCTACGGAAACAAAAAACATTGGTTCATTGGATTGAATCTAGCGGAGGTGAAAAGAAAAATGAAATTTCATAAGCATATCGACGAACCATTCATAATCGATTACTTGCTTGGAAAATTAGATGTAGATCGACAGTCACAGCTCATACTACATATTAAAGAATGTGAGCAATGTGCAAATCGTCTTCAGCAATGGCAATCTATAATAAACGTAGAAAGCAATGTGCAAAAAGTACCTTCGGATCAACTAAAGGAAAAAATATGGATGCAGCTACAGGAAAAAAGTGCACCACGACGAGAAAGTAAAAATCGAAAAATAATATTTACAATCTCGAGTGTAGCAGCAATATTACTACTTTTTTTAGGCTTATATGCAAATAAACAACCACAACATAAATCATATGAAATTGCACATAATGACGAAATTGAAAATATTGATTTTCAGCACTATCCTGACACGAAGCAATGGAATATTGTTCCTGTTTCTAATTCAAATCCTGTACATGGAAATATATGGATTAACCATCATACCCAAGAATTATTAGTAGAAGTTGAGGGGCTTGTCCAGCTATCAAATAAGGATTATCAATTATGGATCATTTATAATGATAACCAAATGATTGGAGAGGTACTTCCAATCGAAGAAGGTTCGACGAGATTATTTTTTAAAGGGGAGGAAGACGTTCCGTTAAAAATAATTAAGGCTAGTATTGAGCCGAAGGGTGGAAGTGTTTCGCCTACTGGTCCAGAAACTTTTATTGTGGAGATGGGGAATAAATAACAAACATGCTCGGAAACCATCCAGTCAAGTATTATCAGCGAAGGAGTACACACTGCTTTTTTATAGGTATGCGGTGTGTATCCTTTCTGATTAGGATTTTATATTAAACAATATAGGTTCCGTATTCCTTTAAAATTTTCAAAGCGACTATTTCGTATAGTTAAGTTCCCATGAAATACCATATTTATCTTTAACAATACCGTGTTTAGCTCCCCAAAAGGTGTCCTGTAAATTCATCATAATTTTCCCATCCTTTGATAGTTCCTCATATATTTTCACGATTTCCTCTTCACTATCAAGATCTGGACCCATTAAAATACTGTTGCCATTAACAATGTTTTCGTCAAAAACATCCGCCATATAAAGAATGACATTTTCATTAATATGTAATTCTGCATGGATGTATTTTCCTTCATGCCCTTTAAACATGTCAATACCATCACTAAGCTGTGTATTCTTTATTTCTCCACCAAAAACCTTTTGATAATATTGTATCGCCTCTTTACAATTTTTTATCCGAAAATGTGGGACAAGCTTTTTCATTTTCATTCCTCCATTCTATTTTTCATTATTTCACATCATTCCATCATTATAATCAAATCATAGCATATATACTGGACCTTTCGTTTCATAAACAGATGGGACACTCTTCTTGCCATCCTCAGCACAAAGAAACGCCTCTCCATTAGGAAAGGCGTTTCAATAAAGCTTATTCATATTCTTTTTCAAAAGTAATCGTACTTCTTACTGTGTTAATTGGACGAACTAGTTTTTCAATTTCTTCACGCTTCGATTCAAAGAACGGTGGTAATGATAATTTTTCTCCGAGTGTTTCGTACGGTTCGTCCCCCATAAATCCTGGGCCGTCTGTTGCTAGTTCAAATAAAATATGTGGAGACACTCTCGTATACAATGACTCAAAATAATAGCGATTAACATATCCAGATGTTTGTAATCCAAAGCTATGCATCCGTTCTTCCCACTCGTCTAGCACAGAGCGATCATTTACTCGGAATGCCGCATGGTGAATCGTACCAAAGCCTTGACGTCCTTGGGGAAGAATCACATTATGCTCAATGATTACCGATCCGCCATTTCCACCGTCACCAACTTCAAATAAATGTAATTGTCCTTCTCGTGCCGTTTCCTTAAAGAGCAATACTTTTTCCATTACTTCTTTAAAATAATCAAAATAGGCTACTCGCACGACAACTGGTCCTAATCCAGTAATCGCATATTCTAGTGGAATTGGTCCTTTTTCCCATGGTGTACCAGATGGAACGCCATGATCATGTTCGTCCGAAATTAATTGATATTGTTGCTCATCAAAATCTATGAAGGACAATGTTTTTCTTCCAAATATTTCTTTAATGCCTGTGTGTGTCACTTTTAATCGGTCAAAACGTTTTACCCAATATTGTAATGCAGCATCACTTGGTACGCGTAGTGAAGTTTTATATATTTCATTCGTTCCATGGGTTCCTTTTGGAATTCCAGGGAAATCAAAGAAGGTCATATCTGTACCAGCGCTGCCCTTATCATCTGCAAAAAATAAATGATACGTTTGAATATCATCCTGATTCACCGTTTTCTTTACTAGGCGCATTCCCAATACATATGTGAAAAATTCATAATTCTTTTCCGCACTACTTGTAATTGCTGTTACATGGTGCATCCCTTTTAAGTGATTCATAATAGCTCCTCCAGTCATATTTTTATCCACACAATAATCTAGATGATCGACAGACTCATTTTGTAATAAAATGCCCTGCCGTTGTTTGCTTATCCAATTGTTCTTAATTAAGATATTTTTAATTCGAGATAAATATAACACTCCCCTCCGTTTCTGTCAAGATGAATTAAGAATGAGAAGCCGCTAATTGACAAATAGTATAAAAAGTAAAAGGGCGCATTACGTTGTATTACCTGAACCTTGTTAATCATTATGTATTTTTTTGAGGAGCACAGCATTTATGAAATTAAAGCATGTACTTAAAAATTTGCCATTCGAATCGAATCTTCCAAAATATCTAGAAAACCTCGAGATTATCGGTATTGCTGATAATTCTATGGAAGTTGCAGACAATTTCTTATTTATCGCAGTAAAAGGGATTCATACAGATGGGCATGATTATATTGAAGAAGCAATTGCTAATGGAGCAGCTATCATCATTGGAGAAAAACCAATGTCATATAAAACAAGCATTCCTTACCTACAAGTAGATAACAGTCGAAAGGCAGTCGGTCAAATTGCAAAAAACTTTTACAACAATCCTGCTGCAAATAAAACAATGGTTGGCATTACCGGTACCAATGGGAAAACTACTACTAGTTATTTAATAAAGCATTTACTAGAAAACAGTGGGAAAACGTGTACCCTAATCGGTACAATTGAGAATATTATCAATGGTGAAGTTTTTCATAGCTATAATACAACACCAAGTGCACTAGTGCTGCAAAAAATATTGGCGGAAAGTAAGGATGAGGTTGTTATAATGGAGGTATCCTCTCACGGTTTATCACAGCATCGTGTCGAGGGGATAGAATTTGATTATTGCTTATTCACGAATCTCGATCATGAGCATTTAGATTATCACGAAACAATGGATAATTATTTTCAGACAAAACTTTTATTATTTGATTATCTAAAAAAGCATGGAAAAGCTATTGTGAATTCGGATAATCCATGGGGAGAAAAACTTGCTAACATTTTAAAAATGCGTCGGATTCCTGTATATTCCATCGGCAAAGCACCAGCTAATCAGATGCAAATTCGTTCCTTTAATAATTCAACCATTGAATTTTCCGATAATAATGATTTAATTCAAATGAAATCCCCTATTGCTGGTGTTCACAATATGTACAATATTTTAATGGCCTACACTTGTGCCACTCTCTTTGGGATTAATAAATCAGCGATTATGTCCTCACTCAGTAAATTCCGAGGAGTGAATGGCCGATTTGAAATGTTCAAGCATACTAATGGGGCAACCATTATTGTAGATTACGCACATACACAAGATGCAGTATTGCATTGTTTAACAACCGCAAAACAATTTAGTGCCAATCATATTACACATATTTTTGGGTTTCGAGGGGACCGGGATATAAGCAAAAGAAAAGAAATGTTGACTGTTTCTTCTATTTTAAGTGACCGATATATTTTAACATTTGATGATTTAAACAGTATGTCAGAATCAGCGATGACGCAACAATTAAATCAATTACAGACAAACTATGGAAATGAAAAAGGGAGAATAATTACCGATCGTACATTAGCCATTCAATGGGCAATGGAAAATAGTCATGCCCAGGATTGGATATTAATTACCGGCAAAGGACATGAAAAATATAAACAATTATTTCAGCTCCCAACAGAATCCGATAAAGAGACGGTATTGTATGTGATGGAACAAAATTATCGTAAACATTTTCAAGATGACGATGCACTTCTTTCCCAAGGTACAATGGAAGATGAAGATTTTGAAATATATCCCAATTAAATTCTCGTATTAGCACAAAAGAGACTAGGACAAAACGAAAAAAGATACTTTACTTGATAAAATTGATTTCCGCAATAGGTGGCGCTTTCCGTTAGCCCGGCTAGACCTCACTGCATTCCTCCGGGGTCTTTTAGCACGGGCTATTCCCGCAGGAGTTGCTTCTTCACTCCAATCAACTTTCAAAAGTATTCAATTCTTATTTTGGTATAAGAAACCTTTTCAAAAAATTACTTATGTCCCATCCTCACTTCCTTTATAAAATTCTTTCGGAATTGGTCCAAATATTCTTCTATGATAAAGAAGTGGTTCCTTATCAAAATTTTGAATAGAAAGCACCTCTCCGATAATAATCGTATGGTCTCCCGCTTCAATTGTTCGATACGTTCTACATTGTAGGACACTAGCTGTTCCTGTCAGAATCGGCAATGGAATATTGGAAAACTCCCATGTACAATGTTTAAAACGGTCAATGCCCTTTGTCGCAAATAATATACAAATATCCCGTTGGTCCTCTGCCAATATATGAATGGCAAAATGCCCTGTTTTCATAAATTCTGGATAGGAAGACACTGATTTATCAATTGACCAAAGAATCAATAATGGATCTATTGACACCGATGCAATAGAATTTACGGTTAATCCAAGAGGAATTCCCGTTTCCGTTACAGTAGTCACAATCGTAACTCCCGTCGGATAATTCCCCATCACTTCCTTAAACAGGAACTCCTTTTTCTCATTATTCAACTGAATAACCGCCCACCTTCCATTGTTTTTAACTTTCAAAGGAAATTATTTAAACTAAACCGATTGGAACATTATATTCTTTTTTTAAATAATTCATGATTACTAAATTTCCTCGGAAAAATAGAAAAAGAATTGTGCAAGCTGATAATAAATTTCTTTTTATATACATACCCTAGTACGGTATATTATTTTATTGAAACCTTTTAAGGGAGAGGTGTCTATGAGGAAGAAATTCTATTTCATTATTTTCGGACTACTAGCTATTTTCTTATTGTCTGCATGTACGGACGATGCAAGTCCAACAGATACAAATAATCATGAACATATGCATCATTCGAGTTCAGGTGAAGTGCCAGAGGGATTAAAAAAGGAGGAAAATCCAACTTATCCTGTTGGAACGAAGGCTATTATCCAAGCTAATCATATGGAGGGAATGAAAGGTGCCGTTTCTATAATCGTTGGCGCCTATCGGACAACGGTCTATACCGTATCCTATACTCCAACAACCGGTGGAGAAAAAGTAAAAAATCATAAATGGGTCATTCATGAAGAAATCAAAGACACAAGAGAAAAACCTTATCATACTGGTGAAGTAGTTATTCTTGAAGCAGATCATATGGAAGGAATGAAAAATGCAACTGCTACTATTGAATCTGCAGAACAAACAACCGTATACATGGTTGATTTCCCACTAACTACCTCTGGAGACGAAGTGAAAAATCATAAATGGGTGACGGAAAACGAGCTTTCACCATTACATTAATAGTAAATAAAAAAATATCCCACGATTTCTGCAAATAGCCTATCGGTGGGATATATTTTTTGTTCCATCGTTTCTTAATTAACACGTTGCAAAAATAATTTTGTCCGTTCATTTTTCGGATGATCAAATAATTCGTTAGGTTTCCCAGTTTCTAGTATTTCTCCTTTGTCCATAAACACAACCTTATTGGCAACCTCTTTCGCAAACCCCATTTCATGTGTGACCACAATCATCGTCATTTGCTCCTCTGCTAAATCCTTCATTACTTGAAGAACTTCTCCGGTTAATTCCGGATCTAGTGCGGAAGTTGGCTCATCAAAAAGTAATATTTCTGGTTCCATCATTAGCGCTCTCGCAATCGCCACTCGCTGTTTTTGCCCACCAGATAATTTAGCAGGATAGGCGGATGCACGATTTTCCAGCCCTACTTTTGCTAAAAGCTCCCTGCTTCGCTTTTCCAAGACCATAGATAATTCCTTCTTCACCATTTTCGGAGCAATTTCCAAATTTTCCTTCACAGTTAAATGAGGAAATAAATTAAAATGCTGAAAAACCATGCCCATTTTTGCCGTTATTTTCTTTATTTCAGGAGGCTTTGCATAAATTCCTTCATTTACTAAATAGTCACCAGCAATCGAAATACTTCCGCCATCGATGTTTTCTAAATGGACAAGGCTTCGAAGTAATGTGCTTTTTCCAGACCCAGAAGGTCCGATCATCGCAACTACATCATTTTTATTAACCCCAAAACTAATTTGTTTTAATACGTCGATATCTCCATAAGCTTTTTTAAGCTTAGCAACCTCGATTAATGACACTCCAATCACTCTTTCTTATTCAAATTTCATTCGTTTTTCTAGTTTTTTCAGTACTATTGTTAAAATGAATGTAATGATTAAATAAATGAGACCTGCAAAGAAATAAGGTACGATGCTGAAGTCACGATTTACCGCTGTTTGTGCAAAATGCAATAATTCCGGGACGGCAACAGCATATAGCAGAGACGTATCCTTTACTAATGTAATCGACTCATTCGATACCGCAGGAAGTGCGACACGGAACATTTGCGGAAGAATAATGCGTGAAAATGATTGCCACTTATTCATTCCAAGTACTTGTGCTGCTTCATATTGTCCCTTATCAATCGCTAAAAGTCCACCGCGGAAAATTTCAGCAAAATAAGCAGCATAATTTAAAACAAATCCGATGCATGCAGCCATAAAACGTGGAAGCACTAAAAATTCTCCAATGCCCGGTAGCATTGGCAGTCCAAAACAAATGACTAATAATTGTAGTAATAGTGGCGTCCCTCTTACGACAAATATATAGGCTTGTGCAATCCAAGCTAGTGGCTTAATACTGCTTCTTACCGCTAATGTTAAAAGAAAACCTAATGGTATGGAAAAAACAATGACAATGAAAAATAACAGTATTGTCACTTGTGCTCCTTCCAACATCGGTCGAAGTATTGTATTCATATAGTCAATTGACATATATTAAGTTCCTCCCAAACAAATCTAAATGAACTTTCGTAGCATTCTAATTATTCCTTGAAAACAACATAAGAGGATGACTCAATTGGGTTTGACCCGTTAGCTTTGAGACATCCTCAGGTTCTACTTTTTATTTCTTACTAGTATCGCCATTATTGTTTAATTTAGTACTTTATCGGTTCCGAACCATTTTTCTGAAATATCGGCAGCTGTTCCGTCCTCTACCATTTCATCCATTGCTTTTTGCACCTTTTCTAATAATGCTTCATTCTTTTTGCTAACACCAACTGCATACTCCTCAGGCGCTAATGATTCATCCACTACTTGGTAGGTGCCTTTTTCTTGCGCCATATAATAGTCGATAACTACTTCATCAATTACAACTGCATCAACACGTCCATTTTTTAAATCGGTTAATGCTAATACATTATCCTTGTACTCTGTAATTTCAACCTCAGAACTAATTGGATTACTATTTAATGCATCACTTGCAGAGGAAAGTCCCTGTAGTCCAACTTTTTTTCCAGCTAAATCGGATAGATTTGTAATATTCGAGTCTGCTAATGTAACAATTACTTGTGCATTTGCTAAATATGGCTTAGTAAATAGTACCTTTTCTTTTCTTTCATCTGTAATGGTATAGCCGTTCCAAATAAGATCAATACGGCCACTATTTAATTCAGTTTCCTTTGTTGACCAATCAATTGGTTGAAACTCGACCTCTACTCCCATTTTTTCTGCAGCAGCTTTCGCAAGGTCGATATCAAATCCAACAATTTCATTGCTTTCATCGCGGAATCCCATTGGTGCAAATGTATCATCAATTCCAATGACAATCTTATCTTCCGCTTGTCCAGAATTAGAGCATGCTGCTAAGAACGATAGCATAAGTACAAATAAAATCATTGCTGTTAAACGTTTCATGTAGAATTCCACCTATCTAATTATATTATTTTTGTTTTTTTGTTTTTTTGGCTTGTCGCTTTAGTTTGCTAATGAATTAAATTGTTAAATTAGTAAACTTATAGTAGCATGATTTCATTATTGTGTCAATTGTGTTTTTTAATTTATTATCACGTTATCACAGTAAAGTGTTTTTTGGTGTAGTTGGTTTTTGGAGTTTATAAACGTACACAAGCATGTTCTAGAGGCGTAATAATTTTTTGGATGGTCGATATTGGGAATTTTCATTTGTTATGTAAGATTGCTAGACTTCGGTGTAATCATCTTTGGCAGATGGATATTGCTTAGCATTATTGTTAGTATTTCGGATAGTATTCCTTTTCAAGCGAATTTTGGGGATTTTTTTGGGGGTTACTTTCCTTTTGATTCTAGCCTTCTAACGGATTTCGGCACTGTTTTGGGCTTACTTTCCTTTTGATAATACCTCTCTAACCGATATGGGCTTTGTTTTGGGCTTACTTTCCTTTTGATTCAATCTATCTAACGGATTTTTGAACCTGTTTTGGCTCACTTTCCTCTTGATAATACCTCTCTAACGGATTTTTCAGCCTATTTGGGCTCACTTTTCTTTTGATTCAATCTCTCTAACGGATTTTTGAACCTGTTTTGGCTCACTTTCCTCTTGATAATACCCCTCTATCGGATTTTTCAGCCTATTTGGGCTCACTTTCCTTTTAATAAGACCTCTCTAACGGATTTCTGCTTTGTTTTGGGCTCACTTTCCTTTTAATAAGACCTCTCTAACGGATTTCTGCTTTGTTTTGGGCTCACTTTCCTTTTGATTCAATCTCTCTAACAGATTTTTGAACCTGTTTTGGCTCACTTTCCTCTTGATAATACCTCTCTATCGGATTTTTCAGCCTATTTGGTTTCACTTTCCTTTTGATTCAATCTCTCTAACGGATTTTTGAACCTGTTTTGGCTCACTTTCCTCTTGATAATACCCCTCTATCGGATTTTTCAGCCTATTTGGTTTCACTTTCCTTTTGATAATACCTCTCTAACCGATTTGGGCTTTATTTTTGGCTCACTTTCCTCTTGATAAAATCTCTCTAACGCATTTTTCAGCCTGTTTTAGCTCACTTTCCTTTTCATAAAACCTCTCTATCGGATTTTTGAACCTGTTTTGGCTCACTTTCCTTTTCATACAATCTCTCCTAATCTCGGATTCATGCCCTATGAAAAGCATGAATCCTCTGTCTCCCATCCAATCCATAAAAGCTAAAATTATATAATCGGATAATAATGTTCATATACTGGGTTTGTGTAAAATGGTGGTCTTGGTCCTATCTTTGGCACAAATAGTAAATTTTTGTTTTCATCATAAAGCATTTGCTCTTTTTCATTCGAATGATTGATTAATAATAATTTTACTTCTGGGC
The DNA here is from genome assembly GCF_025660475.1 of Perspicuibacillus lycopersici. Taxonomy (GTDB): domain Bacteria; phylum Bacillota; class Bacilli; order Bacillales; family Caldibacillaceae; genus Perspicuibacillus; species Perspicuibacillus lycopersici. The sequence goes on from NZ_JAOUSF010000002.1 coordinate 139,220, forward strand.
TGTAGTAGTATTGCATTCCAATTCCTCCTAAATGTTCTTTCCTCTTTTTATCGTATTCATTTCCTTGATAAGCGGAGCTTGTTCTTTTTTATCCCGTTATATCCAAGCACGATAGTTGCCTAACTGACATAATGTATGTAGCAAACGTACTGATATAGGAGGTTTCTATAGAAATGTCAAATCATAATGACAACTATCCAATGTATCCTAATTACGGAAAAATTACTCAGTTTGAAGAGGTTGCAATTACGGTTCCAGAGCAAAGACAATATCGCCAGCCTGGCGTCGAGGGGATAATGGTACCTAGACCAATTATTGAAAATCCAAATTATATAGGAAGTGGGAAGCTAAAAGGAAAAGTAGCATTGATTACTGGTGGGGACAGTGGTATGGGAGCTGCTGCGGCCATTGCATTTGCTAAAGAAGGGGCAGATGTTGCAATTTCTTATTTTGACGAGCACGAGGATGCAAATCGAACAAAAAAACGTATTGAAGAATTAGGTCAACGCTGTTTACTATTACCTGGTGATCTTCGAGAAAAACAACATTGCAGTGAAATTGTCGATAAAACAATCGACGCATTTGGAACACTTCATATATTATGTAATCACGTCGGTATCCAATTCCAGCAGTTAAGCTTACTCGACATTACGGATGAACAGTTTGATGATACGTTTAAGGTGAATATCTACTCTCATTTCTATACTACGAGAAGAGCATTAAAATACTTAAAAGCAGGTAGTTCAATCATTAATACTACTTCTGTTGTTGCCTTTGAAGGAAATGATCAATTGATTGATTATACCGCCACTAAAGCAGCAAACCTTGGATTCACACGTGCACTCGCAAGAAATTTAGTAAAAAAAGGAATTCGAGTAAATGCCATTGCTCCTGGTAAAATATGGACGCCACTAATCCCTTCTAGTTTTTCTGCTGATCAAGTCACCATTGCGGGAAATCCAATGGATCGCCAAGGACAGCCATTCGAGGTTGCCCCTGCATTCGTCTATTTAGCTTCTGATGATTCGCGTTTTGTTACAGGACAAACGATTCATGTTAATGGCGGGCAAGTGTTTGCATAACCGTCCAATAATATTGTACCTAGTCTAAAAATACCTGCTGTTGTTTCACTTTCCGCCATTGTACGGTTCTATTCATGTCCAAATGGCGAATTAAGGAAAGAAAATTCATGAAAAATAATTTTATACAATGATAGTTCCCTGCTGGCGAGAAATCACCAGCTTTTTTTATTTTCTCCCTTTTCTCCTTTCCTTTTGTAAAAATTACTACATCAAGCTTCTTCACTATTTTTTCATACCAAGGAGTACATGCTATACTAACAGAGAGATTACTAAACCTGCTAGTAGCTATCTATCTTATATCATTTTCACCACTGGAGGTTTATTCATTGGAGCTACGACAATTAATATATTTTCTTGAGGCAGCAAAGTATAAAAATTTTACGAAAGCATCGGAATCGCTTCACATTTCACAGCCAGCACTTAGTAAAATGATTAAAAGTCTTGAAGAGGAACTTGGTATTACACTTATCAACCGTTCCAATAAAACGAGTGAAGTAACGGATGGCGGATTAATTGTCCTGGAATATGCCGAACGAATCCTTTCCTTAGTAGAAGAAATGCAAACAACATTAGAGGATTTAACGAGTTTAAAAAGAGGGTCGATTAGTATTGGAATTCCGCCAATTATTGGAAGTCTATACTTTCCTAAAGTAATGGCTGAATTTCATAAAGAATATCCGAATATCTCGATTAATATTACCGAATATGGTGGAGCAAAGGTTGTTAAATCGGTGGAAAAGGGAGAATTTGAGGTCGGTGTAGCTGTTCTTCCAGTCGATGAAGAAGTGTTTCATGTCTATCCAATCGTGGAAGATGAAATGAAGCTACTTATAAATATTAATCATCCACTTGCAAAACGAGACCGAATACATTTAAAAGAGTTAAAGAATGAAGAATTTATCTTTTACCACGAGGATTTTGCACTTCACGATATAATGTGGAAAAAATTTATCCAAGAAGGCTTTGAGCCAAAAATATTGTTCAAAAGTTCCCAATGGGATTTAATGTCCGAAATGGTTGGCGCAAATCTCGGAATTACGATACTGCCAGAATCAATTTGTGAACGAGTGGAAAATAAACATGTTAAAATCATTAGCCTTGAACCAGTCACTCCATGGAATTTAGGTGTGATTACGAAAAAAGACAAATACATTTCCTATGCAACAAAACGCTTTATTGAGTTTTTCACGGACTAATCATTATAACTTTTTGTTATTACATCTATAGCATTTATGTATTTTACGAATAACCAAAAGCGTAGTAGTATTTCATTTATAGTTTTACTAACAAGGAGCTATACTTTGCTCCTTCCTTAGAATAGGAAGGGATATAAATGAAATTAATTACTACTATTTTACAAATATTATTGATACATTTATTCTTTTTTATCGGTGTTGGTATTAAAAGCTATGTACCGATTCCGATTCCTGCTTCCATGATTGGTTTACTCGTTCTTTTACTCGCACTTTTTTTAAAGCTTGTGAAAATAGAATGGATCGAAAAGGGTGGAAACTGGTTACTAGCAGAATTGCTTTTATTCTTTATTCCATCCGCAGTAGGTATTGTCGATTATGAAGAGATTCTTGGGATGAAAGGAATGGAAATGATTTTATTAATTGGAATAAGCACGTTTATTGTTTTAGGTACTACTGCTTTTATTGCCGATTCCATACAAAAACATAAAGGAAGTGCTACTAAATGAATCTTATCATTTTCACTATCCTGACCTTTCTTATTTATCGATTCACAAAAAAGGCAAATAAAAAATGGAACTTTCCGCTCCTACATCCGTTATTAATTAGCCCCATGTTAATCATTATTTTAATAAAGTCACTAAATATCTCAACCGACACATATGCACATGCGTCGAAATTACTGACTTTTATGTTAGGACCGGCAACCGTTGCGTTCGCTATTCCTATTTATAAACATTTTCATTTAGTAAAAAAATATATTGCAAATATTATTGTAAGCGTAACGGCTGGAACTTTAGTCGCTATCTTTTCCTCGTTTGCACTTGCCATGGTGCTCGGATTAAATGCCGATTATATCATTAGTGTGCTTCCACGTTCCATTACGACCCCCATTGCAATTGAAGTATCAAAGGAAATCGGTGGATTGCCTACATTAACAACGATTTTTGTCATTATTACGGGAATTATTGGCGGAATTATTGGCCCATATGAGATTAAATGGCTATCGATTAAGTCCCCGATAGCTCGAGGTTTAGCGCTTGGAATGAGTGCACATGGGGTTGGAACATCAAAAGCAATGGAATATGGGGAGCAAGAAGCAACCTTTTCTACCCTTGCAATGATTTTTGCCGCATGGATTACACTTGCTTGGGCAAGCTTGCTCATTCCAGCACTAATGAATATATTCCATCTTCATTAAGGAGTCTGACCAATGCTGAAGCTTTCAATGGATTCAGCAACGATCAGGTTCCTTTTTTTTCATGATTTACTTTCCTTCATCATTCCATCAAAACAATAATTCTTTCCAAATCGAGCTACTCTATTATTCTTTCCTTCCAGCAATTTCCTCCACTAATGGGTTTAACCAGTTATGTAAATTTGTAAAATGGAACCCCTTTTCAGTCGCCTTGTCGTTTGACATATACCAAGACTGGGAAATCGCATATGGGGAATAGATATCATCGGGTCCTTCAAATACAATTTTTGCTGATTTTCCAGTAGCACTTTCCACTAAATGCATTAATTCAGCTAGCGATATTTTTCCATTTGCCGTTGCATTAAACGGACCCTCTACTGCTGTCATCCCCACCCATTTTAAAAATTGGGCAGCTTCGGTTGCATGGATAAATGACATTTCTGCTTCCATATTAACAAATTTGATTGGCTCTTCATTTGCCGTTCGCTCAATGTGAAAATGCAACCGGCGCGTATAATCATCTGTCCCCATTACAATGGGAAACCGGACTGCTACAACAGGGAAGTTCCCTCGTTGAAAGAAAACTGCCTCAGCTTGTCGTTTACCTTCTCCATAGGAAAAGTCAGTGCTGTTCCCCATCCGTATCTCATAATGATATGGATCAAAATCCGTCTCTAATTTTACTTTTCCATCGGAATTATAAGTTGAAAGTGTGGAAGTGCACACAAGCTTCCCTATTTTATCGTTAAATAGTTCGCAAAAGGCAGAAGCTTCATTAGGTGAATAGCAAATATTATCATAGACGATATCAAAGAATCGACCTTCTACTAATTTAGCAAGCGCAGTCTTATCTGTACGATCTGCAATTAAATGTTCGACTTTTTTACCGAATGGATTTCCTAGCTTACCTCTCGTAATAATTGTCACATGATGACCATCTTCCAATAACGTTTCCACTAATTTCCTTCCAAAAAATCGTGTGCCGCCGAGTACTAATATATTTTTCATTTGAGCTTCCCCTTTATAAAATTTTTAAAAAAATATTTATTTTTTAACATTTCTATTATAATGCTTATTCCCTCATGTGAACTACCATTCTAATGAAAAATATTTTATTGACGCACATGAATGAAAGCGTATACACTTAAAGTTGACATTTTTCATTACTAAAAATTCTAAATAATATAGGGTTTGAGAAAGGGAGGGTATGTGATGGACTTTGACGTTATTGTCGTAGGTGCTGGTTTAGCTGGGCTAGTGTCAACTGCTGAAATTGCGGATACGGGCAAAAAAGTACTACTCTTGGATCAAGAGCCAGAAGTGGCATTCGGAGGGCAAGCATGGTGGTCCTTTGGCGGACTGTTTCTCGTCAACTCACCGGAGCAACGACGGCTAGGAATAAAAGACTCTAAAGAGCTTGCATGGCAGGATTGGTTAGGGACCGCGGGTTTTGACCGATTGGATGACGAAGACTATTGGGGACTAAAGTGGGCGGAAGCATATGTTGATTTTGCTGCAGGGGAAAAACGCGCCTGGTTGCATAGCATGGGAGTTCGCTTTTTTCCAGTTGTTGGTTGGGCTGAGCGTGGAGGATATCTTGCCGATGGCCATGGGAACTCGGTTCCTCGATTTCATATTGTTTGGGGAACAGGTCCTGGTATTGTTGCCCCTTTTGAACGAAGAGTAAGGGAACATATGAAGGCAGGATTGGTAAATTTTTTACCAAGACACCGAGTGGAAAACCTCATAAAAACTAACGGGGTAATTACTGGGGTAGAAGGTTCCAATCTAATTCCAAGTACGATTGAAAGGGGAATGGAAAGCAGCAGGGAAATCATTGGCACATTTAACTATCAAGCACAGGCAGTATTAATCACTAGTGGTGGTATTGGCGGTAATCACGATTTAGTTCGGAAAAATTGGCCATCCCGTCTCGGTAAACCTCCAAAGCATATGCTCTCCGGTGTACCTGCCCATGTTGACGGGAAATTACTTGGAATAACAGAAGCAGCGGGCGGACGAATGGTAAATCGCGACCGAATGTGGCATTACACAGAAGGAATTAAAAATTGGAATCCAATATGGTCCAATCATGGCATCCGAATTTTACCTGGACCCTCGTCTATATGGTTAGATGCATTGGGACAGCGCTTTCCAGCACCTAATTTTCCTGGTTTTGATACGTTAGGCACATTAGCCGCCATTCAAAAAACAGGGTATGATTATTCCTGGTTTATCCTAACACATGCAATGATTGAAAAGGAATTTGCACTTTCTGGTTCGGAACAAAACCCTGATCTTACTGGGAAGAGCATAAAAAAGGTGTTAGGAAGAGCACTTTCTGGTGTTCCAGCACCTGTTCAAGCATTTATGGATAATGGAGAGGATTTTATTATAGCCGACAATTTAGCAGATCTTGTTGATGGCATGAATAAATTAACTAAAGAACCTTTACTTCATTTGCAAACTATTGAACGACAAATTAAAGCAAGGGATCGCGAAATGGAGAATACATTTACGAAGGATCTACAGATTACTGCTATCCGTGGCGCTCGTCACTATATTGGTGATAAATTAATCCGTGTCGCCTCCCCACATAAAGTATTGGACCCGAAAAATGGACCTCTTATTGCGGTTCGTTTACATATAGTTAGTCGAAAAACTTTAGGTGGCCTGCAAACCAATCTAAACGGACAAGTACTCAATGGTAATGGTGAACCAATTCCTGGTTTATTTGCTGCAGGAGAAGCCTCTGGATTTGGAGGCGGAGGTGTTCATGGATATCGGGCGTTAGAAGGAACCTTTCTTGGCGGCTGTTTATTTACTGGACGTGTAGCTGGGAGAGCGATAGCTAATAGTTTAATCTAGTTAACTATTTTTTTGTATTTCCATGAAACAACAGTTTTTGATATTTGAATTTTTATAGCCAAATAATTATTAAGGGGTAATTGAAATGAAACAAGCAGATTCTATTCGTAATAGTATAAAAACTAATTCAATTAAAGATAAGGAAGCACAACTTGTTGTTGATGGAGTACGTCACCACGGGAGATTCAAAGCAAGACCACATATCGTCGACCCGCTCGATGCTTCGTCTAGAATTCCAAGAGCTTTACGCAGGCTTCGCCTAAAGGAGTGGGTCGGATTCACTCTTCTTCATCCGGAGCTATCCTCCTCAATGATTCTGCAGGAGGCACATTATCTTGCTAGCTCAGAAATTTATGTACGCGACCGATACGGTATGGTAGAGCATAGTCGCAATGTTAGAGGTGGTTCATTACACTTATCTCCTAAGCTATTTCCAAGTACGCAGACTATTGACTGTAAAGGCTATCAAATTAGTTACAAATGGTCAGACAAACCAGAGGGACAACATCGAATCCAGGTATCTGTCAAATCCACTGTAGACCAAGAAGCAATTATTATGGATCTTGAGCTCAACGGGGCAAGGTCTACTGTACCATTGTCGGTTAGCTCCCCACTGCCAGGAGGAGCAATGTACACGCATAAAGTAGCATACCCAGCGTCTGGTAAAGTAACTGTCGGAAGTCGTAGCTACACATTTGATCCTTCCCGCGATCTAGTAGTGCTTGACGAGCATCGAACCTTCCTTCCCTACCGGACAACTTGGTTGTGGGGTACATTTGCTGTCCTAACACAAGAGGGGATAATCGGTGCGAATTTTGCCAACCGACCAGTAGTACCTGAAACTGATGAGGAATCCTGTTTATGGACACCTGGAGCTTGTGAACCTCTTGCAAATATCACGTTCACACAAATTTCCGAGGATCCCCTTTCTCCATGGCGAATCACCTCTGCCGATGGACGTTTAGACGTTACTTTCACTCCTGAGGATCGTAAAGGTGTTAAGCATCAGCTCGTTGTTGCATCCATTGACTATTGGCAGCTTGTTGGTACTTATACCGGAAATGTCTCTGGAAGAAAAGTGAATAATGTCCGCGGTGTTTGCGAATCGATGCGCGCAAGACTTTGAGCTAATTCTAATTTGGAAACATGACAAGTAATAATAACAAGCCTCCTTACTTTTTGCCTTATATTAGAATAAGAGTAAGCACATTAAATAAGAGAGCTAGAAGGCGATAACTAAAACCCTACTAGCTCTCTTCATTTATTCCTATTATTGAGCAATCTTTTTAATAATTTTCCTAATTAAAAATATATATTAAGCTAGTATCTACTGCTGTACAATATTCTTCTTTTTTAATAGGAGATTCAATTTTTCCGAACTAACTAGCATTGCTGCTACAAAAAACACGATACAAATTGGGAAAATACCAATGGTTGTGTAGGATGCGAAAAAGCCAAGTAGCGGTGGTAGGAATGTACTCCCTGTATAGGCCACAGCCATTTGAAAGCCCATTATTTTCTGAGACTGTTCCTTGCCAAAACGTTCTGGTGTTTCATGCAACATACATGGGAAAATTGGCGCTAGCCCTAATCCGATAATGATAAATCCTGCAAGCGAGAAAACAGATGGCAATGGCAGAATTAACAGGATAGAACCAGCGAATGCAATGGTTTGTCCCATCCGAATTAGTGTACGGTTGGTCATTTTAAACGTAATGAAGCCGGTTATAAATCTACCAATCGTTATTCCTGCATAATAAAAAGATACCCATTGTGCTGCTACCGCTGCTGATAATTCCCTCATATTTACTAGAAAACTACTTCCCCAAAGCCCTACGGTGGATTCTACTCCACAATAAAATAAGAAAGATAGTAATGCGAAATTAACTCCTTTTATTTGCAATGGTTTTATATGCTTAACCGTTTCTTGATTAACTGGTTCACTTGATGCATCTAATTCTTTCGTTAAATTGTTGTTATTATTGTTTTCCCCTTTCCATAAAGGCAAAGACAATAATAAAATAAGCACTAATACAAATTGAATAATCGAAATGGTAAGATACCCATTTCTCCAAGAATTCCCTCCGGAAATATACTGTGCCATGATAATTGGACCTAGAGTAGCTCCAATTCCCCAAAAGCAGTGTAACCAACTCATATGATGCGCCTTATAATGGGTCGCAACATAATTATTTAATCCTGTATCTACAGCTCCAGCACCTAATCCGAGTGGAATCGCTAATAATACTATCCAAAGCAGGGATGGTGCAAAATGGAAGCCTAATAATGCAGCAGCAGTCATAAAGCTACTAATTAATGTAAGATTACCAGTCCCAATTCGTTTCAGTAACGTTCCGCTAACTAAACTCGACACAATGGTACATCCTGCAATGGTCATCGAAAGCAATCCAGCTATTTCTAATGGAGCATGGAAACTTGATTGCATCACTGGCCACGAAGCCCCAAGCAATGAATCTGGTAACCCTAAGCTAATAAACGCTAAATAAATAATGATTAATAATAGTGTTGTCATTGTTAGACTCTCCCGTATTCTCTATTTCTTGTCTTTTTATATTTGACGGATCATAAGTTCTAGTCCAAGACTCTGTAATCCATTTAAATAATCCTGTTTCCATTCACTCAAATGAAGCTCCGGAAGATGTGCGCTAGGAACATATTTTGCACTCGTAATAGCCATTTGATCTAAAATTACCTGATCCACCTCATCTTTACAGAAAATAATCGTATGCGGATTAATAATCGATACGAAAGTTGCTATTAATCTACTAATCGCATCAATCTCATATTGCTCCCGAATGGTTATTTTTTTCGATTCCCTTCCGTTTTCTAGCGCTTCTTGAAAATTTTTGTCATTATATTGCGGAATGAAGGAAACTTCTCCTGAAAAGGATGTACTTCCACGTACTACTTCCCCATTTATTAATATCCCTGCACCTGGACCATTTTGACCAGCATATATGTATACTAATGATTGATTATCTGTTGTCCTACTATTTTTCTGATACCCAAGAACAGCTGCATTCATATCGTTCTCTACAATGACTGGGATAGAAAATCGATCCTCGATAATCCCTTTTAAATTTAAATTTTGAAATTGCTCATATCCAGGGATGTAAATAATTTTCCCCTTATCTACAGACCCTGGGACACCAATTGCGACCGATCCAATCGTTGGGTATTTTTCCACGATGCTCTCTATACACTCTGTTAATAACTGGATATCGCCATTTATTAATACACTCGGTCCATTTCCTTGTTCTTTTACTTCTCCCTTACAATTAAAAATAGCATAATTCGTTTCGGTTCTTTCCAAAAAAATCGCCAAGCCAAGCATGTATTCCGGATTATATGAATATCTTTTCGCCCTTCTCCCCCCAGTTGACTTATCTAAACCTGTTAATAAAACCTCCCCTTCCTTTTCCATCTGTGCAAGGAACTTACTTATTGTCGGAAGACTTATTGTTAATCTCTGGCTAAGTTCCAGCTTTGTAGCACTTCCAAGTTCTAATAGTGTTGTCCGAATCCCACAGAAAATAATATTTTTCATAGATTTCGGCGTTGCTATTAATTCGCTCAAAGGAATCACCACCTGAAAATCTTTTTAAATTACTTTTTAAAGTTATTAAATAAGTTCCGATGCTAATATAACATTTTTATTTTTTGAATACAACGGAAATTGGAATGGTTTTCAATATTGTCTACTATACATTAAATTTAATAAAAATTATTCAAAACCTACATTTTTATAGCCTTTTTTCATACACTTCCTTTAGAGGTGATAAAATGTGGGTAGAGTAAAATACACAGATAGTGATGTTGCCTTAATGGCAAGGATGATGCGAGCAGAGGCTGAAGGGGAAGGACGCCAAGGCATGCTAATGGTAGGAAATGTAATCGTCAATCGGCTAAAAGCCAATTGTGGAGATTTTGAAGGGCTACGATCGATTTCACAAGTAATTTTTCAAGTACAAGGTGGAAATTATTCTTTTGAAGCAGTACAAAAAGGAAATGTCTTTTACCAAGGGGCAAGAGCTGCGGAGAAAAGATTAGCGAAACAAGCATTAGATTACTGGAGAGAGCATCCATCCAAATATGCACTATGGTACTTTAATCCATACGCTCCCTGTCCGCCAACATGGTATGATCAACCATTGGCAGGACAATTTAAGCAACATTGTTATTATGAACCACAAGCAAATACATGCGAAGGTGCCTATGTTTGGTAACGTTGTCGTTTTGTAGACAAAATACTGTAATCTAGATGATTACCTTTAATTCTGATGTCCACAAACCAATTCGTTTGTGGAATATTTTTTTACAAAATCTTAAGTTTACATAATATCGATCTCGGCGTAATATATAGTGGTGAATGAATTTTTAGTAACAAGGAGTTGAATTTTTATGAGTAATCTTAACAACGATAACCCGTTACCCAGTCCCACCATGGAGAAAGTCATAAAGAACCTATTAATGAAAATGTTAAGTACTGCTAAAAGTTCAACTATACATTTTTGGTAGGACATTTTTGACTTTCTCTAACAAACGAGGAGGTTATAAAAATGTTGAAAATTTATTTATCTAATGGAGAGGGATACCTTCAAGAAAGAACAGAAATAACGAATGGTTGCTGGGTAAATTTAATTTCTCCAACGGAAAAAGAAATAACTGATTTAGCGAATAAATTACAGATTCCTATAGAGTTTTTAAAAGACCCTTTAGATGAAGAGGAACGCTCCAGAATAGAAAAAGATGATGAAAATGTGTTAATTATCGTTAATATTCCTTTAGTCTCATTGGATGAACAGAACAATACGATTTATGATACGATTCCATTAGGCATTATTTTTACCAATAACTGCTTTATTACAGTTTGTTTAAAAGATAACCCTATCTTTCATACTTTTATAGAGAACAAGCTTAAAAATTTCTTTACCTTCAAGAAAACTAGATTCGCTTTTCAAATATTATATTTAATGGCTACAACGTATTTAAAATATTTAAAGCAGATTAGTAAACATTCTGATGCAATAGAAAAGGAATTGCATCAATCCATGAAAAACAAAGAACTTTTTTCCTTATTGAATTTAGAAAAGAGCTTAGTATTTTTTAACACCTCTTTAAAGTCAAATAATTTTGTTCTACAGAAAATGTTAAGAGGACATTATTTGAAAATGTACGAGGATGATCAAGAATTATTAGAGGACGTCATTATTGAAAATCAGCAAGCAATGGAAATGGCGGATACCCATACAAATATTTTAAGCAGCATGATGGATGCCTTTGCATCCGTTATATCTAATAATGTTAATAATGTAATGAAGTTATTAACCTCTATCACCATTATCATGTCTATTCCGACAATGGTTGCTAGCTTCTATGGTATGAATGTTTCGATACCATTTCAAAATTATCCACATTCCTTTCTAATCGCAATTAGTCTTTCATTTGTTTTGTCTACCATAACCGCAATAATTTTTTGGAAAAAGAAATTCTTTTGACATACTACAATCGACCGATGTCCTATGTGACAATCGGTCTTTATTCAATATTCACGACGTTCGTAACACCTAGGTAATTGGATTATATTTTTTGCATATATTGGTTTTGATGTACTTCTAAAGTTTAAGGAGGTTGGAAGAATGTGAGTTATTGTGATCCTTTATTACCATTTTCACACCCACCATTAAAAAGTCGCCATGACCCAAATCGTGAGAAACCGATGGAGCAAAATCGTGATGAGTACAAAAGCGAAAACAGCATCCATACTAGCAAATACTCGAAAATTAATTTAACAAAGTTTGCAGATGAACTTCCAATCCCCGCTATTTTATCCCCTCTACAGAAAAATCGTAATTATACTTATTATGAAGTAAAAATGACCGAGTTTAAGCAATCGCTCCATAGTGAACTAAATGACACAACCGTTTGGGGATACGAAAATGGCTATCCTGGACCTACTATAGAGGTGGAGCAAGGAGAAAAAGTGTTTATTAAATGGATTAATGATCTTCCAGATAAACATCTTTTACCTGTTGATTATACGGTTCATGGTGCCCATCGAGACGTACCAGAAGTAAGAACAGTAGTCCATGTACATGGGGCATGTGTGGAATGGGAAAGTGATGGCTATCCAGAAGCATGGTTTACGAAAGGATATCTTCAAGTTGGTCGCTATTTTAGAAAGCCAGTATATCAATATGATAATGGAAATCGACCATCGACTTTATGGTATCATGACCATACCCTCGGTATTACTAGGCTAAATATTTATGCCGGCTTAGCAGGGTTTTATTTTATTAGAAATCAGCAGGAGCGACTACTGAATTTACCTTGTGAAAAATATGATATTCCACTTATGTTACAGGATAAGACATTTAATCCAGATGGTTCACTTTATTATCCGAGACAACCAGATAAACCAGTGTCAGAAATGGAGACCTCCATTGTTCCAGAGTTCATTGGGGAAACGATATTAGTAAATGGGAAAGTATGGCCATATTTAAAGGTAGAACCTCGTAAATATCGGTTTCGCCTATTAAATGCTGCGAACACAAGGTTCTTTCGGATAACATTGGATTCCGATCAACCGCTCTATCAAATCGCAACCGATGGAGGACTTATGGAACACCCGATAGGCGTGAAGGATATCCTGTTAGCACCAGCAGAGAGAGCTGAATGTATTTTTGATTTTTCCAATTTGTACGGAAAAAATATAATTATGAAGAATGGTGCACCTGCTCCATATCCAGGTGGAGAACCAGTCAATGAAAATACAAGTATCATTATGCAATTTAGAGTGATGCTTCCTTTAACTAGTATTGATACAAGTGTGATTCCGGCATATTTACAGCCTTATCCAAAATTAAAGGAACAAAGTGCTTCCAAAATACGATTTCTCACCTTAAACGATATGATGGACTCATTCGGTCGGGAATATATGCTTTTAAATAATAAATCCTGGGATGCCCCGATTACGGAAACACCAACATTAGGCTCCACCGAAATTTGGTATTTGATTAACTTAACAGACGATTCCCATCCTATTCACCTTCACTTAATTGATTTTCAATTATTAGATCGGAGAAATTTTGACGTAGAAAAATTTAATCAGGAGAAAATAATTCACTATACTGGAGCGGTTCAACCACCTGAACTACAGGAACAAGGCTGGAAGGATACCGTTTCTGCAAACCCAAAGCAGGTCACCAGAATCATCATGAAATTTCATTCCTATACTGGTTTATATGTATGGCATTGTCATATTTTAGAACATGAGGATTATGAAATGATGCGACCATATATCGTTATCCGATAGCGTTCTTCAAGCGTTTAGTAAACGATAGATTCGGATAGATAAATAACGAAGCTGGGTCAAAACGAAAAAAATGCTATTTTTCTTGATTGAAAATGATGTTATTACGATATGAATAAAATTGATTTCTGTTTTCGGGGACGTTTTCCGCTGGCCAGGTATGAGCCTCCTTATCAGTGCGTTCCTGCGAGTCTCAAGTCACGGTCTATTCTCGCAGGAGTCGCTCTTTCCCTACAATCAATGGTCAAAAGTACCCCATTCTAATTGTCTGATAAGAAATTTTTTCGATAAATCCATTTATGTCCCAACTTCTTCTCTATTTTTCTATAAAACAATGATAGCATACCTCGATGCTACTCCCTTGTTTCAACTTTATCTTGTTGTTCCAGCAATGGAATATCCATACCTTTTCGCGTATTGGCTAATAGGATAGATAATTGCTGGATTCCTTTATTCAACTTTTTGCAAAATCGGATAAATATAGGGAATGCTCGGTTGTTCTATTTGCTTCCAGTTTTCTGGCTTAATTATAGGAATCTCCACACCATTATATGTGGTAGCTTCTATTATTCCTTCCATTTCTATCCACGTATCCTGTTTTAAATCCTTTGCTTCAGGAAATTCACTTAAAAAGCCGACAATACTTGCATCTGCTATACAATGCGAAATTAAAAATCTAGATATAACTAGCTGATTATCTGCTAGTCCTTCCTCACGATATACAAATCCTACTACTTTAATTTTTCTTCCAATATATTCGCTTAAATTCATATTGATTTCTCCGTAGTATGGTTCATAAATGGTATCTTCCATGACAATAACTTCGCTTTCTTTTAGCTTTTGGATTTCTGAGTCATACTCTTCTGTACTTAGAATATGATAGCGTGGCTGTGCAGTCTCATGGTTTTGAATACTTGGATCGATATATTGATTGTTAGAAATGGTTGGATCATCCACTGCTTTTTCCTTTTCCGCTGCATTATTTGCTTGTGGCAATATCGTCCCCTTATTTTCCGCAATAGAGGAATTCAATACCGTTGGGGCAAATGCAAAACCTGTTAATAACGGAAACACCAAAATGAAATAACTGAGTACTTTTTTTGGTAGGGAAGCCGAATAGCCATGGTCATGTGTACAACCGGGTGGACAATGTTCATGTTGATTTTGCGGATTCTCCCAAATTCGAAATATCTGGATGATAAAAAAGACAATAAAAAGAATGGCGGCGATTTTACTAAAAATATCATATTTAGGATTAATGTATTTCATAATATCTCCACTGTAATGAAGCGAAACAAAAAATATTGCAAAGGCTGCTAATATAACCGCACGGATAAAATGCTGCAGTCTATTCATCACCATCCCTCCTTATAAAAAGTTAATGAATATCGTACTGAGAAACACAACCGAGGTAATTAAGAACAAAAGGACGAAGACAAACTTTGCTTTAAAGGCACTTATTAACATAATCGTATTTTTCAAGTCTATCATTGGACCAAATACTAAAAATGCAAGTATTGCGGAACTTGGAAATAGGTTTCTGAAGGATGCCCCAATAAATGCATCCGCCTCTGAGCACAGTGATAGGAAATAGGCTAGTCCCATCATGATGCCCGTTGAACCAACAATACCATCACCAAACACAAGTAATGATTTGGCGGATACGTAGGTTTGAATAAATGCTGCAAAAAGAGCACCGATAATTAAGTATTTTCCCATATCAAAAAACTCATCAATCGAATGCTTTAACATTCCCATTATTTTTTCCGAAAAAGATATTTTTTTCGTAGTAACACTTGCTATGGATTGAAAATCTTCTACGGAATGCTTTAGTTGGTTTGTTTTAAATAAAAAGCTAGTAATCACTGCAATCACAAATGCAATAATAAAGCCAACTCCCATTCTTAAGCCTGCCATTTTAAAATCATTTCCAAATGCCATATAGGTAGATAAAATAACGATTGGATTAATTAATGGACCTGTTAAAAGGAAGCCCACCGCTGCATAAATGGGCACACCTTTTGAAACTAACCTTCTAACAATTGGTACAATTCCACATTCACAAGCTGGAAATAGTGCACCAACAACACAGCTCATTGCTACCGCTAATATGCGGTTTTTCGGTAGTAACCGACGAATATGATCCTCTGTGACAAATATTTGGATAAATCCAGCAATGAGGACACCGATTAAAACAAATGGAATCGCTTCTATGATGATACTTAGAAATATCGTATTTAATTGCAGGAAAGAATCGGGGACATGAATCGACCAAGTATCTCCTACAATCTGTGTCATGGAAATTATATAAATAACAACAGCAATTGCTACTATACAAGTAAAGTCAATTAGATAGGATTGGATCAGACGGATCATTTGTTCCTCCTTTAGGATACGACCGATTGTATCGTTTAGTAATCTATATTTTTTTATTTCGTGTCTATTTTGTAAAAAGAATTATCTAGTAATTAGACAATCACTGGTTAAATGTTGCACGAAAACTAGTATGCAATTCGGTTATGTCGAGTTGATCCCCGATTAATATAATGGTAGGTTCCATACTACTATCATCGCCCATTTTCTCGAATTGCACTTTACCTGATGCAAACTGTAATTGAAACAGACCCTTTTTTCCTACTAACCGAATAATTCCCTTTCCTCTTAATACATTTTTCGGCAATCTTTTTAGCCATTGCTCCAATTCTTTTTGCACCATTTCGGGAAATTGGGAAATCTTGATTGCATTTATTGTAGAATGATGGTGGTTATGGTCGTGCCCATGCGAATGATCATGTCTGTCTTTCCTATTTTCTACTATTTCATCATCCATTGTTTGTACCCAATAACGCTTTTCTAGTAGTTCCTCTATTGGAATCTCGCCAAAGCTCGTTTGATATATTGGCACTTGTTGCTTTCCCATATCTTCGATTTTTTGTTCTATTTTTCCTAATGTTTTCGTATTCACTAGATCCATTTTATTTAGAACGACCATTGAAGCGGTGGATATTTGTTCTTTTAATAATTGACGAATTTCTGACGTACTAGAAAAAATACTTTGATATTCTAAAAAATGACTCGCATCTACTAAACTGATAATAGAATATAATTCAAAGACATTTAAATATTCAGGGGATAATAATGTTTCTTCTATCTCTAAAGGATTCGCAACACCTGTCCCCTCTATTAATAACACATCAACAGTATTTAATCCCATAAAATAGTTAAGGGTCTCTTTTAAGTCATCCTGAATCGTACAGCATATACAGCCATTTAATAGCTCTTTTACCTCTCGCTTATTAAACAAATGACCTTCCACATTCACTTCCCCAAGCTCGTTTAAAATAATACCTGGCCTTCTATTATTTACTTCAAACTGTTTTATCATATTTAAAAGAACTGTGGTTTTACCACTTCCTAAAAAGCCACTAATAATATAGACTGGAATTTTTCCCATTGATAGTCCTCCCTAAAAAAAATTCACCAAATTGAAATCCGTATCTACTCAGTAATATTATAAATCGTAATTATTCTTATTTACAAGATTTATATGTACTGAAGCGATTAATTATTACCCGTTCTACTTGGAAAATTTTTAACAAACAAATAGATTTCACAATAGTAATGTCCTAAATTTTTTTATAAATCGTAATCATTACTATTTACAAATCGTAATCATTACGATAATATCATATTCGATTAGGTTTTTAAAGGAGGGATAGCTGTTGATTGAAACAAAACAAATAACTTTATAGTGTTAGAGAAATCGAAAATCGGTTGAATGAATCTGTTGATAATACATTTAGGAGGAGAATATTTGATGAAATTGAAAAAATTGTACATGATTGGATTATTATTTGTACTTCTTTTATTAGCTGCCTGTGGTAATTCTGGTAATTCGGAAGGGGCAACTAGCGAGGAAAAGCTAACTATTATGACGAGCATTTATCCTTTATATGACTTTACTTCTAAAATTGCTGGAGATCGTGCGGAGGTTATTAATCTAGTACCTGCAGGAGCAGAGCCACATGACTTCGAACCGACTCCGAAGGATATGACGACATTAAGTAAATCTGATCTTTTTATCTATAATGGCAGTGGCTTTGAAACTTGGATTGATGATGTACTTAGTAGTGTGGATCAAGAAAATATGTCGGTTCTCAATGTTACAGATAATCTTGATTTATTAACATTAGCGGAAACAGGTGGAAGTATTGAGCACCACCATGACCATGGGGAAGAAGCAACTGAGGAGCATGACCATGATGAACATGCCGAGGAGTCTGATGATGATGAGCATGCAGACGAGACTGGCGAGGAGCATAGCCATGATGAACATGAACATGCACATGCGGGCGAATATGATCCCCATGTTTGGCTAGACCCAATGCAAGCAAAAAATATTGCGGAAACGATAAAAGTTGAGCTTGTTAAAGTAGACCCTGATGGTAAAGAAGTATATGAGCAGAACTACACCGCACTTGCAAGTGAATTGGATCAACTAGACGAGGAATATTCCACTGTATTAAGTAATGCCGTGCAAAAAGATCTCATTGTGTCACATGCTGCCTTTGGATACTTGACACACAGATACAATTTAAATCAGATTTCTATTTCTGGTCTTTCTCCATCTGCTGAGCCAAGTCCACAAGAGCTTTTAGAAATTATTAATTTTGCAAAAGAAAATAATGTACAATACATCTTATTTGAAACATTAGTCAATCCGAAGGTTGCTCAAACGGTGCAAGAAAAGGTTGGTGCCGAGGCATTAACACTAAATCCTTTAGAAGGGCTTACCAAGGAAGATCTTGACGCTGGCAAGGACTATTTTTCCGTCATGCGCGAAAACCTAAAAACACTTAAAATTTCTACTGGAAGTGAATCCTAATGAATGCTTGCATTAAACTGAACAGTGTATCTTTTAAATACGATCATTCCATTGTTTTGGAAAATATTAGCCTCTCCCTGCATAAGGGAGAGTTTCTTGGCCTAATTGGTCCAAATGGTTCTGGGAAATCTACATTAATCAAACTAATTTTAGGTATGCAAAAACCAATGGAGGGGGAGATTGAGCTTTTCGATCACCCGATAAAACAATTCAAGGAATGGCCAAAAATTGGCTATGTTTCTCAAAAAGCAAATACTTTTAACGGTGGATTTCCTGCAACCGTTTTTGAGGTCGTTTCCACTGGATTATATGGCAAAATGGGGATATTTAAATGGCTAGGGAAATACGAAAAAGAAAAAATTATGGAAGCAATCCATCTTGTCGGACTATCTGGCTACGAAAAGCGGAATATCGGAAAATTATCTGGTGGACAGCAACAGCGTGTATTTATTGCACGTGCTATCGTAAGTGAACCAGAGCTGTTAATTTTAGATGAACCGACGGTAGGTGTTGACGGTAAATCAGAAAGTGAATTTTATCAAACACTACAAAAATTACAAAGGGAATTACACGTATCCATACTATTAGTTTCTCACGATATTGGCGCAATTACAGCTCATGTAGACTTAGTTGCTTGTTTAAATAGAAAACTATTTTTCTATGGAAAACCAATGGAATTTGAATTGAATCAAACACAGATAATGAGTGAATTGTATGGACAAAACATCCATGTTCTAAAGCATAATCACGGAGGAATTCACTATGTTAAATGATTTCCTTCAATTCGATTTTTTACAGAACGCTCTTCTTTCTGGAATAATAATTGGCATTGTTTGTCCAATCATCGGGGTTTTCCTAGTGATTAGACGTAGTTCCTTAATCGCCGATACTTTATCACATGTAACGTTCGCTGGAGTCGCAACCGGTTTATTTTTACAGAAACAATTTAGCTTCTTCCAGGTAATTTCTCCAGTATCCATCGGTACTGCTTTTTCACTAGTCGGCGGGCTAGTAATCGACCGCTGTAAAAAAATTTTCCGCTCCTATGAGGAATTAGCATTACCAATTATCCTGGCAGTTTCGATTGGTTACTCTGTAGTATTAATAAGCTTAGCAGATGGATTTAATGCAAATGTATATAATTATTTATTTGGAAGTCTAACAGCTGTTTCAGACAAGGATTTGAAGTGGATTTTCGCTATCGCACTTATCGTTCTATTCATCATTCTACTATTATTTAAAGAATTATTTTTTCTTTCGTTTGATGAGGAAGCAGCGAGCTCCTCTGGGATTCGAGTGAAGTTCGTAAATATTGTATTTACTATCCTTGTCGCACTCGTAATAAGCATTTCATTAAATATTGTGGGAATTTTATTAATCTCATCACTTATCACATTGCCTGCCGCTTGCGCTCTACAGCTTTCCAATAGCTTTAAGCAAATGTTCCTTTATTCAATTCTAATATCTCTAGTTGCGATTTTTTCTGGTCTATTTCTCTCCTATTATTTTGATATTGCTACAGGCGGTACGATTGTTTTAGTATTATCCACTATATTACTGATTATTTTACTTATGAAACAAGCTGTAAAAAAACTGATTTCCATTGAAAGAATGAAGGTGATTAAATAATGCTTGAATTTATTTATGAGTTTCGTTACGCCTTCGCTATTAGCCTCATTGTCGGAATCATATGCCCCTTCGTTGGAACATTCATTGTAGTAAGGCGTTTATCTGTAATCGGTGAGGTTCTTTCTAATATGAGTTTATCGGGAGTTGCACTTGGCTCCTTACTAGGTTCCATCATCCCTTTTTCTTTTGTACCTACTCTACAAATTTATGGAACTTTTTTCGCAATTATTGGTGCACTTTTAGTGGAATGGTTAAGAAAAAGGTTTCCATCTTTTTCAGAAATATCGATTCCTATATTACTCGCATTCGGGATGGGGTTAAGTGTTGTATTATTTAGTGCCATGAATGGATTTAATGTAAATATCCAGGCATATTTATTTGGCAATTTACTTGCAGTAAACAAAACAGATCTTATCACAACACTTGTGATTGGGTGTGTCGTGCTGATTATTTTTCTACTATTATATAAGGAATTTTTTGCTGTTACCTTTGATGCGGAATATTCTCGATTAATTGGCATCCCAAGGAGATTAATTCAATTTCTATTGATTATAATCATTGCATTAACTATATCTGTTACGGTTCGTTCGATAGGTTCCATGCTTGTTTCCGGTTTAATGGTTTTACCTGTCGCTACTAGTTTACTTATTTCGAGAGGTTTTAAATCGTTACTATTGTTCTCTATGCTTTTTAGTGTGACTGCTATATTCATCGGGTTATTTTTTTCATATTTATTTAATTTAGCTACTGGTGGAACGATTATCCTCATTTCGGCACTATTATTTCTTTCTGTGCTGTTAATAAAAAAGTGGGGATTTCAAACTAGTATAGCTAATAGCAAATCGTATTAAGAAAAAAAGCATAAAGTTTCCAAATGGATATTATTATGCTTTTTTGTAAATTTATGATAAAAGTACTTACATAGTACTATATCAATAACCAATCGATACTTCACATCAGATTCTAATAATCGTTTGTAGGCTTCATCCATTTGATTTGAACATAAAAAGTTTCAATTACAAGACAGCATTGGAGGCTGGAACAGAAGATATTCATAAGGAAGATAAACTAGAAATTCCTAACACTAAATAAAATAACCCATAAATTTTCCTTAGCGGAAATTTTATGGGTTATGTCTTAATCAGTATTGGTAATCCACCAAATATGTATGGTGGAGACGGTGGGAGTCGAACCCACGTCCAGAAACATCGGCACTTAAGCGTCTACGAGTGTAGTCGATATATTTGTATTTCGCAATTAACTCGGCCTATCGACAGGCTTTGTTAATGCTAGTCTGGTTAATCTCTTCCTTCGCCCTCAGACGGTGAGCAACCGGCGTATCCCACTAGAGTGAGCCCCTGATCCTACCACATGGGCGATGGAGGGAGGAGCAGCTACGCGCTATTAAGCAGCGAAAGCTAAGTTATTGTTAGTTTTGCCAGTTATTATTGGCGTGGCGTTATTTACGAGCTCGCCGACTCGACTCGCAGCCTAAGCTCGACCTGCCCCTGTCGAATCCGTAGCGTCCCCATGATAGGAAGTTACGAAAAGATAGTAACAAGCTTTGCTTAGCTACTATTCAGTTGTAATTGCCGCATATCTTTCGCGACATACTTATTATAACATTTACAAACAAAATATCAAATGAATCATCTGGATGAGTTTACATTTTTTGTCTATCTCGAAATGCTCTTTCAATTTCTCGATTTGCTTCTTTTTTCTTCAAATCTTCTCGTTTATCGTATTTCTTCTTACCTCTTGCAAGAGCCAATTCCACTTTTGCAAAGCCATCCTTTAAATAAAGCTTTGTTGGTACTAATGAATACCCCGTTTCCTTTGTTTCACCAATCAATTTATTAATCTGCATCCGATGTAACAAAAGCTTTCTTGTTCTTAATGGATCATGATTAAATCGATTACCTTGCTCATATGGGCTAACATGCATATTATGTAAAAATACTTCACCTTTGTCGATTCGAGCAAAGGAATCTTTCAAATTTACTCTTCCGGCACGGATTGCTTTAATCTCTGTTCCATGTAGAACAATACCTGCCTCATACGTTTCTTCAATAAAATAATCGTGATACGCTTTTTTATTTTGGGCGACAATCTTTCCTTTACCTTTAGCCATCTATCATTCCCCCAGTAGTACTTCATTTTAGCAAAATTTCCAACAAAAAACAATGAAAGAAGGGGGTAATCCATCCCCTTCCTTACGGTAAAATTATATAATTAATTCGCAACGGATAGCATTAACTCATATATTTTACGAGTGGTATTTACATTTCTTACCGTAACCTGATGATAAATCTTTGAGCCAACAATATTTTTCATTCCGCTTTTAGTCACATTCTCTCTGGACACGGACCATATTATCGCACCTGGCACATATTTTACAGTATCAATTTCCTCTTTTATTGTCAGTTTATCAAGGATAGAATCATCATCAATCTCATCCCATAAAAATAAAACATCACTTTTTTGCTGGCCATCATTTGTCCATGACTCTGGAAGGGAAAGAATTACTTGTTTATATTCCTCGAGACTGCGGACGACTACTTTTATATTCAACCCAAAGTCCTCTGAGATGGCTTGCTCTAACATATTTCCAATTACTTTTTTGGAATTTTCTCCACTAGTAAAAATAATATTTCCTGTATTAATGTACGTTATTACATCTTTCATTTGAACTCGTTCAAATGTTTTCTTCAACAATTTCATATCGATTTTATTTTTACCGCCAACATTAATTCCCCGAAGTAATGCAACATAAACCATGTTCTCTCCCTCCCTTTCCTTTTAGCCTCAATTATCTTCTCTTTTTGCGTTTTGCTTTTGGTGCATTATCATAAAACTTTTTCTTCTTCTTCGGCTTTCTATCCTGACTTCCGTTACCATCTTTACCACGACCGGAATCCTTTCGGCTACCTCTCGTTTCTCCACTGGCAGCACCTTTTCCTGAACCATTTTTGCGAGGATTAGCATGCACTACTTTTGAAGTAGTTCTTCTCTCTACTGGACGTCTAGTACCTTTCATGCCAACTACTTCGAAATCAATCGAGCGCTCATCCTTGTTTACATTGATGACACGAACCGTGATTTCATCGCCAATACGAAATACATTGCCGGTTCGTTCCCCAATCATTGCATATTGTCTTTCATCATAACGGTAGTAGTCATCGGTTAAGTAACTAACATGGATAAGACCTTCAATCGTATTGGAAAGCTCCACAAACATACCAAAGTTTGTAACCGAGCTAATAATCCCTTCAAATTCCTGTCCAATCTTATCTTCCATATATTCCGTTTTCTTCAGCTCATCGGTTTCCCGCTCTGCCTCTACCGCACGTCGTTCCATTTTTGAGGTATGCTGGGCAATTTCAGGTAGCAATGCCTTCCATTTCGCCTGTGTTGCCTCATCAATTTTGCCTTCCACTAAATACGTACGAATCAAGCGATGGACAATCAAATCAGGGTACCGACGAATTGGCGATGTAAAATGTGTATAAAATTCTGTAGACAATCCAAAATGTCCTAAGCTTTCTTGGAAATATTTCGCCTGCTGCATTGAACGAAGCATTACCGTATTGACAACCATTTCTTCTGGTTTTCCACGGACCTCATCGAGTATTTCCTGAAGTGCACGGGGATGAACCGAATTTGCTTTCCCACGTACAATTAATCCAAAGTTAGTTACAAATTCAAAGAATCGTTGCAATTTGTCTTCCTTTGGATCCTCATGTATCCGATAAATAAACGGTAATTCCATCCAATGGAAATGTTCCGCGACGGTTTCGTTTGCAACTAGCATAAATTCTTCAATTAATTTTTCAGCAACCGAGCGTTCCCGAAGCACTACATCTTTCGGACGACCATCTTCGTCGACTAATACTTTTGCTTCTTTGAAATCAAAGTCAATTGCTCCACGATGCATCCGTTTATTCCGTAATACTTGCGCAAGCTCTTCCATTAATTCAAACATCGGAACAATCGGACGATATCTTTCAATTAATTCCTCGTCTTTTTCATTTAAAATTTTATTTACATCGGAATAGGTCATTCTTTCCGTAGTCCGAATTACACTTTGGAAAATCTCATGGTGAACAACTTCTCCACTATTGGTAATTTCCATTTCACAGGATAAGGTTAGACGGTCTACTCGTGGATTAAGGGAACATATCCCATTCGAAAGACGATGTGGGATCATCGGGATAACACGGTCGACTAAGTATACACTTGTTCCTCGTTCAAAGGCTTCCTGGTCAATTGGACTTCCCTCTGTAACATAATGGCTAACATCCGCAATATGAACGCCTAGTTTATAATTGCCGTTCGCTAATTTAGTCACAGTTACCGCATCATCTAAATCTTTCGCATCCGCTCCATCTATCGTTACAATCACTTCATTGCGAAGGTCACGGCGATTTTGTAAATCAGCTTCACTAATTTGATCTGGTGTAGCATGTGCTTGCTCCATTACTTCCTCTGGGAATTCCATTGGAAGTCCATGACTATGGATAATCGATAAAATATCTACTCCTGGATCGTTTTTATGACCAAGAATTTCTACGATTTCTCCTTCGGCACTCTTTCTTCCCTCTGGATATTCCTTTAATTTTACAACGACCTTATGTCCTTCCACTGCACCCATAGAGGCATTTTTCGGAATGAAAATATCCCCATTAAATTTTTTCTCATCTGGGATGACAAATCCAAAGCTTGCACTTTCCACATATGTACCAACGACTTGGGTAATGCCTCTTTCTAAAATTCGAACTATCGTACCTTCTTTACGGGCACCAGATGTTTCATTTGCCACTCTTGCTAGTACGATATCACCATGTAATGCGGTATTTAGTTCCCCAGGTGGGATAAAAATATCATCTAAGCCGGGCTCTTCCGGAATTACAAATGCAAATCCTTTTGCATGTCCAGAAACCCGTCCACGAATTAAACTCATTTTTTCTGGTAACCCATAGCGATTGCTCCGGGTACGTACTACGAGCCCTTTTTCTTCCATATAGACAAGTGTTTTTACGAAATCTTTAAAGTCACTAGAATCACTAATTTGTAATGCTTCTTCTAGCTCACTTACAGTTAATGGCTTATAGGCTTCTTCCTTCATATATGCTAATAACCGATTAACTAATGCTTGTTGTTCCAATTAAAACCCTCCTTTCTATTCTTTCCAACGTTCCTTTTATGTTCTATTCTTTCCAATCCAATTGATTTAAAAACTGGAGAATATCATCGTGCAGCTGTTCTTTCTCTTTATCCATCGTAATAACATGTCCTGATTGTTCATACCATTTTATCGACTTGTTAGTGGATTCCACTTCGTTATAGATAATATTGGCACTATCCGGATTAATCATCCCATCATTTCTCGCTTGGACAACAAAAACAGGTGCATAAATCATATCTATATTATTTCTTACTTCATCAATTAATTTTTGGTTTTGTTGCAGTAAGTGTTTCGGGTTTGATGCTTCGAAGGCTGTCATTTCTGTGTCGATTTGTTCCTTCGTTTTACCTTCTAATTTTTTATACCCTTTTGCGTATTCCAATAATCCTTGATACATAATTTCTTGACTGCGTAAGTACATTGGTGCACACATTGGGACAATTCCTTTTACTGGAACAGAATATCCTAATTTTAAGGAAAAAACACCACCAAGTGATAAGCCGACAGCAGCAATTTCGTCATGACCCATATTTTTTAAAACTTCATATGCATCATTAACATCTTTCCACCAGTCCTCTGGAGTGTACTTTAATAACTCCTCTGGTGCTACGCCATGCCCTCGATAAATAGGTGCATGACAGGTATAGCCATTTTTTTCTAGAAAACGTCCGAGCATTCGTACATCTGCACTATTTCCCGTAAAACCGTGCAACAATAATACTGCACGTTTTCCCCCATGAAACGTAAAGGCTTTAGGTGCAGAAACTTTCATTGTCAATCTTCCTCTCTACTATTAAGCACATCTTGTTATAGTTTGAACTAAAATAAAAAAATTACCCTATTTCAGAGTACAAAAACTGCAGTAAATTGTAAAATACATACACTTATTGCAGGTAGAAACGATAATATTATTTGTAAAGTATGTAACTATACTAATCTCCTCTGACAGAGCACGCTCCGCTTATAAACGGAAGAGTTGTCTTCATCTGTTCCATCCGCACCGCATTCAAAAAGCGTTTTCCGGTAACAAAAAAATCCTGGCCTTTTATGACCAGGATTTTTCACCAAAATTATAGTCCAAAGTACGAAATAAGAATCGTTAAAATGAAAAATAGCGTTACTAATACGATCGTAATACGTTGAAGGATTAAATCTAATCCTCTGGCTTTTTGTTTACCAAATAATTGCTCCGCACCACCTGAAATGGCACCAGATAAGCCTGCGCTTTTACCTGATTGTAATAACACGACAGCAATTAAGCCAATACTTACAATAACCAATAAGACTACTAAAAATGCGTGCATGGTTCTACCTCCTAATACGGTCGTAACAATACTAATAATGTATCATAAAAATATTAAGAAAACAATAACAGTCTTACTGGTAGATTTAATTTTCTTGTTATTTTTAGTCCATTATCCTTGAATATCGCGTTTATTATACGTAACTACCGCAATGATCATAATAGCAATAGAAAGCACGAGCAAAACGATTTCCGCAACAATATTCACATCCTCTATTGGTAGCTGAGAAATATAGCCAAACGGTGAGAGCTTTCCTACCCAATCGGGAAAATGAAATAAACCACCTAAATAAAGAACAATAAAGGAATAAAATACATATAACCACACAAAACTACTAAACCTTGGCAAAAACCCAACGAGAAGTGCAGCAATGCTAATCATACAGACAATTGCTGGAAAATGGGCAATCGCTGCGGTATAAATCATTCCAAAATCCAATCCACCTTCTACTGAAGCCGCACCTGCGGACCAAAAACCTATGGCAGCTAAAGATAACATAATAAATGCATTTACGAATGAAATAATTAAGAAGGTCACCATTAATTTTGGTCGTGAAACAGCCCGTACGATTAAATGCTCGATATGATTTTTCTTTTCCTCTCCGTATAGCTTTAGCATACTTAAAACCGGAGAAATTGTAGCAGTAATTGCAATTACGACCATTAGCATTGGAATAAATTGCTCGATGACTGAAAATTCACCTTCTGCGTCTAAAACCATTTGACTTAACATTTCACTTCCAGAAAAAAAGCTATCTAAATCTCCCATTACTGATCCATAGGATGCCCCTAAAACAAACATCCCGATTGCCCAGCCAATAATCCCATTGCGCATTAGCCGTAGTGCTAAACCTGCCGGTGATTGTAAAAACCAGCTTGCATATTTTCTGCCTGATTTGGCACGGATTAAGCCCGATCCTAAATCACGAATTGCATACAAATAATTTGCAACAACCATCAATATGAAGGATACAACGATCAATAGAAGTAATAGCCACCAATTATTTTCCCCATATACTTGTGCTTTAGTTACCCAGCCAAGCGGAGAAATCCAAGAAAGTGCTTCATTACTCACATCGCCAATGGCCCGAACCAAATAGAGAAGGAGTAAAAATGCAATGGAAAAACCAAAAGTACCGCGCGCATTCTCGGAGATTTGGGCAAAAACTGCAGTAAGTGCAGCAAAAAAGATTCCGGTTCCACCTAATAGTGCACCATATAATAACGATCCTTGCAAATCCATGCTTTCGATTCCTAATGCAAATAATCCAATCGCTGTTACAAATGCCAGAACGATATTTGTTATAGTTAATACAAGTAATGACGCATTCATATTGGATAGGCGCCCAACAGGTAAGGAGCGAAGCATTTCTACACGCCCATCTTCCTCGTCCGAGCGAGTATGACGATTAACTAATAAAATACTCATTAAACCAACAACTAATGCTGTAAATAATAACATTTCGTGAGCTGTCATTACTCCAATCGTATAATGAGAAGTATCTGCTTGCCCCGCCATTGCCACCATCGCAGGGTTCTCCATTGTGATAGCAAATGCATCACGATCTTGTTGGGTAGGATATAATTCTGCTAAGGCAGGTGGTACGATTAATGTAAAAAATACGATACCAATAATCCAAATCAAAATTCGAATACGATCTCTTTTCAAAATGAATAAGGAAAGCTTTCCAATATTATGGAACAGATGGTTACCCATTACGACGACCTCCCGATGGATCGTTTCCTTCATAATGACGCATAAATAAATCTTCCAATGTTGGCGGTGCACTTTCTAATTTCGTAATACCATACGAACTAATATATTTCATCACATCATCTAGTTTTTCTGTATCGACCTGGAACGACCACCGACGATTCTCCCCACTAATTCCATGAATTCCAGCAAACTCATGAATATTTGGCACCGGTTGTTTCGTCTCAATCACTAACTTAGTTCTCGTTAAATGTCTAAGCTCATCTAATGTTCCCGTTTCAATGATTCTACCTTGGCGAATAATTCCGACTCGGTCACAAAGCTTTTCCACTTCGGATAAAATATGACTCGATAGTAATACCGTCTTTCCTTCCGCTTTCACTTCATTTACGCATTGTTGAAAAACATTCTCCATTAATGGATCCAGCCCTGAAGTTGGTTCATCCAAAATATATAAATCTGCTTCCGAAGCAAAAGCTGCAATCAATGCAACCTTTTGACGATTTCCTTTTGAATAAGTTCGACATTTTTTTGAAGGATCTAAGTCGAATCGTTCAATCAATTCCTCTCTTCTCGAGTTTTTCGTTCCCCCCTGCAACTTGACAAACAAATCAATGACTTCGCCACCAGTTAAATTTGGCCATAAATTAACATCCCCTGGTACATATGCTAAACGCTTATGAATTTCAACTGCATCCTTCCAGACGTCTTTCCCGAAAATTTGTGCTTCCCCAGCACTAGCCTTTAACATTCCTAGCAATATACGAATGGTTGTAGATTTACCAGCACCATTTGGTCCAATAAACCCATAAATTTCTCCTTCATTTAACTCCATATTTACTCCATCTAAAGCAGTAAATGCACCAAACCTTTTCGTAATATTTTTTGTTTGAACTACCGCCATATGATCCTCTCCTTTTCGAGAACAAAGCAAAGTTTGTATATAGTTTTGAAATATTTTTAACTATATATTTCATAATATACTTGTAGAATAGGTATTACAACATAGTTTTGAAATGTTTTATTTGTTTTATTACAAAACTTTCGATAAAATGAAGTGGAGGTGGAAATAATGGACGGATTTGAAAGACGGCGGGAACAAAAGAAAAAAAATATATTAGAAGCATCGCTACAACTGTTTAAAACCTTTGGGGTAGCTAAAGTAACGATCCCAGAGATTGCGAAACAGGCGGAAGTTTCCCAAGTAACTATCTATAACTATTTTGGTAGTAAGGATCATTTAGTGCATGAAGTGATTATTTACTATGTCAATCAAATCTGGGTTGATTATGAGCAATTATTTGGTAGTGATTTACCATTTCCGGATAAAATTAAACAAATTATTTTTGAAAAAAAGGAAACAGCCTCCAATATTCATGAAGATTTTTTCCATTATTTTATAAAAGAGTATGCGGATGAGGAAAGCTATGTAGAGAAGTTTTACAGAGAAAAGGCACTCGGACGGTTTATCGAATTATTTGATGAGGGAAAAAAACAAGGGTATATTGATCCGAATTTATCGAATGAGGCAATAATCTTTTATATTCAGATGGTTTCCGAGTATTTTCAGAAGAATGAAGTAGATCCACATTTTTTATCGTTAACAGAGGATTTAACTAAAATATTTTTCTATGGAATAGTCGGTAATCAAGCGAAGAAGCAAGAAGAATGATTCCTATCATTCTTCCTATTCCTAGTAAACGTAATCGATTATTTTATTAATGAAACAAGGTCAAAAAAACGGTCAATACTCGGCACCAATTCATTATTTGCCAGCATTTCTTCATATGTATCACGGTTTACCCATTTCGCATCAACTACTTCTTCTGGTTGCAGTGTAAGATTTTTAATAGATTCATTTGCACGGAAATACCATACATCGAGATGGTGGTTCCCTCTTAGTTCCCTTCGTAAGATCTTGCCATTTTTTTGTTGGAGTACGAGGCCGAGCTCCTCTTCCGTTTCTCTTAATGCTCCTTCCAAGCTCGTCTCCCCAGATAGTACCGATCCACCAGTACATTCCCAAAGGTTTCCATAAGGTTTATTTGGATGGCGTTTTGATAAAAGAATTTCTCCACGATCATTCTGCACCCATACATGAACGACTAAATGATAGCATCCTTCTGGAACTGGAACACCACGGACATGCGTTTTTCCTATTTTGTTGCGATCCTGATCATATAAATCCCAAATTTCCATATTTTATGCTCCCTCCCATTTTTAATCGAAGCATCTCTTCCCACTCTATCTGTTTTCGACAAATTTATATAAAACCCTTTTGAAATAATTTCACAGAAAAAATATTTTCTAATAATCTTGACAATTTTTATATTCTTACATATAATTCATAAAAACATTTAAATCATTTGATTAGCGAAGATAAGGATATGAATCATTCGATACTTTCCTTTTTAGAGAACAGGGTCATCGGCTGAAAGCCCTGTAAGGAAACGTATGATTTACCACCTTGGAGCTATTATGGGGAAAAAGGTTTCCTTTAGTATCCATAATCGGGAGAACCGTTAGCTTTCTTGAGCGTAATGGATGCACCATTCATTGCGGAATTAGGGTGGAACCACGAACCGCACTCGTCCCTGCTTTGGGATAAGTGCGGTTTTTTGTTTACAAAAAAATAATAGAAAATGCGATGAAAAGGACATATGTCAGATTATTACTTTCTTTTCAGAGAATCGGGTCACCGGCTGAAAGCCCGACAAGAAATTGTCTGATTTACCACCTTGGAGCAATTATGGAGAAAAGGGCTTTCTTTAGTATCCATAATCGGGAGAACCGTTAGCTTACTTGAGCGTAATGGATGCACCATTCATTACGGAATTAGGGTGGAACCACGAACCGCACTCGTCCCTGCTTTGGGATGAGTGCGGTTTTTTAGTTTATTTACTATTAGGAGGATAAAAAAATGGCTATGAATATCGAAGCAGAAAAAAGAAATCATCGTAAATTAGGAGAGCAGTTAGAATTATTTATATCTATGGAGGAAGCACCAGGAATGCCTTTCTTCTTACCAAAGGGAATGCAGCTACGTAATGTATTGGAAAGCTTTTGGAGAAAGAAGCATCAATTATCAGGCTATCATGAAATTAAAACACCTATCATGATGAAGCAAGCACTTTGGGAACAATCAGGACATTGGGATCATTACCATGAAAACATGTACTTTTCCAATGTTGATGAACAAAACTATGCCATTAAACCAATGAATTGCCCTGGTGCTGTGTTAATTTTTAATAGTAAACGGAGAAGCTATCGGGAACTACCGATTCGCTATGCTGAACTTGGATTAGTTCATCGCCACGAACTATCTGGTTCACTCAATGGCCTACTACGTGTTCGTGCCTTTACTCAGGACGATGCCCATCTATTTGTCCGTGAAGATCAAATCGAATCGGAAATCGATCAAGTATTAGATTTACTTCACGACATTTATTCTGCATTTGGTTTTTCCTATAAAATTGAACTTTCCACTCGTCCGGAAAATTTCATGGGTGCTATCGAGGTATGGGATAAAGCAGAGGCCTCTTTAGAGACTGTATTAAAAAATAAAGGACTTGCATACCAGGTTAACGAAGGCGACGGTGCATTTTACGGACCTAAAATTGATTTCCATATTCTTGATTCATTAGACAGAAGCTGGCAGTGTGGAACAATCCAACTTGATTTCCAAATGCCGGAAAAATTCCAATGCCAATATATCGGGGAAGACAATCAGCCCCATCCGCCCATTATCATTCATCGTGCCATTTATGGTTCCATCGAGAGATTTATGGCCATTTTACTTGAACATTTCGCTGGGGACTTCCCACTTTGGTTAGCACCAGTTCAAGCAAAAGTTATGCCGATTTCCGACTCCCATGTTGCTTATGCAAATGAAGTAAAACAACAATTAAGTGATGCTGGAATTCGGGTAGAAGTGGATGACCGTGCGGAAAAAATTGGACTAAAAATAAGAGAGGCAGAACTCCAAAAAATCCCGTACATGTTGATTATCGGTGATAAAGAAATGGCAAACAAATCATTAGCCGTTCGGAAAAGAAAAGAAGGAACTAGGGACGAATGGAAGGTTGCAGAAATAGTCGATAATCTGAAAGGCGAGCTACTTCCTTTTAAATAAGGCTGTTTTCTAAAGGATTGTTCTATTTCAGAAAAAATATTATATGAATTGCTGTGCAGACGGAATACAGGTAAAACTTCCGCTCGCCCGCAGGAAAAGCGGAATGTATTCAGTCTGCCAGCTAATATTTTGATTTCCATATACTGTATGGATACCGAAATCAAATAAAAAATTGGCGGACTGTACCTTTGCCATTTTCTACTTCAATTTCTGCAAATGCACCATTAATAAACGTGATTTGAGGTGGTACATGTCCACAGTCAATATCATATACTATTGGAATTTTTAGTTCATCGAAAAGATCCTGATACACATCCTTGGCTATATAATTCTCAACAGGAATATTCGCACTACTGCGCCCGAAGAGTATCCCCGCACAGTTATCAAACCAGCCGGCATATTTCATTTGAACTAAGGAACGACGCAAATCTGCTGTATTCATTTCACAGTTTTCTAAATACCAAACAACCTGCTCACCAGGAATACATTCATTGCGGAACTTTTCTATTTCTCCATACGGTGTACCGATTAAATGGCGGATGACATCCAAGCAGCCACCGAGTAGCCGGCCAGATATGGTAACGTTTTCATCTGCTATCGTTTTCCAATTCGTTGGCTCTGTTAAATGAAATACACATGGCGACGGTTGCTCATGATTCCATGCCTTTTGAAACTTCTCTGAAGAAAATTGAATGTTTTCCTTTCCTTCTTCCGTCGACAGTACTGTTTGCCACTTGGCAGTAGTTTCATCCGAATATTCACCACGTAAATCTACTAGGTTTGTACCGTGGGCAGTAGCAATTCCTGTATTGATTGTAATTGCTAATAGGAGTAGGCTAATGTCTGAATAGCCAAGAACCCATTTACTAGGTAGCTTTGAAAAATCTATATGTTCTAGAATTTCCACAAGCAGCTCGCCACCCCAAGGAGGAATGATGATATCGATATGATCATCTGCCATCATGTTCATGAACTCTTTGGCACGTACCTTTGCAGGTGCCGATTTTGCTTTGTTTTGTGTCCACACCGTGTCACCATATACAACAGGATGCCCTTTTTCTATGAATCTAGCACTCGCCTGTTTCACCAGTTCATGTAATTCTGCTTCTACACCAGAGGATGGTGCTGTCACCCCAATCGTATCACCTTGCTTAAAGGTAGGGTAGATAATCATCTCATTCACTCCATTTCGATTATGACTCGTGTAAATTCAAATAGGAGGCTGGGACAAAATTATTTTTATGTAAGAGAATCCGAACAAAGTTAAGCAGGTAAATTCGCTCCGGAAATATACTTCGCTGTCCGCGGGCATGGCCTTAGCCTCCTCCTCCGCTACGCTTCGTGCGGGGTCTTCGGCTCATGCTTTTCCCGAAGGAGTCTACGTATATTTCCTCCGCTGTCCGAATTATTGTTCCTCTTACATTTAAACATCAATTGTTATGTCCCAGCCTCTTCCTAACTATATTCGACAAAAAACTCAAACCTCCTTTATTTATCCCAATATTTTATGTTAGTACTTTGTAAAAAAGAAACGAAAACTGCCTAGCACCACTTTATCGAAAGATTTTATTTGAATAAACAAGTATGATTGCTCATCCTTCGATAAAATTAGAACTAGGCAGATTACCATTTACATGTATGAAACGTCTAGAACTTTAAGTTACCTTTTAACAATTTTCCCCTGCTCGCAAATAGCCCATGCTTCGGTGAGAACAAAAAGCTGAACAGGAATACTAACCCCGTGGCAAATGCCATCGAGCCAGATATCGATGTATCCATAAATGCAGCAATATAATAACCAGCAATAGCAGCAATTACACCAAAGCTACCACTAAGTAGAAGCATAATGGATAATCGATCCGTCCATAAATAGGCAGATGCTGCTGGTGTTATTAACATCGCCACCACCATAATCGCACCTACCGCATCAAAGGAAGCAACGGTTGTCACAGATACTAGACACATAAACAAATAGTGCATGAACACAACAGGAATTCCTAAGCTAGCTGCAAGTGCAGGATCAAAGGTAGTAATTTTCCATTCCTTGTAAAATGCTACAATACAAAAAGTGACAAACATTACGATTAATGCTAATAATGCTGTTGCTTTCGGAACCTCACCTATTACTGGTAACGCCATTCTTTCCCAAGGAATAAATGTTATTTCTCCCATTAATGCATGCTTTACATCTAGATGTGCATTTCCTACAGATGTAGCTATTAAGATAACTCCAATTGCAAATAGCGTAGTAAATACGATGCCTAATGATGCATGTTCTTGGACCCCTAATGTATGCAGCCACTGTACCATAAAGGCAGTAAGCAATCCTGCGATAATTGCACCGACTAACATATGAATCCCACTTAATTCTTTTGTCACTAAATAGGCAGTTACAATGCCAAGTAATACAGTATGACTAATAGCATCTGCCATCATCGCCATTTTGCGGAGGATAAGAAAAACGCCAATAATTCCGCAAGATAAGCCGACAAGTGATGCAGTCATTATAATCCAGCCGGTATATGTCATTTTACTCCACCTCCTTTGTTTTCAAGCGAATATTATTGGCATGAAAGCCAACCAGTCTTTTATGCCTTTTTCGTTGAATATACTGTATAAGTAGTCCGTGTTCCTTTCCAAATAGGAGAGAAATGATAAATAGTGCAGCAGCAAATAACACAATAAACGGTCCGGTCGGCCAACTACTACCGAGCGCACTAATAAAGGTTCCAAGTGCACCTGAAATTCCACCCATTATGGCAGATAGGAGAATCATCGTTTTAAACGAATGTGTCCAATATCTAGCACTTACTGAAGGAATAATGATTAGAGCGGCAATTAAAATAACTCCTACCGCTTGAATGCCCACGACAATCGTCGTCACAAAGATTGTCATATAAATACCGTTCATCCATTTTAGTGATAGGCCAAGCCCTTTTGCAAAGTTTGGATCAAACAAATATAGCTTCCATTCTTTAAATCCAATGAATACAATTAAAATTACGACACTAGTCAAGCAAAACATGGTGACAACATCTGATTGCACCATTGCTGCTGCCTGCCCAAAAATGAAGCTATCTAAGCCACTTTGATTACCACCAGCGGTTCGATTTACAATGGTTAAAAGCATAATGCCGAATCCAAAAAATACCGATAAAATCATCCCCATCGCAGTATCCTCTTTAATTCTAGTAGAGGATTGAATGAAATGAATGAAATATGCACCTAATAATGCACTAATGCCAGCTCCGATTATCATAATGATTAAATTTTTTTCACCAAGCATCAAATAAGCGATTACCACACCAGGTAATGCCGCATGTGCTAATGAGTCACTTAGTAAGCTCTGCTTTTTCCAATACGCTAAACAGCCAATCGTTCCTGCGGCAATCCCTAAAATTGTGGTACTGAACAACACCCATTGAAGACTGCTATTTAACAGGATAGAGCCCATATCCATTCTCCTCTCCTAACCAACGAATGTCTCCTCCATATGTTTTCGCAATATTATTCCTTGTAAAAACTTCTTTTGTTTTTCCATGGGCAATTACTGTACGATTTAAAAATAATACATGATCATAATAATCCGTCACCGTTTGCAGGTCATGATGGACAACTAGAACGGTTTTACCTATAGACTTTAATTCTTGTAGCGTCTTCATAATGGCTCGTTCTGTTGCGGCATCGACACCTGCTAACGGCTCATCCATGAAATATAGATCGGCTTCTTGAACTAATGCTCTCGCTAAAAAGACGCGTTGCTGCTGTCCTCCAGATAGCTGACTAATTTGGCGGTTTGCATAATCTGCCATTCCCATTTTTTCTAATGCTTCATATGCTTTTCTTTTATGTGCACTGGATGCTCGTTTAAACCAGCCAACTTGACCATATAATCCCATTGTTACAACATCCAATGCATCGGTTGGGAAATCCCAATCAACAGAACCTCTTTGTGGTACATAGCCAATTCTTTTTTTCATTTTTTCTAAGCTCGAATGAAAAAAGCTGACAGTTCCTTGTAAGGAAGGATGGAGATTAAGCATTGTTTTCATTAACGTAGATTTTCCTGCCCCATTTGGGCCAACTATCCCTGTTAATGATCCGGAATTAATTTCAAAGCTAACGTTTTCCAAAACAGTGTTCTTCCGATATGCAGCAGCTAAATTTCCCACCTTTAGTACAATATCAGACATCTTATTCCACTCCTTTTCGTAATGCTTCATAAATAGTGTTTATATTATGGCGATACATTCCAATATAAGTACCTACCTCTGTACCTGCCTCACCCATTGCATCTGAATATAATTCTCCGCCAAGCTCAATATTTAACCCTTCGCTCTTTGCACCTTCCATTACTGCTTGGATTGTTTCTTTGTTTATGCTACTTTCAATAAACACTGCCGGCACCTTATATTGTTTAATTAATTCAATTGTTTCTTGAATATCCGATACGCCGATTTCACTTTCAGTACTTATCCCCTGTAATCCTACAACTTTTATTTGATGCATTCTCCCAAAATAGCCAAACGCATCATGTGCTGTTACTAGCACACGTTGTTCTTCAGGAATTTCTGCTAATTTCTTTGCTTCTTCTTTTAAGGAATCCAGTTCGGCAAAATATTTCTGTTCATTTTCTTCAAAGTAATCGGCATTCTCGGGGGAAAATGCTTTAAGCTCTTCTACCGCTGCATGAAGCGCTTGTTTCCAAAGATCGATATCAAACCAAATATGTGGGTCTACAGCACCTGTTTCATCATATAGTAAAGCTTCCTTTGGAATTGCCTCTCCGAGCGCAGCTACCGGTTTTGTCTTACCGATCTCTTCAAAAATTTCAACCATATTTGCTTCTAAATGGAGACCACTATAGAAAACAATATCAGCATTATCCATTGTTGTAATATCACCATGTGTGGCGTTGTATAAGTGTGGATCAACGGACGGTCCCATTAAGCTTTTCACTTCGACTTTATCGCCACCAATGATTGATATCGGCTCACCGATTTGAGCAATCGTTGTAACTACTTGGATTTTCCCATCTGCTTCACCATTTCCCTCTTGACTACTACATGCCGCTAAAAAAACAATAACCGCCATAATCAGCATTAAAGAAATTCTTTTGAACAACCTCTTCATTTTTTCATCACTCCCTATTTGTTTCCTTTGGGAAACTTTTTGATAATTTTAACTTAATATTTAATCTTGCTAATGTCAATAACTTTTTCTTAAAGTTTAATATTTTTACCAAAGGAAACTTTTTCGTCATCTTTTTTGTTAGGTAGTTTGTGGAAATATGTATGGAATTTAATCGAAGGAAGGATGGGGAAAGGCGGGATAAAAAAAAATCCCAAAGCATAAGCTTCGGGATTTTTCATCAATCAATCTTATTTAGTAAGATTGTAGAAAGTTTTCTTACCTAAGTATTGAGCAGTTTCACCTAATTGATCTTCAATACGTAGTAATTGGTTATATTTCGCTACACGATCAGTACGAGAAGGTGCACCAGTTTTGATTTGACCAGCGTTTGTAGCAACTGCAATATCTGCAATTGTGCTATCTTCAGTTTCACCAGAACGATGAGATACGACTGCTGTATAACCAGCGCGTTTTGCCATTTCGATTGCATCAAATGTTTCAGTTAATGTACCGATTTGGTTTACTTTGATTAAGATAGAGTTACCGATACCTTGTTCGATACCACGTGCTAATTTTTCAGTGTTTGTAACGAATAAATCGTCACCAACTAATTGTACTTTTTTACCAAGACGGTCTGTTAATAATTTGAAACCTTCCCAGTCGTTTTCATCTAAACCATCTTCGATAGATACGATTGGGTATTTACTGCAAAGATCTTCATAGAATGAAACCATTTCTTCAGAAGTACGAACAACACCTTCACCAGGGAAATGGTATTTACCGTCTTCTTTATTGTAAAGTTCAGAAGATGCTACGTCCATTGCAAGCATTACTTCTTCACCTGGTTTGTAACCAGCTTTTTCAATTGCTTCGATAATGATAGCAAGTGCTTCTTCATTAGATTTTAAGCTTGGTGCGAAACCACCTTCATCACCAACAGCTGTGTTGTAGCCTTTTGATTTAAGAACGGAACGTAGGTTATGGAAAATTTCAGCACCCATACGTAATGCTTCACGGAAGTTTGGAGCACCTACTGGCATAACCATGAATTCTTGAATATCTACTGTACTATCTGCATGTGCACCACCGTTTAAGATGTTCATCATTGGTACTGGTAATTGTTTTGTATTGAATCCACCAAGGTATTGGTATAGTTCAACACCTAGTAAATCAGCAGCTGCGCGAGCAACAGCCATAGATACACCTAGGATAGCATTTGCACCTAGTTTACCTTTGTTTTCTGTACCGTCTAATTCGATCATTGCACGGTCAATTGCTACTTGATCCATTACATTGAAACCAATGATTTCTGGAGCGATAATATCATTAACATTTTCAACTGCTTTTAAAACACCTTTACCCATGTAACGGTTTTTGTCTCCGTCACGAAGTTCCACTGCTTCATATTCACCTGTTGAAGCACCACTTGGAACTAGTGCACGACCAAATGCACCTGATTCAGTGTAAACTTCTACTTCTACTGTTGGGTTCCCACGGGAATCTAATACTTCACGAGCATATACTTCTGTAATTAATGGCATATGTTTTTCTCTCCTTTTAATTTTCATCATTTAATATGTGTTTTCGTTTGTTATTTTATTAGCGTTTTTCCAGTCATTTCTTTTGGTTGTTCAACATTTAGTAAATCTAGCATTGTTGGTGCTAAATCGCCTAAAATACCATCTGTTCTTAATTCAACATCTTTTTTCGTTACAATGACAGGGACAGGATTGGTGGTATGTGCAGTCATTGGTTGACCCTCTAATGTTACTACTTCATCAGAATTTCCGTGGTCAGCAGTAATTATTGCATTTCCACCTTTTTCTAAAATAAGGTCAACAATTTTACCTAAGCATTCATCTACTGTTTCAATCGCTTTAATTGTTGGCTCTAATTTACCGGAGTGCCCAACCATATCTGGATTTGCAAAGTTTAAGATAATCGCATCAAACTTATCTTCGTTAATCGCATTTAATAGTGCATCCGTTACTTCATAAGCACTCATTTCTGGTTTAAGATCATAGGTTGCCACTTTTGGAGAGTTAATTAATATCCGTTCCTCTCCAGGGAATGGATCCTCTTTCCCACCATTAAAGAAAAATGTTACATGTGGATATTTTTCCGTTTCAGCAATTCGCAACTGTTTTAAACCATTTTGTGATAATACTTCACCAAGTGTATTATCTAGATTTGTTGGTAGGAATGCCACATATCCATTAACACTTTCACTGAAATGGGTTAAGCATACGAAGTATAAATGTTTCGGATGTTTTGGACCACGATCGAATGAACGAAAATCTTCATTTGTAAAGGTATTGGAAATTTGAATTGCACGGTCTGGTCTAAAGTTATAGAAAATAACCGCATCATTATCTTGAACAGTTGCTACCGGTTCTCCGTTTTCTTGAACGATTACGGAAGGAAGTACGAATTCATCGTAGATTCCATTTTGATAGCTATCTTCTACTAATTCGATCGGATCTTTATAAGTAGGACCTTCACCATAAACCATGGAACGATAAGATTTTTCTACACGATCCCAACGTTTATCACGGTCCATAGAATAGTATCTACCAGAAATCGTTGCAAATTTACCGACACCATATTCGTTCATTTTTTCTAATGTTTCGGAAATATAGGCTTTAGCCGTTTGTGGACCTACATCTCTTCCGTCTAAAAATCCATGTACATAAACATTTTCGACTCCTTGCTCTTTTGCAAGACGAAGAAGTGCATATAAATGTTGAATATGGGAGTGAACACCACCATCAGACAATAACCCCATGATATGCAAATTCGTTCCATTTTGTTTTACATGGTTCATTGCGTTAAGGAATGTTTCATTCTTCGCAAATTCGCCTTCACGAATTGAAAGATTCACTCTTGTTAAGCTTTGGTACACAACTCTTCCTGCACCAATATTTAAATGACCAACCTCGGAGTTACCCATTTGACCATCTGGTAATCCTACAAATTCCCCATCTGCACGTAAAGTAGCATGGGGAAATTCATTCCAGAATCGATCAAAATTAGGTTTTTTTGCTTGGGCAACAGCATTTCCTTTTGTTTCGTCGCGTAATCCAAATCCATCAAGAATGATTAACGCCTTTGGAGATTTTGCCATTATTTACCTTCCTCCAATAGTTGAACAAATGATTGTGGTTCTAAGCTTGCTCCACCAACTAATGCTCCATCAATGTGGGTTTGACCCATATATTCTTTAATATTACTTGGTTTCACACTACCACCGTATTGAATTCTCACTTGTTCAGCAGTTTCATTTGAGAACATACCAGCAACAACTTCACGGATATATCCACAAACTTCATTTGCATCTGCAGCACTGGAAGATTTTCCTGTACCAATTGCCCAAATTGGTTCATAAGCAATAACTACTTTTGCAGCTTGTGCTTCTGTTAAACCTTCAAGTCCTTTTTTCACTTGTGTTTCCACTACTTGTTTCGTTTCGTTTGCTTCTCTTTGTGCTAGTGTTTCTCCAACACATACAATTGGAGTTAGTGCGTGTGCAAATGCAGCATGAACTTTTTTATTTACTGTTTCATCTGTTTCATTGAACATTTCACGTCTTTCAGAGTGGCCAATAATTACATATTGTACCCCAAGATCCGCTAATGCCTTTGGACTGATTTCACCTGTAAATGCACCGGATTCTTCAAAATGCATTGTTTGGGCACCAACACCTAGCTCTGTTCCCTTCACTTGTTGTACTAGTCGATCTAAGAACAAAGCAGGAGAACAAACAACTGATTCTACTTCATTATTTGAAGGGATTTGGCTTTTCACTTCCTCTACAAAGCTAACTGCTTCTTGTAGCGTTTTGTTCATTTTCCAATTCCCAGCGATAATTGGTTTACGCATTGACACCATCCCAACTTCTGTTTTATTTAAATGTGAAAATGGCAATATGCCATTTTCTATTTTTTACATGAGCGTTACGCTTATTTATCGTTTAATGCTGCAACACCTGGTAATACTTTACCTTCCATAAATTCTAAGGAAGCACCACCACCTGTTGAAACATGGCTCATTTTATCTGCTAAATGGAATTTCTCTGCAGCTGCAGCAGAATCGCCTCCACCAATAATGGAGAATGTATCTTTTGCATTAGCAAGTGCTTCAGCTACTGCTTTTGTTCCTTGTGCAAATGTATCTAATTCGAATACTCCCATTGGTCCATTCCAAATAACTAGTTTCGAATTATTTACTACATCTTTATAAATTTCACGAGTTTTTGGTCCAATATCAAGTGCTTCCCAATCAGCAGGTATTTCTTCGATAGAAACAACTTTTGTATTAGCTGTTTCAGAGAAGTCATCTGCTACGATTACATCTACTGGCATGTAGAAATTAACACCTTTATCTTTTGCTTTTTGAATAAATTGTAATGCTAAATCCATTTTATCTTCTTCAAGCAATGATTTACCGATTTCATGGCCTAATGCTTTTACGAAAGTATACGCAAGTCCGCCACCGATAATAAGGTTATCTACTTTATCTAATAGATTTTCGATTACACCAATTTTATCTTTAACTTTAGCTCCACCGATAATTGCAGTGAATGGACGTTCTGGATTAGTTAATGCGCCACCAAGTGCAGCCAATTCTTTTTCCATTAAGAATCCTGAAACAGCAGGTAAATAGTTTGCGATACCTTCTGTGGAAGCGTGTGCTCTATGTGCGGCACCAAACGCATCGTTCACGTAAATATCTGCAAGCTCAGCAAATGCTTTTGCTAGTTCTGGATCATTTTTTGTTTCGCCCGGATAGAAACGAACATTTTCTAATAATAGAACATCTCCATCTTCCATCGTTGCGATTTCTGCTTTCACTGTTTCGCCGTATGCTTCTTGCGCTTTGCGAACATTTTTTCCAAGCAATTCAGCTAGTCGTTCACCTGCAGCTGTCAAACGTAGTTCTTCTACTACTTGACCATTTGGACGACCTAAATGACTTGCTAAAATAACTTTCGCCCCTTGGTCGATTAAATACTGAATAGTTGGTAATGCAGCACGAATTCTAGTATCATCCGTTACTTTACCATCCTTCATTGGCACATTGAAATCTACGCGGACAAATACGCGTTTACCTTTTACATCCACATCTTTAACTGTTTTTTTATTCATTTTCACGCCTCCTTGGTATCTAACTATTCATTGGAGAATTCTTTAATATGTAAAAAAGGGGCTGGGAAGTGAATCCCCGCTCCCCTTTTTATAGGCATACTGAATTACTATTTTATTTATGGATTTTCTTCCAAACAAAATGGTAAAATCGTTTATTTCTTATAGACCTTGTTTTGCAATGTAGTTTACAAGATCTACTACACGGTTAGAATAACCAAATTCATTATCGTACCAAGAAAGAACTTTTACCATGTTTCCTTCCATAACCATAGTAGATAAAGCATCTACAGTTGAAGAAACAGTAGTACCGTTGAAGTCGCTAGATACTAATGGAAGTTCAGTGTAAGCTAAAATACCTTTTAATTCACCTTCAGCTGCTTCTTTAAGTGCTGCATTTACTTCTTCTACAGTTACTTCTTTGTCTAGTTCTGCAACTAAGTCAACTACAGAAACGTTTGGAGTTGGAACACGTACTGCCATACCGTTTAATTTACCTTTTAATTCAGGTAATACTAATGCAACAGCTTTAGCCGCACCAGTTGTAGTTGGGATCATGTTTTGTGCAGCTGCACGAGCACGACGGTAATCTTTATGTGGTAAATCTAAGATTTGTTGGTCATTTGTGTATGAGTGAATAGTAGTCATCATACCACGTTTGATACCGAATTTTTCATTTAATACTTTAGCAAATGGTGCTAAGCAATTTGTAGTACAAGAAGCGTTAGAAATTACATGATGGCTAGCTGCATCATATTTATCTTCGTTAACACCCATAACGATTGTAATATCTTCGTTACTTGCTGGTGCAGAGATAACAACTTTTTTAGCTCCTGCTTCTAAGTGTTTTGCTGCACTGTCACGGTCTGTGAAACGACCAGTAGATTCAATAACAACTTCAACACCTAATTCTGCCCAAGGAAGTTGAGCTGGATCACGTTCAGCAACAACTTTCACTTTTTGACCTGCTACTACAAGGTATTCACCGTCAACAGTAACATCTTGATCTAATGTACCGTGTACGGAATCATATTTAAGTAAGTGTGCAAGCATTTTTGCATCTGTTAAATCGTTAATTGCTACGATTTCAAAATCAGAATGTTTTAACGCTGCGCGGAATACGTTACGTCCGATACGTCCAAATCCATTTATACCAACTTTAACTGCCATGTTTATTTCCTCCTTTAGAACATTTAATAAATATATATAAAAGGGATTAACCCTTTAATATTGATTTAGTAACTACCTCATCGGTAACTAGCACAGTATGCTTTGGAGCAAACTTCATATAAGCTTTAATTGCTTTCACTTTTGTTGCTCCGCCTGCTACAGCGTAAATGTGGGAAATCTTTTCTAAATCCTCTAGCTGTAATCCAACCGTCTGTACACTATGAACAATATCGCCATTTTCAT
This sequence comes from Perspicuibacillus lycopersici, assembly GCF_025660475.1. Classification (GTDB taxonomy): domain Bacteria; phylum Bacillota; class Bacilli; order Bacillales; family Caldibacillaceae; genus Perspicuibacillus; species Perspicuibacillus lycopersici. The sequence continues at coordinate 183,429 of NZ_JAOUSF010000002.1, forward strand.
TGAAATAATAACCAAATGCCTCTGCAACAGCTTTTTCCTGAATGATTTTTTGTAAATCCTCTTCGGAAGTATTTCTTCTTTTAGCCATTGTTAACGCATCGCCAATTCCATGAATTAGGATATTTGCGGATTTAATTTTTCCGAGAACTTTCCGGATGGAAGGTTCTTGAATGAAGGAATTATATACTTCCTCACTCACTTGGTCTGGAACATATAGCACCATATGATCTGCTTGGCTCTTTTCCGCCATTTTTTCACATATCGTATTTGCTTGATTTTTTATATCTGTTCCAATTCCGCCTCTTGCAGGTACAAATAGAAGATTTTTCCCACCAAAATCTGGTGTTAGTGCATCAGCGACTGCAGCCATCGTTGTTCCACCAGTGACAGCAATAATATTCTCGTCCTTTAAATGACTTTTAATACTATTGAGGCATGCTCTTCCTAATTCGGATTTAACCCATGCTGATTCTTCACTGTCTCCAGAAACAACAATACATTGAGACACGTCTAGCAAGCTTTCTAAAGCATCTTCTAATTCCGGTAAACCCGAAATATCTCTCATAATATGTTCAAGTTTCCCTAAAATTATTTTTCCCTCTTCTGTCAAACTCATTCCAGAGTTTGCCACAGAAAGAAGATTTTGTTCCTTTAGAAATTGAATTTCACCACGTAAAACTCGTTCAGTGATATTCAAGCTTTGCGATAAGCTTCTCCTACCAACTGGTTGCATTAACTGAATGTAACGAAGAATTTGATATCTCTTTTGCATGATTTTTATGAGATCAGGCAATAATCTTTTTTGAACATCAATTATCGAATTCATCTTTTAGGTGCTCCTTCATGATAACGGCTGGTCATTTTGAGTCCACGTTGTACTTAATATGTCCCACCATCACCAAAAAAATAAACAATAAATTTGTTTATGTAGTGATCTCGTTGGTCGAAAATTGACCCGTGTAGTCATTTTGTGTCCCGCTAAATCATACAACTTCGTTACAAATTAAGTGTAACAGTATTTAGTGGGAAATTCAACCATTATCTCGATTGTTTTTCTCGTTTAAATACATTTTTAAATCACTTTTCACAATATTGCCGTATTGTATGATTTCTCCATTTATCTCTACTACCGGTATACAGAGACCATATTTTTCCGTGAGGACATCACTGCTGTCAATATCTATTTCTTGAATTTGAAATTCGAATAGCTCTTGAATTTCCAGAAGGATTTCTTTTGCATTTTCACATAAATGACAGCCTTGTCTCGTATAAAGAATTACTGCTTCTACCAATATCCTATCTTCCCTTCTACTATATGTTCGAATGATTTGGATTGTTACAAGTATTGCTATAAGTTCTGATTTTATTTTAATGGATATTTTGCTTGAAGGAAAATAATATGGATATTTTTGTACGGTATTATTTGAAAGTAGTGTGTCCTATTTGTATTTCCACTCGGAGTCAATCTCTATACAAAATCGTTATTGCTTTTTATTACCTCATCATTTATAATTAATGTTGTCATTTGTAAATATGCCCTCGTGGTGCAACGGATAGCACGTAAGATTCCGGTTCTTAAAATGGGGGTTCGATTCCCTCCGAGGGCGCTACTAAAATTGTTTCTACTTATATAAGTAGAAACAATTTTTTTGTTTGAGAGTTGTAGCAAAAGGTGATTGCTTATTTATTCTAATTTACCGGTCTATTTTAAACGGGTTTCTCGCTTACTTTTCGTTTAATGCCCTCTATCTAAAGGATTTCTCCCCTGATTCTTGCTCCTTTTCCTTTTGATGCTTGCACTCTAAAGGATTTCTGGCCCTATTCTCACTCACTTTCCTTTTGACGCTCACATTCTAAAGGAATTCTAGCCCTATTCTTGCTCGCTTTCCTTTTGATGCTCACTATCTAAGGGATTTCACCACTAATTATTGCTCGCTTTCCTTTTGATGCCCGCTCTCTATAGGATTTCTCCCCTGATTCTTGCTCCTTTTCCTTTTGATGCTCACTATCTAAGGGATTTCACCCCTAATTATTGCCCACTTTCCTTTTGATGCCCGCTCTCTATAGGATTTCTCCCCTGATTCTTGCTCCTTTTCCTTTTGACGCCAACTATCTAAAGGATTTCTACCTTGATTCCTACTCACTTTCCTTTTGATACCTTCTATCTAAAGGATTTCACCCCTAACTCTCGCTCACTTTCCTTTTGATGCCTACCCTCTAAAGGATTTCAAGCCCTATTCCTGCTCGCTTTCCTTTTGATACTCACTCTCTAAAGGATTTCTACCCTGATTCTCACTCGCTTTCCTTTTGACGCCAACTATCTAAAGGATTTCAAGCCCTATTCTTGCTCCCTTTCCTTTTGATACCTACCCTCTAAAGGATTTCTGGCCCTATTCCTGCTCGCTTTCCTTTTGATGCCTACCCTCTAAAGGATTTCTGGCCCTATTCTCGCTCGCTTTCCTTTTGATGCCCACTCTCTAAAGGATTTCTACCCTGATTCTCACTCGCTTTCCTTTTGATGCTCACTATCTAAAGGATTTCTACCCTTATTATTGCTCACTTTCCTTTCGATACCTTCTATCTAAAGGATTTCAGGCCCTATTCTCGCTCGCTTTCCTTTTGATGCCCACTCTCTAAAGAATTTCACCTCTTATTCTCGCTCCCTTTCCTTTTGACGCCCACTATCTAAAGGATTCCAAGCCCTATTCTTGCTCCCTTTCCTTTTGACGCCAACTATCTAAAGGATTTCTACCCTGATTCCTGCTCCCTTTCCTTTTGATGCCTACCCTCTAAAGGATTTCTGGCCCTATTCTCACTCGCTTTCCTTTTGATACCTACCCTCTAAAAAATTTCAAGCCCTATTCCTGCTCGCTTTCCTTTTGATTCCCGCTCTCTAAAGAATTTCTACCCAAATTCATGCTTACATTTCTATTCATACTCGCTATCATACGGTTTTTCCTGAAATCCCCGTTCACTTCCACCATATATCCTTGTCATTAGCTACTTCCTTTTGTTCCGCCAAGCTTTCTTTTTTAAACCAATGGTAATTATATACGAAACATAGTCATAAGGTTTATAATAAAATAGGAATGGGTATGATGGAAAAGAAGTTTTTTGAATTAATTTCTGTAATTCTTTATGTTTGACCTTTATTGACCATCATTGTAAAATATACATAAAATAAGAAGGCTTATTAGGGGAGCTTCTCCTATCTTGATTATTTTTAAATTAGAGGAGGAAAATACAATGAATTTAATTCCTACAGTTATTGAACAAACAAATCGCGGTGAACGTGCATATGATATTTACTCTCGTTTGTTAAAGGATCGTATTATCATGCTGGGGAGTGCTATTGACGATAATGTGGCGAACTCAATTGTTGCACAATTATTGTTCTTAGATGCAGAAAACCCTGGAAAAGATATCTCTTTATACATCAATAGCCCTGGTGGAAGCATCACAGCTGGTATGGCTATTTATGACACAATGCAATTTATCAAATCAGATGTGCAAACAATCTGTATCGGTATGGCTGCATCAATGGGTGCATTCTTACTATCCGCAGGACAAAAAGGTAAACGTTATGCATTACCAAATGCAGAAGTAATGATTCACCAACCACTTGGTGGTGCACAAGGGCAAGCAACAGAAATCGAAATTGCTGCTAAACGTATTCTTTTCTTACGTGAAAAATTAAATAAAATTCTTTCTGAAAATACTGGTCAACCAATCGATGTAATCAGCAAAGATACAGACCGTGATAACTTTATGACAGCTGAAAAAGCAAAAGAATATGGACTAATTGACCATATTATTACTCGTAACGATCTATCTAAATAAGATGCAATGAAATAACCCCACAGAAATCTGTGGGGTTCATTATTTTAATATGCAAACATTATTATATTCTATCAATCCACATTTTCGATGAATTCTGCAAGGCCAGTTAATGCCTTTTCCTCGTCTGTCCCATCTGCGATTAAGGTAACCTCAGAACCGTTTGCAATCGCCAAGCTCATGATTCCCATAATACTTTTTGCGTTTACTTTTTTATTGTCTTTTTCAATAAACACTTCTGATACGTAACGATTTGCTTCTTGGACAAATAAAGCAGCAGGACGTGCCTGTAAACCTGTTTTTATTTTTACAACCACTTTTTTTTCTACCAAGCTGAACCCCTCCCCTTCATATGTTAAATCTATAATACTTTGAATTTAAATAATTTATGATTCCGCTTTCTTAAATAAATAAAAATTTTTCTTTTAGTTATGTGATGAAACCTGACAATAATTTGTAGGTCTCATCACAATCATATCACAAAAATTGAAATATTTGTTATTATAATTTATTTAATGTTTCTCCATTGCGTAACTTTTCTGCAATTTCGTCAATTTTCCGCAAACGGTGATTGATACCTGATTTGCTAATTCCACCAGTTACCATGTCACCCAATTCCTTTAAAGTAACATCCTGATACTCTACTCGTAGTTGAGCAATTTCCCGTAATTTACCAGGAAGTGCATCCAACCCAATCGTTTGATCAATAAACTTAATATTTTCTACCTGACGTATGGCAGCACCAATTGTTTTATTCAAATTTGCTGTTTCACAATTGACTAATCGATTAACAGAGTTTCGCATATCCCGAACAATCCGGACATCCTCAAAGCGTAGTAATGCACTATGCGCACCGATGATACTTAGAAAATCGGATATTTTTTCTGCCTCTTTTAAATACGTAATCCAGCCTTTTTTTCTTTCTAGCGTTTTACTATTTAATCCATAATTATTAAGCAGTTCACTTAGTGCTTCACAATGTTCCTTATACAAACTGAAGATTTCTAGATGATAGGAGGAGGTCTCCGGATTATTTACTGATCCTCCAGCTAAAAAGGCACCTCTTAAGTACGCACGTTTACAGCATTTCTTTTTTATGAGCTCCGTAGAAATTTGATTATTAAAACCAAACCCTTCTTCTAATATGTGAAGGTCTCGTAAAATTTCTTCGCTCTTTTCCGTAAGCCGTACAATGTATACATTATTTTTCTTCAAACGCATTTTCTTTCGCACTAGTAATTCAACACTGACTTGATAATTACTTTTCAATAGTGAATAAATTCTTCGGGCAATTGCTGCATTTTCTGTTTGAATATCGATTGTTAATCGTTGGTTTGAAAATGAGATAGAACCATTCATTCGAATTAAAGCTGATAATTCTGCTTTACTGCAACAATCTTTTGTTGGTAAAGTGGTTAATTCTTTTTTAATTTCCGAGGCAAATGACAACCCCTTCACCCCCATTTTCTACATTTCATCTACGTTCTTTTCTCATAAAAAGATTCATCTAATACAAGATTATAGATGATTTCTGAAAGTTTTTTTGTATCGTGGCGAATATATCCTTCATCATACGTAACAATTGTGTCAGAGATTACCTCTAAACCTAAATGAAGAAGATTCTCTTTATCAAAAACGACTGGTGAAGCATCTTCGCCTTTGTAACGCATTTTGATAGTTTCTGGAATTTGACCATCATTAATTATGATGCTTTGAAGAAACGGATAGCCAATATGATCATAGAGCGCCTTTACATGATCACTTGCAGTGAATCCGTTCGTTTCCCCTGCTTGGGTCATCAAATTACAGATATATACTTTTTTTGCTTTTGCCAATTGTACTTCTTTGCCAAGATCTGGTACTAATAAATTTGGTAAAATACTAGTATACAAACTTCCTGGCGCAATCACAATTAAATCTGCTTTTCTAATTGCTTTAATGGTATCTGGAAGTGCGCGAATATTTTCTGGTGTTAAAAACACCCGTTTGATTTCTTGCCCATATAATGGTATTTTCGACTCGCCTTCCACTACCGTTCCATCCTTCATTTCTGCATGTAGGACAACGCTTTGATTAGCAGAAGGCAGTACACGACCTTTCACATTAAGCACTCGACTTGTCTCATGTACTGCAAGTGCAAAGTTGCCCGTTATATTAGTCATTGCAGCTAATATTAAATTTCCTAAGGAATGCCCCGAAAGCTCCCCATCTGAATCGAACCGATGCTGGAACATTTCTTCTATTAATGGCTCTACCTCAGAAAGTGCTGCTAATACGTTGCGGATATCACCTGGTGGTGGAATTCGTAGATCTTCCCGTAGCCGACCAGAGCTGCCCCCATCATCTGCTACAGTAACAATCGCTGTTATATCAACTGGATATCGTTTAATCCCGCGCAGTAAAACCGGAAGCCCGGTTCCTCCTCCGATGACAACCACACTTGGTTGATTTTGTTTAGTCATGTTTATGAATCCTTTCCAATGCAATTTCTCGATGAGAAACTTGGACATGGTAATCATTGGCAAACTTTTTCCCGATATATTCTGCTATTGCAACAGAACGGTGCTGTCCACCGGTGCAACCAATCGCGAGAACAAGCTGGCTTTTCCCCTCTCGTTTGTACAATGGAAGCATGAAATGAAGTAAGTCCGTTAGTTTTTCTAAAAACTTTGTCGTGTCATTCCATTTCATTACATAGCTATATACTTCTGCATCTAAACCTGTTTGAGAACGCATATGCTCTATATAAAATGGATTTGGAAGAAAACGAACATCAAATACTAAGTCTGCATCAATTGGGATTCCATGCTTAAATCCAAAGGAAACTACATTCACTCGAAAAAGTTTCGCTTTACTGTTGGAAAATTCACTAGCAATTTTTTCACGAAGCTCCTTCGGTTTAATGTTCGAGGTATTGTAGATGGATTGCGCTCGCCCCTTTAATTCTTCTAACAGTTTCCGCTCCATATGAATACCTTCGAGTGGTAACCCAGAGGTAGCTAACGGATGGGATCGTCTTGTTTCTTTATATCTTCTTACCAATGTCGAATCATCAGCATCGAGGAATAGAATTTGAGGAATTATCCAAGAGGTTTCTTGTAAATCATCCAATACTTGAAAGAGCTGGTCAAAAAATTCTCTGCCACGCAAATCCATTACTAACGCAACTTTATTCATTTTCGTTCCGGATTCTTTCATCAATTCGAGAAATTTAGGTAACAACATTGGCGGTAAATTATCCACACAAAAGAAACCTAAATCTTCAAAGCTATGCATCGCAACCGTTTTTCCTGCACCAGACATCCCCGTAATAATTACCATTTGTAGCTCATTTGAATTTTCCATTATCCCCCACACCCTTCATTGTCTGAATCTTATTCCATTCGCTTTATATGTCAGTCGCTTTTCGTGTTTCGTCTAATTGATAGGATAGAAGTTGGAAATCCTCTGTATAAACAAATGTTCCAAAGGCTACATCTTTTCCTTGAACGGCATGTTCAATAATAAAACGATCGCCTTTTGCCATTGGAAGCTCCGATAAATCGTCCACAGAATGCCATTTTAGTATTCCCTCTTCTGTTATTTCTCGTTGGATTCCTTCGCCTTCTTCTGTTAGAAAAGTAAACATCATCCATTCGGAAATAATTTCGTTGTCTCTTTTTATCAGAAAGGTATAGATTCCTTTTAATTGTGGTTGATTGATATGGAGTCCTGTTTCTTCACGGTATTCACGGATGACAGATTCCTTGACTGTTTCTGTTGGTTCCATTTTCCCACCTGGGATGGCCCACCAGCCACGGCGCGGTTTCTGTAATAATAAAATCTGATTTTCTTTAAGAAAAATACAATTTGTTACGCGTTGCAAGCTAATTCACCTCTGTTTCTTTATCTCTGTCGCTTGCTATAAAATACGATTATTTCATACACTTAGCTGAAAATATCTAATGTAGTTTCTAGAGTTATCGTTTTGTTTCATCACATTGTCTTTCCTCTTAATTATACTATAGGAATATGATATCTCACAATGAGACCCACTTTGTTCTTTTGCCAATTTCAGGAGTTCTTGTCGTAAACAAGTATTTAATGAATTCCTTCGCAATGTGGTAGCCAGCACTTAGTATACTCTAAAAAAAGACGCAGGATAAACGATTCCTGCGTCACCAAAAATTATATATTAAAAGGGGGTCAATTTCTTATTCTTATCATACCCCAACTTTATTTCACTTTTGTTACAGCACGATTAAAGCGAAGTTACTTTTTATTTCTTTTTGTAAACCTTTACATAATTAGAGAATTATTTGTCTATTGTTCTGCAATTGTCAAAGATCAATTGCGCAGAATTTTGCTTACCAACAATGCTGTCTAGCTTTGGTAACTTACTGTAAATTTCACACAAGTTCGCTTTCACCATACGCCACATGTTCAATAAAAAAGCCCATTTTTTCTAAAAGAAAAAATGAGCATTTTATCGAATGCAGCCTGTTAATTTACTTCTGCTGCTTTTAGTTCTTCTATTAATTCTTCGACAAAATGTTGCGCGCTTTGGGCAGCGATGCTACCGTCTCCTGTAGCTGTTACAATTTGACGAAGTGTTTTTTCGCGAATGTCTCCAGCTGCAAAAATACCCGGAACTTTTGTTTCCATTCGATCATTTGTTACAATGTAGCCTGCTTCATTCGTAATTCCTAAGTTTTCAAATGGTTTCGATAGAGGAACCATTCCTACGTATACAAATACGCCGTCAGCCTTCATTTCTTTTTCTGTACCATCTACAGTTGATACAAGTGTAACACTGCTAACTTTTCCATCGGTACCGTTAATTTGTTTTACCGTATGATTCCAAATAAAGTCAATTTTTTCATTTGCAAATGCGCGATCCTGGAGTATTTTTTGCGCACGTAGTTCATCCCGACGATGCACAATTGTTACTTTGCTCGCAAATCTTGTTAAATACGCACCCTCTTCTACAGCAGAATCGCCGCCGCCAACTACGATAAGGTCACGTTCTTTAAAGAATGCACCGTCACAAACGGCACAATAGGAAACTCCGCGGCCACCAAGCTCTGCTTCGCCAGGAACGCCTAGTTTTTTATATTCTGCGCCAGTGGCAATAATAATCGCTCTTGCTTTAAATTCCTTTGAACCTGCTTTAATTACTTTGTATTCTTTACCATCAATAATCTCTTTAATATCGCCATATGCATATTCTGCACCGAATTTCTTCGCATGCTCAAACATTTTATTTGATAAATCCGGTCCAAGAATAGATTCATAACCAGGATAATTTTCCACATCTTCTGTATTTGCCATTTGTCCACCAGGAACACCACGTTCGATCATTAATGTCGAAAGGTTTGCACGAGATGTATATACAGCAGCTGTCATACCAGCTGGACCTGCACCAATGATAACTATATCGTAAATTTTTTCTTCTGCCATCTCTTTCACTCCTCATAACTGTTGGATACTAATTAGTATGCACTTCTAAGTCTTATGCTATAAAAGTTCTGTCCATACGTCTACTGTTATGCTCAGGTAACGTACAATTTATTGAATGGTGGAAGGGGTATGATTTCCTTTCCACGGTTCTTGCCCTTCTTTTTCCGGATGCATTTGCACAAGCTTTTTCCATACTTTTTCGGCTAATGCTTCTTTATTTACATAATAAGCAGCATAGGCAAACCAATAATAAAAGGACGCATCTAGTGTATTCGATAATCCAAGCAGCGTTTTTAACCATTTATATCCTTGCTCGTATTCGCCGATAAGGGCAAAAGTAACACCTAATTTATAGCGGTGATCTATTGAAATCGGGTGTACCTTTTCTAATGTCGTGACGAAAGACTGAATATTTAATCCTTCATAGTAGGAAAATACCGTCAAATTACACATCGCATGTAGGTTTCCTGGGTTCTTTTCTAATACATCTTGGACGATGGATTTTGCCTTTTCTTTAGCACCATTATAATAATACGCCAACGCGAGATTGTTATAAGCTGGCCAAAACTCAGGATAACCCTCCATAATGGTTTGTAGCAAAAGAATCGCTTCTGTGAAATTACCCTCTGCTAATAATTGACGGGCATGATCTTGTTTTTCAATCAGTTCCTCTTCATCCAGCAACGGCTCTTGTGGAAATAAATCATCTTCTAAATCATCATCCTCGAAGGAAATTACTTCCAATAACTCTAATGTATCATTAGCAAAATCTCCGTCAGGTGCGCGGTCTAAATACAATTTTGCTGAATGAATCGCGTCTTTATACTTACCCATATATGCATAATTATTTGCCAAAAAATAGTGACATTCATACATACCTTGGTCTAATTCTTTAATAATTTTATATAAAATCTGATTAGATTCATCATATTCTTCAAGCTCTGATAGCGTTATTGCTAGCTGGCAAGCAATGACTGGCTCACTCGGTTCTAATTGTAATGCTCTATTTAAGTATTTTTTCGCTAATAGAAAATCATTTCTTTGGAAGGCTTTAACACCTTTTGTAAAATAAAATTCACCATTCGGATAAAATGTTAATACATTTCCATGGGAACCATTTTCACTAATATTTTTACTCACATAAAATCCTCCAACTATCTTGTTGTCGATCGTTCAATACCAAATTCTTATTTTATCACAAGATAGTGCTTTAGGAAACAATTCCGAACATACAAAAACGGCGCTACTAAGTAGGCCGCATTGGTTTTCGACTTATAAACCTCATAATGGAAAATATTACTAGTATAATTCGTCTCAATTTTGAATGGCAGCATTTAGCTTTTTTTGATCCATTTCCTCTTTCGTATAAATTAACCGCATCGGATTTCCGCCAACAAAGCTTCCTGCAGGGACATCTTTATGAACAAGTGTACCGGCGGAAACGATCGCACCATCGCCAATTTCAACACCTGGCAAAATAGTAGAATTGGCTCCAATCATTACTTCACTACCAATTTTCACATCCCCGAGTCGATATTCGGTAATCAAATATTCATGAGCTAAAATGGTAGTGTTGTAGCCAATTACTGTATTTTTTCCGACACTAATTTTTTCTGGAAACATAATATCAAGCATGACCATTAACGCAAAAGAGGTTTGTTCCCCTACCTGCATTTTCAATAGCTTGCGATACATCCAATTTTTCACCGACAGTAGTGGTGTATAACGCGCTAATTGAATAACAATGAAGTTTTTTACCACCTTTAAAAATGGCACGGTTTTATACACATGCCATAAGGAATTCGCTCCTTCTACTGGGTACCGTTCTGTCTTTCGCATTTTATTCAACTCCGACAATTGTCAATAACTCTTTCATATTATCGATTAGAAAATCTGGATTATGCTTTTCTATATATTCTTTTCCTTTAATCGACCATGATACACCAACTGATTTCACTCCTGCATTTTTTGCAGCTAATATATCATGATGGGAATCCCCTACCATCATAGCTTTTTCCGGCGTTGAATTTAATAATTCAAGCGCTTTATAAATCGGTTCGGGATCTGGCTTCGCATTCGTAATATCATCAAGTCCCACAATTTCAGAAAAGAACGGCTTCAAATTTGTTACCTCTAAGCCTTTTATTGCCGTATCCTTCATTTTCGTCGTTACAACTGCTAGTTTATAGCCTCTTTCATACAGGTACTTTAATGTTTCATATACTCCGTCAAATTCTTGAATCAATTCATCATGTTTTTCCAAATTATATGTTCGATAATATTCCCGCATTTCTTCTGCCTTTTCCGGTAAAACAGAGTGGAACGTGTCCTCTAATGTTGGTCCAATAAAAGGAATACAATCTTCCCGACGATATTGGTTCGGAGCATATGTATCAAACGTATGAAGAAAGGACTGAATAATTAATTCATAAGTATTTACTAATGTTCCATCTAAATCAAATAATATTGTATCAATATTTTCCTTCAAGTGAGACTTCCTTTCTTCGAATGCTTTCCGATCGATTCCATACGCGGGCAATCACAAATGTTAAAATGATTGCCGTACAAAGACGAATCAGTAATAATGGCAGCACTGGAATGCCTAGCGGAACAAATATTAAAGTATCCTCTACTACGGCATGACAAGCGATTAAAAAGATAAAAGCTAGCGTTGCATCCTTCCGCGTTACACCTTCTTCTTTTACCGCTTGGATTAATACTCCTGCCCCATATGCTAAGCCTAACACAAGACCGACTGTCATTGTTAATGCTGTATTTTCCTTCATTCCTAACATTCTAGTAATTGGATGCATCCACTTCGTAATGAAGTCTAGCCATTTTAAATCTTTTAAAAATTGGATACCGATCATTAATGGAATGACGATAATCGCCAATTGCACGACACCTAATAATGCCCTCTGTAAGCCATCCATAAAAATTGCAACTACCCCAGTCGGTGTTGTGTTACTGGTAGAAATTAATCCATATTGAGCAAGCTCTGCCCCACCATTCCAACACAAATTCACTAGCAATGCCGCAATCATCGCTAATCCGATACGAACAGTCAATATTACCCAAAGTTTCACACCTGATTTCATTGCAACACTTGATTCAATTAATAAATTATGGGAGAAGGATAGCATGATTGCAATGATAAAAACCTCTTTAACTGATAAGTCTAAGGTTAAAATCGCTCCAATCCCAGCATATAAGTTTAATAGATTTCCTAACACCAATGGAATTGCTGCATCTCCAGATAATCCAAACACATTCATTAAAGGAGCAATCTTATCAATGATCCATGGCAATACTGGTGAATGCTGCAATAGTGCAACTATTAATGTCACTGGAAAAATAACTTTTCCTAATGTCCATGTTGTCTTAAGACCAGAGAGTGCACCATTTTTTAATGAATTCATAAACATATATTGCCATCCCTCAGCTTTCCATATTTTGTCATCGGACAGTCTAGTCTAAATAATTCGGAACTTGTTTATTTCTTCTTCGGAAAATAATAAGTAAAATACTTACTAAAATAAGCGTAACGGATACTAATTGTGCAATGCGAATATCAAACAGCATTAAACTGTCCGTACGTAATCCTTCAACAAAAAATCTACCAATTGAATACCAAATCGCATACGAAAGGAAAATTTCCCCTGTCCGTAAGTTTGCTTTTCGAAGCAATAATAGAATGATGAAGCCAACAACATTCCAGATGGATTCATATAAAAATGTCGGATGATAAAAAACTCCATCAATGTACATTTGATTAATTATAAACTCTGGTAAATGAAGATTTTCCAAAAACTGTCTAGAAACTTCGTCACCATGTGCCTCTTGGTTCATAAAGTTTCCCCAACGACCGATTGCCTGCGCAATAATAATACTTGGTGCTGCAATATCTGCTAATTTCCAAAACGAGATATTTCTTTTCCGGCAAAAAATAATCGCTACTACCACGGCTCCAATAAGTGCACCATGGATTGCAATTCCACCTTCCCAAATCGCAAAAATTTTACTTGGATATACGGAATAATATTTCCATTCGAAAAGAACATAATAAATTCTTGCGCAAATAATCGAGATTGGGACTGCCCAAATAAGTAAATCGGCAAATGTTTCATCTGGCAATCCTCTACGCTTCGCCTCCCGAGTAGCTAAAATAAACGCCAACGCTATCCCTAGTGCAATAAATATTCCATACCAGCGAATAGATAGTGGTCCCAGTTCTAATGCTACTGGATTTAACGGCTGAATAGTATATAACATTCCAACGACTCCTTACAATAGTATGTATAAATTTTTTTATAATCAATACCGATAAGCTTAGATAAGCTGTAGTTCTTGCAAGATGATTGTATTTTTTAGGAAAAGGTTTGGCCACTTCTAGAAAAAGTAGTGATTAGTACTGAAATATGTGTGGGTATTTCCTAAAAAAGGAGCAGCGGTTCCGGAAAAGCACTTGATTATTACTAACCACTGCAAAGATCTCCTATTTTAAGCTTTTTCTAACTTAATCATCGTCACCTTCGCGAATTGTTTCTGATAATTTTGTTGTAAATTGTTGTGCTGCGTTTACACCCATTCGTTTTAGACGGAAGTTCATTGCAGCAACCTCGATGATAACTGCTAAGTTTCGGCCCGGACGGACTGGAACTGTTAATCTTGGGATAACGGAATCAAAAATTTTCATTTTCTCTTCATCTAGCCCTAATCGATCATATTGCTTTGCGGCATCCCAAATTTCAAGGTTAATACATAGTGTAATCCGTTTATAGGAACGAACTGCACCCGCTCCAAATAATGTCATCACATTGATAATTCCTAATCCACGAATCTCCAGTAAATGTTCGATTAAATCTGGTGCATTTCCAACTAAAGAATCTTGGTCCTCTTGGCGAATTTCAACACAATCGTCGGCAACTAGACGATGACCTCTTTTTACAAGCTCCAGTGCAGTCTCACTTTTTCCAACACCGCTTTTACCTGTAATTAAAACACCGACACCATACACATCTACAAGCACTCCATGTACTGCTGTTGTTGGTGCAAGCTTTAACTCTAAGTAATTAGTCAGTTGGCTTAATAATTTTGATGTCTTCATAGTAGAGCGCATTACAGGAACTGCTTCTCTTTCCGATGCCTCAATTAATTCTTCAGGCACTGTCATTCCTCTAGTAATGATAATTCCAGGGGTGATATCGGTACATAATCTTTCCATCCGTACCTTTTGGTCTACTTCATTTAACATTCCAAAAAATGTTAATTCTGTTTTTCCTAGCAATTGAAGACGTTCTTCTGGATAATATTCAAAAAAACCAGCCATTTCTAGACCTGGTCTCGAAATATCACTTGTTGTTATTGGACGATCAATTCCTTCTTCCCCACTAATCAACTCTAATTTGAACTTGTTTATAATATCTTTTACGGTTACTTTTGACATGCTAATCCTTACCTCACTCTCAGTCATATACATAGGATGGTTCCGGTAATATTTTTACTAATAATCAAACAATTGTAAGCGAGCTTTCATAAGTCCCATTTTATCATTTTTTCGAATGAAACCAAATAATTAATTTACTACCTTTCCGCGTTTTCATCCTACTTTACAATTTTTTTTCGTAAATATAAAGATTACCTGTCAAAATGGCAAGCATGAAACCAATGGATTTAAAGTTGGATTACTTCAAAAAAGCTTGAGAGAAAATTCCTCAAGCTTAATCTTATTACTACTCTTTATTGTAATGGTTGGACAAAGACAGATCCCGTTTTAGAGTCAGCTAATAAAAATAACCGTTTCTCCGTAGCAGTATGCTTTTCAAATTTTAATAGCTTTTGAATAATATCATTCTTTTCTTCTTTTCTATGAATATCATCCAATTCTACGTGGACATTACCAACAATAGATTTAAGCTCGCCACGAATGGCCAATTCATTGGATATACGGACATAAATACTTCCTGTAGCACTTTGAAGACGGATCGTATCCGGATTTTCGTTTGTTACCGTACTATTAATTGTGCCACCGATTGTTTGAACATGGAGATTTTCATAGGATCCCTCGACAGTTACTTTTCCGTTCAATGTTTCGACTTCTAATGTTTTGAAGATACCATTTGTAACGGTAATTTCTCCATTTGCTGTTTCTACTTCACCTTTGATACCCTCCACACCTTCAAGCTTAATTTTTCCATTTGCTGTTTTTAGGTCTACATCCTTCACTTGAAAATCCTCCACTGTGATGGAGCCATTGAACAGCTTCATTTCTAAATTTTCATATTCATGCTTAGGGACAAATATCTTTGCATTGACATTGATGAATTTATCTTTTGAACGGTAAATAAGTGTATGATTGCTTGTTTGAAAGTCAGTCTCCTTAAGAAATCTTTCCTTTCCTAATCCCGGGTCCTCTTCCCGATACACTTTTGCGTCACATTCTATTCGAACATCCTCATGGTCCCATGTGTATAGCTGCACATTACCGTTTGGAACATCGATAAAAATTTGCTTCATTTCCTCAATATTTTTTTGAAAGACATGGGTAACTTGAACAGAATGATGGAAGTCTAAATCCAAATCTTTTATTTTCTTCATTGCGGTATCAAAAAGGTTCAGTAGTTTATCCTTTGTAGATTGGCTGGAGTAGGAGCTATTGGTGTAGGTTTTCTGCTCTTCTGTATCTGATTCCGATTGCTTTTGTTCAAATTGGACAATTGGTGATAGTTCCTTTTCGATTTGCTTTTCTTTTTGTTCCTTTGCTTCATTAATATTCTCTAGTGCATCAAGTAAGGTTTCTGCTTCATCAATGGTGATTTTTCCATTTTTAACCATTTCTAAAATTCTTGCGCGTTCCTCTTTCAATATCCACACCCCTAATCATTTTTATAAAAGCTGTTTTTCGATAAGTCGCTGTACAGACAAAATCCAAAGAAGCACTGGATTTGACTGCTACTGTAATCGAAATCAGCTATCTTATATTGTAAACACCTTCTAATTTATATGTTACGCTTCATTCTATTTACACAGCTAATTATTAACTTATACGGTTTGCCGGTTCAAAGGTTTCATCGATTGAGGTATATTTTGTTTTTTAAAAAAAGACACACAAGAGTTCTGCTGTTTTCTTGTGTGTCTAGTTCTTCTAATAATTTATGATTGAACGGTTTGTTTTTCTTTTATTAGCTGTTCCATTCGTTGACGATCTCGTTCTAAAATTCGTTTTAAATAATATCCGGTATAGGATTTTTCAGATTTTGCGATTTGCTCAGGAGTACCTTTCGCAATGACGGTACCCCCGCCGACTCCACCTTCTGGTCCTAAATCAACAATGTAATCGGCTGTTTTTATTACATCTAGATTATGTTCGATCACTACTACTGTATCACCACTTTCCACAAGTCGCTGTAATACCTCCAATAGTCTAGCGATATCATCAACATGGAGACCAGTGGTTGGTTCATCTAAAATATAAAGGGTACGTCCATTGGAACGTCTATGTAGCTCAGATGCTAATTTGACACGCTGAGCCTCTCCTCCAGATAATGTCGTTGCTGGCTGCCCCATTTTCATATATCCTAAACCAACATCGTAAATCGTCTGGATTTTCCGTTTAATTTTCGGGATGTTTTCAAAAAATTCTAATGCATCCTCTACGGTCATATCGAGGACATCAGATATATTTTTTCCTTTATATTTTACTTCTAAAGTTTCCCGATTATAACGTTTGCCATGACAAACCTCACATGGAACATACACATCTGGTAGGAAATGCATTTCAATTTTTATAATACCATCGCCACGGCAAGCTTCACATCGCCCGCCTTTTACATTAAAGCTAAATCTACCTTTTTTATATCCACGAATTTTTGCTTCATTTGTTGCAGCAAACACATCGCGAATATCATCAAAAACACCAGTATATGTTGCTGGATTAGATCGAGGTGTTCTGCCAATTGGTGATTGGTCAATATCGATTACCTTTTCTAAGTAATCAATCCCTTTAATATCTTTATGTTCACCTGGCTTTACCTTTGCATGATGCAGCTTCTGTGCCAATGATTTATATAGTATTTCATTTACTAACGTACTTTTCCCTGAACCAGAAACACCTGTTACTGCAATAAAAGTACCAAGTGGAAGCTTTACGTTAATATTTTTTAAATTATTTTCTTTCCCGCCAACTACTTCAAGGAAATTCCCATTCCCTTTTTTCCGTTTTTGTGGTAACGGGATGAATTTTTTCCCCGATAAATATTGACCCGTTAATGAGTTCGGATCTTTCATTACCTCAGCCGGAGTTCCAGCAGACACGATTTGTCCGCCATGGACACCAGCTCCAGGTCCAACATCTATTAAATAATCTGCTTCCATCATCGTATCTTCATCATGCTCTACGACAATTAACGTATTTCCGATATCACGCATATGTTTCATTGTATCTAGCAGCTTATCGTTGTCGCGTTGATGAAGTCCTATCGAAGGCTCATCTAAAATATAGAGTACACCTGTTAGCTGGGAGCCAATTTGCGTTGCTAAGCGAATCCGTTGTGCTTCTCCTCCAGATAATGTTCCAGCAGCACGACTTAATGTTAAATAATCTAGCCCGACATTGACTAAGAAGCCAAGTCTCTCATTAATTTCTCGTAAGATTAGTCTTGCAATATTGATTTCTTTTTCAGTAAGCTCAAGTCCTGCAAAAAACGTTAATGCATCCTTAATTGAACGTTCCGTCACTTCACTAATATGCAGTCCATTTACCTTTACTGCTAAGCTTTCTGGTTTTAAACGATATCCTTTACATGTAGGGCAATCCGTTTGCGTCATATATTTTTCCATTTGTTCCTTCACATAGTCCGAACTGGACTCGTGATAACGTCTAGCTACATTTCGCAATACGCCCTCAAATTCAACATAATTTTCACGAACTTGGCCGAAATCATTTTCATAACGAAAATAAATTTCTTCTCCATCCGATCCGTAAAGAATTTTATCGAGTAAGTGCTTCGGTAAATTTTTCACTGGTACATCCATGTCTATATCATAATGCTTACATACCGATTCCAATAACTGTGGATAGTATTGGGAGCTTACTGGTTCCCAAGGAGCAATTGCATGCTCTCTCAACGTTAAGTCCGGATTTGGGATGACCAAATCGACATCCACTATTTGCTTAGAGCCAATCCCATCACATTCTGGGCATGCACCAAATGGGCTATTAAAGGAAAACATTCTTGGTTCTAATTCGCCAATGGAAAAACCACAATAAGGACATGCATGTAATTCACTAAATAAAAGTTCTGTTTGTCCAATAACATCTATAATAACGCGGCCTTCTCCTAATTTTAGCGCTGCTTCTAACGAATCGGTTAGGCGCGCTGCAATTCCTTCTTTGATAACAACCCGATCGATGACAATATCAAGGGAATGTTTTTTATTTTTATCTAAATCTATTTCATCGGTTAACTCAAACATCTCGCCATCTATTCGAACCCGGACATAGCCTTCTTTTTTAATGTTTTCTAAAATTTTCGTATGTGTTCCCTTTCGACCTGAAACTACTGGTGCCAAAACTTGTAGTCTTGTGCGATCCGGGAGTTCTAAAATCCGGTCCACCATTTGCTCAATCGTTTGCGAGGTAATCTCAATGCCATGATTTGGACAAATCGGTCTACCAATTCGTGCAAAAAGTAAACGTAAATAGTCATAAACCTCTGTCACAGTACCAACCGTTGACCGTGGGTTTTTGCTCGTTGTTTTTTGATCTATCGAAATCGCTGGAGAAAGTCCTTCAATGGAATCGACATCAGGTTTATCCATTTGCCCGAGAAATTGGCGAGCGTAGGCAGATAAAGACTCCACATAGCGACGCTGACCTTCTGCATAAATAGTATCAAAGGCTAATGAAGACTTTCCTGAACCAGATAGTCCAGTAAGTACGACCATTTGATCTCTCGGAATATCAATATCAATATTTTTTAAATTATTTGTTCGTGCACCTCGTACAATTATTCGATCCTTCATCTATCCGTCACCTTTCTGCTTTCAACTCTAATACTAAATCCCTTAGTTCTGCTGCACGTTCAAAATCGAGTGCTTTTGCGGCTTCCTTCATTTCATTTTCTAAATTCATAATGAGTTTTTCGCGTTCCTTCTTCGATAACTTACCATATTTAGCAGTAGTGTCGTATTCGGTTGGTTCCTCAGCTGCTTTTGTTGCCCGAATAACATCGCGTATTTCTTTTTGGATAGTTACTGGTGTTATTCCATGTTCTTCGTTAAATGCTTCTTGAATTGCTCTTCTCCGCTGTGTTTCTTTTATTGCAATTTCCATTGAATTGGTCATTTTATCGGCATACATAATAACTGTTCCATTGGCATTTCTCGCCGCACGTCCAATCGTCTGAATAAGGGAACGTTCCGAACGTAGGAAGCCTTCCTTGTCAGCATCTAATATTGCTACAAGAGAAACTTCTGGAATATCAAGACCTTCGCGGAGTAAGTTAATTCCGATGAGTACATCATATTTTCCTAGGCGTAGATCACGAATAATTTCAATCCGTTCTAATGTCTTTACTTCCGAATGCAAATATTGCACCTTAATCCCAATTTCTTTTAAATAGTCCGTTAAATCCTCGGACATTTTTTTCGTTAAGGTTGTTACTAATACCCGTTCATTCCGTTTGATTCGTTCATTTATTTCACCAATTAAATCATCAATCTGACCTTTAATTGGTCGAACTTCAATTTTTGGATCAAGTAGCCCTGTAGGACGAATAATTTGCTCTACCATCACTGGAGTATGCTCTAACTCATATGGTCCAGGAGTTGCTGACACAAAAATTGCTTGACTTACATGCTGTTCAAATTCCTCAAAGGTAAGCGGTCGGTTATCCATTGCGGATGGTAAACGAAAACCATGATCGACAAGAACTTGCTTACGTGCTCGGTCACCGTTAAACATTCCACGTATTTGTGGTAATGTTACATGTGATTCATCGATTACTAATAGAAAATCCTCTGGAAAGTAGTCTAGCAATGTATACGGTGTTGCACCACTTTCTCTTAATGTTAAATGTCGCGAGTAGTTTTCGATTCCTGAACAGAATCCCATTTCCCGCATCATTTCTAAATCATAATTTGTCCGTTGTTCTAAACGCTGTGCTTCTAGTAGCTTATTATTATCCTTTAATTCTTTTAATCGTTCTTGAAGCTCAGCCTCGATATTTTTAATGGCGATTTGCATTTTTTCTTCTCTTGTTACGAAGTGGGAAGCAGGGAAAATTGCCACATGCTCACGTTCTCCCATAATTTCACCAGTTAATGCATCCACCTCGCGAATCCGTTCAATTTCATCTCCGAAAAATTCGACACGAATACAATGCTCATCCCGTGATGCTGGGAAAATTTCGACGACATCTCCACGAACTCGAAAGGTTCCGCGTTGAAAATCAATATCGTTCCGACTGTATTGAATATCCACTAGTTTTTTCAATAATTGGTTTCGTTCAATTTCCATACCTTCACGTAAGCTTAACACCATTTCCCGATACTCTTCTGGATTACCTAAACCATAAATACAGGAGACACTGGCAATGATAATAACATCCTGCCGCTCAAACAATGAGGATGTCGCAGAGTGACGTAATTTATCAATTTCATCATTAATGCTGGAATCTTTTTCAATGTACGTATCTGTTTGTGGTACATATGCTTCTGGTTGATAATAATCATAGTAACTAACGAAGTATTCCACCGCATTATTCGGGAAAAACTCTTTAAATTCACTATACAATTGTCCAGCCAATGTTTTATTATGTGCAATAATTAATGTCGGCTTATTAACTTCCTTTATCACATTTGAAATTGTAAAGGTTTTACCGGTACCTGTTGCTCCTAATAATGTTTGATGCTTTTTGCCACTATGGATTCCTTCGACTAATTGCCGTATTGCCTCTGGTTGATCTCCCTGTGGCTCATATTTGGAGACTAATTGAAATGTATTTTCCATCCATATCATCCTCTTACTTTCCATCTTTTGGATTCGTCCTACTAATCCTACCTTGTTCAAGACATAATGCTTGAATAGTTGCTATTCCGCTATCGTTTCAATATTCTCATATTACCATAAACCTACAAAGCAATACCACTATTTTACGAACGAATATTCGTTTTTTTATATTTTTGAAACATTCCTCACGGAAAACAGAAAAACGCCTTCTAGTCAAAGGCGTCCGGTTACTTGTGCATACATACTATCTTCATTATTTTCCATAATGGACGATGTATACTTCCTTTATGATTTTTTTGTAAATCTTCGTACCATTCGTTGAGAATACCAAAATCCAATAGTTAGCGATAAGCCATCAATAATAATTAACGGCCAGGAATGAGTGTATCCTTTATATGCAGAAACCGTAATTAAGGCAACGGTTAAAATTAATCCAACATAATAATTATAAGTAACGCGTGTAAATAATACTACCAATAGTCCTGGTAAAAGCAAACCTGCAATTAACTTTCCAATCATTTTTTCCACCTCGGGCTAATCTTTCCATTTTATCCTCCATATCATACCATACTTTTCATCTGTCATACTGTTTTACGATTCGTAAGCCTCTCATTCTAATATAGATAATTTCTTTTACGACTGCTTGTTTTGCTGGCGAAACGTATATGTGTCAAACCATCTACATTTTCAGTGAAGCTATTGTATTTTCTCCTACATGCAGGTATTGTTAAAGTAGATTGTGATATACATCACAATCTAACCTATTTCTTCTAATCTACCGTAAGTGAGGAACGAAAGATGCCAAAAAGTCCGCTTGATTCCGCTATTGACATCGCAGTAAAAAAAGATGTGCTGTTAAAAAATAAACCACTCCAATTTTTAGTAAAAGCAGCTCTTGCTGGAGTTTATATCGGCTTTGCTGTTGTATTTAGCTTTACTGTTGGGGAATATTTTCGAAGTGCAGGCTCTCCAGCTATTAGTTTTATGGCGGGTGTAGCATTCTCATTGGCGTTAATTTTAATTGTCATCGGAAACGGTGAGCTATTTACCGGAAATACGATGTATTTTACGATGAGCACACTTAAACGAAAAACTACGATTAATGGTTTAGTGCAAAATTGGATTGCAACGTATATCGGCAATTTAATCGGTGTCGTGTTTTTTGTCTATTTAGTCATTCAATCTGGTGTATTTTCGCAAATTGGGCTTGATTATTATTTATTGACGACAGCGGTAAAAAAGGTGGATCATTCTACAACAGAATTATTTTTCCGTGGAATTTTATGTAATTGGCTTATTTGCTTAGCCATTTGGATTCCAATGCAAACAAAAGATTACATTGCAAAAGTCATCTTAATTATGTTTATTGTAACTGCCTTTTTCGTTTCTGGATTTGAACATAGCATTGCCAATATGGCGATATTTTCTTTCGCATTATCATTGCCACATGCAGCAGAAGTAACATTACTCAACACACTTCACAATCTCATTCCGGTCACACTTGGCAATGTTGTTGGTGGCGGATTTTTTGTAGGAGCGGTGTATGTTTATATCAATCGTGAAGTGAAAAGTATTAGCGATAATGAAAAGCAAAATGAAGTAGTGAATATGAAACAATCTATATAACTTATGAAATAGCCAACATAAAAAAAGGAATTCTCCCTTTCGCCTTGCATAGGAGAATTCCTTTTTTATTATTTTTTAGAAATTGGTCGTTTCAATATTCCTAATAATAATGCCGTAACAATGGCACCACATAAAATAGCTAATAAGTATAGCCATGGGTTACCTTCGACAAAGGCAATTACAAAAACACCGCCATGTGGGGCCATTAAGCCGATTTTAAAGAACATACTCAACGCTCCAGCAACTGCTGAACCGATAACTGCTGAAGGAATTACTCGAAGTGGATCTGCAGCAGCAAATGGAATTGCTCCTTCTGTAATAAATGAAGCACCCATAAAGATATTCGTCCAACCAGCATCTTTTTCTTTATCAGTAAATTTATTTTTAAATAAGAACGTTGCAATCGCAATACCTAGTGGTGGAACCATACCTCCTGCCATAATTGCAGCATGTGGTAAATATTGACCCGCTTCAATCATTGCAATACCAAATGTGAAGGCAGCTTTATTAATTGGACCTCCCATATCAATGGCCATCATACCACCAAGAAGTAAACCCATTAATACAAGATTTCCCGTTCCAAGACTATTTAACCAATCAATTAAAAATGTATTAAAGTTTTGGACAGGCTCATTAATGACAAAATACATAATTAACCCCGTTATTCCAATACCGAACAACGGATAGAGTAAGACAGGCTTAATTCCTTCTAACGAACGCGGTAAATTTTTAAACGCTCGCTTCAAAGCAATAACAACATATCCTGCTAGGAAACCAGCAATTAATCCACCAAGGAAGCCTGCTCCACCTTGTGCAGCCATAAATCCACCAACCATACCTGGAGCAAAGCCTGGACGATCGGCGATACTCATTGCAATAAAACCAGCCAATACCGGAACCATAAGTCCAATGGCATTTCCGCCACCAATGGTATTTAATGCTGCAGCAAATTCATTAAAAGTAGGATCTTCTGGATCTGCTGAGTGAATACCGAAAATAAAGGAGATTGCAATTAATAATCCGCCTCCAACAACAAACGGAAGCATGTTAGACACGCCATTCATCAAATGCTTATAAAAACCAAAGCCACTCGATTTTTCTTGGCTTTCATTTGTAGAACTACTTTGTTTTCCGCCTTGATAAACAGGAGCATCTTGCTGAATTGCACGTTCAATCAATGCTTGTGGGCGACGAATTCCATCGGTTACTGGAACTTCAATCACATGTTTCCCACTAAAACGCTCCATATCTACCTTTTTACTTGCCGCAACAATAATGGCTGTAGCACGATTAATTTCGTCTTCTGTTAACACATTTTTCGCACCTTCAGACCCATTCGTTTCTACCTTCAAATTAACATTCATTTCTTTTGCTTTATCACTTAAAGCTTCGGCAGCCATAAATGTGTGAGCAATTCCGGTCGGACAAGCCGTAACTGCTAAAATAAGTGGACCATCATTTGTTTTATTCCCATCATTCGTTTCCTCCAAGATGGTTCCCTGTTCCGCTTCATCCTCTTGGTCATGATCATTAATGATCGTTATCACTTCATCCGCTGTTTTTGCTTCCATTAATTGAAAACGAACCTCTTCTTTCATAAGAAGCATCGATAATTTTGCTAATGCTTGTAAATGGGTGTTATTCGCTCCTTCCGTTGCAGCAATCATGAAGAATAAGTAGCTTGGTTGTCCATCAAGTGCTTCATAGTCAATTCCTGCTTTTGAACGGCCAAAGGCAATTGCCGGCATCTTTACTGCGCTTGTTTTAGCATGGGGAATCGCAACTCCTTCGCCAATCCCAGTTGTACTTTGGGACTCACGATTTAAAATCGCTTCCTTATAAGCTACTGCATCCTCGAGCTTTCCTGCACTATTTAGCACATCGACTAGCTCTTGAATAACATCTGCTTTACTTGAGGATTGCAAATCAATATTTATAGTGTCTCTTGTTAACAATTCTGTTATCTTCATACTTCGTCCTCCAAACTTACGAATGACTATCGCTCTTCTATTTTTAGATAGCCCTCGAGCTTTCGCCTATTATTTCCATTCTGTAACGATAACTTGTGGCAATAATGCCTCAACATCCGGAATTTGACATAAATCATCTGAAAATGCAGTTGCACTTCCTGTTGCTACCCCATAGCGGAATGCTTCTTCAAAATTATTAGTTTTCGAGTATTGTGCTAGAAACCCAGCAACTAATGAATCACCCGCACCAACCGAATTTTTTACCGTTCCCTTAGGTACTGTTGCGATTAATACTTTATCTTTACTTAAATAAACAGCTCCATTACCTGCCATTGAAACAACGACATTTTCGACACCATCATCGATCAATTTTTTGCCGTATGTTGCAGCTTCCTCTACTGTATTGATTTCGACCCCATAAAGCTCCCCAATTTCATGATGATTTGGTTTCATGAAAAATGGGCGATAACCAATCATTAATGGTAATGCCGCTCCAGATACATCTGCAACAAGACGTAACTCTTTACGCTGCGCCAACTCTGCAATTTCTTCATAAATGGTTGTAGGTAATGTTGAAGGAATGCTTCCAGCAATTACGAGGATATCTCCTTTTTCTAAGCCATTGATCTTTTGTAGGAACAATTGGAGTTGGGATTGGGAAATGACAGGGCCTCTACCATTAATTTCGGTTTCGTCCGTGCTTTTTAATTTGACATTGATACGGGTGTTCCCATTCGTTTCAACAAAATCGGTTTGCACACCTTCATCATTCAAAATATTTTTTATATAAGAGCCGGTAAAGCCACCAACAAAACCTAGTGCGGTTGTGGGGATATCATACCGGTTTAGAACACGGGAAACATTAATCCCCTTCCCTCCAGGAAATGTCATATCATTTGTTGTGCGATTTAATCCACCTAATTGAACGTCCTCTACTTCCACGATGTAATCGACGGAAGGATTAAGTGTAACGGTATAAATCATTATTTCACTACCTTTACATTGGTTATTTTCATTAACTCTGCTTCTAATGCTGTGTCTAGCTCATCTGTAATGATGGTAGCCTCATCTAATTCTGCAATTTTCGCAAAGGAAATTTCATTAAATTTAGTATGATCAGCTAAAACATATCCTTGCTTTGCTAATCGTAGTGCCTGTTGCTTGATTGAGCTTTCCTCTGTATCCGGTGTCGTATATCCAAATGTAGGATGAATCCCATTAACGCCTAGAAAGCATTTATCAAAACGATATTGTTCCATGCTTTGTACGGCACTAGATCCAATTACAGCACCAGTTGTCGGTTTAACAAGCCCGCCAATAATATACGAACGAATTCCTTTTTTTATTAATGCATCAATCTGGGCAAATCCATTCGTTACTACTACCATATTTTGCCCTTCCTGGAAAAATTCAATCATGGCAAGCGTTGTTGTCCCTGCATCTAAAAAGATACAATCCCCTGGATGAACGAAACTTGCGGCAACCTTTGCAATCGCTAGCTTTTCTTCTCGATTTTTTTCCGTTTTTTCTTGAAGATTAGGCTCTGCTAGCATTCCTCGTAATCTCGCTGCACCACCATGTATCCGTTTTAAATGCTTTGCTTCCTCTAATACTAAAAGGTCTCTTCGGATCGTTGACTCCGATGATGCAGTTAGTTCCACTAATTCTTGAATGGTAACTGCATCCTTTACTTTTAACTGTTCGAGTATTTTATTGTGTCTTTCAACGGTAAGCATTTTATACACCGCTTTCTATAACAATGGAAGGATTCATAATTCTGAGGAAAAAATTTATTATTACTTATCATAGTTTATGCAAATTATATACAAAAATCAATCAAAAATAGTCAAAATCCTCCATAGTCCGTCAAATTAATTTATTTCCATTCATCTGTTTGTAAACATTTCGGTTCTTATTGCAGAAAAAGAAAAAGCAATGTCGATTACATTCTATCGACATTGCTTTTAAAATTTAGAAGACAACCTAAAAAATTTAGTTCTTTATAAATATTTGCCGACCTTCTCAAAAAAGGCTGCAAAGTCATCCAAATAGAAATCTGCTCCTTGTTCATGGTTTTGAAACAGGCATGTTTTGATTCCTAGTTTTTTCCCTGGCAAAATATCCAACAGGCGATCACCTATGACTAAGTTCAGATGATGGCGCTTATGCAAATATTCATAGGATGCAGGATCCGGTTTACGTGGGAAACCGTCATCACCAGATACAATTTCGGTAAAATATTGATTCCAGCCATAGTATCCAAGAATTTTCTCTGTATCTGCACGATGCTTATGGGTCATGATGACATTTTTTCCAACACTTTGGAGAATTTTTTCTACCCCTGGGAATGGCACTAACTTTTCCATCTTCCCCTCCATGATATTACCCTCGCGAATGCGAATTCTTTCCACCTGTTCGGATGTCAAACCGAAGTGGGCGACTGCATGGCGAAAGGATACCTTTAATTGCTGTAAAACCAATTCATCTGGTATCTCTTCTTTTATCTCTTCTTGCAGTAATTCTGTGTACATTGGATAAGTATCAAACAATGTTCCATCAAAATCCCATAATACCGTGATTTTCTTCAAATGCTCCATACTTCCCCCTCCTGCCAATCTATCTATCACGATTTGTTCTACTACTATAGTAAACGAAAAAGTCCATCATGACTATTGTCAGTATGGACTTTGGGTAATATTTTTCCAATAAAATATTTATCAGCCACTCTAGCTTTATATTCCTTTTACTACTCGGAAAAATTCCTCTAGTGTCCAATCGTTTTCATAGATAATGGTTGCTGCTTCTATACCAATATAGCGAAAATGCCATGGCTCATACATATATTTTGTAATGTCTTCCTTTCCTTCAGGGTAACGTAAAATAAATCCAAATCGATGAGCATTGTCGCGTAACCAGATACCTTCCTTTGTTTTTCCAAATTCCTCTACTAGCTGCTGATTCACACTATTGGCAGTAATGTCCATCGTTAAACCCGTTTGATGCTCACTTGTCCCTGGTACAGCTACTGCAAGAATGGCTTGGTCATAACCAACCTCATTAACTTCTCGATTAAATACTGCCTCCTGTGTTTGATAAGAACGAAAGCCAGAGCGAGCGATTAAATTTATTCCTTCTTCTTTTGCTGTTGCAAACATGTCCTCCAGTGCATCTGCTGCTTCCTTCCGCATAAAATTTTGTTCTGCCCCTTGAAATACAAACGGAACATTTGGCTGGACGAGATTATCCGGACGATAATTAGATGGCAGGTAATAGGTTTTATTGGCCAATACAAGTAGATTTGTTGGATTTTGAATCGTGTTCACCCCGTCGACCTTGACAACTTGATTAAAAAATTGTTTATCCATTTGGAATTCGCCATTTGCCATTACAATTTTAATCATCTGATCTGTTTTTGATGATGCCTCCTGCTTCGCTAATTCTTCTTTCCGTCTCGCCTCCTCCGCAGCTTTTTTCTCTGCTTCCTCGGCAGCAATTCGTGCCGCTTCCTCCGCTTGCTGCTTTTCTACAATATACTTCCATTTGGTTATGTTTTCTTTTGTACCGTCTATTTCTCTTGCTCCAGGCTGTTGGATTTTTAATTTTTGTTCAGCATTTAATTGCTGTAATTCATTTGATGAACAGCCAAATTGAACGAACAATAATAGTGCCAATATAGTAACACCAAATGTTCTCATGAAACACACCTACTTTTCTTCTATTAAATTTTGGTTGTTTTCTAAAGGATTATTGTTATTTCATACGATAGGGTTATTAAATGAAGAGCTGAGCAGACTGAATACACGTAGTCCCAACG
Organism: Perspicuibacillus lycopersici; assembly: GCF_025660475.1. GTDB lineage: Bacteria > Bacillota > Bacilli > Bacillales > Caldibacillaceae > Perspicuibacillus > Perspicuibacillus lycopersici. Next base: position 212,125 of record NZ_JAOUSF010000002.1, read on the forward strand.
AAAAGGAGAAGCGTCCATTTCACGATGTACGACTGTAGTAATCCGAAATGAGATAAAGAAAACACGATGAGCTTGCGAATCATTGTTGACCCATCATAACGGAAGGGTGTGCATGTACGCTAGTCCCTATGTTCTGGAGCTAGACAAACTAAAGAGCAAAGTGTATTCAATTTGCGTTCTTTTTACAAATAGCAACAATCTATACAAAAATCAGCCTAATTTTTTCATCATTTACTGTAGCTGTTGCGACCAACTTATTTTATGAGAAATCTTGATTTTTTATCATCTGAATAAAAGCCTAAAGAGCAATCAAAAATTATTCTTACCGTTATTGACGTAGTTACAAAGGCTTTGGTTACAAGGAATTACATTCAAAAAAGACCTACAGAATGTCAATTTTCTGTAGGTCTGAATAACGCATGGAAAACTTAATTATTCTTGATTTTTCTCAATAAATGGCCACCAGTTTGCTTTGCCAAAAATTTTCACCATTACCGGTACAAATAACGGTAAGATGACAAGTGAGTATAGCAATAAGCCTGAGATAACAACAGTTGCTATTTGTAATAGGGAAAGTACGCCACTTGGAATCATTGCTGCAAAGGTCCCGCCTAAAATAATTACAGCTGACATAATAACTGTACCCATATTACTCATTGCGTGTATCATTGCTTGTTTAATTGGTTCGTTTCTGTATTCGTTAAAGCGTCCCATTAAGAAAATACTATAATCTACCCCTAAGGCAATCAAGATTACAAAGGAGAAGAATGGTACCGCCCATGTGATGCCATCATAGCCTAATAGATTGATAAAAATAAATTCCGTAATACCCATCGTTGTAAAATAGGTAAGTAGTAAGGATGCTACTAAATAGATTGGCATTACGAAGGATCGGAATAGAATGATTAAAATAATACCAATCCCTACAAGCATATATACAACAGTTTTCGAAAAATCATGGTCTGACATTGTACTTAAATCGTGATAAGTGCTTGTAACACCATTAATAGCTACTTGTGCATTTTCAAGCTTTGTATCTGCTACAGCCCTCGCTACTGCATCCTCAAGATCATCGACTTTATCGATTGCTGCGATAGAATAAGGATTTTCATCAAATATTACATCAATGGTCATAATTTTTCTGTCGTTGGAGAGATACGTATCCAACACTTGACCGAATTGTTCATTTTCTAAAAGTTCATCTGGAATATAGATTCCAGTGTTCTCGCTAGATGAAGCTAAATCGTCCAGAAAATCACTTGCTGTATTTAGACCATCATGAACTTGTGTTAATCCATCCACACTTGAAGCTAGACCATTTGTTAATGCTCCTAGCTGATCGCCAATACCACTAAAACCAGCTAACAATTGCTCCTGACCATTATTAATTTCACCAAGTCCATTTGTTACTGCTGGTAACTGATTAATAATCGTTTCCTGACCATCAGCAGCACGATTTAACCCTTGTTCTAAACTATCAATACCATCGATAACATTATCCATTCCTGCAATTAAAGCTTCGAGACCACCATTTAATTGTTGGAAGGATGAGGTAATATCTTCTAGTTGACCTACGCTATCCTCTAACCCTTGTATTCCAGCCATTAATCCTTGTAATTGTGGCTGAAGGTTTTCTGTGAATGCTTTCAACTGATAAAAGCTTTCTGTTACGCTAGGATCTGCATCTGCTGTTGCAAAATAATTATCTAAATATTCCAGAGCCTGCTGTAGCTGGGCAAACTTTTCATTATCTGCAAAAGCTGAGATTGATTGATTGATGGTTTGATAGGCACTCTTCATTTCATTAGCGTATTGGGTATATCCCCCCTGTAATTGCTGATACCCTGCTAATAAACTTTCTGCATTTTGTTTAATTTCCTTCAATCCAGCTTTTAACTCACCAGCACCAAGTGATCCGTCGCGGACGCCATTTTCAATTTGCTCTAATCCTGATTGAAGCTCGTTTATGCCAGATTTTAATTCGTCTGTACCGCTAATTAATGAATCGATTCCATCGGTAGCTTCTGCTAATTGAGGGGTGGAGGATGATAATTGCTCACTTGCCTCACTTAAGCCATCGCGAATTTGGGCAATACCATCATTTCCTTCTCCGATTCCTTCTTTCAATTGATCCGCCTGGTTGGCTACAAGTAGATCCTCTAATTTTTCCCCAGTAGGTCTTGTAAGAGAACGAACGGTTTGGATACCATCAACTTTTTCTAAGTTTTGACTAATGGCTTCTACTAAATAAAAATATTCTTTTTGGTCCATTGCTTCATCATTTTTTATAACAATTTTCGTTGGCATTGATTCGCCCGGACCAAAGCTATCCGATATAATTTCAAATCCTTTGACAGAATTGTAATCATCACCAATTTCTTCCATTGAATTATAGGAAAGATCGCCATCCTCGGTAATAATAAATGGTACTGTAATGACTGCTACGATTAATAGAGCAATTATTGGCCTAGCAAAGGAAAAACGCCCTGCAAAATTCCATAGTTTACTAGGTTTATGCTCCAGACTACCTTTCGATGGCCAAAATAATTTTTTCCCTAAAACCGCCATAAAGAATGGTACGATCGTAAATAATGCTGCGAGCAATACCGCAATTCCGACCGCTACTGCAGATGCGGATTGGTATAGCTTAAATTGTGAAAAGCCGATTACTGCAAAACCAATTAAAACAGCGATTCCACTGAAAAATACGGTTTTCCCAGCATGCTTATAGGTTTCCACTATCGCAGCGGTTAAGCTTTCTTGAACCGATAGTTCTTCTTTAAAACGGCTAAGTAGTAATATCGAATAATCCGTTCCAATCCCAAAGAGTACTGCGACTAAAAATATTTGTGTGAAATTGGATATTGGAAAATTAAAGTACTCGATTAAAAAGGCAACAACGGATTGAGCTGCCAAATAACTTATTCCGACCGTAATGAGTGGGATAAACGGCGCTACTACCGATCGGAAAACAAGAATTAACACAACTAAAATAAATACTACCGTTATCACTTCGGTTTGTTTTAAGCCATCCTGTGAAGTTAAAATAACATCCTCATCAATAAAGGAGCTACCAGTATAGTAGTGTTCCAGATTTATATCATCAATGGCAGAATATAAATCATTACTTAAATCATTTGCTGTGCGATTTTGCCAATCAATGGTTAAGGAAACAAGAATGGTTTTTCCATCCTTTGCAAGCAACTGCTCCTCTAATTCCTTTTGATTAAAATGGGTGAGGATATTCGTAATCCCAAGCTCTTCTTTTTGTTGTTCTAGACGATTAACTGCTTGCTTTGCTTCTTCCATATTTGTGGCTGTTAATCCATCTTCATTATGAAAAACAAGTGCGACAGAGGTTGTATTTCCTAGCCCCTCTTGTTCATTTACTTCATTAATGATTTGTTGGGCAACCTTTGAGGAATATCCGTCGGCAACTTCCAATTCCCCTTTTTCCCGAACTAAATCCGCCATGTTCGGCGCAGATAGCATTAATACAACAACAGCGACTAGCCAAGCAACAACGATAAACCATTTTGATTTAATGATGCCCTTCATATTTTTTCCTCCAGTTGTTTCCAATTATTTTTCTTCCATTTTATCCTTCAGTATTTTTGCCAGCTTTTCATAGGATTGCATAAATTGGGTAATTTCCTTTTCGTTAAACTGGGTAATAAAGGACTCTACTAATTTAAAAATTTTCGACTCCATCTTTAAGTAAAGTTCCTTCCCTTCATCGGTTAACGACAGTACAACAATTCTACGATCCTCCTTATCCTGGCTTCTTTCCATTAAGTTTTTTTCCACTAAACGATTCACAATGGCACTTATTGCACTCTTTTGCACAAAAAATACCTCTGCTAATTCAGTGGTTGTGCATTGTTTATGTTGATTTACATAGCGAAGAAGATATAGCTGATCATTCGTTAAATCTGAGCCAATTTCTTCTCGTACTAATACTTCCCCACGTTTCCATACATCATTTGTAAGTGTAATGTATCGATTGATTAATTCTTGAATTAACGTTTTATTCACTTTGTTCACACCTTACCAAATATATTAGTTCAACACGTGAACTATTCACGCTGTTAACTATAATATATATAAATATTTTGTCAATTGGTTTTTTTTATTTTTTTTGACAGTTTTGCGACAGAAATTTGGATTGGGGATTAATGGGGGGCTTGGGGATTAATGGGGGGCTTGGATGATTGCGTGGATGGGGGCGTGGATGGGGGCTTCAAATCTATTAAATGGGTTTTGTTTTGGTGCTTATGGTGTTTTTCTGTTGATACCTTCTTTCTAACGGATTTTGGATCGGTTTCTTGCTCGCTTTCCTTTTGATACTTTCTATCTAACGGATTTCTGGTCGGTTTCTTGCCTACTTTCCTTTTTATGCCTGCTATCTTGCGGATTTCGGGACGATTTCCCGCTCGCTTTCCTTTTGATACCTTCTCTCTTACGGATTTCTGGACCATTTCTTGTCCGCTTTCCTTTTGATACTGTCTATCTAACGGATTTCGGGACGATTTCTTGTCCGCTTTCCTTTTGATACTGTCTATCTAACGGATTTCTGGACCATTTCTTGTCCGCTTTCCTTTTGATACTGTCTATCTAACGGATTTCGGATCGGTTTCTGTCTCACTTTCCTTGTGATACTTTCTATCTAACAGATTTCGGGTCGGTTTCTTGCCTACTTTCCTTTTTATGCCTGCTATCTTACGGATTTCTGGACGATTTCTTGTCCGTTTTTCTTTTGATACCTTCTCTCTTACGGATTTCTGGATCATTTCTTGCTCGCTTTCCTTTTGATACTGTCTATCTAACGGTTTTCTGGACGATTTCTTGCTCGCTTTCCTTTTGATACTGTCTATCTAACAGATTTCGGGTCGGTTTCTGTCTCACTTTCCTTTTTATGCCTGCTATCTTATGGATTTCTGGACCATTTCTTGCTCGCTTTCCTTTTGATACTGTCTATCTAACGGATTTCGGGTCGGTTTCTGTCTCACTTTCCTTGTGATACTGCCTATCTAACGGATTTCGGATCGTTTTCTTGCTCGCTTTCCTTTTGATACCTTCTCTCTTATGGATTTCTGGACGATTTCTTGCTCGCTTTCCTTTTGATACCTTCTCTCTTACGGATTTCTGGACCATTTCTTGCTCGCTTTCCTTTTGATACCTTCTCTCTTACGGATTTCTGGACGATTTCTTGCTCGATTTCCTTTTGATACTGTCTATCTAACGGATTTCGGATCGTTTTCTGTCTCACTTTCCTTGTGATACTTTCTATCTAACGGATTTCTGCACGATTTCTTGTCCGCTTTCCTTTTGATACCTTCTCTCTTACGGATTTTTAGAAGATTTCTTGCTCACTTTCCTTTTGATACTGTCCATATAACGGATTTCGATCCCATTTCCCGCTCACTTTCCTTTTGATACTGCCTATCTAAAGGATTTCGAAATGATTTCCCGCTCACTTTCCTTTGACACCTGCGCTCAACCCAATAGATGCTTGACCATCTCCCCACCTCCTTCATCCACCAACCAATACGTCGCACTATAAAAAATAACACTATAAATCTTATACTTTTCTTACTATAATGGACTAGTAGTTTTATTATTTTTAACAGAAACTAGCAATTCATAAAAATAGGAGCAATGGATATGTATATAGAAATTAATCGTTCGGTTTCTAAAGCCATTTGGTTACAAATTGTTGATCAAATTATCGATTTTATTATGAGTGGGCAACTTTCGCCTGGGGATCCGTTAGTACCGAGTAGGCAATTGGCTAGTATGCTCGGGGTGTCTCGTTCCACTGTTCAGCTTGCCTATGAGGAGCTGCAGTCACGCGGCTATGTTACGACTTCACGGCGTGGGGGAACAAAAGTATGTCAAATAATGCCAGATGAAACAAAAGCAGAAAATCAGAAGACTATTCCGCCAATTCCAGTGCATCCGTTATTGGAGGAAAAGGATCAAGTTCAATATTGGCCAAAGCTTCAAACCGATAAAAAACCGAGCATTGATTTTCGACTTCATGAACCGTATATTGATGCGACATTTAAAAAAGCTTGGCGTAAAGCATTTAATATTGCGGTAAAATCGGAAAATGTTTTGGATTGGGGATACAGCTCTCCGTACGGACTTCCCTCTGTTCGTGAAGAAATTAGCCGATATCTTGCCATTGAGCGAGGGATTTATGTAGAGCCTAATCAAATATTATTAACATTAGGTGCTAGACAAACAATGGACTTAATTGCCCAAGCATTACTTCAGGAAGGTGATACGGTAGCAGTTGAAGACCCTGGTTTTCCTGTAGCCTGGTCATCGATGCGTTATCGAAAGATGGATGTACAGCCAATTCCAGTGGATGATCAAGGCATTTGTGTGGATCAACTCCCTTCAGAAGCTAAGGTGATTTTTACTACACCATCCCATCAATTTCCGAGCGGCGTCTTAATGTCTGCCAATCGGAAACAGGCATTAATTCAATTTGCTACGGAGCAGCGTGCTTGGATAATTGAAGATGACTACGATAGTGAATATCGTTATCGCGGCGGACCAATTCCTAGTCTTTATTCCCAGTTGCCTAGCAATATATTATATTTCATGAGTTTTTCTAAACTACTTGCACCAGGTATTCGTTTAGCAGCCATCATCGGTCCGGAAACAGCCATTGCAAGACTTGCAAAGGTTCAGGAATATGTTTGTCGCCATTTACCGATTATGGAGCAGCTTACATTAGGACAATTTTTTGCTTCAGGAGATTTACTCAAGCATGTTCGTAGAATGCGCGCAATCTATCATAAACGACATCAAGATATCGTGAATATTTTAGCTTCTTCCGCACTCACGAATACGTTCAAAATTCAAGGAAAGGAAACAGGATTGCATATTTTATTAGAGGGTAATGAAGATTTTGATGAACAGCAGGCGGTAAAAGCGGCATTAGAAGCGGGAATTGGTGTTTTTCCATTAAGTCCATATTGTTTAGAAAGTAAGCGAAAGGGACTTCTACTCGGTTTTGCCCACTTGCAATCAGAACAAATTATTGATGGAATTAATCGACTAGCAGATGCATTACAGGAAAAATAGGTTGGAACTAGTATAAAAATCATTGAAAAACCGAGTGGAGCTACTCCACTCGGTACTACTAATCGGGATAAAATTAAGCTTGTACCTTTGTTAAATGATTTTGTACCATCCCGATAAATATTTCTGTCATTCTACTATCCGCTGTTAATTCTGGGTGGAAGGAGCATCCTAGAAACTGTGCTGTTTTTGCTGCAACAATTCTCCCATTATGCTCCGCAAGTACCTCTACATTTTCACCGACTGCGACAATATGTGGTGCTCTGATAAATACTCCGACAAAAGGATCTGCTAATCCTTTAATACGTAATTCAGCTTCGAAGCTATCTTTTTGTCGACCAAAGGAATTGCGTTCCACGGTTACATCAAATACACCAATATGGGAGGTTTCATATCCTTCTAGCTTTTTCGCTAATAAAATTAATCCTGCACATGTTCCAAATATCGGCATTCCTTGTTCGGCAACTTGTTTTAATGGCTCGATAAACCCGTAGCGATCCATTAATTTTCGAATGGCTGTACTTTCTCCACCAGGAATAATTAAGCCATCAATCTCCGCTAATTGCTCGACCCTTTTGACGATTATTCCTTGTACACCAGATGCCTCAAGTGCTTGAATATGCTCGGGAACCGCTCCTTGTAATCCTAAAACACCAATTGTTATCATGCTATTTCCCCTCACTTTACGACTTACCAGCCACGCTCTTGCATACGGTTTTCTTTTGTAAGTGTAGAAATTTCGATGCCTTTCATTGCCGTACCTAAGCCTTTAGATAATTCAGCAATTAATTGATAATCTTGGTAATGGGTTGTTGCTTGAACAATCGCTTTTGCGAATGCCGCTGGATTTTCAGACTTAAAGATTCCAGAGCCAACAAATACTCCGTCAGCACCTAATTGCATCATTAATGCTGCATCTGCTGGTGTTGCAACTCCTCCTGCGGCAAAATTAACAACTGGAAGTTTTCCTAGCTCTTTAATTTGCAGTAAAATTTCGTATGGCGCTCCAAGTTCCTTTGCTTCAGTCATTAGCTCATCTTCACTCATATGCACTACTTTTCTTATTTGCGCATTTACTTTACGCATATGGCGAACTGCTTCGACAATATTTCCTGTACCTGGTTCACCCTTTGTGCGTAACATGGAAGCACCTTCCCCAATTCTTCTAGCAGCTTCGCCAAGATCACGACAGCCACATACAAATGGAACGGTATATTCTCGTTTGTTAATATGGAATTCTTCATCTGCTGGTGTCAGCACTTCACTTTCGTCGATGTAATCAACTCCTAGTGATTCCAATACTCGTGCCTCTACAATATGACCAATTCTCGCTTTTGCCATTACCGGAATGGTTACAGCATTCATTACTTCCTCCACGATGGAAATATCCGCCATCCGTGCAACTCCACCAGCTGCGCGGATATCAGAAGGTACACGTTCTAACGCCATTACTGCAACTGCTCCAGCTTCCTCCGCAATTTTTGCTTGTTCAGCATTAACGACGTCCATAATCACGCCGCCTTTTTGCATTTCTGCCATACCTCGTTTTACTCGATCTGTACCTGTAATCATGTTTATTCCTCCTAATGATGTAGAAATATTATCTATAATTAAAATACCGATAATATGGATGGGTAAAAATATCCATATTTTATTTTTCATTCAGTCCATAAAAAAAAGAGGCTGGGACAAAAGTATTTTTATGTAAGAGAATCCGAACAAAGTTAAGTAGGTAAATTTGCTCCGGAAATATACTTCGCTTTCCTCGGGCATGGCCTTAGCCTCCTCCTTTCGCTACGCTTCGTGCGGGGTCTTCGGCTCATGCTTTTCCCGCAGGAGTCTACGTATATTTCCTCCGCTATCCGAATGATTGTTCGTCTTACATTTAAACATCAATTGTTATGTCCCAGCCTCGTTGAAAGGAATTACTGCATTCCATTCTTCCAATATTCTAATGTATTATTCAAAAGCTTATAGTTTTACTCTTTGCAATCGCAATGCATTCAATACTACCGAGACAGAGCTAAATGCCATTGCTGTTCCTGCTAACCATGGTGCAAGTAAACCAATCGCAGCAAATGGAATTCCTAATGTATTATAGGCAAATGCCCAAAATAAATTTTGTCTAATGTTGCGGATTGTCTTTTTACTCATATAAATAGCATCTGCAATACTCGTTAAATCCCCTCGAATTAACGTAATGTCGGCAGCTTCCATCGCAACATCTGTACCTGTTCCGATTGCCATGCCAATATCTGCTGTTGCTAGCGCAGGGGCATCATTGATACCATCGCCAACCATAGCAACTTTTTTTCCTTGCGCCTGTAATTTTTCAATTACTACCGCTTTCCCTTCTGGCAATACTTCCGCGATTACCTCAGTCACGCCTACTTGTTCACCAATCGCCTGTGCCGTCCGTTCATTGTCTCCTGTCATCATAATGACTTCCAATCCCATTGCCTGTAACCGCTGGATCGCAGACATGGAGGTTGATTTTACCGTATCTGCTACTGCTACTAATCCTGCAAATTTCCCATCAATGGATACTAGCATCGTAGTTTTCCCATTTGCCTCTAATTCCTGCATTTTTAGTATTGCAGTTTCTATCTCGACTTTATTTTTGAGCAATAATTTTCTTGTGCCAATTAAAATTTCATGCCCAGATACATTTGCTTTAATCCCATATCCAGGAATTGCTTCAAAATCGGTGCATTCTAGTAACGAAATACCCTTTTGCACTATTCCTTCCACTATCGCCTCTGCTAGTGGATGCTCCGATTTTTTTTCCGCTGCTCCTACAAGTGCTAAAAAGGTGTCCTCCTGCCATTCATCTACTACTATAACGTCTGTTAAAATCGGCGTGCCATTTGTTACCGTTCCCGTTTTATCTAAAACAATCGTAGTGATGTGATGAGTCTGCTCTAGGTGCTCGCCACCTTTGAATAATATCCCAAACTCAGCCGCGCGTCCCGAACCTGCCATAATCGATGTCGGCGTCGCTAATCCGAGAGCACATGGACAAGCAATGACAAGAACCGCAATTAATTTTTCTAATGCTTCTGCAAAATCACCCGGCGAAACGATGACATACCAAATGATAAAAGTTACAATCGCAATCCCAACTACAATTGGTACAAAAATACCAGATATTTGATCGGCAAGTCGTTGAATTGGTGCTTTTGAGCCTTGCGCTTGTTCTACTACCCGAATAATTTGCGCTAATGCTGTATCTTTTCCTACCTTTGTTGCCTGAACCTGTAGAAAGCCATTTTTATTAATAGTGGAGCCGATTACCGAATCCCCAACTCCTTTATCTACTGGAACACTTTCTCCTGTAATCATCGACTCATCGACTGCCGAAATACCATTAGTAATTAAGCCGTCCACCGGAATTTTTTCCCCTGGTTTAATTTGGATCATATCACCGGTAACTACCTCTTCTAAAGGTATCGTTTGTTCGACACCATTTCGTACAACTGTTGCAGTTTTCGCCTGCAAGCCCATTAATTTTTTTATTGCATCGGAAGACCTGCCTTTTGCTTTTGCTTCAAAATATTTGCCAAGTAAAATAAGGGTAATTAATACAGCACTTGTTTCAAAATACAAGCCTAAGTCATGATAATGCTCCATTCCGATTGTTTGTATCGTTAAGTATAAGCTATAAAAATAAGCTGCTGAGGTACCCATTACGACTAATACATCCATATTGGCACTTTTATTAAGAAGTGCTTTATAGGCACCTACATAAAATTGTTTCCCAATAATAAATTGTACCGGTGTGGCAAAGATTAGCTGTATCCATGGATTCATAAGAAAGTCTGGTACATAAAGAAACGATGTAAATGAAAAATGGGCTACCATTGTCCAAAGTAACGGTAAGGACAAAATAGCGGAAATAATAAATTTACGTTTCTGTTTTTGTATTTCTTTTTGCCGATAATCTACTTCATCTTTTTGTATTTCTTTCTTTTCAATAGCCCCATACCCTATTTGTTTTACCTTCTCCCGAATATCAGGTACGGTAACGATTGATGGGGTATATTGGACAGTAGCAGTCTCTAACGCTAAATTAACGGTCGCATTAGATACCCCTTCTAGCTTATTTAAAACCTTTTCGATTCGATTGGCACATGCTGCACAGGTCATTCCTGTAATCGCAAATTCTGCGGTATCTGTTACAACCTCATAGCCAAGATCCTTAATTTTTTGCTGAAAGTCATCAATAGCTGTTTTTTCAGGGTCATACTTGATTGTTGCTTTTTCTAAGGCAAGATTTACATTTGCCTCGTGAACTCCGTCGATTTTTTTTAGTCCTTTTTCGATCCGGTTCGCACAAGCTGCACAAGTCATCCCGATAATTTTCATATTTGTTTCTTTTCCAGTACTCATTTGGAGATTCCTCCTATACCTATACGGGGTATATTTTTACGAAAAAAGAAGGCAGATGAACCACACATGGTGAAAAAATCTGCAATTTTTTTCTCAACAATTATTTGAATTGTACGAAGTGAATACACTCTGCTTGCTCGTATGTGTCTCCGCGTATTCACGCTTTCTTTTTTTCCATTAGCCTTCTTTAGTAAGCGTTCGCTAGTCCTACATTAAAAAAGAATAATTATAAAACCGTTACGCTACATCATAGCCTTGGTCATCGATCGTTTCTTTGATTGTATCAATGGATACTACTTCCGGATTAAATTCTATTTCTACTTTTCCCTCTGTTAAGTGAACCGTTACAGTATTCACACCATTTAGCGCACCTACACTACCTTCTACTGATTTCACACAATGACCACATGACATTCCACTTACATTTAATGTGATATGTTCCATTTACAAGCATCTCCCTTTTATGAAAAGTATTTTACATTATTTATTTTTTCATTACTCGTTGGATTGTTGTTAAAAATTCATCCAGTACTTCTGTGTCACCCTCTTGAATTCTTTCTACTACACAATGTTTGAGGTGACCCTCGAGAAGGATTTTCGAAACACCATTTAATGCCGATTGAATTGCCGAAATTTGTGTAATCACATCATCACAATAAGTATCCCTTTCAATCAAGCCTTTTACTCCACGTATTTGTCCTTCAATTCGATTTAAACGGGTAATTAAATTCTTTTTCGTTTGCTCGGAATGATGACTCTTCCGTTCATTGGATGAAGTGCAGCACTCTTCTTCCTGTAATTTATCGACATGTTCATTATGTTCCATTAACTTCCCTCCTCAAATACATAATAGCATACCCCCCTACCCTATGTAAAGTATAAGCTAAGAATTTGTTTATTTGTTCTTAGCTTAACCTACCTTATTTAGTATAGGAGGAACTATTTCGGTCTTTCTATATCAAATATATCCCCTATTTTACCATAGCTATTCCCTGCTAAACGACTGACCGCTGATAGCCCTCTAGGATCAATGCGACCGTTGCTATATATTTGCTCATGGACGTGGAAATGAACAATTTTGCCAATAATTAAGTCCGTATTACCAGCTATCTCCATTGATTGCTCCAGTATACATTCCAGCCGCATTTTTGCCTCTTCGACTCCTGGAACGGAAATTTTCACGCTTTGTGTCGGGGTAAGCTTTGCTCGGATTAATTCGCTCTCCTCTGGTAGAAGACTCGCTGCAGTTTCATTTATTTTATCAACATTTTCTTCATCTACAATATGCACTACAAACTCTTTCGTTGCGCTAATATTTCTTGCCGTATCCTTTTGCTTCCCGTTCTTTCGTTGGACTGCTACAGAAATCATTGGTGGGTTGGAAGATACAATAGAAAAATAACTAAATGGTGCACCGTTTATCGTGCCGTCAACAGCCATTGAAGTGACAAATGCAATCGGTCGTGGAATAATTCCGCCAATTAATAGCTTATAATTTTCCCGTTCAGTCTGCATGGTAGGATCGATACTTATCACAAAAACTCCCTCCCAAATCGCGCTATACTAGCTTTTGATACCAACTAGCTGCTGCTTCTACTTCACTTCTAGTTAATTGATGACCGTGATTTTCCCAATGAATTTCTACTGTTGCGTTTGCTTTTTCTAGCAATGCTTTCAATTCCTCGGATTCTTCTGAAGGACAAATTGGATCGTTTGTTCCTGCTGTAATAAATACATTTTTTCCAGATAAATTAGGTAGGGCGATCCCTCTTCTAGGAACCATTGGATGATGTAAAATCGCTGCCTTCAGTGCATTTTCATAATGGAATAGTAAACTACCTGCAATATTCGCGCCATTGGAGTAACCAATTGCTACAATATTATTTCGGTCAAATTCATATTCTTTTGCAGCATCATCTAGAAATTCATTCAATTCCTTTGTTCTCGCGATTAAATCCTCAATATCAAATACACCTTCTGCCAAACGTTTGAAAAAACGTGGCATTCCATATTCTAAAACATTTCCGCGCACACTTAGATAAGAAGCATTACGGTCAATCATTTCTGCTAATGGAATTAAGTCATGCTCATTGCCACCCGTTCCATGCAATAATAGCAAGGTCGGTCGTGTGGAATCTGCACCTTTTTGATAAATATGTTTCATACTTTTTTCCCCTTTCATTTCTTGCTTTTGTTTTTAGCTGCTGTTCCCGCTATAAATATCTATTTCTTACACGTATTTAACCTGTATTTTAATCCAACTCTCGCACTTTAAATGGTAATAACACTCCCTCAATTCTATCACGGATTGGCTCATATTGAGGTGGTAATTTCAATTCATCTCCCATTTTTTCATATGCTTCATCAATGCCAAATCCAGGAGGATCTGTTGCTATTTCAAATAAAATTTCTCCATGCTCTTTGAAATAAATTGAGGTAAAATAATTACGATCCTTAATTTCAGTTACTCCATAGCCATTTTTAGCTAGCAGCTTTTGCCAATTGAGCTGGTCGTTTAAATCTTCTGCACGCCAAGCAATATGATGGACGGTACCTACTCCCATTCTGCCTCTACTACCGGATGGTGTAATTTTTATATCGACAATATTGCCGATTTCACTGTTTGATTGAAAACGAATATAATCGCCATCTTCTCCGACCTTCTCTAGACCCATTAACTCTTCAAGAAGCTGGGATGTTTTTTCTGGATAGGCAGAATATAGTATCGCGCCGCCAAAGCCTTTAATGGCTACCTCTGGTGTTACCTCACCAAATGTCCATTGGTTTGTTGGACCATAGGCGCGCTCCACCAATTCTAAATGTAAGCCATGTGGGTCATCAAATTTGAGGAATTGTTCACCAAAGCGCAATGCTTTTCGAAATGGAATCGCATATTTCGCAAGTCTTTTCTCCCAAAACTCCATACTTCCTACCGGTACTGCATAGGTTGTGACACCAACTTGGCCATCACCGATTCTTCCTTTATAGGCATTTGCCCATGGAAAAAAGGTAATAATTGTTCCTGGGTTTCCAACATCATCTCCAAAGTAAAAATGGTAGGTACCCGGATCATCAAAGTTTACCGTTTGTTTCACTAAGCGCATCCCAAGTACACCTGCATAAAAGTCTACATTTTCTTGAGGATGGCCAACAATTGCAGTTATATGGTGAATTCCTGTTGTTTTCTTCATTATTTTTCGCTCCTTTTCATAATAGAATTTCCTAACAAATGAAGATATTTCTTGTTAAAAATTTCTGTAGTAAAATTTATCTCTATTTCGAGATATATGTTTAAAAAAGGGTGTGTTCATATAGATTGTTGCTATTTGTAAAAAGACCGCAGACTGAATACACTCCGCTTTCCTGCGGGCGAGCGGGAGTTTCCGTGTATTCAGTCTGCTCAGCGCTTCATATAATAATTCTTATCTCATGAAATAATAACAATCCTTTAGAAAACTGCCTTAAAACAATATCAATCTTACTTTTATTTCGACTAAATATATCTTTAATTCGAGATAATTATACTTCTTCCGTTTGTTCTTGTCAATCTCCCACAATTCCAATAAAAATTGGTAAAAAGTATAGGTGTACAGTACTATTTTTTCGAAAATTTGTATATTTTCACTTAGGAGAACATGGTACAGTATAAATGATGCATCCATTACAAATGCTGTTAGAAGGGAGATTACCGGTGGGGATATTCGGTATTGATTATAGTCTTTATTCCTTTAGCCCTTTTTCTTTTAGTCATCTATTTGTCCTATTTCTTTTTCTTATCAGTTGTGCCTGCCTTTATGTTTTTAGAACGAATAATTTCTTTCCTTCGCGAAGGCTGGAATACATGATTGCTTTTTTGTTAATCGGCTTGGAATTATTCTATCAACTTTGGTCCTATGCAAATGGTATATGGCTCCTCAGCCAATCGCTTCCATTAGAACTATGCAGTATCACATTATTTTTAGCCTTGTTATTGATTTTCACCCAGAAAAAAATATTTTATGAACTTGTTTTTTTTACCGCCCTGTTAGGTGCAACCCAAGCACTTATAACACCTGTATTAGCCTTCGATTTTCCACATACTCGATTCTTTCATTTCTTTTTGTCACATATGCTGCTGATCTGGGTTGCGCTTTACTACACGTGGAATAAAGGCTACCGGCCAACCATATGGTCGATTGTAAAGGTGTTTCTCTTTCTAAATCTGCTTTTGCCATTCATAATGTATATCAATACTGTGGTCAACGGTAATTATATGTTTTTGAGCTACAAACCAACAAGTGCAAGCTTATTAGATGTTTTAGGACCGTATCCTTGGTACATTTTATCGTTGGAAGGAATTCTCATTGGATTTAGTATTATTTTATGGTTGCTTTTTCGTAAAAAAAAGAAACATACTGCACATATCGGTTTAAAATATCCAATCGAGAAATAAAACGGAACAATCACTAATATTGATGATTGTTCCGTTTTGTCTAAACATATAATTCCTATAACTAGCTTCTTTCGACATTATTTTAAGACTAATGGCATAACCGGATTTAATATTTGCTGCGGACTTTTTAATTGAAAGCTATGGAGTGAATCGGAATAGTCAATTTTTAGTACTTCATCGAAATATACCTTTTGTGTATTATTGATAAATACTGGGCGATCATTCGTCTTATAAATGGTTGCATTTTCTAAGTTCGGCTCGTTTACATGCCAAAGCACTGGTACTCCACCAGCACAGCCACAATTTTCATCATCAAAATGAATTTTTACCATTCCCTCCTTTTCAGCAATTTGTTTATTTAATTCCTCGATTGCACGATCAGTTATCGTAATTTCCATATTGGACATCCTTTCACCGATTATATTTTTTCACTAAACTATTATAGATTTAGTGTAGCACTTTCTGTTCTTTTAAAGAAATAATACAACTTACTCGCGATAGAGAATCGTCTAAAGATTCCTATAAATATATTGCAAATTTCGACAAGATCTATTATTATATTAAAATAACTTTTAATCATTAAAAACTTTCAGATATTTAACGGAATGATACCGCTTCGGGGGAACTATTATGAATGAAAAATTATCCATAAAATCTTATGTTGTAATTGGCGTCATGTTATTCGCCTTATTTTTCGGTGCTGGTAACTTAATTTTTCCAGCACAGCTTGGTCAACAGGCTGGTAGCAATCTTTGGTTAGGGATTAGCGGCTTCCTGATTACTGGAGTCGGGTTACCATTACTTGGAATCATTGCGATGAGTTTTTCCGGAAGTAATAATTTACAGGATTTAGCGAGTCGTGTCCATCCACTGTATGGAATCTTTTTTACTTCCCTATTATATTTAACTATCGGACCATTCTTCGCAGCACCTCGGACTGGCACGGTTGCATATGAAGTAGGAATTGCACCATTTGTTGAAAAGCAATATGAAGACATTGGACTTTTCATTTTTACGATTGTGTTTTTCGGGATTACACTTTTCCTATCTTTGAAACCTGCAAAAATCGTCGATTATATTGGAAAAATTTTAGCACCTGGTCTCGTCATCCTAATTTTTATATTATTAGCTGTTTCCTTCCTTCATCCGATGGGGGAAATTTCAAGCCCACAGCAATCCTATGAAAACGGATCGTTTGTTAAAGGATTCTTGGAAGGCTATAACACAATGGATGCTCTTGCATCTCTTGTGTTTGGAATCATTGTCATTAATTCGATTAAGGCAATCGGGTTAACAAGCAAAAAAGGGATTATGCAAGCTTCTGCTAAATCTGGTGCAGTTGCTATCGGTCTACTCGCCCTGATTTATATTGGGATCTCTTATTTAGGGGCAACAAGTGTAGAGTCTTTAGGATTATTTGCAACAGGAGGTCCTGTGCTTAGCGGGGCGGCTTCCTATTACTTTGGGAAGCTTGGTTCACTATTATTAGCACTTGTGATTTTTCTAGCTTGTTTAACTACAGCAATCGGTCTAATTACCGCTAATGCGGAATATTTCCATACCATCTTCCCAAAAATCAGCTATAAACTATTGGTAGTATTCTTTTCTGTATCGACCTTTGTTATCGCTAATTTCGGCTTAGCAAATATTATTGTATTCTCTGTTCCAGTGTTGATGTTCCTTTATCCACTTGCAATTGTATTAATGCTTTTAACGTTTTTATCACCACTTTTTTACCATGCTCGAATCGTTTATTTATCGACAATTGCTGTAACTTTTTTGATTAGTATTTTTGACGGACTAAAATCGTTATGCCAATCATTAGCGATTGATTATTTTCATTGGATGCAACCAGTTCTTTCTTTATATGAAGAGTATCTTCCATTTTATGAGCAAGGACTTGGCTGGTTTTTGCCAGCAATCCTAGTAATCTGCATAACAACAGTGATTATTCGTATGCAAACAAGCAAACAGAAACAGTAAACTACTATCGTTTCATAAAAAACCCGCTAGTAGGGTTGATTGACGATTAATTTTGTCAACCGCCGTTAATTAGCGGTTTTTTTTAATACTTCCTGCTCTCATAGTCTAAAGCATATATGCAGGTAATTATCATTATCTTATTGAAATGAAAACCCTTAACATAACATGTTAAGGGATATTTAATACGTATTTACGATTATTTTTCAAAATTAATCGGAATGTAGTGTTGGTATGTCAAGGATAATATGATTAGTTATGTTCATAATTATCCAGAATATAAAAGTTAATACTCTACCAAAATAAAGGATTCTTCATAATTAATCGGAAAAAATTATCAAGAACGGTGTATACTAATTTATCATCTTCTTTAAGTTCATCTGAAACCCAACAAACATACTCTGTTATCAATCCGCTGTCTTTACCCACTAAATAAACATCAAATGGACCGGTTGCCATATCAGGAGCAATTGAGTCAATCCATTATAGGGAACGTTTTCCATTAATTACCTCCTATTAAATAGCGAGAGATAATGATATCTCTCGCTTAAAGTATGGAACGTTTATTCCTGATGTTTATGAAAATTATTCCGATAACTTATGAGAATAATTCCAGTAAATTTTGAACAGTTTCTGATAAATTATGAAAAATAACATTTACCCCACATCCTGCTCCCATTGCTTCTCTTCTGTGACAAAGATAACGCCGAGTTCATGATGCTCTCCTTCGTACAGGGCACGTTGGGCGAAACGGTTTTCGCCATTGATGTCGATTACTTCGAGTTTGCAGTATGCGCGATTTCGTTGCAGCGCACCATAAAACTCTTGTTCATTATTAATCGCGATTCCATTAACGGTTTTAATAACTTCGCCAATTTGTATATGCATTTTCTCTGCAGGGGAATCTGGAATAATATCCAAGACAACGATTCCTGGCTGACTTTTGGAAAAGTAAAATGCTTGTGTGTTGTTGCGAATTCGTTGTGCGATTGATACGAGTATTCGTCCAATTATAGCGACTGCTACTGCTATTACAGAAGCAATTGGGAACCAAAACCCTACTCCCGCGATAATGGTTATTACTGCACCTAATTGGATAACTCGCATTCCAGTATTCCGAACGCCTACAGCTGGAAGCATTGCACGAATCTGTTGGCCGAAACCGAACCAATATGGGATAAATAAAACTGTGAAACTTTCATTATGAATCGGAATGACTGGCCAAAAGTCAAATGGGACAGAAAGTGTACCTTCTGGAATTAAAAATAACAGTGGAACCATCCATAGCCGTTTCGATTCATGAATCCCTACCTTTAACCCACGTTTACTACGAATGATTTTTGGTGAAGTATGCTTCGAGCCGTTGCGATAAATTAAAATACCTTCTATTAATAGTAGTAAACCAGTAAGAAATGCAGCTCCTGGTAATATTGCGGTTGGAACAACTGCAAAAATATCCGTCAAATACGGAACTTTTATTTGCCAATACTGGATAGCCATGATGGCAAAAAAAGTTATACCAGCGGTGTAGGCGGAAGATAGAATACTAGGTTTAAAGCAAAGGGAAAATAACAAAGTCAATATACCAGCTGTGACAATAAATGCAAATGGTACGGTATAGCCGACTAAACAAATAACGATGGAAAAAATCAGCCCCAATAATAGTCCCGTTTTCCAATAGGTCCGCAGCTCAAACCAACCATCCTGTACGCGAATATGAAAGTTTTTTCGTTCCCGCTTAACGCGCAGATAGCCTAAATAAAGAGAATACATTAAGCCAAGATAAAGCAATGGATGAAGAAATAGTTTTCCTATCCCTATTGCTATTTCTAGCAAAATGGTAGTAGCCTCCACGAAACATGCACCTCCTTTGGTGCAGGGCACCAGAAATTATGTTATGTAAATATTCTATTAATTTATTTGAATTGAGTAGAGCTTTCTTTTATTTTACCAAATTTATTGTAAAAAACCTATGGATTAATAAAATATATTCATTTTCTACTACTTCCACTGCTCCGATAAACATAAAAGTGGATAAGGATTTGTCATCTTAGACATCCCTTATCCACTTTCGCTATTGGTCGTATCTTTTTATCTATTATTTTTTCCCATACTGAAAATACTTCAATGCAGTTTGTAATTGTCGATCATTTTTTTGATTATTTAATTCTTCTACCACTTTAGCTTCCATCGCTTCTGCTGTTTGTTTATCAATCGTTCCTGTCACCGGTAAATCATTTTGCTGCTGAAATGCTTTAACGGCAGCCTCGGTTGTTTCACTATAATAGCCATCCAATCTTCCTGGTTCGAATCCAATGCTTTTAAGTAAGGTTTGGGCATTTTTTATTTGTTCATTGTTCATATCCCGTGATAATGTTGTTTCGACTTGAATTGGATGGAGATGGTACAGGTCAGACTGAAGTACATGAATATCTGGGTCAATTCCTTCCTTATGAATCCAATTACCATCCGGTGTTAACCATTTATACATCGTTAGCTTAATATTACTATTATCACCTAAATCTACTTGCTGCTGAACGGTTCCTTTGCCGAAGGTCTTTTCTCCGATGGTTAAATAACCTTCTCCTTCCTTCAATGCAGCTGCTAAAATTTCTGAAGCTGAAGCACTTCCTTTATCCGTTAGCACTACCATTGGATAGTCTTTCTTCTCTTTTAATTTCGAATAAACTTGTTCCCGTTGCCCATCTCTTCCCTCGATTTGAAGCATCGGCTTTTGATCAGTTACTAATGCGCCAGCAATTTCCTCAACACTGGAGAGCAATCCTCCTGGATTACCTCTAACATCGATAATCAATCCTTCAATTTTCTTTTTCTCTAACGCTTTTAGCTGGGCAATAAAATCCTTGCCTGTCTCTCTTGAAAACTGAGTAATCTCGATATAGCCAATATTTGCATTACCACTTTTCATGACAGAGGAATAGACGGTCTCCATTGGAATCGTATCCCGCTTCACTTCGATTGCAATCGGCTCACTTAACCCTTCCCGTTGTACCTCTAACAGGACATTTGTCCCTTTTTTACCACGGATTTTCAATGTTACATCATACAAATCAAAATTCGTTACATCTTCCCCATCTACTTTTAATATTTGATCATATGGTTTCAAACCAGCCTTTTCTGCAGGGGAGTTTTTAAATGGAGCCACAATAATAATTTTCCCGTCTAGCTCACTAATTTCTGCACCGATTCCCTCAAACGATGAATCGAGCGAGCTATTGAATTGGCTTGCTTTTTCCTCATTCATATAAACAGAATAAGGATCATCTAATGTAGCGAGCATCCCTTGTACTGCCCCTTCTACAAGATCCTTTTCCTCTACTTCTTCCACATAAGCATTTTGAATAAGCTCATAGGCTTTTTCTACCTTGGATAAGTCAATAGCCTCTGTTCCCTCTCCAGATGGTTGAAAATACTGTTCTGTATTTTCTTCACTACTCGTTTGATCAAACCATTTCATACTGGCATATGTACCACTAGATGCAACTAGCATCGACCCTATCATTAATCCAATAATCCAAGATTTCTTCATAACTTGTCCTCCTCCTACATGGATGCCCTCTTTCATATTCGAACGACTGAACTATTGGTGCGAAATGAAAGATGCCTACAACTTCCCAAATCTGCTAAAAATGATGTCCTATTTCACTATATGATGACGAAGGACAAGTTATGATTTATATTAGCCACCCGCATATTCACGGTTTTTTTTCCAAGTTCTTAGCAAATAATAGACTTTTTGTTGTATAATATTTGTGTGATTGCACCATTTTTCTCTTTATCTAGAAGAACGGTGTTATTTCTATGCTTTTTACAGTCATTTACTTAATACTTTTTCCGTAGCTTCTTTTTCTTTTGATAAAATTACTTTTGGTAAGTAGATTTTTCTTCGATATAAAATAAAAAGGCAGCACTGAGGCGGTGCTGGCAATAGACATTTCAGTTAAAGGTGAGTGTAAAAAATGGGACGTAAATGGAATAATATTAAAGAAAAGAAAGCATTAAAGGATAAAAATACGAGCCGTGTTTATGCTAAATTCGGTCGTGAAATTTATGTTGTCGCAAAACAAGGCGAACCAGATCCAGAACTAAACCAATCATTACGATTCGTATTGGAACGTGCAAAAACCTATAATGTACCAAGACATATCATTGATCGCGCAATTGAAAAAGCAAAAGGCGGTTCTGATGAAAACTATGATGAGCTTCGCTATGAAGGCTTCGGTCCAAATGGTTCAATGGTAATCGTTGATGCTTTAACAAATAACGTAAACCGTACCGCTTCCGAGGTTCGTGCCGCATTTGGTAAAAATGGCGGAAATATGGGTGTCAGTGGTTCTGTTTCATATATGTTTGATGCAACTGCAGTTATTGGGATGGAAGGAAAATCTGCTGACGAAGTATTAGAAATTTTAATGGAAGCAGATGTAGAAGTACGTGATATTTTGGAAGAAGAAGAAGCTGTTATTGTGTATGCTGAACCAGATCAATTCCATGCCGTTCAATCCGCATTAAAAGCTGCGGGAATCACGGAATTTACTGTCGCTGAATTAACAATGCTACCACAAAGTGAAGTAACATTAGACGAAGAGGCTCAAGCTCAATTTGAAAAATTAATTGATGTACTAGAAGATTTAGATGATGTGCAGCAAGTGTACCATAATGTTGATTTAGGAGAATAATCTATTTGTGAAAAAACTCGCCAGTGATTTATTGGCGAGTTTCTTTATACCAAAATATTGTTGTCTTCATTCCTTTATTTTGTTTGTAAGCAAATAGTCTATTTCTTATCTACCTTTTGTAGAATTCTAGCCACGTAATTATTGTTTTCCATTACCAATAATATTCTTTAACTCATTCCAATGGACAATTCTTGGAAGGGAAACATTTCGATTATATGGCTGATCCTTTACATAAACCTTTGTATTTTCCTTCAATAAAGTATTCAATACTTTCGGTTTGTCATCAAAATAATAATCTAATTGAAGGTTTTTAATGAAATCCACCTTCTCCTCATCTTCCATCCCATAAAAGAAACGATCATCCTCGACTGGAAATCCCCGTGCTTTTACCCATTCCTTTGTCCGTTCTCCATGCTCTTTTGGCCGTGAGGTAATATAATAGATTTCATGCCCTTGTTTTGCCAATGCCTGTAATGTTTCTACTGCATCTGGAAATGGTGGGCAAAATGTATAATAAATATCCTCTAATGTATTATTCCACATCGCATTTCCCTGTTCATCAGTTAAACCAAATGGCTCGTGGATTTCCACACGATCTATCTGATGGAATGTTTCGATTGGAATGTTTTTCCCTAGTTTTTTATTATAAATGTGAAAAGCATGCTCCCGTAAATTGATTAACGTATCATCAATATCAAAACCAAATTTCATTATCATCCTCATCCATTCTTATAAATCGGATAACCAACAAACTTAAAGTCCTTTCCGATTGGTGTAAAACTTCCATCCGCCAATTCAATCGCTTCACTCATTTGTTCTAACCCTGTACCTTCAAGAAAGGTAGGAGCATTTGCACCACCTATTAATTTTGGAGCAAAATAGACTACGACTTTATCTATTAGTTGATTTTCGAAAAACGAGGCATTCACCGTTCCCCCTGCCTCTATCAATAAAGAAGAAATCTGGTTTTCTCCTAAAATGGTGATAACTTCCTGAGTGTTAACGGTTGTTTGACTAGTAGTAGAAAAAATCTTTATCCCTCTGCTGTTCAATACTTTCTCTTTTTCCCTGTCAAATTCGTTACTCGTAAAAATCCATGTTTCTGCTTGTTCATCCGTTACTACATGTGCGTCCAATGGAATGCTCAATTTCGAATCTAATATTATCCGAATCGGATTTCGTCCATTTGGAATCCTTGTAGTTAATTGCGGATTATCTTTTAGTACAGTGTTAATTCCTACAAGAATTGCTTGATTTTCATTTCGTAATTGATGGACATCCTCTCTTGCTAGCTCCGAAGTAATCCATTTACTATGTGCTGTATAGGTTGCGATTTTTCCATCTAATGTTGTCGCAGCTTTTAATGTAACAAATGGTTGCTTTTCCACAATATATTTATTAAAAACTTCATTCATTTTTCGTGATTCTTCCGCACGAACACCAATTTCCACTTCAATTCCCGCTTCTTGAAGAATTTTTACCCCATTACCTGCTACGATCGGATTCGGATCAAGTGTGGCAATAACAACCTTTCTCACACCTGCAGCGACAAGTGCTTCTGCACATGGTCCTGTTCTTCCGTGATGGGAACAAGGCTCGAGCGTTACATAAATAGTGGCTCCTCTTGCTTTATTTCCAGCCATACGAAGTGCGTGTATTTCTGCATGTGGTTCGCCAGCCTTCATATGGGCACCAACGCCAACAATCCGATTATCATTTACAATAACTGCTCCAACTAACGGATTCGGATCTGTTTGCCCTTTCATTGCTTGCGCATTTTTTAATGCTAAATCCATATAGAACTCATGACTAGTCATTATTGCAGTTCCCCTCTTCTTCCTTTAAATGCCCAGCACGCTTCACCTTTGTTTGTAAGTATTTTTCATTATATTGGGAGACATCTCCCCATAATGATTTTCTACCGGAAATTGGCATCCCCGCATTTTTTAATGCATCTAATTTCCTTGGATTATTTGTTATTAATGTAACCGGTTTTTGCCGTAAAGCTTTTAGCACACGAATAGCATCATCATAATTACGTGAATCATCTGCAAATCCAAGCTGTTCGTTTGCCTCAATTGTATCGTAACCATTTTCTTGAAGAATGTAAGCCATCGCTTTACTGAATAAACCAATTCCACGTCCTTCATGATTCGCTAAATAGAAAATCGCTCCTGAACCATTTTCGACTACCATTTTCATGGATTGTTTTAATTGGAAGCCACAATCACATCTCTTACTTCCGAAAATATCCCCAGTATGGCAAATAGAATGCATACGAATTAACGTATTTTCGTCATACTCAAAGTCACCATATACTAACACACTTGATTGCTGATGCTCCGCTAAATTCGCTGAAGATAGCTTCGCAATTATCTTCTCGTAATCCTCTGTCACCTCGTCACAATTCAACCAACAGTACCATTTAAAATTAACCGTTTCCCCATATAAATTAACCGGTAATTTAATCGGACCAACTAAATAAATGCCACCGGAATTCGTATTAATTAATTGAATTTTATTTTCTAAAATACTTAACACTTTAGTGTCAAATTTTGTTGTTGCCATGTATAATCCCTCATTTTATGTTTATTGTATTATATGGATATTCTCCAGAATGGATTTCCCCATGTTTACCTTAATTGGTAAATTACATTTTTTTCCACCTTTATATTTCGGTCAATTAATATTGTACCAACGCACGATGAATTTTATCAAATGATTACTCCTAATCGTTATGTATTAGTGTTATACAAAAATTGTACAGTATGTATTTTGTTGTGGGAGGCATCACTATTTTCGGGAACTGCTTCGCTTTTTTCAGGAACCCCACCATATTTTTTCTCGGAACTACTCCCATTTTTCCGGGAACTGTCTCGCTTTTTTTAGGAATTGCTCATCTATTTTCGCCAACTTTATCACTTTTTCCAGGAACTGCCCTCCATTTCCCAGGAACTACACCTCATTTTTCCAGGAACACCCCATTTTAGGGAAATGACCACTCATTTCCCTAAAACAAAAACGGAGACTGCTTATTACTAGCAATCTCCGTTTCAATAAATACAAATCTTAAAAATATATATTAAAAGTTTAGATATTTTCTAGGGTTAACTGCATTCGATTTGGAGCCGTTCCATTCACCTTCATGGATTTCGAAGTGAAGATGGACACCAGTTGAATCGCCTGTAGTTCCCATTGCACCTATATATTGACCTTTTTGAACAACTTGTCCTTCGGATACACCTCTACTGTCTAGATGTGCATATACGGTTGTGTATAGCTGTCCGTCGATATAATGCGATACAAATACAACATTTCCGTAGGAGCTTGATAAATAGGATCGTGATACTACACCTGCCGCTGCTGCATATATTGGTGTTCCTTTACTGTTGGCAATATCTAGACCGAAGTGAGTTGTGCCCCAACGACCACCAAATTCAGATGATACATATCCTGCAGCCGGACGCATAAAGATGCCACTAGATGTTGGTACAGCTGGTGCTTGGTTTCCACCATCTTGATTTTTTTGTGCTTCTTCCTGTCTGCGCTTTTCTTCTTCAATTCTTTGTTGTTCTAATTCCATTGCTTTTTTAATTGCAGCTTCCTGTGCAGCAATTAGTTCCTGTTGCTCTTGTAAATCCATTGTATGCTCTTCCGCTTCTTTTGCTTGCGCTTGTAGTTCTGCGATAAGATCATTCATTTCTCCCTTTTTACTTTCTAATTGGGATTTATCTTTTTCTATTTCTTCCTTTAAAGATACTAATTTCTCTTTATCTTTTTCTACTGTTTCTTTTTTCTCTTCTACCGTCTTATAATCTTTTTTATGCTCTTCTAAAATTTTCTTATCTGCCTCTATAATAGTTGATACTGCCGAAACGCGGCTGATAAAGTCAGTGAAGCTTTTTGATCCAAGCAATACTTCAAGATAGCTGATGGATCCACCTGTTTCTTGAAGTACACGTGCACGATCCATTAATAAATCCTCACGTTGCTTCATTCGTTTTTCAATTTCTTTTATTTCTACCTTAAGCTGTTCAATTTCTGCATTTTTATCTTCGATTTCTTTATTTTTTGCAGCAATTGCATCTTCTTTTTCTTTAATTTCACCTTCAAGAGTCGCTAGCTGCGATTCTAAAGTTTCCTTTTCAGAATTGATTTTTTCTAGTTCTTCTTGTGCTTCAGATAATTTTGATTCAACATCAGAACTCTTTTCATCTAGCTCTTCTTTTTTGTTTTCAAGGTCTGATAGTTTCGAAGCTTCAGCAATTGAACTGCTCAACGTAGTTGCAAAACCAATAGTCAACATTAACACGATTAAGCCTAATTTACGTTTCAACCTGCTTCCTCCTTTTCCTTTTTATACATGCGTTAGAGAAATTAGCTTATGTAAATGAATAAGCTGGATATTTATTTTATTGGGGCAAGGGAGTACCTGCCCCATGAATGTACGAATGATTTATATCTTTAAAAATTTGTGAACCGACATTAAGCTTCCCCAAACACCGATAACACAGCCAATTAGCAGCAATATACCACTTACTTGGTATGCAAACGGATTAAAGTCTAATATTTGAATAAAGTTCCCTACTAATTTCGGCTCTAAAAATGTACTAATTTCTTTGTAAAGGACGATAATTGCCGTAATTGGAATAATCGAACCTAAAATACCTAGCCATAATCCTTCTAGAAAGAATGGCCAGCGGATAAAACTATTCGTAGCACCTACTAATCTCATAATCTCGATTTCTTTTCTTCTGGCAACAATTGTTATTTTAATTGTGTTTGAGATTAAGAAAATTGCTGTGAATAACAGACCAATGATAAGAACGATACCAACATTTCGACTAACCTTAATAATGTCAAATAGCTTTTCTACATCATTTTGTCCGTAACGCACTTTATAAACAAAATCTAATTTTTCAATTTTTTCGGCTGCTTTCATTGTATCTAACGGGTCTTTTGTTTTTACAATAAAGGCCGCGTTTAGTGGGTTACGTTCTTCATATAATTGTTTAAATAAATCTGCATCCTCACCGAAGCTATCAATCAATGCATCTAATTCCTTTTCCTTTGAGGAAAACGTAACAGAACCTACTTCAGATATATCTTTTATTTGTTGTGTTAACTTCTCTTGATCTGCATCAGTAGCAGTTGTATCAATTAATACTTTAATTTCTACATCCTCTTCGATGGAAGTGGCTACTTGATTTAAGTTCATTAAAATAATAAAGAACACACCAACTAATACTAACGTTACAGTAACAGCACTTACTGAGGCGAAAGTCATCCAGCCATTGCGGACAATATTTTTTAAACTTTCCTTCAGATGACGCCCGATTGTTCTAAATTTCATATCCGTATTCACCTCGTTGCTCGTCGCGAACAATCATGCCTTCTTCAATAGCAATAACACGATGTTTTCTTGTATTTACAATGTCTTTATTATGTGTGGCCATGATTACCGTTGTTCCTCTTGAATTGATTTCCTCAAAGATTTTCATAATATCCCAAGTTGTTTCAGGATCCAGATTCCCTGTCGGTTCATCGGCAATCACTACTCTAGGCGAGTTCACGATTGATCTTGCAATCGAAATCCGTTGTTGCTCCCCACCAGATAATTCATCCGGTAGCATTCTTGCCTTATGCTTTAAATTTACTAAATCTAAAACTGCCATTACGCGTTTCTTTATTAGTTTTGGAGATTCTTCAATAACCTCCAGTGCATATGCAATATTTTCATAGACCGTTAGCTTCGGCAATAGCTTAAAATCTTGGAAGACTACACCGATTCCTCTACGAAAATGGGCAATTTTACTATTTTTTATTTTCGTAATATCAATGCCATTTACTACGATGGTGCCTTTTGTTGGTTTTTCTTCACGATACATCATTTTGATAAACGTGGATTTACCTGCACCGCTTGTCCCAACAACATAAACAAATTCCCCTTGGTCTATTTGAACGTCTATACCATTAGCTGCAACGACACCATTTGGATATCTTTTATAAACGTCTTTCATTACTATCATTTATCAATCACCTTATCTAAATTTTGTCGTATTTCCTCAATTGTTGTTTATTCTTCGGTACATCATTTTACATATTTCCTATTATAACATCAAAAAATGACAAAATGAGATGAAAAAATTTTACATTTATATTTCAAATCAGTTTATCTCGCATAAATTTATTTTGTTTATTGTAAAAAAATAAAGAATTCTGTCGTTTTTGTTACTACTATATCATTATACAAAAAAATTTAAATATGGCTATAGTAGAATAGTGGCAAATTTTATCGATTATTGTCATCTTTACACAGTACTTCTATAGTAAATGAGAAATTTGTGGATTAATAGAAGAAAATAGAGGAAAAAACCATGGTAAACATTGGTAACTGTTTCCAACCAATGGAAATATCGGTCTGTCCCATGGTTTTATAGAAGTAATTATTTCTGTTCTGCTAACCATTGTGCCACTTTTTCGGCATCCTCGCCTTTTAAAACACCACTTGGCATTTTTTTATAGCCATTGATAATAATCCCTTCGATTTCTTCGGCGGTATATTTTGTCCCAATTTGATCAAGATCTGCCGCATATCCTGATTTCAAGTCTGCTCCATGGCAGCTCGCACAGCTTTGCACAAAAAGTTCTTCTCCCGTTAATGGTTCCTTTGATTCATTACCACTGCTACAAGCAGCCAATCCAAATAATCCAATAATAGTTAGCAATACGTACGACCATTTTTTCAGCATGTCTAGCCCCCATTTATCAGTATTTCTACTCCATACTTCCAGCAGTTGTTGATAATACAAGTATAAATTATAATAGAAGGTTTACCAAATTATTTAGGAAGTCCTTCTTTAGCGGCAGTAAATCCTCTTCCTAATACTTCTGATGCATCTACTACAATGACAAATGCATATGGATCAATAGCTTTCACAATTTGTTTTAAATTCGTAAATTGTGTTTGATCGACAACTGCCATTAGCATTGGCCGTTGTGTATTTGTATATCCTCCATATGCTTCGATTCTCGTTAATCCGCGATCAATTTTCGTAAGAATAGTTTGACGAACCTCTTCTTCATCATTCGTAATGATTAATACCATTTTCGAACGGTTCCAACCAATTTGCACAAGATCTATCGTTTTACTTGTTACAAATAATCCAATTAAGGCAAATAATCCTTTTTCTATATCAAATACAACCATTGCCATAAGAACGATAAGACCATCAATTATTGCTACACTTTTACCAAGAGATATATTAGTGTATTTAGACAGTATTTGTGCAGCCAAATCTGTTCCCCCTGTCGATGCATTCCCTCGAAAGACAATCCCCAGGCCAAGCCCTACACCGATTCCGCCAAACAGCGATGCAAGTAAAGGATTCATTGTCCATGGTTCTACATCTTTCGTTAAATAAACGACAAAAGGTAAAAAGACGGTACCAACTAATGTTTTGATTCCAAATTGAAAGCCAAGCACAAGGATGCCTGCGATAAATAAAGGAATATTTAATGCCCATTGAACATAGGCTGGCTCTAAATTCCATACCCCATGTAAAATGGTGCTAATTCCACTAACCCCACCAGATGCGATTTGATTTGGTAATAAAAAGACATTGAAGGCTATGGCAACAATACTTGATCCGATAATTACATACAAATAATTTAGTAATTTTTCAAATGCTTTTACTCCAACATTTTGTTGATTCCTTTTCATTGCGATGTACTCCTTTAATCGCTAATCCAATAAGTAATCATTTTTGAATACTTTCGAATAGCAGAAAAATAAATTGTTTTCTTATATTTATGTAAGCGTTTTAATTTCTTCGATTATAAAAGTTATTGGTAAAGATTCGTTTATTTCCCATTTGTATTATTACATCATTTATTACATTCCAGTAAAAAACGGTGGAAATAAATTCCGCCGTTTTTACCTATAATCAATCATCAAAACATTACTGAATTCTCGAGCGTAAATAGGCATCGATAAATTGATCGATTTCGCCATCCATTACTGCCTGCACATTTCCTGTTTCTGTACTAGTACGATGGTCTTTTACCATCGAATATGGGTGGAATACATAGGAGCGAATTTGGCTACCCCAGCCAATTTCTTTTTGCTCGCCACGAATTTCTGCAAGTTTTGCTTCTTGTTCTTCAATTTTCTTTTGATACAATTTTGCTTTTAACATCTTCATTGCTTGTTCTCTGTTTTGAATTTGCGAGCGTTGTGCCTGACTAGCTACAACAAATCCTGTTGGAATATGGGTAATTCGAACAGCAGAAGATGTTTTATTAATATGCTGTCCACCAGCACCACTTGCACGGAATGTATCGACACGGATTTCATCTGGTGATACTTCGATTTCAATATCATCATTTATTTCCGGCATCACATCACACGATACAAAGGATGTATGGCGACGACCTGATGCGTCAAATGGTGAAATCCGTACGAGGCGGTGTACGCCTTTTTCTGCTTTCAAATATCCGTATGCATTACGGCCTTGAATAAGTAAAGTAACACTCTTAACCCCTGCTTCATCACCTGGTAGATAATCAAGCGTCTCTACTTTGAAGCCTTGTTTTTCAGCCCAGCGTGTATACATTCGTAAAAGCATTGATGCCCAGTCCTGTGACTCGGTACCGCCAGCACCTGGGTGTAATTCTAATATTGCATTGTTTTTATCATATGGACCACTTAATAATAACTGAAGTTCAAATTTATTTAATCGCTCGGTTAGGTCTTCCAATTCAGCTTCTAATTCTGTTTGTAAATCTGCATCTGGTTCTTCCTTCAGAAGCTCATAAGTCAAATCTAAGTTTTCATATGTTTCATTTAACTCATGAAACTCGTTAACTTGTTCTTTTAATCCATTTGCCTCACTAATAACGGTTTGTGCTTTATCCTGATCATTCCAAAAATCTGGCATAGACATTAATTCATCTAATTCTGCAATACGTGCCTCTTTGTTTTCTAAGTCAAAGAGACCCCCTAAAGTCCGCTAATCGTTCAGCTGTTTTTTCTAATTCATTTCTAATTTCTGCTATTTCCATTTTCGTCACCTCTAAAATACTTTCTATAATTCCATTATATTTTTTTACAGTTTGTGTCGAAATTACTAATCAATTGATATTTTTAATCTATTTTCTGGGAAATATTTTGACGAAATATCTAAGCAACCTTCGACAATTGTAGAAATCTGTATATTCTTTGAAAGGAACTTCTTATCGTTAATAGCTTTTACAAAAACAAGCTTTCAACAAATGGATTTTCCACAAAAAAGAGGGAGGAATGTCTTCTCCCTCTTTTGTTTATTCAAATGGATTCACCTTGATTATTGTAAATCTTTTTGTTCTAGTTAATCAAGTTTTTTCATTAAAACGTCCTAATTATGCTTCTTTTCCGTGACAGTGTTTATATTTTTTGCCACTTCCGCAATAGCATGGGTCATTTCTGCCAATGTCGATTTGTTTCTTTAGTGGCTTTTTCTTAGGTTGGTCACCATCAGAGGCTGGTATAACGGCTTGCCCCTTGGCAACTTCCTCACGTTTTAAATTATCGACGATTTCGGCTTTCATAATATATTTTGCAACATCTTCTTCAATGGACTCAACCATTGCTTCAAACATTGCGTACCCGTCTGTTTGATATTCACGTAATGGATCGGTTTGTGCATATGCACGAAGATGGATACCTTGGCGTAATTGATCCATTGCGTCAATATGACTAATCCATTTAGAATCTACTGTTCGTAATGTAATAACCTTTTCGAACTCCCGCATTTTTTCGGAACCAAGCGTTTCCTCTTTTTCATTATATCGTTCCGTTACTTTCGCAAAAATGATTTCAACCATTTCTTCTGGATTTTTGCCTTTAAGATCAGCTGCTTGAATATCATTTTCCGGGAGTAGGTTGGCATTAATATATTTAATTAAGCCAGCGATATTCTTATCTTCATCTGTAGAATCTCCGGAAACATGTAATTGGACATTCCGTTCAATTACGGACTTAATCATTTTTTCAATAATATCACGTAAGTTATCGGAATCAATTACTTCAAATCGTTGACTATAAATAATTTCCCGTTGCTGACGGATTACATCATCATATTGTAGTAATTGTTTACGTGCATCAAAGTTATTTCCTTCCACGCGTTTCTGTGCCGATTCAACAGCTCTTGATACCATTTTACTTTGAATTGGTTGAGAATCATCCATTCCTAAGCGCTGCATCATTGTTTTCATATTGTCGGAACCGAAACGACGCATTAATTCGTCTTCCATCGATAAATAAAATTGTGTAACCCCTGGATCTCCTTGACGACCAGAACGTCCACGGAGCTGATTATCAATCCGACGACTTTCGTGACGCTCTGTACCGATAACGGCTAAACCGCCTAATTCCTTCACGCCTTCACCTAATTTAATATCGGTACCACGACCAGCCATATTTGTCGCAATTGTTACGGAGCCTTTATGGCCAGCTTGGGCAATAATATCGGCTTCACGTGCGTGATTTTTCGCATTTAATACATTGTGTCGGATGCCTTTTTTCGTTAGCAATTGGGAAATTAATTCCGATGTTTCAATGGCAACCGTACCTACAAGAATAGGTTGGCCTTTTTGATTGCGCTCAGCAATATCATCCACAACTGCTTGGAATTTTCCCTTCATTGTTGCATAAATTAAATCTGGACGGTCATCTCTTGTAATCGGACGATTCGTTGGAATAACAATAACATTCATATTATAAATGTTACGGAATTCTTCTTCCTCTGTTTTCGCTGTACCTGTCATCCCAGCCAATTTCTCATACATCCGGAAATAGTTTTGGAATGTAATGGTAGCCATTGTCATGCTTTCATTTTGTATTTCTACGCCTTCTTTTGCTTCAATCGCCTGATGGAGACCGTCACTATAGCGACGTCCCTTCATTAAACGACCGGTAAATTGGTCTACAATGACGATTTCACCGTCTTGGACGACATAGTCAACATCCCGATGCATAACAACCTTTGCACGTAATGCTTGGTTAATATGGTGGTTTAATGTCACATGATTAATATCAAATAGATTTTCGATTCCAAAGCTTTTTTCAGCCTTATTAATTCCTTCTTCTGTTAATAAAACACTTTTCGTTTTTTCATCTAATGTATAATCTACTTCTGCTCTTAATGTATTCACAAATGCATTTGCTTGAATATACAATTGTGTAGATTTTCTTGCAGAACCTGAAATAATCAATGGTGTACGTGCCTCATCAATTAAAATGGAGTCAACCTCATCAATAACAGCAAAGTTCAGTGGTCGTTGAACCATTTGTTCTTTGTAAAGCACCATGTTGTCTCTTAAATAGTCAAATCCAAATTCATTATTTGTTCCATACGTAATATCTGCATTATATGCATCTCGTTTTTCTTCTTTTGTCATTTCATTTAAATTTAGGCCAACAGTTAGACCAAGGAATTCGAATAGTTGTCCCATTTCGGTAGCGTCACGTCTAGCTAAATAATCATTGACGGTAATTACATGAACACCTTTACCGGAAAGGGCATTTAAATAAACTGGCATTGTAGAAGTTAATGTTTTACCTTCCCCAGTTTTCATTTCGGAAATATTACCTTCGTGCAGAACGATACCACCCATTAATTGTACTTTATATGGATATAGTCCTAGTACACGGCGAGCAGCTTCTCGTACAACTGCGAAAGCTTCAACTAATAATTCATCAAGACTTTCCCCTTTTGCTACTCTTTCCTTAAATTCTGTCGTTTTTTCTCGTAATTGATCATCCGTAAGTCGCTCCATGTCAGTAGCTAATGATTCAATTTGATCCGCCATTTTTTCCAAACGCTTGATTTCTCTTTTGTTAAGATCGAAAATTTTATTTAAAATACTTGCCATTTCAGCGTCGCTCCTTTGTATATAAAAACCTTTTAAGCTTTACGGCATGTTTATTTAGGCAAAATTGGTGCCCAAATTTATGAAGAAAAAGCTAGTGATAATTTCTCTACAATAAATGAATTGTAACTACTAGTCAATTGAATTTTTGTGAACAAAATTACTATTCAATCTGATGAAATTAACGTAATTATCGTTTTTATTGTCATATTTTATATTACCATTTACGTCCATAAGTGACAACTTACACTAATTGCGATTTGTCATTAGAAACTGCCAAAAACGTTAGGACAAAAAGAACGCACCATAAACAATTGCACCTGAAATCACATAAACTGGATGTACCTTCCATTTTTCTAAAAGAAGTAAACTAATGAGTGCAATACCAAACGTTTGCCAACCGCCGATATCGTGAAAGGAATCAAAGAAAAAATCATAGGTTAATATCCCCATTAATACAGCAATTGCCGGACGGACATAATTGCTCATCCGTTTTACTTTCGGGGAGTCTTTATGTTTAAGAATTAAACTCAATAGGGCAATCATTAAAATGAGTGAAGGAGCAACAGTAGCAAATAGACCAACAGCAGATCCGAAAATTCCACCTTCCATATAGCCAACATACCCTGCCATTTTCGTCGCAATTGGTCCAGGTAATGCATTGGCAAGTGCAATCATCTCACTAAATTCTTGATGATTCATCCACTGATAACGATCAACCACCTCATTTTCCACTAATGGAATCGATGCAGGGCCACCGCCATAGCCTAATATTCCTGGGATAAAAAATGCGAGAAAAATTTGCCAATAAATCATGAAGTTTTCACCTTTTTATTAAGATTTTCATCCGCTTGTTTTGACTTTTTCAAAAGTGCTGCTGCCAGTAAACCAGCAATTAATATTCCTGGATGAATCGATAATACTTGTAAAACGATTAAGCTAACAATAACTAAAACAGTTGTCATTAGCCAGCCGAAGTAGCCTTTTGATTTCTTAATAAAATCCCATGTTAATACCCCCATCATGACGCCAACCACTGGAACGACTGCTTTTGATATTCCATTTACCCATGCAATATCCTTATAGGCTTGTAATACCGTTAAAAATAAAATCAATAAAACAGCAGTTGGAAGAATCGTAGCAATTAATGCGACGAGCATTCCAACTATCCCTCCGACACGATATCCGATGTATCCTGCCATTTTCGTTGCAATCGGTCCTGGTAAAGTATTTCCGAGTGCTAATACGTCTGAGAAATCTTCGTCGTCCATCCACTTATAACGTTTCACCACCTCGTCATAGACGAGCGGAATGGAACTCGGACCACCTCCATAGCCTAATATTCCTGAACGAAAAAATGCAATAAATATATTTAAATACTTCATGTATTCACCTTCTGATTTGAAATTGTTGAATGAAATTGTTTGGAGTAGTAAAAACGAAGAAATTGATTTGGAAAATTAATTTCTAAAGTATTCTTATCCTTTGTTTATTCTATGTATATTATTTCGTTAATTTTCAAGAGCAGTAGGCTCAGGAAATGGAATTGGCCGCTTCTAAATTTTTTCAAGCGGCCATTTTTCGAATAATTTACGCTCACTTCTATTCACTAAGTTCTTTTACCAAACAGCAATAGAGCCATCGGTGCGCGACTCTGTTCCGCCGACTAAAACCCCAGTTTCTGGATTTCGCAAAATGATTTGCCCCCGTCCGAAAGCACCAGTATCTAATGCAATCTGTACTTGATGTCCCCTTCTAGCTAAGCTTTGTGCAATCGCCGTCGGGAAGTTCGGTTCTACAATAACCTTTTTATCTCCCATCCATTGCCATCGTGGTGCATCTAACGCAGCCTGTGGGTTTAACCCAAAGTTAAGCAAATTCATCACAACTTGCATATGACCTTGTGGTTGCATATACCCACCCATGACTCCAAACGGACCAATTGCTTCTGTTCCCTTTGTTAAAAAGCCAGGAATGATAGTATGATACGTTCTTTTCCCACCTTGTAGGGCATTGACGTGGTTAGGGTCCAAGGAGAAATCCGCTCCACGGTTTTGCATCGCAATCCCCGTTCCCGGGATGACGATTCCTGAACCAAATCCCATATAATTACTTTGGATGTAGGAAACCATATTCCCTTCTCCATCGGCTGTCGCTAAATAAACCGTTCCGCTTTGCTTTGGCTCAAATGATGACGGCTCAATGGCAAGCTCCCCAATTTGCGCACGGCGTTGCATAGCGTATTCCTCCGAAAGCAACTCGCTTATTGTTGTTTCCATCTTGTTCGGATCCGTAATATAGGCTTTTCCATCTGTTAATGCTAATTTCAATGCTTCAATTTGCTTATGATATGTATCGACCTCATCTTTTCCAGTAAAAGAAAATCCTTTCGCAATATTTAAAGCCATTAGTGCAACAATTCCTTGGCCATTTGGTGGAATTTCCCAAACCTTATAGCCATTATATTCAATACTAATTGGATCAACCCATTCTGGCTCGAAGGAGGCTAAATCTTCTTCCGTTAAAAATCCATCGTTCTTTTTAAAAAATGTCGCAATCTTATTAGCAATTGGACCGCGATAGAAGCTTTCCGCATTGGTTTTGGCAATTTCCTCTAATGTTGTTGCATGACCTTCCGATTTCCATACCTCACCTATTTTCGGGGCGTTTCCACTTGGTGCAAAGGTTTCAAACCAATACTGATATTCATCTGTTTTGTAAATTTCTTTATAGCGATTGAATGCAGAGCCCCAATATTTTCCTAACGTTGGACTTAATGGATAGCCTTCCCGTGCATAGGCTATTGCTGGCTGCAATACTTCTGTCAACGGAAGTCGACCAAATCGTTTAGATAGTGTCGCCCAAGCCCCAGGTATTCCTGGTACGGTAACTGGGATTAGCCCATGTACTGGCATTTTTTCATGTCCTCGCGCCTTCACTGCGTCAATCGATAGCGATTTTGGTGCTGGTCCACTACTATTGAGGCCGAACATTTCCCCTTGTAACCAAACGATGGCAAATGCATCTCCGCCAATTCCATTGGAGGTTGGTTCTACAACTGTTAATGCAGCCGCAGTTGCAATCGCTGCATCAACTGCATTCCCACCTTTTTTCAAAATTTCCAATCCCGCTTGCGAGGCTAATGGCTGTGAGGTTGCAACCATTCCTTTATTACTAAAAACAGCAGTACGTAGTGATGCATACGGATAATGTAAAAAATCCAATACGATTCTCCCCTTCCCATTATAAAATGCAAAAAGCAGTAATATGAGCGAAAATTTAAGAAAACAAATATTATCCTATATATTTATATATTAATTGAATCTATGAAAGATTTTTATTTTTCTATTATAATAATGATTGTTTGAAAAATCTAGTTTAATAAAAAGGTAGCGATATGGAGAAACCTTTTTATTAAATACCTGGTCCTCGTATTGAAATTTCCTATTTGTATTCCGTCCGCTGGTTTTTATATTGTTACGGAAGTAATGAAAGCAGCGATCGTAAAAAAGATGGTATGTATGCCATCTTTTTTGAGTAAAAAAATTGTAACCAACATGAAAATTCCCGCAGTCAATGAAGACTGCGGGATATTATTTGTCTTTAAATAGTTTCGATTAAACCGTAGCGACCATCTTTTCTACGGTACACAATATTGGTAGTGTTTGTATCGGCATCTGTATAAATAAAGAAGTTATGTCCTAACAAATTCATTTGTAATACAGCTTCTTCACTATCCATTGGCTTCAGGTCAAAACGTTTCATACGAACAATTTCCATATCGTTTTCTGTTTCTTCCTCTTTGTTAGCAGCTGCACCATTTACAAATAAATCCTTCGTTCCAATTTCACGAGATTTCCGATTTACTTTTGTTTTATGTTTACGGATTTGCCTTTCCAACTTATCAGTAATTAAATCAATACTTGCATACATATCAGTATTTACTTCTTCTGCCCGAAGTACGAAGCTTGGAAGTACAATAGTCACTTCGACTTTCGCTTTTTTGTCATTGTAAACCTTCAAATTCACGTTTACATTTGTATTTGGAGTTTCTGTAAAATACTTTTCTAACTTAGTGATTTTCTTCTCTGCATACTCCCGTAATGCTGGAGTTACCTCAATGTTTTCACCGCGTACGTTAAATTTCATACGTAAACTCCTCCTTTATAAAAGCTATACTTATAATTTCGCCAACAAGTGGACGATTTCCTCCTTTTGTACTAAAAAAATTTGTCGAATAATATTTTTCGACATCATTTTGTCACAAGTTCCTGGTGATTCCTATGTATGTGTAAGTATTCTCCGAGTTTCATTATATGAAGTTTCTATTGAAATTAGAATGCATGAAAAAAGAGTCACCAATTATTTTGGGACTCTTCTACCACGTTATTATTTTCGTTTATCATAAAAATATCCATCTGTTTGTATAGATTGATACGGATTTATATATTGTTTTCCAGATTGCTTACGCTTTTGCAGTTGACGTAAGTCGGTTTGAATTATTTGCTTTTGCTTCGTTAACAGCTGAATTAGTGTTTCGTTTAATGAAAGGATTTGCTTGCCTAATTTTTGCTCTTCTTCGGAAAAAGGAGGAACCATTTGCTTCGCATGCTCATCCCGCTTATTTAGGAGTAATTGAATATCGTGCAGTTGATTATCACGATCTTGTGTATCCTCTTCTAATCGTTGAATTAGCTCTGTCGTTACTAAATAAAAATCATTCAACGAGCTCATTAAATTTGACCACCTTGGCCATATCGCTGTCTACGATTCACTTGAATTACTTCCTTCCATGTATCACGAAATTCTGTCACAATGCCTTCTGCATCGGTTAGTGCATGGATGTCATTTTTAATATTTGCTTCGATTAATTGTCGCCGAACAAAATCATATAGTGCCATCATTTGTTTGGAAATTTCAAAATCCATATTCAAAGTCGCCATAAGCTCACTAATGATATTTTGTGCTTTTTGCAAATTACTATTTTTTTCTGGGATGTTTCCCGCTTGAATAGCATGCTTTGCTAGATTAATAAATTTTAAGCAACCATTATATAACATTAACGTTAATTCCCCTGGACTTGCTGTCGTTACGGAGTTTTGTTTATATGCTTGATATGGATTATTAATTGCCATGTTCAATCCCCTGCCTTATTTACTAGTTGGTTCCTATATTCTACCTGCTACTTGTGACACTATCGTTTAATAAGTGAATAAGGATGATATATATGTTGATTGAGAATTTGCCTGCTGAATTGCTTTTTCCATTGCCGTAAACTGTGCATAATAGCGAGTTTCTAACATTGTTAACCGTTCTTGGAAAGTTTCCATTCGGTCATCTAATGTATCTAACTCTCTACCAATTGCGAAATTGGAATTAGTTGACAAGGTGCTTCCTGCACGATTTTTTAATTGATCCATCGTTTGTGTCACACGATCGGATAGACGGAGCATGATTCCTTTGCTGCTATCCGTTGAACCAGTGCCACTGAATAGTGCCTCAATTGATTCCGGATCCTTTTCGATTGCGGCTTTTAATTTATTTTCATCAATCGTTAGTTTCGCGCTTTTGTAATCAGCTGTTGTTGTTATCCCAATGGAAGACAATGTTCGCATTGCCGGGTCAATCCCGTCTTGGCTTACTGGAGAATAAACGGCTGCACGTACGGAATTAATAAAGCCAGATAAAATCGAATCATTCTTAAGTAAACCACTCTTTGCTTTTTCTTCCCATTGTTCTTGTTGTTTATCTGTAAGCTTTTCACGATCATCGTCCGTCAATGGCAAGTAATCACTATATTTCTCTTCCGAAAGCTTTCCTTGAAGCTTTTCAACAATCTCATTATATTTATCTACAAAGCTCTTAATATTTTCGAATAGTTTATCATTATCTCCACTAACATTTACGGTAATATTTTCACCTGGTGCTGTCGTACTCTTTAAGGTGAGTGTTACCCCATTCATGGTAAATGTATTAGAGGTTCGCTCCGTTTCTAATCCATTGATTGTAAAGGTCGCGTTTTGTCCACCTTGCTCTGTTACACCGGAAAAACCAAGAACATTATTTAGAAAATTACCAGAGGTCGTGATTTCTTCTCCGGTTTCATTAAAATTCCCAGTCTCTTTTCGAGAGATAGTGACCTTATCTGAATAGGAGTCATAAAACATCGTTACCCCTGCATCACTATTGTTGACTTTAGACATAACCGTATTTAATGATGCACTTCCAGAAATCAAGAACTTTTCATCTACCTGTCCAGTCGATGTTTGGGTAGTTAATCCAAAGGAAAAATAATTTTCTTTAGATGCTATTTGAATATCTACTTTTGGTTTTTCATCGCTAGATCCTGAGGCAGCAGCGGCATCCTTTACTAAATTACGGAAAGTATCATTAAACGTAATTTTTCCGGATGCATAATCAATTGTACCAACTGCTGTTCCTGAACTATCCACGAGGTTACTTCCATTGGCAGAATATTGCTGGCCATTCATGGTTAGATTAACACTACCTTCAACCAATGCACCGCCAATCGACAACTCGGTTATATCCTCATTAATCGATTTCGTTTGGATGTTTTGATTTGCGACATAATCTACTTTAATACTGCTATTAATCGCTAAATCATTTTTAAAGGTAAGTTTCCCGGTTGAAGCATCCACCAATACTTGGTTATCTGCTAGCCCCCCAGCAGGTTCGCTAGTTACCACTTCATAGCTAGTTCCATTAACCTTGACTGCCATATTTTCCACGTCGACAATCGAAGTACCTGAAGCAAGTCCAATTGTTTGCTCTTTTCCTGCCTGTGTCACTGAAATCGTAGTTGATTTTACACTGCCTTCCTTCCAATCAAAGCTTGTGCCACCTGCTGCAAAAGAATCCTTAATCGAATAAAGAGCTTTTGTTGGATCAATTTTTTCAGTACTATTAGCTGAAATAGTTCCGTTATTTACTTTCGATGCTGCCGTAGCGAGCTGTGTGACATTAGAAATGGAGTAAGATCCTTGACCTGCACCACTTGTTGCCGTAGAAGTCACTTTATCTTCATTACTGCTTCCAGTGTTTCGCGTTTGGTAAAAGGAACTTAAACTCATATTCGTAAGCTCTGTACGGAAGTTGAGCAATAAGGTGTTCATTTCACGGTAACTATCCCGCTGCCATTCGAGTATTTGTTTATCTTGTTTCATTCGATTTAATGGAATACTTTCGGCTTTCATCATATTTTCTACGATTTCGTCAATGTTCATCCCACTTGCTAATCCGGTAACACGCATGACCATTTGTAGTCACTTCCTCTCCTCTATAGCATGTTTTTTCTTTTAGCTCACGTTTCATACTCTTGTATCAATTTCCAATCCCATGTTTTCTCTCATGGCTGCGTAATAATCGAGCATTTTTTTTGGTGGAATTTCTTTTATCGTTTCTTTCGTTTCATCGTCGATAACTTTTACATAGTACCTATCGAGATCCTCATGAATTTCGAATTTTAAGGATGTGTTATCATGGATTAATTTTTCATTTATTTTTTTTACGATATCCTGTATTTGTTTTTCATGTATTGCTTTATCCTTTTTTTCTTCCGCTTTCGTTAAGCCACTATTTGTTGCTTTTTCCCCATGGTTTATTGTAGCCTGTACATTTGATTGAACTGAATTATCTCCGGTCTTTGTCCCATTTATGCTCGTTGCTATGACATGCTGTCGGGAAGGAATCTTGTCTATCATAGGTTTTCCCCCTACATGTTTTCATTTTGTACATACGAATTTTTTTCTCTACCTTTTATATCGGTTCCCATAATAATTTTTTTAACCTTATAAGACGATAATCTGTAAATTTATAGAAAAAAACACATGAGATTTATTTCCCATGTGTGCTTTCATTCGTTCGAATAATTATATATGATTAAACAAATTTATTTCTTCCGGCACTTGCTCCTAGAGCAGTGACAAGTATGGATACGAAAATTAATGTGCCAACTGGGATCGTCCATGCTTGCGTAATGTCATACAATGTACCAATGAGAATCGGACCGATAGCAGATAATAAATAGCCGATGGATTGCGCCATACCAGATAGTGCAGATGCTTGTTTCGCATCTCTTGCTCGCATCCCTAAATAAGTTAACGATAGTGCAAAGCTACCGCTTAAAGATATTCCTATCAGGACAATGCTTAGCATCATGGCAAAGTAGCTTGTCCCAATAAGTAATCCACCATATCCGATGACTGCTAGTAAGCCCATAATAATTGCTAATGATTTTTGTGATTTCATTTTACCAGCAATAATTGGAACGATGAATCCTGCCGGTAGACCGATAAGCTGTGTAAAGGAAAGCATCCAGCCAGCTTGTGTGCTATTGAGTCCATTATTTTGTAAAATTGCTGGTAGCCAGGCAATCGTGACGTAATATAGTGTTGATTGAAAGCCCATGAATAATGCTACTTGCCAAGCCAATGCAGATTGCCATAGCTTTGTATCCTTTGCTTCCTCATGAATGACTGTGCTATTTGCGGATGGGCTAGTTTTTGCTAAATAAAACCAAATAATCAATGCGATAATAACGGGTATCATCCATACAAGTAATGCAGTTTGCCAGCCATATCCCATTCCTACGGCGATTGGAATACTAATACCAGATGCGATTGCTGCAAAAACATTCATTGCAGTTGTGTAAACACTTGTCATCAGACCGACTTTGTCTGGGAATTTTTCTTTTACAATCCCTGGTAACAATACATTACATATTGCAATTCCGACACCGATTAGGATAGTACCTGTAAATAATAAGGTAATATTGGATATAGAACGTACGGCAATACCGACAATAAGAAAGAATAAGCCTAATAATAGTGTTCGTTCGTTATGTAAGCGACTGGCTAAGCTTGGCACTATCGGTGAGACGGCAGCAAAGGCAAGCAGTGGCAAGCTTGTTAACAATCCTGCACTCCATCCGGATAATCCAACAGCCGATTGAATTTCTCCTACCAATGGCCCGATGGATGTAATTGCTGGCCGCAGATTAAATGCTACCAACACAATACCGGCTATAAAAAACGAGAGATAATAAGATCTATTTTTAATTTCTGACTTCTGTATTTCCACTAAGAAGCTCCTTTCGGTTAACAAGCAATTAAATGATGTTTGTCCTATGGGAAAGTATTCTTTAAAAATTCCTTTAAAACACCTTCAATACTATATCATAATAATAGTTATAGTTTATAGTATCCCTATAATTTCTATTCAATTAGTTATAACAAAAACATCCATCGTAATTGATAGAAATGAAATTATTATTTAAGAAAAATCCTTTAAAATAGTATTATCTCACGGTAAAATGATAGAGTATAATTACAATAATAGTATTTTATCTAAAAAGTCAATAAAAGCAATAGGCAGATAAACTAATTAGAAAAAAGGAGAATTAATATATTTTGAATATTATTATTTTATCATCCTGCAGGTGGAGTGATATGCTCCAAAGGCCACATCATATGGCTCGTGCTTTAGCTAAACTTGGAAATACAGTTACTTTTATTGAGCCGGCATATCGACAAGTATCGATGAATAAATCCGATATAAGTGAAACAGATATTCTGGAAATTAATATTAAAGAAACAAAAAATATTGATGGCGTTTATATTTATTCACCTATTCAAGCCATAAATAATATCCCGGTATCAACAATTAGTTATCAATTAATATGTCAATTTCTACTACCAAAAAATAGTGAAAATGATAATGTGATAATTACCTATCTCCCCGCTTATATTCACGTAATCACAGCCTTAGACTCTGCTAAATATTCTTTAGTCTATGACTGTGTAGATGATCATTCAGATTTAACTTATTCGTATTGGTCATCTAAAAATGATATTGAAAATGAAGCTATATTAATGGATAAAGCTGATATTATTTTAACAACTAGTTCTTCCCTTTTTCTTGATAAATCAATAGGGAGAGATAATGTTTATTTATCTAAAAACGCAGTAAATACCGAAGATTTCATTTTGTCTTCTAAAGATACTGAGCCAGATGATATAAAAAATATTCCTGGACCACGAATTGTTTATATGGGAGCAATTGACAAATGGTTTAATACAGAGCTGTTTTATAAAGTAA
Source organism: Perspicuibacillus lycopersici (assembly GCF_025660475.1). Taxonomy (GTDB): domain Bacteria; phylum Bacillota; class Bacilli; order Bacillales; family Caldibacillaceae; genus Perspicuibacillus; species Perspicuibacillus lycopersici. The sequence goes on from NZ_JAOUSF010000002.1 coordinate 256,747, forward strand.
TTGAATCTAACCCAGATAAATCCTTCATTTTAATTGGGCCACAAAACGGAACTATCATTAATAAAACTTATCAAAATTTATATTTGTTAGGGCCAAAAAAACATGCGGAATTAAAAAATTATCTCAAATATATGGATGTAGGTATTATTCCTTTCCGTGATGATATTGATCTCATAATTAACTGTGACCCAATAAAACTATATGAGTACTTGACATGTGGTTTGCCAGTTGTTTCTACAGGTTTACCAGATCTATGTATAAATAATGGATTCATTGCAACAAGTAATAACCATTTCGAATTTTCTAATAGTATTAACGAATTTTTAAATGTTGAGCTTGACATGCAAGCAATTAATACATTTATAGCAAATAATACATGGTCAAAAAGAGCAAAAGATCTTTTATCCATATTGAATGAGAATAAAACGAACCAAGCTCATAAAAATGAAGTTATAAATGATATGCAACAAAATTGGGGAACATTTTTAGCGGAAAATGAAAACCCAATAATAAAATCTCTCTATAGTCTTACTTATGCAGAATCAAATATTGAAAAATTTCTAGAAGATAGTAAAACTGCTTATGAAGTAAAAGGGGATATGTTCACACTTAAACAATATGTAATAGCTCTTTATTTGAATAACAGAATAGAGGATGCTTGTAATATAGTATTAACTAACCCATTTGTAAATGATGTAAATAAAGCTGAACTAAAATTACAAATGAATAGAGGAATAGATGTACTCATCAATATCCATCTATTTTACTGCATAAGAAAATTAGAACTCGTTTTGGATTTAATAAATTATCTTCCTACAAATTCAGAAATATATCAGTTAGAACTTGCTAATTATTATGTTGAAGTTGGAAGAATAGAAGATGCATTAAATATTTATAATAATTTTAGGGATGTCTCTATGAGTGAAAATAGTCCACTATTTCATACAAACTTAAAGGCAATGCTAACCAGACTAGGTCTGCATAGTGATGCTCAAAAATCCCATTTTATTTCCATACAATTGATAGACAAACTATTAAATAAAGATGATAGATTCACTAATTGGAAAAATTTATTTACAGAGACTCAAGTGTGTGATAACTGTGGTGAGGTAAATAGTACTTTAGTAATCACCCGCCCCGACAATCAAAATATCGTTTCATGTACCAATTGTGGACTAGCTTATTTAGAAAAAATACCAGTAAGTTCCAAACTGCATAAGCTTTATGATTTTGGTTATTATACTCATTCTCAAGTTGCTGGCTATAATAATGATTATTTTAATGAAGATAAAGGGTATATGTTTAAACCTCGTTTAAATTGGATTAATAATACCACCAAAACTAATAAGGAAAAAACTATTTTAGATATAGGCTGTGCAAACGGCGAATTTTTATCTTACGCAAAAGAATCTGGCTGGAAAACGTACGGAATTGAAATTTCCTCGGAAAGTTATTCAATTGCAAAAAAATTAGGAATAGAAGTGTATAATGACGAGCTACAAAATGTTAAGTTTCCAGATAATTACTTTGATTGTATAACTCTATGGGATGTAGTAGAACATTATATTTCTCCAAAAAGAGAGCTAAAGGAGATTTTTAGAATCTTAAAACCTAATGGAAAGCTCTTTATTTCAACTCCAAACCATAGAAAAGGGATTTTTAATGGAGAAAATTGGTTTGGCTACAATGCATCTTATGAACATTTATTTTATTTTGAACCTTCTACTTTAATCGATATGCTAACTTCTATTGGTTTTAAAATAGATGATAGTTTTACACATGATGCAGGGGACTGGAATTTTACAAACGTTCGCTCTGTAGGACATGTATTATTATTATCTGCTAGAAAATAATAATATTAAGATTTGGTTTGAAAGATTGGTCAATAACTTTATCGTGAAATTATCTGAATAAACGATAGAAAAAAGGACATCCACAAAGTCAATTTGGATGTCCCTTTTTAATAGTAATAGCCAATCGGGCCGAGCATATTTTTTATATAAGTTCACAACTACTATACAATTGTTAACCAGCTACTGTCATTGTATTTTATTAACGCAGTATTTACTAAATCCTTTTTCAAATCAATTTGATTATTTTGTATTGCTAATTCAATAGCATATTTGTATAAACGAAAATCATCTCTACCATTATCAATAGCAAATATAGCATATTCTAATGCATCTTTATTTTCATTTTCCCTTATAAATTCTTGTATTACATTCAAAAATGCCTGGTCATCAAATTTTTCTAAACTACCCATTTCCTGATAAAACGATACTGCAATTTCCTTAAATTGGTACCGATATAGCATATGACCAATTGTTAGATTGATAGATTCGTCATAATAATCCTTTAACGGTATCAAAGACTCAAATAAAGCAAATTGTTTATATTGGATAGCTTTTTCCATTAAGTTCAGTAAATAGGCAGGATCCTTCACTGCAACATTTTTTGAATTGCCTCGCAATAAATTCACGTACATTTTTTCCTCTTGATTATCTAAATGCTGATATATTTTTTCAAGAAGATTGGTATCATTCATTTGTAATCCTACTAATATCAAATCTTGAAGATCTAGTTGCTTTTTACTTATCACTGTTTCCAATTCATGCATAGATTTAGATTTTAGTTGATCATATACATATTCCACATGACCATCGACTAATTCAGCTTTTAATCGGAGATTTTCAACATCCTCTAGTAAAGATAAATCATTAATAAACGTTTTCGCAAAATCAGCTTGATTATTATTCAATAAAACAAAAATAATTGTTTGCAGAATAAAACTTTGTTTGTCCCAGCCATGCTTTTTAACAAAGCTTGTAATCTCTTTCGAGTTATGAAATTTTAATAAAATACGAATCATTCTCGCAATCATTTCAAGATTCGTTTGATTGAAAGCAAGCGCCTGTGAATATTGTAAAAATGCAGCCTCATAATCCTCTTGGCTCTCGTAAATATATCCTAGCAATCGATGCGGTATAAATTCTAAACTATCAATACTAATTAAATACTGTTGATACTTATCTTTATTATTTAGTAAGTAAAGCAATTCATTTTTCGCATCTTCGTATCGGTGCTGAAGTACATAAATATTGGATTTTAGACAGATAAATTCAGGTGATCTTGGATATAACTGCCCAGCATCAGCAATAACCGCTAAGCCTTCTGAAAAACGATTGAGTTGTGTTAAACAGTTAATGATTTGAATAATATTATTCGGAACCCAAGAATAGGCAATATTTCCCTTTTTTTGAAAAGCTTTTGTATAGGCGTCTAATGCTTCTTCTAACTTTCCAACTGCTTTATACTCATTGCCTAAATTATAGTAGTCATACCCTGATTCTCCAGATTTGCTTATTTCAACATGAAGAATCTCTGTATTTCTTTTGTTTTTATCTTTCGCTTTTATTGTGGAATTTAAATAGCCTGAGTGGTATATATTCAATGGGGAAATTGCAGATTCTAATTTATCACCATTTGTTTTCCCTAGCTGTTCATGAATGTCCCGATAATATTTGATATGGCCATTATTTTTATAAATTCGCGAATGGTAATGCTGAACTATATTTTCTCCGTAACTGCCTGTGAAATTAATAATTTTTACAGAATAGGACTCAATTGGACTATTAGAAACTTCATTTTCCCTCAATTGTTTAATAGTTTCTTTTAAATTATCTCCATCTACATATTCATCGGCATCAAGAGCCAAAATCCATTGTCCGCTTGCATATTGTTGGGCAAAATTTCGTGCTTCAGAAAAACTTCCAGTCCAAGTGAAATCATAAACGTGATTTGTATATTTTCTGGCAATATCCTTTGATGCATCGGTAGAACCAGTATCAATTATAATTATTTCATCAACGATTCCATTCACCGAATCCAAACATCTAGCCAAAACCTTTTCTTCATTCTTAACAATCATACATAGTGATAAACATTTCTGCATATTCTTTGTCACAATCCTTTAATTTGATAAAAAAGGATATCGTGAATAATCACGATACCTTTTTTTATTATGATTATTGAAGTAATTGTAAAACTCCTTGCGGTTGTTGATTTGCTTGAGCTAGCATTGCTTGAGAAGCTTGAGCAAGAATGGAGTTCTTCGTTTGCTCCATCATTTCTTTCGCCATGTCAACGTCACGAATACGAGATTCTGCAGCTGTTAGGTTTTCAGAAGATGTACTTAAGTTATTGATTGTATGCTCTAAACGATTTTGTACAGCACCTAATTTTGAGCGTTGAGTAGAAACCGTTTCAATAGCAGCGTCTATTGAACCAATTGCTGTTGAACTCGAAATGTCAAGTGTAGCTGAACCTAATATTGTAGAAGCATCCATTGTTCCAATTTGAACAGAAATTGATTGACCAGCATTAGCACCGATTTGAAGTGTTACTGTACCATCACTACCTGCAGAACCATTTAAAAGTTTTCCTTTGTTAAATTCTGTATCAGAAGAGATTCTAGTAATTTCTTCTGCAAGCTGATCTGCTTCTGCTTGAAGTTTTTCCACATCAGTACTTGTATTTGTTTCATTTCCAGCTTGAACGGAAAGTTCACGCATACGTTGTAAAATAGAATGTGTTTCGTTTAAAGCACCTTCAGCTGTTTGAATTAAAGAGATACCGTCTTGAGCATTTTTTGCTCCCATATCTAAACCTTTAATTTGAGAACGCATTTTTTCAGAGATTGCTAGACCAGCTGCATCGTCTGCTGCACGATTAATACGTAAGCCAGAAGATAATTTCTCCATTGATTTTGCTTGTGCATTGTTTGCACCAGTTAAGTTACGGTGTGCACCAAGTGCAGTAATATTGTGATTAATTCTCATTATAAATTTCCTCCTTGAATGTGGTTGTCCACGTCCTTGTGGACCAAAAGTTTATATATCGGTAAAGAAGTCGGCCGCCTTCTTCGCCTTTACATTCCTTATATCGACAAAAAACGAAAGGTGTTTAGCCTTTCGTTAAAATTTTTTTATTTATTTTGTGATTTTTTTAGTAAGTCGATTAAGCTTGGTGCAGTTGTTGCTGCCTCTTTATTAGACTCTTGCATTTGTTCAAAGATTTCCTTCCGATAAATTTCTACATTTTTCGGAGCTTCTATCCCAATTTTCACTTGGTCGCCTTTAACAGAAACAATTTTTATTTCAATTCCATCGCCGATTTGAATCGATTCCCCCGTTTTTCTTGTTAAGACTAACATCGAATCACCCCTTCACCGCTGCAGGATTAGTGAATAACCGATGCTTCGTCGTATATGACGGATTATTTAATATTACCTGCTTCGCCTGTCGATTTTTCGAATGGATGATAATCGGTCCCTGGAGATTTGCGGTTGTATTTTCAAAAGGATCGTGTAAGGTAAGAATTGTCCATACTTTAACATCTGTTGGCTTTTGAATAGCAAGCTGATCCACTGTTGCATCATCCAGCGTAAAATCATAGGACTTAAAAAATACAAAGGGATCTGTAACAATAAATGCAAGTTCTGCTGTACGAACGGATTGCATCACATAATAAATACTACCATCGGTTAAAGGCAAAAAAATAAATTCCTTTTCCTCTAAAAAACCAGGAATACCATTTTCAAAGCATATGATTTCTTTATCTTCAATAGAAATTTCACCAAAATATTTTGTTTGTAATTTCATCGTGCCACCTACTAAGTAAATAATTTTTGTTTATATATATGGATTGAAATTGTTAGCATGAAAATATTTAAATGGTCATTTAAAAAGAAGAGGCTGGGACAAAAGTATTTTTATGTAAGAGAATCCGAACAAAGTTAAGTAGGTAAATTCGCTCCGGAAATATACTTCGCTTTCCGCGGGCATGGCCTTAGCCTCCTCCTTTCGCTACGCTTCGTGCGGGGTCTTCGGCTCATGCTTTTCCTGCAGGAGTCTACGTATATTTCCTCCGCTATCCGAATTATTGTTCGTCTTACATTTAAACATCAATTGTTATGTCCCAGCCTCACTTTAAAAAGTCCATTAACGTAGTTTGGATTAGTTTGGCACCTACAGATAATGATGCTTGATGGACTGTTTGTTGAGTGGTTAAATCGATTAGCACCTTTTCCAAATCGACATCTTCGTTTTTCGAAAGCAAATCAGTTGCCATCACTTCATGGTTTTCTAGTCTATTTTCAAACAAATCCACGCGAAGTTGTTTCGCGCCTATTTTAGATTGTTCCTTAGAAAACTGTTCTAGTATGCCATCAATTTCATCAAGATAATTCCCGATGTCATCTTCTGATTTACTCGGATCATTCAAGTCATTAATTAAATTCGTCAACACACTGGAACTGTCATCTGCTAAAATCGTTCCAAATAATTCTTCACCATTCGTATTCACAGTCACCTGTGTACCTTGGAATATTTCAATATTAATAGAGCCTTCGGAAAATGTTCCGTCTGGTTTGACACTAGTGTTAGAGCCATTAAAAATATATTTCCCATTTACTTGTGCATTTCCTAGGTCTTTTAAATGATTCTTCAATTCGCTCATTTCATTTGCAATAGCTTCTCGATCCGCTCCTAGTGCTGTACCGTTAGCCCCTTCTACTGTAAGCTCACGAATTCGATTTAATACATCGATGCCTTCATTTATCGTTGTTTCCGTAGTAGACAGCCAATTATTAACTTCTCCAATATTACGTTCATATTGCTCTAGCTGATTAATGGAGGAGTTGTAGTTCAGGCTAAGAACAGCTGCCATTGGATTATCGGATGGTCTAGAAAATTGCTTTTGCGAATTTACTGTTTCTTGAAGCTTATTCATTTTGTTATAGCTACTATTTATATTTCTTGTCATATTATTGGAAATCATCGATTGAGTAACGCGCATTAGTATCCCTCCTAAGCGGGTAAGCTTCATTTATCATAAGCGATTGTTTCATGAGTCTATAGAAAGAATATAGTCCGCAGACTGCATACACTCTACATTCCTTCATATTACCTTCCGAGCCCATTAATAATCGTATCAAGCATTTCGTCGATTACGCTGACCATTCTCGCGGATGCGTTGTATGCGTGTTGAAACATTACTAAGTTCGCCATTTCTTCGTCTAATGATACACCATTCACGGATTGACGATTATTATTGGCTAACTCGGTAAGCGTTTGGGCTGTTTGCAGATTACTATTTGCCCCTTGTACTTTAACACCAATATCACCAATAATACTAGAATAATAACTAGAAATATTCCCCTTTTGCATGTTGGCAGGTAAGGAAGCATTGGTAACATACTCGGAAAAATTCTTTGTTTGGAGATTTGTCAGCTTGACTGCATTTTCATTATTACTGAAATCTTCACTACTAGCCGTTCCACTAGCAACTGCTAATAAACTTGGATTATTTAAAATATCACTATTAACTTTTATAACCTTGGCTGCCGGCTGACCTGTTTCCCCAAGCTCAAAAAAGGCCAAGCCAGTTTCCCCGTTTAATCCAAATCCTTGCTCATGAACCGCATTAAATTCATTTGCAAAGGCAGATGCTAGATTGTTCAATTTCTCTAGAATTTCCGGAATCTGTCCACTAACACCATCTGCTGTCTGATAGCCATAGCTTTCGATTAGGCCCCCGAGCTCACCGGAAAAATTCATATTCGTAATTTGGCTTTCTCCTACATTCAAATGTGTTATCGGACTAGTTAAGGAATTCGTTTCCCCGTTCTCTCCAGAAACACTTACAGTATTGGCAATTGAATTCCCCGTCGTACGATCGACTTGAATTAACGTTGCCTGTGGAGAATACGAAGCACCATTGTCCTGGACTATTTCAATTTGGTATAGCCCTTCTGCACCAGTCGTTTTCTTCGCATAATTGTTCGGGACAACACTCGTAACTTTTATATCAACGATGCTAGATAAATTATCTACTAGTACATCACGTTGATCATATAAGTTATTTGGTAACTGTCCTGTTGTTTCTACCTTTGCAATTTGGTCATTTAATTGATCAATTTGAGAAACGAGACTATTTATTTGATCAACCTTACTAGTAATTTGCTTGCCGATATCTTCCTGCACAGTTGAGATCGAATGGTAGTAGTAATTAATCGTCTCGGCCACCATTTGACCATTTGCCGCAACTACTTGGCGTACCCCTAAATTATCTGGATTTGTCGTTAAATCCTGCATGGAGCTCCAAAATTTGTCCATTACACTATTTAAGCCGTTCCCTTGCGTATCATTTAATATATTTTCAACTTGAGAAAGCGAGGAACTAAGTGAATTATAGTAACCAAGCTGCCCATTTTCCTGTCGATACTCGGCATCCAGAAATTGATCACGCACTCGTTGAATGGATTGTACCTCTACTCCTGTTCCAATTTGCGATTGATTCATACCACCAACAGTTAAAGGCTGGGTCTGTACTGTATTTACTTTTTGTCGCGTATATCCGGCAGTATTGGCATTTGCGACATTATTACCATTAGTTGTGAGCGCGGCATTTTGTGCATTCAATCCTCGTTTTGCCGTTTCCAATCCATGAAAAGTTGAGATCATGAGGATGCCTCCAATTCGTTAATGATTTTATCAAGCATATTTCAAACCGTTCAATTATGCTTGAGAATTAAATACAGAAGTTGATCCATTAGCCGGTCTTTGCTGTTGTTTTCCATATGGTGGAGCATACGTCCCTGCGCCTTGTTTTGGTCGTAATAGATTCAAGGAAAAATTTACGAATTTTAACGATTGATAGATTAATTGTTCATTCAAGTCGTTCTGTTTCTTTGTGTTTTCCAATATTGATACTAATTCCTGATGAAGCTCTATCAGTTTTATTTTTTCTTCCCCTTCAGCTAATGCAATACAGTCACGTATGGTTCGATGTTGACTAGAATTTGGAAAAATTACTGCAATGGCTTTGAGCCGTTCTTTTTCCATCATCGTAATCGCTGCCGCATGCGACTGTTCATCTTTCAGCATTTGGTTCAGCGCATGAATATCACCATTTTTAATTATCTCTACTTTTTCTACTGCAAGCTGGTAGAGGCTTGTATGTAGTTGTCGTTGTTTTTCTAAAATCTTGATTAATGCTGCGAATGTCATTGCGCTCACCTTTCTAACGATTGCCTTCCATTACGTTTTGCAAAGATTACTATTGGTAGTAAAAGTTCCTTACTTATTTTTTACATGATAATTGTAAACACTAACGGCAATTTGTTGTGGATTTAGATCATAGCTTCCTTTTTCTACACTTGCCTTAATGGCTGCGATTTTTTCTTGGCGACTTGGCTCAATTGGTTGCTGTTGCTGAAGCTTTATTGCTTCTGAAGAAATTTCAATTTTGTCCGTTGCTTTTCCTGTTTTTGTTTGGAAGCTTTCCATCTTTTGCATTTCACGCTGATATGGATTGACACTCGAGGTTCCAAAATTATTAATTTTCATCTTTCATACCTCACTTTCCAACGTACATTTCCTTACCCTTTATATCGGTCAAATCGAGTAGATGTTTAATTTTTTTTCTCCGGAAAAGTGTCGCTCCATTTGAGGACAAAAAAACAGTGATACTTCTTCGAAAAAAAGTATCACTGTTCAATGCTATTATCCTTTAGAATAGAAGGTTCCTTCTACTTTTTTCTGGTTGCTTACTTTTGCTAGCTCTGCTAGACCTTCTTTCATTTCGGTTAAACATTCTTCACATAATTTACCAGAACGAATTTCTTTTCCACAGTTTTCACACGGATAGGTAATATTTGGGGAATTAAATACTTGAATTCGTCCTTTTCGAATAAACTTGTAGATTAAATCTTCTTCTACACCCGTTCGTTCTGACATTTCGATTAAGGAAGCAGATTTATTATTTTTGTCTGCTAAAAACTCTTTTACTTTTTTGAATGCTTCTTCTTCTTCTTGAAAGCAATTATTACATAATTCGCGAGTTGCAATCTTCACAAAAAGCTCGCCACATTTTTCACAGTTGGCTAAATTCATATTTTCACCTCAATTTGATGTTTGTTTTATCCTTTATGCAAAGCTTTATCATCGATGGTTTATTTTTTCATCATTTTTCGTCAAAATCCTTTATCATTCTTATTATACTAGTTTTCTATTAATATTTGTAAAATTTTTACTTAAATTATGAAATTATTTTTTGCTATCCTCTAGCGACTGTAACGGATTGGACGCGAGCCGCTCCAGCTGCTTTCAATACATAAGCTGCATGGCGAAGTGTGGATCCTGTAGTATAAATATCATCAATTAGTAGAATATATTTTCCGTCGATGGCAGGGCTTTGCGAGGCAATACGGAAAATCTGTTCGAGATCCATTCTTTCTGCTCTTGTTTTCTTAGATTGCTTTTCTGTATGTACCCTCGTTAGTAGATTCGTCGTGTGGAATCCTGCAGCTTTACCGATTGCTTCCGCTTGATTAAATCCCCTCTCATATAGTCGTTCTTTGCTTAACGGAATTGGAACAAGATAATCAAAGGAGTGCTTTACGATTAAAGGTTTAATTTGTTCGGCAATGTATTGAACAAGTAGATAATCACCACGATATTTGAAACGTGCAATCACCTCTGCCATAAAGTCATTATACACAAATAAGGAGCTGTTTTGATTTAGTACATGTTTCCATTTCCTATTTGATTCCCAGCGAAGACAATCATTGCATAAATCATCATGCTGGAATTGTTCCGCTATTTGCTCCATCGGCCGACAGCAGATTCGACAAGTTGCACCATTAATTCTTTCGAAACGATTTTTACATGATTCACAAAGCAGTTTTTTCTCTGGTCCGAGAAAAAAACTTCCCCAATCAATTTGTGGTGCAATTTCTCCATCACAATATAGACAATATTCCTTTATGAATAATTGCATATGTTCCCCCCTGCTCCCTATATTTAGTACTTGCTTAACAAATCAATCAACTAATCCCCTTTTTCTCGCTTCTTTATTCATCCGTAATAGCTGGGCTCGCGCGCGTATCATTGCATTTGTTTTTCCGTAATGAAAAAAGCTGACATCTCCTGTTGGATCGTTTTGGCTTCTACCGACACGGCCAGCAATTTGGACAAGTGCACTTTCCGTAAAGGTGTCGTCTTCTGCTCCTAAGACAGCTACATCGAGATTCGGAATCGTAACCCCCCGTTCTAATATTGTTGTCGTCAGCAACAGCGGAATTTTGCCGTTGCGCATTTGTTGGACTTTTTCTTTTCGGTTAGGATCTTCCGAATGTACTGCCTGTATATCTGGGTGATATTGTTGAAAAAGGGGGAGGGACTGCTCCATTAATTGAATATGTGGAAAAAATACGAAGGATTGCTTACCAGTTTTCAGACGTTGCAATACCCATTGCAGTAATTTCTTTGGAATCCGTCCTTTTTTTAGAGACTTTTTCCAATTACCACACCATACAAATTTCGGAATCGGTAATTCGTGGCGGTGAAATCTTGCGGGTAAAATATAATGATTTCTCTTTCGCTGTGCACACTCCCTTTGCCATTCAATGCTAGGGGTCGCTGTTAAAAAAACTTCCGTTCCGCCTTGCTTTCTAGCTTTGGCAGCTGCGTTTTGAAGCATCCTATCGGCAGTGAATGGAAATGCATCTACTTCATCGATGATCATGACATCGAATGCTTCCTTAAACCGTAATAATTGGTGTGTAGTCGTAATAACAATCGGTGCAAATAGATGGCGTTCTTCACTCCCTCCAAATAAAGAAGCAATCGGAACAGTTGGAAAAACTTGGCGCATCCGCGGTGTTAGTTCCAAAACAACATCGGTACGTGGGGTTGCAATTGCGACACGTTTTCCTAAAGTAAGTGCCGCTTGCATGCCATAGAAAAGCATCTCTGTTTTTCCTGCACCACATACAGCCCAAACAAGGAGATCTCCATTCGATTCCACTGCTTCCCGAATTTTTTCTGCTGCTTCTTTCTGTGCAATAGATAATGTACCTTCCCATGCCAATGCATTTGGAAAACGAAAGGCCGGCTCAGGTCCTGACCATGTCAATAATGGTGTACATTGGCTTACTCGTCCCATCATCAGGCATTTCCGACAATAGGAGCATTGCTTCTGGCATCTCGCACATGCAAAGGAACCAAATAGTCGCTGTTCATCATTTCCGCATCGTTGACACTGATATTTGTTGTCATGAAATACAATGCCAGGCAGATAGCGTACATAGCCATGGAGTACATGCTCATGAATGATCGCTAAAGCAAAAGGGATTTCTTCTAATAATAATTGCCTTCCCGATAAAAATAGTTGGAGCTCTTTTACATACGGATAATGCGAATCGACTGGATAATCTGGAATGCTTGCGATATCCGAAATCCGCTGTAGTTCCACTCCAGCTTTGTCCTCTAGCAACGCACTAGGAGTCAAGCGATTTTCTTTAGCTAAAAATAACAAAATAATACCTCCTTGCTTTGGAATTAATAAAAAAAGGAAAGGTGTAATAGGTAGGACTAACAACGAATTAATGGATAGGATTTTGAAAAGAAATGCTCCCCTTTTAGGGGAAGAGGTATAGGAAAAGAGGCTTAATTATACAATAGAAACTTCTACCGTGATAATCAAGCCCCAAATAAAAAAATAGGAAAAATATAAATAAATAAGTTCGTTTAATAGTATTGCCTTTTCATTATTTCTTCATCCAACCAAGTCCCATCGCACCTTCTCCAAGATGTGTGCCGATTACAGGACCGAAATAACTAATTCGAAACTCAACATTTGGAAACTGTGGCTCCAGTTCCGCCTTCCATTCTAATGCCGCTTCCTCATCGTTTCCACTAATAATGACTGCACGATAAGGAATACCTTTCGCTGCATCCTCCGCTAGAAGTTCGACAATTCGATTCATTGCTCTTTTTCGTGTCCGAATTTTTTCAAACGGAACAATAACCTTATCTGCAAAGTGAAGAAGTGGTTTCACTTGAAGCAAGCCACCAATTAATGCTTGGGCACCAGATAAACGGCCACCACGATGTAAATTTGTTAAGTCATCTACCATGAAATACGCTCTTGTTGTTTCCTTCAGCTCATCTAAGCGCGCAATAATTTCCTTTGGTTCTTTTCCAGCTAAAGCCATTTTTGCTGCCTCTTCTGCATAAAACCCTTGCACCATACAGCTTATTTCTGAATCATAGGCGAACACTTGAATGTCTTCCACCATATTACCAGCAGTAATTGCTCCTTGATAGGTGCCGCTAATTCCACTGGATAAATGGATGCTAATGACTGCATCATATTCCTTCGATAATTTTTCAAATAGCTGTACGAACATACCAATCGATGGTTGGGTTGTCGTTGGTAGCTCTTTACTTTCCTTCATTTTTTCGTAAAAATCACTTGCTGTAATTTCTACTTCTTCTTTATATGTTTCATTATCAAATACGACACTGAGAGGAATCATGTGGATGTTAAGCCTCTCGAGCACCTCTTTCGGGAGATATGCCGTACTATCGGTTACGACCGCAGTTTTCATGTAAAAACCTACCTTCTTTTATTTTTTCTAAAACGTCCTTTTTCCAAATACATGACAACAGGGATACAGAGTTTGTGCTTGTTCGAGAATCTTGTAAGTTTTTTATCCATTCTCCATTTTAGAGAATAGCGAACAGATTGTCTATCGATTCCTTCTCGGTACCATTACTTTGCAGTGGATGACTTTCTTGTCCAATGTAGACTTGCATTCTTGTTGTTACTTTAGTTTACGATTCAGCTAACAAAAATATTTGCAAAAATAAAAAGCTCATTTTAAAAGATATTACAATTTTTAATGATAATCTTTTAAAAAGAGCCTCTATTAATTTTATATATTCTACAAAACAACGAAGAATCCTTGGTATATAACTGATTAACTTACCTCTACCCAGCCTTTTTTAATAGCCTCCACAACCGCCTGTGTACGGTCTATGCAATTCATTTTTTGCAAAATATTACTTACATGGTTTTTCACTGTTTTTTCACTTATGTACAATGTTTCTCCAATTTTTTTATTACTTTTTCCTTCGGCTAATAGTTGGAGTACTTCACATTCTCTTCTTGTTAACAAATGGTATGGTCGACGGATTTCCATTGTTCTCCCATAAATACCATTTTCCTGATTAGAGGCAGATTCAGCCAACCTCCGGAACTCTTGTACAAGATTATGGGTAACTTTTGGATGTAAATAGGATCCTCCATCTGCTACTACTTTAACCGCTTCTATTAATGATTCCACATCCATTTCCTTTAACAAATAGCCACTTGCCCCTGTTTGTAATGCATGGGAAACATAATTTTCGTCATCGTGAATCGATAAAATAATGACCTTTGTACTTGGATATACTTGAATGAGTTGTCTTGTTGCCTCTACCCCATTCATATGAGGCATATTGATATCCATAATAACAACGTCTGGCTTACATTTTTTCACTAAATTTAATGCTTCGCCTCCATCGCTGCCTTCTCCGACTACCTCAAATGATTTTTCAAATTCTAAAATCCGTTTAATACCTTCTCTATATAATTGATGGTCATCAATAATCAATATTTTTGTTTTCATAATATTCCCCTCCTAGTCTCTTTCTCCAACCTTTTGTTCGATTGTAAAGATGCCATTTGAGTACCAGTAAATTGGAACTGGTACTCACCCCTCCTATAATGGTATCGAAATAATTACTGTTGTTCCACGGCCAGGCTTCGAATCAACGGTTAATGCTCCGTCAAGTAATTCTACTCTTTCCTTCATGCCAAGTAATCCGAATGATCCTTCTTTTCGTTGCGATTGATCAAAGCCAATGCCATCATCCTTTATTAAAGCTGTAATCCGATTTTTCATCATTTCTAGCTTTACTTGAATGGTATTCGCATTTGCGTGCTTCATTGCGTTTTGCACAGACTCTTGAATCATACGGAATAATGCAACCTCCATTTTGGAAGCAATCCGCCGATCTTCGCCAATATAAACAAACATAATTTTCGCTGTTTGATAATAATCCTCAATCGTTTGTAAATATTTTTTCAGTGTCGGTACAAGGCCAAGGTCATCTAATGTCATAGGACGCAAATCATAAATTATATGACGGACCTCGTACAGTGCATCACGAACCGATTTTTTTAATTGCCTAATTTCCAAAAGTGCTGCATCGATTCCATCTTGTTCATAAATCTTTTCAATTAAATCGGAGCGCATCATAACATTTGCCAGCATTTGCGCGGGACCATCATGAATTTCACGTGAAATATGCTTTCTCTCTTCTTCTTGGGCTTCAATAATTTTCAAACCAAATTCTTGTTTTTCTTTTGCATCCTTTATAAATTCATAGACATCTTTTAAATCGCCCGTTAAGTAATTTAACACAACAGATACTTGTGTAACGAGCTGATCTGCACGATCAATGGTTTCCTGTAAGCCAATCAACTTCCGTTCCAAATCATCTCGTTTATCCCGGAGCTGCTTCTCAATTTGTCTCGTCATCGTTAGCTTCATTTGTAGGTTATGGGCATTTTCATAGGCATGGCGAACTTCTTCCTCTGTATACCGATTAAAATACATGCTAACCTCAGAAAGCCGCTTTCTTGCAACCCGGACATCAGACTCTAGTCGATCTCCTTCATCTATTATATTGTCCACCATTTCTTTTACTTTATTTAGCTCTTCTATCGTACGCTGAAGATCATTACGACAGCTCTCACTAATTTTATAAATTTCATCTTTGCTTTTGCCAACCGTTGCGACCATATTTTCTAAAATCTCATCAAGGACTTTCACATCAAAAGATTTTATTGCCATAATCTACCTCCAAAAGGTTAAAACACAGAATCGCTCCGCTTACTCTCTACTAAAGAACATAAAATACGGAAATAAAGGTTATATGAGTTCGTTTGTTTTTACATTGATAAGAAAGTAAACAGCTTCTCTTGTCATTCATTTGGTTAGATAGTCCTTGTTTGATTTACAAATAATATTTTAGCTCGAAAAGCACTATTAGACTATCTAATACACAAGAAAAAATTACCAATTGTAAAAAAATCGTTATTTAGTATGAGATATTAAAAGGAAGGTTTGGGTCTTTTTACCTATAAAATTGACATCCAGATTAATCCGTTTGCTCAGCAGTTCATTCTGCGCATTTCAAAAACTAATGATTTTTGGAAAATATCATGGATTACCATTGTTCCGTAGCTTTAGAATTGAGATGAATAGTTACTTATTATAATACCACGTTTATTATTAGGGAAAACATCCTTTTTACAAACTGGTATTATTTTTCTTTCCTTACAGCGAAATGTGGCGACCGTAATATTTTTGGTAATTTTTGTAGATTAATGGAAAACGGAGATGAATCATTGCGATATCTGTCGATTACAATTATAATATGGTGAGTATATTTACTGATTTTGAAGGGAGCGATTTCTGTGCGAACGAACTATAAAACGGTAAAAGGTTTCGGTGAACACGAAATCGTTATTCAAAAATCTCGATTTATTGCTCATATAAAACGAGTGGAATCAGAGCAAGAAGCACAGGAATTTATTCAGCAAATAAAGAAACAACATTATAACGCAACCCATAATTGTTCTGCCTATTTAATTGGCGAGCATGACCAAATTCAAAAAGCGAATGATGATGGGGAACCAAGCGGTACTGCTGGAGTACCTATGCTAGAGGTTTTGAAAAAAAGAAATGTGAAGGATAGTGTAGTTGTCGTTACACGCTATTTCGGCGGCATCAAGCTCGGTGCTGGGGGGTTAATTCGCGCTTACGGAAAAGCAACCTCCGAAGGATTAACCGCTGTTGGACTTGTAGAACGAAAATTAATGCGTGTGATGCATACAACGATTGACTATACATGGCTTGGAAAAGTAGAAAATGAGCTCCGTTCCTCTATTTACCAAGTCAAAGACATTCATTATTTAGAAAAAGTAGAGATCGAAACATATGTTGAATTTAGTAAGGAAAATGCATTTTGCGATTGGCTGACGGAATGTACAAATGGTCAGGCTGACATTCGTGAGGGCGATACGGTTTATTTAGAAATCGATGTAGAAGAATAAGAGTAACTAGAATACTAGTTTTATTCATTTCGTATAAATATAAAAAAAGCAGATTCATTGTTCATAAGTTAGGAAAAAAGGAGATTATATATATGGAAATAAATTCACGTGCCCAAAAGCGCAAGAAACGTAAAAAGCGTAAAAAATGGGTATGGTTTCTCACTCCCATTGCACTATTGCTTGCTGTTGCATTAGTCTTTGGCTTTCATTTAACAAGTAAGATTGCAGATATGACGAATGCAGCCTTTAAACAATTAGACCGTGGCGATAGCTCGGCAAAACGGGTAAATGCTGTTTATCCAGGAAAAGATAATTTTTCTGTATTATTTATTGGTGTTGACGAACGGAAAGGTCAAACAAAGAGTCGTTCAGATGTACTTGTGCTTGCTACTTTTAATAAAAATGATGATTCCATTAAATTAGTAAGTATTCCACGGGACTCTTACGTAAATATTCCAGATCATGGACAAGATAAAATAACCCATGCACATTATTTTGGCGGAGTGGATTTAGCAGTTTCTACTGTGGAAGAATTATTTGATGTTCCAGTCGATTTTTATGTAAAATTAAATTTTGATGCATTTATTGATGTAGTAGACGCACTTGGTGGTGTAACAGTTGACGTTCCATTTACATTCTCTGAGATGGACAGTAATGATACGAAAAATGCCATCACACTTGAAGAAGGTACACAAACATTAAGTGGAGAAGAAGCCCTTGCATTTGTTCGTATGCGCAAACAGGATCCACTAGGTGATATTGGTCGTGGCGAACGACAAAAACAAGTAATTACTGCGATTGTTAAAAAGAGTGCTAGCCTATCATCCATTACAAAATATGATGATGTGTTAGATGGTATTGGCGAGAACATGACAACAAATTTAACATTCCAAAATATAGTTGCCCTTCATCCATATGCAAAATCAATCAGCGCGATTGATTCCTATGCATTAGAAGGCGACAACAGCAGAATTAATGGCATTTATTACTACCAATTAAGAGAAGAATCCGTTAACGAAATTTCGCAAATGTTAAAAGAGCATTTAGAGATTGATTAATATGTCTTTATTAAACACACTGCCACAATGGCGCTCTGTTGAATCCATTTATGATTCACTTGCACATGTAGGCGGTGTGTTTTTTTGTAATGGAGGGAATATTCATTCCTTAAGGTTTTGGTTGGGACTGTATCTTTGATCGAAGTTATGAAGGCGATTCTACTCTTGTTTTTTGGAGATTTCCTTTTGATGGTGGGTATCTAACGGATTTTATCCTTCTTTTTTGGGTGATTTCCTTTTGATGGCGGGTATCTAACCGATTTTGCTCTTCTTTTTTCGGCGATTTCCTTCTGATGGTGGGTATCTAACCGATTTTGCTCTTCTTTTTCGGGCGATTTCCTTTTGATGGTGGGTATCTAACCGATTTTGCTCTTCTTTTTTCGGCGATTTCCTTTTGATGGTGGGTATCTAACGGACTTGGTGCTGGTTTTTCGCGCGATTTCCTTTTGATCATGGTTATCTAACGGTTTTTGCTCTTCTTTTTCGGATGATTTCCTTTTGATCAAGGTCATCTAACGGTTTTTACCCTTTCTTTTTTCGGTGTTTTCCTTTTGATGGTGGGTATCTAACCGATTTTGCTCTTCTTTTTTCGGCGATTTCCTTTTGATGGTGGATATCTAACGGATTTCGTGCTGGTTTTTCGGGCGATTTCCTTTTGATCGTGGTTATCTAACGGTTTTTGCTCTTCTTTTTCGGATGATTTCCTTTTGATCAAGGTTATCTAACGGTTTTTACCCTTCTTTTTTCGGCGATTTCCTTTTGATGGCGGGTATCTAACGGATTTCGTGCTGGTTTTTCGTGCGTTTTCCTTTTGATGATGGTTATCTAACGGTTTTTGCTCTTCTTTTTCGGATGATTTCCTTTTGATGGTGGGTATCTAACGGTTTTTACCCTTCTTTTTCGGGTGTTTTCCTTTTGATGATGGTTATCAAACGGTTTTTGCTCTTCTTCTTTGTACAATTTCCTTGTGATCGTGGGTATCAAACGGTTTTAACATTAGATTTTTTGTTGAAATCCAATAGAATGAAGTAATAGAACAAAAAAACTGTCCTAAATCCATCGGTTCCCCAATGAATTCAGGACAGTTTCTTCATTAACGATTTCTCGTAATACTATAACGGATATTTTCTATTAGCCGTAGGATTGGTTTATATTGTTCCCCAATTAATCCAATCTTTTCAATCATCAATTCGATCAGCAATAGGACGATCGTGATTAACAAAATGGAACCCCATAGGGTAGTCATCGAGAAAATAAACGCAAACATAGCAAACATTGCACTAATGGAATAAATTAAAATAACGGTTTGGCGATGGGAAAATCCTAATTTTAATAAGCAATGATGCAAATGTGCTTTGTCTGGCGCAAAGAATGGTTTCTTGTTAACAATTCGCCGAATAATCGCGAATATCGTATCAGATAACGGTACACCTAAAATTAATATCGGAACAATAAATGAGATAAAGGTAATGTTTTTAAAGCCTAAAAGCGATAAAACCGCAATCATAAAGCCTAAAAATAATGCCCCCGTATCTCCCATAAAGATTTTAGCTGGATGAAAGTTATATGGTAAAAATCCAAGAATACTACCAACTAATAATACGGCAATGGTTAATACATAAATATCATTCATAATAAATGCCATCCCTGCGATTGCAATTAAAGCAATTGCAGATACACCAGCGGATAAGCCATCTAATCCGTCGATTAAATTAATAGCATTTGTGACACCGATAATCCATAGAAAGGTAATTGGAATACTTAAAAATCCAAAATCTAATACGCCACCGAATGGCAAGTTTATGTAGCCTACTTGAACATCTCCGAAGAAAATGACAATCCCTGCGGCAACTAATTGGCCAATAAATTTAGTACTAGCACGAATTTCGTATTTATCATCGATAATGCCGATTACGATAATCACTAAGCTTCCTAATAGAAGCGAATAATGCACTACGTGATCCGGACTAACGGCAAGCACACCAATAAGAAAACTGATAAAAATTGCTAATCCACCAAGTAAAGGAAGATCTCTCGAATGGACTTTCCGTTCATTTGGTTTATCCACGATTCCTAATTTTTTCGATAGTTTTATGATAAATGGCGTTATGATAAATGATACAAGAAAAGTCAATATCACATACACATATAGCATGAGGAGAATCCTCCTTAATATTCTGTTTTAAATATAGCGTCATTAAAATATACAGTTTGAATTTATTGTAGCAAATTTACAAATTAATACAAGCTAAATCCATTAGATCTGTTAGTTTTTTCCCATTGATACACTACATTAGACGAAATGGGCTACATTTAAGTTGCATAGTTATTTTTATTTTTTCAAAAAAACCTGATCTACAACTTTTTGTGCCGATGTTCCATTTTCCCATTGGCAAAACTTCTGATAAAATGCCTCGAAATTTGCTACTGGAAGAAAACCATTATCCTTTATTCGTTTAATTTCCTCGATGACTGCATCGGTTGTTTTCACTAATGGTCCAGGCGCTTTGCTTTCAAAATCGAAATAAAAACCACGTAATCGCTCTCGATAATCATCAATATCATATACGTAAAATATCATAGGTCGTTTTAAATTAGCGTAGTCAAAAAATACAGAGGAATAATCTGTAATTAATAAATCGGATAATAAATATAACTCACGAATATCCTCATGATTAGAAAAATCATAAACAAAGCCTTCGTACTCCTTAAGGTCCAAATTCTCGGCAATTAAATAATGCAAGCGTAAAATAATACAATACTCCTCACCTAATTGTTCCTTCATCCGACCGAAATCAAGCTCTAAATCAAATTTGTACTTCCCTACGGAATAAAACTGATCATCTCGCCATGTTGGTGCATACAGGATAATTTTTTTATCTAATGGCAAGCCATATTGTTTCTTAAAATTAACTACTGTCTTTTCAGTATTTGCATTATATAAAAAATCATTCCGCGGATATCCAGATTCAATCATTTCTTTATTAAATTGAAAGGCACGTCGAAAAATTTCAGTAGAATAAGCATTTGGTGATATTAAATAATCCCAGTTACTTGATTCCTTTAAAAAATTTTCCTTGTACTTATCTGTATCTGTTCCTGGCATATGGACCTCATCCATATCTGCTGCAAGTCTTTTTAATGGTGTTCCATGCCAAGTCTGTAAATAAATCGTATGTCTAGGCTTTGGTATCCACAATGGCATGCGGCTATTAGTTACCCAATATTTCGCCAGTGCCATTAAAAATAACCATTTAATCGAAAAACGAGGAACAATTGTTACATCCTTCTCTTTAAAATTATCTACAAAACGCGGATCAATACTCCAATACATTTTATATTCCGGATGATGCTCCTTTAAGTATTCATAAATAGCCCGTGGGTTGCATGAATATTGCTTGCCAAGGTAGCTTTCAAACATAATAATTTTTGAATTGGCAGGCAAACAGCCTACGATTTGAAATACCCATTTATACAGGATGATTGGCGCTTTTTTTAGCTTTTTTATTATTTTTTTCATTGTATTATTCTCAGCTGAGTTCATAATCGAAAAAACTGCCTCCTAATTCACATATCTCAACATAAAAAAACTGCCCTGCCATTTGAAGAACTGCTACTAACCATTACATTTGGGCACGATACTATCTTATCACAAGTTCTATACATACTTCTGCCCTATTGTATTTCATTTTATTTAAAATCGGGTTACAAAGCATCAAAAGTAAAGGTTAGGATATCCTATTAACAGGGAAACAGACTTCCCTACAGGCAATAAAAAAATGCTGTCAAGTATGTACGGACATAGCCATTACTACCTGACAACATTACATAGAAATATTTTGGCCAACAGGAACTTCTGTTTTGCGTTGTGCATTATTCGCTACAGATAAATATTGAACAAGATTTTGGCTAGAATGGCCATTTGAATATTGGTTCCATTTCACACGGAACTCTTTTACTTTTTCCATATCAAATGCATTGTTTTTAATCGTTGCTGCAATTTCCTTCGTCGTTTGAACGATTGGTCCTGGAACCATTTTTTCATAGCTTTCCCAAAGCCCACGACCTTCATTATATTGGTCCAAATCATATGGAAAGAAAATCATTGGTTTTTCTAGCAACGAAAATTCAAATGGGATTGATGAATAATCGGTTACTAAATAGTCCACAACTAATAACAATTCATTGATACTTGGATATTTCGAAAAATCATATACAAAATCTTGATATTTGCTCATATCTAAATCCATTTGTACAGAAGGATGTAAACGAATCATTAATACATGGTCTTCTTTTAAATTCTCATACATTTCCTCAATATTAATTGCTAAGTTTTGATTCATGCCATCTTCACGATAGGTTGGTGCATAAAGAACAATCTTTTTATCTCGTAATTGTGGATAATTTTTATAAAATGTATCCATAATTTCTACTTGTTTTGTTTTGTCAAAGAAAAAGTCTGTTCTAGGAATACCAATAGGTAAAATATTTTCGGCAGGTAATTGAAATGCCTCTTGAAAAATATCTCCAAATCTATCAGAACCTACTACTACTTTATGAAACTGTGAATATACTTTTGCAAAACGACGATTAGCTCTTTCGGAACGAAATTGAATAGAGTTATCTTTCATACCAAATGTTTTGATTGCACCTGCAGCATGCCAAATTTGAATACATTCTACCGCTTTTTTAAAGCGAATAGCAGCAAGAAATCCATAATAATTATCGACAATGACATTTCGAGAGGTTGCTAAATGGTAGATAGAAAGAATCATATGCCAAACATTCAACGTTTCAAATACATATACAGAACCGTCAACTTTTCCTTTTACAGAAGGATAGCTACGTTTTGTACAAAGGAAAACAATTTTGCTGGAGAAGTTAGCACGTTGCATTTCTTCATAAATAGCCAAATTATTTTCCTTAAAAGATACAACAAATGTTAATTTATTTTGTAGTGGGAGGATCTTGAAAATGGAAAAGAGAATAGAAAAAATGAACAAATAAACTTCGACAGCTAGCTCTCTAACCATTGTTCGCATTACCAATCTCCTCCTTTATTTGTGTAGTTGAAATACCAATTGTTCGTGGTAAATAAATTACTGTACAATATTCCTCTAAGTAATCAAATTTACCCTTCCAATCATCCCCCATGACAAAAATATCGACATCATGGTTTTTAATATCCTCGATTTTTTGATCCCATGAGCACTCTGGAATAACTTCGTCAACATAACGAACCGATTCCAGTACAATTTTCCGGTTTTCAAAGGAATGAAAGGATTTTTTATTTTTTTGTTCATTAAATTCATCAGTTGATAAAGCAACGATTAAATAATCACCTAAGTCTTTTGCGCGCTTCAATAAATTAATATGTCCCCAATGAAGCAAGTCAAATGTTCCGTAAGTAATTACCTTTTTCATGGTATCATCGCTCCTTCATTTATTAATATTAAGTGTTCGTAAAGATTTTGTAAACCGATTTATCTATACAATTGTGGTATTCAATGGAAATGAAATGGTGCAATTAATATTGCTTTAACATGGAATAATTTGGAATTCCATTGGTAGTTTTGAAAGTAATTTAACCTTTAGTATATCCAAAGAAAAAGAACAAGCTAGTATAAAATTTTGGTAAAGGAATGTAAAGAAATAATGAAATTCATTTCTATTGATGTTTACGAATTTACCTAGAAGAAAATAGAAAAGGGTAGGTTTATCCTATAAAATCAAGTATAATAAACAGTGTGGAATATTTAGATATTCCGTTAAATTAGAATATTTATAACTTTTTAATAGAAACCTTAACTAACGGAAAGAAAATATTGTGGAGGTGTATTTTTTTGCAAAAGGTTTTGAAGGTTATCATGATACTTCTCTTTGTTTCCGGTCTAGGACTTGTTGGATATTCGGTTTACCAAATAACCGATGGTGCGAATAAAGTCCAAGAGAAGACTGCTGAGGCTAAAGATTTAATTAATGAAGCTGGATACAATTCCAAAGGGCAGCCGAAAGATGTTGATTGGAGTAAAATTGATGTGGATAGCCTATCCTTTGATAAAGGGGAAACGATGGGTATTCTATATGTTCCTAAGCTAGATAAAGAAATTCCAATCGTAGAAGGAACCGATCCAGACGAATTAGAACTAGGAGTAGGTCATTACACTGGTACTGCTCTTCCATTACAAAAAGATCAAATTGTCCTATCTGGACATCGTGATACCGTATTTCGTAACTTTGACCAATTAAAAATAGGTGATTCATTTGTCGTACAGCTACCTTATGGATCGTTTGAATACAAAATTTATGAGACAGAAATAGTGTCTGCAGATGATACAACGGTTATTCGTTCAACCGCACCCGATGAAATTTTAACCGTTACGACATGTTATCCATTTTATTTTCTTGGGAATGCACCAGACCGATTTATTTTTTACGCAAAACCAGTTTATGAGAACTAAAACATTAGAGGGGCTATCCAATTCTGTTGGATAGTTTTTTTATTTTATTATTTGAAAATATGCGTGTATTTTTCTCTTCCGTCCATCTTACCGCTCTTCCACATTTTCATTATGTTTTCAATTGATACGACCAATCCTACCGATGTTATAGATTTTTTTACGATAAGTTTTCCCTTCGCGACATTTCCCTATAGAATTACAAATATGGTGCAATTTTTTTGTAAAAAAAAGAGGCTAGGAGATCCTAACCTCTTAAAAATCTAACTTAATTCATTGTAGATTTTTTTCTTGTATAAAGGAATACAGATAATGCGACAGCCATTAAGACGAAACCACTCATTAAAATGTTTCCATTATTTGTTGCAGTATCAGGAAGCTCGTTATCTGATGGTTCATCATCAGCAGGTTGATCATCACCTGGTTGATCTCCCGGTTGGTCACCTGGTTGATCTCCTGGGTCAGTTCCTGGATCTGTTCCTGGGTCTGTTCCTGGATCTGTTCCTGGGTCAGTTCCTGGATCTGTTCCTGGGTCAGTTCCTGGGTCAGTTCCTGGGTCAGTTCCTGGATCTTCATCAGACTTCGTAATTGTCACTTCTTGAACTGTTTCATTACCAGCAAAGTCAACTACTTTAAATTCAAAAGTATTTTCCGTTTCTGGTAAGGATAATTCAACACCCTCTACAGTCGTTTCAAAATCACCGAATGTTGGGTATTCTGTTGAATTTGCATAAATTTCATTGTCATTTACGTAAACACGTACTTGATCGAAATTATCTGCAACATCAAGAGATACGG
The DNA here is from genome assembly GCF_025660475.1 of Perspicuibacillus lycopersici. GTDB lineage: Bacteria > Bacillota > Bacilli > Bacillales > Caldibacillaceae > Perspicuibacillus > Perspicuibacillus lycopersici. Next base: position 282,071 of record NZ_JAOUSF010000002.1, read on the forward strand.
TTACAGAATCAGAATCCGTTGGAACTGTTTCAGGTGCATTCACCACTAATTCAGCTGCAGTTGTATCTACAAACACTGGGCGTACAATTTGTGCATCATTACCACGATCATCTACTGCTTTGATCTTAAGATCATGAGCACCATCTTCTAGCTCAAGTGTTGCGGAATAATAATAAGCATTTTCATATGCATCATAGTATACTTCTGCATCTACACCATTAACCGTAACAGATGTTACTTCAGATTTATCGGTAACATATCCGAATACATCAACAGTGCTTTCTCCAAATACTTGATAAAACTCTGGATATTCAGAGAAGATTTCTGGTGCATCTTCATCAACACCGTCTTGTACTACTACAATTGTAGATGTACCAACATTATCTACAGCAACTACAGAAATACGATTTTCTTCTGTTACATTTGTAGGCAATACATATTCAGTAACATCTGGAGTAAGTACATCATCTCCAAGTACAGAAACTCCATCAACTAATACATCCCAATAGGACACGCCACTACCTGCATCGGCTACATTCGCATGTACAGTATGTGTTGCTGCATCGTAGCTTGCATCTACTGTAGGTCCTACTGTATCAACTTTAACTGGAAGTTCTAAAGTTTGGGACTCAGCGCCTTCATAATCAATGACACCTTCTAATTGAAGATAGTAATTACCATCAGGCACTACTTCTCCATTGACAGTACCATCCCAACCCCAGGCATCATCTAATGTATATGGTGCATAGCGACCACTATCATACCAGTTTTTCGTAACATTGGAGTCCGTTCGAAGTGTGCGTAGGACATTTCCTTCTTCACTAAGTACTCGGACAGTTACTGTTTTTGCATTTCTTAAGAATGACACTAAAGGAACGGCATCATCAAAGATTCCATCACCATTTGGTGAGAAGAAAATATCATCTTCACCAGTTCCAGTAAAGTAATATTCTCCATCAATTGAAGATACTACATCTGTATAGCCGTAATAAGATTCTTCATCCCAACTTGGCGCATCAAAAATTGGTGCAGCATCCCATTCACCTTTAAATCCAGAGAAAGGAACACTTAATGTTGGATGAGCATCTGTTGGATCAACTAATTGAACAAAACCATCTAACCAATAACCATTTGTAAAGATAGAGTTTAACTCATCATTTGCAGCTGGATCAATTTCGATAGTAACAGAAATAGTTGCTGTACTATTTGCAGGTACCTCAACTGATGCAGTTTGTTCCCCATTAACAGAAACTGTTGCAGCACCACTTGCTACTAAATCAGACACACCTAGAAGATTAGGTGAAATTGCCCAAATTCCAGCATCTGCTGGATAATCAGTCGATAAGCTAGCTTCTACATCATAAGTTACTGCTTCATCAGAGTAGTTTTCAGCAGTCAATTCGAAGGAAACAGTGTTAGCTAAAACTTCCTTCAACGCAACTTTTGCTTCATGTGTTGTAGATTCTGTTACCACTACAGGTGTTGTTACCGCTGCATTTAACTGCATTAAACCTGCTCCTTGACGGCGCGGAGAAACTGGATCACCATATTCATCTTCTACGACTCTACCAGTATTCATCAACAGGTTTTTCGCCATATGCACGCGATCAGCACCAGTTAAACCAAATTCTTCATCTACACGTTGTAATACAAGTGCAGCACCACCTGATACATGCGGAGCAGCCATCGATGTACCACTCATTACTCCATATTGATCATCATTCAATGTAGAAAGAATGTTTCCACCAGGAGCTGTAATTTCTGGTTTGAAATCTAAGTTTGGAGTTAATCCCCAAGAAGAGAATGCACTCATTTGTCCTGCTGTTGGATTCGCAATAGTCGTAGTTTCTCCATTAAAGGAAACTGTTACTTCTTGTCCAGCCGCTAATGCCGCAGCTAATGCGTCACCATCTGTTTTCATCATAAATAATTGCGGAATCGTAATTGCTGGGTCTGTAGCCATATTAACAGTACCATCCGTGTTATTATAAACAATAACACCTGCAGCACCCGCATTTTGCGCATTTAATGCCTTCGCAACGAAATCATACGTACCACGTTGAACAAGTGCATATTTACCTGTTAGGTCAAGACCGACGTAATCCTCTTCTCCACCTAAACCTGCATACACTAATTCAAATGTTTTTTGTTCAATGCTATTTGGATGTACTGTGCTCGCAGATAAGAACATTGCAGAACCAGCAACTCCATCAATGCTATATTCAAGTGCATCTGCATCCATAAAGGAGTTTTCATAGGATGCTACTTGAAGAGATTCAGCAGCAACACCTGGTGAACCTGTTACACCATAATCTGGATTGGCAGCAAATAATAAATCACTACCATAGAATCCAGTACCAAAATAATTAGAGTTACCTGCAGAAATGGACATTAACACGCCATTTTCAACAGCTCTTGCAACTGCTTGGTTTTCAGGATCATCTTCAGATACAAATCCTGCAGGAGATCCTAAACTCATATTTAGTACATCTGCGCCTAATTTAATCGCATCATCAATTGCTTTAATGTACACATCACCATAAGTAGATTGGAAATTAGGATCATTACCAAATACTTTTAATGCAAGCAATTGTGCTTCTGGTGCAACACCAGAAATACCGCCGTTTGCATCATCGCCATTAGCCGCAACTGTACCAGCTACGTGCATACCATGCATGGTAGCTGCTGACCCTAGATCTTTCACTTCGTCAGTTTGATCCATATAGTTCCATCCATAAGGAACTTTTTCTGTATAGAAGTGGCCAGGTAGATTATTTTCAGCAACAATATCATTAACTTCTGCTTCTGTTAATTCCGCAGATTCAGAATCGGTTAATACCATGTCTTTATGATCGTAATCGATACCAGTATCGATTATACCAACTACCATGCCTTCCCCTTTGAAACCTGTAACTTCCCATGCTTCTTGGGCCTCTACCAATTCTTTACTATATCTCATATCTGGTTGTTCTTCTGGACGTGCGTATTCATTTGTAACATAAACATTACTTACTTCTGGTAAATTTTTGATTTTCTCAATTTCACCATATTTTACTTCCGCACTAAAACCATTAAATACAGTAGTAAAATCATTTATGTATTCAATGTCAACACCTTCAGAGCTAATATTTGCTTTAACATCTTCTTGTTCCGCTAATAATTGCTCTTCTAGTTGTTTTTTCACTGAATCTTTTAATGCAGCATATTTCACATTTTGCTTTGTTGCCTTTTCAATAGCTGGTTCGCTTGCTAACTCGACAACAACCCGCACATTTTGATTCGGATCAATTTTCTCTGCTTCTTCAGCAGAAATTTTATTTAAATCTTGTACATTAGCTTTTTCTAGCTTTAGCGATTCTGCTAAACTCTCTTTTGAACTAGCAGCTGAAGCAGCTGGTGTTAGTGCAAAAGAAACACTAGAAAAGATTAATAGAAATGCTAGAAACAAACCTGTAAATCTCTTCAACCTTACTCCCCCTAATAAAAAGAATTATGCAAAGCGAAATAATATTACCAATTAACCCTCCTTTGAAAATATTAAAAATAGTTACACTACTAAATTAACACGTTTTTTGATTTGCGTAAATAATATATCAATTAATTTTATGATTTTTTTAATAGATTGTTATTATTTCGACAATTTTCGACGGAATTTTTAATAGTTTTTTGTAATATTTTCTCGAGTTTGGAAATAGCTTTTGACAGTACAAAAAAGCCTGTTTATGAAAGGACAGGGGAAGAAAGTTAGGGAATAATGTTTTAGCGAGATTTAAATAGATATATTATTTACTTGGAGATTGTCTCTTTTGAATTTCATAGATTAGCACGTCTAGCTCTTGGCTTGTCCGAATGACATTTGCTGATATCATTCCTTCATTTTTTACGTAATTTTCTAGCTCTATTCTTTTTGCTTCAATTTCATTTAAAATAGTAGAAATATCTTTTGTACGAATATCGAACATGTAGTTTCATCCACCCTTTTATTTTTTCTCTTAGTTTTTAATAGCAAAAGGAAAGATCTTTTCAAACGGTAGTTATATATTACTAATTTATAGGAAAAAAGTCTAACAATAATTTTTATAATATAGGCTATTTCGACTATTTTTCTCAATTCAATTATAGACTACTCCTATGTTCTAGCGTGTTATGTTGAGAACCCTTATATTATTCTTTAAGTTTATTGTTACTTTATTTAGTTCTTTGTTATAATAATAAATATTTTGTAATAACTATCAATTTTTAGTTATAAATAATTCCATTTGAGAAAATTATCTTGGATAATTGATTTTAGGCTCAACTATTACAGTTGTAAACCCTAAAAAGGCAAACCTATTGAAAAGTAGGGACGCAAAGCTACAGGGACTAACGTGTTAAACACAATGTCAGCCAGCTACTGAAAGGTAACGTAATAATTTCACACAGAAAAATGCCTTTTAAGGGGTGCGCACATATGTACAAAAAATCGGTAAAATGGATAGCAGTTGGAGATCAACTTGCGGAAGATATTTACGAAGGCGATACGCTGCTTTTAAAGAAAGGGACCATTCTTACACTTCATCAAGTCTTTACCTTACAATGTTCCACAATTGAAAAAGTTTGTGTTCATGAATTCCCTTCTACCAATACCCGATGGAAAAACGATACTTCTAAATACAAGTATGATTCTTCGTATAACTTTGAAAAAAAATTATACGAATATGTTATGACAAATCTGCGTAACGGTCGTTACCAGCATTTTTTTCAAGAGGAAGAAAACTACCAATTAATTAAAAATAATTTGTTACATATAATGACAAGCAGCATTATTGATAATGTATTATCTGCTTTAAAAATTTGGGATAAAAATAGCTTTTATCATTCCATTGATGCCTTTATTATTGGGACATTATGGCTGAACAAGCTAGGATTCGATCACTTGCTTGAAGGTTCCACAGGGTTTTTATTACATGATATTGGAAAAATAAAGATTCCACGAGATGTCCTGTTAAAAAAGGAGAAATTAACGGAAAAAGAATATGAAATTGTGAAAATGCATGTGAATTTTGGTGAATATTTGCTTAAAAAATTCGGTTTTTCGGGACGAATTTGCGACATGGCAATGTATCACCATCATACATTGGACGGATCTGGCTATCCGAATACAGTCTGTAATCATCCAGAACCAACATTAGAAATTAAAGCGCTCATGATTGTGGATGTATTCTCTGCTCTAACATTGGACAGGCCATATAGAAAAGCCTATTCAAACGAGGAAGCAATTGCCATTTTAAAGCAAGAGAAACATAAATATGATCCACAATTATTGGAAAGTTTTGTTCAATTTATTTCATAGAATAAAGCTGCAATAGTCAAATGATCCAACAACCTTCTGCACTGGCATATTTGTTGGATCTATTTTTTTATTTCAGTGTTCCACTACATGTCTTTGATAACAATAGAGAAAATGGAGATACTACAGTTAAAATCTTTCAATCTTTAATGGAACGAAAGCTATTTTTATGGAGGGAACAACATTTTGGCTGAAGAACGTAGTCGTAAAAACAAGAAAAAAATGAAAAAGTGGGTAAAAGTCACTTTAATTATTTTGGCGATACTAGTTGTTGCTTTAGGAGCATATATTTTTTCTGTCTATCATTCTTTATCTGACGCTTTACATACGATGCACCAGCCAATTCGAGAAACATCGGATAAACGGACAGAAAAGGTTGCTTTAGAGGAGAAAGATCCATTTTCCGTATTGTTGCTAGGCGTCGATGAACGAAGTGGTGATCGAGGTCGATCCGATACAATGATCGTCATGGCCGTTAATCCTACAAAGGAATCCATTGAAATGATTAGTATCCCTCGGGATACACGGACAGAAATTGTTGGCAAAGGTACAGAGGATAAAATTAATCATGCCTATGCATTTGGTGGTGTGGAAATGTCGATTAATACAGTAGAAAATTTTTTCGATATTCCGATTGATTATTTTATCCAAGTAAATATGGAAGGCTTCCAGGAAATTGTCGATGCTGTCGGTGGTGTAACGGTTACGAATGACTTAGATTTCACCTATGGTGGTGTACACTTTCCAGAAGGAACGTTAACGTTAAACGGTGATGAAGCTCTCTTGTATTCCCGAATGCGTAAGGAGGATCCACGTGGTGATTTTGGAAGGCAATTACGGCAACGAAGCATTATTGAGGCAGTTATAAAAGAAGGTGCTAGCTTAAATACATTAACGAACTACGGGGACATTTTCACCGCACTTGGAAATAACGTAAAAACGAATTTGACCTTTAGTGAAATGATTGATATTCAAAAAAATTATAAGCAAGCCGCAAAAGATATGGAGCAACATCAAATCAATGGTCATGGGTCCACAATTAACGGCATCTATTACTATATTGTTCCAGATGAAGAAAAAGCAAAATTGCAGCAGCTATTAAAAGAGCAGCTTGAAATTACGGAATAACTCCGAATCACCTGAGCCAATTCTATTTCGAGTATTTGCTCGTTTAACATGCTACAGATGCTGGCGACCATTATGGACACTTTTCAACTTGGTGAAGAATATCAATTTGAAGGATTCCTAAAGTAGCCGAAAAAGAATAAGAAAATCCCCCACTCGAGTGAGTAGGGGATTTTCTTATTCTTAAGATTCAAGCAATAGTTTTTCCGGGTCCTCTAATAATTGCTTAATTTTCACTAAAAAGCTTACTGCTTCTTTTCCATCTACAATTCGATGGTCATAGGAAAGTGCTAAATACATCATTGGACGAATTTCAATCGAATCACCAACTGCAACTGGCCGGTTTTGTATGGAATGCATTCCTAAAATACCAACCTGTGGGGCATTTAAAATTGGCGTAGATAATAGCGAGCCGAAGGTACCCCCGTTCGTAATTGTAAAGGTACCACCTTGAAGCTCTGCTAAGGAAAGCTTCGCATCACGTGCTTTTGCTGCAAGATTAGCAATTTCTTTTTCTATTTCTGCAAAATTTAATCGATCGGCATCTCTTACAACTGGAACAACTAATCCTGTATCAGTAGAAACGGCTACCCCGATATCATAATATTTTTTCACAAGTATTTCGTCGCCTTGAATTTCCGCATTTAATAGTGGGTATTGCTTCAATGCACTAACCACTGCTTTCGTAAAGAAGGACATAAATCCTAGTTTTACTTCATTTTCTTTCACGAACCCCTCTTGGCGTTTTTTCCGTAATTTCATAATAGCCGTCATATCTACCTCATTAAATGTCGTCAAAATTGCAGCAGTATGCTGAACAGCAACTAAGTTTTTCGCAATTGTTTGGCGGCGCCTTGTCATTTTCTCACGGTCGGTTGGTTTCGCATCCTGAACCACTGCCACAGGTGCTGGAGCTTTCGCAACGGCTGGTGCCACTGGTTTTGGTTGGTTCATATGATTGACAATATCCTGCCTGCGAACTCTTCCAATAGGATCAAGTGTCGCAACACTATTGAGTTCGATACCATGTTCTCTAGCTAATTTTCTTGCAGCTGGTGAGGCAACAACCGTTACTTGTTCTTGTTTTACCGGTTCGGTAGAAGGTTGAACGGCTGGTTCGGCATGCTCAGCAACTACTTCTTTTACAACTGGAGCTGGATCTGCAGCTCCACTGCTTCCACCTTCTCCGACAAAGGCAACTACTTCACCAACACTTACCGTATCTCCTTCTTCTTTTAAAATTTCTTTTAGCACGCCATCATAATCCGAGATAATATCGACATTCACTTTATCAGTTTCTAATTCTAAAATACTTTCACCTTTTGCAACTGCATCCCCGGATTCCTTTAACCAACGTGCAATTGTGCCTTCTGTAATAGATTCTGCTAATTCTGGTATGATAATTTCTGCCATTAGGATACATCCCCTTTTGTTTTGTATTAGGCTATTTTTCAAAGAGATAGGAAAGTTTGTATGAATTTCTAAAGCAGACCAAATACACATAAAACTCCAGGAGAACGGAGCGTATTCAGTCTGCATGCTATTTACAAATCGGAACAATCTATACGTAAACAACTGGAAATTATGACTTTACCGTCTCCTTATCTATCTTTTTTGCTTGTTTCGTTAATGCCTCACTAATGATTCGTTGTTGTTCTTTTTTATGAATACTTGGATCCCCTTCGGATGGACTAGACATTTCCGGACGACCAATATAGGAAACCTTCAAGCTATCTGGCACAATTTCTTGTAGACGTGGTGCAATGTAGTTCCATGCCCCCATATTTTTAGGCTCCTCTTGTACCCAAATTACTTCTTTCAAATTTTTATATTTAGCTAAAACACTCTGGATTTCCTTTTCAGGGAATGGATATAATTCTTCCACACGGACAACATCTAACCATGGGTAATCCTTTGGCTCGTCAAAGGCTCCACCTATTTCCACTGCCAATCGTCCAGTACAGAAGACGACGCGTTCTACTTTACCTGGTTCGGTTCCCAACCCTGGCTGTTCAATGACCGCTTGGAAGCTACCATTTGTAAACTCTTCTATATAAGAACCGGCAGCTTGATTCCGTAATAAACTTTTTGGTGCCATAATGACTAACGGTCTAATTTCTTTCGTTTTTAACAATGCAGCTTGGCGTCGCAATATATGAAAATATTGGGCAGATGAGCTTAAGTTGGCAACCGTCCAGTTATTCTCGGCAGCCATTTGTAAAAAGCGCTCGAGTCTTGCACTGGAATGCTCTGGACCTTGGCCTTCATAGCCATGTGGCAATAGCATGACAAGACCGGATGTTTGCCCCCATTTTGCTTTACCAGCGGCAATGAATTGGTCGATAATGACTTGTGCACCATTGGCAAAATCACCAAATTGCGCTTCCCAGAATACTAATGTTTCTGGAGCAAATACATTGTAGCCATATTCAAATCCTAAAATGGCTGCCTCCGAAAGGGTACTATTGTGTACAGCAAAGGATGCATTGGATGTACTGATTGTGTGTAATGGACTATATTTCTCTCCTGTTTTTTCATCTGATAACACAATATTCCGGTGGGAGAAGGTACCTCTTTCAGAATCCTCACCAGTAATTCGAATTGGCGTTCCGTCCTTTAAAATCGTGGCAAATGCCAATACTTCACCATGGCCCCAATCGATTTTTCCTTTTTTCTCAAATACATCGAGTCTGCGACCTAAAATCTTTTTCAGCTTACTAAATACGTGAAAGCCTTCCGGGTATTTTAGTAACTCCCGATTGATTTGTTCCAATGTTGCTTTATCCACTGATGTATCTACGGTCGGAAATTCATAATGGCCTTGCTTTTGCATTTCGGCAATAGACGGAACCTCTTCCGCAGTTTTATCAATTTTCCCATATGCTGCTTTAAATGCTTCAGTTGTAGCTTTTTCTAATTGTTGTATTTCTTCTTCTGTGATCGATTTTTCGGCTATTAATTTATTTTTATACACAGCTGTAATTGTCGGATGTTTATCTACTTTTTGGTAGATTAATGGACTTGTTGCTCTCGGCTCATCCATTTCGTTATGTCCTAATCTACGATAGCCAATTAAATCGATTAATACATCTTTATGGAAGGTATTACGATAGTCAAATGCTAATTGCATTGTCGTAATCGCTGCTTCTGGGTCATCGGCATTCACATGAAATACCGGAATATTGTATCCTTTTGCAGGATCACTGGAATATCTTGTCGAACGGGAATCTTCCATTTCGGTTGTAAACCCAATGCAATTATTTGCTATCAAATGGATGGTTCCGCCTGTATAGTATGCTTTTGTTTGCGCATAATTTAATATTTCAAATACGATACCCTGGCCTGCGAAAGCTGCATCCCCGTGAATAAGGACAGGTAATGCTTTTGTTACATCTTGGGAAGGATAACCTTTTTGCGAACGGTCATCTTGTGCCGCACGGGCATAACCTTCTGCAACTGTACCGGAAAATTCCAAATGACTTGGGTTGTTTGCTAACGTTACTGTTACCGTATTGCCATTTATTGTTCTTCTCTTCACGGCGCCAAGATGGTATTTCACGTCTCCTGTGCTGCCAACGGTTTCCGAGTAATCAGAATCATCAATTTCCCATTTAGAATGTTGAAATTGGGAAAATAATGCTTCATATGGCTTCTGTAAAACATGTGCTAGAATATTTAACCGTCCCCGGTGCGCCATTGCAATAACTACATTATCAATTTTTTCTTCTGCAGATAATGCTACCAATTCCTCTACTGCTGGAACCATTGTTTCCAAACCTTCAACAGAGAACCGTTTTTGCCCAATATAGGTTTTATGAATAAATTGCTCAAAGCCCTCTGCTTCATATAATTTTTTTAAAAGCTCTGTCTTTCTGTCTGACGAAAATTTCTGATTATAGTAATCGCTCTCAATCTTGTTACGTAACCATGCTCTTTCCGATAGGTCCACATGCTCGACCTCATATCCAATCGTTCCCGTATAGACTTGTTTCAAATATTCGATTGCTGCTAGACCATCTGCTAATCGACCAGCTCGATCTGGACAAATCAATTCCACTGGAATTTCACGAACATCTGCCTCTGTTAATCCATAGTGTGCTAATGTGAGCAAATTCGTTTGTGCTTGTTCTTCTAGTGGAAAAATATTAGCCTCTAAATGCCCAAAGGAGCGAATATTTTCTGCAAGCGTTAACACTGATGCTAGCTTTTTCATCTTATTTACTATATAGGATGGAGATAACCCTTGTGGTGACGGAGTTGAAACCCCAGTATTTTCATCCGCTTGTGGTGCCCCCCATTTTACAAACAATTCTCGTAAACTTTCGTCCACATCATTCGGATTCATTAAATATAAATCATATTGTTCTAGTAAATACCCTAAGTTTGGCCCATGAAATTCATGCCATGGATTACTTGCATTCATCGTCATTTCCCACCCTCATCATTATGTTTTAAATTTTCTTTATGAAATATTGTTACTATTTTCATAATAAACGTAATCGATAAATTTATATAGTATTTTATTCAATTTTTTTCCTTCACGTTATGACAATCGCGTCAAACAAATGATTTTTATAATATCTTTTTTTGAACAATAAAACAGTTAGTGGTATACTACTATATTTTTTCAAAACATTTCCCTTATCTCCTTACCCAAATTGTGCAGTGGATAACATTTTTTTGCTGTTTTCGTAAAGTTTTTTGAATTAATGGGTAATTTTTATGAACTATGGAGAAGCGTGGAAACTTGGGATGGGTTCAGACTCTGTTTTTTTCAGGGGATTGCTGCTCGATTTTCAAGAACTGCCCCTTTTTTCCGGGAATTTCACCACATTGTTCTCGGAACTGCTCCCTTTTTTTCGGGAATTGGTCCCATTTTTCTGGAACTCCCCCCTCTATTCTGTAACACCTGCTCATTTAACCTGAATTAAATCTTCCAGAAATCCCACACCAAACAATAAAAAAGCAGGAACCCACACCTCAGGTCCCCGCTCCTATCAAACTTTCTAACTACCAATTACACGAGCAATATCCACAACAGCATCGTAAACAAAATCGTCACGATCCCTTGGAGGAGGGTTGCCATTGTTTGTGCTTTATATGCTTGGGTTACGGACATTCCGCTAAATTCTTTTACTACCCAGAAATAGCTATCATTAATATGGGATACGACCATTGCACCGGCACCTATTGCCATGACAACTAATGCGAGTGGGATTGCTCCTGTAATTCCTAATTCTCCTAATAATGGGGCTATCAAAGTTGATGTGATGACAAGTGCTGCTGTTGAGGATCCTTGGGCTGATTTTAGCGCTGCAGCTATTAGGAATGGGATTAATAGAAATAATGCGCCTGTGAAAAAAGCATTATCGCCAAATCCTTGGATGTATTGTGCTACAGGTGTGGTGCTAATAACTTTTCCAAAGGCACCGCCTGCACCGGTTATTAATAAGATTGGGGCTGCCTCTTTCAATGCTATACCGATCCATTTCGTCAATGTTTCTTCATTTAATTTTGGTAATAACAATAATGCGAGTAATACCCCAATAAATAAAGCAACGACTGGGGCACCTAAAAATAAAAAGATTTCAAAAAGCATGCCTTCCCAGCCTACTAAGGAAATAATGGAACTGAAGCCAATTAATAAAATAGGCACGACGATTGGAGCGAATGATTTTATTGCGGATGGCATTTCCCCAAATTGCTGGATGATAGCATCATAGTCTAACGTGTCATTTGCTGCATTTTCTCCTTCTACAGTTATTTTTGTTCCTACCTTTATTGCCCAAAAATAGCCGACAATTATCGCTGGGATTGACACAAGTAAACCGATTAGAATAATGGTTCCTAAATACGCATCTGCTCCAATGTTTCCTGCTGCAGCAATTGGTCCAGGTGTTGGTGGTACTAAAGTATGTGTCGCGAACAAACCAGTGGATAATGCGACTGCCATCGAGGCTACTGCTACCTTTGCTTTTTTAGCAAGCGCTTTTTTCAACGACGATAATATAACATATCCTGAATCACAAAATACCGGAATACTTACGATACCACCAATAATACTCATCGCTAATTGTGGTCGCTTCTCTCCTACAATGCGAAGTACTACCTCTGCCATCCGTAAAGCAGCACCAGATTTCTCCAATATGACCCCAATAATTGTTCCGAACACGATGACAAGTCCAATGCTGCTCATTAACCCGCCAAATCCACCATTTACTGCATTAATCACTTCTGTTAACGGCAGTCCTGCGATAATTCCAAGTGCAAATGCTGCGAAAATTAAAGATAAAAATGGATGTAGCTTCCATTTAGCCGTTGCAAAAACGACAAAAAGTACCGCTAGAATAATTAATAATATAAGACCGAAACCTTCCATTCTTTCCACCCCTTTTTTCCTATTATTGAAGTGCGCTCCTCTTTTTTGATAACGCTTACATAAAAAGAAATGCATTCCTCATTTCAGTATATTAGTCCTCCCTTCAACATATGAAGGCATAAAAAAATAGTGAAATTTTGCTTCCGCAATTTTTCACCATTTACGAAAAAATTATTGATTTGGTAGCTTCCATTCAATTTCTGTTTGCCCTGTATCATGTAAACTATTATTTGCTTTTGAAAATGGCTTACTGCCAAAAAAGCCTTTATATGCAGATAATGGACTAGGATGGGGTGCTTTTAAAATTATATGCTTTGCTGTATCAATGAGCTTTTCTTTACTTTGCGCTGCATTTCCCCACAATAAATAAACAATTGGTTCTCGTCTTCCATTGAGTACCTCAATCACCTTATCCGTAAACTGCTCCCAGCCTTTTCCTTTATGGGAATGAGCATATCCAGCTCTTACGGTTAGTACTGTATTCAATAATAAAACCCCTTGCTTTGCCCAGCTTTCCAAATTGCCATGATTCGGTATTGGTATGCCGATATCATCCTGCAATTCATGGAAAATATTTTTCAAGGATGGTGGTGCTGCAATTCCTTGTTGCACGGAAAAGCTTAAGCCATGTGCCTGATTTTGACCATGATAAGGATCTTGCCCTAAAATGACGACCTTCACTTGTTGAAAAGGTGTGAGTCGTAACGCTTGGAATATATCCTCTACCTTCGGATAGATTGTATACTGCCTGTATTCCTCTGTTAAAAATTGCTGTAATTTTACGTAATAGGGTTTCGAAAACTCCCCCTCTAAAACTTCCGCCCAATCTAATGGTAAGTAATCTTTAAACATTGTCTCATCCTCAATTAAAAAGAATACTATTATCTTACCATGGAAGCGATGGAAGAGAGAATAAAAATCTAATGTATCACAATCCTCGACATAATGGCTAAATGGTCAGATGCTTGCGAGCGAATAACTCTCTGCTGGCTAGCGGTTATGGAAGATGAAATTAAAATATAATCAATTCTTCGATCTGGATCATCAGCAGGGAAGGTTTGGGCATCCTTTACTTTCGCAAAAGTATCAATCCATTTTCCGCCCGTTAATAATATTCGAAATTCCTTTCGAAGTGCTGACGTATTAAAATCTCCTAACAGTACTTTTGGACCTTCGACTTGCTTCGTCAGCTCATTAATTTCCTGGACTTCCATCAATCGACTACGTGTCGACAGCGACAGATGGGTATTAAAAATCGATAGTGCTTTACCATTCACATTGATTTTTGCATACAGAATCCCACGATTTGGTTTTTCCAATGCTGTAAGCTTTGTATGTTTACTTTCGATGATTGGATATTTGCTAAAAATCGCCATACCATATTGTCGATTCTCTACTCTTCCCTTGGCTGGCGGTAGGTTTCCATTTGCACCATACACATAATGATAGCCTAGTATATCCGCCAGCTCCCGGACTTGGTCCTTAAAACCACTTCGTTCTCCATAAAATCGATCGACCTCCTGGAGACCAATAATCTCGGCACCAGACTCCTTTATTACTTTCGCAATACGGGTTAAATTTAATTTTTTGTCGATACCAATGCCGCGATGAATATTGTACGTCATTACCGTTATGCTCATTTTTTGTTCCGTTGCTTGAGCAAAAGCTGGTTTCGAAAGAGGGAATAGTATAGATATGCTTACGATTATACAAAGAAATAGCTTCATTGGACTCGCCTCTTTTTTTCGAATATCTACTTATCATACTTTTGAAGAATTTTTGCCATGATCGGAAAGGCCTCGCTTCTTAACACATACGGGCCACTGGCAACTTTTATGTCCAGCTTTTCTCCTGTTAGTTTTTGATAAAGTCTCCGCAATTCTTGCTCATTCAACAAATCCTCTCCTGCTGTCTCTAATAGATCATGTAATAGCTCTTGTTTCTCCTGATATGTCTTGTAATCGATGTATTTCATCCCATTTGCTATCGTTTTGATGAAGGATGATACTTTCATTGGTTCCTTTGCATGGACATTATTTTCGTAGCCCGCGATGATGAGGCCGTGCTCGATTAAATAGCGTAATGCCGGGTAAAACTTTTCCCCTTTATATGGGAAATCAGGGTTTTGTAATGGCTCTAAATATTGACCTTGTGCTTTTAAACGTGCTTGAATTTCCTGTACCATTTGTTTGTTCTTCGCTAGCTCACGCACCTCTAATTCTTCATCAATTGCTTTAGCCGCAACGACCCCTGCTGCCTGTGCTACTGCCATCCCAGTTGGAATTACCCGTGCACTTCCCGCAGCAAGACTGGAGTAGCCACTTGCTTTACTTGCAACTAAAACCCCATTTATTTGTTTTGGTATAATACTTCGTAATGGAATGCCATATTGATTCGGATTAACAATAATACCACCAATATTTGTTTTCGCTGTTGCTTGAATATCTGTCGGATACGCGCCAATGGCAATATCATCCCAATGATGCTTGTTCTCCCATACGTCACTAATTTTCAGCTGATATTCAGCTAAAATATGGCGTGTTTCTCGAATATACAGCTCCTCCGGAAACATTTTAATGGTTGCATGTTCAAAGCCAGGAAAATGCGATTTTAACCATTCCACAAAGGCAATGCTCTCTTGTTTCCCGATTTCTAATCCAGTCTGGATAGACTCTCGATTTAATCCATCAATCGAAAAAATTTGTAAAGCATTAATAAACACTTCACCCTTCGGTGTTCGCCCAATATTTAATGGTCGGACTGTTGTATTATCGTATTTTTCTTTATAGTCATTATAAATATCGCCGAATCCCCATGCAGCGGTGGCGGTAATCGTCGCATTGCCAAATGTTTTTTGCTCAACAACTGCTTTCACCTTTTTCCAATCAACATTTTCTAAATAAATCACCAATGTGGCAGCCATTAAATCCTCTTTACCGATATCCTCCTGTCCGTTAAAGGCAGGGACTCCGGCTAGTGTGGCAAAATCGGCATCAGCTGTTGCATCAATGATTACCTTCCCGAAGTAATCCTGAATCCCTTTTTCATTTTTTACCGTTAAACCGACCACTTGATTTTCTTCCTTAAGGGCATTTAATACTTCTGATTCAAGCATTAGCTTAATATTTTTCTCCTGTTGAACTAATTGAAAAAAAGCGTTCTTTGCTGTATCGATATCAACGGATATGACATTTTTTCCACCCACTAAATTATGCCATTCTGAAAAGATTCCTTGACTGACAACCTTTCCTTGATAATTAAGCGGGATATCTAAATAATTGAGCATGCCATACGTAATCAGTCCCCCTAAGCCATCCCGTTTCTCTATTAATAAAACCTTCATCCCGTTTCTTGCCGCACTTACTGCTGCAGCCACCCCCTCTGGGTCACCGCCAACAACGATAACATCATAGGACTGCTTCCTTCGATGTTCCTTATTGGAATCTTTATTCGCTGCATCCGTTTGTGTAATGAGGTTACTAGACAAAATTAAGATTAATCCTAACACATATAGGATTGGGACGAGACTAAAATATATTTTTTTCATAGCGGACACCTACCATTTGTCAGGAGAATTATTGTCGTTTTCCACTGTTATAATTTCCAGCTTTCGTTAATAATTTTCCTTATTTTGTATCACACGCGATGTCCTTATACTCACTTTCAAAATAGATTTATGAATGATTTTCATCGGGAATCTTCATTTGAATATTTTCGCCAATCAGGTAGAAGCTAAAGCAGAAAGGAATGAAAAGGTTAAATGCACGTAATGCTAGCTATTTTTCTATTTATCCAAAATGCCCGGAAGCATACTTGGAAAAACATCCGGAAATTTTCAAGAGAAATTTTTTATGTTAGTTTTTTTAATGGTCTTTATTATTTCTTATGTAAGGATTATATGATGTGGGAGTTTACAAGTCGAATATTGTCGAAAAATGCGGTTCGAACCTTCCATCTTTGCATTATTAATCCGCTACTTATTTTGCTATATTTATCGAAGTTGCCGAAAACTAACGGAAAAAGAATTCTCTACGTTTGTCAATGGATCGGGCTTTCTGCTTTTACCGAATGGCTAGGGAATAAATATTTACATATGATTACCTTTCGTAATGGCTGGAATCTCGGTTGGTCCATCTGTATTTACATCAATATGTATACATTAACATTGCTGATGCGAAAAAGATTTCTTCTTGCATGGGTTCTTTCCTTTTTTACTACATGGTGTTATGTGAAGATCTTTCATATTCCTGTGAAAAAGAATATGCAGGAATATAAGCGGGAGCTTTCGGTTGTAAGTGGTCGTATGCGGATAAATTTGCACTTGGTTACGATAGTCTCCACTATCATTGCCATCATTATTGGCGTAAACGTATTAGAAAAAAAGAGAAAGCGGTTATTTTCGTATTGAGTGTAGTTTCCTGTAAACAAAAAAGGACCTAGGTGACCCCCTAAAAGTTAGATTCATACGCTAACTTTTAGGGTGCAATACCATCTAGCCCTTTTTTTCGGTATGTATTACGCTTCTACTTTTAACAGCATTCGCATGCCAAATCGACATGCCCAAGCCCTCCCGTCCGGGTGAAAATAAAAGCGAATCACTTTTTCTTCTGTTTCGATTGGAGCATATTCGTTCAGTTTTACTGGCGTCATTACGAATGTTTCTGCTTCACTTGCATGTAATAGGAACTGCTTGTTTCCAAGCTTCGCCATAAGATTTTCGCCCTCTAGTTCGATTTGAATGGAGCCACCTTCCCTGGATTTGTATGTTCCAACAAATTTTCGCAAACTTGCTTGCGGGATTTCCATTTGTGGTGCTCTTCTCCTTTTTTCCTCTATTGGAAGATTTAATGCTGTATTTACTGCATCGAGCCAAATATCAGCAGCCGGTGCCTCGGAAACATTCGTTAATACAACGACCACTAAATTTTCCTCTGGAATAAAACCAAAATTGGAGGATACGCCAGGCTGACCACCACCATGTTCGATTAATGTAAGCCCATGGTAATTTGGCAGAATTTTTAATGCATAGCCATAAAAGGCATCGCGACTAACCTCTATAGATGGCGTCAGCATTTTTTTCAGCCGTTCACTCGTCAGCAATGGACTGCCATTATTTACATACAATGCACCATAGTTTAGTAAATCAACTACCGTTGACCGTACACCGCCGCCGACCTCATAATTTCCTAATGCCGGCCATTGCTGTTTTACATATTGCTTGTTTTCCTCCTGATAAATATACGGCGTTGATACATTTGTGAATTTTTCCAGTTCTTCGATACTAAATGTGGAACGATACATTTGTAATGGCTCTAGCACCTCTTGTGTTACAAACCTTCTAAATAATCTTCCCGTGACACGTTCTATAATTGCTCCTAATAATAGGAAGCTGTCGTTACAATAACTGAAAAATTCCCCTGGCTTACCGAGTAGATCATGCTTTTCATTTGCTAAATAAGTTAAATGCTCTGAAAATCTATTTAACGCTTCTCTTCTTTTCATCGGTGCTAAGCCTGTCGAGTGTGTAAGTAAATGATTGATTTTAATCGACTCTATTGGCTCGACTCCTTCGAGACGAAATCCTGGTAAATAATCCACGACCGCATCATCGGTGGACAGCTTTCCTTCATCCTCCAATTTCAATATTGCAAGTGCGATAATAGATTTCGTTACGGAAGCAATCCCAAAAATTGTATCCGGTGTTATTGGTTCTTTGCTTTCGACATTACGGACACCAAAGCCCTTTTGATACACTACTTTTCCAGCTTTACTTACTGCCACAGCTACTCCAGGAATATGTGAATGCTTCATCCGTAACTGTAGGCGGTTCTCAAATGATTGCCAGTTCATCCAATCAGCTCCTATTAAACGGTCGATTGTCTCGCTTATTTTCTTAAATAATATAGGGCAAAATCTAGGTCTGCTTGTAAATGCTCTTCAATGAGCCTTTCTGCGCGACTGGCATCTCGATCTTTAATAGCATCAACAATTGCTTTATGCTCATCAATTAATCCTGGTCGCTTATAGTGAAGAACCGTCTTTCGAAATAAATAAATAATCGATTGCATTTGATTAAAATAATCGATCATCACATCATTTTTTGTTGCGGCGACAATTCGCTCATGAAAGGCTTTGTTTGCTTCCATTGTTTCTTCCTTTGTACCGGAATATCCAATCTCTACCAATCGTTCCATTTCCTCCACATCACTATCTGTAAAAAACTGGACTGCCTTCACAATCGCATATTTTTCAATTAAAATTCGCATCTCAAATATATTTTGATAATCCCGATCTGTCGGATTTGCCACCCGATTTTCGGCAATTAATTTTTCTTGCTCTAATCGCTTGATTGCTTCTCTAATCGGGGTTCGACTTACACCTAGCTGCTCGGCAAGCTTCGTTTCGGTAATCTTTTGCCCGTTGCTTAATTCTCCATTAAAAATCATATCTCGAATTTTTTCATAGGTAACTTCAAAAGCTGACATTTTATTATTTTCCACCATACCACTCCATCTACTAGTTGTCATAAACGCATTTTCTAAAAACATGGAACGTTTCTATTTTTCTTTTAGGCTCATGAAATATTATACAATATTTTAGAAATTATAAAAATCTCTTGCAAAATTGTATACGATTTTATTATAATTGTATACATAATCAAAGAAAACGTTTTCTATCAGGAGGTTAACACTATATGCACGTTGGATTTGTTGGATTAGGAATTATGGGAAAACCGATGGCAGCACATATTATTAAAAAAGGATTTGAAACATTTGTCCAAGATTTAAATCGAAATGCTGTCAATGAATTAGTACAATTAGGAGGTCATGCTTGCCATTCCAATAAGGAGGTCGCTGAAAGCGCTGACGTCATTATTACGATGCTTCCGAATGCAAAAATAGTGGAGCAAGTATTATTTGCAGAGGACGGCATTGCAAAAAATGCGAAGCCAAATACAATTGTCATCGATATGAGCTCCGTATCACCAGAGGACGCGAAATCATTTGCTAATAGAATGAAAGACTATCAAATGCATATTTTAGATGCTCCCGTAAGTGGTGGCGAGCCGATGGCCATTGAAGGGAAACTAGCCATTATGGTTGGTGGCGACGAGGAAATTTTCCATAAAGTAGTGCCAATTCTTCAAGCAATGGGAGAAAATATCATCCATGTAGGAGATAATGGAGCTGGTTCTACAGTTAAACTAGCGAATCAAATTATTGTAAACACTAATATTGCTGCTTTATCGGAGGCAGTAGTGTTAGCAAGTAAATCGGGCATTGATTTAAATAAAATGTATCAAGCCATTCGTGGCGGATTAGCGGGAAGTGCGGTTATGGAGGCAAAAATGCCAAAAATTATTAACCGTGACTTTGAGCCAGGCGGAAGAATCGATATTAATTTTAAAGATTTAAATAATGTATTAGCTTCTGCTAATAATATTGGTGTTCCATTACCTCTAACTAGCTTTGTCAAGGAAGTATTTCATTCCGAAATGGTGCAAGGAAATGCTACAAAGGACCATTCATTTATTTTGGATTACTTTGAAAAACTAGCAAACTTCGAAACACCTAAAGGAGGAAAATAATGCCATGCATTCTTCTGTACTACTAGAGTATCCGGCGTATAATATAGCGGAACTTAATGACTTATATGCTCAAGCAATGAAGAGCTTTCATCATAAAATTGTCGTTCTCGACGATGATCCAACAGGCATTCAAAAAGTACACGGAGTTCATGTGTATACGAATTGGGAGGAGGAATCCATTTTAGACGGATTCCAATCCGAACAGCAAATGTTCTTTATTTTAACCAATTCTCGTGCCTTTTCTAAAGAAAAAACAAAACAGGTACATCAGGAAATTACCGAACGTGTAATAAAAGCAGCAAAGCAAACAGATACACCGTTTATCATCATTAGCCGTGGTGATTCTACTTTACGAGGACACTTCCCATTAGAAACAGCGACAATACATGATACACTAAATCATACTGCCGATGGGGAATTGATTATCCCATTCTTTAAAGAAGGCGGAAGATACACGCTGAATAATATTCATTTTGTTGAATCTAATGGAGAACTAATTCCAGCAGGGGAAACAGAATTCGCAAAGGATCGAACATTTGGTTATACGAGCAGTCATTTAGGAGAATATGTCGAGGAAAAATCCAATGGTGCTTTTCTTAAAGAAAACGTTACCTATATTACTTTAGAGGATTTGCGTTCCCTACATATTGAAAAAATTACGGAACAGCTAATAAATGTTACCGATTTTAACAAAGTAGTTGTAAACGCTATATCGGACGACGATTTAAAGGTTCTCTCGATTGCGTTAGTCGCTGCTCTAAATAATGGAAAACAATTTCTTTTCCGAACTGCAGCATCGTTTACAAAAGTAATTGGTCGTGTGCCGGATAAGGAATTACTTTCTAAAGAGGAAATGATTGAGGCAGGTAGTAATGCTGGCGGACTGATTATTGTCGGTTCACATGTAAATAAAACAACACAGCAATTAAATGAGCTCCTTAAGCTAGACTTTGTAGAACCAATTGAATTTAATAGTGATCTTGTCTTACATGCAGAACTATTTGAAAAAGAAATTCAGGCATGTATTCAAAAGCTAGATGAGAATATTCAAAACGGCCAAACGTCAGTAATTTACACAAAAAGAAAGCGGTTAGACCTTGGAGCAGGGATGGCAGAAAAAGAGCTGGAGCTATCCGTGAAAATTTCTGATGGGCTTACGAGAACAATTCAATCCTTATCAAGTAAGCCAAAATATATCATCGCAAAAGGTGGCATCACCTCTTCCGAAATCGGAACAACTGCACTTGGGGTAAAAAAGGCATTAGTATTAGGGCAAGCCTTACCAGGAATACCGGTTTGGAAAACGGATGAAAACAGTAAATACCCAAATATGCCATACGTTATCTTCCCTGGAAACGTCGGGAATGTAACAGATTTATATACGATTGTAAAAAACTTAGAATAGCACTCGTTACAAAACAAAGAAATGAAGAGCAAAAATAAAATAAGGGTAATGATTTACTCGATGGGGGAAATTATATGGTAACTGGAAACGCATTAATTGCTATTTTTATTGGCGCATTGCTGCTATTATTCTTCTTAATTTTAAAAGTAAAACTGGAACCATTCGTTGCTTTAGTAGGGGTTGCTATTTTAACGGCATTAGCCGTCGGATTCCCAATTGCGGAAGTATCCTCTATTGTCGCAGGTGGTTTCGGAAATACACTTGTTAGCGTTGGTATATTAATCGGTTTAGGAGTAATTTTCGGTGAATTACTTGCAGCAAGTGGAGCGGTAGAAAAAATCGCACAGGCTATTTTGAAATTATTTGGGGTAAAAAAATCAGCTGCTGGTATTGCTTTAACTGGTACAGCAGTCTCGATTCCAGTATTTTTTGATGCTGCATTTGTTATTTTAAGTGGATTAATTAAAAGCTTAGCAAACAAAACAAAAATACCTGCGATTACTTTTGTAACCGCATTAGCTGTTGGACTAATTGTATCGCACAGCACCATCATCCCAACACCTGGTCCGATGATTGTTGCTGAAAATACTGGATCAGATGTAGGATTATTTATCATCTACGGATTAATCATTGCAATTCCAGCTACACTTGTTGGCGGATACTTATATGGAATGTTTATTGGCCGTCGCATTAAGCCAACGGAAAGTGTGGAAATGGAAATTGCTGCTACTGATTCGCAAACATACAAAAAAGAAATTTCAACTGGTTTATCGTTCTTTATGTTAGGACTACCGATTTTATTGATAATCGGAAATACAGTAACAGGTATGGTAGCTCCTGACTCGACAATCGCTACAATTTTTAAATTAATTGGTGATAAAAACGTTGCACTGTTTATTAGTGTAATTGCTGCTATTATTCTATTAAAACCATATATCGCAAAGGATTACACAACATTATATAATAATGCGATTAATTCTGCCGGGGTAATTCTATTAATTACAGGTGCAGGTGGAGCGTTTGGTGCTGTTATTAATCAAAGTGGTATCGGTGATCATTTAATTACCGTTATGCAAGGATGGAATATTCATATCTTCCTACTCGCCTTTATCTTTACACAAATTCTTCGGGCATCCCTTGGGTCTGCAACGGTTGCTTTAGTAACAACCTCAAGTATTTTAGGGCCCCAAGTTGCAGAGCTTGGCGTTTCGCCAGTATTACTTGGTCTTGCTATTTGTTCAGGGGCAATTGGCTTATCACTACCAAATGATTCCGGTTTTTGGGTTGTAAACAAATTTGGTAAACTGACAATTCCACAAACAATGAAAGCATGGACAATTGGAGGATTTATCGCAGGTATTACAGCATTAGTGGTCGTCTACGTATTGTTCCTGCTCTCCCCAATTTTACCTGGTATTTAAAACCCAAATACTATTGTATTCATCCTCAGGATGACTGCAATCTAATAAAAGGAAAATCTTGCGGATGGAATAAAGAAAATCTCAAGATTTTCTTTTTTTTGTTTGTAAAATAATAGATAGTTTCGAGTGATTGAGAATGCAGCTTTCAAACTTATTGTTGTTTCATGAGAAAGAATATGGAATAAATGGTACTAAGCAGACTGAAAACACGAAGACTCCCGCGAGGAAGCAAGACTGGTGAGACTTCCCAGGAGCGTAGCGACAAGAGTGCTCAACGCTCTCCCGAATGGATACGCGGAGTGTATTTTAGTCTGCAGACTACTTATAAAACAAATGGAAACAATCAATAATAAAACACCATTGGGAATAAATGACTATTTTTTAATTTTTTTTGCACGGACGATTTATAATGTAGTAAAATAAACAACATTATAATGTAAGAAAATTCAACGTATTAGTACATATAACATGATTATAAGATGGAGAGCTGCTTGCTGAATTTCCATCATTCCTGAGGAGGAGACCAATGAAATTAACAAATGAGGAACTGGAAATACTTGCCATTTTAGAGGAAAATCACCGCGTACCGGTAGAAACAATTGCTATCCAAATACAGCTTTCTGAGGAAAAAGTTCAACAAATTATCAAAAAATTAGAGGATGAAAAAATTATCATTAGCTACCCAGCACTTATTGATTGGACAAAAATCGACGGTAAGGAAAATATTGAAGCAATGATAGATGTCAAAGTGACACCGAAACGTGGCGTAGGCTTTGATGAAGTAGCCGAACGGATTTACCGTTTTCCAGAAGTAACCTCTCTTTATTTAATGAGCGGTACCTATGACTTATCAGTAACAGTGGAAGGAAAAACGATGAAGGAAATTGCGATGTTCGTTTCTGAAAAACTGTCTACTATTGAAAATGTCATCTCCACGACTACTCATTTTATGCTAAAAAAATATAAGCATGACGGGGTAATTATTGAAGGAAAACAAGATAAAGATCGTAGAATGGTGGTATCTCCATGAGTTTGGACTATGAACGTTATTTAGCCAATACGGCAAACCATTTACAGCCGTCTGGTATTCGAAAATTTTTCGATCTAGCTGCTAGTATGAAGGGAGTCATTTCCCTTGGGGTTGGCGAACCAGATTTCACGACACCTTGGAATATTCGGGAAACCGCCATTGCTGCATTAGAGGAAGGCTTTACCTCCTATACAGCAAATGCTGGATTAATCGAATTACGCCAAGAAATCTCTACCTATTTAGAAAAATCATTTCACGTGCAATATCAAGCGGAAAATCAAATTATTGTCACAGTAGGTGCTAGCCAGGCATTGGATTTAGCGTTCCGTGCCATTTTGAATCCAGGTGATGAAGTACTAATTATTGAACCAGCATTTGTTTCCTATGCAGCACTTGTTTCCATTGCAGGTGGCAACCCAATTGCCATCCCTACTTACGCGAGCAATGGCTTTAAGGTTACTGCCAAACAGATTGAAAATGCAATCACTGCCAAAACAAAGGCAATTTTGTTATGTTCACCAAACAATCCAACCGGTACATATTTAAATAAACAGGATTTACTAGAAATTGCAGCGATAATTGAAAAGCATGATTTACTAGTGTTAAGTGACGAAATATATTCTGAATTAACCTATGATGAAAAATATACGAGTATTGTAACGATTCCTGGCATGTACGAGCGAACGATTTTAATTAATGGCTTCTCCAAAGGATTTGCAATGACTGGCTGGCGCTTAGGATTTTTAGCTGCTCCACCTGAACTAACGAGTGTGATGGTTAAAATTTATCAATATACGACGATGTGTGCACCGAATATGCTACAGCACGGGGCAATCGAAGCACTTCGCAATAGTTATGATCAAGTGGAAACCATGCGGCAAAGCTACCGGCGAAGAAGAAATTATATTGTTCATGCCCTAAACAGTATTGGTCTTGATTGCCATATACCAGGTGGCGCATTTTATGTATTTCCATCGATTATAAGAACCGGACTAACCTCTGAGGAATTCGCTGAGCAATTATTAAAGCAACAAAAAGTCGCTGTAGTTCCTGGAAGCGCATTTGGTGAAAGTGGTGAAGGCTATATCCGCTGCTCCTACGCCACCTCTATGCAGCAGCTACAAGAAGCGATTAGTAGAATGAAAGTATTTTTAGAACCACTGTTGGTGCGTGAAGTTTAGAAAATAACGAGCCATTAGAATGAATACACTCCACTTCCTGCTGGCGATGGTGTGTATCCATTCTAATAAAAATTGCTTAATCTTTGAAAATCAAATACATTTTTGCCTTCTATCACAATATTAGTGTTTATTTTTCTTCCCTCGGACGATTTTTCTCCCCAACAAAAATATCCCCGATAGGAAGGCAAACATAAAAAAGAACGCCAAATATCCATATAACCCAACAACCGCATCTTGGAATTCCATGTTCCCGCGATTTGTAATGGCCTGTTGAATTTCTATTGCAAAAACCAATACAACCATAAAGGTAAATGTATATAAAAACGCAAGAATGACAATCCCATAAGGAAGCTTCGCCACAGCATTAGAGACGAATAGCACAAATAAAAACACAACAAACCCTATAATTCCCATAATCCAAAAATGCAAGTCCTTGTCTGTTAATGTTGTATGGAATACTTCACTCATCATATAATTGATCATGTCATGAATATTATTAATTGCATGGACGATTTGGATGATTATCTCTTTCAATTCTCAACCCTCCTTCCCCACTTTAGTATAGCTCTCCATTCTGCTCCATATACTATTATCCGGCTCTAATAAACTACTAAAAAAATAACATAACCTCCTCACTTGAAAAATAGGGAAAGCTATGTTATCGAATTCTGCTCATATTTGTTTTTCTAATTCATATTGGAGTTCTAGTACCCAATCCACCGGCATATCTGCGAACAGTGTAGCTTCTGACGGGAGTTCACGCTTTCCTTCTAGCCCCTCTCTCACATCACATATAATCTCATAATTTGGATTTAACCAAATGTACTGGGAATCTGTATAAATTAAATCCTCCATACCATTTGCTTTTAAAAGCGAACGAAGATGGTTTAAAGAGACACGGAACGCATTTTGAACATTTGCCTTGTTCGAATTTGGCCATAATTTTTCGTACACCTTTTCCTTCGGAGATTTCCCGTAGAAACCGAGGAAAGCAATTAACTCCTTAGCTTTTCGCTGATTCCATTTCCCTTGAATTTCAATTCCATTAACCGTCATACGAAAAATTGATAGAAAATCAATACGAATCTGTAGTTTTGCTGTCCCACGAATTTCTTTATACAACAAGCGTAAATACGGTAGGTCCATATTTACTTTCCCAGAGGATTGAGCTAATTTTTCTCGGATAAAATCCTTTATTCGATTTGCAGTCTGTTCAGGTTCATCTACTTGGACCATATTATTGGAGTTACTAATAAGATGGACTTGATGATTGGAAAAATATTTAGCACTCAACATGGTTAATGACGGAGGAAAGTTAACATCAAATTCTGCATTTAGTAAAAGCGTTGGTGTTTTAATTTTCACAAGCTTTTCTTCAGAAAGTGCATTCGCATTTAACAATAACAAGTCCATGTATATATCTAATCTTGCTTTTTCGTATGCACACTTAATAACCTCATGCTTTGCAGGGTCCTGATTTCTAATAATTTGTGGAATCATCCATTCACCAAATTCAGTTCCACTCAGCTGCTTCATCATATCCTTCCGATACTTAATCGCAGGTTTTACTACATTTGTAGGATAATAGCATGGAGTAGAAAGAATGGTAAAGGTTTGAGGTGTGATGAATCCTCTACTAATTAATTCCACACCCATTTGTACACCAATTCCATGGGAAACGAGATGGAATTCTTCTATTTTTTCATGTTCAATTAATTTCATAAAATCATTGATAAGTGCTTGCCAATTCTCCTCTTCATTAGAATAATAGACCCCATCCGAGTATCCATGCCACCGCAAGTCATAGGTTAGACGGTCAGAGGCGGAAAAATACGGTAAAATATATTTCCATGTTGTTTGATCCAAACCTAATCCATGAAGAAACACAATCGTCCCTTTAGATTTTTTTGAGGTATGTTTCAAACGATCATAATGAATAGTAGAATCTGACAATTTTAATACTTTCATATTGCCCCCTGCAGTGTAATGATATTGTAATGATAAGTTTACTATTATTATAGTGACTTCATTGGTTTTTCACAACTAATACTTTAGTGTGTTAAAGTAGAAAAACTATCATCCTTTTATTTATTTTTCCTCTCAAAAAAATAAATAAACCATTGGCAGAGCTGATTGTAAAGCGGGTTCGTTTTATGGTCGCTCTTTTTTTGTCTTCTCTTGTTTAGGAACATTATAACAAAAAGTTTGGATATTTTTGTAAAAAATGGATAAAGTTTATTATATTTCATTGTGTAATACGAATGTAATATTACCTATCCATTCGTTCACGCCATTCTTCGTCCCATAACAAATTCGATAATTTTACGAATCAACATCGAAATACGGGCATGCTCTTTAACAATATGCGCTAACATTGGAATTATCAACCGTTTTGCTTACTATTTGCGGTTATTTTTGGAGGGAATTAACTACATGTTGCGTAACAAATTTAGGATAGGCAATTGCGGTAGATTATTTATTGTAAAGGCTGTTTTCGTCTAGATTGCTGCTTTTTCTAAAAAGACCGCAGATGGAATATACGGATGCTCTTCTATGAGCAACCGTATATTTGTTTGCGAACGAACGCTTCAGCTATTCTAGCCATCTAGAAATCTGTTTTAATCCTGCATTGATTAGGACAAAAATAAATATCCATGCAGTAATAATTAGGATGATAAATAGGAAATTGAAGATTTGTAGGGAATATAGTGGCATATCCCAAATCGAGTGTAAAATGATCGGGATAATGAATAGTTTTAGAAACTTACGGTCGGTAAAATGGTTGCCCATTAACGGTTGTTCCCCTTTAACAAACACAAGAGCGGCACCGGCAATCGCACTCCAGACGACATGTGTTCCCATCGACAGCCATGCACGATTAAATATTGTTGCGAGCATCGCATCGTCACCATAAATATTCCCTAGATCAAAGGCATATCCAGCCGATTCAAATGCCGCAAAGCCAGAGCCAATTGCAGCACCAATTAATAATCCATTTAAAATAAATTTAACGTTTAAATGCTTGATAAAATACGCAATAATTACTAGCTTCCCAATTTCCTCGACAAAGCCAACAATAATAGCACCAGTGAAGTCGAGCTCATCTACTGGAACAATGGAAAATAACAATAACGTAATTACTAACGCCGAAGCCCCACCTACGAAAAACATTTTTGCAATTTCATAGATACTTATATTTCTCGGTGCATTCATTTCCCAGAAGAAAATTAGTAAGGAAAATGGGGCCGCAAACGAACCAATAACAATAATCCCCGGAACTGCATACACATTTTGAAACGCATAGCTGCAAATATACAATAATACATACGTTAACGCGAAAATAAAAAATACGCGTGAAAATAACCAAGGCTTTGGCCAAGAGGTAGAAATCTCATTTTCCTGTGGTGTTGTAAGGGATGTACCAGAGATAAATAAGGTTTCCGCTTCATCCTTCGTATGTTTTTTTAATACAGATGAAAAAACAGCCCGTAAATTAATATCGAGCTTGCCTTTTTCCCCAACCATTGCACTGATTTTTTCTGTTGTATGATAAAAAGTACCTTTTATTTGTTGGGTAAAATCCTCTACCGCAACGGAAACTTCTTCTCGTCCACTTGCCTCTTCCTGATGGCTAACATGACTATCCTCTAGTAGATAAAGCTTCGTACCACATCGAGCACAAAATTTACTTTGCTCTTTTACTTGTGACCCACAATGGTAGCAATACAAATTACATTTCTCCCTTGCGAAAGATTCATTGTTTCATAGTCTATTCATTTTTCAAAAAATCTGTTAAGACTATTCATTGAAAAAAAATCGGTGGTTGTTCTACAAACAATCCTACATTGCCAACAAATATCTACTAATATCATAATTTATTAACGAAAATCCTACAATATGCTAAAAGGGACCGTCCTCCAATTCGTAAAGCGGAACGGAGAGCAGATCCCTAATGGATAAAGGAAGGAGCTAAGTCAAATATCCCTCAATTTACCAACCCAATATGTTTCATTTTCAAAACGGAATAGGCTTGCCAGTTCAACCATCATATCTTTATCGACATCTGTTCCCGACAGAGTGTAAATAAAAGTATCGGTAACAATAACCAGTTCGTTTTGATTAGGATTATAAACGGCAGGCTTGTCATTAATCGTCAATTCCTCTGCCTCGTATTTTTTAAAAAACTCACTTGTATATTTTTCTCCATTATCTCTATCCATGTTTTCCACATAATACACAGTGATAACTCCATTTGTCGTTTCTGCTCCTTGTTCACCAAAAAGGTAATTAGCATGAATGCTCATACCTGGTTCCCGGTACATTGGCGAAATCTTTGTCTCTCCCTGTAATTCGGGCATCGTCTCCAACACATCGATTGGATAAACTAATTTTTCCATCCCTTCCGCAGTCAAATATATTTCTGGACGTTCATATGGATGGTTTTCGATTAGTTGTAGCAGCTCATCTTCATAAAGTGTTACCGGATCCACCTCTTGTATTTCCATTTGCTCTGTGCTTGGTGGGTTCTCGCGACTATTTTCAACTGGTGCAGGGGATTCAAATGTAAGGATGTGTCCACGGAAAAATTGGTAGCCAATGAATAGTAATCCACCGATAAATAATACAGTCAATGCGCGTGGCACTAAGTGTATGCGCATTTTCTCCAAGCGCTCTTTCCGTTTCAATATGCGCTCTTTTTGCTCCGACCTAGTATGCGGTGTTTTTTCATGAGATACTTCTGCTTTTTTTAGCCTACGCATAGAACAATCCCTCCTTCGTTCCGTTTATATCACTTCAGTATTTTCCATATTTTTGTTTCGTACGTCCTTCTTTAAGTGCAGGTGCCTGTATTTTTCCTTCTAAAAGTACCTCTCCTCATACGATTGTACTATGTAAGACATTTAACTTTTAAAAAAGTCTCATGATTTTTAAAAATATTGTAAAAAATCGTGATGTAAAGGATTTCATTAGCAATTTATGCATAAAAAAACACCTGAATGAAACATTCAAGTACTTATTTCCTACCACGAATAATCATCGCATTTCCTAATACTTTTTTGTTCAATAAAAGCTTTGGCAATATTATTTCACTTCCGTAGAAAATCTGGGCTAATATCATTGTAAAGAGATTTCTTAGTTGACTTTATTAACCAATCACCATCATCCCTAAAAGTACAAAAAAATAAATTTGCAAAAAGTATCGAAAATCGTCTGATTTTTTGTTATTTTGAAAATGTATTACAAAATTTGTAAAAGGTGGTATTATTATGAAATTAGTAAAAGGATTAAAAAAAGTTTTTGCAATTTTATTAGTTTTCCTAATGGTTAGTGGAAATGTTGCCTTCGCTGAAGAGGCAGGAATCAGTAACTCAGAAGTAACTTCACCAATAGAGGTTAAAGTAATTGATATAAGTGAAAAAGAATCATTAAAAGACCTAACAATTACGCCTACTGTAGAGGATAATGGGGTGTCTTTAAATAGTTACCGGGGGTCTAAACCGGCGATGTTACCGCTTGGATACGGGAGCCCTTCGGGATACAAATTAAGTACAAGTCAAGCTAATACAGTTGCGAGACAGGCTGGATATTCAGGTGGTGCAGAAGCGTTCAAGAAGGATATGGTAAAAGGACAGAGAGATACAACTATATCACATTATAATATGTTCCAATCAACTGAATCTGGAGCAAAGAGAGGAAATATCTATCTACATCATACTAGTACAAATGTTTATTATAATACATTTTATAATGCAAACAACGGATATACTCCAATACCAATATAATTTAAAAAAATTAACATTTTCAGCAATTATTACTTATGATAGAATTTGAATCAGTTAGAAATTACCAACTGAATTTCTTCTTTTTACGGAACACTCTTACTTAAGACAAAACTTCGGAGAGGACGATAAAAATTAAAAAAAGACTAAAGAAAAAAATAGGTAGTAGATATGATTTATTAAAGCGAGCAAAAAGGCAAATGCATAAACGAAAGGGAAAAAAATATTTATCTTATGAACTTGTGCCAATGGGTGAAACAGATAGAATAAAACTCTTAAACGCTGGATATAATAAATATTCAAATGCAACACATTGGTTCGTAGAAATTGTTCCATCTTTTCCCCGACGCACGCGACCTTATGGCATTGAAATATACCCTACTACAAATTCAGGTAAAACTGATGTAAATATTGTTCTACAGGTAAACGGTGTAAAAAATCCTGAGGATATAATTCCACTTTTTAATGAAATAGTAGAAGATATGAAAAATGATAGTTTTTGGGGTACTGATTATGCAACATTATATGATTAAAAAACGATATTAAAATAGTCATGGGGAGCAATAGTATACATTGTTCCCCATGATTATGTTACATTTTAATATCTTTTTTCTGGCAGATTTGTTTCAACTGTTTGTAAAATAATTGAATGAATAAAAAAAGAGGAATCTACAATTAAGGACATTCCTTCTTGCCTAAATAGGGTAAGTTACTTTCAAAGGGTACAACTTACTTTCAAAAGCGTACGACTTACTAAACAACTATTCTATCAGTCTACAATTATTCGTAAAATAAATATTATACGAAAAGTACTATTTTACGACGCGGAGCTATTAGATCAACGTCGGAAGAAAAAAGAAGAGTAAATGAAAAAAAAGTATTCTCACTTAAAAAAGTGATGAATACTTTTATCATCGGAAAGCATAGAGCACTTCCATTCCGATACCCCTTGTTCCTTTACGGCCGTCTCAAGCTCTATTTGCCTTCCAAATATTTTTTCATCCATAAATAAATCTAGGAAAACGAAAGTACCACCAGGCTTTAACACCCTTAATGCTTCGTTCATGACGTCTGTTTTATTTTCGCTATCTTTCACTTCATGAAAGGTTAAACAGCTTACAATGACATCAAATGTGGCAGCTTGAAATGGGAGCTCGGATGCACTTGCTTTTTGAAACGTAATCCGTTCCGCCACTCCTTCGATTTCCGCATTTTTTTCACATTGCGCCTTAGAGTACTCCCAATTTCCGCCCCAATAATCAATTCCCGTTAAAGTTGCATTAGGGAACGCCTTTGCAAGCTTAATAATGAGCGAACCACTGCCAGTTCCGATATCAAGAATTTTTCCTGTCCCATTCCAATATATTTTACTAACCATTACCTCATGAATCTTTGATTGATAATTTCCCCCGTATGCTGCAAATTGGTAAATAGGGTACGAGAGAATAAAGGTTATATATAAGAAAGGAAGCGCAAAAATTCTTGACAGTACACGTACATATATAGAAATAGGGAATAGCGTTATTACTAGTAGAAGCAAGGAAATTGCTACAAAATTAGTAATTTATGTACTCGAATCCATGTTTGATATTTCGGCTTTGTATTCATCTGAGCGGACCATCCTAATACGTTTTTTTATTTTTATTATAAGGAAACTACATTATTCTTTGAAGCCTATCCTTTTATCCATCCCTTTATTAATCATTCGGATTGATTATTGCTAGTACTTGATGGTCCTCCCATTTCCCGTTAATGTTTACATTTTTAATCGCCAGTCCTTCTTTATGGAAGCCTGATTTTTCCAGTACGCGAATCGAGCCAATATTATGTGGCATCACGCCTGCCTCAATTCTATGTAAATGCAGTGTCTCAAAGGCATAATCTACCATTAATTGGACCGCCTCTGTTCCAAAGCCTCTCCCATTATAATTTTTGTCAACAAAATACCCGATGAATGCACTTTGAAGCGAACCTCGAAAAACTTGAAATAAACTAATAGTACCAATTAGTTTATGTTCATGAAAAATGCCGAACGAATACTCGACATCATTTTGCATGTTTTGTTCCCACTGCTTAATTAAACTCTGTTGATGCTCCAATGTATAAAAGGAGCTAGGTCGCACCATTGCAAACCTTTGGAAAAATGCTTTGTTTTGACATTGGAGTTGCAGTAAATCTGCCGCATCCTCGTAAGTTAAGGGTCTTAATAATAGATGTCTAGATTGTAGCATCGGATCATTCCTTTAATTGATAGTGTTAAGTCTATTATAATCATTTTTTTCGTAAAATTGTAATTTTACACATTTTAATAACTACTAGCTATTGGCTTGCTTCTATTTTATCGACTTTTTTATCTGCTAAACTTTTCATAACAGCTAGAAGAATCGGTACGGTCAAGCAAAACAGCAAAAGCAGAATCGCAATGGCTACATAAAATAGAAAATCAGCTTGATAATTAAATAGTTGAAAAAGAACAATCGAATAGATTACTAGTCCTAGCAAAAATAATTCAAATACTAGTGCTAGAACGGTAAAAATAGTATACGGAACAATAATCTTCTTTTCGGATACATGCTGAAGCGTCAAGCCCTTCCAGCAATTATCGACTAGCTTACTCATATTTTTCATCGAAAGTCACCTCATTTGGATTTCCTTAGTACACAGTATGTCCAAAATGGAGGAAACTTTACTTGTTTTTTTATATTTCTTTGAAATTGGTAGAATTGGGGGTGGTGGTATGATAGTTTTTGTAGGAGCTTTGCTGGGGTTTTTGGGGAATATTAACTCTTTTTTCGGGAACTTCCCCCATATTTTCTAGAACTTCCACCTGTTTTTCAGGAACTTCACCCATTTTTCTGGAACTTCCTCCTATTTTCCGGGAACACCTCTCATTTTTCCCGGAACATCCACCTATTTTTCTGGATATCCCCCATTTATATTTTTCAACTCCACCCTTCAACCATTCCCCCTCATCCCACAGAAAACAGAAAAAGCACCAAATATACTGGCGCTTTCTCTTCACCAATTATTCCACATACCCAATTCCTAGAAATTGATAGTCTTCGATACTGGCATATACGATGAGATGGGTAGGTTCGATTGTTTTATCTTTCCTTGGGAACTCAATAAGATATACTTCCTTTCCGATATATGATTTATCGTGAATATCGCCCATTCCCTCCTCTAGTTTGATTTTTCCCACTTTTCCATCTTGCCAGCTACCGTCTATATACTGTAAAAAATCTGTTGGTAGTTGGTTCCATACTACTGCTCGAACGTCTAGTGTCTCAGCCGCCTCGCTTGATTCACTTGTTGCTTGGTAGTCATTGCATACCGATGTAATCGTATTGCCCTTGCATGTTAAGCTATTTGTTTCATTATCAAATAGTAAATAGACGGCATGGTTTTCGCCTTGGAATTCATAGTCTGTTCCGAGGTTGCCGATGTTTTTGCTTCGTTCCTTACCACCACCGATCATTTTCATTACTTCCTTATAGTCCATACCAAGTTCGATTTTTTCGTACATTTCATCTGTAATAACTGCTAGCTCTGCTGTCGATTCCGGATTACCCGCAAAATTTATTTCTGTTGTACTTTGGAACAGTTTGTTTAGTGGTCCACTGAAGAGGACAATTGCTAATACACCGACAAATACAAGTGTGGCAAACACTGGTATAATGGGTGTTTTCAATCTGTGACCAGTTACTCGCGATTTTCGTTCGCTCTCTTTATCCAGTTGCTTCACAAATTGATTTCTTGTCCGTTCTTGGTCATTTTCCTTCCATGTAATACCTTCATTCCATTTTTTTAGTGCTTCCTCATGATGCGATTGTTCAGAAAATTTCATTGATTACACCGCCTTTACTGAGCTTTTCGTCAAGCATCTTTAATCCACGCGATAATGTGTATTTCACTTTGTTCTCTGTCCAGTTTAAAATTTGTGCGGTTTCCTGGATCGTAAAGCCTTCTATTTTTCGTAAAATGATAACCTCCCGATAGGAGGTTTTTAATGTTTGTACTACTTCCTGTAATTCCCGTAGCTCCTCCTGAATTTCAACAACTGTCTCGGTTGCTGGTACGGTTTTTTCCTTTGCTGTAAAGAGCTCCTTCACGAGCTGGATTGGTTTTTGCTTTCGTATATGATCAATTGTCAAATTACGGGCTGTCCGATACAAATACGTTTTCGGAAACTGTATTTCTTTTTCCAATCTTAAATAGCGGAATACTCTTAAAAACGTTTCTTGCATTAAGTCCTCTGCTTCCTGCCCGTCATGAATCATTTTGTAAATATATTTGAAAATCGCAACATTGTATTCGTCATACCATTTCATAATTAGCTCGCGTTGTTGTGCTTCCTCCAGCAAAATGTCTTCCCCCTTTAGTAGTGCACTACCTATAAGGACGGATGAGTACAAAATAGGTTGCAGTAATTTTAAATTACGTATCTTTGTTTATTTTAATATGAATAGTAGATTTTAAGGGGGGATTTCCAACAAAAAAACCGAAGAAATAAAGGATCGCTCCCTTCACTTTCTTCGGTTCAATTAATCAAAAATCGTATGCTGCTTCTTTTTCTTTGCGGACGATATCCATTGCTTTGAATGTTTCTACTGTGTCCTCTACTAGCCGTTGGATGCGGAAGTGAACATCATCATTGATAATTTCTTTACGATAATAATCCTTTTCTTCTATAAAAACATAGGTTGGGATTATCGTTGCCTTCATGTAGGCTAAAATAGGCTTTAAATGTTGTTCAACCATTAGGAAATGCTTTGCAGTTCCTGCTGTCGCTACCATGCTGACAATTTTGTCACGAAACGCATCTACTGGTAGTAAATCAAAAATATTTTTCAAGGTTCCTGGAATAGATGCTTGAAAGGTTGGCGTACCAATAATGATTGCATCTGCAGCCATCAACAATTGTGTTACATATCCCGTATCCCCTTCATATTCCATATAATTGCGTCCATCGCTAAAAACGATATCCAGCTCCCCAAGATCTACTAGTGTCGTGTCGGCATCCGGATATTGTTCGTGAATTTTCTTCATCACAGCTTCCATCGCAATTTTTGTTTTCGAGCCGACAATCGAGCCAGCAATTCCAACGATTTTCATGTGTTGTCCTCCTTTTTTCTGTCGTGGATCTGTCCCTTTTGGGGAGCAATCTCCTTTTTCTATAAAATCTAGTGGGGTAAACCCTGGTTATTTAATTGGTGTTAGCTTTGCTTCAATTTCTGCACGTCTTGCCTCCAAAAATGGTGGTAATGCAAGTGTCTCGCCAAGGCTTTCGATTGATTCATCCGCCGGGAATCCTGGACCATCGGTTGCAAGTTCAAATAATATGCCATTACGTTCCCTAAAATAAAAGCTTTGGAAATAATAACGATCAATAATGTCAGAGGTAGCAGTATATCCTTGTTCCTTAATGAAGGATGCCCATTCCTGTAATGCTTGCGGATCTGCTACACGGATTGCTAAATGATGGACGCTTCCACGACCAGGTCTTTCTTTAACTGCTTCCAATTTTTTCACGACAATATCACTATAGGCAGTACCTTCCACGCATTGATAGACAGATAAATCCTCCGTTGCAGAAACTTCCTTATATCCGAATACATTGGTCAGTAATTTCGCTGTTTTCTCGGGATATCGTACCGACAGCTCAATAGCTCCGATACCTAAAATTTGATATTCCATTGGTACTGGGGAGCCTTCCCATTTTTTCCAAAAGCTTGGGGTAGCTGCACTAGCATTGTTTATTAAAAGTAGTGAAAGTCCATCCGGATCCTCAAATGGCAATGCCTTTCGACCAGCATAAATAGTGTAATCCCCATGGACAATTGCTAATTCTTCAAAGCGTTGCTTCCAATAGTTTAGTGCATCTTCACTCTCTACTAACAGACCAATTTTTGATATAGAATTTGTGCCTCGGTACGTTTTTCCTGCGTGTGGTAATTCAAAAAAGGATAGCTCTGTACCAGGGCTTCCGATTATATCTCCATAAAAAAGGTGGTACATAAACGGATTGTCTTGGTTGACTGTTTTTTTCACAAATCGTAAGCCTAACGTATCTCGATAAAAATGAACATTGGTTTGTGCGTCTTTCGTAAACATTGATACATGATGCTGCCCTAATATTTTCCGCATCTATTTCCCACCTCATTTAACATGTAAAATGATTGTTAAAAATTTTTTCTATCTATAGTAAAACATCTTTTTAGGATAATTTCCTTTTAAATGCTTAGGGCTTGTTAAATTGCCACCCCATTACTTTGGTGATACCGTTTTTTCCAAACTAGCTTTATGCAATTTTTTAACGAGGGCATATAATTGCTTCTTCTCTGCCTCATCCAGCACTTCATCAAACATAGAGGCTTGAAAGGCTACTTGCGCTGGGATTGCTTCATTTAAGATGGTACTGCCTTTGTCTGTTAAAGAAATATATTTTATTTTCCATTGCTGCTTGCGAATAATCAGATTTTCTTTTTCTAATCTCGTTAACATCCGCGAGATTCCACCACAGGTTAACGTTAGTTTATCGGCCAGTTCGGTTTGTGTGATTGGTTGATTATGTTGAATTTGTGCCAGTACATCAAATTGTGCTGCGGTTAACCCATATTGCTCTAAAAATTCATTGGATAAATGATTACTACGTTGGACAAATCGTGCCATTCGTAGCCAGATGAGTGAGCTTAATGTATTACGATCCATACGAGAATGCTCCTTTTTGTTTATATTATCATTTTACTAGTCAATTGATAATAAAACAAGGAGAATTATCATTAATTTGAGATAAAAACCTTCCATACCTGTTCTTAAACTAGCTATTACATCCTTCAACTGTAAAAATTTCACAAAAAAAAGACGCCTCCGGTAATAGCTCTCTGTTCAACTAGAGAATGGAGACGTCACATTATATTGTTTTCAAGGAACGTTTATTGCTTGCTCTATTAGTGAAGTTAATGCTTCGATTCCTTTCAGCTGCAAATGAACGCCGTCATTTGTAAAGTATTCCGGATGATTGATAGCTGCGGAATGCCAGTCAATTAATGTTATATGATCATTTTCCTTAGCTTTTGCTTCTAAGGCATTATTTACTTTACCTTCCCATTGGCGAGGAACTCTCGTGTTGACTAAATAAATATGCGTGTTTGAGAACGATTGAAGTAAAGAATCTAACTGTTTATTGGTAAAAAAACCATTCGTACCTAATTCAATAATAACCGCATTTCCCGATTGATTATAGTTTGCATATGATGGGGCAAGCTCCACTGCTTGAGATACTTGCCTTCCTACTTCTCCATCAATCGTCATCTCTGGATATTTTTCATGCAAGTCAGATGCAATATCTAACATGATGGAATCTCCAATGGCAAGAATCCTCGTGTAGGCTTTATTTTCAGCTGTGTCATTCGTGTTCGTTTCCACCGGTTTAGCAGCTTCTTTATTCTGTTCATCAATTGGCGGTAATGCGTCTCCATTCGCTTGATGTGGAGGTTTGCCTTCCGTTGTTTTAGAATTATTTGGAACGACAGGTTCCATCTCACGAGGAAAATACTCTTTCCCGATTATTTGTACTTGCATTGGATAGGCGGCGGTCGTACGTAGCTGTTCCTTCCCTTTTACTACACCTGCCATTCCAACAGTAAAAACTAAAATGACGAGTGGCAAGAGGATCGTTGTCATTTTTTTCGCAAAAGGAAAACCTCGCCAATTTAAACGATTAATGAGTAAATATTGTCTAAAATATGGACGGAAGCCTTTTTTTCGTATCGGCATTTCAATAAAGCGATAGGAAAGCTCCGCTACCAGAAATGTAATAACAACCTGCAAACCTACTCGCCAATAAACCGGGTTCCCAATTTCCTGTATCGGGGTACTAAGCACCATAATTGGATAATGCCAAAGGTAAATTCCGTATGAGCGCGAACCAATCCAATAAAGTGGTTTAAAGGATAGCAATTTCCCTAAAACGCTAGCAGGATGGCTTATACAGGCGATTAAAATAGCGGCATTTATACAAATCAACACCATCCCGCCCCGATAAAGGAACGATTGATACTCATCTATAAATCCAACAGAAAGAATAAGGATTCCAAAAGCGATGAAGCTTGTGATATTTAATAAATTTCCTAATTTCGTAGACAAATTTTTAGAGGAAAGTTTCTTCATTGGCCAAACAAAGGCAAGTAAACAACCAATAAGTAATTCAAAGGAACGAGTATCTGTTCCATAATATACACGGCTTGGATCAGCACCAGGCTGATACAATATCCCCATTAATAAAGCTGAAATAATTATTCCTGATAGCACAATCATTAAAAGGCTGCTTCGTTTTTTAAAAAAGCGAAATCCGGCAATCAGTACAATTGGCCAAATAATATAAAATTGCTCCTCGATTGCAAGTGACCATAAATTTTTTAAAATGGACGGTGCTCCAAAACTATCAAAATAGGAAAGGTTATGGAAAATAAACCACCAATTACTACTGTAAAAGATAGAGGAAATGGCATCGCCTCGTAAGGAATGTAGCATTTCACGCTGAAAAAGCATTACCCATACAAAGGTAGTAATGATTAATACATATGCAGCCGGTAGTAGTCTACGGATACGTTTTAGCCAAAATTCACGTACGTTTAATTCGATTGAATTACCTTGGGCTGGGATGGCGATGGATGTGATTAAATAACCTGATAAAACAAAAAAAATGTCAACTCCTAAAAATCCTCCTTTTGCCCAGCTGAAGCTAAAGTGGTAGGCCATGACGGATAGGACAGCAAACGCCCGAAGCCCATCTAAGCCTGGAATATAGCGATGTTTTTGTTGCATACGTAGAAATCCCCCTCTTGTTTGTCTTTTTTCTAAATGCTGTTTGTAAAAAATCCCCTTTTTTCTATTTTTCTATTGGGGAAAGAAATTTTTCCTTTTGTTTTCTGTTTCTAATTACTAGACGTAGTAAGGTGCAATTTTGTTTTACTAAAAGAGTGTTATGATTAAAAATGTTTTTTTATAGCTAGCCTGCAGAATGAGTTACACCGCTCCAGCAGTTTATACAAAGGATTTCTTAGTAAGTCCAATTTTTTTCCATTTAAAAAACGGTAAGCTGCACTTCCTTTTTATTAAATAGAAGAAAGATGCTTACCGTTTTCTGTATGCTTTTTAGTTAATTAATATACCTGTCTCCGACTAGTATTTCTGAAAGAATGTCGGTTGGTATTTTGAATTCCACCACTCCCATATATCCGGGTGCGACTTCATATTCATCAAATGAGATGACTAATTGATTATCCGTGGTGATGTAGAACTCTTGGTTTGGATCGATTTGCGTAAATGGTTCCACGTCTTGTTTCGTTAGAAAATATGATTTATTTGGGTCTTCGTCCATTTGCTGTTGCATTTGTTGTTTTATGTTCTCACTTATTACCTTCACATACTGGTCATTTTTGAATAAGCTCTTTAACGTGAGGAGTGCTTCGTTTTCTTTATCAATGGTGACATAATGGTGTTGCATATATCCGGAAACCTGTGTCTTTTGGATAGTTTGTCGGATTGATAGAAGAATAGGCGTCTCGGTAACTACCTCATAATCCCCTTCGATTGCTAGTCGGTCATTCTCTCCAGCCGCTTCGAATTCCTCATATAGCTTTTTACTCTCCTCTATATACTTCTCGTTTAAGCTATCTTCCAATACTTTATTTTCCAGTCCGGAAATTGCAGGTGTTCTCACATCAATGCTTGTATTATTTTTTTCCTCTTTGACCTCATGGAAGGTGATTACCTCTACAATTTCTTTTACGAACGGAATTTTCGCCATCGCCTGCGCTGCTTCTGGACTAACATTAACAGCTGTAGTGAAAAGCATCGCTGCAGCGGCTACCCCTAATGGCCATACATACCGATGCTTTTTCTTTTTCGGGAGTGATTTGGCGATGATTTCATCTAGCTCTTTCGGTATCGGAACGTCCTTATATTCTTTTTTTAAAGCCTCTAATTTCTTATTCATTCACTAGCTCCTCCTCAGTGATCGTAATACGTAATAGCTTTAAACCCT
The DNA here is from genome assembly GCF_025660475.1 of Perspicuibacillus lycopersici. Classification (GTDB taxonomy): domain Bacteria; phylum Bacillota; class Bacilli; order Bacillales; family Caldibacillaceae; genus Perspicuibacillus; species Perspicuibacillus lycopersici. Next base: position 323,360 of record NZ_JAOUSF010000002.1, read on the forward strand.
TATATAGCCGAGTTTTAACCGTATTGATATTTTCTTCTAAAATTTCCGCAATTTCCTCAAGCTTTAAATCCTCAAAGTAGCGAAGGATAATGACTGTTTTATACATAATGGGAAGTTCATCTAACGCCTTGTGAAGATCTAAATCCTTATAGGTGTCCTCTTTACCTTTACTCAAAAAATCAATTGTCTCGTCATCAGCTAAGGTTAATTTCTTTTGCTTTCTTAGAAAGTCAATCGCGGTCCGAATCACAATCTTATAAAACCAGCTTTTCATTGCGTTTATGTCCTTTATATTAATCAAAGAGGTCAGTGCTTTTCTTATCGATTCTTGAACAATATCTAACGCGTCCTCCTGATTTTTTACATAGCTATACGCTAAACGATAGAAATCATCTTTGTTTTCTGTAATACAGGAGATAAATATTGTATCTACATCATATTTCTTCATTTCCTTTCAAGAGCTCCTTTTTAAATGCATTTCATAACTAGTTACATAGTATAGACGTTTTAGTTTATAAAAAAGTTTTTCGAAAGACTGTTTTCGTGTAGATTGTTACTTTTTCTATAAAGAATGCAGCCTGAATACATCCGTATCCGCTTTTCCGTGGAGTTTTCGGATATTCAGTCTGCTCAACGTTTCATTTTATAAACTTATCCCATGAAATACAACAATCCTAGAAAACAGCCTTCCAAAAAAACATAATATTGTTAAAATTGAGACTACAGCTACTTTTTTTGAATTTTTTCCTTATTTTCCCTTAAAGTGTAATAAGTTTGTAATGGTCAATTTGTTAATATGGTCCTATTATTTCAACATTTCAATTATTGGTAACTTCATGTTTTCTTCAAGGGGGCGATTAACATGAAAGCACTATTAGTCATATTGATTATTCTTTTCTTTCTCTTTGAAATCGTTAATTGGTTTACTTTGCAAGCACTTCGAGTAAAAATTAAATTTCAAAAGGAACACGTCTCCCAAAGTCAAGCCAATCGAATTCTCAAACAGATAAGATATATCTACTTCTGGCTATCTTCTGACTACTATTTCAACCGATTAAGACAACTCTACTTCTTCGTCTACGGCAGCCCAGAAGTATCTATTGAAACAAAAGAACAATTATATAAATCACTAAATCGGCGGTTTGTAAAGGGATTACGGAGGATTTACCGGTAACTATTTTAATAGAAGAAATTGATCGACAAGACTATTGGTTTTGTCGTTTTTTTGTGTTGGATGGTGGTTTGGTGGTACAGATAATTATTTGTAGGAATAGTGAGGGGATTTTGCTTGTTTTTCCGGGAATTAGTGCGCGCTTTTCGGGAATATGTTTTGGAACCGGCGCATCGTTTCGGGAATTCTCATGTTTTTCTGAAGTTCCCGCATTTATCTCATCCCATTTTTTCCTAATTTCCCTCCCTCACTCCTACCTCGTTCTTAAAAAATCAAAACAGAGCACCCGCTATTACGTGCGAATGCCCTGCCTTCATCCCTACCTACAAAGGTAGCTTGATTAACTAACTATTAACCTACTGTTACTGCTGCTTCTTTCCGAGTATCTTTCACTACTTTTCCTTCTTTAATAACCGTTACGATGTTTGTTTTGTCTTCTAAGCTTGTGATATCTTCTAATGGATTTGTTTTCACGATTACTAGGTCTGCAAGCTTGCCTGCTTCGACGGTTCCTAGTTTGTCTTCCCAGCCCATTAGTTCAGCGGCTGTTTTAGTTGTAGCCACTATTGCTTCCATTGGAGTCATGCCACCTTCTACCATTAAGCCTAGTTCACGAAGATTTGTTCCGTGTGCCATTACGCCAGCATCGGTTCCCATCGCGATTTTCACACCTGCCCGGTATGCTTTTGTAAAGCTTTCGCGGTGAATATCGATAACCTCACGAGATTTTCTTGCTGCATGCTCTGGAATCGCTGTGCTATTTTCAAATTGTTCTAGTACGGATACCGGTGCTAATAATGTTGGCACTAAGTAGGTTCCATGCTCTATCATTAATTCGATTGCTTCATCATCTAGGTAAATTCCATGCTCTATAGAAATGATACCTGCGCGAACGGCATTTTTAATTCCTTCTGCTCCTTGTGCATGGGCCATAACCTTCACACCACGACGGAATGCTGCTTCACGAACGATAATTTCTAGTTCTTCTTGGGAGAACTGTGTGAACTCTGGATGGTCAGTTGGGCTCATTACGCCACCAGTTGCATGAACTTTAATAATATCTGCTCCTGCCCGTAACATTTCCCGAACTTTTTGGTGAATAGCATCTGGTCCATCGACAATTCCACTCGGCATCGTAGGGTATGTAGGACTTGTCAAATCAATACCAGATCGAGTCCATGAATCACCGTGACCACCCGTAATCGTTAATGGATTGATACTAACTTGAAGACGTGGCCCAACAAATAATCCTTCTTCTACTGCTTGTTTAACTCCAACATCTGTGAACCCGGCATCCCGTACAGAGGTTATACCGGTCTCAATGGTTCGCTTAAAGTGATCCATTGCCTTGTAAAAATTGTAAGAAAAAGGAGTTTGAAACTTTTTACCGTAATCTTCTTGTTCAAACATCATATGCACATGCGTATCAAAGAGCCCTGGTAAAATATAGCCACCTTGTGCATCCAAAACCTCAACCTCGCCATTAACCTGTGGTACATCATTTGCTGTACCGACTGCTTTAATGACACCATCCTTCAATAGAACAACTGCATCTTGCAGTGGTGCACCACCATTTCCATCAATTAAGGTTGCATTTTTTACTAATGTAAAAGCCATAATTTCCACTCTCCTTATTTTTTTAAAAATATTCAATCAATTTATGGTGTAAAAATTCATACTACCCTTTTCAGCAAATAACTTCAACGCTCGTTTACAATGTACTCATAACAATTCCGGCAATAACAACGGATGCGACGGTAACTGTTGTAAATCCGCCAACTAGCATTGGGGTTAATAATTCATTAAAGACTGCCTTTTGTTCTGCTTCATTTTTACTTACACTACGACTTACTTCCTCACAAAGAATATAATCCCCTGGAAAACCAAATAATGCAGTAATTGCCACTGGCATCCCTTTATTCGGATCCCATTTAACAAGCTTCGAAACAATAAATCCGCCAATTAAAATTCCGACAATCCCAACAACCATAATGAAGGCAACTTCTGGAAGATAGCCAGTAAACATCGATGGGGTAATACTACTCATCGAGCTCATCACTAGTACCATCAATAATGTAATTAAAATACCAAAGGAGTTTGCCCGCTCCATAATACTTCCAACATAAAAACCAAAATAAGATCCAATAAGACCGATTGCTAATGCCCATAAACTATAATTAATATGAGTAACGTTTCCTAACCATGTAGCTAATGCTGCACCAAGAAATACTTGGAAAAGCAAAATAACATGTGTTTGATATTTTTTCGGAAGAAATGATTTCTTGCTTTCCTCTTTCTTTTCAAAAAGATTGGTAGCTTCTACAGTTGCAGCTACTTCTTGTGTTCCATTCTCTCTTAATGATTTTACAATCGCCAATCCACGTTTTCTTAAGAAGAAGTTTGCTAGTGGCATTCCGATTAGCCCTTGAATAGCTAGGATTAAAGCTGGGATTGTAACCATTGCAGTTAACCCTAATTCCGTCAATTTCTCCGAAGTAATAATGTAGGCAATTGTTCCACCAACAAGTGGTCCAATACCAGAAACCGCTTCCGTGTAGCCAAGAATTGGTGCACATACCGCAAAAATTAGTAATGTAGCAACGACAATCCCTGCAAGTGCAATAAATACCGCCTTATACTGCTCCTTCAATTGCTTTATCGGAATCAATGTTCCCATATGAACAATTAACAGTGCAGGAAGTATCGATGCAAAGGCAGTAAAATTCGCTTTATCTACAATATCTTTCGGGAAAATGCCTGTCCATAATAGGATTAAATACCCTATCATCACCACAAATAACATCGGAACTCTTGCTCGAGTGATAATACTAACAAATTCTCCCAAAGCAAATACTGCTAAAATTAACATCCCAGCCACAATCGGAGTGTCAAACATTTCTACTTCCCCCTTTTTATTATCGAAAAATTTTAATCTATAAAAAGATTATTGCTTTTCATTCTAGTATCGTTCTCTAGTCTTTGTCAACAAAATTTTTGTTATTCCTTAAATATTTTGATAAAATAAAAAATACAATTTTTACAAGAGTTGCCACTACAACAATGGTAACGTTTTCAATATTTTCATTACAAAATTATCCATTTTTTATAGAATAATCAAGATTTCCCAATAACGAACGAAAAATAAGAACAATCTGTCATTCAATGAATGTATATTTTTTTCCGAAAAGTGATATTATCCTAAAATAGTATTTTGCTGCCTTCTTCCGATGGAATTCTTTTTGAAAATCTACCAAGTAATCGAAAAATCTTTCAAAATTTTTCCTCCCATTTTTTATCAATCTAGCAATTGCATTGTTTCTCACCATTTTAATCAAACGTTTGTTTTATTTTTACAGCCTTGGCTAATAAAAAAACTCGTAACCGAATGTTAGTTACGAGTTTTGTTTCCATTGTATGCTGTTATTTTTTTACCATCCGGATGACATCATCATAGGAATAACCATCTTCATCCTCTAAATAAAAATACATCGTAGAGCTATTTTTTAATTCGAAATGGCCAGTCGTATATTCATCGATTTCGGTGACGATTTTCTCAGCATTTGTTGATAAAATATTTACCATTTCGATATCATCTGGTTCATACTCTCCTTCGTAATAGGTGGTGATGCGAAGTTTATCATCGCCAACTACATCGATATCCATGTAGCCTTCCCATTCAGGTGAATACCAGGTGCCTTCAATCCGGTTCAGAGGGTCCCGCCAGTGATTGTAAATAAAAATGCCAGCAACGATAAGAATTAAGATAATTGCTATTGCGGTACGATTCGTTTTCTTTGGCTGTACATTTGTTTGTACTGGTCTCGCAGGCTCTGACTCGATTGATGCATGTAATGCATGTCCACATTTTTTACAGAACTTCACTTCATTCTCGATAGCTGTTCCACATTGTGGACAGAACTTTGGTTTCCTCTCACTTGTTGAAACTTGATCCACCATCTCCATTAAGAAACTTCCCTCATTTCTGTCTATTTGTAAATATTATACTATTAGACAGTACGTTAACTAAAGTGCTATTTTATTAAAATAATAAACATGCTAGCATATTTTTCCTGCTTTTTCTTTAAACGTATTTATAGATAAGGAGAACCAGTTGTACATTATTGGCTCTCCTTTCTATCATTATTTTTCTAGTAAAATAGATGTACCTTTTTAATCGAATAACTGTTTTTCTAAATTAGCAAGCAGGTCCCGCTTCCATAGTTTCACAGTAGAATAGCTCACCCCTTGCTCGAAGGCAATTTCCGTTAGTTTCTTTCCTTGTACGTAATGAAGCTCCATAATTTGCCTTTGCCGCGCCGGGAGCATTGCAATCATTTCATTAAGCTGCAGCCGTTGCTCATCACGTAATCCTGTTCGCTTATCTTCTATTCGTTCCCATTGCTGATCTTCTACATACATTTCGTTTTTGTCCTTAATCATGTCTCTTATTAGCTCTGTTAAGATCCGGCCGCGAATCGAATAATAGGCATAGGTCAAAAAAGAACCTTTTTCCGGATTAAACGATTGATATGCCTCCCATAAACCTATTAACCCAATTTGAAAATACTCCTCCTCATTTTTGTAAATGTTCAATTTACGAATAATCGAATGAATGATTGGGGTCATCTCTTTCACTACTTCCGTAAAGTCTTTCATTAAAGTACCTTTCTGAAAGACGCGCCTTTCGCTGTATTCCCGGGTACTTTTAACATAATAAGGACAGTACAATGTGTCTAATCAACAAAATTTTCGATAAATTAACAAAAACGCAATTTTGCTTAAGAAATTTGCTTAATATCGAATGTGTAGCTACTATTTTTTGCGATTTTCGGAATTTTTATCAGAATTTTCTAAAATGTAATTGTTGTTTTGGGAGATATGAAATAGGAATACATTTTGGAATTAAGTATAGCGATTTTACAAGTAGTATGAGCGTTTCCAAATACATGACAGGTTTCGAAAAAAAAACAAAAAAAAACTGACCCCCTTAATGATCAGTTTCTTCCTCGCGTATTGAATTAAATTTATTCGTATTTGCTATAAACAATCTTGTTGTGCTCGTCTGCTCTTTTCGCAACAGTTGTTAAACTAAGCGTAAAAAGCATAGCAATAGAGCCTGTAACGCTACCAGCAATAAATAGTAACATAGTAACCCCTCCAGATTTTTTTATAATTCGTAGAAGGTGTATTCGGTAACTGGCTGACATAGTTTCAAAAACCTTAGCCCCTTTAGTTTTGCGACACCACTTTTCAATGGCTTAGCCCTTTCGTACGAACTATGTATTTATACCCATTATACGCTTTTCCTTATATTTTTAGAAATAGGTCCAAATAACCATATTGTCAAACTTATCCGAATTAATTATTGGAAAAATCTATTTGTTATGATAAATTGATAATTTTTACTATAATTCAACATTTTGACTGCATGATTATCCTGTTTTTACTGTTGTTTATTGCAGGTTTCTGTCGAATGGAATGGGAAGTTGTCGAAAAGTATTTTACAGATTATCGAACAAATAGTAAAATTTAATCATTCAAAACTTTAAAATTAAAAGGATCGTGTGTATGAGAGCTGAGAAAAAGAAAAAGAAGCGAAGCAAATGGAAAATCATCGGATTTAGTGTTTTAGCGTTTTTTGTCATATTGATTGGTGTTGGAGTAGCTGCTTATTTTCAGCTAAAGCCAGAGAATCATTTTAAAGAGGTGCCTGTCCTTTCAGCAGATCCAGTGGATACAGATAATGATGGAAAGACGGATGATACGGTAAAACTTGATGATCCTATCTTTAATGTCCTGCTCATCGGGTCAGACCAACGGAAAGGGAAAAATATTGGTCACTCCGATTCCATGATGGTAGTTAGTGTAAATTTAAAAAACTATGAATATCATATTATGAGCATTCCGCGTGATACACGGGTGTATTTGGACGGTTATGGTTACACGAAATTGACTAGTGTGCAATATATTTTACAGGCGAACAACGGCTCCAAAGAAGGAATTGAAGGTGCTGTGAAGGCGATTAGCCAGTTTACTGGGATTCCTATTAACTATTATGTGGAAACCAATTATTGGGGATTAGAAGGAATCGTAGATACACTTGGTGGTATCGAGATGAATGTACCGTTTGATGTGACATTAACACATCCTTGGTATCCAGAAAACAGTGGAAAAGTAATAACCGCTGGCTCTTATAATTTTGATGGGAAAATGGTCACGGAGCTAGTTCATGAGCGGTATTCGTTAGATAATGGGGAATATGGTCGCCAAGAGTTGCAAAGTGAAGCATTGAAAGGAATTGCAAAGGAAGCATTAAAAACTAGTAATTTGCCGAAACTTCCTGAGCTAGTAAAAGCAGTTCCTGACTTTATTGTCGAAACAAATATGAAACAAGCAGATATGCTAAGCTTTGCATTTGCGGTGAAAAATTTTGATCCAAGTAAGCAAGTACATTATCATCAATTGATAGGTAAAGGACAAACACTGTACGATGACATCTTGCAGGCGAATAATTCTCAAATTGTCATTGACGAAGACGAAATGCAGAAAATTGTCGATGAGTATTTTATTCATAATTAATAGAGGTGAAGTGGAAGTAATGCTCAATGGTGTTACTTCTCTTTTTTTACACAAAAAAAAGAAGCCTCTGTTAGAGTCTCCAGTGATTGAATAATATTATTCTCTATACGTTTGTTAATCGCTGGTCTCAGTTGTTAGCTTGCCCTTTCAAACATTCGTTTTCTAGGTTTGTTCCCTACCTTTACCCAATATTTTCTTTCAGTAGGTTCATAGAATATTCTAATTCTTAAAAATTTCAACGGTGTCCAAATCTCTTTAAATAAATAATAGGCCACACCTATCCTCCTTTCTAATTTCTCCTTATAAAGAATATTTACATAATTTCAACTTTACAGTAATATTATCATTTTCCTATTTCCACTTAAATAGGTCTAATTTCCTACTTCTATTTTTTTATAAAAGTAGGAAAAATCCTTATCTGGCATAGTTCTACAAACTTTTCAGGTGAATGCAATCATTGGAGAAGCCTCTCCTTTTTTGTATTTTTTTGTAAAATTATGATGAAATTTGCACTATTTTGTTGTAAGATATATATAGACGGAATATTGTAATTCGTCTAATTACTCCGACATAAATGTTTTCCCGATGAATAGTATGTTAAATTATAGGAGTTGCAATGATTGGCGCATTCTTTTTATTGAATGTCGCGAAATAAGCAATATGTCGTTCGAATATTTTTCCATTTGGATTGCTTGTCCAAAAAGGTGGCTAAAGGGAGGTATAGAATGATTGAAAAGATGTATTTAATTAATTATAATACATCTGCCATTATTTCTAAGTTTGATGAATATGGCAACGAATATTCGATGATTTTGGAGGGGAAGCAAGTTTTTATTTTCAAACAAAAGCCGCTCGATATTATTAATCATTCGTTTCATAAAGTTGGCAATAATTTGGACGGTGCCATTGAAGCCGCACGAGTCATATTAAACAGAAAGTACAAGGTTCCAGCTGCGTTCGTACCTCATATTGAAATTATTTTAATCCCATGTGATACATTAGATAAGCGAGGATCTGTTTGGCTAGTGAAATCACATATTGAGGATTTTCAAGAAATCGGCAAAAAAAAGACACGTGTATATACGAAGCACGGTCAATCCATCTCTATTGCGATGAGCAAAAGATCCTTACAGGCAAAAATTGCCCAAGCATCGCATTTATATGTGGAATTATCTAAAAATATACAAGCGATAAGAAATACGCTGCAGCCAGTGCAAGTGAGCTATATTTTAGAAAATCCTATCGAATATTTGCCAAAGCAATAAGGCGCATGATTTAATAAAGGTCTTTTTTACATATTATAAACATTTCCAGTGTTTGCCCGGATGGACGAGGAAGCGATCAACAGAGGCACACACTATTTTTTTATCCAAATTAGAAGAGAACCCTTACGCTTGCTTTCCGTAAGGGGATGTTTATTATGATTGTTTTTTTCGCTGTTTTTTTACGATGTAGAAGGTAATTGCTGCGATAGCACCTAAAATGATGAAGATTGGTATGTTCCCGATAAGTAACACAACAAGTCCAGAGAACATATGAAGGAGGAAATTCACACTTTTCTTCAACTGCTCCACCGTTTTTTCCCATGTGTTTAGCTCATCATCCCCGAGGCCACCGATTGTTACATTTTTTTCGTACATATTAATTGTAATGGTCGCTAAATCCGAGCGATTGGCTAAATAATTCATTTGTCCAATGATTGTTTCAATATCCTCCTGAACGGCTGCTAAATCGTCCGATATCGCTAATAAATCCTCCGTCTTTTCCGCCTGTTCCATAAAGGTGAGTAAACGAGCTTCCACGACCCGTTTGGATTTCAGGCGTGATTCTAGGTCAATATATTCTTCGGTTACATCCTGTCCGGTTACCGAGCTTTCGAGCACTTTACTGCTTAACTGCTCCACTTCGTCGATAAATGTCGGATATTTATCTTGTGGGATTCGTACCATTAACTCGCCATTCGTAGCATCTGCTTCCGTATCCTCGTACATGGTGGAACTTACAATATAACCACCTGAGGCAGTTACCTGCTCTGTTATGTCCTCCAATGCTTGTTGATACTCTTTTACCTCGATTTGAAGATTTGCTGTGTAAATAATTTTTCTTTCGGTATTGGCGATCGTTTCAAGCGCTGGTGTGCGATTTCCAGCTTCTGTACCAGCTACTTCTCCGTCTCCGTCTCCAACACTAGTTTCTACTGTTGATTTCCCTTCCTCTGATGCACTGCCCATATCTCTTTCTACTGCATCATTTGCGCTTTTCTCACTACTTTCCGAATGACTGCCACTACAAGCTGTTACGAAAAGGCTAAGCAGCAATACAAGCAATAAATAGCCAATCTTCTTCATTTGACCACCCCGTTATTTTGTCTAAAGGTCATAAAATTTTTTTGATAGTGATGCTGTTCTTTACATTTTTGACGGAAGGATTTGAGAAAAGGTTTCAGGTAGAATTAGTATTTTTGTAATAGGGGTGGATTGCCTTTGAAAAAAGCCAGCAGACTGAAACATAGTTTTTCCTCAAAAAAACAGCTTTTGGAAAAAGGTTTACTTTCAAAAGGAAATATATGTTAATATACATATAAACTGAATTGTTAGATTTTTTAAATAATAATTATTTGAGGTGATAAGATGAAAGGAAAACGACTCTTTTTATACTTAATCGCATTTTTTACAAATTTCGTTCCGTCCTTACAGTATCCGGATACGACTTTGAATATTATTCATTTGCTTGTAACTGCCTGATTTCTTATTGTTTTACTACTATATTTAAAAAAAGCCCCTGAGCGTAGGAAGTTTACAAACGGCACAAAGCTATTTTTCCTTTTCGGTTTTCTATCGGGGATTGTTGTGTATGTGATGAAACTGTTTGAGGATGTGATGACCGATCATGCTTTGTTGGATATGATTGCTTCAATCCAATATCCATTTTATGTAGTATTTAGGACACCGTTGTTCGGCTTGAATTACTTGTTCGCTATTCGTTATGCGACTTTCTCGTTAGTAATGTCTGCGGTATATGTTTTTGCTTTTATTTTTATTTTACGTTTGCAAAAGGTAAATACCCAGAATGGATAAGCGGACCTCTGGAGCTTTTGCTTTCCATCGTGAATATTTACCTTTTAACATTTACTATGCTATTCTGACCATCTTTTCGGGCTCCAGAGCGTACCGTCGATTTCGCCTTCCATTTGATATATGCGCTTCATTTGTTCTTTTATTAATTCTTGGGTTGCTTTGATTAATGTTACTTGATTGTAGTCTTGGCTACTGTGGTATAACCGTTCTAATTCCTGTAATACCCATTCTTCATTTTCCAATGCTATTACCTCCCTGTTAATTTTGATGCATTTGATCGAGCACGATTTTTAATCCGTCTATTGTCATTCGATTTTCTTCGATTAGTGATTTTGCATATTGGAAAATTTCCGCTTCTTGTGTGCCAGCTGCTTTTTCCATCGCTTGTTCTAATTCGGCAGCCAACCATGTTTCCCGTGCTTTGAGACTTACTTCATCCTCCATCGTAAGCTTCTGCCAGTATTGAATAAGCAGATCCATTTTTTGCTCTTCTTCTAAATAAGCAAACTGATAAATCGTTAATGGCTTCAAGTATTTCATACCGGTTTTATGACTCATTGCCTGAAATGGCTTGGTGAGCTCATTAATACTAAATAGTTCTGATCCACCTGCTTGATATTCACGTTCAGGAATGCCAATCATGAGAATTAAGCCAAATTCTTTGCCAGCAAGTGCATTGCCTCTATTTCCATAAGCAAACCCATCCGTTAAAACAACGTCTTGCCAATGCTTTAACAATGGTGGTGAGCTGTACCAATAAAATGGAAATTGAAAGATGATTCGATCATGCTGCTTCAATAATGCTTGCTCTTTTGCTACATCTATCTTTCCATTTGGATAAATCGATTCTAAATGATGAAGCGTTACCGCCACATTCTCCTTTAACGAGCTTAAAAAATATTGCTGACTTCCAGATTCTAATATATCTGGATGTGAAACAATTAACAAAGTTTTCATTCGGCACTTTCCTTCCGTTCATAGATTCTATTGCTAATATATGTCATTTTTATTATTCTATATGCATCTTTTTCATAATGGACAGCTATGTCTACTTTTAGGAACATTAGCCGTTCGGCTACTATTAAAATCTATCATACTATTTTTTCGAAAAAAATACTGATACTATGCATCTTTTTTATTATTTTACCCTAAAAAGTGTTGCTGGATACCTTTGTTTGAGGGGTATTTTTGGCGCAAAAAAGGATCCTACTTGTTTAGCAGGATCCCCTTTTTCATTGTTTTGTATTGTTACGATACATACAATTTTTTATTAATCTCTAATAATACTATTTTCTACTAATTATTCTGCTTTTACTAAAATTTTGATGTGATTTCTTTCTCTTAATAATCCTTCAAATCCCTCATCAATTACTTCATCAAGTGTAATTCGTTTCGTTACTAGCTTGTCTGCAGGGAAATAACCTTGTGCCATTAAGCTAATAACTGCTGGAAATACGTCGCGGTATCCAATGATTCCATTGATTGTGCGTTCTTTCATGACAATATTTTGTGGGTGTAAGGATGCTTCTCTTTCAAAGATACTTACAATCATTGTTTCACCATTGAATTTTGTTGATAAAATTGCTTGGGTTAATACTGGTGGTACGCCTGTTACTTCATATGCAACATCCACGCCGCCATTTGTTAACTGGTGAATTTGTTCAACAACATCCCCTTTGTTTGGATCAATCGCAATTGCACCTAGCTCCTCTGCCTTTGCTCGACGTTGTTCAGATAATTCAACTGCATAGATTTCTCCAGCACCTGCTGCCTTTAATGCTTCAATAACTAATAATCCGATAGGACCTGTTCCGAAAACAGCTGCCTTATCGCCTACTTTTAATTTACTTTGTTTTACAGCGTGTAGTGCAACTGCGGATGGCTCGACAAGTGCACCTTGTTCATAGGATACGGTTTCTGGTAATTTATGCAGCATATGTTCTGGTACAGCAGCAAATTCAGAAAAACCACCGCCGCCTCCACATAGACCATAAAATCCCATTTTTTCACATAAATTATATTTACCTTGTTTACATGCTTCACATTCTCCACAGGAGTAAATCGGTTCAATAGCCACACGGTCTCCTACAGCGACTCTTGTTACACCTTCGCCAACTTCTAAAACTTGTCCGGCAAATTCATGACCCATCACAATTGGAGCCTTTCCTCCACTTAATGGATGTGGAGCTTCTGTTGGAATGAAGATTGGACCAGCGGTGTATTCATGCAAATCACTACCGCAAATTCCACACCATTCCACTTTAATTTTTACTTCATTTTTCTTTGGAGTTGGTTCCTCAATATTATCTAATCGCAAGTCTTTCACACCATACCATCGTAATGCTTTCATACTATCGACCCTTTCATTGTGGAATACCTTACATGTATAGTATACAACTTTGTGAAGAACATCACAAGTAGTATTTTGAAAATTGGTAGTTTGGTGATTTTTTTAGTTTGTGGGAGGGTTTTGTGAATGGATTTTTTAGGGGGGAATTGGAGAGTTGTTTTATTCCTCCGATCCGAAGGTGATAGTTATTAACTTATTTATTATTTTCATAGATTTTGGTTTGGCAAGGTTTCCTGGTAGCTTTCCTTTTGTGATTCGCTATCTCTTGGATTTCGGAGTTTTTGTTCACTTTCCTTTTGAAGCCTTCTGTCATTCGGATTTTGCTTAGGGTTCTTGTTCACTTTCCTTTTGATAGCTTCCGTCAATCGGATTTTGGTTAGGGTTCTTGTTCACTTTCCTTTTGATAGCTTCCGTCAATCGGATTTGGGCGGGTTTTCTTGTTCACTTTCCTTTTGATAGTTTCCGTCAATCGGATTTTGCTTGGGGTTCTTGTTCACTTTCCTGTTGATAGCTTCCGTCAATCGGATTTTGCTTGGGGTTCTCGCTTACTTTCCTTTTGATACCTTCTATCAATCGGATTTTGCTTGGATTTCTCGCTTACTTTCCTTTTGATACCTTCTATCAATCGGATTTTGGTGGGTTTTCTCGCTCACTTTCCTTTTGATAGCTTCCGTCAATCGGATTTTGGCGGGATTTTTCGCTTACTTTCCTTTTGATATCTTCTATCAATCGGGTTTTGGTGGGTTTTCTCGCTCACTTTCCTTTTGATAGCTTCCGTCAATGGGATTTTGCTTGGGGTTCTTGTTCACTTTCCTTTTGATAGCTTCCGTCATTCGGATTTTGCTTGGGGTTCTTGTTCACTTTCATTTTTATAGCTTCCGTCATTCGGATTTTGCTTGGATTTCTTGTTTACTTTTCTTTTGATAGCTTCCGTCAATCGGATTTTGCTTGGGGTTCTTGTTCACTTTCCTTTTGATAGCTTCCGTCAATCGGATTTTGCTTGGGTTTCTTGCTTACTTTCCTTTTGATAGCTTCCGTCAATCGGATTTTGCTTGGGGTTCTCGCTTACTTTCCTTTTGATACCTTCTATCAATCGGATTTACGCTCGATTTCTTGTTTACTTTCCTTTTGATAGCTTCCGTCAATCGGATTTGGGCTCGATTTTTCGCTCACTTTCCTTTTGATAGCTTCGGTCAATCGGATTTACGCTCGATATCTTGTTCACTTTCCTTTTAATAGCTTCTATCAATCGGATTTACGCTCGATTTCTTGTTTACTTTCCTTTTGATAGCTTCCGTCAATCGGATTTGGGTTGGGTTTCTTGCTCACTTTCCTTTTGATAGCTTCCGTCAATGGGATTTGGGCTCGATTTCCAGTTGATACAGCTAAAGATGCTGAATCAACTGGGGAAGCTCCTCTTAAAAACAGGAGATTTTTTAATTGAAATTTTCTAAATATTACCGTATAATCCTGATTGAATAACCTTAGACCCTACCTCATTAATTCTCCAGAACTTCTACCTTTTCTAAAAAAATCTATCCATAACGCACCAAAATATATTTAAGAAAGGAAAGAGTTTATGATTTTGAAAGAAAGAATAGAATCAGTAGAACTTCAAATAATGCGCTATTTAATGAATCGGGTGAACCTTACGGAAAAGGAAAAATATCACTATTTAAATCTGGAAAAAGGATTTGAAGGAGAGATAAAATTTGACCAGCTCATTGAAAATCTTCAGGAAGAAAAGTATATAATAAACGATTTACTCCTTGAGGTTAACAACTCTTTTTTTCAAATAGATACAATAATTATTTTGCAAGGAGTTATTCATTTTTTTGAAATAAAAAATTACGAAGGGGATTATTATTTAGACTCTGAAAAACTTTATAGTGTTAAAACTAGTCGTGAATATAAAAACCCTATTATTCAGCTTAAAAGGACAGAAACACTATTCCGACAACTCCTTCAAAACCTCAATCAAAATTTTCTTGTAGAAGGCCACGTACTCTTTATTAATCCCGAGTTCACTCTTTATCAAGCCCCTATGGATCAACCAATTATTCTACCAACTCAGATAAAAAGATTTTTTCAAGATATAAAAAAGATGCCATCAAAACTCCATGATGGGCACAGAAAATTAGCTCAACAATTGATATCATTACACCAACCAAATTATCCATTTACTTCGATTCCAAGTTTTAATTACGAGCAAGTAAGGAAAGGAATTACCTGTGTAAATTGCAATTCATTTTCACTTCTAACAAAAGGATGGAAATGCATTTGCTCAGAGTGTGGGCAGGAAGAGTTAATTTCTAAAGCCGTAATTAGGAGTGTAGAAGAGTTCAAACTTCTCTTTCCTACTGAAAAAATAACCACTAATGCAATCCATAAATGGTGTAAGATAGTACAATCTAAACAACGAATTGGTTACATTTTGGGAAAACATTTTAAAAAAGTGGGAAATCATCGATGGTCATATTATGAATAACTGGTATCGATCGGAACTGATGATTCATTACATTATAGATGTGGATAGAAATAGTTTAGATGAGGATTACTATAGATTCGTTTTCGGGAGTCTACTTGTCTTCTTTCTAAAATAGATTCCGATTGTTCTCTTTGCTCACTTTCCTGTTGATACTGTCTATCAAACGGTTTTCCAATCGATTCCTTGCTCACTTTCCTATTGATACTGTCTATCAAACGGATTTCCAATCGATTCCTTGCTCACTTTCCTGTTGATCCTACCTATCAAACGGATTTCCAATCGATTCCTTGCTCACTTTCCTATTGATACTGTCTATCAAACGGATTCCCAATCGATTCCTTGCTCACTTTCCTGTTGATACTGTCTATCAAAAAAATTTCCAATCGATTCCTTGCTCACTTTCCTGTTGATACTGTCTATCAAAAAAATTTCCAATCGATTCCTTGCTCACTTTCCTGTTGATACTGTCTATCAAACGAATTTCCAATCGATTCCTTGCTCACTTTCCTTTTGATCCTACCTATCAAGCGGATTTCCAATCGATTCCTTGCTCACTTTCCTGTTGATACTGTCTATCAAGCGGATTCCCAATCGATTCCTTGCTCACTTTCCTATTGATACTGTCTATCAAAAAGATTTCCAATCGATTCCTTGCTCACTTTCCTGTTGATACTGTCTATCAAAAAGATTTCCAATCGATTCCTTGCTCACTTTCCTGTTGATACTGTCTATCAAACGGATTTCCAATCGATTCCTTGCTCACTTTCCTGTTGATACAGTCTATCAAACGGATTACAACTAGTTTACCTTCCCAGTTTCCTTCTGAGACCCTTTAATCAAATGAGTTTCCAACGGACTTCCTTTGGATACCCTCTAATCAAGTCAATTTCCAACGGACTTCCTTTGGATACCCTCTAATCAAATCAATTTCCAACGGATTCCCTTTGGATACCTTCTATCAATGAATTTCATTACAATCGCTTAAATCGCCTTTTCATAACAATAATACCTTTGATGCCCCTCTGGTTTGAACGTAAAGCGGATTTCGCCGCGTTTTTCGTAGCCTTTGCGTTCATAGAATTTCCAGGCGGAAGGGTTTCCAGCAAAGGCGTCGAGGCGAATGCTTGTGTAGCCCCGTGCTTTCGCATGTTCTTCTACTAGGCGGAGGAGAGTGCTGCCGAGGCCTTGGCGTTGAAAATCCGGGTGGATGCAAAATGTATGGACAATTAAACAATCCGATTCTTCAAATTGCCAGGAAATTTCCTGCCACTCTTCAGCTTGCCATTTATTTAAGACGATTGCTCCGGCGATTCTTTCATTTTCCTTTAATACATATAAATGCTCCTCTGCGATGCAATCTGCTAAATATTCACGATTGGGGTAGGTTTCATCCCATTGATATATCTCTTTGCTTAATAAATCCGCTTTGCACAATTCATACATTGCGACAATTTCTTCAAAATCGGATTGTTTTGCGCGTACCATCTCTGTCATTTTTCTCACCCTTATCCTGTTGCTTTCACGCAAATTTCTTTTATTTACTTTACTATCTATACTGAAATCGTGATTGACTGATAGTTTTCCCGAAAATAACTAAAACATGAATACTCCGTTACTAATATTTAAGATAATCACAAGGATTACAATCGCTTGGTAGGCGATTAAGACTGCTTTATCCACTAGAATTTTGCTTAGTTTTGCACCGATTAATGCGCCTAAAATGGCAGCCGGAATAATTGCTAATAAAATGGAAAGGTCAAAGCTGACATAGCCAACGGTGAAGCCAATGGTTAAAAATTTTGATAGCTGGGAAAATAAAATTGTTAATATGGAATAGGCCGTTGCTTTTTTTATCGGAATGCCAAAGAAAAACATTAAGATGGCAACGTTTATTGGACCGCCACCGATTCCTAGTAATGATGCTAAAAAGCCTAAACAAATGCCGATCAAACCGTAGCTAAGTAATCCTGTTAATTGGAGCGATTTCCAGCCTTTCATCGTGTAAAGCAAGGCAAAAATTAGTGAAATGATGGTGAGCAATATTTGAATCCATTGTACAGTAGAATCTTTTGAAAAAATAACGAGTAACTGCTCAAATCCAATATTGCCTAATATTCCACCGAAAATCGAACCGATAATTATCATGATTGCTGGTTTTCCTTTAAACCTTCCTCCGCTTCGCCATTGTCTAATGGTAGATACGAGCGACATCGTTAATACTGCGACACAGGAATAAAAGGATATTGCAACTAGACTGTGGGCACCGATTGCGTCAAAAATTGGTTTGATGATGACCCCGCCACCCATTCCTGTTAATGAGCCAACGGCATTTGCAAAGATGATCACGAAAAAGTAAATAATTCCGATTGTCATGAAAACTCCACTTCCTATGAAATAGTTGTTTGTCTTATAGAATAAGTCTATCATACTATTATTTTGTCATTTAATAGGAAGTTATCTTTTTTCGTAAGCTTTTGTAAAAAATTTTTAAAAATAAAAAATCCCTCCACTTAATGTAGAGGGGATTGATAACTATTTTAGTATAATTTTTATCGATTGGACGTCTCTACTGTTTGGTCCGACGAAAAGTTCGAAGGTTCCTGGATCACTTTGCCATTGAAGGTCAGAGTGATAATAACGTAATTGTTCTTCCGTTAACGTAAAGGTGATTGTTTTTCTTTCACCTGGTTGTAAGCTTACTTTTTCAAAAGCTTTTAGCTCCTTCACAGGGCGAACAATTTCACCTGCAATATCCCGAATATAAAATTGAACGATTTCCTCACCAGCTAGCTCCCCACTGTTTGTCACATCCACTTGGATTTGAATTGGGTTATCCTTTGTTAAAACCGTACTTGTTACTTGCATTTCACTATAGGTAAAAGTTGTATAGCTAAGCCCGAAGCCAAATGGTAGAAGTGGCTCAATTGGGATGTCCAAATATCGCGTACCATATGGTCCACTTTGTGGGCGACCGGTGTTAAAGTGATTATAATACACCGGAATTTGGCCGACCGAATACGGGAATGACATTGTTAGTTTACCGGATGGATTAACATCACCAAATAATACATCACAAATTGCATTACCCCCTTCTGTTCCTGGGAACCAAACATCTAGTATCGCATCACTTTCTTCAAATACGCCATGTAAATCGAGTGGTCGGCCATTAAAAAGGATGGTAACGATCGGTTTATTTAATGCCTTTATTTGTTTCACTAGCTCTAGTTGGACGGCTGGTAATTGAATACTTGCACGGCTATTCGATTCCCCAGACATCCATGCTGCTTCCCCAAGCGCTAATACAATAATATCTGCATTTTTTGCAGTTTCGATCGCTTCCGCGAGCATTTCCGCTGTACTAGTTTCTACCTCGCAGCCTTGGGCAACTACTAGATTCGCTACATCCGTTTTTGCGACGAATCCATCAAAAATGGAAACAGCCTGGTCCTGTGCCCCTAACCATGACCATGAGCCTAAAATGTCTTTGCTTTTCGCGAACGGACCAATTAACGCAAGCTTTTTGTCCCTTTGTAAGGGTAGTGTTTGATTTTGATTTTTTAATAACACAAAGGATTTTGCTGCTACTTCACGGGCAGCCTTGCGATGTTCTGCGCTTAAGACTACTTCTTTTTCCCGAAGCTCATCTGCTCCTCTGTACGGATTTTCAAATAAGCCAAGCTTGTCCTTCAATTGCAAAACGCGCAGGACAGCTTGATCAATTTCTGCTTCCTCGATGCTTCCCTCTTGTACTAATTCCTCTAAATGATGGACATAGCATGGGGACATCATTTCGATATCAACTCCAGCGCGCATCGCTTTATACGCTGCCTCTTTTTCATCCTCAGCGACTCCGTGAGGAATTAATTCCTTCACCGCACCCCAGTCTGAAATGAGAACTCCTTGGAAGCCCCATTCCTCACGCAAAATGTCTTTCATGAGATGCTTGTTTGCGGAGGCTGGAATTCCATCAACGGTATTGAAGGAGGTCATTATTAATTCGGCACCTTCATCCAAGCCAGCTTTATAGGCAGGTAAGTAGTGCTCACGCATTTGTCGCTCACTCATATTGACAGTGTTGTAATCGCGCCCACCCTCTGGGGCACCATATGCGGCAAAATGCTTCACACATGCTGCAACGCGACCGACATCATTTGTCAAATCCTTGCCCTGGAATCCGCGGACAAACGCTCTAGCAAATTCACTATTTAAGAACGGATCCTCACCGGTAGATTCCATCACTCGTCCCCAGCGTGGATCTCTTACTAAATCGACCATTGGTGCAAATGTCACATGAACGCCTGATACTGCTGTCTCGAGTGCCGCAACCTCTGCACTTTTTTCGGCTAAATTCAAATCCCAAGTTGCCCCGATACCAAGCGGGATTGGAAAAATCGTTTTGTAGCCGTGAATAACATCTGCCATAAATAATAATGGAATCCCGTGGCGATTATGCTTTAAATATTCCTTTTGCAGCTTGATAACCTCTGATGCCCCAGATATACCAAGGACTGAGCCTGTATGATGTAATGTATCAAGATCCATATTCATTTCCTCTAGCGGACCTGTAATTTCACTATCTTTTGCATCAAAGGCCACACCGGATAATTGTATTAATTGTGCAATCTTTTCCTTTAACGTTAGCTGGTCAATAATATTCAGCAATTGTTGGTTTTCCATAATGATCCTACTTCCCTCTAGTTTTATTATTTTTGCCTGAACAAGATGCTTGTATCTTATTATTCTATCAAAATAATCAGTCGTTTGTAATCCCTTACATTGTTTATAAGATAAAAAATAGAGGGCTGTTCCATCGTGCTTTTTCGTTTCTAGCACAAAAGCTCAGTCCTCAAAAATATACATATACGCTAGTTTTCTAGTTTGTTACCACTCTGCAATCGTTCCATCCTTATGCCGCCAAACCGGATTTTTCCAGTTATGACCAATTTCTGCTTGCTTTCTAACAAACGCTTCATTAATTACCACACCGAGTCCTGGTCCCTTTGGAATTTCAACAAACCCGTCTTTATATTCAAATACCGTTGGGTCCTCGAGGTAATCGAGTAAATCATTTCCTCGATTATAATGAATGCCAAGACTTTGCTCTTGAATGAACACATTGTGGCTAACTGCATCCACTTGTAAACAAGCAGCGAGCGCAATCGGACCTAATGGACAATGTGGTGCAACTGCAACATCATAAGCCTCTGCCATCGCAAAAATTTTTCGGCATTCGGTTATCCCGCCCGCATGGGAAAGATCTGGCTGAATGATTGCAATCGAACCGCTTGCTAGTGCATCCTTAAAGTCCCAGCGTGAAAACATTCGCTCGCCTGTTGCAATTGGAATTGTCGTTGCTTGGGCGATTTCCTTTAATGCTTCGTTATTTTCCGGTAGGACTGGTTCTTCAATAAACATTGGCCGATATACTTGTAGTTCATGGGCTAATATTTTTGCCATTGGTTTATGTACTCGACCGTGAAAATCGATGCCAATTCCAAAATCATCACCAACCGCTTCCCGAACAGCAGCAACCCTTTCGAGCACCATATCGATTTTTTTATAGGAATCGATATACTGCAATTCCTCTGTTGCATTCATTTTCACTGCTAAAAACCCTGCTGCTTTCCGCTCACTAGCTTCCTCGCCAACTTCACTTGGGCGATCGCCGCCTATCCAGGAGTATACTTTTACAGAATCCCGACATGCACCACCAAGTAATTCATACACCGGTGCATCGTAGTATTTCCCTTTAATATCCCAAAGTGCTTGATCAATTCCAGCAATCGCACTCATTAAAATTGGACCGCCACGATAAAAACCAGATCGGTACATCATTTGCCAATGATCTTCAATTCGTAATGGATTTTTCCCGATTAATTGCTCCCCTAGCTCTTCCACTGCAGCTTTAACGGTTCTTGCCTTTCCTTCCACAATCGGCTCACCCCAGCCAACAATCCCTTCATCGGTTGCAATTTTTACAAACAACCATCTTGGTGGTACGATAAAGCATTCTAAACTCGTTATTTTCAACACTTGTCACCTCATTTGTTTTATCAATCAAATGGATTTGAAATTAACTTTTTGCTTACTTTGCTTGTGAGGAATGCGATCTTACGGATTTTGGCTCGCGTTTTTGTTTGCTTTCCGTTTGATACTAACTGTCTATCGGATTTGGGCTCGCGTTTTTGCTTGCTTTCCTTTTGATAGCCTTTATCTATCGGATTTTGGATCGCGTTTTTGCTCGCTTTCCGTTTGATAGCCTTTATCTAGAGGATTGTGGCTCGCATTTTTGCTCGCTTTCCGTTTGATAGCTTTTATCTTACGGATTTTGGATCGACTTCCTGCTCACTTTCCGTTTGATACTATCTGTCTATCGGATTTGGGATCGACTTTTTGCTTGCTTTCCTTTTGATAGACTTTATCTTACGGATTTTGGATCGCGTTTTTGCTCGCTTTCCTTTTGATAGCCTTTATCTAGAGGATTTTGGATCGACTTCCTGCTCACTTTCCGTTTGATACTATCTGTCTATCGGATTTTGGCTCGCGTTTTTGCTCGCTTTCCGTTTGATAGCCTTTATCTAACGGATTTTAGCTCGCGTTTTTTCTTACTTTCCGTTTGATACTATCTGTCTATCGGATTTGGGATCGACTTCTTGCTTGCTTTCCTTTTGATACTATCTATCTATCGGATTTTGGCTCGCGTTTTTGCTTACTTTCCGTTTGATACTATCTATCTAACGGATTTCCCACCAATCCCTTGCTTGCTTTCCTTTTACTACCCTTTATCTAACGGATTTCCTGCTCACTTACCTGTTATCATTAAATCCCCTATCATTTTCGCACCGATTACAGTCGAGTGCTCGACTTGTTCATCTGTAGCTTCGATTATTTTTCCGGCAAATAGTTCTGAGAATACTGTTGTGAAAGCAGTACGCAAAGGGTTGCCTCCGCCAATGACTAGCCAATCAAACTGGGACAGGTCTACCCTACTTATTAATGCGGCAATATCCGCTCCGATTAATGCTCCGACAAAGTAGTTGGTTCGCTCGGTTTCATCGGCCGGTAAAAATAGGTGCATTAATCGTACATGATAGAGTGCACGGGTAAGTCCATGTACCTGTGCTGCTTTCACTCCCATCAGTAAAAACTTCTTTTCCACTGTTGAGAGCAAGTCTTTGTTAAGGGAATCACGCAAAATCGTGTCCGTTCCTAAAACACTGATTGCTTCGCCACAAAGGGTGGATAAACAGGAGGTGATCGTTCTATCGTCGACCATGACAAATTTCGTATGGGATCCTGGTAGGACCATCATCCCCTTCCCATGCAAACGTAATTGCTCAAGCAGCCCAAATGTTTCCACTTCTTCTCCACGCATCACGTCCAGTTGGTCGATGTTCTCCAGTTGCTCCTCGGCTGTAGCAGTAAGCTTATTTTTCATTCCTGGAATGTATATGCATGGAATGTTCATGAGCTGCGGAGAAATATCTAGTTTCGCACCTTTTGCAAAATCTCCTAGATTAGCAGGTCCACACACATAAGGTACTTCATAGAGTCCGAGATTAGATGTAATCATACCAGAGGCAACGATATATTTTACCTCCTGCTGCTTACAATGGTTGCGTACGAATAATTCCTTCATTCCCTCTCGTAATGCATCGGAAAGCAGTTCTTTTCTGCCATCAATCGCGATATTTTTAATACCGACATTTTTCTTCACAACATCTACTACCCGACTATTCGCATCCACTAGCCGTATTCGTGAATTGGTTGTACCCGAATCGATCATGATAATATACATAGTTTTTTCTCCCAGCTATTGATTGATCTTTCTTTTTCCAGCGGAAACAAATTGTTGCGCTCGTTCCTGGATTTCTTGAAATTTTTTTTGCTGGATTAATGCTTCGCTTACGAGTGAAGAACCAATGCCAATTGCAAAACTGCCACAGACAACAAACTCGTCGATATTAGTCAAATCAACCCCGCCAACTGGAATATATTTCACCTTTGGTAGGGGACCCTTCAAGTCGTTAATGTACTGGGCACCAACAGACCTTATTGGAAAAATTTTTACAGCAGGTGCTCCAAGCGTACAGGCTTTGATAATTTCGGTTGCTGTGAACACGCCAGGAAAAAACGGGACTTGCTGTTCTGTTGCTACTTGCAGAGCTCCTTCATCCAAATTCGGTGATAATAAAAATGCTGCACCTGCTTGTATCGCTTGTTTCGCATCTACGGCATTAACAACAGTGCCTACGCCAACTAGCATGTCAGGGTAGTTTGCTTGAATCCTTTTGATTCCTTTTAGTGCATTCGGCGTATTCATTGTAATTTCGATTAAACGAATACCGCCAGTATAGAGCGCTTCGACAACAGAATCTAAATCTTGGAGCGATTCACTTCGAATAATCGAAATGATTTTCTCCTCCTTTATTCGCTGTAATATTTTCTCCACACGCATCTCCTCGTTTTAAAAAGAATCGGTGTTTCACGTGAGGATGTTAACTTTTCCAAAGCATCTTCGAAAAATATATTCTCACGTGGAACACCTTTATTTTTTATTTACACAAGCTGCGAAGTTTTCGGTTGTTCTAATTCACTTTTGCTTAATGCAACTGGCTCATATTGATTTTTCACATATGGCTTCAGCCGGACGCTAAACGTAAATGGTACTGGTTTTAATTTATATTTTTCTAATACATCTGGTCCACAGCTTGCCGAGCCAAGGCCATGCTGTGCGTAATCTAGATTTACGACAAGATAATCGCGTTTTTCTAATTCATACGTATGGTTCGCCGCTTCAAAATCCGTTGCTTCATAATAATGGGCACTAAAATCAAAGGTTGGTCGTCCTGCTGCAAAAAGTCCGACATTATTTAACGCATGAAATGCAGCCCATTTTACCTCATGGCGATTTCCGTTCTCCTGTGGAAATACATAAGGAGTGTACAATTCAGACACTTTACGATTCCAAATGCCTAGACGTTGGGCTAGCTTACTATCTACATAGGATTCGCCTGGACCTAGTCCATACCAGGAGACGTTTTCCATTGTTTTTGGAAGCTTCAGTTTTAACCCGATTCTAGGAAGTGTATCTGGCAAGTCACCTTTTGGCGTGCCAGCTACCGAAAGTACTACGTCCCCACTGCCATAGACAGTATAGCTATAGGTAGCGTCTATACTCCATGCTAAAATTGGAGGTGCAATACGTGCCTTGACCTGTACCTCGATTTTCTTTTTATCCGTTGAAACCGAATAATTTACGTCCTCGATCCGTTGCTGCAGTGCGTCGACACCAAACTTTTTCCACATGTCACGGGATGCACTTGCATCGGTATATCCGCTCTTTAGACGGTCATTGTCTGTCGGTGCCCGCCAAAAGTGAAGCTTTGGTCCTTCTTCCAAAACGGAAGCACCATCTGCTATCCAGGAGTCTATCGTTCCATAAATTTTATTAAAGGCAAGCTGGAAGTTATGTCCGATAATGGTTAGATTTGTATCATCCTCTTTTGTTTGCATTTCATAGAGTGGTAGATTTTTTCCTGCAGCTGTATTTGCTTGAACTGGCAATACAAATTGTGCCCAAGCTACTTCAAATCCTGCTTTTGACCAACTAGTATCATTTTTTTGCACAAAGCTAATCGTTAATAAATAATCGGTGTTGGCAACTATTTTTTTCGGTAGGGTAAACGGAATTTGTACTTCCTTTTCAGCTCCCGCTTCCACTCCTTCCATTGCAAGCGTACCATTCTCGATTACACGTCCATCACATTCAACCGACCAAGTGAGATGCAGGTGATCAAGTGTAATAAAGTCATATTTGTTAACAATCTTCACCGTTCCTTTTTCCAAATTGACTGCCGTTACTTGAACAGGCTCGATGACCTTCTTGTATTCCAATAAAGCAGGCGATGGGATGCGATCTGGTGAGACTAATCCATCAATGACAAAATTTCCATCATGTGGGTGCTCTCCAAAATCGCCACCATAGGCAAAATATTCGTCACCATTTTCGGCTGTTTGGCGAATGCCGTGATCTAGCCATTCCCATACAAATCCACCTTGTAAGCGGGGATGCTTATAAAACGTTTCCCAATATTCCTTGAAGCCACCTGGACCATTTCCCATCGCATGGGCATATTCACACATAATATGTGGTTTTTGTAAATCTTCCCTTGCACCTAATTGATCCATAATTTCCACCGGTGTATACATTGTTGTATGGACATCTGATACAAATGGATCCTTTGGATGGTTATTGCTTTCCCGCATTAATTCGCGGCATTCTCCCTCATAATGAAGCAAGCGGGTTGGATCCTTTTGCTTTGCCCACTGTCCCATTGCGACATGATTGCGACCAAATCCTGATTCATTTCCGAGTGACCAAAGAATAATCGATGGATGATTTTTATCTCGCTCCACCATCCGTTTCATACGGTCCACATAAGCATCCTCCCATGCTGGGTCGTCACTAATTTGGTGAGGATTGCCGGTAAAAATAAAGCCATGGCACTCTAAGTCTGCCTCATCAATAACATAGAGGCCATATTCATCACAAAGTGCATAAAAGCGCGGATCATTTGGATAGTGAGAGGTGCGCACAGCATTGATATTATGCTCCTTCATTAATTGAACATCCTTCACCATCCACTCATACGGCACCGCTCTTCCGAAATCAGGATGATGATCATGCCGGTTTACCCCTTTAATCATTACCGCAACCCCATTCACTAATAGCTGCCCAGCCTTTAGCTCGACACTACGGAAGCCAACCTTTGTTGGAATCACTTCCAGTACGTGACCATCCGCATTTTTCAAGGTTAACAGCAAGTGATAAAGATATGGATTTTCTGCTGACCATTTTTCTGGATTTGCAATAGGTAAATCGAGATCAACCTTTGTTTCAGCTTCACCTGAAACAAATAGATTCTCTTCAACTTTGAAAGCTACTTCCTCCAATAAATGATTCAATAGCTTCACTTCAAGTTGCAGACTTTCCTTTGCTGCACTGCTACCATTAAAGATTTTTGTTTCCACCTGTAATGTTGCGTCACGATAATTTTCGTCCAAAAGCGTTTTGACAAAATAATCGCGAACCTGTACATTCGGACGTGCTAATAAATACACATCTCGAAAAATTCCGCTTAACCACCACATATCTTGATCTTCTATGTAGCTAAATACTGACCATTGATACACCTGTACCGCAATATGATTTTTCCCCTCTTGAATAAACGGGGTAATATCAAATTCACTCGGTAA
This sequence comes from Perspicuibacillus lycopersici, assembly GCF_025660475.1. GTDB lineage: Bacteria > Bacillota > Bacilli > Bacillales > Caldibacillaceae > Perspicuibacillus > Perspicuibacillus lycopersici. The sequence continues at coordinate 350,284 of NZ_JAOUSF010000002.1, forward strand.
ACGACTGCCCGCACTATACCCTACTTCCTGCCCATTGACCCAAATTTGAAAGGCGCTATCTACTCCTTCAAAGCGAAGCGTAATTTGTTGATTTCGCCATTCAGCTGGAATATAAAATTCTCTCCGATAAATTGCGGTTGGATTTTCCGTCGGTACATGCGGGGGATCCACTGGAAATGGAAATTTCACATTTGTATAATGTGGTTTTCCGTAACCATTCATTTGCCAGTTAGACGGAACGACAAGTTCATCCCAATCATCGGTTGCACAGTCCTGAAAATCACTCGGTACTGCATACGGATTTTCTGCATAGTAAAACTTCCAAACCCCGTTTAATAGCTGCAAGCCACTGACATTGCTCCGATCATAAGTCAAGGCTGCATCCTCTGTTTTGTATGGTAAAAAATACGCTCGATCCTGTAAGCGATTTTTTTGTAATACGGAAAGATCTTCCCAAATTCGTGTTTCCTTTTGCATACATTGCCCTCCTTTTTTTTATAAAAAAACGATAGTTCCCTGGAAAAAGGGTAGAATTCCTACCCTTTGACCGAGCCGCCAAAAATTCCGGAAACGAAATGCTTTTGGAATAGCAAAAATAAAATTAACATTGGTAGTAAGCCAATGACAGCTGCCACCATTACTTGACCATATTGAACAACTTGACCTGGCTGCACCATCATCGATAGCATCAATGGCAATGTATAGAGTTCCTTTGATGATACGACAACAAGTGGCCAAATAAAGTTACCCCATTGCTGCATAAAGGTAACAATTCCTAATGCGGCACAGGCTGGCTTCATTGTTGGCAACACGATTCGGAAAAAGATGCCGAAATCATTACAGCCATCTATACGTGCCGCTTCAATTAAGTCATCTGGAAAACTAATCATTTGCTGACGCATGAGAAATACACCAAATGGCGTTACTAAATGCGGAATGATCAATGCATAATACGTGTCAATCCAGTCCAAATTCATCATCGTAATGAACATTGGCACAAGCATGACCTGGGTTGGTACCATCATAATTAATAGAACAGAAGAAAATAACAGCTCTCGTCCTTTAAACTTATATTTTGCAAAAGCATATCCTGCCAAAGCAGCAAACAAAATCGTTGTGATTGTCGTTATACCGGAGACGATAATACTATTGAGTAGTGCACGCCAAATCGGCCAATTATCCATTAAATTCGATAGGTTGTTAAATAAATTTCCGTCCGGAATTAGCTTCGGTGGTACTTTAAAAATATCGGACTCCCCTAATGTCGAGGCAGTAAACATCCAATAGAAGGGGAAAACCGAGATGGTAATGCCAATCAGTACAAAAATATACAACAATAATTTGTTAAAGCTCCTGCGACTGTTCATGTTAGATTTCCCCTCCTTTTGATAATTTGATTTGGAAGTACGATAGCACTCCAATAATGGTTGTCACCACATAAGCACCTGCAGAGGCTAAACCAAAATCAAACGAGCCAAATGCTTTATCATACAAATATAAAATAACGGTCGTTGTTTCTCCTCTTGGTCCACCACCAGTTAAATTAAACGGCTCTGCAAATAGCTGTAATGTACCAATTGTCGAGATAATCGCACAAAAGAGAATGACTGGCTTCAGCATTGGAATGGTGATTTTAAAAAATGTCGTAAGCTTGCCTGCGCCGTCAATGCTGGCAGATTCATATAAATCCTTTGGCACGGATTGGAGACCGGAAAGAATAATAATCGCGTTATAACCAGTCCAGCGCCAGGTAACGGCACAAATGATTAAAATTTTTGCCCAAGTACCATCGGAAAACCATTTAATTGGACCAATGCCGATGCCACCTAGTGCTTGATTGATCATGCCGTATGTTTCATTAAATAACAGCGAAAATACTAAGGAATACGTAACTAAATCAATCAATACTGGGAGGAAAAATCCTAAACGAATCGCCCCTTTAAAGCGAAGACTTTTCGAATTAATGACAGTGGCAACTAATGTCGCTAATGTCAGCATGATTGGAACTTGAATACATAAAATCAATGCCGTTGTTCCAAGCGAATCCCAAAAGATGGGATCCGCAAATAATTTTTTATAGTTTTCTAAGCCGACAAATGTGGTTGTACCTGCACGCCATTGGCCGAAGCTCAAGACGAACGAATAGATCATCGGATACAGCATGAATACGGCAAAGATTAAAAAATATGGTGTGATAAAAACGTACGGACTTAAATTAAGTAAGCGAAATTTCTTTTTTTGTTTCGGCTGCTTCGGAGCTAGTTCTGGACTTTTTTCGATTTGCGTTTGCATCACCTTACCACTTCCTTATGACGAATAAATTTGAACCTTACTGTCCACTAATTTCAAGTCCGGTATCTCGAGCTGCTGTCTCTTCTGCTGCTTTAAATGCTTCTACTGTGTCTTTCCCTTCGAGAATATCGTTCATTGCTCCAATTAAAGCGCTATTCACATCTAAGAAATGTGCACCATAATCAATTGGTGGGATATCCGTAGACAATTGGCCGAAAAATTCCGATAGGGCAACACCAAAATAGTCATCCACTGCTTTAAAGTTTTCTGTTTCGTAATACGGCTGCCAGGAAGGGAATAGACCATATTTCATTTGCACATCTTCGCCTTCATTTGTCATTAATGTATATTCCATAAATGCCCAAGCTAGTTCTGGATTTTCTGATTGTGTTGTAATTGCAAGAACAGAACCACCGGAATGGGATTGGTTTGGACCGCCTTCCGTAAATGCTGGCATTGGCATTAATCCCCATTTACCTTTTTGATCTGCCGCTTGGTTTTTAATTGTCCCTGCATACCAAACTGGATAGATCGTTGTCGCTACTTGATTGTTAACAAAAGTCCGGATACGGTCATCCCATGTTGGCGCATCTAACACAATTCCTGCATCGACAATCTTTTTAAACATTTCCGCTGACTGAATCGATTCATCGGAAGCAAATTTTATTTTGCCGTCCTCGTCATAATATTGACCACCTAACTGATTCAGCATCATCCGGTACAATTCCACGACATCGTCAGAATTTAAGCTGAGCGAAACCATGCTGACCCCTTCATTTGCTTCTTGAATCTTCAATCCTGCTTCAATATATTTATCCCAAGTCGTAATGCTTGCTGGATCTACCCCTGCATTTTCAAAAAAGTCTTTGCGGTAATAAACTGCTACTGGCCCTAAATCCCAAGGTAGTGCCATAATTTTTCCATCCGAATCCTTTGTTAAATTTAATGCAACTTCTGCAAACTCATTGGCATGGTCACCAAGGCGATCGGTAAGATCCACAAATTGCCCTTCAAATACTTCCATAAAGTTTGGAAAATCACGTTGTTGCACTTGAACAATATCTGGTGCCCCTTTTCCTGAGGTTAATGGTGGTGTAATACTGTTATAATCACTTGTGACATACTCGATGTTGATTTTTGTATTTGGATATTTTTTCATAAAACCTTCCGCTGTTTCCGTTAAAGCATCTGCCGCTGTATTCCAGCTAGCAACTGTGATTTCTCCTGACAACTCTTCATCTGGAGCTTCTGCAGATAATGCATCAACCCCTGCTGAAGACTTTCCACCGGAGCAAGCGCTTAAAATGAACATCATTGCAGTTAACAAAACAAATGCTTTCCAAAAATGCTTTTTCATTTTTTTATACCCCCAAAATTTTTTATCTTCCATACCTTTGCGTAAACCCATAGATAACAACAGTGAAAACACCCATCACCTCCTTAAAAAAGTAGAATAATAGATTTTTTAAAACGCTTACAATCAATGGTTAGTTATTTTGATAATGTCCTAAGCTGGAAGATATTTGATTAGCACAATAGATGACTTTTTTTGCAATAGGTTCAATCATAGAGGTAGGGAAGCGATAAATAGGTGCTGTAATACTGATACCTGCTATCACTCTGTTTTCGTGGTTGAATATTGGGGCTGCTACACATCGAATACCAAGCTCATGCTCTTGATTATCGATGGAATAACCCCTGAGCTGAATATCCTGCAAATGCTGTTGTAATTCTTCTTTAGATGTTATGGTGTATTCTGTATATTTTTTAAAGCTTTCTTTTTCCATGATTCTATTTTTATCACAATCTGGTAAATAGGCTAAAATGGCTTTCCCCACACCAGTACAATAAAATGGCGCTCTTCTTCCAATTCGTGAATACATTCGAATCGAATGTGGACTTTCCATCTTATCGATATAAACGAGCTCATCATTTTCCACTACAACTAAATGGATGGTTTCCTTTATTTCATGGGCAACTTCATCGAGATATGGCCTTGCTACCGCTCGAATATCCAGGCTATTTAAAATCACATCACTGAACTCGACTAATTTTAGCCCTAATAAGTATTTGCTTGTTTGTACATCCTGCTTCACAAATCCGAATTTCTCTAATGATTGGATTAGGCGATGAACCGTGCTCTTTGAAATTGCTAGGTCACGAGCAATCTCTGTAATACCTAACCCACTTAAATTTTCCTTCAACAGTTCTAGTATGGTTAAAGCCCGTTCAACTGATTGTACGGAGGATTTCTCTTGTTTAATAATGGATCACCTCCCTTTCCCGTTGTTTCGTGTTCCTTATTACGGAATATTGTTCCAATATCGGAATGAATACCTACAGTATAGCAAAAATGTAAGCGCTGTCAATTGTAAAGTCAGAAAAAATAATATTTATTGAAAAATGAGTATTTATTCACATATTTAAGTTTGGAATGATAGAAATGAGTTTGTAGACCTATTTCGATGGAAGCTATTTTGGTAGTAGGGGTAGGTTATGTTCACTCTTGTTTTGGGTTATTGGAGAGATTTTCGTTAGTTTCTTCCATATTTACCAACTAGATAGAAATTTTAAAATAAAACTATATAATTAATTTTGTAAATATTTTCGTGTGCGAGGTGAATTTACTATAAATACTTTACGTTTTTGGAGATTATTAAAAAAAGGCTAATGTAGTCTGTTAGAAAAGGTTGTTAGAATTTTTATAGTTGATATTCTCTTACATACAAAAAAAGAAACAGAAATGATTCGTTTCTTTTTAGCCTTTTATTTTCCTCCCCCGTATTTATACGACTACCTATCATTTCCACCTTTAATTCACGATGTAGTAGTAAAAATGATGTCCTCAAATACGTCAGGTTTTATTGATGTAATTTTCGTTTCGATAACTGGTCCTGTATGAATATGGATAAAGCTAGCTTCCAGTTGTAAAATAATGGAAGTTAAATATTGGCTGTCCCCATTAGTAAATCCGTATCCACTCACATGTTTAATTTCTTGTTTTTGAGGAAAATAGCTTGATCCCGATATAATATGTTTTTGATATGGGGCATCTATCGATTCATATGCAAGCGGTTCGGGAGTCTCTTGCTCCTTCACTATTAGTAAATCGTCTCCTTCCATAGTTTCCAGCCAATCTAGCTTCCAATACTTTATTTCATTTGTTTTGGAGTTCCTAATCTCTAAAACTGGCTCATCTGATATGAGAATTTGTTTATTCTCATATTGGTGTATACTTAATTGTTTGGCATAAATTCCTATTAACAAAGAATCTTTAATAGATTTAAACCTTTCCCATTCTTTTTCCAAATTACTCCCCCCAATCGGTTATTGTTTGTTCTTTATGTATGATAAATATTATTAAAATAACCAAATTTATCTTTTGATAGCCATTAAATACTAAAATCCCTGCCTATCATTTTTTGAATATAGAACTTTACACTGAGATTCTCTATACGTTATATTTTATACTAATTATTCGGAGTTTTAAATAGAAAATATACTAAAAATCCATGTCGTATGATTACTATACGCTTATTCTTGGAAAAAAAGGCATCCGCTTCACTCGTACAAGTAAGCACGAATGGGCAGATACCTTTTTATTTTGACTGTTATCGTTAAGATTTAATTCCGGCTAGCAATTTCTAGTATCTCTAACATCCGATTCGGATCAAATGTAATCGTTACTCCTGTTACTTCCCGAAGTACTGCTTGGTCTAATGTCCAAAGTGGAACAAAGACGTCAAATTCTTTATTTGCTTGGATTCCATATGTTTGATAGAATACGGATCCAATACTATTCCCCTTGATTTCTACATTCACCCCATCTAATACTTCTAAGTCTTTCACTTTCAGTATTAAATAATTTGATTCTGTTAGGTTTATCGCTTTTGCAAAAGTATATTCTACTTTTCCGGCAGTAACCATGCTAAATCCGCCATCGATAACGCCTTGTTCAGAAGCTTCCCGAATACCAAAGCCATTCGTTGTCCCTACTAATCGCTGATGATCTCTCACAAATTCATGATACAGTGGTTTTTCCGTCTTCCGATCCATTCGGAGCATCCCCATTGTTTGGTAAAAACGATTATGATTTACATACCAGTCAAAGGCAGTCCAATAGTCGATTGCGGCAATATAGCCATTTTCGTTGCGCTCGCCTTGTGGGGTGACGGTTGCCTTTTCTATTAATGCCATTTGTACATCGCGATAGATTTCGACTTGTTTTTCTAAGAAACTATCATCCGCATTACTCCAAATGCCGTACTCGGTATTAATAATTGGTTTTTCTGGCCATCTTTCATGTGCCTGTTCAATGAAATTCCGGGTTCCTTCATATGGCGTACTGCCATGGAAAATTCCGAAGTACATTGTCCAGCCTGCCACGTCTAGTGGTTCCATCGATTCATCATAATAACCAGGCTGATCTGCTGCTGCACTTTGCGTAATAAGGCGACCATCATTATACGTCGTTTTTAGCTCTGTTGCTAAATTTTCATTATAGGCTTTCCGTAGCATAACATCGCTTGATTCATTTTGTGTGCTCCACATAATAATCGATGGGCGATTGTAATTAGAAAATACCATTTCTCTCCACATTTGATAAGAAATTTTTCTTTCTTCCTGTGCCTGATAATGACCAGTTTCAAATTGCCATAACGGTATTTCACTCATTGCTGTAAGACCAAGACGATCAAGCATAATAAAAGTATATACATGGTTTGGATAATGCGCGGTACGTACCATGTTTACCGACAAGTCGCGTATTTTCAAGAAATCGCTCTTAATTCGATCCCATGAAGCCGTTCTACCGAAGCCTGGCCACTCTTCATGACGAGCAACACCAGCTAAAAATACTGGTTTCTCGTTTAACAAAATATTTGCATCCTTTGCTTCCAACGTACGAATACCAAATTGAGAAGTAAAGCGATCCAACACTTGTTCCTCTTGAATGAGGGTTGCTTCAAAAACATATAGATTTGGTTCGCGAATGCTCCAAAGCTTTGGATTTGGAATGGTAACAGGAATCGTTAGCACCCGAATCTCCCCTGCTGCTAGCTCGATGTTCTGATCTTCCCAACCTAGCACATCAATTTCTTGCTGACAAATACTCTTCGCAGACGGTTCCGCTAACCAATTGTCGGAAGTAAAATCTGTATCAAAAATACTTCCTTTTAATAAAAAGGATTGTGCAGTACTTGTGCGATTTTCCAATACAACCGAAATAATAACCTCTCCAGTTGTATTTTGCGGAATGATATCTGTCCGAACAACCTGTATTCCATCCGTTGCTTCTAGGAAAATATCATGAATCACACCTGTATAGTTAAAAAAGTCATTATCCTGTGCTGGAACAATGTCATACCTAGATTTCCATGGTGGGTTGTCCACACGAATTACAATCGAGTTATCTCCCGGTTGAAGAAAATCTGTAATATCAAATGCAAATGGCGTATAGCCACCTTCATGGTAACCAACGTATTTGCCATTAATCCAAAAATCCCCTACATAGGACACTGCTAAACATTTTAACGAGATTACTTTTCCTTCCCAATCCGCTCCTAATTGGAAGGTTTTCCGATACCAGACACCATCCTCGTAAGTTTCTGCTCCACCAACTTCTTCTTTCCCATTCAGTTGGTTCTCTGGTAATGGAAGGCTATGTGTATCCCAGTTGCTATCATCAAATCCCGGTGCGGTTATTCCTGCAGCCGCTTTTTCCGTTTCTTGAATCCATTGCTCATCGCGAATAGTTAATGACCAATCATGATCTGCTGCAAAACGTTTTTTCTTCCAAGCACCCGCAAGCGACAATACTTGACGATTTTGCGGTTCAAAAGAGGGATAAGCAATCCCGTTTTGAAAAGGAACAATTTTTCCATCGATTTCTTTTAATTGTAAGGATGATGGCAGACTTCCCACTTTATATTCTCTCGATTGCGTCTTCACTTCTGTCATTATTTAGAAACCACCAATCTTCTAGTTTTATTTTGTGTGATTGAATGCCTTTTTTTCAAAAAAAAGGGATTACTGTGTATTTATAATCATTTATTATGGCTGTTTTCGCATATTGTGCTTTTTTCTAAAAAGACCACAGACTGAAAACACTCCGCTTTCCTGCGGGCGCGCGGGAGTCTTCTTGTTTTCAGTCTGCTCAGCGTTTCGTTTAATAAATATATCTTATGAAATAACAACAATCCTTTAGAAAACAGCCTTTATTATTTATTTGTTTTGTTAGAGAATGTGGTCGGGAGGCTTCTGCCGTGTTATTCTCGAAAAACCCCACCAGCTCCCGAAATCGCTCCTAAGTCAAGCAACAACTGCACAGCCACATACTTATTTCTCTATTTTGACTCCATCCAATCATCCAAGCAGTTATTTTTATCTATTAAACCCTCAAAATGTAGCTAGTTTCCCACTCTATTGGAATTGGAAACTAGCTTTCTATACTTTTTTATAAAGGAAGAATCAAGGCTATTGTCCCTTGATTCTCCTGGTGTGTATATTATTTTAAGCCAAGTTTTTCTTTATTTTGTTCCATTTTTTCGTTACGGATATCAACAATTGCATCAAAATTGTTGTCGTCTAAGAATTTTCTGTAGTCGTCTAGAATTTGATTGAACTGATCATCATTTCCTGCACGTAATAATGTTGCTAGTGTTGTTGCCCATTGTGCATTGATATTTGTTAAGCTACGTGCTTCTGCTGTACCTTGGTCTGGATCAATGTTTTCGATTAAGAATTGTGGTTTCAAGTATGGTGTTCCCCATTCTTTAATTTGATCCACAGATTCTAATGGTTCGGATACGCCATGCTCTACTTTGAATGTGTCATGTCCAAAGAACCAGAACTCGCCCATACGATATTTTGTTTTGTATTCGTCTGGATTTTCTGCTTGTAATTTTGTTACTTCTGGTAAAAGAACTGCTTTTCCATCTTCATTGAATTCGAAAGTTTCGCCTTCTACACCAAATGTTGTTAAATATTGACCTTCATCACTTAGTAAATAAGTGTACAGCTGAATTGCTTTTGCTGGGTCTTTTACATCTTTAGAAATGTACGTTACAGACCAACCAGAAATACCGGATTGAGATAATGTTGGTTCATGTCCAACCGTGCTCTTCGGTCCATCAATTGCTACATATTTTTGTTCAGGTGCTGCTGCTAGATTTTTTTGTAATGCTGTATACAATTGTGCTACTCCGCCTGCCATTACGGTAGCGTATTGACCATTTGCTACTTTTTCTTCAAATAATGTACCATCATCAGAGAACGTATCATCACTTAAATAGCCTAATTTATATGCTTCGTTAAATACTTTTACCCAAGATAAGTAATCTTCATCTAGGTTACGGTCATACCATTTGCCATCTTCTGTCGCAATCGGTACACCAATATGATTTTGGAATGTTCCACCGAGTGAACCTGCATCCCCTTGTGCGGAGAAGCCTTTAAATCCAAATGGAATCACATCTGGGAATTGTTGCTTAATTTTGCCTAATGCACTTAAAAATTCTTCTGGAGTGCTCATGCTTGGCTTGCCAATTGCTTCATAAATATCTTGGCGAATGATGAACGCATCATTTCCAGGAATGGCACCACTGTCATAGTGTTCTTGTGTGTTGGAATAGCTTGGGTAACCATATGTGTTACCGTCTTCTAATTTGTACCAGTCTAATGTTTGTTGCTGTGCTACTTTATAGAAATATGGATCATATTTATCTGCTAGCTCGTTCAATGGAAGTGCCCAAGAATCAGCATCTAATGCTGCTTTTGTATTACCACCAAAAATTGTAATGATATCTGGTAAATCTTTTCCTGCAAAATACGTATTTAGTTTTGTATCGTCACCGGATAAAAATTTAACGTTTAAATTAAGATCTTCTTTTAATTTTCTCGTAATAGTATCGTTACCGTAATCGGTATTCCACCATTCAGCATTTACATACCATGTAAGCTCTGTATCTTCTTTTGTATCAAGTTTCCATGCTGGTGTATTTTCATCCACTGTATAGCGTGCGTCTTCTAATTTTGTCGATGATGATTTGGAAGAATTACATCCTGTTAAAACAAAGGCAATTGCAATTAGAAATACCATACTTTTAATCAGAATTGATTTTCTCATTAAATTTTCCCCCTAAAAGGTTTATTTTCATTTTTATAATTTCGAATAGACTTCCAACGATATATAATAGCGCTTTCATATCACCCCCTTTAATAAGTACTTTTTTTGATAAGTACTTATTAAAGTTTATTAGACTACTCTTTTACTGCGCCGATCATCATTCCAGAAATGAAGTACTTCTGCAAGAATGGATAGACGAGAACAATTGGTACGGTTGCAATGACAATCGTCGCTAATTGAATCGATTCTGAAGTTGTCGGGATGACGACGGATGTTGTTGACTGCATATTGGCTGCTGCTTGTGTTTGGACAATAATTTCGTATAGCTTCATTTGAATCGGATATAATGCTTCGTTACTGATATACAATTTCGCTGTCATGTAATCATTCCATTGGTATACCCCATTGAACAATGCAATCGTTGCAAGTACTGGTGTGGATAACGGAAGAACAATTCTACTAAAGATTGTCCAAACCCCTGCACCATCAATTTTTGCTGATTCCTCCAATGAATTCGGTATCTCACGGAAAAAGTTCATTAAAATTAACATGTCATAATAGCTGAATAACGATGGAATAATATATACCCAAAAGCTATCTAATAATCCAAGGGATCGCATTAATAAATACGTTGGAATCATCCCACCACTAAAGAACATCGTACCGACACCTAAGATGGTGTAAAAATTCCGTCCAATAAGGTTTTGCTTACTCATTCCATAGGCAACCATTGCCGTAAGTAAAACGTGGGTCACCACTCCAACAACGGTTTTTAAAATGGAAATTAAGAAGGAGTTCCAAATGGTTGGATCATTGAAAACTAGTTTATAGTTTACTAGTGAAAATTCCTCTGGCCAAAGTCTTAGTCCAACATGGGATATTGTATCAGGGCTGCTAAATGATTTTACGACGATATTCCAGATTGGATAAATAATAATGATAGTAAATACCGTTAAAAAGATAATATTTACGATGTTAAAGACTCTGTTTTCTTTGATTTTTTTGTTTTTCTTATTCGATAAATTAGTATTAACTTCCGACACATTCGCGATGGTTTTCATGGCAACCTCCTAGAAAACAGACTTATTATCATTCATTTTTTTCGTGAAATGGTTCGTAATGACCACTAGTATTAAGGATACAATCGATACTGCTAGTCCCACTGCTGTTGCATAGGAGAAGTCACCTTGTGCTAAACCAACCTTATACACATAAGAGTTAATGACCTCAGCATGGGAGGAGTTCAATGGATTAATTAATACTAATGTTTGATCTAAGTTGGAGCCTAAAATTCCACCTACTGCTAAAATGAACATTAAGGAAATAATAAATTTCATCAATGGCAAGGTAATATGGAATATTTGTTGAAGCTTCGATGCGCCATCAATTTTTGCTGCTTCGTAATAGGTTGGATCAATACCAGACATTGTCGCTAAGTAGATAATCGTCCCCCAGCCAACTTCCTTCCAAACATCGGATAGTACGGCGATGAACCAGTAGCTTTTTGCTTCAATCATGAAGTTTCGCGGTTGATCTAATATGCCAACACCTACTAAAATATCATTCAAAATACCTGAGGTTGATAGCCAGCTAAGTAGCATCCCACCGACAACGATCCAGGAAAGAAAGTGTGGTAAATAGGAAATGGTTTGTACCACTTTTTTGAACCAGCCATTTTTTAGTTCAAATATGAGAATGGATAGTATAATTGGTGCTGTAAATCCGATTAATAGTTTTAGGAAGCTGATCGCTAGTGTGTTGACTACAGATTCCCAAAAGAATTTGTCCTCGAATGCGATTTTAAAGTTTTCTAAGCCTACCCACGGTGCGGATGCGATTGTATCGGTTACGGAGTAGCTTTTGAATGCGATGACGATTCCATAGATAGGGATATAACAAAATACAATCATAAAGATGATTCCGGGTATGACCATCATTTGTAAAGGTAGTTGTGCGCGAAAGCCTTTACCGAAGTGGTTGTTCTTCATTGAAATACCTCCCTACTTGCCTTTGAGTTTTATTTAATTAAACGCTTTCAAACATTGCATATATAATTAATATAAATTGCTAAATCGGTGCCGCAGACTACATACACTCCGCTTGTCGTGGAGTCTTCGTGTATGCAGTCTGCTTTGCATTTTGTAAAAAGAACCCATCTTACCTTTTATTTTCAATAATTTTTTCTAAATTATCGAATCAAAACGTTTTTATTTAGTGAGCATGAATCTCTTACTACTAGGCTTCCTTGTAGTTTTTCTAGTTTGCCTTCTGTTTTTCCTTGGATGATGCCAAGGAGGCTTTCGACGGTTAATTTTCCTAATCGGATGATGGGATTGTTAACCGTTGTTAATGGCGGAGAGAAGTATTCGCTTAGGTCGATATTGTCAAAGCTGATGATGCTGATATCTTTTGGTACGAGTATGCCTTCGGATTTTAGTGCTTTGATACAGCCGATGGCGCTTAAATCATTGGCTGCGACAATCGCATCTGGTAGCTCTTTACCACTTTTTACAAAAGCTTTCACTGCACTGAAGCTTGCATCCTCTTCGAAATAACCAACTAATAAGTTCTCTTCATTAAACCCGATTCCCGCTTCCTCCAACGTGGCTCTAAAGCCTGCGTAACGTTCGATATCATCATATAGATGATCATAACCGCGTATATAGCCAATGTTTTTATGGCCGAGATTGATGAGATATCTTGCAACATCCTGTCCACCCTTATAGGAATCAAACACTACAGATGCGCTTGTTTTGCTAACTCTCTCCCTGTCGATAAAAACGATTGGAATTTCTGCTTTTTCGAGTGCTAGCACATCCATCTCGTCTATGAATTCATTGGAGATGATGGCACCATCTACTCGTTTCCCCAAAATATTACTCAATGCGGTCCGGTCATTTTTTGTGATGAAAATATTCAACTCATAACCGAATTTCTCGCATTCTTTTGAAATAGCATCTACTAATTGATCATAGTAGGGACCCTTTAAGCTAGTTATAAATAAGCCAATTACTTTTGTTGCACTAGATTTTAAGTTTTTTCCGTTTAAATTCGGAATATAATTTAATCGTTTAGCAACCTTTAATACATGTTCCTTAGTATCGGGATGGAGAACGTCCACCCCATTTAATGCATTGGACACAGTGGAGATGGATACTCCTGCTTCCCTTGCAACGTCTTTTATCGTTACTTTAGAAATTTTCACTCACCTGCCTTAGATTAAAACGTTTTTATTATTTCCAGTTTAATCCAAGAGATTCTATTAAACAACTAGAGATTTCGTATTACTAATAATCTAAATGTTTAAAATTCCAGTATTGATGGAATTGGCTTGTACGGTAAAGTGGCTAACCTGACCATTTAATCGTAAAGAAACTGGTAAATCTTCTTCTGAACGGTTTAATAAAACGATTACTACTGTTCCATCTGGATTTTTCAATGCAGTAATTTCTAATTTATCCGTGTACTTTGTCGCTGCAATTCGTTTAGCACCAGGCTGAATATAGCGGCTAAAGTGGCCAATATAGGTGTAGGATAGATTTTCGAAAATTGTATCGGTTTCGGTATCACACATAATTGGTGCGTTACAGAAATTACTTACATGGTTTGGTCCGCCTTGTTGATCAAGAATAATGTTCCAGTCAATAAACGCGTTCATTCCGGCATTGATGTTGCCAATAATATCATGGGCATACATTTGTGCATACACTAGTTGTCCTGCATCACTAAAACGGCTATATTCCACACAGCCCTCTGTAAAAATCAGCTTTTTATCCGGGAATTTTTCACGAACTAATTGGATGGCATCGAAGTGATCGCCTGTATACCAATGGAAGGCAACGCCATCTACCATATGATCGGTCGCTTCATCAATAATGGCAGCAGCTCTTTCGTACATTCTTTCCTTATTATGGTCCCAAATCAAAACATCGACATCTCCAAGACCATTTTTCTGTAAGGCAGGATATAGGAAGTCACGTAAAAATTCTTTTTCTTCCTGGTCTGTATATTGGCAGGAATCCCATGTTTGAATCGCATTTGGCTCATTTTGAATCGTGAGCATTTTCACTGGGTAGCCCTTCGCGCGGTATTCCTTAATATAGTGTGCGATATACTCAGCCCAAAATGCTCGATATTCTGGTTTTAATTTCCCACCATGTACCCGCTTACCATTTGTTTTCATAAATGCTGGTGGTGACCAAGGAGAAAGCATGATATCCAGTGGTTGATTCGCTGTTTCCTTTGCTCGTTGTAAAAGCGGAAGCACATATTTTTCATCACGTGCTAACGTGAATGATTGGAACTCTGTATCTTCCGGATCACTCATTGCTTCGTATTGCCCAACAGAGAAATCACAGCTGTCAATATGTGTGCGGACAATATTGTAGCGGTTCCCATTTTCCCCGAAATACGCATCTACTAACTTCTGCTGGGAGCCTTCACTCATCAGGGAAAAGGTATAACCAGATGCTTCTGTTATTGCCCCACCAAATCCATCAAATGTTTGATATTCTAAATCAGGATATACATTTACAACTTTCATTTCTACATTGTTATCTTGTGTAAATTCCACTGTGGATTCGGTTGTTTCTTTCTTATTTTCTTTATACGTTGTTGTTACTAATTTTAAGGTCATCGTTGCGTACACTCCTCTTCCAAAGCTGTAATAAAAACGTTTTTATTATGTTAAATAATAATTTCTAGTAGTGCTAGAAATTCCAAGGAAAAATGTATGTTTTAAAGCGTTTTCATCCATGATTCGACCAAAAATTTTCCATTATACGAGTAAATTCGATAAACATTTACAAGTTTGCTTGTTTAGAATAAAAACGTTTTCTTTGGTTATAGAATACCACCGCATGGAAGCAGTTACAATACTTTTTTTATAAAAAATTTTTATTTTTATAAACTATTAAATATATCGTACAATCCTTTGTATTTTTTGATATTTTAGTTTACCAAACGGCCGATTCCATGTAATATAAAAAGAAAGAATAAGTAAAAACGTTTTAGGTAAGCGTTTTCTATTTTATGATTTCTAGAAGAATAATAGCACTATCAAGTGTTCCTATAGGAGGTTTTCTCATGGAGACGAGAGGATTATTTCAACGATTATATGTAGTAACAGAATGGATTACGAGAATTTCCTTGTCGAATGTTATTTGGCTATTGTTTAATTTGCCGATTGTGTATTTAGCGTTTAATGTCTTTGTTAGCACGACACCAGAACAGGTTATTGCAAATGTTCTATTGATTGGGATTTTAGCACCATTCCTCTTCTTTCCTGCAACAACTGCGCTTTTCGGTGTTGCTAGAAAGTGGGTGCAAGGAGAATTAGGCGTAAAGATTGTTCGCTCCTTTTGGAAATATTATCGAGAGAATTATCTTCGCAGCATGCTTGGCGGATTCGTAATTATTGTTCTATGGTTTTTATTAGTAGTTGATTATTATTATTTTTCCACGATGAAATCTCCACTATTTTATTTATTTTTAGTAGTCGGTATGTTTATCATTGTGTTCACGGTAAACTTCTTTGCCATTACGGTTCATTTTGAAGCGAAGCTTTTCCACACATTGAAAAATTCCTTTCTACTCGCATTGGGACGACCGGTTCATACAATCGGGATTGCAGCGATTTGTGTTGCCGTGTATTATGTTAGCTTTAATGTTTTACCATTTTTAATTTTACTAGGAATGGGCTCAATTATTGCATACGGTACGTTTTATATTTTTCAAAAGGCTGTTTTCTAAAGGACTGTTGTGTAGGATTATTTAATGAAACGCTATGCAGACGGAATACACGAAGATTCCCGCGGGAAAGCAAGACACGGGGAGACCCTGCAGGATCGAAAGCGACAAGGAGGCTCGCCGCCCGCCCGAATGGATCGCAGAGTGTGTTCCTTCGCGGTCTTTTGAGAAAACGCAACAACCTATACGAAAACAACCTTTCAAAAAGGACGGGCAGCCTCGTAATGGGGCTGCCCTTATTGTTTAACTTCGAATAAATCCACCTTCAGAATGAATGATTTGTCCAGTTATCCACTCCGCTTCCTCACTTGCAAGAAAACCAATGATTTTCGCTACATCCTCTGGTGTTCCAATACGTCCCATCGGAAATTTAGGGATAAGATAGCTTCGTATCTCATCATTCATCCAAGTAGAATCAGTCGGTCCGGGATTGACCGCATTAACGGTAATTCCTAACGGTGCTAGCTCTTGTGATAATGACTTTGTGAAAGCAGAAATTGCTCCTTTTGTAGCTACATAGGCAAGCTCACCAGGCATTGCTGCAATATCCTGACCAGAAGTCATATTAATGATTCTGCCAGCCTGTAAATTAGACTGTTCAAAAAGTCGGGCAAACTCAACTGCAAGTAAAAATGTTGAACGCATATTTACTGCATAATGGGCATCCAATGTTTTTGCATCAAGCTTTCGAAAGCCGTCCGCTGTTGAATGGGCTGCATTATTAACTAAAATAGCTGGGGCGCCTAATGTTTTTGTTACTTTATCCAAAATAGTTTTCGCTGCATTAGCATCCGCTAAATCGAGTTCCATCTGCTCACACCGAACTCCTGAGGATATAAGCTCCTGTTGGAATGTACGAACCCAATTTCGATCTGCACGCCAATGGGTGAAGAAAATACTTATCCCGCTAGCTGCTAATTTCCTACAAATCGCCGTACCAATATCTCTCGAACTACTTGCCCCAGTCACAATTGCAATCTTATGTTTATTCATTTATATTTCCCCCAATATGATAGGGTGCTTTAGTATGGGTTATGGAGATGTAATTTTTGCTTTGCTGTTTTCTAATTATATTTAATGAGATAATACTTGTTATTTTAAACTACTGCACAGAGTGAATAAACGGAGACTTCGCTCGCCCGAATGGATGCGCGGAGTGTATTCAGTCACTTGAACTATTACTAACAACAAGAAATTATTCCATGACAGCATTTGTATAAAAAAACAAAGCAAACCGTAAATGGTCTGCTCCGTTATTGGAAAAATAACTCCATACCGTGCATCCCTGTAATGAAATAATGGAAATAGACATACTCCTCCCGCTAGTAGGAAATATGTTTTCGTTTTCCTTAAAAATTCATTACAAAATTGGACACATACGGCGAAATTCCCCTTTCGATACATCTCTCCTTCCATCATACGTTTCTCATTCGATAAAAACAACCATTATCCCCACCGCTCCTGCAGTAACGCAATCTCTCGCTCATGGGGGATTTCTTCCCTCGGTGTTTCTAAAATAAAAGGGATATGTTTCAATGCAGGAGTTTGCAACAGCTCGGCAAATGCAGCAACATTAATATGGCCGGCACCAAAAATTGGTGCGTGGCGATCCTTTCCTTCTCGTGTCGGATATTTCGAATTATTTAAATGAACAACTTTTAGCTCGTCAAAATAGCCAAGTGCTGTTGCTTTTTCTACAATTTCTCCCCAATTATTTCCATCCCATAATCCACAGGAAAACGCATGACATGTATCCAAACAGAAGCCAATTTGTTCTGGTGCATGGCAAAGCTTGCGAATTTGGACAAGCTCTTCAAGTGTCGTGCCAATACCTCCTGGCAATCCTGCACTATTTTCCAGTAAAATTTGTACCTCCCCTTCCCATTGATCAAGTACCTCATTAAGTACTTCAATCATTAATTGATAGCTCTCAAGTAATGTTGTATCCGGCAGGTGTTTACCAAAATGAACGACGACTCCGATCGAACCGCATGCTTCGGCAATTTCCAAATCATTCAATAATGATTGGACGACGTGGCTACGAATAGTTTTATCATGTGGCGTGATACTTGTTGGATATGGTGAATGGCTAACAGATAAAATGCCATTTTCCATGCAAAACGCCTTGCAGCGACTAGCATCCTCTTTGTCGAAATCTTTTACATTCAAGCTTCGTGGATTTTTCGGAAAGTATTGAAAGGCCGTTGCCTTCATTTCCATTGCTTTTTTCGCAGCACCATAATACCCGTCTTTTATCGAAAGATGGCAACCAAATCTCATATAAATATCGCTCCCTTTTTCCCTTATGAACCATGATTTACTGTTGGCAATTTGGACAAAAAAATGTTTTACGGGAGGAAATTTCTTCTTTTATAATCTGCGCATGACAACGTGGGCATTGTTCTCCTTCCTTGTCGTGCACGAACATTTGATAATGTCCGGTTTTTCCATCTCCCTTAAAGAGTGGATTTTCCATATAGCCACCTTGCTCAATGCCTTTACGAAGGATAAACTGTATCGACTCGAACACGCGCAAGCTTTGACTTTCATTCAATTCATGGACTTTTTTATTTGGGTGAATTTCGGCATGCCAAAGTATTTCATCGGAATAGCGGTTGCCAATGCCAGCGAGCACTTCCTGATTAATTAAAACTGATTTCATCGTACCTTTTCTTTTTTCTAACCGTTGGTGAAAGGCTTCCAATGTAAACGCTGGAGCTAGTGGCTCTGGACCAATTTTTTCAAGCTCCTCATCAACCATTTCTGGTGATAAAAGATGTAGGTAGCCTAAGCGCAAGCCAATGAAGAACAAATGCTGGTCTCCAAAAGAAAGCTTTACTTGAATCGTTCGCTCTGGCTTATCTTCCTCCTTACCAAAAAACATCCATCCACCAAGCATGAGGTGTAACAGTAGACAGGATCCGTTTTCAAGCTGGAAAACTAAATATTTTGCACGACGTGAAATCTTTTGTATTGTCTGATTCGATACTTCGTTTACAAATCGCTCAACTGCTACATTAATCGATTTTTCCCGCTGTATCGCAACATCGGTAATTTTCCGACCACCAATGAACGAGCGAAGTAATGTTTTATACGTTTCCATTTCTGGTAACTCCGGCATAATGCTTGTCCTCCATACATGTAAGCTGTATTTTTACAGTATTTCCTAATGGTATGGAAACATGAGTGAAAAAGCCGAAAACGCCGACTGATTGTTTCGGAACCAGTCGGCGTACAGGGGAGGTTATTCGATTATAATCTTCGCCTCAGTCGTTTATACAATCGGTACGAATGTCTGACGAAATCAAGTATTTTTAGCGGGACTTTGATTGGATACTTATATAACGTCTTTTTGTAAAACAAATAATATGCCTTTACTAGATCATTCCATTTTTCATCTTTACCTTCTTTATAAAAATCAGACACATCGACAACATAGCCCTTGCCATTTTTCATCATGACATTTTTTCCGTGAACATCATACGGATTGAGCCCTCGTTTTCTAGCATATGCTAACGCCTGATTGACATCTTTAATGACCGTTTCTGGAATTCGAATTCCTTTCGCTACCGCTTCATATAGGGTAATTCCTGCTAATCTTTGTAAAACAAGATAATCGGCGCCTTGATGGAGCAATTTGGAATAGGCTGGGTGATCGCCTAATTGTTTATACACTTGTGCTTCTTTTTCCAAGCCGGCGCGATCTCTTGCGATAACTTTTACTACTAGATCTGGTGCGGATTCATGGACAAAGACTGCAGCATAATTCCCAACCCCAATACATTCCCAGCCTTTTGGAATATCGTCTACTTCAATCGGGTCATGCGGATTTCTGCTTTGCAGTGTAATGCTTTTCATTAATTGATTTTCTATTAGTTTAGAAAAACTCGCCATGTTCATATGAAACACCTACAATTTTATTCTAAAAACATATGAATTCCTGATGTTGCTATCATAACAAAATAATATGTCAGGAACATGGCAAATACATACAACAAATTTTTTCCATCCTATTTCTATCGGAGGATATACATCTCCTTATCGTTATTTACCCTAATTTGCGTTTAAATACTTTGCTTGCGAATAGGTAAGCGCTGGGCATGATTCCGATACACCAAAAATAACGACGACACCAACTTAGTTATCACAGATGATCCATGACCAAAAAAGGTAAGGGCAGGAATATGATAATAACAAAATCTAAAGGTAAGTTCTGTGAGTTCAATTTTATAACTTTAGAGATAAGCTAAGTTATGGTCTAACTAGGATGCAAAGTGTTTTAAACAAAACTCACATTCCACTTTTGATAAACGATTATTTAACTAAACCCGAATATGCTGATATTTCTAATGCATTTCGTGCCTCTTTGATTTTTTCTATCACGGAGTGCCCCCCCATTTTTCCCCCTAAACTTGAGAACCAAATTATCCCTGAAATTAATTGATCATGAAAGTGATAAACAACTATCATTGAAAGAGCTAATCAAATGTTTCAAAAAGTACAAAAGCAAAAGAAGGAAACTATCGAAAACCAATGGTTAAAGATTTTTTTAATCCTTTCACTGAAATTGCTGTATGATTATTCATTCCTTTTCCTCCTTTTTAGAGGTGACTATGCGGAACTAGCGCTATTTCGCTATTCAGTCTTACTAATAATCAGTATTACTTACTACCATGCAAAAAATAACGGAATAGCTATTAGCCATTCCCATCTGAACTAGCTAATCAGCTGGGCTTTTATCCATTATTTTTTATTCCCTAAACGATTCATAATGCTTTTGTTCAAGTTGTTGCGAAACTTATTATCCCATCTTTTCGCCTGTTCCATAAGTCCATCGGCAAATGCTGTCACGTCTTCACCTGTCACTTCCCATACGTTTTTACCAGCTGCCGCACCTTCCTCAAACAAATCAATGAGATCGTACTGAATTCTCAGCATATCCATGCCACTTCCAGAAGAGAAGCTCCACATATAGTTACAGATTTTTTTATAGGTTTCTTCGTAGTCGCTTGGTAAAGCTTCTACACGTGCCATCATTTCTCTATATTCCTTTTTATCTTCCAACATCTTTCGGATAAAATTTACCATCGTATGAAACCTTCCTTCTTATTTTTTATTCGTCCATATTTTCATTTGCTGTTCTACTCGACTCTCTATTTCTTTTTTCCAATCTACTGGCTCTTTCGTACTCGAAGATTCTTCCTCTAGTTTGGAAAGTGCCATCAATTCGTCGGCAAATGCCGCTACATCTTCACCGGTAACATCTAGCACATGCTTTCCTTCTGCTGCACTAGCTTCAAACAGTTCATACAAGTGAATAATTTCTTCACCAAATCCATATCCGAAATTCCACATGTACTTTTGAATTTTTTTAAACACAAAGGCGTAATCTTTCGGTAAGGAATTTACTTTTTTCGTGAATGCTTTGTATTCCTTTTTACTTTCAATATCGCCAATAATTAGTTCAATAAATTTCTTCATCGTATTTCTCCCTTCTTTAGGCTATTAATTTTTGATGATACAAAATCCCATTTTTCCCAAAACAATGCAAGCTCCTGGCGCCCTGCCTCATTAAGGGAATAAAACTTCCGCGGTGGTCCCATGTCGGACGGTTTCTTTTCTATGTTCACCAGCTTCTTTTTTTCTAATCGCACAAGGATCGTATAGACCGTCCCTTCTACCACTTCGGTAAAGCCTAGCTCGTTTAGACGGCGGGTAATCTCATAGCCATAGGTTTCATGGCGGCTAATGATTTCCAGCACACAGCCTTCTAATGAACCTTTCAGCATTTCGGTTAAATTTTCCACGTTTCATTGCCTCCTCTATTTTGTCTGACTTATATTCAGTAATACTTAGTACCGAGGAAAAATTTAAACTTAATAGCCTGTAGGAACTGACGCTATTAAGTATTGCTTATTACAAGTATATTGTAACACTGAGTAGTTGGAGAGTCAACTCGATTTTCAAATTTTTTTCTTGCGGAGAAAAACCATTGGGTGCTACAACTCTACGGAACGTTTGTTGCTTCAATGACCAGAAAACTCTATGATGAAGTAGAGTAGGAGGCGTGTCAAATGGATAATCGTAAAGTTGGAGAATTGATTTACCATTTACGAAAGGAAAAAGGTTTTACACAGAAGCAATTAGCAGATCAAATGAACATTTCCGATCGAACAATTTCTAAGTGGGAGCGTGGATACGGATGTCCAGATGTTACATTGTTAGCGAGTCTTTCGAACCTACTGGGAGTAAATATAGAAAATATTTTAGAAGGTGATTTGTCACCGAATGAATTTATTGGAGGGAATATGAAAAAGTCACATTATTTTGTTTGTCCATCCTGCCATAATATTGGCTTTGCAACAGGAAATGTCACGATATCGTGCTGTGGGAGAAAGCTAGAGCTATTAGAGGCAAAGAAAGCGGCCGATGAAGAAAAGCTATCCATTACAGAAGTGGATAATGAATGGTTTATTTCGAGCGACCATCCGATGACAAAAGCGCATTATATATCATTTATCGCGTTTGCAACGGGGGATCAGGTGCAAATTTTGAAGCAGTATCCGGAATGGGGCTTACAAGTACGCATTCCGAAAAGAAAGCACGGTAAATTAGTATGGTATGATACTCAATTTGGTTTATTATATCAGCTTGTGTAAAGTAGAAAATGTAGGTCATATATAAAAGAAGCAATTTTCAAGAAAATAGTCCAGATAATATGGGGAAAATGTTAAATATCTGCTTTAAATTTATATCAATGGGTAGGCTATTCATTACTTCATGAAAAAGTATGTGGATTCCTATATTATTCAACATTTTTTTCTATGGAAGAGGCTGGGACATAACAATTGATGTTTAAATGTAAGATGAACATTCATTCGGATAGCGGAGGAAATATACGTAGACTCCTGCGGGAAAAGCATGAGACGAAGACCCCGCAAGAAGTGTAGCGGAGGAGGAGGCTTTGGCCATGCCAGCGGAAAGCGAAGTATATTTCCGAAGGGAATTTACCTACTTATCTTTGATTCGGATTCTCTTACATAAAAATACTTTTGTCCCAGCCTCTTTTTGATTTTGCACTATTCATTTGCCTTTATGGGACAAGAATATTTGAAAACAGCGCCTCTTTTTCCTTTGTGATTATCTGTCTTCCGGCATATGCCTCATAAATGGACCCAATACCTTGCAGCCAGTCTCCAATATTGGCTGCCGATGTTGCACTCAGCCTAATTGGATCTGTTCTTGCGAGGAGTTGATTTGTTACA
Organism: Perspicuibacillus lycopersici; assembly: GCF_025660475.1. GTDB lineage: Bacteria > Bacillota > Bacilli > Bacillales > Caldibacillaceae > Perspicuibacillus > Perspicuibacillus lycopersici. Next base: position 373,714 of record NZ_JAOUSF010000002.1, read on the forward strand.
CTTATCGCTTCGATAATTTGGCCGATGGTTTGAATCCATACTCCTTCGACTACTTGTCTTTCATTTTGATCTGCACTGGCATCCTCATCTATAAGTAATAGCTTGGTCAAGTAAATTACCTCCATCACCTTGCCGATGGCTTGTATCCAGATTGCCACAGAAACGTCCTTCTCCAGTTGAGCAATCAATTCCTTATTGTCTACATCACTAGTTCTGTTCTTCGAATTGCTTTTCCTGCCGGTTTGAGCATACAATATTTCTCACCCCATTCATTACATTCATATGCAAAAAATGGGTTACTGCCATTGTATGATTTTGATCTGAGTATTTCGATTTAGCCTAATCTCAGTAAAGCGTAATTATTATTGATTTAAATAAGCGTTCTCTGTAAAATGAATATTTGCTTCTGGTAATCCGCACATTTTCAGTGCATTTCCGATTTGTCTTTTAATACCTTCGACAATTTCCTCATATTGCGCACGTTCAATGGCAGATTGCCAGGCAAATTGGTAATGAAAGATAGTAGCTTCCTCCACTTTTTCTAACGGAGTTAGTGCCATCCCTTTATTCGTAATTCGTGCACTTGTTTGTGCACATAGATTAAGAAATAATACTTCAATTATTTTCATTTCCCTTTCCGTTAAATTTTGATCATTCATCATTATGTTCACATCAAACATTGCAATATTAATAGAAATCTCCACCTTTTTAATTGTAATCGCTAGCCTCTTTGTTAGTGGATTTTGTATTCATACGAATTCCCCCTTTTTCCAATATGTACTAATTCGACAAAAGATTAGGAAATCCTACATAATTTTGCAAATATTCAGTTGGACATATTTAATATGATACTAGATTATAAAACATAGAAACTATCTGTTAATCCACATTACTTTTTCCTAATAGAAAGGGGGCGAAGATTAAAATCTTCACCCCATGTCAGACTATCTCTATAAGCTAGCACCATTAGATTCAATAATATCTTTATACCAATAAAAAGATTTTTTCGGTATGCGTTGATAACTTCCTTGACCGAAATCATCAGCATCTACATAAATGAAACCATATCGTTTATCCATTTGGGAAGTAGAAGCACTAATCAAATCAATGCAGCCCCATGGAGTATAGCCCATTAATTCTACACCTTCTTGAATTGCCTCATACATTTGTTCTATATGAGAACGGAAGTAGTCAATTCGATAATCATCCTCTATCGTACCATCCGCTTTCAAATGATCCTTCGCTCCTAGGCCGTTTTCCACGATAAACAACGGAATCTGATAACGATCATATAAGTCTACTAAACCAATTCGTAAGCCGATAGGGTCAATTTGCCAACCCCAGTCAGATGTCTCTAAGTATGGATTTTTTATTCCAGAAGTTAAATTTCCTCCTGTGATTTCTTTTGAATCCATATCAACCGAAACAACTCGAGACATATAGTAGCTTAGAGATAAATAATCAACTGTATTTTTTTTCAAAACTTCTAAATCATTATCTCCAAAATCTACATTTAACCCACGATCCTTAAATTCCTTTAGAATATAAGAAGGGTATTCACCTCGAACTTGAACATCAGAGTAAAAATAATTTTTACGATTGGCTTGTGAGGCTAATAAAACATCTTTCGGGTTGCATGTTTCTGGATATGTTTGGGTCTTAGTAATCATCGCACCCATTTTCGCATCTGGACTGATTTCTCTCAAATATTTAGTTGCTAATGCACTAGCTACAAATTGATTGTGAACTGCTTGGTAAATCGCTTCATCCAACCGATCCTGATTTTCATATTTGTCTTCTACTACACCAATGGTTGTAAATGGATGGCGGAATACACTATCAATCTCATTAAAAGAAATCCAATATTTTACTAAATCCTTATATTCATTGAAGACAACTTTAGAAAATCTTACAAAAAAGTCGATAACATCACGTGAAACCCAACCGTCGTAATGATTAACTAAATAAAGAGGCATTTCGTAATGAGACAAAGTTACTACAGGCTCAATGTGATATTTTTTAAGTGTTTCAAATACACGTCGGTAGAAATTTAAACCAGCCTGATTTGGCTCTGTTTCCACTCCGTTTGGAAAGATTCTCGTCCATGCAATCGAAAGTCGTAATACTTTAAAGCCCATTTCCGCAAATAATTTAATATCTTCCTCATAATGATGGTAGAAATCGATTCCTCTTCTTTTCGGATAATATAAAGGATCAACCGTAGCCATTGCTTCCTTAATATCCTTTGAGCCTACATGCCATTGATTTTTATAATCCGAAACGGCAATGTTTGGTTTCAATTTTGCAACATCAGCAACAGACATTCCTTTTCCATCAACATCCCATGCACCTTCAACCTGGTTAGCTGCGATTGCTCCTCCCCAAAGAAATCCATTTGGAAATACCATTTGTTTTTGCATCTTTTAAAACCTACCTTTTGTTTAAATAGTCGGCCTCCCAATGGTAGGAAGCCTATAGCCAATAATATACTTATATAATAGTTGTTTATAGAATAACTGCTGTTAATAATACTTCTTGTTTAGTAGTCGTTTGTTGATTAGTTTCTATGATATCCGAGTATTGATCAGAATTTGTAATAATGATCGGAGTCGTTACATCGTAGCCTGCAGCTTTAATTTTCTCCATATCAAATTCAACTAGTAATTGACCTTGTTTAACCTTTTCTCCTGGTTTTACGTGAGCTTTAAAATATTTTCCTTCCAATTGTACCGTATCCAACCCGATATGAATCAGCACTTCTATTTGCTCTTCAGAAGTTAAACCTATCGCATGTCCAGTTGGGAACAACGTTGAAACTTCACCAGACACAGGCGCAAACACTTTCCCTTCCTTAGGAAGGATTGCAATCCCTTTCCCCATCGCTTCTGTTGCGAAAACAGGGTCTTTAACTTGTTGTAATGGAACTATGTCACCCGAAATCGGTGATAAAACCGTTAGGCGCTTCACATCCGTCATTTTTTGTGCTTTCTCTTCCTTAATAGGTGATTTTATATCCTCGTCAAAACCGAGAATATAGGTTAATACAGCTGTAACAACAAATGCAACAGTTATACTAATAATGTAATATACAAATGTATTCGTCATAAATGCAGGAAGTGTCGTTAGTGCTGGGAACACATATGCAATAACTGTTGTTTTCATAGCACCTGCAAAGGCACCACCAATCCCACCACCGATTACTGCAGCTATCATTGGACGTTTATATTTTACAGACAATCCATATACTATCGGTTCCGTTATACCCGCAAGAATTGCAGGCATCATACTTGCTAAAGCATCTGATTTTAACTGTTTATCCTTTGCTTTAAGGAATACACCAAATGCAACACCTGCCTGAGCGAACGTAGCGTTAGCAACAGGAGGACGAATCGTATCAAAACCTTTTGTGCTCAAGTTATTCAACATTGCTGGTACGACACCCCAATGAATACCAAACATAACTAAGAAGGTCCATCCAGCACCAATAATTGCACCCGTTAACATTCCACTTTGATTATTTAAAAAGTCTATTCCGTCTGCAATTCCATTCCCTAAATATACGCCGACAGGGCCAATGATACCGGCAGTTAATGGTACCATAATTAGAAGTGACAGCATCGGTACTGCAAAGGATTCAATGACTTTTGGAATCCAACGTTTTAAGAATTTTTCAAGATACGAGAATAACCAAATCGCTAAAATCGCGGGGATAATTTGTCCACTGTATTTAAACATGACGATTGGAATTCCTAAGAAATCAACCACATCTCCTATATCCTTCATCAAGCCAGTAAAATTTGGTTCCAGTAGTGCAGCCATTATTGCAGCCGAAACAAAAAGATTAGTGCCAAATGTTCGTGCAGCGGAAAACGCCAAAAATATTGGGAAAAAGAAGAACACTGCATTGGATGCTGCGGATAGAATTAGATAAGTACTACCAGTAGCAGACATCCCGAAATACGTAGTACAAATAACAAGTAACGCTTTTAACATACCAGAACCAGCTAACAGAGGCACCATTGGAGTGATAATGCTGGACATAATATTAAATAGTCTAGCGATTACATTCCCTTCTTTTTTCTGTTTCTGCTCCCCATTGGATGCACTTTTTATTGCGTATTGTTTCATTATCGCTTGGTATACATCTCCTACGTCATTTCCAATTACCACTTGGTATTGTCCGTTACTTTCTACTGCCTTAACAACACCTCGTATATTCTCCAATTCTTGTTTATTAAATGACTTTCCATCCTTTAATTTAAAACGTAGACGTGTCATACAATGATAAAGACTAGCTACATTCTCTTCTCCGCCAACGTTTTCGATGATTAATTTTGCTAGTTCCATTCGATTAGCCATCATGTTTCCTCCTTCTTTTATAAAAAAAACCTGAAATGAGTGAAGGATTAAAAATAGAATGCATAGTTCTATCTCCTTCAATCATTCCAGGTAATGCCTTAACAGTAACACCCTGTTTATCATCATTTAGTTTTCCTGACGATTTGTGACACGATTGATATGCAGCACAAGATAAACCATTTCTGCCTTAGTAATTTGTGTCCCATATCCGTTTAAAACATATTTTTCAATCTTCTTTACACAATCAAAAGCATTTACATACTTTTGCTGTACTTGCTCAAATAGGTAATCATCCTCATTCTCTATATGATCATTGGATAGGATTCTTTGTGCAAAAAACTTCAAATGAGTAACCAATCTGCCGTAATTCCATGATTCCTCATCAAAAACAAGTCCAAAATGATATTTAATAATTCCTAAAATGTCTTGCGTAAATTTTGTAATCTTAATGGTTTTTTCAATCTCATTCCCATCAAACTGCGTATTTGCTATATGCATTGCGATAAAACCTGCTTCATCCTCATTAAAGCGAATTCCTGTTTTCTCCTCAATGATATCCAATGCTTTAAGTCCAATTTCAAACTCTACTTTATAGAGTTTTTTAGCCTCCCATAACAAAACATTGCGAATTTCTTGTCCATTTTCATAGCGCTTGACGGCAAAATAGATATGGTCGGTAAGCGTTACCAGTAGATAGTCACTTAAAGAAGCATTGAGTTTCCCGCGTGCGTAAGCTACAATCTCTTCTGCTATTTCAAAATACTTAAGTGGCACTTCCTTTAAAAGACTGGCAATTTGACGTGTTAAATCCTCTGTCTGAAGTGTAAAAACTTTACTAATTTTATTTTCATCTATTGGATCACCAGGCTTTAACTTAAAGCCAATTCCATTTCCGAAAACAACCATTTCTTGATGTTGTGCATCTTTGGCTAAAACAACATTATTGTTCAACGCCTTCTTTAATTTCATCCTATCACCCCTTTTCTATATCGCGACAACAGCGTTTCCATTTATTTTGTAACGATAACATTATTTGATTAAACTATTTTTCCCTAATAAACAAAAATTACCTGAACTGATCCATATGCAAACAGGTAAATCCCGTTAGCTATATGAAAATCAATCCAGGTAATGCCTTATACAGTTACACCCTGTAATATTAACTTTAATAAATGTAAAACGCTTTCTAAATATAAGATAATACAGAATTTCCATCTCGTCAATTATTTTTGTAAAAAAATTTTAAATCGAATTTAAAATTTTTTATCGAATTAGTTTTATCCTTTAGATAGAATGCTAGAAATGTCGAAGTTTCAAGTAATCTACTGTGGAGAGCTAGACATCTTGCTTCCTAGCAGGAAGGCAGAATTTACACCATCTACATATTTTTAAAAAAAGCACTTAAAATTCTATATAAAACGGATGCTTACTTTCATCCAAGCAGTACTCGATTCTTTGTCGGAAATTCCCTATCGTTACCATTTCCAATGCTTGTTCAATTGGGAAGTAGCCTACTTCCAAGCTTTCGGATGAGGTTGCGAATTCCCCTCCAATAGGCTTCCCTAAAAACAATGTATTGCAAATCGATTTACTCACATTTTGGAAGATCCCACAAAATTTTATTACCTCAATATCAATACCCGATTCCTCTTTCGTTTCCCTAATGGCTGCGTCCTTCAACGATTCTCCCTCTTCCACTTGGCCACCTGGCATTTCCCAGCCTCGTTTCGGACCCTTAATTAATAAAATTTCCTTTTTTTCATTCAGCACAATTGTTGCTGCTGAAACAATATGTTTAGGTGGGGTGAAAGTAGGTACTATATTTTGTTCCATCATGTTTCCTCCTAGTGACTTATTATTATTGTTGTATTAATATTATCACTATTCTATTAAAATTAAAGTGATTTTCCTAAAAATTCAATTTTCAATTCCGGTAAATGACTTGTCAACATGCAGCTACCTTCCACCTTAAAGGATTGCTTCCCCCTACTACAATTAAAAAATGGTAGACTAACTCGTATGTATCCCTTATCCGGTTGTTATCCTCCTGCAGTTTTTAACACACAAATAACAGAAGCAACAATCCACTCCATTAACATTTTTAGAATTTTTTATATAATCTCATCTTTCTGCATCTAATTATCATATAATGATTTATATATTAGAAACTAGGAGGATGTACATGAAAAAAGCGAAATATGGGATAGATGCTCCCTTTGTCCCTGTGAGCTACTCTATTTTTATACTTGCACTCTTCTTAATAGGATTTCTTTTTGTATCTGCCGGTCATCAGTGGGCGTATAATTTTTTTGGATATGGACTCTTTTGCTGTGTCCTTCTATCTATTTATATGCACACTACATTAAAGGGGAAATATCAAATTTGGAATAAAGTTCTTTCTGAATGGAAGCTAAATCAAAATGCTCACTTTTTAGATTTAGGCTGTGGTCGTGGTGCTATTTTTTATTTAATTGTGAAAACATTAGGAAAAACCGTAAAAGGTACAGGGATAGATTTGTGGAGAAAAGTAGATCAATCGGGAAATGACCGATCCATTGCGATGAATAATGCTGCAATAGAAGGCGTTAGTAATCAAATTCAACTAATTACAGGGGATATGCGTAGCCTTCCTTTTCAAAATAACAGCTTTGATTTCGTTACAAGTAATATGGCCATTCATAATATAAAACAAAAAATGGATAGAAGAAAGGCATTAAAAGAAGCATATAGAGTCCTAAAGAGTGGCGGTATATTAATCATTGTAGATATAAGCTATGGGAAAGAATATAAAGCTGTTGTGGAGGAACTAGGGATGGTTAATGTTACTTTAAAAAATGCTGGATGGCAAGGCTGGTGGAGTGGACCTTTCGTTTCCACCTACATTTTAACGGCAACAAAATGTTAACTATAGAGAACTGAAAAGATGATTAAAATAGAAAATAGATTTTTTTTAATGAATTGCATATCATAATAAATGGATGTGTTGAGGCTGGGACATAGCAATTGATGTTTAAATGTAAGACGTACAATCATTCGGATAGCGGAGGAAATATACGTAGACTCCTGCGGGAAAAGCATGAGCCGAAGCCCCCGCACGAAGTGTAGCGGAGGAGGAGGCTAAGGCCATGCCCGCGGAAAGCGAAGTATATTTCCGGTGCGAATTTATCTACTTAACTTTGTTCGGATTCTCTTACATAAAAATTCTTTTGTCCCAGCCTCATTAAAATTAATCTTTTTTCTTAGCCTTCTTCTTTTTTGAGGTTGCCGCCTCTTCTTTGGAAGAAGGTTTTTCATGTGCTTTTCTATGTAATGAAAGTTTTTTAATTGTTAATTTTAGGATATAAATTCCTAATAATTCTTTCAAAACTCCCAAAAGACGTTTAAGCAATTGTGATACTTCTTGATACTTTTTGATACTTCTGTACCGCTTATGACTTGAGCTATCAGAAGCGAAGAAACAAACTAATTCTGCCACTTGCTCCGGCTTTCCTTCTCCTTCTTCTAATGGACAAAAAGAAGACACTTCTTTTTCAAGCTGCACTTTTTTCCCATTTTTTTCCTCGGTATTGGCGCTATCACCTTTCGTTAATATTGCTTACCTCTATAAAAATGTAGTGCTTCATCAAGAATAACCTGCATCATAACCAATGGACTACAAATATTTTTCTGCCAATCGTGCCAAATATTTGATAATTGTTTAACGGATTGCTATTCTATTACTGTGATTTTTTCACGCATTAAATCAGTGTGATAGGAGTGAAGGAACAATGAATTATGTAACATTAAATAATGGGTTAAAGATGCCTCAGCTTGGGTTTGGTGTTTGGCAGGTTGCGGATGATCAGGCTGCTGTTGCAGTGAAAAAGGCGATCGAAGTTGGCTACCGCTCCATCGATACTGCGATGATTTATCGTAATGAAGTTGGTGTAGGAAAAGCAATCCGTGAAGCTGGTGTTCCTCGGGAAGAGCTATTCATTACGACAAAAGTATGGAACAGTGACCAAGGATACGAAAATACATTACGTGCTTTTGATGAAAGTTTAGAGCGACTTGGCCTTGATTATGTAGATTTATATTTGATTCATTGGCCAACCCCTAAATTTGACCAATATGTGGATACATATAAAGCACTTGAAAAACTATACAAAGATGGCCGTGTAAAAGCTATTGGCGTATGTAACTTTGAAATTGAACATTTAGAACGCCTACTTAATGAGTGCGAAGTAACACCTGTACTTAACCAAGTAGAATGCCATCCATTCCTTTCACAAACTGCCTTAAAGGATTTCTGTGCAAAACATAATATTTTTGTAGAAGCATGGAGTCCATTACAACAAGGTGGAGAAGTGCTAAACCATGAGGTTGTGACAAAAATTGCAAGTGCCCATAATAAAACGGCTGCACAGGTTGTGTTACGTTGGCATATCCAAAATAACACCATTGTCATTCCAAAATCGGTTACACCATCTCGTATTGAAGAAAACTTCAACGTATTTGATTTCGAGCTTTCTGCAAGTGAAATGGAAGCAATCAATGGTTTAAATCGTGATGAGCGTAAAGGTGCACATCCGAACGAAATGCATAACCGTTAATATCAAATGATCCTACCATTCTCATAACGAGAATTTGCTAAAAGAAGCAGTGCCTAATTTGCACTGCTTTTTTAGTGCAAATTTTTTCCGACTTTTTGTATATATTCCAATACATATCGCATACTGATTAGCAATGATCATCAGTTGAAATGCAGTGAAATTTTTATTAATATGTAAGGAATATGTAATAATAAAATGATATGATATATTAGCATTTTATCGCATTAATGGAAGAGAAGAGTGAACGTAATGAGAATAGGTTTTTTTGATTCTGGGATCGGTGGTATGACGGTGCTTCATCAAGCATTGCGATTTTTACCGAAGGATGACTACGTATATTATGCAGACACCTCACATGTTCCTTATGGAGAAAAACCCAAGGAAGAAGTGAAGAAATATATTTTTGAAGCCGTAGATTTCATGGCAAATCAAGGAATTAAAGCATTAGTGATTGCATGTAATACAGCGACAAGTATTGCGGTAGATGACCTTCGAAAACGCTATGATTTCCCGATTTTAGGAATCGAGCCTGCCGTAAAGCCTGCTGTCCAAAACTGCAAAGGAAAAAGAAAAAAAGTATTAGTGCTGGCAACTAGTTTAACACTTCGTGAGGAAAAATTTCATAACCTTGTAAACCGAATCGACCATCACGATATAGTGGAAAGCTTGCCTCTCCCTGGTTTAGTCGAATTCGCGGAAAAATTGGAATTTCGTCCCGAGCTTGTTATCCCATATTTAAAGGAACAGCTAGCTTCATTGAATTTAGATCAATTCGGAACGGTTGTCCTTGGCTGCACCCATTTTCCATTTTTTGAAAATAGCATTAAACAGCTATTTCCAGAAGGCGTGGATATCATTTCAGGAAGTGTCGGAACAGCGAAAAACTTAAAACGAATTTTAGAGGCGAAAGAGCAAACGAACGACGGAACAGGAGATATTATTTTCTTTAAATCTGGCGTGAAGGTGGAAGATAAAGAAACATTAGCAAATTATAAAATGTTGTTAGAGAAGTTAGATGGAATGAGCCCAATTACAACGGGTGTATAAAATAAATGCACAAACATAAACAGGTACTAATTCACACAAGAATTGGTACCCTCTTTTATGTAAAATAGTTTACTAATCGAGCAATCGAATCCATTTCGGCAAATGGCTCTATTTCCGTACCATTTTTGCATCGCTTCGGATTAAACCATATCCCCTTGATGTTTGCATTTTGACATCCACCAATATCCTTTTCTATGTCATCGCCAACAAATAATGCTTCTTCCGGTAGCACCTGTAGCCTTTGTAATGCTAGTTCAAAAATGCGTTTGTCCGGTTTACGAAGCCCTACTTCCTCCGAAATAATAACGGTGTCAAACCAATGATTCAAATGGGTGTTCCGTATTTTTGCGTTTTGTCTTTGCGTTAAGCCGTTTGTGATAATTCCCACTTTCACTTGTAGCTGCTTCATTGTGTCAAGCATGTTTATCGTTGTTTGATCGATAGAAAAGCAATTGGGAAAATACGTATTCCAAAAATTTTGAATCGAGCTGGCGGGCAGTCGATTATTTGGTGGAAATTCAGCAAATAACGATTCCAATACGTTTGTTTTATCGCCATTGCCATAATCTCGCTTATCGTATTCCTTAAATTTCTCGAGCATTTCATTCCTTTGCAAATGATGAACATCTCCATAATACTTATCAACAATAATGCTAAATATTTTTTCTACTGCAAGATCCCGATCAAGTAAAGTATCATCCAAATCAAATAGTAATGCTTTATAGCCACTCAAGGGAAACCCACCGCCTTTCATTGTCCGCTAATTATCTTTTTATAGTGTAGCATAATTTTATGGATGATTTTTGAAATATCCACACAAAAAAAGCGCACGGTGAACAAAATACCGTGCGTTAGTTGTTCCATTTACCTATTAATAAAAATTGTACCTTATTTAAGCATTGCAGGCTTCATGCCCTTTGCAACGATTTTTTTCACTGCTTCTGTTGCCTCTTCGATACTAGAAACACTAATTTTCACTTTCTGCGCTTCTGGATATTGGCTTGCTGTATGATTATACCGTTCGTCGTAATAGTTTTCTAGTAGTAGGCGAACAGCGGATGCGAAATTACTAGAGCGTAAATCCTCTTCAATTTGCTTGGCAATTGGTGTGTGGATGCGCGATTTTATTCGTAAAAAAGCTTCCATGCATTCCGCTTGGTATTCCCATGGGCGGTAATCGTCTAGAATTTCTTGAATCCGTACCTCCATCGGCATGTCAATAATAAGCTGTGTACATGTATCCTTTAGCTCACTTAAAAATGGCGGAATAACTATTTTGCCAATTCGATTGCTTTCCGCTTCAAAAAGAATATATGGTGCGCTTTGTAATTTCCGTAGTTGATGAATCATCAAGGAGTCGAACATTTTTTGATTATGAGGATTTTGTCCAATATGGCCAAAAATCGAGCCTTTATGATTGGCCATTCCCTCTAAATCAATTACTGGATATCCTTCTTTTTGCAATGCCGTTAATATTCTCGTTTTTCCTGTTCCGGTTAAACCATTTAAAACGTAAGCAGTCCGGGGCACCTGAAATGCTTCTAGTTCTTGAACTACCCATTTTCGATAGGCACGGATGCCGCCATCCAAGCGGTGGACATGAATATTCATTAAATCCAATAATGTAGCAGTTGTTCTACTGCGCATGCCACCACGCCAGCAAAATACAGTCTTCTCCCCTTCTATCTGCTGAAACTCGCGAATAAATGCTGGTAATTTTGCCGAAATAATTTCTAATCCCCGCTCTCTTGCAGCGGCTTCACTAATTTGTTTATAAATCGTCCCAATTTCCGCCCGTTCCTCATCGGTAAAAAAAGGAATATTGATGCTTCCAGGGATGGAAAAATCTTTATATTCAGAGGGCGAACGTACATCGATTAACACCATTTTTTGTCCCTCTAGTAATGGAACTAATTTTTCTACCGTAATATCACTAAACATCCTTTTCCCTCCAGTGGCGATCCGTTTTCCATCACCTACATTAATCGACTAGTACATGCCCAGCGTGTTCTGCGATAACTTCACCAATAATACTTGCTTCAAGTCCCGCTTGCTGTAATTCGTGAAGGAGTGTCTCTGCATCACTGCTAGCAACACTGATTAATAGTCCACCAGATGTAACCGCATCACATAAAATATATTGATCGGTTTCGTCGATTGCTTCGGAGAAAGTCACCATATTTTTTACATGGGCATAGTTATTTCTTGATCCGCCCGGAAGCACGCCATTTTCTGCGAATGCTTTTGCCCCTTCTAAAATAGGCACTTGGTTTTTGTTAATTTTTAATCCTACTTGTGCCCCTGCTGCCATTTCTGTAGCATGGCCAAGTAAACCAAATCCTGTAACATCGGTACAAGCATGCACCTCGTAGGATTTTATGATTTCTGCCGCTGATTTATTTAATGTCGTCATGACTTTTGTTACCCGGTCAATTTGTTCTGTTGTTAGCAGTCCTCTTTTTAAAGCAGTCGTTAAAATACCGACTCCGATTGGTTTTGTTAAAATTAGCTTGTCCCCTACTTTTGCGCCTGCATTCGTAAGTACTTTATTTGGATGCACGATTCCTGTAACCGATAGCCCAAATTTCGGTTCTTGATCATCGATGGAATGCCCACCAACAAGTGTGACACCTGCTTCTTGTAGCTTATCGGATGCGCCACGTAAAATTTCCGCTAAAATGCTTTTGTCTAATGTGCTGATTGGGAATGCGACAATATTTAGTGCCGTTAGTGGCTTGCCGCCCATTGCATAAATATCACTCATTGCATTCGTTGCTGCTACTTGTCCAAAATCGTACGGATCATCGACAATTGGTGTGAAGAAATCGAGTGTTTGTACCATCGCCAAGTCATCGGTTAGGCGATAAACCCCCGCATCATCACTTGTGTCTAGTCCTACGAGTAGATTAGGATCCTGTATTTGTGGTGGCAGCATATGCATGACTTCTGCTAAATCGGACGGACCTATTTTACAGCCACACCCCCCTTTTGTTGTAAGTGAGGTTAATTTGATCGTTTGTGTTGTCATTTGGCATCGACCTTTCGTTCATTTTATATTGTCAGTTGAATAGGTAATGTGTGATTGGGTTTCATTTTGTTTCCGGTATGGGAACCGGAACTGTGCTGTGCTTATATTAAATATTATACACCTATTTTTTGGATTAGAGACAGAATAGGAGGCGGATGGTTGGGTGGTGGGGAATTTTTTTGGGGATTGATGTTTGAGGAGTGGGGGGCGGGGCTGAGGGGGGGCGGGTTCGGGACTGGGGGGGCGGGTTCGGGACTGGGGGGGCGGGTTCGGGACTGGGGGGGCGGGTTCGGGACTGGGGGGGCGGGTTCGGGACTGGGGGGGCGGGTTCGGGTGGGGGCTTGACTTGATTAACCTGGTTTGGGATGGAATATTGGGCTCGCTTTCGTGTTGATACCTCTTGTCAAGCAGTTTTTAAGCTGAATTCTCGCTCGCTTTCCTTTTGATTGCTCTTGTCATGCGGATTTCGAACCAATTCCGCGCTCACTTTCCTTTTGATACCCCCTATCAAGCGGATTTCTAGCTAAATTCTTGCTCACTTTCCTTTTGATACCCCCTATCTATCGGATTTCTAGCCGATTTTTTGCTCACTTTCCTTTTGATTGCTCCTATCTATCGGATTTCTAGCCAATTCCTTGCTCACTTTCCTTTTGATACCGCCTATCTATCGGATTTCTAGCTAAATTCTTGCTCACTTTCCTTTTGATTCCTCCTATCTATCGGATTTCGAACCAATTCCGCGCTCACTTTCCTTTTGATACCCCTTCTCAATCGGATTTCTAGCTAAATTCTTGCTCACTTTCCTTTTGAAACCCCCTATCTATCGGATTTCGAACCATATTCGAGCTTGCTTTCCTTTTGATCCCTCTTCTCAATCGGATTTCTAGCTAAATTCTTGCTCACTTTCCTTTTGATTCCTCTTATCTAGCAGATTTTCTAGCTATTTCCGAGCTCACTTTCCTTTTGATACCCCCTATCTATCAGATTTCGAGCCAATTCCTTGCTCACTTTCCTTTTGATACCCCCTATCTATCGGATTTCTAGCTAAATTCTTGCTCACTTTCCTTTTGAGATACCTTCTTTCAGAAATCGGATGCCTTAACAACTGCTATTTCAACAACTGCATATTCGTAATACATGTGTTATCCTCTTCAAACGTGGAGAATCTGGATTCTGCCGTTTTCCCTTTTGCTGAAATTTTGATAGTATATGCTTTATTTCGAGGCAGCCATAAGTCAATAAAGCCCTGGGAATTAGATGTAAGAGAATCATTTACGACAACATTTCCTTCCATATCCTTGATGGTTACGGCAAATTCTTCTTCCACCATTTCCCCTCGACAATTGGTCAAGCTGTGGGTGGCGCAAGGATGGGTTTGTTCGATGAACGGTGCAATGGAAACGAAGAATTCATCTGCTGGCAAATCATACGTATATTGATTTTCTTTGCTATCGGTAACGACTAATTGCGTGGAAGTGATGGAAGCGAATGTATCGTTACCTTTCCCTTGGATATAATCATTTACCAATTGCTTTACATCTGCCCCTTTCGATAGCTGGTGACTATCCGCACTAGTCTCAGCATCTTGATTTATCGCATTCCCACATCCACTTATAGAAAGTAGTATAGCAATACATAAAAATAGTAATTTCTTTTTCATCGGATTTACCCCCTTTTAATGCAATTATATCTTTATTTTATACCCTATTAGGGTATGGATACACAGATAATTATGGCGGTTTTTTAAACAATTTATTGCTCTTTACTAACCATTGCTTTCCCCTTCAGTCAGCATTTTCTTTCTTCACACGCACAATAAAAAAAGGACAAGGTGTCTATCTCCTTGTCCGAGTTGCAGTTTCTATTATCCATAATATTTTATTTTGATCCAGATGAACCAGAATTGATGTTAGCTTCAAACATGTATTTCTGACCAAAGAAGAATACAAGTAACATTGGTACAGTTAATAATAAGGATGCACCCATTACAATGTTCCACGGTGGGACCGCTTGACTACTGAATGTAGAACTTAAGATTTGAACACCAAGTGCTAATGGCATTTTCTCTACATCATTTATATAGATTAGTGGTTCCATAAATAGACCCCAGTTGGCATTGAACGTAAAAATAGCTACTGCGATTAAAATTGGCTTTAACAAAGGTAGCATAATTCTCCAATAAATACCGAAATATCCTAATCCATCAATTTTTGCTGCCTCATCCAATTCTCTTGGTATTCTTGACATAAATTGTCTTAGTAAAAATACATTAAAAGCACTCGCAAAGAAGTTTGGTACGATAATCGGAAGCAATGTGTTCAACCAGCCCAACTCAGAGAAAATGATGAACTGTGGAATCATCGTAATCTGACCGGGTATCATCATTGTACTCAGTAGGACTAAAAATAAGAAGTTCTTCCCTTTACCATTTAAGCGAGAAAATCCAAAGGCAACGAAGGAACTCGACAGTACCTGACCAATGATGGCAAAAATAACTAGTATGATACTATTTTTAAAATAATTAAGAATTTGTGCATTGGAAAATAATTCGACAAAATTATGCCAAGTGAATTCCCTTGGCCAAATCGTAAATTCCATTTTCGCTACTGTCTCACCTGATGCTAGCGATATGGAAATCATATAAATAAAAGGAATAATTAGAGCAACACCGATTCCAGACAACAATGCATAAAGAACTACCTTTTCTACTAATCCCACTTTTTTAAACACTACTTTTTAACCTCACTTTCATAGTAGACCCAGATTGAGGAAGATTTGAAAATGATGAGTGTAAAGACCATGATAATAATAAATAGTACCCATGCAATACTGGAAGCATAGCCCATCTTATAATACTCAAAAGCATTTGAGAATAAGTAAGGTACGATCATATTACTTGAATTATTAGGTCCACCGCCCGTGAGAATATAAATTTGTGTAAAAGCTTGTAAACTACCGATCAATCCCATTACTAAGTTGAAGAAAATAACGGGTGAAATAATTGGAATGGTAATATGGAAGAATTTACGGAATTTACTTGCCCCGTCCATTTCTGCTGATTCATATAATTCTTCTGGTACACCTTGAATCGCAGCGAGTAAAAGTACCATATTTCCACCGACACCCCAAATAGCTAGGAAAATAAAGCTAAACTTTACCCACGTTGGATCTAATAACCAGGCAGGTCCATCCACTCCAAAGATGGAAAGAAATCGGTTGATAACACCAGTGTCAGGGGCTAAAATCCATTTGAAAATCATGGATGATGCAACAACTGGTACTAAAACAGGAAGATAAAAGACCGTTCGAAAAAACTTAATACCTCTTATTTTTTGCGCAAGTAGGTAGGCCATTCCTAACGATAGAATGATAGAAAGCGGTACTGAAATGATCGTGAAGAAGAAGGTGTTGTAAACTACTTTCCAAAACACGTCATCTTGAAAAAGAGTAATATAATTTTCTAGCCCCACAAAGTTAGGAGCAGTGAATAAGTCCCAATCTGTGAAACTAAGAACAAAAGATGCTATCATTGGCCCGAGGGTAAATCCAATAAAACCGATTAACCATGGAGCGATGAAGATATAAAACCACCGCTGTTCTTTTTTCGCAGCTTTCGATATTACCTTTATTGCACGATTTTTTTCTGGAACTGGATTTTCACCATTATTATTTACTACGGAATTAGTCGTTGTGTTCAACTTATAACTCTCCCTCGTAATAAGAAATATCCTCATTTTTGAAAATGATAGACGAGAAACTTTGTTCCTCAAAGATTCTCATCTACCATACTTATTCAGTTTCCTTCCTTAAGGACATTCTTATTTAGATTAGTCTCCAATTAACGCCTCTAAATCTTCTTGTGTTTTATCCAATATTGCTTTTACATCCGCATCTTCATTTAGCCATAAATCTGCAAAGTTATCCTCAAAGACTTTTTGCATTTCATTCCATTCCGGAATATAAGGTACTTTGATCATAGCCTCTGTAGATTTCGCAAATGTATCTACATTAATTTCATGTGCTGCCCAGTCTTTTGTTAAAAATTCATCACTACCAAGTACTTTAACGTTTGCTGGTGCATCTTGTTTATTATCAACGATTGGCATTTGTCCTTCTTCACTTGTTAAAAATTCAATAATTTTATATGCTTCTTCTTTATGCTTCGATTGACTTGATACACCTAAACCACTTCCAAAAGGTACAGTTCCAGGTTCTTTATTTTTCCACATTGGAGCAATATCCCAGTTTAACTCAGCTACAGAATTAGATGTGCTCATTGCCCAGAATCCAGTATAGTTCATCGCTAATTTTCCTTGTGCAAATAAAGTGTCTCCTCCAATATCTCCAAGGTTCGCTAAGTCTTCTCTCGTTGGTGCCACTTTATACTTATAGTATGTGTCTACAACAAATTGCATTGCTTCAACACTTTCAGGAGAGTTAATAATGACGTTTCCGTCTTCATCTAGAACGCCACCACCATTTTGATACATGAAGGACATCCATTGTGGCCACCATTCTCCACCAACAAATCCCCATTGTTTTACTTCGCCATTTTCAACAACTGTTAACTCTTTCGCAGCGTTTAATAAATCATTCCATGTCCAATTTTCATTCGGATACTCTAAACCTGCAGCATCAAATAGATCCTTGTTATAGTAAACGATAAGCGAGCCACCTCTATCTGGTAATGCGTATACATTTCCATCGCGACTGTAGTTCTCATATACCTCGCCATAGTTTTCTTTTAAATTCAATCCAGATTCTTCAATATATTCATTAAGCGGAGCTAACTGATTTTTACTAGAGTACGCATGAACATCTTCCGCTAACTGCATAATATCTGGCGCCTTTTTTCCAGCAATCATCGTTTGAACTTTTTGTGCATATTCACTTGGTATGTAGATCAATTCCACATCGATATCAGGATATTTCTCTTTTGCTAATTTTAACCGTTCTTCATAAACCGCTTTATCTGTTTCCCCACCCCAAATAGAGAAGGTAAGTTTTACTTTTCCATCACTACTTGCTTCATCGTTTCCACAACCAGCTAAAAAAAGACTTGATACAAGAATACCAATAAGAATGAACAATAATGATTTTCTTTTCAATTTAGTTCCCCCCGGAATATTCATATACTAGATTCGTAAACAAAATCTATTTACATCATAATTTATAATTATTCAATAGATGTTAGCGGTTACAAAATTGTGTTAGCAACCGGTAAAAATTCTGTCTCTACTATCGGTTCAAAATGAAATCCATTGATAGTTGTTGCACCTTCTGGATCAACTGCTTCAATAAAAATTGAAATACGATTTTGTCGTTGGTCCAAATAAGAGGCAGGAATAAACAATTGATTTTGCTGTCCTCCCGTAAAGACTGGTCTTGCTGTTAACGATGGTAACCACAAACGACCAATCAATCGATCATTTACAAGTACGGTCACTTTACTGTTATTCCCGTTCACACGGAATGAATAGCTCTCTTCCTCTGTCCCTTTTGCTATTTCACTAAATAACCAACCCGTTTTTCCTGGTTCTAGTGTGAGTGGTAGCTCGTATGGGAGTGCTACTGCTTTACTAGCTGCTTCGATTTGATGAAAACCTTTCTCATTGTCACCTGCTAATATCCAATTTGTAACTGGAATACCTTCCAGTAAATAGATTTCTCCTAATGTTTGTGATTTTTCTTTTTCTGTATAAATGGAGATATCAACATAATCCTTGTCTTTTACATAGGTTGATAGGTTTATATAAGGGTTTTTTGGATGAATTACTCCAAGATCCTTACCATCGATAAACATTCGTAGGGAACTATCAAGCTTAGAAAAACCTAGGATTTTAACACGATTTTTAGCTATATACAAACGTTTTTTGTAAATTCCTTTACTAATTGGTTTAGCAGAAAACCATCCTCCCCAATTGGTTACTGCCCAGCGGTTATTGTTTTCAGCAAGTACAGTGGTATCGGTAAGATTTGGATAATAGGTCCAATTTTCCCTAATTTGCTTTTGATCCACAATTGCGATTATGTTCCCGATTCCTCGCTTCGCATCTAACTTTAATGCCGGCACACTAGAATCATCAAAGTTACTATGACCCCAAATTTCTGTGCGAACACAAAGTTTTATGCTAGCTTTTTCCGTAAAGTCATCAGCAACCGCGATGAACTCGTTCGCTCCACCTGGAGTAAAGGTGCCGATATATTTTTTATCGACGTAAACGGATAATATATCACTACCATTCTGTAGGTATAGCCCTTTAAGTTTGTGAGATTCCAATAAAATATCCCCTGCATACCAGGCATACCCTCGATAAATCCCCGCATCTTCTAGATAACAAGGACTATCTACTAATTCCAACGTTTTTATACCATCTGGAATTTCATGTGCGTTCATTTCTGCATAGGACCAATCTAAATCTAATAAAGTATTACTTTCTTCCGTTACACTCAAATCAGTTGCTAATTGATCCTCGTTAATCCTGCTAGCTAAAGGTACATTATTTGTCAATCGGATAGTAAAACGTTGCCCATCGCATAATAAAATATCAAATTCACGGTCTATCGTGGAAAGGTCTTCTACTGTAATTACAATTCCTCGTTGGTCTGGAAGAATGGATACTACAGATGAAGCTTGTTGAACCTCTGACTCAAAAATCAAACATATTTCCCCATTATGGTTTAAGTGAAATAGCAAATCTAGGTGACGGTCTTTTCGAGTTGCTTGTATTAATTCAGCTGTCGCATAGTGGAGCGTCCCTTCCATTCCCCATGTTGCTAACGGAACATCATATAGAACAAACGGACAAGTTGTAGAGGCAATCCGGATTTCATGTTGTTTCGGAAAATAAGTTTCCCCATTTTTTAATTTCACTTTGATTTCTTCATTTAATACATTCGGTATCCCAATCAGTTGTCCACCATTTTCTAGGTGAAGCACGTTTAGCTTAGTACCCTCGTGATCAGATTCTACTTCAAAAGAGTGATGTTCAGCTACAACTGCATTTGCAAGTGACCGGCCTAACGTTTTACAAATATCTCCTAGTAAAATACCTTCAAAGAACTCTTTTCTCAACTTTCCTGTTGGTGTAATCATGCCATGAAAATCATAATCTGATGTTAAGAAGGATAAAGGGTCCCCCCAGTTATTGACCGCATTCGTAAACCCAAAATTAAAGCCTGAGGCTTGCAAATACGGGCCCAATAGCTTTGTTCCGGAACTAAGCAATCTTCTTAATAGGAAATGACTTCTATTCGTTTCCGTTACGCATAAAGGAAGATTATTATTTTGTAAAAACTGATAGTACGTATGAATTTTTTCTTCAAAATTTGGATCACAATCATTCGGGTAAAAATTTAATGTCGGAATAACATTCTCAGCATTTCCACCTGCTCCAGCTATATCTCCTTGACCAGCACATACAATTAGCGGTACTTCCATCCCATATTCAATGGCTATATCCCGTAGGGCGGAAATATATTCAGTAGGATGTGTGCAATTATAGAAATCTAATTCATTATCTAATTGCATAAGGATAATAGAACCTTCTTTTCCAATTTGATACTTAGATAAAATTGGTATGATCTTCGAATACCACTTGGCAGTACATGATAGGAAGGTAGCATTATCATCTCGTAATTGAATACCAGGTTTTGTCAGTAAATAGGCAGGCAATGCGCCACCATCC
Source organism: Perspicuibacillus lycopersici (assembly GCF_025660475.1). GTDB lineage: Bacteria > Bacillota > Bacilli > Bacillales > Caldibacillaceae > Perspicuibacillus > Perspicuibacillus lycopersici. Next base: position 394,428 of record NZ_JAOUSF010000002.1, read on the forward strand.
CATTCTGAACAAATATAAGGACCTGGTCTAGCAACAACATATAGCCCCTCTTCAGCTGCTAATTTCAAAAAACGCGCGACATCTTTTTCCCCTTTAAAATCCCAAACACCCTCTTCTGTTTCATGGAAATTCCAGGGAAAATATACATCAATACAGTTGTAGCCACCAGCTTTAACCTTTTTCAGACGATCCTTCCAAAGTGACCTAGGTATTCTGAAGTAAAATAAAGACGAGCAAAGGATAATTTCTGACTTATTAAGTATGGACAAACCTTTCGCTGATAGTTTCACATTTTCAGACGCCACTCTACCCCTCCTTTGAAGTTTTCACTTAAGAATAATTTTTTCGTTTTCCTCCTCATACAGCGGAATGAAATCGGTTCCAAAGAGGAGTAAAAAAATTTCATTACTAAAACTTTTAAAAAATTCATCTTCTCATTTAATGAGAACCATTACATATTTTGAAATCGATTTCATTTTTAATATACTACCAGTAAATTTAGGTGTCAAGAATTTTATAAAATATTTTGAAATCTATTTAATTCCTATGAAGTAACAATAATAATTACATATATTTGGAATACACTCCAAAAATTAGTCTCGCATTCTATATTTTTATTGAAATATCAGTAGAACAATAGAATTGACACAAAATTTATTAATCGTTATATTTGACTTATAACGAAATCGGTTTCAATGAGGTGGCTTTTCGATGATTAAACATAAAAAAAACATAACAATCTATGATATTGCAAAAAAGGCTAATGTTTCCCCCACCACCGTGTCTCGTGTGTTAACAGGTAGTCCACTTGTCAAAGAAAGCACCCGGCAGCTTGTTCGTAATATTATGGACGAGGTAGACTTTACTCCTAATGAAGCCGCCAGAAATTTGATAACTAAGCAAACCAATACAATTGGTTTTATTCTACCTGATATTACAAACCCTTTCTTTTCCCAGGTATATATCGAAGTGGAAAGAAAGGCACTAGAGCTTGGCTTTAATATTTTACTTCGTAACTCAATGGGGAGAAGTGAGGTCGAATCACAATATTTAAAAGAATTCACTGAAAAAAGAGTCGCATGCATCGTATTTATGGGGGGAAGAATAAATAAATCTAACCCATCGGATCAGGAAGTAAACGAAATACTCGAGGTTATGAATAAAGTACCGATTATCATGGTAAATGGTAAAATGAAAGGGGTAAATTGCTACCGAATTCGAACGAATGAAGAAATGGGTATCGATTTAATTATCGACCATTTAATTGAACTTGGCCATAAAGAGATTGCTTTAATCGGTGGTATTAAAGGCATAACTTCAACAGATTGTAAGACCGTTGCCTTCAAACGCGCAATGAAGAAATATAATCTAAAATTTATTCAAGATTGGGTTATCCCTACTGGATTTAGTATAGAAGATGGTAAAGCAGCAATGAAGCAACTTTTACAAAACAAACAGTTGCCGACAGCAATCCTTGGGATTAACGACTTAGTAATCTATGGTGCAATAAGAGAATGTAGAGAACAGAAAATTCCCACTAGCACCTTCTCCTTCACCGGATTCGATGATATATTCCCATCAGATATTGTCCATCCAAGTTTAACAACCATTAACCATAATTACGACATTTTAACGAGCGAGATTGTTAAAGTTATTCAGAATTTAAAAGATGGCAAAGTTGGTATAAAGGGTAAAATCATTGATACAAAACTAGTCATTAGAGAATCCACTAGAAAGGTTTAAAATTGCTGCGACTAATCAAGAACGATGTATAAGATGCTATTCAATGAAGAGGCCCTAACCCTCCACGGATCAGGACCTCTTTTTTTCATTCTGCCTTAATGCCGTCATAGTTTTCCAATTTGGATTTGTCCAGTACAGATCTTCTGCAGTTACTTCTTTACTTTATCTTGGTCGATTTCAATTTCTTAACCTGTTTTTTTGGAATGTCAACATTCAACATAACCATCTTTGGATTGGAACATTTCTTTTTTTTTGACAAAGTCTAGTAGGTCGGAACCTTTGTTGTAATCGATGCTGAGTAATTGTTCTTGAATGAAAACATTCGAGCTGCAGACATCGATTTGTAGTGTAACATTATTATTATTTAACGGTTGTATTTTTTTATCAAAACCTCCCTTAATTTTTACCGCATGATTCCTAAAGAACATAAAAAAAAACAAATCCCCCCTCATGCATTTATCACACAATCAGAGGAACCTGCCCTATTACATTAACTCTCTTGCCAACAATCGGTACACATTTAACCTTGCTTCTTGGGAATGTGGAATACTACATATCATTGCTTCATCAAATCCGTAGGTTTCTTGTTCTTTTTCCAGCCTAGCTGCTACTTCTTTTGCGGATCCGACGAAATGTTGTTTTTTGCGGTTTTCTTGTATTTGCATGCGATCCATTTCTGATAGTGGGTAGTCCTTTGCTTCCTCAGGTGTCATATATTGCGTTAGTCTACCTTTCATTAGCATTAGACGGGCGATATCTGCTGGTTTTGCTTGGTATTCTGCTTCTTCAGCGGATTCTGCAGTGGTAACGAAGTAAGTCACCATCACTTCTGGTTTTTCCATAAATGCGGAAGGAACAAAGCTATTTCGATAAGATTCGAATGTTTCCTTATTCATCGTTCCGTTGAAAAATTGCGCATAGGAGTATCCTAATCCCATTCGTCCCGCTTGGAATGCACTGCTTCCGCTTGAACCTAATAACCACGCTTCGGGTAAGGTAACTTCGTACGGTGATGTAATTACATTGCGATAGGTCATGCTTTCTGGTGCTTCATCATTGATTAGTTTTAATGTATTGTCCAATTTTCCATAGAGGTCATCAATATATGGTTGGCGTCCTTCCGATAGGGCATAAATAGCTAAATTATCCCCACCTGGGGCGCGTCCCGCTCCAAAATCGATTCTTCCTGGAGATAGTGCACTTAATGTTTTAAACACCTCTGCCATTTTGTATGGTGAATAATGCATAATCATCGTTCCACCCGTGCCGAGGCGGATTTTTTTCGTTTTTGCTGCAATATGGGCGACCGTGATTTCTGGTGCAGAGCTGGCAAAGCCTTTTGTGTTATGGTGCTCAGCCATCCATAGCCGTTGATAGCCGAGTTCTTCCGCAAGAATAGCTAGCTCTACTGCTTTGTTTAATGCATCAACTGCGGAGTTTCCTTTAGTGACTGGGGCTTGGTCTAGAACACTTAATTTCATGGCGGTTCTTCCTTTCTTTTATCAGCTTATCTATTGGACTGCTTTTATGTTTCTAGTGTGTATGTTCTTGTATTTGGATAGTATACTTTTGCGGTGGGAAATTCAAGGAAATGGACTTTTACTTGTTGGAGCGATAGAGGATTGTTGCTGCCGTTACTGAAATGTTGTTAAGATTTTTTTTTGAGAGGTTGTTGGAAATCCTTGTAGGTCGATTAAATATTTTGATATTAAGAAACTTTCTAATATTTAATTTCGTAATATACTATTAGGGGGGAAATATATGAAAAAATTATTTACCTTATTTTTTCTGATAATCATTTTGGTTGGTTGTTCAGCAGAAAATTTGTCACTGGAAGAACAAATAAGAAAGGTTATGTCAGAAAATAATTTACGCGATAAAGAAATTATTGATTATGACATAAAAGATGATTTTGTTTACGTTATTTTTAAAAACAGTCAAGGAAATGCTAGCACACATTATCCCGATCTCGTTATTTTAAAGAATAATAATGGGACATTAGAATGGGAAGCAGGTCCCAATGACCGTACGACGTCCGTTGATACAGCTATGATATTCGGAAGGGAAAATGGGCCATCGGTTACGCTTATATTAGAACCTTCCAATGCTACTATTAAAGAGATAAAAATATTAGGGGATTCAGCAAAAGCAGTATCATATGTAGAACAAATTACCGATGATTTTTCAAAGGTATATACGTATTGGATTGCTTATACCAATCAACAACCTGCAGCTGATGATATAGAGTATATAATGGAGTAAAAATGACTACATACTTCTTAGTTTATCTTCTTTATAGTTAATGCATGTAGTATTTTTTATTGTCATTTTCCGCATCCTGATTTCCAGAAACCGTAGTATTATCAATGGTTTCTGGCTTTTGTTTTTTCTTTTTTTCTCACCGTACACCTCCGCCAGACACCTTAACACATAAAAAAAGTGCCCCCACAGCGTTAGGGCTCCCCTTCGCTGCGCAGGACACTATACTGCTACCTTATAAATATCTTCCAGCCAATAATGAAACAAACGATTATTACAATACTAGTAAATAGAAACAGTGCTACACCAAACAATATTCCTAGTAATATTCTAATAAGGAATATCCCAATGATAATGACTAATAATAGCTTTAATAAGTTCATCTATTTGTTCCTCTCTATCGTTCAGTTCAAAACTCTCCATTAAAAAAAGCATAACTTATCCCACAATCGAATACAAATTTTATATGGTTGCAAAGGTGGGATTACATATGCGTTTTCGAAAGTACCGTGGATTACTTTACGAAATATCGGTGTTTATTTTCATGTGCATTGTTTGGTCATTTGTGCTCGTTTTGGACATCCCAATCAATTTTACAACATTTGTCATCGTTCTTGGCATTGCCTACACTGTCGATACCATCGCAAAACTAATCGTAAAGCACCGTAGCAAAAAAGAATAATCGGGACTCTACCCGCGCATAGATTGCGGGAGAATTGTCCCGTTGCGCTTACTCTACTGAAAAGGAGACAAAGGAATGTAGTTCTTTTTTCGGGTCAATTAAGACCAATTCTGTTTTGCGATTTAGCTCCTCCGTTTTCGCCATCCATGGTTCCACACAAACAAAATCCTTCCCTGCTTCTGTCCAAACGACCGTATACCGATATTCTGGACTTGTCTCCATCACGATTCGTTTCTCGTCACCCATCTGAAAGGATAACTTTGCCACATCCTCGTCATCTAACACGACCGCTTCCTTCAAACCTTCCATATTCAGTTCACCTGAAAATGGCTTGGCTTCGAACATATTGTAATCAAAATACGTACGAGCTTTAGAATCAATCGCTACTACTTTTGATTTTGCAGAAAAATAAGGATGCAACCCCGCATAGATTGGCATATATTTATCAGAATCATTGCGGAATACTTGGTTGATTTGTAATTGATTTTCCCGAAGTGTATAAGTAAATTCCACGGTAAAAGCAAATGGGTACACCTCTTTCATCTGCTCATTACTCGTTAGGCGAATGGTAATCGCTGCTTCATTCTCATCTGCATTCGTCTCGACAACCTCCCACGGATTAATCCTTGCAACGCCATGGTTTGGCATCTGATAGGTTGTCCCTTCCCATTCATAGCTACCATTTTCCAGCTGGCCAGAAATCGGGAACAAAATCGGAATACCACCGCGGACATTTTTTTCAAAATCAAACAATGTTTCTTTGTTCAAATACAGCATTTGCTCGCCAGCAACTGCAAATTCCGTAATAATGCCCCCACGTTCCGGACAAACCGTAAACCACGTTGTCTTTTCCGGATTACTTACTTGATAAAATTTCAATGATTGTTCGTCATAGGAGTTAATCGAATACATTTCAGGTCACCTTTTCCTTAATTTGTTATTACTATTCTTCCCGTAAAATCCCATATACATAAACGTCTTCGTATTTATTTAGTAGAAAACGGTGTTGTCGCAACAGACCTTCCCGCTTCAACCCTGCCTTCTCTAAAACCTTCACAGAACCGAGGTTTCTTGTCAAAACAATTGCCGTTATTTTATGTAATTGGAGTGCTTGAAAACCAAATTGGACCATTCGCTTCACGGCTTCCGTCATAAAACCAGCTCCCCAATACGCGCGTCCCATCCAATAGCCCAGCTCTGCTTTATTATTTTTCTTATCGATACGAAGGGTAATGGTTCCGATAATCTTATTTGTTTGCTTATGGAGAATTGCCAGCGGGTACTCATCGCCACTAGCAATTAATGCTGGCATTGCTGCAACCCAATTCTCTGCAAACTGTAACGTATACGGATATGGCAAGCCGAGTATAGATGCGAGTTCTTCATTATTCGCTAGCTCTTGAATTTTTGGGGCATCGTTTTTCTCAAACGGCTTGATTATTAGACGTGCAGATTCTAAAACTAGCAAAATAAAAACCTCCCGATAGGCTTTATTGATCGACCATATCCATTATGTACCATTTTCTATCCTGTTTTTCTAAGTAAATCGTACAAGCTTGTTCCTCGGTATTGCCATTTTCATCGGTGAATTGTACATTTGCCTCAACGGTTGCTTCTGTTCGTAATAGATTCATATCTGTATGAAGGAATTCAAAATCAAGTTTCGGCATACTGCCATCGGAATTCTCATCCACATACCCAACTAGCGAAGGTAACAGTGGCACGATTGTATCCACTACATTCACACCAGAAATCGCCTCCGAAACAGTCCCCAACAAATTCGAAACTGCTCGCACCTGTTTTGTCTCCTCCGGATTTAACGTCTCAAGGATTCCATCCAAATCTAAGCTATTCACCGAATCCCCAAACTTCGCTACAGTATCCTCTGGCTTATCAAAATAACCAAAATACCAAAGCCCCACAAGGCACAGCAGCACCACTATTGCTGAATTTCTAAAGATAGCCATAAAAAAATTTCCCCCTATTTATTCTTTTTACCAAAAAATGTGAAAAATGCCCTATTATTATACCAAAAATTGCAATAATAATTGGGGGATTTTTTTTCTGGGGGAGTAGGCACTTAATTTTTGGAAAATAGTGCGTGGGTTTTCGGGAACTTCCTTCAATTTTTCGGGAACTTCCTTCAATTTTTCGGGAACTTCCTCCAGTTTTTCGGGAACTTCCTCCAGTTTTTCGGGAATATCACCTCATTTTTCGGGAACTTCCTCCAGTTTTTCGGGAATATCACCTGTTTTTTCGGGAACTTCCCCTAGTTTTTCTGGAATAGTACCTCGGTTTTCGGGAACTTCCTTCAATTTTTTGGGAATATTACCTCGGTTTTCGGGAACTTCCTCCAGTTTTTCTGGAATATTACCCTTATTTTCGGGAACTTCCTCCAATTTTTTGGGAACAGGACCTCGGTTTTCGGGAACTTCCTCCAATTTTTTGGGAATATTACCTCGGTTTTCGGGAACTTCCTCCAGTTTTTCGAGAACAGTACCTCGGTTTTCAGGAACTTCCTTCAATTTTTCGGGAATAGTACCTCGGTTTTCGGGAACTTCCTTCAATTTTTCGGGAACAGGACCTCGGTTTTCGGGAACTTCCTCCAATTTTTCTGGGAATATCACCTGATTTTTCGGGAACTTCCTCCAGTTTTTCGGGAATAGTATCCTTATTTTCGGGAACTTCCTCCAGTTTTTCGGGAACAGGACCTCGGTTTTCGGGAACTTCCTCCAATTTTTCGGGAACAGGACCTCGGTTTTCGGGAACTTCCTCCAATTTTTTGGGAATATTACCTCGGTTTTCGGGAACTTCCTCCAATTTTTCGGGAACTTCCTCCAATTTTTCGGGAACAGGACCTCGGTTTTCGGGAACTTCCTCCAATTTTTCGCGAACCCCCTCCAGTTTTTCTCGTAATATTACCTAGTTTCCTGGAACTCCCCTCACCTTTCCCAGAAATTTTCTCAACATCAACTACTATCCTATATAACTTTCTCTACTAAAAGAAAAAGCTATTACCTCAATAGCAATAGCCTTCCTAGTCTTATAGTTTTCCTCCGCAGTTTGTACAAAACTTCGCATCCGCTTCTTTCCGATGCCCACAGGTTACGCAGTGTTCTTCCTCTTTTTCTGGAACCTCTTCATCAAACCCTTGCCCGCAATTTGTACAGAATTTCGCGTCTTCCGCCCTTACATGACCACAGTTGTTACAGTAGCTATCTGCTTCTTTTTCCTCAACAGCCTTTTGTAAATCGATTCCACAACTTGTACAAAATTTTGCATCATTTGCAATATGTGCGTGACAGCTTGGACATTGTTTATCGGTTACAGGTGCCATCGTTGTAGCTGCAGGCACTTGCTGATATATAGGACTTGTTATAGCTTCTTTTTCTTTATAAAAAATAGAAAAAATCAATAATAGTAAACCGAATCCTCCAATGTATGCTGCTTCTTCCAATGTATGTTCCCAACCAAAATTATTACCTCTAATGTAATAATAAGTATAGGATATAAATACTCCTAAGGAAAAAATAAGCGAAATCCATTGCATTACTTTGTATCTTTTGTTTAACAGAAGTAAAAGGAGCGTAATACCACTAAAAACAGGCATTAAAATGGATGCTAATGAAAGTCCTTGAACCGTATTTAGTAAAATGGTTACCCAAACCCCTCTATCAAAATTAGAAATGAACGGATTGATGTCCTCCTCCAAAAAATATTTATTAATTACTTTAAAATCTGCAAACAAAGAAAACGTCCCTGATTCGGTCGTTATCCACGGGACAAAATACGAAACTATTAACAAAGCTAATGCGAAAAATACTAATCCTTTCTTCATCCTGTTTCTCTCCTCTATGTATCTATCATTTTCTATGTAGTAAAAACGAGGCTGCCCCCTTTTGGAAAAGGGGCTACCCTCTCATGGATCATTCGTCGTTTATTTCTCCGTCACCGATTTCATCTTCTTCTTCCACATCTTCAATACCCTCATCATCCTCTGGTCGCTCGTCATTGCCACAGGCGGTCAACGAAAACAGAGAGAAGACTAGGAAAAGCGCTAAAAGGTACTTTTTCATTTAGAAAACCTCCTTTTTTGATACTCTTCCCTATGTGGGTAGCAAATATGTATGAAGGATTTTGTTGCTGACCTTTTCGAAATATGTGTATTGGGGAAATTTGGTGGTAGGACATTGGAAGAGGTTAGCAGCGATAATTATCGGAAATTGCTAACTATTTTCTAGAAAAGCAAATGTAGATTTCGGAAAAAACGGGCTAATTTCAAGAAAAATGCTCGGCGATTCCCGAAATTCGCTCGCCTTTTCAAGAAAAATTGCCTTCCATTTTGAGAAAAAACTAGCCTTTTCCCGAAATATCTCTCCTCATTTCGAGATAAAACTCGCCAGTTTCCAGAAAAAACTTACCATATTCCCGAAAAACTCTCACCTTTTCCCGAAAAACTCTCACCTTTTCCCGAAAAACTCTCGCCTTTTCCCGAAAAATCGTCCCCCATTTCGAGAAAAATCTCGCCAGTTTCCAGAAAAAACTTATCATATTCCCGAAAAACTCTCACCTTTTCCCGAAAAAACTTGCTTCATTCCCCAAATTTGCGTGTCTATCCCAGAAAAATTCCGCCACAATCTCGAAATATACTTGCTTTTCCTAAAAAATTCTCACCTTCCCGATAAACACTCACCTATCCCCCACACACATCCTGAAAAATGCCCCTACAAAAGGGGCATTGTTACTTCATTATTCCACTGAAAAATTACCTTCTGCGATTAGTTCTGAATCGTTGCGGAACATGCGCAGTTTATAGTTACCTACTTCCAACTCACCGTCAATTAATGGTTCGTGGTATACACCAAATAATGTATCCCATGTTGGGTCGACATTTTGTGTCCATGTTTCATAAATTTCTTCGCTACCATTTAGTTGCAATAGAATATACGTAATTTCCGTTGTGCCTAGTGCATCTGGCAATTCCGCTTGTAATAAAATATCATCCGATTGAACGAATGTTGTTGTTTCATTAAAGATTTCCTCGTCAAAAGATCCTGTACCAAACACGATTGTGCCTACGGAGCTTACCGCTTCTGTATCTGTATCCGTTTCACTTTCTGTATCTGTTTCCGCTTCCGTAGCCGTTTCGCTTTCGTTTTCACGGTCACTGCTATACAATGGACCATCATTTGAGCTTGAGCTACAAGCAGTCATGAATGCTGCTAGTGCAAGTAGACCTAGAATCATCCATAATTTTTGGGTCGTTTGATTAACCTTCTTCATTGTTGAAATTGCTCCCCTCGCCTATTTGGCTTCTTTTTCTATTATAAGGAATCTTTTCTCGGTAAATTATTTGAGTTTTTCAAAATCTTTAACCAAAATTTTCCTCTTCGAGACGAAATTCCCAGAAGATTATACCATATTCCATTGGCCCTTCGATACATTTTTTTGCTAGAAATAGAGCTTTTCCTACTGGTAAAACCTGTTACAAAATAACTATACCAATAAACTAATTTTCTCTGTGCAAATTGTAGTTTTTCAAAACGAATGAGGATGAGGATTCGGCAAACGAAATACACACTGCTATCCTTAGCATTCAGGGTACCCACTGTAAAAATAGAATGTCATTCCGAAACAATTTCGTAATATAGTTTTAATGTTATTACATAGCAAAAACGGGAAAAGGATAACGAGGCGAGTTTTGCCGGAAATAGGAGAAATTTTAAACGGAGATGATATTCGTGAACGGAGAGCGTGTGCATTCACTTGATTTCATTAAATTTTTCGCGATAATTTTCGTGGTTTGCATTCATTCGAACCCGTTAGAAAATGTCGACGTATACAAAAGCTATAACCTACTTTTCTTTATCGAAACCTTCGGGAGGTTTGCTGTACCATTCTTTTTTGTCACCTCTGGTTTCCTAATTGGTCAAAAAATGCTTGCGGGTACAAACGCTAATCAGTATTTCAAGAAAAGTATTGGCCGCATTGTTGGGATTTTCCTTACATGGACTGCGGTCTATTTTGTCTATGATGTCATTACAAGAATGTATACCTATTTTTCATCAGGTAACAAAACAGATTTGGAAAACTATTTACATCAATTTTTTCAACTCGACACAATTCTCTACGGACCGAATGGGACACCATATCACCTTTGGTATTTAGTTGCATTTATTTGGTCGCTTGTGATTTTGTTTGTGTTTATTAAGTTAAATAAAGTTCATCTATTATTACTCGGAAGCTTTGTAATCCATCTAATTGGTAATTTCGGTCAGTCCTATGCAGTTGTGATTGATCTTGAGGAAAATACACGAAACGCGGTATTTTTTGCCTCGTTTTATCTCACACTCGGTTATTGTATCGGCTTCCATTTACAATGGATTCGGGCACGACTTCTTGCAAAAATCAACCCGTGGATATACTGCGGACTATTTTTTACCTTTTCCATCGCCCAAGCCGTTGAACGGATATACTTACAAGAAAGCTTCGGACGCAGTAATGGCGATTACTATTTATCGACCGCACTTCTCGTATTATCGTTATTTTTCTTCGTATTAAGTATGCCGAACCTTGGTAAAAATACGCGAATGGCAAGCGTTGGAAAAAATTCACTAGGTATTTATGTCATTCACCTTTTATTCTTAGATTTAACAAAACGATTCGTCTTACAGGAATGGCCAATGCTTCCCGATTCCCTAATTTGGCAAATTTTCTTTACACCAGCGCTTATCGTTGTTTCGTATTTTTCCTATCAATATCTGCAATATTTGAAAAAGAAACCAATCATTACGCAAACAACTAGAAAAGTAGTTTTTTCCAAGCTTGCCGAGAAATAACGGATTCCGGCAGGCATTTTTTATTTTACAGCTTGCCGCCTATTCCCCTCACTTTTCAACCAATGACGAATCCCTTTCCCTGCATATGGCTCGTCAGCAAATCTCGGAATGATATGTAAATGTGCATGCATAATATGCTGTCCACCGGTCGGCTGACAATTCCAACCGATAGTATATCCCTCTGGATGATAGGCTTCATCTAATAGTTCCTTTACCTCTTGTAACAATGAATAAGTCGCATTCCATTCTGCTTCCGTTAAATCAAAAACCGTTTGGCGATGCTGAATCGGTACTATCAAACCAGAGCCTATTAATACTTCCTGTGGTGTTTGCAGAAACCTACAATGTCCGTTTTCCGCGACAACCTTTTGTTCTGCTACAATTTCCAAATGACAAAATGGACAATCCTTCAAACCAATACCCCCTTAATGATTCTATTTTTATCGTGGCATTTTTTCTCGAGGATGGCAATAGAAAAAGAATCCCCATATAGCCAGCAATCTATTTGAATTTTCGTACAGTAAAATGATACTCTTAAACTATCATAGAAGGGAGTGGTTTTTATGGCAACATTCATTCCAGAGGTTACACTCAACGATGGACTTACGATACCAGTAGTCGGGTTAGGAACGTATAAATTAAAGGGAAATGAAGGCGTCCATGCGATTACGAACGCAATTGATTTAGGCTATCGGTTAATCGACTCTGCCTATAATTACGAAAATGAAGGTACTGTTGGGGAGGCCGTACGCCGAAGCTCCGTTCCACGGCAAGAGCTGTTGATTACGTCAAAATTACCAGGTCGCTATCATACATATGATCAAGCGGTGACGACGATACAGGAATCATTATACCGGGCGAATCTTGATTATTATGATCTTTACTTAATTCACTGGCCAAATCCGAAGCAGGATCACTATGTCGAGGCTTGGCAAGCATTAATTGATGCGAAAAAATGGGGATTGATTCGTTCGATTGGGGTTTGTAATTTCTTGCCAGAGCATCTCGAACGTTTGAAAAAGGAAACCGGTGTGCTTCCGAGCATGAACCAAATTGAATTACATCCTTTCTTCAATCAAGAAGCGCAAAGAAAATGGCATGCGGAAAATAATATTGTGACCGAATCTTGGAGCCCACTAGGTCGTGCAAATGCGGTTTTGCAAAATGAAACGATACAAGAAATTGCCGATAAGCATGAGAAGACGATTTCACAGGTAATTTTACGTTGGCATTACCAGCTTGGTGCCGTTTCAATTCCAAAATCCGCTTCACCAAAACGCCAGCTCGAAAATATTTCGATCTTTGATTTCTTCTTAAGTGATAGTGAAATGCGGACTATTTCGGCGCTTACTCGGGCAGATGGTAGATTGCAAAACCAGGACCCTGCGGTGTATGAGGAATTTTAATTAGCATGAGCAAAATGGTCGGTCCCCTTTCTCGGGGCATCGATATTTATGCATTGTACTTTTTTACGATTTCAAAGGGGATATGTAGTGAAATATAAAAAATTTAACAAAACATTTCAATTGGTAGCAATAAAAGGTACTAGTGATTTTGCTAGTTTTGGTTCTGTTGTTCCAAAGGCTGCCCAACAGTTTCTCGTTCGGGTAGATGAGATTGATCATCGTTCTGGGACAGAAATTGCAATCTTTGAACCGAAATTAGGCGAGTATCATTTAGAAGGTAGCTTTTATGTAGGCATGACGGTTAACGAAACAATGACGGAAACACCACCTGGCATGGATTATATCGAGTTACATCATGAGTATGTTACAACTAGGGGCAATATAAGGAATATCGCGAGTCTTCATCAGCAATTATTAAATTGGTCGATCGAGCAAGGATATAAACGAAATTTAGACACTTATATCGTAGAAACGTACCACCCATTGGAAAATGGTACAGAAGAAGTGGAAATTTACTTACCAATCCATTCTCAATAGCATACATTTTGTTGGTAGGATAACCAAATTTAGATCTGCAGCCGTTCATTTACTAGAATGGCTGTTTTTTATTCCAACAGAGAAATTTTCACTACCTTTACCATACTTCATTAAAAATCCACGATTATCCGAGTAATAAATTCCCCTCTCGCAAATATAATGTGTAAAGTATGATGGAAATGAGAAAAGGAGTGAGTGAACATGTTAGTAAAAACATTCCTTCTAAATAATAAAGTTGGTCTGTATACGAAACCATCGACTGTATTATCGGAAACTGCTAGTCGTTATGTTTCTGATATCCAAATTGAGTACAACGGACGGAGTGTCGATGCAAAATCGATTATGGGCGTCTTATCACTTGCCGTTCCTAGTGGCAAGGAAGTCATCGTTCGAATTGCCGGGGAGGATGATCGAATGGCAATGGAGGAAATCAAAAAATTATTTGAAACCGAATTTGTGGAAATAACCGAATCAGCGCTTTGCGAGTCGTAAAAATAATTTTCAAAAAAATGTTTACGCCCTATCAACAAGTGGTATACAAACAACGGGTATAAGACGTGTCTAGGTTACCATTATCTAAGGTTACCCATGGGGATGGGGGCTTAGAGATAGGGCCGCTCCTTTGGAGTTGGCCCTTATATTTTTTTGCAAAAATCACCCAACTAGTTCCTTGTCGAATCACGCGTCAACATTTTCTACGAAACGCCCGATTCCCAACACATTCCTTCCATTTTAAACAAACGTTTGTTTAAACTATTTTGTAGAAAAATAGATTATCCCTTTCCCTTTCCCTTATACATTCTAATGAACACCATCCTACTCTCTGTCGAATCATGCGATTACTATTTCTTCCATATCCAACATTTCCAATACATCCTTCAAAGAGGCTGGGACAAAAGTATTTTTATGTAAGAGAATCCGAACAAAGTTAAGTAGGTAAATTCGCTCCGGAAATATACTTCGCTTTCCGCGGGCATGGCCTTAGCCTCCTCCTCCGCTACGCTTCGTGCGGGGTCTTCGGCTCATGCTTTTCCCGCAGGAGTCTACGTATATTTCCTCCGCTGTCCGAATTATTGTTCGTCTTACATTTAAACATCAATTGTTATGTCCCAGCCTCTTTTTGCAGAAATATGTATTTACTCATTACGAAACAAGCTGTTTGCCTGATAAGCAATAAACTTTCCATTCTGATTTTTTAATCAAAAAAGTATTGACATTTCCTCGAATAGACTGTAAAGTACATATTATGTTAAAATAGTAAAAATTACTTCTTATCAAGAGAGGTGGAGGGACTGGCCCTATGATACCTCGGCAGCGGACATTTGTACCGTGCCAATTCCAGCAAGGTTACTTGAGAGATAGGAAGAGGATAATGAACGGGAACGTTTTAACCTCTTCTTATGGAAGAGGTTTTTTAATTTCATACAATAACATTCTTATCTAGAGAGGCGGAGGGACTGGCCCTATGATACCTCGGCAACGGACATTTGTACCGTGCCAATTCCAGCAAGCGTAACGCTTGGGAGATAAGAAGAGAATCACGATATTGTCGTGCTCCCTTCTTCTGTCCCGAAGAAGGTTTTTTTTTGCCAATATGCGCAAAACAACAAGAATTCCATGCAAAGGAGATGTCTATATGATTGAGTTTCAGAATCTTGTAAAGATTTATAACAGCGGCGGAAAAGAAGTTCATGCCTTAAATAATGTCAATCTAAAAGTAAACAAAGGAGAAATCTACGGAGTTGTTGGATACAGTGGTGCCGGAAAAAGCTCCCTCATCCGCTGTGTCAATTATTTAGAACGGCCAACATCCGGAAAAGTCATTGTCGATGGACATGATTTATCAAAGCTATCGGAAAAAGCCATTCGTGACGTGAAGAAAAATATCGGGATGGTGTTCCAGCATTTTAATCTATTAAACTCGAAAACTGTTTTTGCCAATGTTGCGATGCCATTAGTTCTCGCAAAGACACCAAAGGATAAAGTAATAAAACGGGTAACCGAATTACTTGAATTTGTCGGCTTAGCAGACAAAGCGGATGTCTACCCTGACCAATTATCTGGTGGGCAAAAGCAACGGATCGGTATTGCGCGTGCATTAGCAACTCAACCATCGATATTACTGTGTGATGAGGCAACGTCTGCACTCGACCCACAAACAACAAGCTCCATTCTCGAGCTTTTGAAAAAAATTAACGAAGAATATAAGATTACGATTTTAATGATTACCCATGAAATGTCCGTTATCCGCCAAGTTTGTGACCGAGTAGCAGTAATGGAAGATGGAAAAGTCATTGAAGAAGGATCCGTATTTGACGTCTTTTCTGCGCCAAAAACAAAAACGGCACAAAACTTCGTTAGTACCGTCATGCATGATCAGCTGCCAGAGTCAATTTTAAACATGATAAAGGAAAATGGTACGAAGAACGTTATTCGTATTCATTTTATCGGTCAATCCACTGGCAAGCCACTTTTATCTCAGCTGGCGAAGAAATTTGATATTGATACAAATGTCCTATTCGGTAATATTACCGAGCTGCAAGGAATTCCATACGGAAACATCATCGTCGAGCTGCAAGGCCCAGATACTGAGGTGCAACGTGCTCTACAATATATGACAACTAATGAAATCAGCTATAAGGAAGTGAATACATATGTTAGTTAACTCCGATCAAATCATCGAAGCACTAATAGAAACAATCGAAATGGTTGGCTTATCGCTCCTTTTCTCGGCAATTCTTGGTCTACCACTAGGAATTTTGCTTTATGCTACACGCAAAGGACAAATACTAGAAAACCTGCCATTATTCAATGTACTAAATGTGATTATTAATATTTTCCGGTCCGTTCCATTCATTATTTTACTGGTTGCAATCATCCCAATTACCCGACTAATTGTTGGTTCATCCATCGGAACGGCCGCAGCAATTGTGCCGCTTGTGTTTTATGCAGGACCATATATTGCAAGATTAGTAGAAAGCTCGCTCTTGGAAGTTGACCACGGCGTTCTTGAAGCAGCGGAAGCGATGGGTGCTACCCCCTTCCAAACGATTTTCCGATTTGTTTTACCAGAGGCATTAAGCTCATTAGTTCTGAATTTCACGATTGCCACAATCGGTCTTGTCGGTGCATCCGCCATGGCAGGTACGGTTGGTGGCGGCGGTATCGGGGATCTTGCCATTACCTATGGTTACCAACGCTTTGACACCGTTACAATGCTAATCACGGTTGTCATTCTTATCATCTTAGTCCAAGGACTACAATCCCTTGGCAATCTTTTATCAAAAAAAATCAGAAGAAGATAATTCAGGAGGAAAAACATCATGAAAAAAATTGTATTAGCATTATTGGTTTTAGCATTAGCAGTATTTACAACGGCTTGTTCCGATTCAGACACGAAAAAAATTAAGCTTGCTATTAGCGGTACAGATACTCGTATGTGGGATTATGTTGCTGAAAAAGCGAAAAAAGAAGGCATTGATATTGAAATTGTTTCCTTTAATGACTATGTATTACCAAACACTGCCCTTGCAGAAGGGGAAGTAAATGTAAATGCCTTCCAAACGGTGGCATATTTTGACCAATTCATTAAAGAACATGATTTAGACTTAGTACCACTTGCAACAACTGTTATTGCACCAATGGCGATTTTCTCAGATAAAGTAGAGGATGTAGCCGACATTCCAGAAGGTGGCGAAATTGCGATTCCAAACGATCCATCCAATGGCGGTAGAGCCCTTCTTTTACTTCAAGAAGCAGGCTTAATCACATTAGCAGATGATTATACAAACCAATTACGTAATGTGGAAACAGATATTGTTGACAATCCAAAAAATCTTAAAATCACACCTGTAGTTGCAGCACAAACACCAAGAGTATTACCAGACGTTGCTGCATCTGTAATCAATAATGGTATTGCAAATGATGCTGGATTGAATCCATTAAATGATTCCATTTTCCATGAAGATGACACAGCAACAGACTACATTAACATCATTGCAGTACGCGCAGAAGACAAAGACGACGAAACATTAAAACGCATTGGCGAATTATTCCAAGAAGACGACACAGCAGAATTTATCGAAAAAGAATATGACGGTACATTAATCCCAACTTTTGTACCACTTGAGAACATCGGTTGGTAATAAGAAAGGCTTGGAAAGCACCATCCTAAAATTTATAAAACAAGGCTTTTCATGCATAGATTTTTTAAGTGGCCTGCAGACTGAATACACTCCGCGCATCCATTTAGGTGAGCGGTTAGTCTAGCTGCGACTCAGCAACCGTTATAACATACATCCAAAAAAATTAACAAAAAAGAAGGAAGCTGCTTGCTCCTTCTTTTTTCAAAGGAGGAACTATCAAATGACAAATTGGAAAGAAACGATTATCGCAAATGTGGAAGGAAATAAAGAACGTTACCTTGATGCAAGCCATCAAATTCACGCTAATCCGGAAATTGGCAACGAGGAATTTTTTGCTTCTGGTTTACTAACAGAAATACTTGTGAATGAAGGATTTGAGGTAGAAAAGGCGGTGGCTGGTCACGAGACATCTTTTGTCGCACGGAAAAAATCAGCGAAGCCTGGTCCAGCGATTGCATTTCTTGCAGAATATGACGCCCTCCCTGGTCTTGGCCATGCATGTGGACATAATATTATCGGGACGATGAGTGTTGCTGCGGCAATTGCGTTAAGTAAAGTGATTGACGAAACCGGTGGCGAGGCGGTTGTATTTGGTACCCCTGCAGAAGAAGGCGGTCCAAATGGCAGTGCGAAAGGAAGCTTTGTTAAACACGGACTAGTCGAAGGAATTGATGCCGCAATGATGATTCATCCGATGGGCTCAACTGGATTGACAACGAATTCCTTAGCCGTTGATCCCCTTGATTTTGAGTACATTGGAAAATCTGCACACGCAGCATCCGCTCCCCATATGGGCATCAATGCGCTAGACGCGGTTATCCAATTGTTCAACGGAATTAATGCACTAAGACAACAGCTAACAGACGATGTTCGTATTCACGGAATCATTACCCATGGTGGCGATGCACCAAACATCATTCCGGAATATGCAAAAGCAAGATTTTACATCCGCGCGGCAACTAGAACTCGCCTCAATGAAGTTACCGAGAAAGTAAAAGCAGTTGCAGAAGGTGCTGCCCTTGCAACAGGAGCAAAATTAAATGTTATCGCATTCCAAAACGGTGTTGATAATCTACTATTAAATGATCGCTACAATGCATTATTTAAAGATATTATCGAGGAGCTTGGAGAGGTAGTTGAGTCTAGAGACGGTGGCATTGGTTCTACAGATGCAGGCAACATTAGCCAAGTCGTACCAACGATTCATCCTTACATTAAAATTGGTTCCGATGAGCTAATCGCACATACTGTTCCGTTCCGGGAAGCAGCTGCTTCTGAACGTGGTGATCAAGCATTGATTACGGGAGCGAAGGCACTAGCATTAACTGCATTGAAGCTAATTACAGAGCCTGAAACATTAGAGGAAATTAAAACAGAGTTTAAGCAAAGAAAAGCGTTAGAGGAGCAAGGGAAATAAGTATTTATTTCTTATTTTCCAATTAACAAAACACTACACCCTGATTGTAAATAACAACGGACAATTAGGGTGTAGTTTTTTTAAGCTATTATCATCTAAATTTTCTATGCTCCCAATAGAAAATGCACAATAAATATAGATGAAAATTTTTGCCAGTTAATACATTTCCTTACTTAAATCGTCAAATCGAATGATAAAAACTTAGGCAATTCCTTTTCCCGTTTATCAAGCATCATCTGTTCTGGCGTAATACCTTGTGCACGCAATATTTCAATGTTTTGCAGTAGGAACTCGTCACTACCAACAATATAGAAAAGGCCATCCTTATCTGCAGCAAGGTTTTTCACTTCTGCATAGTAGTCCTCACGATTGTCGACGAACTGTGCGGTGAAATTCTTTTCAGGTGTGGTTTTAAAAATATCCGTGAACAAGAAATCTTTTGATGAATCGATGTTTAAGGAATGAATTTGGTTGACGTTGTCCGTACGGTCCAAATATGATAGCACAAGCGGCCGAAATGTTGCCAAACCAACACCTGCTGACAGTAGGTAAATATTTTTCCCTTCTCGTTTAAGTGGTACATTCGAATGGGTTTTAAAAATCGCAACTTCCTTTCCCACTTCCAAATTATTTAAAATCGATTTAAACTCAGAACACTGCTCTTTAATGCGTGTTGTAATCCCGATTGCGTTCTCGTGCGGTAAAGTGGAGATCGACATGTGGCGAATCAGACTGCGGTTAGGTGTATCTCCTGCATTGAAGCCTTCTAGTGCGAAATGGGTGTGGGAACCTTCTTCCCATGTAAAGTCTTCCGGACGATCAAGCAAGTATGTTTTCACCTCAGGTGTTTCCTCTATTATCCTCTTTATTTTCGGCCAATATATTTGCATGGTATATTCTCCTTACTCATTTAGTATCGTTACTATTTAATATACACTAATTGATAACAATTCTCAATTAAAAAATTTCCTGTTTCGGATAATTTGTGTGGTTTTAAATTTACTGATAACTTATGGAATATTTTTCTAGCTAGGTCATATCTTCTTTGCATATAAAAGTCACGAATACATCTTTCCCAATGGCATCATAATAGGATAAAAAGGATGTGAGCATATGGAAAATGAAATCGTTATGGAGGAGCTAAATACATTATTAAGAGGTACTTATATGGGAATACGTTCATTGGAACATTATATCCAAAAGGTAAACAATCCAGATTTAAAGCGTAATTTCCAACAAATGCAGCAGGAGCAAAAACAAAATGCTCAAAAAATCGCCGAAACAATTCAAAACCTAGGAGGCATTCCAGCGGATGATGAAGGCTTCTCTGGATCAATGCATAGCTTTATGCACAAATTCATGATTTCTGATAACGACGATAGAGCTATCATTGAAGATGCTTTAAAGGGTTTTGACAAATATGGAGTCGATTATTCGGAAGAACTTGTAAAAGGTGATTTAGATCCAGGAAGTAAACAAATAGTAGAGGAAGTAATTAATGATAGTAGAAGACATGCTGAGCAATTAAGGAATTTACTTCATTAACTACAAAATAGACCACCATCATCTGTATTAATGGTGGTTTTGTAGTTGCCCTAGCACCTTCATACCACCCGTTAACCCATTACCTACACGCTTTTCCGAAAAATCTTCCGAGTATAGCTGCCCCAATCCTCGTTTAGCTCGGTAAGGTCAACAATTTTCCACATATTAAAGAAGGTTTGGCCATTCTTATTAAAGGGATGGCTTTTTCTTAAAATTGAATCAAACTCGTATCAACGGGGGTTACACTTTTAATAAAACGAACCTCTTCTTCCAACAGATTTGGTAAAAAAAATTCTGTAGCCCAATGTCCCGAATGAAATATAGCTACTTGATCTTTGATTAAGTTTACCGTGAACCATTTAAAGTTCCCATTTTCATCCCGAAAATTTTTCAGCAAATACTTTGATAAGCTGGGGGTTTTACTGCCTTTGAAAATAGTGAGATTATCTTCCTTAATAATGTGAAACGCTTGTTTAGGAAGGGACGTCACTGCTTCCATAATTCCACGTTCATCATTCCAACAGTGTATTTCAATCGTGTTCGATTTTGCCAAAAAGGGGGCAACTAACGCTACCCAATAATCGTAATTGCCATTTAAAGGTTTCGGAAACGTTTCTTTATCGATTGTATAGGTTGGTATGTTGAAAGCGATATTCACTTTTTTTCACCCCTTACAACAGATTAGATTTTGTTCATCGCAGCCTATCTTATTGCTGTTTCAAGGATCAGTGATGGTGAAAAAATTTCCTTACGTCATTTTGCTACTGCCTTTGGAATTCCTCAAACGCTACTTGTTTATCACGCGTGTATGTGCATCCCAATCGATAAATTAGCTCCGTTTCCACGCATCAATAATTAACGAAGGAAAAACTAGGTTGTCTCCTTGATTTCTTGGATCAAATTTCTTTGAACGAAAAATAACACCATCCGCTCCATCCCAATTATTTTGATGAAAATCTCCCTCTTCATCACAGTATTCAAGAAATTCCACTTCAAATCCAGCACTCTCAAACATATTTTTCAGCGTTTGATAATTGTGCACGATTTTATGGCTTGCTGCCGGGTGATCCTTTGGCCCTGGACCGCCAACCTGGACAATCGTTTGGTAAGATTCATTTTGGAAAAATCCATCAGGGACTGCACAGCGAATATAACCACCCGGTTTTAAATAGGTGTAACATATTTTAGCTGCCATAACACCTTCGTCATAGGAAAGATGCTCCCAAACATGCTCTGCTAAAATAGCAGTCACTGAGTTTGTTTCAAACTTATTTCGCCAAGTTTTTTCCTCTAATAAATTTAATTCATCCTCCTGTGTATGTAACCAACCCGGGTTATTCACATATTCCCCTGCACCAATAACTACTTTAATATCCTCTATTGTTTTTTTCATGTCTCTACCCATTCTCCCCCATGCGCTCGAATAAACTTTATATCCTGTTGGTAATGCTCCAGATGCCCTTCTTCAATCATCTTTTGAAAAGCGATATCTCCTTCGTTTGCTTTTTTCACCATATATTTACATAATGCCTCTAAACGCAGCAACACCATTTCTAAATAACCCGTTTCCATTCCATCCAGCCCATATGCATTAAAAAACAGCTGGATTCTCTTGTTGATTCGCGCGGCATCCTGTGTGGAATCATAATAAATTGTCTCCCCTGTTTCCAAATGATACAGTCGACTTAACGGAACACATGTATAAAGCGTGTAGGCGATATCCCAAAGTCTTGGACCAGGTGCTGCAACATCAAAATCAATTATTCCAACCGGTTTTCGGTTGTTAAAAATTATGTTATATATTGCAAAATCATTATGACAAACAACCTCTCGTTTGTCTGGCGTATGTTCCATTCGTTCCCATTCATTTAGTAATGGAAAATCAGAGACCGCATCATGATAAAGCCGTAGCATTTTGGCGATGTCTCTTAAACTATCATTCGACCACATATAGTTCTTTAAAGGGTAATTCCCTGCTTCTCCATCTATAAATGTCAATACTTCTCTACCTTTTTCATCGATGCCTAAAAACTTAGGTGCATATTGAAAGCCTTTCTTCTCTAAATGCTTTAATAGCTCATGGATTCGATCACTGTTAGGCTTTACATCTCGTCGAACGGTGTTTCCTGCACGGTATACATCGGAGAGATTTCCACCTTGTAGCTTTTGTTCGAATTTGTCACTTGGCATAAGATGTGCCCCTTTTTTTACCATATTTTATTTGACTAATAGGATAAACAATGTATTTTTACCGGATAATCGAATAAAAACAAGTATCTGTCAGTCTACTGCCATCTGCAGATAGGTCATCGTTTCGTAGCGTTCCTTCCAATAGGAACCCTAATTTTTCCGGAATCGCGCGGCTTTTCCAATTGGTAGATTCGCAGCGAATTTCTATTCTTCTAAATCCAATCGTCTGTAATCCTAAATCGACAAGCTCCTGTACCGCTTCGGTCATATAGCCATTCCCACTGAATGTTGTATCGATCCAATAACCAATTTCACATTTTGGGATATCCCAATCAATACTTTGAAGACTTGCGACGCCAACGAATTCATTATGTTCTTTAGCAAAAATTAAATAACGGAAGCTATCTCTTTTTAAAAAGTTTATATGGGCAAGTCGTAAATTTTTTTCGGTTTCTTCCACCGCAGGAATTTCTTGTGCAAACGGCAACCATTCTTTTAATTCACGATGCGAATCTCGAATCGCTTTGTTTACAATTTTGCCATCTCCTGTAGGATGCGGTGCTCGTAAAATTAGTCTTTCTGTTTCTAATTGAATCGGTATGTCTAACAATATTGGTTCCATGGAATTCCCCTCTTTCAACTTTTTTAGCAAAATAAAAAACTCCCACCCCCAAGAAATCATTCTTGAGGACGAGAGTTGTCACTTCGTGGTACCACCTCAGTTTGTTGATACGTCACCATATCAATCTCTTCGGGTATGTTCATACCCTATCTCTTTAACGGAAGAGACCGTCTTACAATCCCTAATCGGTTATTAGCTTAGTAAGAAGCTCCGAGGCTTTTTTCATTAAGACGAATAGTACTCCTTTTCAGCAAATCGGAGTTCTCTGTAACTATTCCCTTCTTAACTACTTCTCTCATCGACGCTATCACTATAGATTTTTTCAAATTATATCCGTTATCATTCCAATTGTCAAAAAATTTTAAGTTATGTTATATTACTATAATTCATGCCGCACATGTCTATACCTTGTAAATAAAATTTTCATGTATTAATAATAAGATAAAAACACATTGCTTGCTTTTTTGTTATAAAAAAGAATCGTATAGAAATGACCATAATAGTATGACTATCTAGGAGTATATAGGGAGAAGCAACTATGGAACTTACTCTGTATATAGTAGGAACATAGTTAGGATACAACTGAACGGGCAATCATTGCCCACCAACATCTTCTTCAAAAAAGCTACCGAATAAATTTCATTTTCCGATTAATACTACCGTTAGTGTTATCTATTCTATAACACTAAACTACAATTGGGGGGATATACTTTGAATAACCTATTTAGCTTAATCACTATCTTGATGAGTACGATTTTTAGAGTTGGATTCTTTATTAGTAATATCTCCAATAAATTTAAATCATTGGTAAAAATCCCATCTCTAACCTAAGCTATTGTGTATTCATAAGTACATCAAATACCCATTGTTGTATAAAGGTAAGCATAAAAAAATGCTTACCTTTTAAAAAAAACATCCCATACTTATGGCACAATTTTTTAGGAAAAATAAAGTATTTGCAGCACCTTTTAGTTATTTTCTCCACATTATGAATACTATTATTATGTACATAGTCCTTATTCCCTTGGAAAATACTATCATGGAGGTGACTATATGGACTAGAATAAATTGAAACTTACTTCCTCCGAAATTGGAACATTGTGGGGAGAGTATGTGAACGGAACAATGACAGATGTTGTCAATAAATATATGGTATCAATAATTGAGGACGAGCAGATTAAGGCAATTTTTGAGGAAGCGATTCAAACATTCCATAAACAAAAACAACAAATAGTAGCTTTTCTAGAAAACGAAGAGTTTCCAATCCCCATTGGATTTACTGAGTCAGATCTCTTTAAAGGCAAGCAAAGATTGTTCACTGATATATTTTGCCTAAATTATCTCCATATTATGACGTTGCATGGTTTACTAGGACATAGTACTTCATTAGCTGTTTCGGTTCGAAAAGATTTAAGGGATTTTTACGATGCATGCGACAACGATGCGAAAAGGATGTACCATCAGACGGTAGAATTACTTCTAGAGAAAGGAAATTTTCAAAGAGATCCTTTTTTCTATCCTGCAAAAAACCCTGAATATATTTCAACCCAAGATTTCATCGATGGTTTTTTTGGAAAGGGTAGAAAACTAGCAGCGACAGAAATTATTAGTATATCATTGAACCTGAAAAAAAGCATTATGGCAAAAACCCTTTCGATAGCATTCAGCCAGGTTGCACAAACAAAAGAAGTAAGAAAGTTCTTAATCGATTCGGAAAAAACGGCGGACCAACAAATAAAAACCTTTGCAAAAATTATGCAGGCGGATAACTTACCTGTTCCGAAATCTTGGGAGACAGAGGTAACAACTTCCACAGACTCCCCATTTTCCGATAAACTAATGTTGTACCATATGGGATTCTTATACCAAGCTGCTCAAAACTACCATGGCGCAGGTCTGGCTTCTGCTATGCGTACAGATCTTGTAACCGCTTATGAGAGCACCATTTTAAAAAACATAATGATAACGAAAAAATGGTTTACTCTCATGGTTGAAAATAAATGGTTAGAACAGCCACCACTTGCCCCAAATCGAAACGAACTTGCAAAAGAAATCTAGGATTTTAACGAATAATTTTCAATCCACATAGAGAAGAAAATTCATTCGATTAGATGGATCTTCTTCTCCACTTTATTTTCTACTGAAATTTTCCACCCACAAAATTTTATCAATCCTCCACTGAAATCACTCTTTTTTTAAACTAGTCCAAATAGTTATGGTATCATAATTTCAAACGAAAAAAATGGAGGAAGTCACATGGCAATTATCGATATTACCGTTATTCCAGTTGGAACAGAAACACCAAGCGTTAGCAAATATGTTGCAGAAATACATAAGCTGCTTGCTGATTACGAAGGAAACATTAACTACCAATTAACACCAATGAGTACATTAATCGAGGGAGATTTACCAGAGCTACTGAAATTAGTGCAAATGATTCATGAAGTGCCATTCCAGCACGGATTGCAACGCGTCTGCACGAATATCCGGATTGATGATCGACGGGATAAGGTGAGTACAATGGATGGGAAAGTGCAGGCTGTGCGGAGTAAGTTATAAAAGATTGTTTCAAAGAAAGAATGAAATACAATTTGATACATTATGTAATTTTTATTGGCTACCTAAAATTTAGTTGTAGTATTGACATTTCTAATATCTATTAATTGATATATTTTTTAAGCAAATCCATAACACGAAATGGTAAAATATAATTTTTATGGAATATTTTAGTATTTACTGATGTAAGTTATGTTATAATGAAAAATGTATTTACATTTAACTGAATAGAGGTGTCCGACATGTTAAAATTTATTTTAAACTGTGAAATTAGCGTAACTGACGCTTTGATCATTGTCTTACTTCTATTGAATTAAGGCAAATACAACAACGAGTTTCGTTGTTGTATAAGTTTAAAAATAAAATAATTTAATGTCGGCATCTTTTTAGGATATTTCATTTCTTATGTCTCATTGTTTCAAATCCAAATATAGTGATTCCCCTTGTTGAATTGATCTATTTCAATTTTTACAAGGGGTTTTTACTATTAAAAATATATGTATACTTATTATCTCCTATACTTAATTTCACTGGAAAATAAATCGAAGTATTGACTAAAAAGTTTCTGCCTCTCCCCTTAGATGCTTCATTAAATGCAGAAAATACAACTACCCGATATGCTAAAGTTTATTTTAAACTTCTAAATACATTTGCTTTGGTTTTTGCCATACTGCTTTTGTACTATAGCAATATAACAATGTGTTCGTGTTTTATAAGTTTAAAAATAAAATAATTAAATATCGGCATTTCTTTCGGTATTTCCATTGGTTCAAACTTATATTTGTTTAATTTAAAAATTAATTTTAATTAGTGAAACTGATGCTTTTATTTTCGCTATACTTCTATTGAAGCAAGGCAATATAACTATGAGTTTCCTCCTGTATAAGTTTAAAAATAAAATAATTAAATATCGGCATCTCTTTCGGTATTTCCATTAATTCAAACTTATATATTTGTTTAATGTTAAAATTAATTTTAACTTCGTAATCAGTGAAACTGATGCTTTTATTTTCGCTATACTTCTATTGAAGCAAGGCAATATAACTATGAGTTTCCTCCTCTATAAGTTTAAAAATAAAATAATTAAATATCGATATCTTTTTTAAGATACATTTCCTACTACACCTGTTGAATTGACCTTTTTATAAGGATTGGTGTTATTACGCTAGATGATAAATAGCAATATTCCATAAAAAAGGATTCCATTCTTTTGAACCCTCAAATAAATTAGAAAAAATCACTGTCTCCAAATAAAACCAGTGAATTTTTTCATCTCTCGTATAATTCAATTGGTAAATCATCAGGATCATTGAAAAATGTATATTTTTTTCCTGTAGTTGGATCTATACGAATATCTTCTACAAGTATTCCTTTTTGAATAAGCTCGTCGACAGCCTCTTGAAGAGATGAAACTTCAAATGCAATATGTCTTAATCCAGTTGCTTCTGGGAAATTAATTCTTTTTGGAGGAGATGGGAAGGAGAAAAGTTCAATAATGTAATTCTCTCCTAATGCTAAATCTAGTTTATAGGAATTCCTTTCCTCCCTATATGTTTCTTTAATTATAGTAAGTCCTATAATTTCTGTATAAAATCTTCTAGATATTTCAATATTTGAACAGATAATAGCAACGTGGTGAATTCCATGAATATTCATTACAAACCCCCTATATTATTATCTTATTTATACTTTTAAATGCAGCTCTATAGAAAAAGCTTCCCCCTTATAATAGTTGGATTCTGAATTAATCTTTCTACTATAGGGGTAAGCATTTGAATTTAGTACTAAGTATTAAAATGATAATTATTTGCTTTCCGTTTATATTAAACTCTTCACTAATCTTTCTAATCGTAATTTGCTCTCCAATAATGCCCTACCTGTATGATATACTGCTTTCCATGGATTTCCCAAATCACTCACTAGTATATTCCCATTTTTATCTAGTAGTTGATACCATTCCCCAACTTCGTGGTTAATAAAATTCTCCTTGCAGAAATCCCATAGATTTTCAAAAGTATTTAAGTATTTTTCATCACCCGATTGTTGGAAAGCATTAAGGAAACCTACTAGCGACTCACAATTCTGCCACCATTCTTTATCTTTAACTAATGGCTCACCTACGTGCGGTCCATCCCGATAAACGCCACCAATTTCTAAATCTACACCATAGCGAAGGGCATGATCGACTAGTTTTTTAGTTATTTCCAAATACTCTTCCTTATTATTTAGGACTTCCCCTGCATAGGATAACAGCCATGCAAGTTCAACATTATGTCCATATGAAGTAGTATCCATTGGCTCATCAATCACTTCACCGGTTTCTCTTTCTGCATTCCAAGTTCTTCGAATATTGATAGCTGGGATTGGTTTAAAATCTAGATCAAATTGATTTAACCCACATCCAATTTCTGCATTTACCATATATCTTAAAATAATTTCAATAGATTCTTTAAGTTTCCTTCTATGAATCTCTTTTTTAGACACCAGTGCTAATGTAGTAAATGCCTCCATTATATGCATATGAATATCAAGTGATTTTCTATCACCTGCATGGAAACCTGGGGAAGATACTTGCCAATCTCGTTCTAGATTTTCATAATACCCACCTCGAACAGTATCCGTGCAGTATTTTTGCATTAAATCAAATGTCTTTTCAGCATATTCTTGGCCAATAGGATCTCCTGTTGCATGGGTATATTCAGCAAGTGCATAGATAGAAAAGGATTGCCCATACGTTACTTTACCATCATCAAGTAATTCTCCCTTTCTATTAGTCTTCCAAAACCAACCTCCATATTCCGTATCCCAGAAATGTTTAATATAGAATTCGACTCCTTGGCGAGCAGCTAATAGCAACTCTTTGTTCTCCGGATACTCTCTGTAAAATCTCGACATTCCCCATATCATTCTTGTTTGCGTGACAATATATTTATCCGTATCCTCTGTAGGAACACCATTCTCATCAAAACATGTTAGATAGCCCCCATATTCCGTATCTATTCCCTTTAACCAAAAAGGAATCACACCATCTTCTAAATGCCTTGTTATTTCTTGTTTTACTGCTTCCATTCTTTGCATAAGTGAGCGAGTTTCTACTTCTGATTTATTCGTCATTCTAGTACTCCTCCCTAGTTTAATTCAACAGCTGATTTCGGTTTCTTTTTGGTAAGAAAATTTGATAGTAATTGAGCGTTTTTGTCGAATCCAACAGCTATTGCTAAAACAAGTCCTCTAACAACCCATTGCCAGTATTCCTGCACACCCATAATAATCAAACCATTGGATAAAATTCCCATAATTAATACACCTAGTACTACGCCCCGAAGTTTCCCTGAACCACCTGTAATACTTACTCCACCTAAAATAACAGCAGTAATAACATCTAGTTCAAAGGCATTACCAGTAGACGGAAGTCCTGTATTTATTCTGGAAAGAAGTATAACACCAGCTAATCCAGCTAAAGTTCCACCTAAAATATAAACAAGCATTTTCACTTTATTTGATTTAATTCCAGATAGCGTTGCAGCTTCTTCATTTCCTCCAATAGCGTATACATGTCTACCAAATGCTAATTTGTTTAATATAAACGAACCAATTAAGAAAACAAGGATCATAACAATTACCGGAACTGGAATAATCCAAATATAACCTTGACCAATAAAGTTAAATGACTCTGGAAAACCATAAATCGGTCTAGCATCTGTAATGATATAGGCAATACCTCTAGCAGCAGTCATCGTTGCAAGTGTAGCCACAAAAGGTGGTATAGAGATTTTAGTAATCATAAATCCATTAATTAACCCAATAACACTACCTAGTAATATACCCATTAACGAAGCAGTGACAGGGTCTATTCCAGCGTTTACCATCATATATGCCGAAAGACAACCAGATGCTGCGAGAATTGATCCTACAGATAAGTCTATTCCACCAGTAATAATAATTAATGTCATCCCTACAGCTACAATCCCCATAACCGATACTTGTCTCGTAACATTTATTAAGTTATCAACTGATAAAAAGCCATTCGCAAATATTGATAAGAAAATAAAGAGAACAATAAAGAATATCAGAATCCCGTATTCTCTTATATCTATATTTTTATTTTTCATCCTGTTAATCCCCTTTCTAGTTAATAGCCTTCATAGCAGGATTTGTATAGTTTGAAGCTAATTCTAATATTTTTTCTTGATTTATGTCTTCGCCCATTATATGACCGCTCATCTGTCCTTCACACATTACATAAATTCGGTCAGACATTCCTATAAGCTCAGGCATATCAGAAGATACCATAATGATTGATTTACCTTCGTTCTTTAATTTATTCATTAAACTATAAATTTCATATTTTGCACCTACATCAATGCCTCTTGTAGGTTCATCAAACATAAGTATGTCTGCTTGTGATAATAGCCATTTTGCTATAACAACTTTTTGTTGATTTCCACCACTTAAATTTTTGGAAATCTGATTCATTGATGGAGTTTTTATACTTAAACTTTTGATTAATTCCTTTACTTCCACTTGAATTTTACGTTGATTAATGACTAAACCTTTCTTTAAGTCTTTTAATGAAGGTAAAGAAATATTATCTTTAATATTCATTTCAAGTAATAGGCCTTGTTGCTTCCTATCTTCTGGTACAAGTACAATTCCTAAATGGATGGCTTCACTTGGATGTTTAATATGCAAGTCAATGTTGTCTTTTTGAATCGTTCCAGAATATATTTTGTCTACACCATATATAGCTCGTAGTAATTCCGTTCTACCCGCACCTACAAGACCACCAATGCCTACGATTTCACCCTTTTTTACATCTATTGAAACATTTTTTAATTTTTCATTTGTTAGATTTCTAACTTTCAATGCAACTTTTGTATTGCTTGTTACCTCTATTCTTGGTGGATATTGATTAGTAATGTCTCTTCCAACCATCAATCGAATTAATTCATCTTTATTTGTTTTACTAATTTCTTTAGTTTCTACATATTGACCATCTCTAAGTACAGTTACCCGATCACATAGTCTAAAGATTTCATCCATTCTGTGTGATATGTAAATAATAGAAACACCATCTGCCTTTAATTTTTCAACTAATACAAACAGCAATTCAACCTCATCGTTTGTTAGTGGTGCTGTGGGCTCATCCATAACTAGTACTTTAACATTCTTAGAAACTGCTTTTACTATCTCTACAATTTGCTGAAGTGCAATATTAAGGTTTTTCACAGTAACAGTTGGGTCAATCTCAACTCCAAGTCGTTGAAAAAGTTGTTTAGCCTCTGCATTCATTTTTCGTTTATCAATAGTAAATTTTTTCTTAAGTTCTCGTGCAAGAAATATATTTTCTGCTATTGTTAAGTAAGGGATTAAATTCAACTCTTGATATATCATGCTTATCCCTAACTTTTCGGACTGAATTATATCAAAAGACTTATATTCCTGGTTTTCAAATTTGATTAAACCAGCGTCTGGTTTATTAACTCCTGTTAAAACTTTCATTAGAGTAGACTTCCC
Organism: Perspicuibacillus lycopersici; assembly: GCF_025660475.1. Taxonomy (GTDB): domain Bacteria; phylum Bacillota; class Bacilli; order Bacillales; family Caldibacillaceae; genus Perspicuibacillus; species Perspicuibacillus lycopersici. The sequence continues at coordinate 425,886 of NZ_JAOUSF010000002.1, forward strand.
AGCTCCGTTTTCTCCCATAAGAGCATGCACTTCACCTTTTCTTAAAGTAAAGTTAACGTTAGATAATGCCTTTACACCCGGAAAGGATTTGTTAATATTGTGAAGTTCTAAAATTGTGTTTTTCATTTTCACCCTACCCTTCAAAAATAGGATTAATTTATATGGCTACAGATACTTGATACTTTGTTACTGTAGCCATATAATTAAAATGTATGTTTTTTGTTTTCGTTATCCTAGCTTCTTAGGATAACCTTTTTAATATTCATCTATATTATCCCAACTTACTACTTTTGCTGGAATGATTATCTTGTCTTCTACTTCTTCACCATTTAGTAATTTTTCAGCAGTTTCTACAGCTATTTCTCCTGTTTTAAACGGAGTAATATCAACTGTTCCTCTGTATGCACCTTCACCAGCTGCTTTTTCACTCTTTATTAAATCAATTGCTTGTGAAACAGCGTCTATACCACCAAAGTACATTTTTGTTAAATCTAAATTAGCTGATTTTGCTACTTCATAGGATCCCATAATACCTGCATCATTACATCCAACAACAATATTGATATCAGGATGCGCTTGAATTAGTCCTTCCATATTCGCCATCCCGTCTTCTGGAGTTAACGCACTCATACTAGCTACAAATTCAACATCCGGAACAAACTCTTTAATTCCGTCCCTCATACCTTCTTCTCTAGTTAGAGTAGCTGGATGTTCTTTTACATTATAGGTAACCGCTTTAACTGGTCCCTCCAGATTTTCTGCAGCCCATTGACCAGCTGCTTTCCCAATTGCATAACCCATATCATATTCATCTGGAGTAATAAATACATCTGATCCATCTACAGGTGAATTTAAGTTAATTACTTTAATACCTGCATCAGTAGCTTTTTCAATTAAACTTTTTGCTGCATTTTCCTCAAGAGGAGAAATTAGAATAGCATCTACACCTTGTGCAATAAAGTTTTCAAGTCCCGAAATTTGTTGACTAACATCTCCCTTTGCATCATGAACTTGAAAATTCCAACCTAATTCTTTCGCCTTTTCTTCTACTCCATTCGCTACCTCTACAAAATATGGGGATCCTAAATCCATTGTAAGGTAAACTATATCTACACTTGAATCGTCCCCATTTTTACTATTATTAGATCCTGTTGCATTCGAACAAGCAGATATAAATACCGAGACTAAAAGAGCAATAACTAAGTACATGAATTTTTTCAAAATAATAACCTCCTTCAAATTAAAAGCGCTTTCTTTTTTAATAAAAACCACAGATTTGTAGATGGGTTCTTGTAGAAGCATCACCTCCCTTATTATTTTGAATTCTATTAATCTATTTAGTAGATTCCCGAATAATTAATTCAGATGGATATAGATGTACATTAAATTCTTTATCGTAACCTTGTAGTCTCTTGATTAAAATATCAACAGTTTCTTTACACATCTCTTCTATTGGCTGCTTGACTGTTGTTAAAGGTGGATCAAACATTGAAGAAAATAAGAGATCATCATATCCAGCGACTGACACATCTTCTGGTACTTTAATTCCATTATCCTTCAAACATTTTATTACGCCCATTGCCATGACATCATTAATTGTCATGATTGCATCAGGAATCTGATTATTAATTATCCCTTCAGTAGTCTTATAAGCGCTTTCAAAGTTTGGGAGGGTTTCAATAATCCAATTTTCTTTATATGTGATACCTCTTTCCATATAGGCCATCCTATAGCCATCAATTCTTTTGCTAGATAATAAAAGCTCTTTTGAATCAGTTAAGAAATATATTTCTTTATTTTCATTATCTAGTAAATGGGAGGTTAGTTGATATGACCCCTTCGTAAAGTCACTCATAACACAATCTGCTCTAATACCTAAATATTGACTTGTAATAAATACAAAAGGAATCTTTTGCTGTCTCAATTTATAGATGTGTTCTAATTCATGTTCCCCGTCTCTAGTAGGGACGATTATTAAACCATCCACGTGACGACTAACAAAATTTTCAATTGTAACTTTCTCTTCTGAAGATTGATCTCTAGAGATACCTAATAATAAATTGTACCCTTTTTGTTCTAAGTCCTCTTTAATATGAGAGACAATTTCCCCAAAAAATGGGTTTGTAATATTCGTTACTATTAGTCCAATAGTATAGGACTTATTGGTAATCAGACTTCTAGCATGTTGATTTGGCTTATAATTTAGTTCATGAATCGTTTCAATAACTTTGCTTCTAATTTTTTCTGATACGGGTTTTCCGTTAATCACCTTGGAGACTGTACCCACTGAAACGCCTGATATACGTGCAACATCCTTAATTGTAATTTTCACTTAGTTCACCTCAATCAATAAACCAACAAAAATGAAACGTTTCATTTTTGGTCTGAATTTATTATAATTCGAGAAAATAAAAATGTAAATGAATATTTTATTATTTTTAATAAATTATATATTTTAATTTAGTCATAGTGACAATACAATAAATAGTACAATGGTAAATCAATCTATTTATTTCTATAGCTTTCATATATTTCTGCCTTCATACTGTATAGCGTAATCAATCTAAATCTTCATATAACTTATCTTACCTCCCCCCCTTTCAACCCAATTTTGTTCTGCCAATTGACAAATTTCAGTTTAAATGTAAGCGCTTTATTTAATTATTTTATAATACACTATTACTAGAGGAGGGCGAATGTTTTGATATTAACAGAGCGGGCCGCCAATGTTTTGCAAACAATTTTGTCCAACCGAATCATCACCATTGATCAGCTATCAAGCAAATTAGGCTATACGAAACGGCAAATTAGCTATGATTTACAAAAAATTAATGACTGGTTAGAAAGTAACCGTATTCCGCCGATTCAAAATCGGAAGGAGCTCGGACTGACAGTTCCTGAGGGAGTTCGTAATCAAGTATTTAATATCGTCTCAAAGATTGATCTGTATCACTATATCGCCTCCCCATCGGATCGCCAGAAAATCATGTACCTCCAGCTATTCATGAAACGGGGGTATCTTTCTGTTAATCATTTAACTGACCAAATTAATATGAGCAGAAATACCGTACTATCGTACATCCAATTATTAAAAGAGGAATTGGAGAACCGGGGGATTTCGCTTGTCTATAATCGTCAGGATGGGTATGGGCTTATCGGGGAGGAATTCACGATTCGCTCACTAGCCTTTGAATATTTATCGTATGTGCTAAAACTTCCGAACGGCTGGCAGCTTTTAGAAAATATTTATCGAAACCAAGAAGGAAAAGACCAATTTCTAACAGCCTATCAACTGCTCTTCCATAAAATGACGGAAATGGAACAGCAATTACACATCTCCTTTGTCGAAGAACAGCTGAAGGAGTTAACGATCTTTTTCTTATTCCTGAAGCTACGAATACTTGCTGGCTTTCAATGTCCGCCAATCAAACAAGAAATGAAAAGTATTATCCAAGCATCGAACATTCTTAACTTTTCAAAGGAAATGTTAGAGACATTGGCCATCGGTGACCATCCCGATGAAGCAGCATACATTACGATGCACCTACTCGGGCTAAATACTATCTATGAAACCGAACTTTTTCAACGAAAAGAAACCGATGAACTACTAAATGTGGTCGATCAAATACTTACCGAGTTTGAGAAAAATGCTTGTATCCTTTTCAATAATCGGGAAAATATTCTCAACTCCTTGTATCTTCATATTCGTCCCGTTTACTATCGCAGCCTGTTTCAAATTTCGGTTTCGAATCCATATGTAGAGGACATCAAACGCGAATATTACGACCTTTTTATTCTCGTGAAAAAATCAATCAAACCGCTAGAGCTTTACTTAAATAAACGAATGGCAGATGAAGAGGTTGGCTATATTACCCTTCATTTTGGCGGCTATGTCAAAAGAGAAGAACTAACCTATCGGAGGAAGCGATGTTTCATCATTTGTCCGAATGGAATCGCGACCTCGAACATGCTGAAAAATCAACTAGAGCAGCTAATTCCCGAAGTAGAGGTTGTAAAAGTGATGTCTCCAAGACAATTCCATGGCGACAAACATGGAGATGTTGACTTTATCATTGCAACCATTCCGATTCAAACAATGCTACCAGTCATTATTGTCTCACCAATTTTAACCTCCATAGATAAAGCAAAAATTTTAATGGAAGTAAATTTTCTACTATACAACCAAAATACCGGACTACCAAAAATCAACGAAATGATGCATATCATCAAAGAATATGCAACCATCCATGACGAACCGACACTTATCAAAGCATTAACGAATTTATTAACCGTCAGCTCGGTAAAAGAATTAGGGAGGGTTAAACCAGTGTTAAATCAATTGCTAACGAAAGAGATGATTACTATTACAGACAATGTTTCCGATTGGAAAGCAGCAATCCGCATCGCAGCTGCACCATTATTGGAACAGAAAAAAATCGAAGCAACTTATATAGAAGCAATGATTGCTAATGTGGAGAAAATCGGTCCCTATATCGTATTAACACCAAAGGTTGCCATCCCCCATGCAAGACCAGAGGATGGTGTGAAGGAACTGAGCATGAGTCTATTAAAAATCGATCACCCGGTATCCTTTGCGGCAGATGACCCAGAAAAGGATGTCCAATTAATTTTTATCATTGCAGCGATTGATAATGACCTCCATTTAAAAGCATTAAGCCAGCTATCCAATATGCTTGAGGAGGATATGACGGTCGATCAATTAATCCAAGCAAAAACAGTCGAGGAAATTCAACAATTCGTGAATCATTATAGTAAAAAATAAACAAATGGAAAGGAGGTGAAGTCCGTTGCTAAATATAATTACCGTTTGTGGAAATGGCATCGGCAGTAGTCTCATGTTAAAAATGAAAATCGAGGAAATTTGTAAGGAACATGGTATACCTGTATCGGTTAACTCTAGTGATTTTAATGCGGCATTAAGTCAAAAATGCGATTTAATCGTCACCGTTAAGGAGCTTGCATCACAATTTAGCAAGGATCAGAAAGTTGCAGTCATTCGCAGTTATATTAATAAGAAAAAAATTCAAGAGGATATTTTAGAAACGATTCAAGCACTTCACAATAACAGCTAATTTAAGGGAGGTAAAAATAATGGAAATCATCACAGCGATATTAGAGTTTTTACGAGATGTCTTTTCAGAACCTGCTTTACTCATTGGGCTAGTAGCATTTGTCGGGTTAATTGCCTTAAAAAGTCCTGGTCACAAAATTTTAACCGGGACACTTGGTCCGATCCTCGGATATTTAATGCTCAGCGCTGGTGCTGACTTTATCACAGCCAATCTCGATCCACTCGGAAAAATGATTGAGCACGGCTTCCATATTACTGGGGTTATTCCAAATAATGAAGCAGTCGTCGCTGTCGCACAAGAAATTTTAGGCGTTGAAACCATGTCAATTTTAGTTCTTGGTTTAGTTTTAAATATTGTTATTGCACGCTTTACGAAATATAAATATGTATTTTTAACTGGGCATCATAGTTTTTTTATGGCATGTTTGCTTTCCGCAGTACTTGGTGCATCTGGATTAGATGGTGTTGTACTTGTCATCATTGGTGGATTTCTACTAGGCGCATGGAGCTCCATCTCCCCTGCTATCGGGCAAAAATATACACTCAAAGTAACCGATGGGGATGAAGTAGCAATGGGACATTTCGGTAGCTTAGGCTATTACTTATCGGCATGGGTTGGTTCAAAGGTTGGGAAACCAGAGGATAGCACAGAAAACATTCAAGTTCCGGAAAAATGGGGATTTCTACGCAACACAACAATGGCAACTGCCATCACAATGGTATTTTTCTATTTATTATCAGCAATTGTTGCGGGACCTGAATTTGTCTCTACCCTCTCGAACGGAAAATCACCATTTCTGTTTGCAGTACTTGCCGGCTTGAAATTTGCCGTCGGTGTTGCGATCGTGTATGCAGGCGTACGAATGATTTTAGCAGACTTAATTCCAGCATTCCAAGGAATCGCAACGAAAATTATTCCAAATGCAGTACCTGCTGTTGACTGTGCCGTCTTCTTCCCATACGCACAAACAGCAGTAATTATCGGCTTTGTCTTTAGTTTTATTGGCGGCGTTATCGGAATGGTCGTTCTCGGATTTGCAGGTGGCGTATTAATCATCCCTGGTCTTGTTCCACACTTCTTCTGTGGTGCTACTGCTGGAATATACGGAAATGCGACAGGTGGCAGACGCGGTGCGATGGTTGGTTCTTTTGTAAACGGTTTAGCGATTACCTTCCTACCCGCACTATTACTACCAGTGCTTGGAGAATTAGGCTTTGCCAATACAACCTTTGGTGATTTCGACTTCGCCTTACTCGGAATTATTATCGGCCAAGTAGGAAATGTATTAAACATGACTGGTATTCTTGCAATTGTGCTTGCATTCCTAATCATTTTAATTGTACCAAGCTTTTTCAAAACAAAATCAGCTGCATTAAATAATTACGAATCTAGCAGCTCTGAAACTAGAGGTATGTAAAATGAAAGCATTCAAAATTAAAATCTATGCAGATGGTGCCGTTCTCGAGGATATGCTTACCGCTTATCAAAAAGGTGTTGTTTCTGGATTTACTACAAATCCAAGCTTAATGAAAAAAGCTGGTGTCACGAATTACGTTGCCTTTGCGAAAGAGGTACTGGCAGCAATTCCAGATTTACCAATTTCCTTTGAAGTATTTTCAGATGATTTTGCTATCATGCAAAGGGAAGCTGAGGAAATCGCCTCTTGGGGAAACAATGTGTATGTCAAAATCCCGATCACTAATGCCTTTGGCGACTCATCGATTCCATTAATCCAAGAGCTATCCAAAAAAGGCATTAAACTAAATGTCACCGCCATTTTTACACTTGAACAGGTTCGCGCAACCGTCGACGCTTTTGCACCAGATACAGAAAACATCGTTTCCGTTTTTGCCGGAAGAATTGCCGATACCGGAGTTGACCCAATCCCAACAATGAAAGCAGCTGCAGAAATATGTCGGGAAAAACCCGGAACCGAACTACTTTGGGCAAGCTCTAGGGAACTACTAAATATATTCCAAGCAGAAGCAAGCAACTGTGACATCATCACCTGCACACCAGAAATTCTAAATAAACTAAGCAATGTAGGCAAAGATTTAGAACAACTATCGCTTGAAACGGTACAGATGTTTAGTAAGGATAGTGCGGCGTTGGGGTTTACTGTCTTGCGTTAAATTTAGATTAAATTTGCTTATATGCGATGAGGCATCCAGCGGTTGGATGCCTTTTATTGTAGAATCGAGAGGTAGCATTCGCTTCCTTAATTTTAATCTTTTACATGTTAATATAACGAATGGCAGAATCATGCGATACAGGACTCGCTTATCTATTATAAACGGACACCCTTCTTTTTTACTCCCATGATAATAAAATAGTTAATCCATGTAATAATCGGGATAAAAAATACAAGCACCAATACTCCTAAACTCGCAAACAATCCTTCCATCTGCTTATGAAACATCTGGCTGTCTGTTTTATAAAGGAACATTGTCGCTATTGATAAAATAAGCGAATTCACAATAAAGGCAACTGCTAATGCCGACCATTTGTTTTCTTTCCTTTTTAATATCCATAAAGAACTGATCGTTGAAGCGAAAAAAGAAACGAGGATAATACAAAAAAATACTATATTCAAAAGGCATGCCCCCTCTAATATGTATTATCAATCTAACAAAAGAAAGCAGGGAATAGGAGGTAATCACATGGACGTACATTAGCTTATCCTACTTTCAGCAAAATTCACCTTCCCCTTTCCTATTCTTTCATTCTATCTATCTTTTCACTAATAGCATCCAATCGCTTTACAATAGTATCCAGCTGCTTTTGCCGTCTGGATTGCGAGCGAACGATCCCGACGATGAGCATGATAATCGCGAAAAAAATAAGAAATACTACAATTTGATATAAAGAATCCGCGAAACGAAAGCCGCCATCCATTCCTTTTCCTCCTAATAATATGTTCTCATCATTATAAAATAAAATTCTGATTTATCATATAATTTTCGCCGAATAAACAAAAAAACGGTCAATTTTTTACGTAATACCCAGCAACAGCCGGAAACTCCTCATACTCCCGTCGCAGCTCCCAGAAGGATATCGTTCCCTTCCCTCTGACAAACTCAAAATCTAGCGGATACTCGATACAATTCATTGGCCTGCTACGAAAGGTTTGAATAAAATAGTGAATCGCATCTTTCTCACTGTAGGCAAAAATAAAGACAAAGCATTTCTTACTCTTTTTTAGTGAATAGACACGAACCCGATGAATCCCTAAAACATTCCGTTCAATCATTTCTGCTACTTTTTCATGATTCGCCTGCTCCAAATTAATCGCTGCAATATCATCCTCTAGTGATAGCTTTCCTTCCTGTAGAAGATGATGAATGTAATGGGCTAGGATGGCTTCTTCCGTAATTAAGCAATCATAATATAATTCCTTTACTTGCAAAAGACTCACTCCTATATTTTGTATATATTATGGGCATTCCGCTCATTTTCCCGTTGTTTCCTCCCAAATCCGCCCGGTATATTCGTTGTATTCCACATCAATCTTGCCGGTTGGACCGTTCCTATTTTTTGCCACAATGAATTCTATCGAGGAATCCTTGCTTGCTTTGTCATAATACTTTTCCCGATACAGGAAGATAATCACATCCGCATCCTGCTCAACACTACCCGATTCTCGGATATCAGACATGACCGGACGTTTATTTGCTCTTGCTTCCACACTACGATTCAGCTGTGCTAAGCATATCACCGGGCATTCGAAATCCTTCGCTACTGTTTTTAGATTTTGGGAAATCTCTGAAACTTGATGATGCGAATTCACATAATGTAATTGCTGTGGCCGGATCAATGTTAAATAATCGATAAAAATTACCGGCTGACGATTTGGATATTGGTGCATGAGTTTGCGAATTTTTGCACGCATTTGTGCAATAGTTTGTCCTGCTTGGTCAAATATTTGAATATAGGTTTCGTTAAGCTTTCCAATCACACTAGCCCACCGTGCCTTATGGCTTTCACTTAACAGCTTCTGCGGATTCCGCAATTTGATTCGATTGTATTTGCCAGTGGATGCGATAAGCCTAGTGGTCAGTAATTTTTCTGGCATCTCTAATGAAAAAATAATCGGTAAATAGCCTGCCCATCCCACTTCTTTGGCAAAATGGAGCATCACATCGGTTTTCCCCATCGAGGGTCTCGCTGCGAGTATTGTCAATTCTCCATTCTGAAAACCACCAGTTATTTTATCGAGCTCTCGTAATCCAGAGGTGGCAATTTTCTCCTCTTCCTTTTCGATCCAAGGCGCCTCATACATTCGGTGTAATGCTTCCGTAATCGAGCTATGATCATTCATTTTCACGTGATTAATTTTATCCAAGTGGGTGATTACCTTGCTAATTTCCCAATTGTCCTTCGCAGCAATCGTTAAAATATTACGCTTTTCCCGTTCCTTCCACTCTTCTAAAATTAAATCCTCGATTTCTCCAAATTTATCGATATCCGCATGGGCTAGCAATTCATTCAAATAACTAATTCCTCCAAAATAGGCAAGATTCGGCAAGGTGGAGAGCGTGATTAAATCCACGCCCTTCCCTGATTGATGGAGCTCCAACATCTGCATCATCAGCTGTTGATGACGTACCTCTACTAGCTGATTTGGTGTGATGATGGTATCCTTCATTAAATAGTTTTCCTTCATCAGGCTGCCTAAAAATGCCTTTTCCACTAGACTCATTCCTCATCCTCTCCTGCATTCATGTCATAAACAAAATACCGTGTTTTTTCCTGCTTTTCAGGGGGAGTCTCGCGTTTTACCTGTTTCATTTTCCATTCACGATACGCCTGCTCGGCTGCATGTACCTCGTCCACTGAGGAATATCCTTTATCCACCCAGCTAAGTAAAATAGCTTCCACATACCGCCAATTTTTATTCCCATTTTCAACCGCCTGTTTCATCGCTTCCACCACCATATCCTCGGACAAATCATGACTCCACGCATTAATTTTTTCAAAAATATAGCCGTTCAGCGTACCAAAGCCACAGTTCTCAAAAAATCGAAAAGGATTGTCTACAGGCGCGTGCGCATTGTTGGTGGTGGTGGTGATTAAAAAATTCTCTTGGGTTTTCTCTGAAGTAGTCTCTGGTATTGGTGTAGGCAAACTGGTCACTGCGTGGGACGTTTTTCTCCCCTCCGCAAGACGTTGCTTATCTGTGGAGCTTGCACTTGATAGATTTTCCATACGCGAATGGTCATTTATCGATGGCTTGTTTCTATCCTCTAGACATAATGAATCACATTCATCGACAAGAATAGGCTCGTCCATCGATTGCACATCGTCCGGTTCTGCTAACACAGTCTCACTCGACTCTATTTCACATAGCCGATCCAACATCTCATAATTAATCGTATACCATTTCGTTTTGTCGAACTTCGAACGATTGTAGTTCCCAGTAACAATGACATTCATATGCTCCAGCTTTGTAATCAAACGCTTAATTGTCGACTTTGACCAAAAATCAAATTGCCCTTGCCAATCTTCATAGGTGTTATACACCCATTTCTGCCCTTCATGAACATGCTTACTTTCCCCTAGCCAATAGTGAAGCTGCTGAACAAATATCGCCGCTTCCACCCCAAGTCTTCTCGCCAACGTCGGCAACACAAAAAACGGCCGCTCATTCACTAAAAACTTACTCATAATAACCATCCCTCTCCCCGGTAAAATTATTTTCATTATCGTTATATAGAGTTTGGCGAAAAATGGACAATCGAATGGGGAAGTTTTTTGTATTTTTGGGGAAGGGGGTGGATGAGAATAGGTGATTACAAGTTTATTAGGGGATTTTGGGAGTATTGATCACTTTTTTTGGGAAGTTCACCATAAATTTCGGGAATCTTCCTGTTTTTTTCGGGAACTTCACCTTAAATTTCGGGAATCTCCCTACTTTTTTCGGGAAGTTCTCCTTAATTTTCGGGAACCTCCCTGTTTTTTTCGGGAACTTCACCATAAATTTCGGGAACCTCCCTACTTTTTTCGGGAACTTGCCCTTAATTTTCGGGAACCTCCCTGGGTTTTTCGGGAACTTGACCTTAAATTTCGGGAACCTCACTGTTTTTTTCGGGAACTTCACCATAAATTTCGGGAATCTCCTTACTTTTTTCGGGAACTTGCCCTTAATTTTCGGGAACCTCCCTACTTTTTTCGGGAAGTTCTCCTTAAATTTCGGGAATCTCCCTACTTTTTTCGGGAACTTCTCCTTAAATTTCGGGAACCTCCCTACTTTTTTCGGGAACTTCTCCTTAATTTTCAGGAACCTCCCTACTTTTTTCGGGAACTTCTCCTTAAATTTCGGGAATCTTCCTGTTTTTTTCGGGAACTTCACCATAAATTTCGGGAATCTCCCTACTTTTTTCGGGAAGTTCTCCTTAAATTTCGGGAATCTCCCTAGTTTTTTCGGGAACTTCTCCTTAAATTCCGGGAACCTCCCTACTTTTTTCGGGAACTTCTCCTTAAATTTCGGGAACCTCCCTATTTTTTTCGGGAACTTCACCATAAATTTGGGGAACCTCCCTACTTTTTTCGGGAACTTCTCCTTAAATTCTGGGAATCCCCCAGTTCTTTTTCAGTACCTTCAACAAAAAAGCAGCCACCCTATAAACCACATGGTTTGGCTGCTCTCTTTCAAAAGCTATCCTACTAATCTAATTTTCAGATCCTTGCTCATTTTCTTCTGTTGTTCCAAATGGGTTCGATCCGCCTTGGCCGAATGGATTTCCATTCATCATTCCTTGGGAGTTACCTTCTGTTACACCATTTTCGTCTAAATATGTCATTACACTAGACATTGTAAATTCTACTGTTAACTCGCCTTCCTCATAACTAGCTTCGTGATAAACGCCATCGCTATTTTCACCTGTTAGTACTCCGCCTGAGTGTAATGTATAGTTTTGATTCAATTTCAAGTCTGGTGTACTAATAACAATCGTTTGGAATTCTTTTTCAGGGGTAATAGCAAAAATTTCCTCTCCGTTTTCATCGGTTACATAGACGCTCGTATTCGCTTCTTGGTATTCAGAGAAGGTCATCATGATAGCATTTTGACTAGATTCCTCTGATACTCCTTGTGCCATCCCACTGCTTCCGGAAGCTACAAGAATCCCGCCTTCGATGTCAAAAGTATTTCCGTAATCAAGTGGACCATTACCGTTATCGGTTGGACCATAGACAATAGCGGTACCACCGGTCATTTTTATGGAAGTATTGGAATCTAGTCCATCACCATTCGCATCGACAACTAAATAGCCATCTTCAATTAGCAATAATCCTTCCTCTGCTGTTTCTTCCTCGGGTTGACTAGTAGCCGCTGCCGTATCTTGATTTTCCGTTGGTGGTGCAGTCATTCCAAACTCATCACTTCCACCATTTGCATTGACTCCATCATCCTCTGCATGAACATGATACGTTCCACCCGCAAAGGTTATATTTACACCTTCAATTCCCTCTAAGCTTTTCTCAATCGAAACTTCGCCGCCATTCAAGAGCACATCTGCGTCGCCATGAATGCCATCATCACCGGTGGTAATCATAATTTCCCCACCAGAAATGGTGACATCTTGATTACTATGGAGGGCATCGTCTAGGGAATCAATTATTATTGTTCCTCCAGCTACATAAAGCTCGGCTCCAGCTTTAATACCCTTTGTACTTACCGTTTCTTCTTCTGTAGTTTGTTCATCACTAGCTTCACTCATATTGCCTTGAGCTTCACTAGGTTGTCCATTTTCAGAATCCCCCCCATTATCAGGTGGCTGGAATCCTTGACCATCAGATGGCGGAGTAAAATTAGCACCTTCCTCCATTCCTTCTGGCGGTGTACCATTCATTCCACCAGGACTACGCATATTTCCGTTTTCCTGGATTTGCTCGAGCACCTCTGGATTGTCTTGTAAAATTGTTTGAACCTCTTCCATTGTTTCGGCAGCTTCCAGTTTTTCCTTCAGCTCATCCGAAACATCGATTCCATCTAATAATCGATCAATATATGATGCGATGTCTGCTGAATTAAAATTAGTAGGACCTCCACCTCCACGTTCCATACCGCCACCCATTCCCATGCCGGCTTCTTGGTTCGTGATAGTTTCTGGGCTACCACCACCTGCTGTAATCGTATACTCCCCGTCAACAATTGCAACGATTTGCTCCGCTTGTATCCCGTCACCATCGGCTTTAATGGTAAATGAACCATCTTCCAATATTACATTACCTTTTGATTCCTCTTCGTCATTAGAAGCCTTTAGACCATCGCCACCTGCCGTTACCGTAATTGCGGCGTCTTTTACAGCTAGCACATCTCGACCAACTATCCCATCATCAGTAGAAGTAACTTGGATAGTTCCACCAGTAATTTTTAAATCATCATTACTTTTTATGGCGTCATTAAAATTACCTTGAACAGTCAAAGCACCAGTCCCATTTATTGTTAAATCATCTTTACTAAAAATGGTCGCCGTTGGCTCATCCGTTGTGTTGTTTTCATATACATATTCTGTTGCATCTGATAGTACATTTTCTGTACCTTTTTCCAATGAAACAATTGTTTTATCTGCTTGTTTAACATCAATCGGTGCACTCGTTGTAGAATGGATTGTCACGCCATTTAACACTAAGCGAACATTCCCTGTGTCCTCGGAATCAACAACAATTTGTCCATCCGTAAGCGTTCCATCAAGGACATATGTTCCACTTGTGCGTATCAAAATTTGGCTATCCTCCACTACTGCACCGCCATCACCATCAACGGTTGCTGTCGTACCTTCTAAATGGATGAAAGTAAAATTATCTGCCTGCCAATCCGTATAGTAATCACTATCCTCATATTCTACTAGATTAATCACAACACCATCCTCATCCTCGGTGGCTGAATCAGAATTCCCATCACAGCCACTAACGAGAAGTGAGGTGCCGAGTAATAAAGGAAAGAGGATCTTTTGTAGTTTCTTATCCATTTGATTCAGTCCTTTTATCATCTCTATTATTTATGCGGTAAAATTGCCATCATAGCTTAACATGACTGCAGAATGAATACCCTTTAGCTCGGATATTTCTGCAACAATTTTCGAATCATTGTCTTTTACACGAATTTCATAGGTAACTTCTGTTTCATAGCCCTTCATAACAGATTTCGATTTTAGTGAAAATTTCTTTGTGTTTTCTTTAATCATCCGTTCAATTTCCTCGTTTGTAATTTCGTTATCAAATTTCACAACTAATAAATACGGATTTTCCACTTTTATTTTGCCTGCGAATAAAACAATAACTAGTCCAATGACAATAGAACCTACTACTGCGAGTAAAATAAAGCCGGCACCACATAAAATCCCGATAATCAAAGACCAAAAAATATACACTAAATCCATCGGATCCTTAATTGGTGTACGGAACCGCACAATCGACAAAGCACCAACCATCCCAAGCGATAACAAGACATTTTGACTAATCCCCATAATCACAAGTGACGTCGCCATTGTCATAATAATCAGCGAGATATTAAAAGAATGCGAGTAAATCACACCATTAAAGGTTTTCTTATAGACAATGTAAATAAAAAGTCCAAGTATTAATGCAAAGCCTAGGCTAAGCAAGGAATCCGTTAAGGAAAAGGAAGCAGTTTTCTCTAAAAAGCTCGATTTAAAAATATCTGTAAACGTTGTTGAATTCATTTTTTTCTCTCCTCATTTGTTTTTTAATATAAAAATCGGTTATCCATACATTCGACTCAATTGATATTTCGAGTATGCCTCTTGTCTAGTGTCGGACAATTGAAGTAATAGCTTAATCACTTCCGGAAGATACTCATCATATTTAACCTCCAAAATGACTAAATTCGGATCTAACACATCGACCATCGGTAGCTGTTTGTTAAACATATCAATATTTTGTAAACTCGACTGTACCTTGCAATCAAACGTAATCCGAACATTGCCATACGGATAAATCAATGCTTCCCGCTCATAGTCGACAACGGTTTGCGGTTTTATCAAATGATAGATCATCTCACGATATAAATCGCGAATCAATTCGCGCTCGTCAGTCTCCATCCATTGAATATCCCCGACGCATATCCTTTCGTATTCCGACCGGGTAATAGTGCACTTCGATTTGAATGTTACATTATTCCGTTTACTTTTCCTCTCGAGATTAACTACTCGATCACACTTTTCGTAAATCCGAACCCGATATTTATCCCGGTTCAAAAAGCCTTCTTTCTTTTCGGTCAAAACTTTATTATCAAAGTTATCAAAGTACGTAGAACGGATATGATATTTCCCATCTCGTCCAGCATTTGGATCACTGTGCATAAAATGAAGTAACTTGTTACGAAGCACATAATATTCCGCATTGGAAATCGCATGCTTCAATTCTTGTCGTCCATTTGGATTAAATGAGGTTGAACTTGGCATTGTAGGAACCTCCTTTTATTTTTTTGATTCTTTCTACATTGCCAAGTATAGGGGCGGAATATGTCAGTGGGATGTCAAAGTTAACTTATTGTAAATACTGTAAAGATTAAGCTATTTTGGGCAAAAAAATAATCCCAGTATATACCGGGATAGGCTTTTGCTAGCTTTATTTTAATCAAAATAAACAGGTTCCTGCGGATTATGT
Organism: Perspicuibacillus lycopersici; assembly: GCF_025660475.1. Lineage (GTDB taxonomy): Bacteria > Bacillota > Bacilli > Bacillales > Caldibacillaceae > Perspicuibacillus > Perspicuibacillus lycopersici. Next base: position 441,611 of record NZ_JAOUSF010000002.1, read on the forward strand.
AAATGTTTAAATGCTAATTGAATTTGTGATTCCGTGTTTCTCTCAACAGATAATGGTGGCAGCTCGTTTTCCGCAAAAAATGCAACCGCATTTGTTTCCATGCCCTCTGTTGCTTGTCCGCCGATAATTTCACATTGGATAAACAGTTTATAGACGTGGTACGGAGATGGGGGATGCGGGTGGCGGATTTTATCAAAGACTGCGATTATTTTCGTCGCTTTCACGTCGAATCCGGACTCTTCTTTTACTTCCTTCACCGCAACTTCACTCGGGGTAAGTCCAATATCCCCCCATCCACCAGGCAAAGACCACTGCCCGTCCGCTTTTTCCTTTACCATTAAGATTTTATTCTCCCGAAATATCACGGCACGAATATCGACTTTCGGTGTTGCATAGCCTGTCTCATTCGTAAATAAATCTTTTATCATTTGCTTATCAACCATTGTATGCTCGTGCATAATTTCCACACTTAGCTCTCTAATTTGTTCAAATCTCTCCAAGTCATACACATCTTTGGAATACGTTAATCCAGCCTGTGCAATTGCTTGGAGTTCTTTTGCCCATTCTAGCCATTTTGGTTGCATGTTTTTCACCTTCTGTCTATATTCTATAGTCACCTTCCGCTCGTTATTCTACTTCGGTGGTGAATGCGACAACTAGTAGTTTTTATTGTACAAAAATTGCAAACAACTTAAACCAACTATACAAAATATCATTTCATTACTTTTTTAACTTTTTGCCGTTCTCTCATAAATTCAATGTATTTAGGTTTGAGAACTCTCGTTAACATTGCCTCAATTGCTTGCCTTTCAAAAATATCCGCTATTTTATACCATCTGACATTTACAATACCTTTATGCTCTTTAAAAAACGGCAGCTGATGAGGATCCCGGTTTGTCCCTTTACTTACCTCTACCCAAGCTGCTTTGTAATGTCCATATATTCTACCACTTAGGTCATTTGCCATACCGATATATAAACATTCCCCGTCCTGATTAAAATAACCATATACCCCACTATCTGTTGTACATTTTTGTTTTAATAGATTTCTAATCTTAGCATTTCCTTTACCCGGAACGTATTCCTTTGTATGGTCTACGATGCAAGAGTCCCATTTATCCACTGGCAGTAACTGTAGCGCTTCCAAAAATCTAGTAAATTCTTTGTTCATTTTACCCACATCATCTCAAAATTTTTTATGATGAATTACCATTCCACTAACTTATATTAGGTTACATTCTAGAAAAACGTGTCAATTCCTTCTAAATTTACAAAGTAATCGTTCCTTTATACATTTCAAAAATCCCGCGTATGTATCAAATAAAACTGCTTCGCCAAAAACTCCGGTGTATACGGCATATCATTTTGCAGCCAGGATACGATTGTCCCGATAAATGCGGAGGAATCATACCATAACAAAATATCCTTCTTCACCTTCAAAGGCGCAGTTTCTCCCCTTTTTTCTTCCACACCGGATACAATCCGATCCCGTATCAAAAACGTTAGTCGCTCGCGAAAGATGCCGATACCGTTCGAACCAAGTACCGTTTTGTAAAACTTCGCATTTTCCGCGATATATTCTAGTAGGTTGACAAAGCCGACTGGCCAATCACCGCTTTCTACTGGGTTTTGCCTTGTCGCGCTTTTTTCCAAAACTTCTGTAATGTCCGCGATCATTTCCTCTGTAAGCTTTTCGATCATGTCCGGAATATCCTTATAGTGCAAATAAAAGGTTACACGATTAATCGTGGCACGCTCGGTTAAGCGGTTTACTGATATTTTTTCTACATCCATTTCCTGCAATAAATCGACAAAAGCATCGCGCAGCAACTTACGCGTACGTAAAACACGTAAATCGGTATGCGTTTTTTTATCCATTTCATCCACCTCTTTAACAATCTCACCAATTCTGTCGCAAATTGCAAAAATAAACAACAGAAATATACAATATGTAAACTATTTTACAGATTCACCAAAATTGTAAATTGTAATCATTCGGCATTCTAAATATAATTTAATTTATATCTTGTTAATTATACAACAATGTGTAAATAAAATATGTACTATTTTTTATGAAAGGATGAAAAAATTGAGCTTAGAAAGCAATTCGATAAAAAAGGGGTCCATTCTCACCATTATGATTATTGGTGCATTCCTAACGACCTTTAATCAAACGATCATGACGGTTGCCCTTCCTACGTTAATGGAGGAGTTTAAAATTGAACCTTCCACAGCACAATGGCTAACGACGGGATACATGTTGGTCAATGGAATACTCATTCCGATTACCGGATTTCTAATGAAACGATTTACTACTCGGCAATTATTTCAAAGTTCAATGGTTATCTTTCTGATTGGATCAATCGTAGCTGCCATCGCTCCTAGCTTTCCAGTCCTCTTAACTGGACGTTTAATTCAAGCAGCTGGTGCAGGAATTATGATGCCGCTATTGATGAACGTTGTATTATCACTTTTCCCACCAGAAAAACGTGGAATGATGATGGGATTTGTAGGACTTGCAATTATTTTTGCCCCAGCTGTCGGTCCGACAATCGCTGGTTACGTTCTGGAAGAGTTCCCTTGGCAAGCATTGTTTTATGGCATGGTGCCATTTACTGTAATTATTATTATTTGTGGATTTATCTATTTAAAAAATATATCAGAAGCCACGAAAATAAAAATCGATGTTCTTAGTTTAGTGTTATCAACGATTGGTTTTGGGGTGTTATTGTATGGATTTAGTGAAGCATCTGGTTCGGAAGGATGGTCTAGTCTCGAAGTAATTCTTTCCCTTATCATCGGCATCGTGACACTTCTCCTCTTTACATGGAGACAATTAGTTTCAGAAAATCCATTTTTGGATCTTCGAGCGTTTAAATATAACATGTTCACGTTAACCACGATTATTAATATTGGCGTGACAATTATGATGTATGCCGATATGATTTTACTTCCACTATACTTGCAAAATGCACGTGGATATACGGCTTTGGAATCCGGAGTAATGATGTTACCTGGTGCACTTTTAATGGGATTATTAAATCCAATCACGGGTAAACTATTTGATCGCTTCGGAGCAAAATGGTTAACCATCACAGGAGTCGCGATCATTATTGGATTTACGTTAGGATTTACGAATTTAACAGACGCGACTTCCTATACTTTTCTAATCTTAATGTACACCGGCAGACGAATCGGAATGGCATTCGTAACGATGCCATTACAAACCGCCGGATTAAACCAATTACCATCCAGTCTACACGCACACGGCACCGCGATCTCCAACACCGTCCGCCAAGTAGCCGGCGCCATTGGAACATCGCTAATCGTAACAATCATGACAAACAGAACCGCCACCCACCTAACCGAGATGATGTCACCAGCTACGGAAAAAGCATCCCTCGGCCACTGGAAAATGGAAGCTTCCATTCAAGGAATCGGTGATGCATATTTAACGATTCTAATCTTTGGCGTCATTAGCTTGGTGCTTGCATTCTTTATTAAACGGGTGGAGCAAGCGAAGGAGAAAAAAGTAACCGTTGATTTGAAAAGAACAGCGGATGCAGGAAATTAAGTTTTAAATATCATTTCCAAATGTGCGCACCTTAATTGGCAATTTAGGGTGCGTTTTTTATCGTTTGATTAATGGGGGTATGGTTGTTTATTGGGAAGTGGCGCGGGGACATGCTTTTTTTGGGGAAGTCCCCCGTGTTTTTTGGGAACCTGCCCGTGTTTTTCGGGAATTTCGCCACGTTTTTCGGGAACTTGCCCGCGGTTTTCGGGAACTACCCCGTGTTTTTCGGGAACTTCCCCGTGTTTTTCGGGAACTTGACCCGCGTTTTTCGGGAACTTGCCCCTGTTTTTCGGGAACTTGACCTCTTTTTTCGGGAATATCCTCTGCGTTTTTCGGGAACTGGCTCGTGTTTTTCGGGAACTTCTCCTCGTTTTTCGGGAACTTGCCCCTGTTTTTCGGGAACTTCCCCTCGTTTTTCGGGAATCTCCCCTCTTTTTTCGGGAACTTCTCCATATTTTTCGGGAATCTCGTCCATTTTTTCGGGAACATCACTCGCTTTTTCGGGAACTTCCCCACATTTTTCGGGAATCTCGCCTATTTTTTCGGGAATCTCGCCTATTTTTTCGGGAACATCCACTCGCTTTTTCTGGAACTTCTCCGTGTTTTTCGGGAACTTGCCCTCGTTTTTCTGGAATATCCACACATTTTTCGGGAATCTCCCCGCGTTTTTCGGGAACCTGCCCCCCATTTTCGGGAACTTCCCCACATTTTTCGGGAACCTGCCCCCCGTTTTTCGGGAACTTCCCCACATTTTTCGGGAACCTGCCCCCCGTTTTTCGGGAACTTCCCCACATTTTTCGGGAACTCCCTCCAAAAACAATTTGTACAATTAACACTTTTCTAACATAATAGAAATAAATACTATCAGAAAGGAACATGTGGATGGGTTCTTTGGAGATTAGAAATTTTCAGCAAGCGGATATGCCGATGCTTGGTGCTTTTTATCAGGCGGTTACAAGTAATCGAAAAGTTGTGTTTTGGTGGATTGGGCCGGAGGAAAATTGGGGGAATGTGTTTTGTGCTTATGAGGATGGGCAAATGGTGGCAAAAGGACAGGTTGAAGTAATAAATGAAATGAAAGATGGGCAGTCACCAACTAGTAAACATTCTATCTATTTAAATCTGAAAACATTACCGGAGCGCGAAACAGATAGTACACTACTTCGGGCAGTTTACGAAAAATTATATTCCCGGGCGTTAGAAATAAAGCAAAATTTATCCCCTACGCATCAAACGAACTTCTGTGTCGGGAATTTTGCCACCGAGGTTCATAACAATGATTTTTTCACAAAGGAATTGGGTTTCCTTCCGTTGAATACGCTATATACAATGAGGCGGGATTTGCAGCAGCCAATTATACAAGTACAGCTCCCCGCTTCTAACATGCAGGGTAGCTTTTGGAAGATGGCTAGCACGGAGGAAGAGGAAGAATATTTAGCAGTGGAGGATGAAATTTGGCCAGAAGCGACACTTGGTCTGCGACGATTACACGAATACAAGGCAAATGAATGGTGGAGCGCAATCACGGTGAGAATGAATGACGAATTAATTGGTAGTGCAATGGCTTGGAAGGAAGAGGAAATTGGCATTATCGAGGATGTATTTGTCCGCAGTAATTGGCGCAAGCGAGGAATTGCTACATACTTGCTTACCACCGCTCTAATATACTTAAAGGAACGCGGACTAACAACCGCACAATTAATGGTGGATACAGTAAACGAAACAGCATTGCGACTATATCAGTCTGTTGGTTTTGAAGTGGTGGAGAAAGAAAGAAGATATTATATTGATTTATAGATTTTAATACAAGCAGTTTTTAAAATTAATGAAAAAACAGGTGCCCTCGTGAAAAAAGTTCTCATGTATTTTTATCTAATCCTTCTTTTCATCGTATTGTTATACGCTATCTATTATTGGAGTTATTTTATCGAAAAACCGTTTACTAGTATTGATTTCGTAGCCCTTTGCGCCACTTTTCTTCTGTTGCCGATAATTCAATCCGTATTTCGTTTGTATAAACGGTTTGGACCAGAGAGAAAAGCGTATCGAATCATTAGCTACATAACTGCATGTATGCTCGCGATTGTGGCTGTTAGCTTTATCGAACAGGACATTTACATGTTTATGAGGGAATAATGATACAAATGGAGGTGTTGTGTGATGTTAATAAAATTTTTCCATCAAATGAATCGCCCTACTCAAATCACAATGTTAACAGGATCTATAGTATTATTGGCCGCTGGGATTGTCGCACTTGTGCTTTAGGCTATACGTCAAATCGTACAATTGGCTGTTTTCGTATAGATTGTTGCCATTTGTAAAAAGACCTTAGACTGAGCTGCATTAGAATAAAAAAAACGAACGGGGCAGGATTGAGAAAAAAGTTTTTAAGTATGAAAGGTGATAAAAATGAAACATTTTAAAGTAACGCTTGTTATAATCTCCATTACGATCCTTTGCTACCATATTTTTAAGTTAGTCTACCTTTGGGCAGATATTCCCGAACGTATCGCAATACACTTTACTAACGACACTCCAGATAACTGGGGTCCGAAATACATCCTGTATATAATGCCTATTTTGGGTATTTTCATTTGGTTCCTTATTGGTTTATTAGTTAAAAAGCCAGAAAAATTGAACTATATCAATTTAACTGAAGCAAATAAAGAAATTCAGTTTTCAAGAACTGGAAAAGTAATGATACTAATTCAAAATCTTAGTTTTATATCCTTTATACTGGCTAACGAAGCATTGCTAAGGTTTTCAGTCGGAACCGATTCTAGTCTGCCTTTTATAATCTCGCTTACGCTCTTGGCTATTTGTTTTATTGCTCCCATTTATCTTTTCATTTGGGCATCAACATTGAAATACTAACTATTATCTAAATCAATTCAATATATTATTGTACTAACGGCTACAATAGTGAAATTAGTGCCAGTGCGTTAGAAGGGCAAATCTCAAAAAGGAAGGAATAAGAATGGTTTATTTCGTTTAAGTATCACTCTAATATTTTGTGCTATTGGTTGCGTTGATCCAATAAGGATTAATGCTTCTTTTTTTGCTCTAGTACTAACGGGTGAGGATGGTGGAAAAATAGTTCCGTTTAAAATGTAACATATATATTGAATTATGTAATATATATGTTACAATTAGTTTTAAGGAGGGATTTAACATTTGGAGAATAAAGTTAAGATTGCTCGTACTCAAGTTAATTTGACACAACAACAATTAGCAGAAAAGATAGGTGTCACTCGCCAAACTATTAGTTTGATTGAGAAGGGAAAATATAATCCAACCCTAAAATTGTGTCTGGATATTTGTTATGCAGTTAACAGGACATTAGATGAAGTATTTTGGGTAGAAAGGGAGAATAGTTGAAAATGAAAAAAATTACAGATGAACGTTTAGTATTACAAAATTTAAAAAACATCCGTATTGCATATATCATTCAAACTGTTGGTATTCTTGGGATTTTAGGATATGACTTAGTTACAAAAGGTTTAGATGGGATGAGAGAAAATCCCCTATGGCTTGTATTTTTGATAGCCACTATTATTTCTGCATATTTATCAATGAGTATAAGCGCAGATCATGAAAGTAATAAAATTCACCCGCAAAAGAATCTAACTATTTCACTGGTGGTGCTTATTTTAATTTCAATTGTTGTTGGATTTTTTGTTTCACTTACTGATGGCTTCACAATAATAAATGGTGTAATTATGGGTAGTATACTATTTATTTGCGGACTTATTCCAATAGTCTATATTTATAATCTACGAAAAAAAAGACAAGATGATAATGAAGAATAATACGGGAGTTTTTCACTAACGGGGGATTAAAATAAATGACCAACATAATCAATTCAAAAAGCTTGAGGTTAAAATTTCCTCAAGTTTTTTTATGTGCTATTTGAATTGGTTGGATTATGCATATTGCTATTTAACCTGTGAATGTGGATTTTTCCACGTTAGCTGAATTTTTTAATTAAAAATGGCTTCGTTTTTTGTAAAATGTTTATCGCCCTGGTTAACGACACTCCAATTTTTTTGCATGTAAATAATCCATGTACTTTTTGCTAATTATATAAACATTATCCAAAAAGTGAGGGTATATTGGTGAATAACACTCAACATATCGTGAAAATCATTGATGAAAATGTAAACGAAATTGAAGCGCTTATTCAGCAAAAAGTTGATATATGGTTCGACTATATTGTCTTTTCCCCACTTTGGTGGTTCGGCGTTGCTTTTTCGATTATTCCATGGATTATTTGGATTTTTTTTCATAAAAAGGAAAGTAGAGATCGCCTGCTATATTCAGGGTTCGTCGTCATGGTGATATCAATAGTCCTTGACGTTCTTGGGGATCAATGGGCTTTGTGGCATTACCGGTTTAATGTTGTACCGGTACTTCCCACTTATTTACCGTGGGATTTAACGCTAATGCCGGTAACCATCCTGTATATATTGCAATTTAAACCAAATGCGAGCCCATTTCTAAAAGCTATTTTTTTCGCCTTGCTTACTTCCTACATTGGTGAACCATTCTTTCAATGGATGAAGGTCTATCATGCGGCAAACTGGAAATTTACCTATTCCGTGCCAATTCAGATGATTATTTACTTCATCGCGCATTTTGTTAGTACTAGAAAAAATTTTTCGGAATTGAAGTAGATGTGTTTCCAAAAAAAATATGGGTATTGTATTAGGTTTTTTAGTATTCGTAGCAAAAATTTCTTACCGATATTCTAGAAAATTTTGCGGTGATTCCCGAAAAATAGTGATAGATTCCAAAACTTTTTGTTACAGTTCCCGAATTTTCTACCGGTATTTCGGAACTTTTCGACGTAATTTCCAAAAAGCACTCGCCAATTCCAGAAATCCTTGCTGCAATTCCCGAATTTTCAATTGATATTCCAGAACTTTCGGGGACCGTTCCGGAAAAACGTTTACTTATTCCCGAAATTTTCTCGGCAATTCCGGAATTTTTGTCGGTATTCCGGAAATTTTCAACCAATCTTCCGGAAATTCCCGACACATTTCTCAAAATTTTATTCACAGTTCTCGAAAAATAGCTCACCTACTTCCAATTTTTTTTGCACCACTCACACAGAAAAATCATCCATCCTCCACATCGTTAAAAATCTGAATAAAGCAAAAACTAATGAAACTTTTTCCCCTCTTCATCCGTATATATAGTAGACAATCCTTCAAGGAGGAACAGCAAATGTATGAATACAAATTCGTAAAAGTAGACCTTAGTAAATGGAATAGCGCTCCAAAAGATGATTATCAAGAAATTATCAACCAGCATGCCAATGAAGGTTGGCGATTGGTACAAATTTTTGCGCCTAGCACGAAAGGATACGGTTCCGCTGCCTATTTTGAAATCATTTTTGAAAGACAGCGAAACTAAACGGGGACAATGACAGAAATTACATTTTTGGCTCACTCACGACCATTTCAAATCCCAAAGGAAATAGAAGATTACAATAATCGAATGGTTTTTGAACGGGAAGAGGATGCAATTTCTTTTACTGTTCAAGAAATTGATGATTATTGGAAGGATAAAATAGCTGGATTGTTTACGATGCCGTATGTTTACGAGGCGCATGGTGTCGGAAATCAATTGTTTCTCACCTATATTGAAAAGCATATGGAACTAGGGGATGTGTTAGAGATCTTCCATGTGCCAAATCAGCATGCATTTGAGGAATATAGACAAAAGCTAGAAGAACATCCAGAACCTATTGAAATAAATGTCCGCAATCATACGTACCAAACGATTTATGGCATGTATCAACTTCAGCATAAAAACTGGCTAGATGAACTAAGCCATCGCAACTATCATACTCCCTACGGAGTAACAACATTTGTAAATTATTAATAGAAAACGATATTTGTTTACGATTTGGACATACTCCTGACATATCTACCTGATACGATAAACCTATCAAACTGAAAGGAGGAAAAAGAGATGGTGAAAAAACCGATAAATTTGAAAGAGCTAATCGACAAAAATAAAGAACAGCTTTTAAAAGACTACGAGCTACTAGAGAAGATTAATGAAAAAGTAGATAAGAAAATAATGGAAAAAAATCGCAGTTATTCTTATTGATAGCTGCGATTCTTTTTTTGGTGAAATGGTACGCTAGAAAATCCTGGGTAGGTACCGGGAAATCTTCATGCTGTTCCGGAAAAGTCACTTAACTTCAGGGGAAATTTGGATCACTTTCTAGAAAAATCCGCACGACTTCCAGAAAAGTCTGCCCTCTTTCCAGAAAAATTCGCGCCGATTCCCGAAAAATCTGCTCACTTTCCAGAAAAATCTGCGCCACTTCCCGAAAAATCTGCTCACTTTCCAGAAAAATTCGCGCTACTTCCCGAAAAATCTGCCCTCTTTCCAGAAAAATCCGCCCCGATTCCCGAAAAATCTGCCATCTTTCCAGAAAAATCCGCGCCACTTCCCGAAAAATCTGCCATCTTTCCAGAAAAATTCGCGCCACTTCCCGAAAAATCTGCCATCTTTCCAGAAAAATTCGCGCCGATTCCCGAAAAATCTGCCCTCTTTCCAGAAAAATCCGCGCCGTTTCCCGAAAAAATAGAACCTCTTTCCGACGAACGTCCAATTATATTAATATAATAAAAGAATTACGAACACTCTCATCCTAGCACTCGTTTCCCAAACACCTTGCCCATCACCACACGCTACCGCTCCCCTGTCGAAATACGCACAACCTCCTTCCCAAAAACAAAGCAATACCAAGACCAAGTACCATTTTCAATCAAACGTTTGTTTTATTTTTTTGCCGAACAATGGCGAAGATATACAATCCGTTAACCATTTTCAGGCACGTATTTTCTGCCTATTAGCATTAGTCTACCATTTGGAAATTACTGGTTTTTCATCTAAACAACTATAAACTTTTTTGCATTTAAATTATACTAGAATAAAATGCACATAGAATATATCCAACTAAAGGATTTACTATCATGAGAAAATTAATCATTCGGAAATATAAGCTTTCTACTCTATTAACCTTCCTCGTATCCGGATCGGTGATATTGACGATTTTGATTTTAATCGGGGCTTCGTATCAGTCTGAGAAAGAGTCTCTCTACAACACTTACCTAACCTTAAATCGTTCGAAGGCGAATAAGATTAGCCAATCAGTGAATTCTTTGTTCGAAGCAATGCGAATGAGTTTGCAGGATACGACCACTTTTCTTGAGGAAAATAACGGGATGAGTGATGAAGAAATTCAGCAGCAATTACAGCTTGTACGCAAAAGCTCGAGATATTTTAATTCCTTGTTTTGGATTGATGAAAAGAATCGGATGCAAAACATTTCTCCTCTCTCTGTTGGTATTAAAGGAGACAAAATTACCAATGATGTGATACAACAGGCAGTGGCAAGTAAAAGACCCGCATTGACTATACCGTTCTATTCCAGTACTGGGCGGTTTATGATATTAATGAGTGAGCCGTTTTATGATAAGGAAGGGAATTACCGAGGAATCATTGGGGGAACGATCTACCTGCAAGAAAAAAATGTCCTATATGAGATTCTTGGTAATGATATTTCAGATAAAAATGGATCCTACTATTATGTCGTTGAACAAAGAGGAAACATACTGTTCCATCCAGACATCAACCTTGTTGGCGAGAAAACAAAAGAAAATCCTTTTGTCGATGATGTTCTACAAGAAAAAAGCGGTGCCCAGGTAATCACCAATTCAGCAGGAATTCGAATGCTTGCAGCCTATAGCACCATCCCCGAAACCGGTTGGAGGATTATTCAACAAACGCCCGTTTCCTATGTCCAGAAGCTACTTAGGGAGCATGTCGAGAAACTTATTTTCTATATAGTGCCACCATTTCTCGCTCTTTTGTTACTATCCCTATTTATTACCCGGTTGCTAGCGAAACCATTTGTACAGCTCGCCGATATGGTGCGTCAGTTTGGGGATGGGCAGAAAGTGAACACACCTGTAAAACCTACTCGTTGGAATCGGGAAGCACATCTGTTAACAGATAGTCTATTAACAGCCATTGATTCCGTTCAAAAACATAATACAAAGCTAACCGTAGAGGCTATGACAGACCCGCTAACCAAATTACCAAATCGACGAAGCTTAAATACTGTAATGGATAGGTTAGTAAACGATAAGCAATTATTTACGTTAATCTCGATTGATATTGATCATTTTAAATCGATTAATGACACCTATGGCCATCAGGCGGGAGATGAAGTACTAAGAGACTTTGCACAAACCGTTCAATCTGTTATTCGGAAAACAAATCGATTATTTCGCTATGGTGGCGAGGAATTTGTTCTCATTCTGCCAAATACGAAAACCGAAAAAGCATATTACCTCGCAGAGATGATTCGGATCACAATTGCCAATAGCATGAGTCCGATTGGCAAACCAATTACCATATCGATCGGAATTTCTGAATTTCCAGCACACGCGGAATCGTATGAAAAAATATTCCGAAACGCTGATATTGCGTTGTATCAATCAAAAATAGAAGGCAGAAATCGTACAACCATTTGGTCCAAAGATAAAGAATAACATATGATAACTACACTTAAATTCTATCCATTTGGTTGGCTAGAATTTTTTTTATAAAAAAATGACCATCGGTTAAATCAAAAGAAGGCACCCATTAGTCAAACGAAATGGATGCCTCCCGATTGATTTCACTATTATTTTATAAAACGGATAAACCGCTTTTTCCCAATTTTTAATACATCCTCGTGCATTAACACATTGGCTAGATCTGCTTCTTGTAATTTTTCTTTATTTAGTTGCACTCCATTTTGTCTAATTAGCCGTAAAAATTCACTTTTACTTTTTACAAAGCCTTTTTCTATCAACTGCGGAATGATGGCTTCTACTGTATCTTTACCCGCCTCTATTAATAATTCTGGAATATCGTCTGGTATTTCTTTTTTCCGAAAAGCCGTATCAAAATATTCGATTGCACGATTCGTTTCTGCTTCTCCCCAGTATAAATTCGTAATAATGCTCGCCAATGTCCGTTTAATATCTCTTGGATTAACCCCTTCTTCAAGGAGGCGTTTCATTTTTTCTATTTTATCTGGGTGTTCGTCGGTTGCTAGCTCAAAGTATTTAATGATGAGGTGATCTGGTATTTCCATTACTTTTTTAAACATAACTTCTGCTGGTTCATTCACCCCAATGTAATTGCCAAGACTTTTACTCATTTTCTCGACACCATCAAGACCTTCCAGTAATGGCATAAACAAGGCAATTTGCTTTTCAAGTCCAAAATGTTTTTGCAAGGTGCGCCCCATTAAAATGTTAAAGGTTTGGTCTGTACCGCCTAACTCAATATCGGCTTCGATCTCCACCGAATCGTACGCTTGCATGAGTGGGTAAAAAAATTCGTGAATACCGATTGGTACTTGATTTTGATATCTTTTTTGGAAATCATCACGTTCTAATATTCTTGCGACAGATGTGGAAGCAGCTAATTTGATGACTTCCTCAAAGGTTAATTTTGCTAGCCATTCACTGTTATAACGGACAACCGTTTTTTCGGAATCTAACACTTTAAAAATTTGTTCAAAGTAGGTTTTGGCATTTTCCTTCACTTGTTCGTCCGTTAACGCTACTCGTCCTTTTGCTTTCCCGGTTGGGTCGCCAATACGACCCGTAAAATCACCGATAATAATGACTACTTTATGACCTAAATCTTGCATTTGTTTAATTTTTCGCAATACAACCGCGTGACCTAAATGGATATCTGGTGCAGAAGGATCCAGTCCGAGTTTAATCGTAAGCGGGGTTTGTTGCTTGTAGGATTTCTCTAGCTTAGTCAATAATTCTTCCTCGTTAACGATTTCCTGAACACCTTTGCGAATAATTTTTAATTGCTCCTCTGGTTTTACAAACATACAATCATCTCCTTGAAATATTATTTCTAATATTGCAAGTTCTATAAGAAACAAAGGATAAAAAAAAATCGCCCCTTTGGATGAACCAAAAGGACGATTTATCTCGTGTTACCACCTTTATTCATAGACAATTCACATTGCCTATCTTCGTAAGTACGGTCATTGGGACGATACTTTCGCACATGATTACGGGTGCTTAACCGGCGTAGCCTACTAAGGAATCTCCCATTCGGTACACAGCTCCAAGATGTATTCACAATCGTTCGACATGCACCTCTCATCAACCGGTAACTTTCTGTCTGTCTACGTGATTGCTACTCTTTCTTTTCATAGCCTTTGTTCTTATACTCCGAAATGTTGAAAAACAAATCTTCGTTATGCACATATTAATTATTATTAATTGTATTTCATTTTCTTCATTTGTCAATGCATTGCTACCATTTATGATGGAATCGATAAGTCCTTTTTCAAATAATAATGCTCAAATTCTCTGCCGACATTGTCTATACTGCCATACACTTGATAGCCATTTTTTTGATAAAAATCTAAAGCTTGAAAGCTCAACGTATCGACTTTGATAAAGTCACATCTTTTTCGCGCGCAATTTTTTCTACTGCTTCTAATAATTTCGTTCCATATCCTGCCTGGCGTATATCCTCATCTCAAATTAACGGATAAATCGTATCGGTTTCCTCCGTCGTTCAATCCTTGTCCACAGAAACTATTTTTAGAATGATTGGATTAATCATTTGATACGTTGCAGCAGTCAGCCCACTAGATTTCCTTTATAATAAATAAAAAAGGAGGGAAAATAGCATGCTGTATATCGTTTTAGCTTTCATTGCGTTATGGATTTTGTCGGCATTTTTTTCCTACTATTTATTTTATCTAATTGTTGTATCCGTTTGCTCGATAGGAATTTTGACGATATTTTTCTGGAAGATTGTTTGGGACGGCTTGTATACGCAATACCGGTTACGGACAGACCCCGACTTCCAAAAGAATATGGAAAAAAGAAACGAACGAAAACGGAGGGAGAAAGAGAAAAAGCTCCGGAAACTGTCTCCATTCCAACAATGGAAAACGAAGGTTAGCGAAAAGCTTGGTTCCTTTTTCTCGCTAGTGCTTCTCCTCGGTATCTTTTTAGGAATTCCAGCAGGAGCATTAGCCATCGGTGGAAGCTTTTTACTCGATTTCCCCTCCTATCTGTTCGGAAAGACAAATACGATAACGGGCTACGTAACGGATTACGAAAATGTTTCCGGCAACAAATCACTGTCCTACGTATTAGTGGAAATCGAAAATACCGACTATGTACTAACAAAGCCAGCAGAATTTTATTTAGGAGATAAGGTAACCATCGATTATTTGCCACATACGAAAATCATTCGAGATTTTGAAATCGTGGAAGATCGGATTACCGAGACCACAATCGCACCAGTAGACCCGTCAGTAATTGACAACCCGCTCGCCGGCTCATGGGAATTTTCCGATGAAAATGTGTACATATCCCTCCTCCTTTCCGAAAGCGGTTCCGCCAATTGGTCGAAAATAACCGGTGACGATAGTGAAGGCACATTTTATTATGGCAATTGGAAATACGATGAAACGAATAAAAGCATTACGATAAACGTAACATCAGCAGAAGACCATTCGTGGCAGCCTGTCGAGTATCCAGAGGAAATTGACATACAAGTGGCCACCTTTACGGAGGATACATTGGAAGTGGAAATTGACGGGGAGAAGTTTTCCTTAACAAGAATGTGGTAGAGGTGACGAGCAGAACAGTTTGGCAGCTGTCTGCTCTTTTTTCCAAGAGACTGTAATAAAGAAGGGGATATGAATCCTCTCTGCTTACCATTTATAATAAAACAGAAGCGTATGTTCGATACCGAAAGAGGAGGACATAGCGTTTAACAAGTGTATGAAAACAAGGGATAAATTAATCTATACAAAAAAGAGCAAGAGCTGTTTCGGGAGGTACTTTTATGATAAATAGAGACGAAATTTTTGCCTATGTAAAAGAAACATTTGATACAGAGCCAGACTATCCTTGGTCTAAGTTTCCAAACTATGCAGTATTAAGACATCGCGGGAGCCGCAAATGGTACGGGCTAATAATGAACATACCAAGAATCAAATTAGGTTTATCAGGGGAAGGTAGTCTCGACATCATAGACTTGAAGTGCGATCCGGGATTTATTCGCTTACTTAGGAATGAACAAGGGATTTTACCCGCTTACCATATGAATAAGGAGCATTGGATTACAGTTGTTTTGGATAGTCCTTTTCCTAAAGAGGAAATTTACCACTTAATTGATTCGAGTTATTATTTAACAAAATAAAATATGGTAACGAGCCATCTTTTTTATACCTATCGATAAACCAATTAACAAAAAACTGTAAATATTGCCTTTGACCGCATAATCCTTTTGTATTTTAAATGGGAATTAACAACTATTGGTATTGTCGGCTTACAAAGCCTATCAGCTCTACTTATCTTTTCATAATTTCATTCGGTAATTGGAATAATAAAAGATAATTTCACCCCTTGTTATTAGCAAGGCGTGGCTGACATTGGAGGTTTGAAATATGGATGGGCAATATGACAATCACCAGTACCCGCAATATCGGCCAACAAGTGGGAACGCTATTGCAGCATTAGTATTAGGAATTTTATCGCTGATAATTCCATATATCGGACTAGTTTTAGGTATTATTGGCATCGTGCTCGCAAGAAAAGCCCTTCGAGAAATCCAACAACAAAATTTAAATGGGAAAGGTATGGCAGTAGCAGGATTAACGACTAGTATAATCGGATGTGCCATCTACGGCTTTATTATCGTAGTGTTTACCATATTAGGTGGGATTGCTGCTTCTTTTTCCACTTATTAAGTTTTTGTCGATTGTTCTGCTTTCCATAAGCAGAACAATCTCTACATACCATCCACTATTGTCTTTATTAGCTTATCTCTTTTATAAACGACAAGCTTATATTCCGTTCCGTTTTTTAACACGATGGATATCCCATTTGGTACTAGCCCTAGTGTGTTCCGCTTAACTACAGCGGCAATATCGGAAATAAGAATTTCCGTCGCTCCGCTTTGAATATTGATTTTATGTGACTGGAACAGAACCCTTTTATTCGTAATCGTTAATCTCCCACCTACACTCTCGATTCCTCGAAAAAGATTGGCAGGTACTTTATTAACTAATACCGTTTCCCCTGTCATTTCCGTAGACTGAACCGCTTTTGTTTGATCGACTGTTGCAGCAACTTCATTTCCGCATGATGTACAAAATTTATAGTTTTCGCCTAGTAATTGGCCGCAATATGCACAATACATTCTTTTATCCCCTATCTTGTAAACTACTTCCTATACTTAACAAATATGTAGTACTACTGTATACGGCTTTTCTATACGGAATGTTTCAATAAACATGATTCTTCTAGTTATCAGTTGATTGGAAAAGGACCCACTTGTTCTGTTTAGTTAATGGTTCTTGTCGATTTATGCGTTTAAATAAAATGGAATTCCTTGTATTCCCAATAGATGAAGTCAATTTCAATCAAACGTTTGTTTAAATTTTTCTGTTGGATTTTGTCATAAGACATGTGTATGTGCACTAGGAGAAATGCTATAAAATATACGGCTGTTTTCGTATAGTAAGTAGTTCAGATAACATGGAGAAAATTCAAATTCACTGGTTAAATAGCAATATGAATGATCCAGGCAATTAACCATTCAAAAAACACAAAAAAAGCTTGAGGAAAATTTCCACCTCAAGCTTTTTGAGTTTTATGGTAGTATGTTGGCGCTTTTATTAAAGCACTCGTTACCTCAATAACTTCGCTTATTTTGTTACTGCTGTAATCAATTCATCCATGGGTCCAATACATTTTTCAATTTCAGATAAATGGTAAAACGTACTGGTTGTTTCAAATTTATTTATTTCATCATTTGGTGAGTACAGATAAATTCTTTTTCCTTGTCCAAGTGCAATTCCAAACTCAATATGACTTCCTTTACCTGCTGGTAATAAAACAATAATAAAATCTGCTTCCAATACAGCATTTCTTTCCTGCTGTCCTATTTCTTTTAACTCCTCAACCGTTGAAGCTCTTTCATTTTGT
Source organism: Perspicuibacillus lycopersici (assembly GCF_025660475.1). Taxonomy (GTDB): domain Bacteria; phylum Bacillota; class Bacilli; order Bacillales; family Caldibacillaceae; genus Perspicuibacillus; species Perspicuibacillus lycopersici. The sequence goes on from NZ_JAOUSF010000002.1 coordinate 459,245, forward strand.
GTCCAATCATATGTTTGAATGTAACCTTTACTTATTAACTCATTACTAACGTAACGAACTTTATCTATGTTTTTAAAGCTCGATGCAACATAAAACTTTTTCATCATTATCAAATCTCCCTTAACACAGAAACTCTACCACAAAAACCCATTCTTCATTTTTCTATATAGTTCATAACGACGTACCAATTAGCACCCTAAACCTATCTCATGAATAACAACAACCCTTTAGAAAACGGCCAAAAAACAACAACTCGTGATTTGGACAAACACCAATTATTTCGTTTTCTTAAAATCTATTAATGGCAAAACTCCCGCTACTATACATGCCAATACAACCCCAATCGCATCCACAACGAACACATCGATCAACTGCCCCGTCCGACCGGAGACAAATGTTTGATGCCATTCGTCTAGTGCGGCATAGCCGAGCGAAAAAATGGCAGGTACTATGTATTTAATGCCTATCCCTTTATAATAAGGTACATAGCTTAATGTTTTGAACCAAAATACGGTTAAAATGAAATATTCGAGGATATGTGCGGATTTTCTGAGCAGAAATTCCAAAAATGCATAAGGATCCTGTGTGGTGATCTGGTGGTCATTATAGTGGAATTCAACCGTCGGTAGTGTGGTTTCGGTGATTTTTACCTTTTCTTGTAGGAACGGTTTGATGTCTTGTTTGTCATAGGACATATTGGAGAAAGTGAACATGACAAGCATGATGGCTATTGTCCTGACTAGCCATATCCAAAATTTTTGATGGAATCTCATTACTTGCCACTCACTTTCCGCCAACATGTAGTGGATACTCCATCCGTATGTATTTTTTTCGTATTCTTTCATAGACTCCGACAATTCTACAAAAGAACGATACATACAAACGTCACGCTATGGTTTTTCACCTATTTTTTCGGAGTTGCTTCCTACGATAGTTTCCATTTGACTGATTGTTACAGTCAAGGTAGCTTTCCTTTTCAAATTTTTTCAGATTAATTTTACCAAAAGTGCAGTAGTTCCACTCCCATAGGAGTTGTCTACTTTTGATGAACCGCATGCTGCAGCCCATTCGAAAAATACATCATCAGTTAAGCTTCCTTGTAATAGATTATTAGTAACTAATATCCACTAGCCACCAAAATCAACAAGTGATCATGGTAATTATTAAACAATCAAAGTGGATATTTCTCGCTATCCCCCCTCTGACTTTTAAATTAATTCCTTGACCCCCGATGATATGAAGATCGATCTTCGAGTTATATTATATCATAATTGTAAATTTTAGACAATTAAAATTTTAAATTATTTAGAATAAATTATAATAATAAAAATAAATAGATAACTAAAATGATATTACTACCTTTCACTAACAATTCTTATTTTAATTTTGCTAATCTATCATTATACATTTGAAAGCTTTTTATTAGTTCATTAAGTTTCAATTGATTTGTCCTCTCAACGGTCATATCCGCCTTTTTCCGTAATGCTTCATTTGTTCCAACAGCAACGGCAAACATTCCTGCTGCTTTTATCGATTCGATCCCCGCTTCCGCATCTTCAATACCGATACAAGCCTCTGCTGTGACATTCATTTGTTCTGCAGCTTTTAAAAATACTTCTGGGTCTGGTTTGCTTCTTTTTACAGTTGCGGCATCAACAATGGTATCAAAGAAATTACCAATTTGTAATTTCTCGATTACCGCTGGTGCATTTTTGCTTGCGGAGGCTAATCCAATTTTATAGTGATTGGATTTTATATTTGCCAATAAGGAATGTATCCCAGGTAACAAATCATTTGGGGTTACTTGTTGGATTAGTTCTTTGTAATGTTCATTTTTCTTTGTAGCCAAAAATTCCTTTTCTTCTAGAGAAAAGTTAGTTTCCCTATTATTGAGTGCAAGTATTCGATTTAATGATTCTAGTCTGCTAACGCCTTTTAATCTTTCGTTAAATTCCCGATCAATTTTTATCCCTAATTCTTCGCCGAGTTGTTTCCAAGCAAGAAAATGATATTCCGCCGTATCTGTTATGACACCATCCAGGTCAAAAATAAACGCTTGTAATTCAGCCATTTTTAGTAACCTCCCTTTTTCCGATTCTTTTCAAATAAAAAATACAACGGAAGCACCCTTCAAATAACGGGTGCCTCTCTATTAAACTAGTGAAAATGTCGTTTCTAGTTTCGGCTCAATAACCACTTCATTTTCTGTGACAAAAAGTGATACTGCCTTATTTGATTCATTACGTATTTTTACATCCTTTTGCGTAGCAACGATAGAAAGCTCACTACCCTTCCAGAATATTTTGAAGGAAAGTTTTTCCCAGCTTTCTGGTATATTTGGACGAATGCGGAGACTACCATCCACCATTCGGACGCCACCAAAACCAAAGACGATTGATTGCCAAATACCACCGAGCGATGCTGCATGGATACCTGCATCACTAGACTTTAAAGCTGGCCCTAAATCAATTCGGATCGCTTCTTCAAACATTTGATAAGCTATTTCCTTTTCTCCAAGATCAGCTGCGAGAATGCAATGAGTGGATCTGCTCAAGGATGAGTCATGCAATGTTTTCGGCTCGTAATAATCCCAATTCGCACGCTTAATATCATTCGAATATAAGTCTTCTAATAAATAAAGGAGAATTAAAACATCAGCCTGTTTAGTAATTTGCATGTCATTCACTTGTTCGAGATTGTATTTCAGAAATAGTGTTCCTACCTCTTCCGCATTTTTATATTCTGTTAAATCAATAATTTCCTTTTGTAAATACGTATCATCTTGCGGAATAATCCCCTGCTCATTTGGCTGTGGCAAATATAGCTTGGCGGATTTTTCTTCCCATAGTTTTCGGTAGTGTGCAAGATTCCACTTCTCTTCTAACGGTTGCAATACCGCTGGGTTATTTTTTACTAAACGATCATAGTATTCAATTGCCTTTTGGATATTCCAATTTGCCATATGATTAGTGAAAGCGTTGTTATTGACATGCTCCTTGTATTCATCTGGCCCTACTACATCATTGATTTCATATCGTTGCTTCTGTTCATTCCATTCCAAGCGGGATTGCCAGAAGATTGCCGTGCTAAAAATAAGCTCATAACCGTAACGATTCATAAAATCGTCGTCACCAGTATATTGATAATACTGCCAAGTCGCGTAAGCAATATCTGCGCTTATGTGCTGTTCAATAAAACCGGACCAAATAATCGTTGATTCTCCTGTAACAATATCAGCTGCTCCATAAACGGGGGTTACTTCACCTTCATCTAGCCATGCAGATTCCCAAGGGAACATTGCCCCGTCATAGTTATTTTCCTTCGCCTTCTTTATCGCACCATCTAATGTTAACCAGCGGTACTCTAAAAGCTTGCGAGCAACCTCTGGTTGGCTAAGTATAAAAAATGGCACAATAAATATTTCATTATCCCAGAATGCATGGCCTTTATAGCCCTCTCCTGATAAGCCTTTTGCACCAATACTCATTCGATTATCATGTGCAGGTGTCATCCCAATCAAATGGTAAATTGCAAACCGGATCGCTAGCTGATGGAAGTCATTCCCTTCAATGACAATCGGAAATTTTTCCCATACTTCTACTTCCCAAGCATTTTTATGTTCAGTAAATAATGTTTGATAATCCCCCGCTTGTTCAAATGCCTCTAGCGTTTCTTCTTTCCAAGCTTCTCCATTCTCGATGTCCCTGCTTGTATAAACTCCGGAGATTTTTTCAAGTGTGATCGATTCATTTTTCAAAACTTCGATATGCTTATACTCCATGAAAATTCGACGTCTTTCCATGAAAATTATGTTCTCAGGTTGAATCACTTCGTTATGCTGCAAAAATTGGTGTCTGCAGTAATGGACGAATTCAATATGGGAGGTAGTTGTTTCTTGTTCCATTTTCAATGTATGTTGATGATAGAGTCTCTTTTCTCCCTCTTTAAAATGCTGTGTACCACTATTGGTAACCTGCCCATTAATACCGGAGCGAATGTTAATTACTGCGCTATTTGTTAATGGTGTAATCGTAATTCTTTGTGCCAGCAAATGTTTATTAGCTAAAGAGACAAAACGTCGAAATTCCAGCTGATAGCGATTACCATCCGGAGATTCCCATTCTACTAATCTTATTAATTCCGCATTTTTTAAATGGAGTGTTTTCTCATAGGATAGTATTTTCCCGTCCGTTAATTGAAATCGTTTACCATTTAAGAAAATATCCACCTCTAGCATATCTGCAGCATTAGGTAATTCACTTACTTCCTGATCACCTGGGAATTTATTAAACGTACCGGAAACAAATAGCCCACGTTTTTCATTTGGATATTTTTCTTCGGATGCTGCACGTTGACCCATATAACCATTTCCTAACGTGAAAATAGCCTCTGTCTTTCCTAAATATTCAGGTAAAAAGGTTGTTTCTGTAATTAGCCAATTTTTCTCTTCCTTCTTGCCGATTTCATAATTTAAAATAGAAGCCGATTGTTTTACCATGACATATCCTTTCTTCTATACATATTTTCACCAAATGTAAAGCGCTTTCTTTTAATCTTAGATTATACGAAACGTTTCGGATTGTCAACAGTAAAAAGGTCACTATATTTAGTAACAATAGTGACCCGTAACGTTTTGATTATATACATTCGATTAATCGTTTTACCCACCTGGTTGTGCGGTCGATTCCCGTAAAATTAGTTCATTTTGAATAATAATATGCCTTTGCGTGGAGCTATTTTGAATGATTTCCAACAATAGCTCGGTGCCTCTTTTTCCAAGCTCAAATGGTTTTTGCCCAATTGTACTTAATGTTGGACTTGTATATTGTGTTAACAAAATATTATCAAAACCAATGATGGATAAATCCTTTGGTACATCGAGCTTTAGTTCTTTCGCCGCCTTTAATACACCAAGCGCCATAATGTCACTGGCACAGAAAAATGCGGTTACCTCAGGGTTACTAAGTAAAAAATCCAATGATGCGCGATAAGCCTTTTCTTCTTCATAATCACCGTAGCACACTAAATTCTCATCCACTTCTAGTCCCGCTTCCGAAAGACCTTCCTTGTACGATTGGTATCTAATTTCACTAACATATGCATGCTTATGGCCATTCATATACGCAATGTTTCTATGCCCTAATCGCGCCAAGTATTTAATGGCTTTCTTTACACTATCATGTTGATTACTTGTTACATAACCGGTCGTTTCATTTTCAATGGGAATATCCACTAAAACCGTTGGAACCGATCCTTTAATCGCTTCCTGTAAATAAGGGTCCTCCTTCTTCAAGCCTTGGATAATAATCCCCTCTAAATTCCGTTCACTAACAATTTGGCGAAAGGTTTTATTTTTTTGCTTAGAGGAGGAAGTACTTAATAGAATCATTTCATAGCCTGCCTCTGTCACGAACTCGCTGATTCCACAAAGCACTTCAAAGGTAAAGTTATCTTTTGCACTTTCCCTTTTTAAATCGGACACAAGAAATCCAATGGTTTTCGATCGCTTTGTGACAAGACTTTGTGCATTGATATTCGGAGTGTATTCCAGTTTTTCAGCTGCAGCAAGAATAATATCACGGGTTTCCTTATTCACATCATCGTATCCGTTAAGTGCCCGCGATACCGTTGTGACGGAATAGCCGGTAATTCGTGCCAAATCTTTTAATGTTACCAAGGTGTTTCATCCTCTCACTATTAACCACATTCATTATCTTTAGCATACATTGTGAATCCAATAATTAACAAATCGTATGCATTATTAACATTCTGATATATATAATAAACTTGATGCACTCGTTAAAAAAGATACATCTAGCTGTTCTAGCTCATATCCAGCTCGAATGAAGGTGACATTATTGTCGATATCTTTCACTCGATAGGTTTTCTGATCATTTATACCGGATAGCCTTATGCTTGGAAATTCCTTTGTTGGATCGAAGCGAAATAAGAAAATAAGCATGTCATTTCCGGAAATAAATTGATATGCTTCATTTCCATTTCCTGCCCGATTGCCTTGTGCAGTTAACCGATACATATCCGATTGGATGATTAACGGAAAAATAGTTTCTTTATACTCTGTTAGCCCTTTTCGTACGATGCTCTTTACTTGTTGATTCCAATCCTTTATTGGATGGGAGAATCCGTACCGGTGCATCCCCGCAATTCTTAGAAACGCAAGAATATCCGCTTCCGAGCATTCATTATAGTTTTTCCAAGGGAATGGCGGCTGAATATTTTCTTCTGTTACCGTCTGTGACCAAGTAAAATGCAAACAGCGTACAGGTGGGATAATTAAGCTCGCTGCCCAGAAAACTTGTAATTGGTGTGAGGCATAGTCCGGATCACTTAGAAAATTGATATGGGTGTTTCTCATCATTCCCCAATCCGTTCGTAAGCCACCAGAGGAACAATTCTCAATAACTAAATGAGGAAACCTTCCCCTTAGTTTTGTTAAAACCTCGTATAAGCCCTGATAATGTTCGTACAGCCCGTCACCGCTGGAATGATCATGGTCTAGCCGATTACAGCCTTCCCCAGGATCTAAATTAAAGTCCAGTTTCAGCCAATCACATTCCAAATCCGCTAGCAGATCCGTCAATGTTTTCAGCGCCCATTCTCGAACAGGCTTGTGCCCAAAGCACACATAGCCTAAATCCTCCCCATCTCTATCTGCTGCAAAGTGTGGATGCGACTGCCGAAGTTCCGCTTTTTTCCCTAATGCCTCAATTTCACACCATATGCCGAAGTGGAGCCCTAATTTTTTTGCCTCTTCACTTAATTTCTTTAATCCAGAGGGGAATCGTGCACGATTGACTATCGACCAATCTCCTCGAACTTCTGTCCAATCTTCCCCTTCACCAAACCAACCAGCATCAAGGACAACGGTTTCTATCCCTAGTGTAGCTGCTTCCCTCATATTTTCTAATACGATATTCTCGTCTATAAATTTATCCTCATATGTCCACCAATGATTCCAGCTTACTAAAGACCTTTTCAACAGTGGGGTATTGGGAAACACACATGCTTCTCCATATGCCACCATATGCTGCGAGGCAATATTTAAATCGGCACCGCTAGCATGCACCACATGAATACTCTCCCAGCTGTTTTTTGGTGGGACATAGGTAGAAAATGATTGCTCAAGCCCTACCTGAAGCCGTAATTTTTCATTTTCGGGTTCAAAGGCAATTCTCCAGTTGCCGCTCCATGCGATATTTAGTAGATTGGTTTGATTGTTTGCTTCCCAATAAATAAAAGGATGATACGCGGCGGATGAGCGTCCTTTGTTATTTTCTATTTCCCAGCTATCCTTCACCAAAACATGTTCTGGCTGATATTCCGCTCCCCAGGAACTTTTAAAATAATGGACCTCTAGACAGGAGGTATCTAGTAAACGATCGAAAGGGTGAACCGCTTCTATTTTCAAATCCTCTGAGGTGTCATTATGAAGTACAAACCAATATTCTGCTTGCTGCTCACCTTGTGACCGTTGGAAAAAATGAATGGTAGCTGAGACTTGATCCAATACATATATCGTTTCTGTTTCGATAACATTCGTTTCTTTATGTTCGGTTTGTTTTACAATTGTCTGCTCGCTTGCGTGATACTTTATACCATTAACGATTATGCTAAACATAGGAACTCTCCTTTAAAAGTCATCGCTTTTGTTTCAAAACTAATGCTAGTTACCATTGCTCCGAAGGTTTATCAGAAGAAACACTCTCCCTATTCCCCCATTTTTTCTGTAGCTTAAGGATTTTTCTTTTAAATAATTGTGTATTGAACATACACCAAAAAACCGATAAACTACCGACAAAAAACAACATAATCCCTGGAACAAGTAATATTGCTAAGTAAATAACGAGTAGACCAACGAAAACCAATACATAAATATGCGGCTGCGAAAGACTAAAAATAAATAGCTTTACTGTTTCCTTCCAATTCATCCGTTCGTCGATAATAAGCGGATGAATAAGAAAGCTCCCAATTGAAAGAAAGAAGAACATAAAGTACCACGCATATTTTAATACGACAGAAAAGGTAACGTCCATGTTGCCCCAAAACATGATGTTACTGAATGCGACAACCATAAGAAAAAGTGCAACATAGCCATACTTTTCCGCGATCCAGAAATTTTGCCGATAGGAACTCCAAAATGTTTTCCAGATGGAGGTAGTTGATTTCTCTAGCCATACTTTACTAACCTTACTTGCTGCATGGATCGAAGGGAAAATCCCGAAAACTACTGCTCCCACAATGATCCCTAAAACCATTAATAGATTTAAATAGACAAAGAGCATTACCCAGTAACACGCATTCATCAATTTTGAGGCAACCATTTTATCACCTACCTGTTTATTTCATTTACTTCTCTTTGCAAAAGCTCTACACCATCTGCACCTGCAAATATCCAGCCTTGTTCATTTGATGTCACTTCGACTTGGTAGCCGTTCACTACACGAGTAACTTTTACATCAACTAAGTTGTTGCCAATTTTTATTTGTTTTGCCTCCATTTGATCCCATGCATCCGGTAATTGTGGGGCAAATACTACCTTTTTCTGTCCTGCATTTGGCTTCATACCGATAAAACCTGTAATAAATGGGGCAATCATCCCATAGGAGGTCCATGCCTGCACGAAGCATCCATAATCAGGAGACATCTCCGAAATGGAACCTGGCAGGTACATATTAAAGGTTTTCTTGATTTTTTGAATTAAAGCTAATGCCGAATCCGTCTGGTTGTATTGTAAATTGGCGTTAATTTGTACGCCAGTGGATATCGTCATCATTCTTCTTCCAGACGTTCCACCTATTCCGGAAAGATACATGCCGTAGTCACCAATGAATTCATCGGAGTTCATCCTACGTAGGGCAATTTCCGCTTGCTCCTCACTAGCTAAACCGGTTTCTACTGGTGTATTAATTACCCAGTTTTTAAAGCACCATGTTTGTTCTGCTTTATCTTGGTGAAGTCCCGTCCTCTCCAAGTCCTCTTTCACCATTTGGTAGTAGGAAATGGTTTCGTAATCATTCCCGAGACTAGCCTGTGTAATAAAATCGTCTAACTTGGAATAAATATCATTTCCAGATATTCGGATATCTCCAAATAACCCTTCCTCTTCTAGCCACATTTCCGTTTGGATTTTTTGGGCTAATTGTTTGGCAAGCTCTTCATAATGATTGGCCGTTTCCACATCAGTAAACATCCTGCCCATTTCCGCAGCATATGTCAGAGCCTTCCATGTATAGACAGCCGTATCAATAAGCTCTGCATTTAAACCTAAAATTTCAATGATTCCATATCCCTCTGGATATAAATCATGGTCTTGATCCATATCCTCTAAAATCCATCGTAAGCCTGCTTTTACTTCAGGATAATGGTTACGAAGCCATTGTGTATTACCAGACCATAGATACGTTTCAAATAACGCAATAATGAAGTGTGCCGTTTCCTGGGTATTCCCTGGATTTCCGACAATCCCAAACGTATTTGCTTCGTGAATGATTCTACCATTTTTATTATGTTCCTTCGATAATCTACCAACAAGGTCTAATGTATTCTCCGATAGCTGATGAAAGCCAGCTGGAAGGCATCCCATCAAGGCATATGCACTATCGGTACCAAACCACCACGAATATTCAGGAATCCCTGCTGCCAATCCTTTCCCAACAGTTGGTACATCAATGGTGAGCCAATCGATATGACATTTCACCCATGCATATACCTTTTCCAATTCTTTATCTGGAATATTAATATCCGCCATATTGAGAATTTCTTGGTAGCGTTGTCTTTTCTGTTGAAAAAGATGTTCTCCATCGATAAGTGCCGTTAACACGGATTGTATTTCTGCTTCCGACTCCATGGAGCCAGCAATTCTTACCGTAAATGCTTTTTTTGCCCCCGGAGGAAGTGTCATCGTAAATTCCCAAGCCATTCCACAGCCAGATCCATGAATGCCATCATATGCAGTTAAATCCTTTTCAATCGTGATTTTGGCGTTTTCCACGTCAACGCAAATGCCTGCAAACCATTGATGCTGACTATCTTTGACAATGACCGTACCCTCTTTCATAAACGCATGATCTTCCCCCGGAAGTATCCCTTTTGTTTCCGAATACCATACCGGTCGTAAATCACTCCGTGCAAGCCAATTAGCTGTAAATTCCAATTCCTCAGCTGTCGTGTTTTCTAATTCATATTTTACTAGAAAACCAGGAATATCATCAGGGGCAAAATGTGTTCTTTTTACAGAAATCGTATCCATTTGATAAATATTTTCATTGTAAAAAGGATAGTTGATAAACTCTGTCGCATTTTTTAACCATTGAGTTTCTGCTGCAGCCTTTTCTTTTAATCCGAACCAAAATCCATCGAGTATTTTTATCGGATGCATCCATAGTCCGCCCATTTCATCTTCCACATGATGGCCAAAGGCAGGAAAGCTACCATTTTGCGACCCAATTAAATGCATGCGATTTCCCGGTGTGACAAAATGTCGTTCATCAGGGGAGACAATCCGTTCCTTTAAATCTTGGATATTTACCATATCGTAATCACCTATCCTTTTATTCCCGAAGATAAATTAATACCTTGGATAAAGTATTTTTGCCCAAAGAAGAAAATGAGGAGTGATGGCAGCATGGATATTACAGACGCTGACATAAGATAATTCCACTGTACTTGGTTATTTTCTCCTTTAAAGAAGTTAATTCCTAATGCTAATGTAAAATCATCGGGATCACTTAAATAAATTAATGGCCCCATAAAATCGTTCCAAGCCCCATTAAATTGGAAGATAGCAACGGTAGTTAATGCCGGTAGCGTCATTGGTAAAATAATTCGGCCTAATATCCCCATCGTTCCTAATCCATCCATTTTCGCTGCATCCTCCAATTCGGTTGGAATGGTCATGAAAAATTGCCTTAATAAAAATATAAAAGTAGCATTACCGAAGAAAGATGGAACGATTAACGGATAAAATGTATTAATCCAGTCTAATTCCCGAAAAATTACAAATTGCGGAATCATCGTAACTGTACTAGGTAGCATCATCGTGGATAATAAAATGATAAATAATGTCTTATTCCCTCTCACATTGAATCTCGCAAATCCGTATGCAACAACGGTACAGGAAAGCAGTGTCCCAATAATCGTAAAGACGGTAATAAAGATCGTATTCATCGTCCATTCACCAAATGGCAATGTAGTAAAGGCTTCGACGAAATTACTCCATTTCGGATCCTCTGGCCACCAAACCATATCAAATTGCATAACCTCTGCATTTGATTTTAATGCGGTAGATAACATCCAAAATAGCGGTACGAGCGTAATAATGGTTCCTATTATTAATACTATCCAAACAAATGTCTTCCATAGTATTTTAGTAGTTTTATAGTTCATGGATGATTACTTCCTTTCACTTTCATAGTAAACCCACGAAGAAGAGGACTTAAAGATAATTAATGTAAGAATAATAATGATAATAAATAGAATCCACGCCATTGCAGATGCATAGCCCATCTCAAAATTATCAAAGGCATTTACCCATAAATAGTAGTTATAAAATAACGTACTATTATTTGGTCCGCCATCGGTCATAATATATGCCTGATTAAATGTTTGTAATGCGCCAATGACACCCATTATCAAATTGTAAAAGAGTGTTGGGGACAATGCAGGTAATGTAACAAATCGGAATAATTGCCATTTATTTGCCCCGTCCAATGTAGCAGATTCATATAGATCTTTCGAAACTCCTGCTAAACCAGCTAACCAAATGACGACCGTTCCACCAATATTCCACAAGCTCATCACAACAAGCGAGGTCATCGCCCAGTCCTCATCAAATATCCATCCCGGACCTTTAATTCCAACCATCTTTAACACTTGGTTGATTAAGCCAATTTCCGGATTAAAAATATACGACCATAACACCATTACCGCAACACCAGATACGATAACAGGGATGTAATAAATCGTCCGAAATACTTTAACTCCCCAATTGATTTGATTCAGTAGCATTGCCACTGCTAAAGATAAAATTAATTGCAGTGGTACCGAGAAGATGGAATAAACAAAGGTTACTTTAAGAGATTGATAGAATAAAGAATCGCCAAACATCTTCGTGTAATTATCAAACCCAATCCATTTAGGGTCTGTTAATAAATCCCACTTCGTAAAGCTCATGAATAGCGAAATAATCATTGGACCAAGTACAAATGCCAGAAACCCAATGATCCATGGGGATATAAGCAGATAAAAAGTGATTGTTTTTCGTTTACTCTCTGTGAGATATATTTTTTTCTTCATACAGCTTTCCCTTCCTATCCTTAAAAGCCGATTTGTATTTAAATATCAAGAGGGGTATACCTACCCCTCCTAACCTACCGTTATTATTCTTCCATTTCACTTTCCATTGCTTCTTGACCTTTCGCTGCAGCATCATCTAGTAATCCAGGAATATCTAGACTAGCATTCTTTTCATTTCCAACGATTTGAGTCAAGACATTTACAAATTCCGTACCAGCTGTTTTGTTGAAGGCAGGATTTAATCGTTCAGGGAACATATTAATTAAATCCACACTTTTTACAAATGTACCTCTATGTGGGTCATCTGCTTGACCTGCTGCCTCTGCTGCAGGTACATATGCAGAAAGCGCATGTTCAGCTAATATTTCTTGACCGACTGTAGATAAATATTTCAAATAATCCCATGCAGCTTCTGTTTGCTCTGATTTAGAATAAATTCCATAACCAGAATAATAAATGGTTGATTTCTGTGCAGCAGGACCTCCAGGAACTTCAACAACACCAAAGTCCATTCCAGCATTCACATAATCAGCAGTTGGCCAAATTCCAGTTGGGTTCATGGCTACTTTTTCCGAAAGGAAGAGATCCGCACCTTGGAATGCCTCAGATTGTGTTGGAGTAGGTGAAATTCCGGAACGTAGCATTTCGTTAAAGAATTCAAGCGCATCCTTTGTACCGTCACTGTTCATAAAACCTTCCACTGTTTGACCATCTGGGCTGATGACATCGCCACCGAATCCATACAGCATTGGTAGCACATCACGAGTACTTGCACCTGGTAAATTGGTTCCCCATTGCACCGTTTCCCCATCTTCTTCAACCGTTAATTTTTGTGCAATTTCAAAAAAATCATCCCATGTCCAATCACTAGTAGGATACTCGATACCAGCAGCATCAAATAATTTTTTATTATAGTAAACGGCATATGTCGAATAGTCCTTCGGAAGGGTAAAATATTTACCGTCAATATTTCCAACATCTAATACTGGCTTATAAAAATCATCAATGTTTAAACCATTATCTCCTTCAATAAATGGCGTTAAATCTTCCAATGCGCCTCTTGATTGGAACATACTGATATCGCCATCACCAATTTGAAATATATCAGGAGCATCTCCACCAGCAATTTGTGTTAAAATTTTTGTTCCATAATTATCTGGAACACTTTCCACTTTAATTTCTACATTTGGATGGTCATCCATGTAGTTCTGTGCAATTTCTTGTTGCATTTTATGCCCGTCTCCACCTTCCCAGGTAGCAACACGGATAACAACCTTATCTCCATCGCCTTTACCAGAACTACCTTCATTATTACTACATCCTGCAAGTGTTAGAAGCAATAACAGACTTAATGCAACGATCCATTTCATCGTTCTTTTCATATTTTTATCCCCCTCAGTAGTTTTTTGAAAACGGCCTTCACAATTAAAGCGTTACCTTTTTTGTGAGAACACCTCCATCGAATAGATTAAGAGAATTTGGAGACACTGCATTTCAATAAATTGCTTTCAAAACGTTTTGGTGATAATGACGTAACAAATCTCTTATAGGCAAAATCAAAGGTGTTCTCCATCAATAAAACTAGAGAATTTACTATAAATCCATGATAATTTTATAGTTTTCATGCAGATAATAAAAAAGAAAGCGCCTCCATTTACAGTCAGTATAATCCAAAACGTTTCGGTAGTCAATTATTTTTTCGAAGCGTTTTCATTTTATTTTATTGTATATGCCCTGCTGATTGTGAGGAAGCAATAGGCATTTGGATGTACGATAAAGTGGATGGCAGATGTGATGAAGTGTAGTATCCATTTTGATCAATTTCCAATGATAACACGCTGGAATTAGCAAAGATATCTATGGGAGAAAGCTTGAATTGATCTTGTAAGCGTAACGAATATTCCTATAAATTATCTCATTAGGTGTTGATTAATATAGTATGTATACTTATTTAAGATTCCTGTACTGGACCTTATAAACATTCCTTTACATCCCATTCATTTACATTTGAGACTTTATTTTTCCATATAAAAACACCCCGCAGGTTAGATTTTCATCGCTAACCTGCGGGGTGCGGTACCTATTGGCTCTTTCTTGATTGTACTATTGTGGAACAACTTCGAAAGTTGCCGTTTCGTCTTCCCATGTAAAAGTAGGTTTATAGACTAGTTCGTATTTAGTGTCTTCTGGAACATCATAATATATTGTACCCATTATTTTCTTACCAGCACTAATATTTTCATTCATGAAACCATCATCATGTCCGAAGTAAGATTCATGTTGTACGCCATCAGTAGTAGAGATGGAAAGTTCTTCTGAACCGAAGTATAGAGAATCATCACTGTTATTTAGAACTTCAAATTCAATAGCTAAAACTTTTCCTTTTTCTGCTTCTATGTATTCAGCTGGTTCAACAAATTTGGCGCTCTTCAATGTTATTTGAGTATCCCCAAGTTCCACAACATCCCCAACTTTAAAAATGGATGGAGTCGTTTCTTCCTCTTTTTGAGCTGCTTCATCGCTAGTTTTACTAGAATCATCTGCAGCAGAATTTGCTGTATCTACTTTCTTAGGGCCAGCTTCTTCTTCTCCACCGCTAGTTGCAATCGCAATTACAACTATGATAATTACAACCCAGAACCACCATTTCTTAAAAAATGGTTTTTTTGCTTTTACTTCACTCATAAATTCATTTCCCTTTCTATATTTTCATAGATTATTTTTATATATATGTAATACAGGTCCAATGGCCTATAATTACCTTACATAATGTCGTTAATAGTTATATCCTTTAGTAGATTTCCTTTTGGCTATTTGTTTAGCAATTCGGATCGATGTTTCTAATGATGACTTTAATAATTCTATGTCCTCGTCTTTTTCAGACCACTGGCCGTCATAATGGGCACGTCTATCTTTACAATCTAAACTTTTTAATATACTTTCTAATTCTATAGCTATATCTCGTTCATCTTGTACATTTAGTTTCGGTAAATCATGGATTCCATTATCTCGACCGTGTAAATAGTCAGTAGAACAAATTAAAGCTACTGCTAATCGCGCGACATCATCATGGCTTGGTTCTGTATAACCACGTTCCCAGTTAGACACAACCTGAGTAGAAACATTTACTCGTTCAGCTAGTTCCGCCTGTATAAGTCTAAGTTCTTTTCTTCTTTTTCTAATTCTATCCCCAATACTCATTTCCAGTACTCTCCAAAAAACACCTTATTACCAAATAATAGAATAGCATAATTAACAAAATTAGATATAAAACTAACGGAATTTGAGAATTATATGTAAATAGCAATAACACTAACGAAAATCGTTAGTGCTACAAACACTATTAGCACAGATTAGTACTTCCCAAAGGCGATGTCAGCTATTTTCCAACCACTTGGATAATTATTGTTTTTTACTCAGACACTATAATCTTCTTCGGTTTTAAATTATACCAATATAATATAATACGTATAGAAATTTTTCCAACTAAATGATTTACTAACAGGAGTAGCTTATTGCGAAGTTTTCTGATGGCCGTTGCAGTTAAACGGAATTTATGGAGACGTGGTATCCATGATTTCCACCTTTTCTTGAAGGAAGCGGGTAATATCTTCTTTATCATAGGAATATTGGAGAAAGTGAATAGGACAATCATAATGGCTATGTTCCCTGAGTAAAATCCAAATGGATCGATTTTCATTACTTGCCACTCACTTTCTTCCAACATATGGTTGCTGCTCCATTCGTATGTATTTTTATGTCGTTTAAACTCTCCGATCAATACAGACGTTACATTATGGATGCATCCATTCTTTTTCTGTAGTTTTATCCTGCGTAATACCAATAAAAAATTCCCATCTATAAATCCTTGAATCTCTAGTTTTAATACCGATTAATCGTCGAGTCATTTGTTCGATCGTTAAAGTCTTTCATTTCTCTTCTTAGCTCATCTCGCATATCATCTATCTCATCAAGTACTTCCTGATGCTTGATTTCATCGTGTAAGCGTAAGGCGCATTCCTTCAAGTTATCTGCAAGATGATGATTTAAATAATATGTAAACTTATTGAGAATTTCTGTATTACAATATGTATCGGGAAGATTTGTTGTTTTCTCGAAGGTTTGTAACACTTCCTTCAATTCGCTAAGGAGTTGCCTTTGTTTTGTAAAGAAGAAAATTTTCCCTACTAATTTAAGATATCCAGCATACACCAAGTTCAAAATCGGAACCGCAAATAACACTCTAAATACGATTGCATAAATAAAACCAACCAACATTCGATTCTCACTACTAATAAGTGCCAATAGAATAAACAAAATAATAAACGAAATGAATTCCGGCTTATTGGCAGATCCATACTTCCGATCCAGTTTCTCATATTGTTGAGCAAGCGGCATCCCTTGAGCAATCGCCTCTTGTAATTGTGCTTTATCCATCATTTCCTCCTAAAATAGGTATAATTTTACAACATTTTAATCATACCAAAGTCGGTATATCTATAGAACTAAAATTTTCCCTGTTATTAACATATTTTCGGTGAAAATAGGAATATATCGGAAATCTAATAAAAAGAGAGTGTTTCACTTCCTCTATATAAAAAAATCCCTAGAAAAGGGACCTCTCAGGAACTTGTTACGTATGGGTAAACGATAGTCTTATCGATGTACATCACTTTTTTACAAGGAAAATTTTATAACTCGATTTACCGACAATATTCGACATGATAGAATAAGTGAATAGGCAAATTTTACGAAAGTAGAAGACGCAAAGCCACGGGCCTAAAACATTCGTGTCATGGTAGCCGGGTTGCCAGAATAATTTCTGTAATTATTTATTATTGCCTTTCCTATTTGCCTAAATATAGAGACAAGGTACTTGAATATGAAAAAAATATTATTAGCCGATGATTCGCACTTCATGAGATCTTGGTTAAAAAGAATTCTGAACGAGAATAATAAAAACCTTATCTTTTTTGAAGCCGAAAATGGATGTAGTGCTGTGCAAATGTATAAACAGCATGCACCTAATGTAGTACTATTGGATATTACGATGCCGGTTATAAATGGTTTGGAAGCACTAACAGAAATTATTCGTTTTGATCAAAAAGCAAAGATTGTCATGTGCTCTTCTCTTGGACAAGAAGCGTTAATTTTGGATTCCATAAAAATGGGGGCTAAAGATTTTGTTATTAAGCCTAATTTTCATAATTTAGTATCAATCGTTAATAAATACCTCTAGCGGGATTGGGGAAGTTTTCATTTTTCAAAATGGGAATTATACTTAATCAGTCTTAAAAACTATAGGCGGTTTATGATAAGTTTCTTCCTTTAATAACTATCAAGCATTCCAGACATGTAGACAGATAATCCTGTGAATAGGAGAAATAAACAAACGAGCAATTAACTACTTCCAGTGCTTATTTAAATATATTATGGATTGAGATATGAACTTCCATAATTGGATTTGTCGAATTTTATTGTTCCTTATTTTTCCAAATGCTGTCTTTACAAGGATGAAAGAAGTTTCAAACAAACGTTTGTTTGAAAAATTCTGTTGAAAAATGCGAGGAATGGTTTGAGTGGTAATATCTAGGCTGTTCGATTAGCTCGCTACCCAATTTATTGTCTGCTATCGAAAGGTTAGTTCAGCTGGCGATACAAATCTTGAATGGCAAGGTCAATCGCCTCTTGCTTATCTTTACTCTCGCCTTGACCAGCAAGCTCTACTTCGTCTTCCTGTTCAAATCTCGTAAATGCGACAAAGGATTGATCCTCCATTGTAAAAACTTCCACACAGATGGATACGTTTTTCTCATTAACAAAAGTAAAAGTCTCTAATTCCGATGGTTTTGGATTCATATACATTATCAATTACCTCCTGAATATATAATCATTAAAGTTAATTAATTCTCTCTTGGAAAAATAAGGAACTTTGCTTGTGAGGAGAAATTTATGTTTTGTAATTTAATGAAAAACACGAATTAAAGTAGTAGAGAAATACATATATGGTTTTGGAAAAATCAGATGACAACCAATGGTAGACTAGGTTTCCATTTGATTAGTATCGATGTGCAAGCCATTCTGTCGAATGGTATTTACTATTATTCAAATATTGAACTCGTGTGCTGTTAACATAGTCGGAAACCGTAGCTGTGTTTATTACTATGTTGCTTTCTTTCATATCAAGATAATGGAATAGTACGCTTTTAGCATTTTGTAAGCTTATATAGCATTTAGGATTCCGATAGTTTTCATCTCTATCCCCTAACAAAGGAAGGTTCTTATAATCTTCTGGGGTGGCGGGGATATGGAAATAATAATCTTCTATTTTAACTAGTACATGTTTTTTGTTTGGAAATCTTGGATTCATGGAATTATGTAATCCAATCTTTGTAGCTAAACCTTCATTCAATAGTTTCTTAATCACCCTATATTTTAATGTATAAAGATTGTTCGGATCAGTTGCAGCTTTTGCATTCGAGTTGATCTTATAAATAGCACATGCAAGTTCTCTAATTTTTGAGTCCATTAACGAAACTACACACTCCTTACGATTAAAAAGTATAGAATAGTCATTTACTCATTACATTCACTTGGCGGATGCTTGTATTCTCAAGTGCTAAATGTACTTTTAAACAATCCTTTGTTATTAAAAAAAGGTCGAACAGAATAAATAAGGCAAAAGGAAATGGAATTTGCTTTCTTACGAGAAATAAGGAACCATTGATTTTCGGAATATCATTGTTTAGGGAAAGGTAAATACGGGACGAAATCATCGCAATTCAAAGAGATTGCAACGGGGGTAAGCGATGAAACAAGGCAATCTATCTTGTATCACATGTTGTATTTTACCATAATTATAATATTTTTACAATTGTTTTATATGGAATTTTTTATTATTTATAGAAAAATTAGTTATATTTAATTAGCCATGCGAGAATGAACTATTCATTACATACTCTCTACTTAGCTAAAAAAATAGATTGCAGATAAGGTTGTTCAATGCTACCTTATTTTGTAGCCGCTTATCCACAATCTATTATAAGATTCTACTATTCTTGACAGAACATGAACTTTTTTTACTTAATCTCTACTAAAAATATCTCTAGTATATACTTTGTCTTCTACTTCTTTTAATTCTTCAGACAATCTATTCGCAACAATAACATCCGAAACTTTCTTAAATTCTTCAAAATCATTAATTACACGAGAATTAAAGAAGGTTTCCTCTGAAAGTGCTGGTTCATAGACTACTACTTCAATTCCTTTTGCTTTAATACGTTTCATCACGCCTTGAATAGAAGACTGTCTGAAGTTATCCGAATCCATTTTCATAGTTAATCTAAAGATACCTACTACTTTTGGTTGACGTTTTATGATCATATCTGCCACATGGTCTTTTCTAGTACGGTTAGCATCAACAATTGCTGCCATGATGTTATTAGGTACGTCTTCATAGTTTGCTAGTAATTGTTTAGTATCTTTAGGTAGACAATAACCACCATAGCCAAAGGAAGGATTGTTATAATGTGTTCCGATTCTAGGATCGAGTCCAACACCGTCGATAATTTGTTTCGTATCTAGTCCTCTTATTTCAGCATACGTATCTAATTCATTAAAGTAGGCAACACGCAGTGCTAAATAAGTATTGGCAAATAGTTTAATAGCTTCCGCTTCCGTTGGATTAGTAAATAATACAGGAATATCCTCTTTAATCGCTCCTTGAACTAAAAGGTCGGCAAATACTTTCGCTCTCTCGGACTGTTCCCCAACTACGATTCTAGAAGGATATAAATTATCATACAATGCTTTACCTTCTCGTAAAAACTCTGGGGAAAAGATAATATTGTCTGTTTCAAATTTCTCTTTAATCTTCTCCGTATAACCAACTGGTACTGTTGATTTAATAACCATTACTGCATCTGGATTGATAGATAGTACATTCGCAATAACTGCTTCTACTGTTCTCGTATTAAAGTAGTTTTTCTCTGGATCATAGTTAGTAGGAGTGGAGATTATTACATATTCTGCGTCTTTGTATGCTAGAAAATTATCTGTTGTTGCTGTTAAATTTAAATCCTTTGAGGAAAGATATTCCTCAATTTCATTGTCAATGATAGGGGATCTTTTGTTATTGATCATATCTACTTTGTCTTTTATTATATCAAGCGCAATAACATCGTTGTGTTGGGCTAATAAAATCGCATTTGATAGTCCTACATAACCTGTTCCTGCAATTGTAATTTTCATTTTTGTTCATCCTTCTTTCAAAGAAAGCATTTAATAGTTTGCTGTTAAAAATGAATTGTAAATATCCCACTAATGAACTAATTATATTCATTACAGAAACTTAAACATTATATTGTTTTTGAAAATAATTCTGATACTCTCCTGTAATAATTTGCTCCCACCATTCTTTATTATCTTGATACCATTGAATAGTTTGGGCAATACCTGTTTCAAATGTGTAAGTTGGTTTCCATCCTAATTGTTCTAATTTAGTTGGATCAATAGCATAACGTTTATCATGTCCCAAACGATCTTGGACAAATTCAATTAGATCCTCAGATTTACCAAGGGTACTTATTATTGTTTTTACTACTGCTAAGTTTGTCCTTTCATTATGTCCACCAACATTATATACCTCACCATTTGTACCTTTATGCAAGACTAAGTCAATAGCAGCACAGTGGTCAAAAACATGTAACCAATCACGAATATTCCTACCATCACCATAAACCGGAACCTTCTGATTGTTTAATACCCGAGATATGGTTAATGGAATTAACTTTTCAGGAAAATGGTATGGACCATAGTTATTTGAGCAGCGTGTTATGTTAATAGGTAAACCATATGTTTCATGATATGCACGTACTAATAAGTCAGATGATGCCTTACTGGCACTATACGGACTATTGGGTTGTAGTGGAGTTTCTTCAGTAAAAAATGTTTTAGGATCGAAATCCAATTCTCCATATACCTCATCCGTCGAAACATGGACAAACTTGGTTACATTTACTAGTTTCGCTGCTTCTAATAATACTTGAGTTCCTAATACATTCGTACGAACAAATATCTCTGGTTCTGTAATAGAACGATCCACATGGCTCTCTGCCGCAAAATGTACTACATAATCAAACTTTTCTTTTTCAAAAAGAGAAAGGATTGTTTCACGGTCTGCAATGTCAGCTTTAACAAAATAATAATTATCCTTTTTTTCAATATTACGATGTTTTGTTAGGTCTCCTGCATAGGTTAATAAATCTAAATTGTAAATATCATAACCAGGATATTTATTAACCATATACTGTACGAAGTTTCCTCCGATAAATCCTGCACCACCAGTTACTAATACTTTCTTCTTTGCCACTTATTTCACCTCTTGTTTTAAATCCTTCAAGTATCTACCAACAGCATCCTGCCAAGTTGGTAATGGAGTAAAGCCACAATCCTGGAGCTTTTGCTTGTCCATTTTTGAATTTTTTGGACGTAACGCACGAGTTGGGTATTCTTCTGTATGGATGGTATTTACTTTAGCATTAACTCTTGCCTGTCTAAAAATTTCCTTGGCAAATTCTGCCCAACTACAGTATCCATCATTTGTTGCATGATATATACCATATTTTTCACTTTGAATCATTTCTATTAATAGTTTAGCTAAATCTAAAGTATAAGTTGGTGAACCTATCTGATCACCAACCACACTTAATTCGTTACGAGACTCTGCTAACCTAAGCATGGTCTTAACAAAATTATTACCATTGATTCCAAATACCCAAGATATTCGAACAATAAACCAATTATCTAATAGTTTTTGTACTATTTGTTCACCTTCATATTTTGTCAAGCCATAATACCCAACCGGATCGGGTTGATCTGTTTCTCTAAATGGTGATTCTCCTTTACCATTAAAGACATAATCTGTGCTGATATACATAAATTTGGCTTTTATTACTTTCGCAGCCTTAGCTAGATTATTCGTGCCTTCAACATTTACATTCCAGCAAGTACTCATATCATCCTCTGCACTATCAACAGCGGTATATGCCGCGCAGTGTATAATTGCATCTGGCTTCATTTCTTTAACCTTTTGAAAGACTTCTTCTTTGTTTGTAATATCTAAATCTTTTGAACCAACCCCCACCATTTTAAGACCAGTTTCAAAACCTATCTTTACTACATCAAAGCCAAGTTGGCCAGTAAAGCCAGTTACCAATATTTTCATCCCATTACTCCCCAAATCTAAAATTGTTTTCAGCATCCTCAAGCAAGGGAGAATTCTCATCTTTGGCTGATAATACAGGAGGTCGATTTATTGGCCACTTAATGCTTATAGTAGGATCATTCCATTTAATTCCTCTATCGCATTCTGGAAAGTATAACTCGTCTACTTTATATTGTACTTCTACATTTTCTGTTAATGTCATAAAACCATGTGCAAACCCCTTTGGAATTAACAATTGCTTTTTATTTTCAGCAGATAATTCAATCCCAAACCATTTTCCGTAGGTAGGACTCCCTTTTCGAATATCAACTGCTACATCATAGATAGCTCCTCTTATGCAACGTACAAGTTTTGTCTGTGCCTTTGGATTTAATTGGTAATGTAATCCTCTTAATGTGCCTTTCTCTGCAGAAAATGATTGGTTGTCTTGAACAAATACTAAATTGATTCCGGCTTCCAAAAAATCCGCTTCATTATAGGTTTCCATAAACCACCCTCTGTGGTCACCAAAAACAGCGGGTTCTACAACCATAACACCTTCTAAATTAGTCTTAGTAAATTTCACCTTTCTCCACTTCTTTCAACTAATATTTAATTTGGCCATTTGCAACTTTCATTAAATATTGCCCATATCCAGTTTTGCTTAATTTTTCCGCAGATTCCCATAGCTGTTCCTTCGAAATCCATCCATTAATAAAAGCTATTTCTTCTGGAGCGCAAATCTTAATGCCTTGATGTTCTTCAACCGTCTTAACAAAGTTTGTAGCTTCCACTAAACTTTGATGTGTACCTGTATCCAACCAAGTATAGCCTCGTCCTAATAGTTCCACATCTATTTCTCCAAGTTTTAAATAAGCCTCGTTAATAGAGGTTATTTCCAATTCACCTCGGACAGATGGTTCTACCATCTTTGCAATATCAACTACCCTATTATCGTAAAAATATAAACCAGTAATTGCATAATTGGATTTCGGCACTTCCGGCTTTTCCTCAACACTAATAACTTTACCTGTATTATCAAACTCTACAACACCGAAACGATGAGGATCTTGTACGTGATATCCGAAAACAGTAGCACCTCTTTTTTTGTTTGAAGCTCTTTGAAGTTTTTTCCTCATTCCACTACCGTAATAAATATTATCACCCAAGATCATAGCAACAGACTCATTACCTATAAATTCTTGGGCAATTAAAAAAGCCTGTGCTAGTCCATCTGGACTTGGCTGAATTTTATACTCTAAATTGATACCAAATTGTTTACCATCTCCTAATAAAGAACGGAAGCGCGGGGTGTCTTCAGGTGTAGAAATTATCAATATATCTTGTATTCCTGCTAACATTAAAGTAGATAATGGATAGTAAATCATAGGTTTATCGTATACCGGTAAGAGTTGTTTACTTGTTACCATTGTTAGTGGATACAATCTTGTACCACTACCACCTGCTAGTATAATTCCCTTCATATTATCTATCTCCTTAAATTAATTTACAAACCTTAAAACCTATAAAAATAAATGATTATAATTACTATTTGTAATATAATAAAACAATTATTATTATTTCACCAAACTGCATATAAGTATAGAAGGGATTAATTTTGGAAAGAAAAACATCATTACTGTCTAAACAAAACTTCGATTTTCAAATAAATAATCGGTTATATATCAAAATTAGGAGAAGATACACTTATTAATCCGATTACTAATCAGTCCTTTCCATATGCATGCCTTTTGCACTTCATTAAAAATATTCTTTAACTTTCCTGAGAGAAGGTTTCTTTAGTTATATGACCTCATTTCCTCTTTAATTAATTTCATCGCAAATAAGATGGAGGTCAGTTGGACGTTAACTGAATATGCATAAATTACTGTCTACTATCTAAAGATACAACCAATCAAAACTGTTCTTATCTTTTTCTTGCTTTTAGAAGTATTTTATTAATTACGTTATATATATTGAACATCCCTGGATTAATACGGTTATATAGGAAAATAAGCAGACATAGTACTATCAAATATACTCCGCCAGCCAAGAATATTTTAATCATGAGAGATGCAACAGTGTGTAACTCAGGTATTCTAAATTCTCTAAATGTGACAAACATCAAAACTCCAGCTATAATAAATGGACTTGCCTCGTATACATATTTTTTTATATCCAGTTTCTTTGAAACAGCCATGATTTGTACTACACAAACACTTATTTCTGCTATTAATGTCCCAATTGCTGCTCCTATAGATTGGAACTGCGGTATTAAAAGGTAATTAGCTATCAAATTTGTTCCTGCACCAACAAATACTGAAATGATATACACTCTGTCCATCCTTTGTGGAATAAGGTACTGTGTACGTATAACATTGGCAAATGACATAAAAATGCAACTAGGTAACAACACATAAAACAAACTAATGCATTTTTCAAAACCATCTCCATAGAATAACGGAACAAATTGATTAGCGATTGTCATTATTCCAAATCCAATGGAAGTTGATAAAAACATCACAAATATGATTGATTTATTAATCAAACCATTTGCCTCATCGTTCCTTGTTCCGTTAGAATATAAATTAGCCATTCTTGGAAGCATAACTGTTCCTAAGGAATTTACCAAAGCAACCGGAATCTTGATAATCTTTTCGCTGCTTTCATAAAATCCAACCTCTTTACTTCCCACCATACTGCCTAGCATTATTTTATCCATGGTATTATATAAACTAACAGCAACTACTGGTATAAACAAAATAAGATTTGGCTTTATGTGTTGACTAATATCTTTCCATTTCGGAATTACTATATCAATACGCGATTTAATACCTAGCCACAGAAATAACTGACTTAAAGAAGCTCCCAAACTTAAAATTAACGTATACTTCCATGTGTCGTTATCTGCATTAACAAAAATGAAAATACAAATTGTTGTAACTATTTTTATGATAAAATCTCTAATTACTGTAAGCCTGAACTCTTCCAATCCGGCAAAAAACCAAGTAATATCAATACCTGCTGAAATTACGTATAATACAAGTATATAAGCAAGTGTTTTATTTGTTGCAAACCCTTGTACATAGATAACATATAATCCTGTAAAGAGTATTAACATCAATATTTGCATGACGAATATGCTGAAAAAGGTTTGAGATAATTTGGCTCTATCATCCCTCAGTGACGCAACTATTCTGTTTCCATAGTTGTTCAGTCCAAGTTTAATAAATAGCATAAAGTAATATGCAATAGAAAAAGCATAACTATATTCCCCTATTCCATCTGCACCGAGTACCCTTGAAACATAGGGTGTTGTAATAACAGGAATAACAATTGCAGCTATTTGATATATGGAATTATAAATAAAATTCAATTTTATATTTTGACTCATTTTTCACCGTCTCCAAATCACCTATTAACGAAACTTTAAGGGATTAAAATAGGTTTCTCCAAGCAGTTGGCACTCACGTGATATCCTTGATGCAACAGAAAATAAAATAATTATTTGCGGATAATTCAAAATTTCTGTGCTTGAAATTATATTAAATGCAACCATTGCAATTACCATAAGTGCTACTATTCCGTGTTTATTATATTTTCTCAGGCATTTAATCAAATAAACCTGTGCTCCTACAAAAAGAATTAGCGATATTACACCGCCATTTAATACTAGTTGCAAATAGAAATTATGACTATGGGTTGCACTATACATACCTAACAATCCAGCTAATTCCCCTTGTTCTATAACACCGTATCCTACTAACCAGTTTTTGGATATTAAATTTATAGCATTTTCCCAAATTATTACCCTATTAGAAAAAGTTAAATCCTTACCCAATACTCCTACTATCAACCAGTTGAACATTTGCAAGTATTTAGTAAAAAATACAATCATAAGCATGCCCGCCAATGAAAAACCTAACATAATCTTAGGGTTAATAACTTTACGTAAAAACGGCAGAAAGTAAAGAATCAAAATAATTGCAACACCAATCAATGCTGTTGAAGATCCTTTAATGACCAAGTTTATAATGCAACCTATTATAAGTGCTAATGATCTTCTCCAATTTTTTGTAACATTCCCATATAAGATAGCTATCCATGTCGCAGGAAATAACCATAATAAAAAGTTAGTATTATATCCTAAAAACCATTCACTAGATAAACCATAAGCTATAGATTTAAAACCGTACATTCTATCTGGAAATACTATAAGTGTTAACACGTTTATATATATACATAGTTCTACGTGAAGCATCAATACTTTTGAGACTACTTTCATATTTTCGCCAAATATGTACACTACATATAATGTACATATAATTAATAGCATACTGTGCAGACTATCCAATATCTCTGCACCATTGATCATAGTTGCGATAAAAATCCAGAGCTCTGAAAAAATTAATAATTTCATCGCTCTGTGCATTTTTAATTTTCTCTTTATCATTGCTAAAATCGCATATACATATAGAAAAAATTCTGAAGCATCATATAACCTAGCGAGAAATACTCCAAAGTACCCAACACTAATGCTGCTTGGCTGAAAACATGGCATAAGTAGGAAAAAGAGAAGTATATAATTAACTGAAATTATCTTGCTACCAATTTTTACTCTTGTCATGCCATATCCCATTCCTTTTTCGATGTTCGATACTCATAATTTAACTTGTTCCTTACTCATGATGATTTATCTTTCCCTTCAGCTTTATAAGATATTTATAAGCATGATAGTCCACACGTTGGCATTTCATATCGTGATACCAGAAATAGTCTAAAGTATGGAATCCCTCTGCATGAACTCCTCCACCGCGCTTTGACTTCTTTTCCACATATTCATTATAAGACTTAACCACATAATGATTTATTTGTATGGGCATGTCTTCATTAGGAACAGGATGGATTCCATACAAACACTCCTTGTTAAAGCAATTCACCGGAGGTAGCATCGTTCTCCTATGTTTTCCCCACATGAGATGCATATACTGGTTCTTCTTATAGTTCTGATCATATTCGTATGAAGTATTAAAGAAATATTTTCCTATATTTGCATATTTTTTCCAACCAATTATGAAATCTTCTGTGATGAGTCCATTAACATCCCTATTAATGATTCCAGAGGAGCCCATATATTTCCAATAAACAATCACAACCGGACGGTTCTTTTCAAAAGGCATTAAAAATTCTCTAACTGTATCCATTTTATTTGGGATAATATACTCATCCAGATCAATGAAAGCAATCCACTGTGTTTCTGAGCCAAACCGTTCTACGCAATCTTTATATGCCTCCATTTGACCTTGTGGGATGGGCCAATCTATTAAGGTTACTTCACCATTATTTATATAGGGAGTAAGTATTTCCTCGTATTCATCCTCAGAAAAATTGTTATATAAATAGAAGTGGTCAATTCCCACTATTTTATGAAATTCAATCCACTCTTTTAAGTATTTTCCTTCATCCCTGAAAATAGCACAAATTGAAACATAGAACTTCTTCTCTTTTTTGTTCCTCGGGTGGATAAAATTGAGTAGCAACTTATAGTACGGCGTCATTACCAGTGACGCTGTTTTTTTAATTAAATACCTAAACTCATTTATAGGTCTGTCAAAGATTAGATACCTATTTTCCTTAATCATTTTTATCTGTTTCCTCCTTTGAAGAACCTTGCGAGTTTCTTTAAAGCTCTACTGGTATACAAAACTACTATCCTTTTTTGCACTCTTGCGACTGAGTAATATACTTCCATCAACTCTTTACTATTTGATAATTCATATGAACACGGTTTTTTCAGAACAATATAAGAAAAGTAAAGTTCTGCAATAAAACTCAATATACAGTCCTTCACGTGCCTATATGTGTCCAATGAAATATAATTTTGTCTATATAAGTCAAGTATTACAGAAGGATACTCCACAGCAAATGCAAAAAAAAGGTTATACTTTCCTTTCTTTGTATTATCTGTTTTAATTTCATTAAATAGGTTTTTATTATCAACTATATATTCATCTCGATTTTTTTTATCAAACAATATGGTAAGATGTGGAAAAAGTTTATTATACGGGATATCCTGTTCCAACGATAAGAAATCTTCTTTCCATACACCTAAACCTGCAGACCATGATGAGTAATATCCCATTGCTTTCACAAATTCATTAAAGTTCTGTAGAGGCAGATAATTTTTTTTCAATGATCCGTTTGCAAAAAAAGTAATTGGTTTTCTATCAGAATGATTCTGGACAAATCTTATCAAATATTCAAGTGAACCTTCTACTAAAACTGCTCTATGATTTACAAACTTTATAAAGTAGCCATTTGCCAGTTTGAAAGATTCAATTTGATTTTGAAACTGAATAGCATCAGTTTTCTTGTAAATAAGATTACTATAGTTTCTAGAGAATTCTCTTATCTTGCTTTCAAAATCAAAATTATTCCCATTGTCCGTAATAACAACTTCAAACAAAGATTCTTCTATTTTCTGTTCATAAATGCTATTTAAAACCGGTATTACCCATTCCAATACTCCATTTGTGGGAATACACAACGACAACAATGGGCGTCCTATACTTTCTGCCATAAAACACTTCCCCTATCGACTCTCTAATACTGCTATCCTATATTAGTAATTTTAATACATACCTATAGTTTGAATTACCCTCGCTGGTGTCCCGACTGCAACACTAAAAGGAGGGATATCCTTAGTAACTACCGAGTTTGCACCAATTACGCTATTCTTTCCAATTGTAACACCTGCCATAACCGCAACACCCTCACCAATCCAAACATTTTCTTCAATTATTACTGGCCCCTTAGAATATAGTTTTCTTTTGCTCGGAGGTATTTGTAGGGTTTCTATACAGGTATCTCCGTGTCCATGGTCAGTAATAAAAACCTTACTAGCAATTAAAACACCTTTCCCAATTACAACCTTATTAATGCACGCAATATGCACATCATAATTAATGGACACGTCATCCCCTATCATTATTTCAGGAGTGAATTTATCATTTCCTAATGAATCTATTGCCTCTAATTGCAATCTTGGTTTAGTTCTTATATTATCTCCTGCTGTTATATAAGATTCACCCGATAATACAAAAGGAGATTCAAAAATAACTCGAGTACCACATTTTCTGAATTTCAACTTCCTTGGATAAAATACAATTCTGTTTTTTATTGCTTTCAGATACTTAAAAAGCATGTTATTTCACCCGCATTTTTATTCATTCTTATTTATTGCATTTTTTAAGGCTTCTAAAAAATCGTGCTTATATTCTTGGTCAGGCTCTAAATATGCACCCTCACCCCATTCATTCCAGGCAGTAATAAATACAAACTCTTTTTGTTGTTCTTTTGAAATAGCAAGCAGCTCGCTTAAATACTTTTCAAATTTCTGAGGAGTTTCACCTGTTATAACCTTACCATTGGAGCCACGTCTCGGTGAGTCGTCATAACTGACAAACCCACCATACATTATATTTTTCCCGACATTCTTTCTTGCATGAGATAATATGGACGCCCAAACTTGATCGTAATCGAATATTGTCAAATCGTTTTTCATGTTAAACTGATCTATAATTTTATTAGCGATTCTATTAAAAATGTTTTTATTTTGCCATGCTGAAAACATTGGCTCATACGTAAACAGAGCATCAAAGCAGTCCATTGAATCATATGGATTCAACCTACTAACGAGATACATCCCAGAATAGCCAGACTCTTTTGCAAGTTCATTCCAGTATGCACACATTTTTTTAAGAGTGTCCTTTTGAGTATAATTCCAGATAATAAAAAGTGGCTTATTGTCAATCTTTATATATCTCTCATCTGCAAAAAATTGGTTCAGATAATCAAAATGAATTTTCCAGTCTGCCTCATCTCCATATTCGAGCTTCGCAAGAATTCCATCATCTGTTTTTATCTCATCGATATTCGCATCAACTTTTGGCGACCAGGCGTTAGTATTATGTTTGTACTTACTCCAAGTACGTACCCAAGAATTATTATCCCATGCAAGGAAAAATGGCATATCTATCTCCTTATGCTTAAGTAGCAGTTCAGCTGGTTTGGTAAGAACTCTCTGCTGGCTGGAAAACCAATAATGATAAATTCCAAATCCGTAGACACCATATTCTTTTGCTAAACTCGCTTGCCATTGAATTTCCTCTACATTCGATAGGTCATAGTAATGCTCATTAAGAGGAACTCTAGGCTGCCTATGCCCTTCATACAGTACTGTAGAAGTCTTTACACTATGCCAATCCGTAAACCCCTTTCCCCACCATTTATTATTTTCTTCAGTCTCATGATACTGAGGCAGATACATAGTAATTACTTTTGTCATGCAATTTCCTCCAATACAAATTAATCGTTTAACCGGTCTTTTTATATACTGCTATGGACATTAATCACCTAGAATAACTTTCAATGTTTCCTTTGCCACAGAATCTTTATTGAATTTTCTTGCTCTTTCCATTCCTGTATTAATCATTTCGATACGCAATTCTGGAGTTTGAACTATTTTTAATATTTTTTGGGCGAGATCTGCTGGTTCATATGGATCAAAAGTGATAACTGCATCTCCACCAACTTCAGGCATTGATGATGTGTTGGAACACAAAACTGGTGTGCCTTTTGACATAGCTTCCAATATGGGTAAACCGAAACCTTCAAATAAAGAGGGAAATATGAATGCATATGCTTTAGCATACAAGTTCATTAACTCTTCATCAGATACATATCCAAAAAATTTTACTTTCGATTCAATATCTTTATCCTTTATTTCTTGTATTATGTTTCCATAGTCATTACCTTTTTTACCAACAACATATATCATAAACTTGTCCCTAATAAAAGTAGGCAATTGACTGAAAGCTTTTAATAGCCCCATCAAATTCTTAGCTCTTTCTGTTTCACTTACAAACAAAAAATAATTTTCCGGTTGACATATATCACGGGTTTCGGGTGTATCGACTGAATTGTAAATAACCGCGACTCTATTTTCTGAAATATTAAACCTATTACATATATCATCTTTAGAGTACTGTGACACAGTAATTATTTTATCGGAGACCTTAGCTTGATGTTTTACTATCAATCTCCTAATAAACGCTTGCTTCTTAGAATATTTCTCTGGAATAACATATTCTGCTAAATCATGAATCGTTGATACCAGCTTACATGGCTTAATTATGATTGCTTGTGTATCTATCAGAAAGAGTACGTCTGGGTTATATTTTTTACATTTTAGCGGAAAAATTATAGACAAGTAAAAATTTCTAGTTAACTGACTATTTTTAATGTCAAGCTCAATAAAATGAATGTTGTGTTGTTTTATCTTTAAAAAATCATATTCTTTCATCCATTTGCCATAAAATACATAATATTGATTTTCTTTATCTATTTCAGCAATTGCTGGCAGTAAATTGTTAAAATATCTGCCCACACCCCTCGGCAATTCATAAGATAATACCGCATTTATTACTATATTCATGGTATATATTTCCTCTCATTTTATTCCTATTAAATTTTTTACAATTTTTTCAAATACCATATTAAACTTCGCGTTATTACTCTTTAGTCCACTTGGCATATTAGCAACAATTTCATCATAATGTAAAAGCGTATCACCTAGTTTTTCTATTTCTTCCACTACTATAATAGTTCCCATCCGCTCAGCGACAGCCTTGCTAAAATCCACCTGATGATTATTGACGTGCTCTTTAAACTCATATTTTCTAGGAACAACTATCGGTTTCTTACCAACTTGTAGCGGCATAATGAAGCTAGAGGGACCACCGTGTGTTATAACTACCCTTGCGTCAGCAATATTTTTCTCCATCTCACTATACGGAAATAATTTACTCCACTTACAGTGCTTCGGCTCATAAGTAGAAAAGCCAGTCTGGATGATTACATCTTCCTCAATGGTTTCATTTTCTTTCAGCTTATCTATATACTTAACTAGCCTGTTGAATTGCTGCTCATGAGTACCCACAGTAACGAATATCATCTTTTATCACCTCAGAATATGCTCCCAAGGTTTACCGCCTTAGGATACACTTTTTTCATCTCTTCCCATTCAACGATAAATTTATCAGTAATAGGATAAACCATTTTCCCAGTTATAGTTGGCTTGTCAATTCTGTCGAAGACCTCTATATAAATTGTTTTTGCCCCCAAAAATTTGCCAAGATAGAAAAAAGGGACTGCCACTGCTGCACCAGATGAAATGATAATGTCTGGCTTTTCTTTACGCAAAATCCCCCATGCTAACTTTGTGTTAATGAACAAAGCCTTAAGAGAACGGTTGGTAGGATAATAGCACGGATACATTTTTTCATCTTTGAGCAAACTTTTTGCATCTTCTTTATCAAAGGTAACCCAAAATCGTTCTTTATTCTGCCAAAACGGTTTCAGCATATACAGATGAGTTAAATGACCTCCGGAAGATCCTACCATACATACTTTCATGTTATCATTTCTCCTTTTCTGATAAACTTTTCTTTTCAAATTATGATTTCCTTTATAAGTGTTTTATGCGTTATATTGACAAAATTTCTTTCAAATATTATTTTATATATTTATTCCCGCCTATTATAGCATTCACTGAAATCATAGTGGATATCAGTAGGAGTGCCTATAACTAATTCAAACATGATTATAAATTTATTTTAGTTGGTTGATTTATGAACGAGTAATCTCTATCTTCAAATAGAAATACCAAAATCCTAGGATCTCAATTTCATATTATGTTCTGTATATTTTTTTCCGATAGTATCGAGAGCCCACCAGAGATAATCTTTTACCAAACGTCATAAACAGGCATTAAATTGCCAGTTCTATTTATCCCCAA
The DNA here is from genome assembly GCF_025660475.1 of Perspicuibacillus lycopersici. Classification (GTDB taxonomy): domain Bacteria; phylum Bacillota; class Bacilli; order Bacillales; family Caldibacillaceae; genus Perspicuibacillus; species Perspicuibacillus lycopersici. The sequence continues at coordinate 492,622 of NZ_JAOUSF010000002.1, forward strand.
CTTTCTAGTTGATAAACCGTCTTGTCCTTCTGGCTGATTTCTTTACCGACCTGAACTTCGATAATACTCATATCAGTTTCAGCAAAAATGGTATGCTTACAACCAGCAGCAATATAAATTACATCGCCGGTATTTACGACCTGTTCCATTCCATCCACAACAGCCCTGCCTGCCCCATATACGATTGTCCAAACTTCATTACGATGTTCATGTGCGTGATAAGTCATCTGATTTCCTGCATCAAGTTTAATTCTCACTGTCATTGAACTCGGTTGAACATCGATTACCGTATATGTGCCCCAAGATTTCTCAGCATAGCGAACTTCACTATTGATCTTTTCAACATATGGCTTCATATAACCACTACGTTCTTTATTTGACACTAAAATCCCATCTCCGCTGGCAGCAATAATAATGTCTTTACAACCCATGCAAAGGATAGGGATTTCAAGCTCATTAACCACCTGTGTATTCTCACAGGTTTCATCCAAAGTGACATCGCCTTTAGTCATATCAGCCATAACTTCGGCCATCATATTCCACGTGCCAATATCTTTCCATTCACCTGTATAACGCTTAACTTGAATTTTCCGCTCTTTCTCAACAACAGCATAATCAAAACTGATTTTGGATAGCGTGTCATATTTGGAGAGTAGATCACGATAATCCTTAAACTCTATCATGCTGTGTGCCTTTTCAAGTAGATATTGTAGCTTAAATGCAAATACACCTGCATTCCAAAGAGCCCCCCGTTTAAGATAAGCTTTAGCAGTATCTCTATCAGGTTTTTCTTTAAACTCTTTTACTGTACTGACAGTAGCGGTCTCTTGCGGGATTATATAGCCATACTTCTCAGATGGGTAGGTTGGCTCAATACCCATAAGAGTAAGATTTGAGTCTCCTTTTTCTACTAATTGCTCCAGATTTCTAACTGCTTCGTAATAAGTTTTGTCAACATAAGTATCCACTGGACAAACTACCACACACTCGTCCATAGCAACATTTAATTCATCCGCGAGGTATGCTGCTGTAAGGGCAATAGCCGGAAACGTATCTCTACGGCAAGGCTCCACACAAATGGAAACCTTATCCCCTAGCTGATTTTTAATAGAACTTACCTGTGATTTACTTGTTGCGACAGTAATATTAGCATTAGGATCAACGGTAGTAATCTGTCTATAGACTCTCTGAACCATAGACTCTTGATTACCTGCTTCATCTTTGAAGAGGCGAATGAACTGTTTAGAACGAACGTCGTTAGAGAGCGGCCAGAGGCGTTTACCAGACCCCCCGGAAAGTAATATGATATTCATTTGTTAGTCCTCCAATCTAAGACAAGTCTATATTTTATTAGCGCTCCTATAATTCTTTCATCTTATATAATTTTTTATTATTGCATTTAATACTTTAGTAAATCTTAAGCTTTTACACATACCAAAACCTTTTGCATTAATCGGGCTATTGCGGTCAATGTTCTGGTTACCTTTAGCAAGTAGCCTCAATTTTATAGTTCGAACATAACCGTAAAAAACTTTTAAACCTCTGTACAATGCCAAGTTCCAACGCAGGACGGTCTCTGATTTCGGATTATCCAAAGTAGAAAGTTACATCCATAATAACCAATTCAACTACTGCACCATATTGGCGAGTAGTCCCGACTTAGCTCTTTCTGAAATTTTTTTCTCTACAGCGGAACCGTGTGTGATGTCTACACAAGAACAAGAAGATTTCCTTTGCTGCGACATCCTAAATCTTAGTGATACTGTTTCTTTTATAGCTTCCAAAAAACAATAATTTATGTCATTACCAGTAAAAATAATCATTCGATACTTAGCTACAGTTGACATATACTTAAAATAGTCCTCATTAGAATTGTGGGAAGCTATTACAACCACGAATCCAAAACATTCCAATACTTTTCATTAAAACTCAACCGAGGCATGGAACGAGCATAACATGAAGGAGATAAGTATTCTGAAACTTATCAGATTATTCGAGACTCATCCCAAAATATAAACTATTATTTCTTGTATTGTATCCAATTAATATACTGTGAACTCACCGGCACTGAACTCTAGTTCACGATAATATCAATACTCAATCTCTTTTGTGTAGCCGTACCAAAAGGAGTCCATCTGAACTTTGAAATTATATACACCAATCCATAATGTGCATAAAAAATCACCTTGTTTGATATTTATCATTTAGAAACAATCGGCATACTTACCTCGTAGTTTTTAAATCATCTGTTGGTTAATCATAAATTCTGCAGTTTTTTTGATTCCTTCTTCAAGCGATATAGGATTTAATTTCCCATATTCCCTCTCGTATCGACTAATATCGAGGTAGTTAACAGGAACATCAACTTTTCTACCTGGTAAGTGTTGAACCTTCAAATCAATATCAAGTGCCTTACTGATGCTTCCAAGAACATCTTTGATGCTAGTACCGTATCCACACCCCAAATTAAATGTCCTATGTTTGGTTTCACCATCTACAATTGTCTGTATAGCCCGTACAGCATCATCGATATAGATAAAATCTCTTATTACAGAACCATCACCATAAACAATAATTTTCTCGTTCCGTAATGCTTTATATGTGAATGTTGTCACCGCACCCAGAATCCCATTTGGTCTTTGATATGGGCCATAGGGATTGGCCAAACGAATTACTCTGTAGTCCAATCCATACATATATTTGTATAAGTATAGTAACTTTTCAATTGATATCTTTTGAATTCCATATGAACTAATAGGGTTTGTTGGATAATCTTCTTTTAGTGGACAATTTACTTCTTTTCCATAAACAGTTCCTCCTGAAGATATAAATACAACTTTTCCTACGTTACATCTTACACAGGCATCTAACATTTTTGCTGTAACTATCACATTTGCAACTAATTCTTTAGGAATATGGTGATTAGAAGTTGTTGGGACAGTCGTACTAATAAGATGATAAATAACATCCTGTTTTTTAAATAAATCATCAAAATTCGTATCTAACTCAAAGGCAGTCTCTTTAATGGATACATTTTTGAAATTTAATAACTCTGGAATTAGTAACTTTGCTTTATCTCTTACAACTAGAGTTAAATAATTGTTTTCATCTTGTGCTAGAGTTAGTGCTAAATTAGTACCAATAAAACCTGCGGCACCATATATAAGAATATTCATAGTTATACCACCATTTTTTAATCTTTTCATCAAAATAAAATCAATACCATCTTTTTTATATAGAAATAATCTAAGTCACCAAAATAACTTTCACATATTCATAACGTTTTATCCAATAACTCTTTTTACATTCACGGGTCTTAATAGGCATTTTTAGAACCAAATAGTACTAAAACTGTTTTAAAAATCAATTTTATGTCAACTATTATTGACCTTTCGTTTATATATTTTATGTCCAATTCAACCCATTCGCCAAAACTTAAACTACTTCTTCCACTAACCTGCCAATAGCAAGTCAAGCCTGGCGTAACGGTTAATCGTTGTTTTTCATAGATAGAGTAATGTGCAACTTCATCAGGTAGTGCTGGCCTAGGACCAACTAAACTCATTTGACCTTTTAATACATTCAATAGTTGAGGCAATTCATCAATACTAGTTTTTCGAATGAATCTTCCTATTTTTGTAACCCGCGGATCGTTTTTCATTTTAAAAACTGGGCCAGTTGCCTCGTTTTTCTCTATCAATTTTGCCTTTAATTCTTCTGCATTCGATACCATCGATCGAAACTTATACATATAAAATTCTTTTCCATCTTTTCCGATACGAATTTGTTTAAAGAAGATTGGACCTTGTTTATCCTCTATTTTTATGAGTAATGCAACAATAAGAAATAACGGAGATAAAAATACTATTCCAATAACCGCAAATACAAAGTCTAGTATTCTTTTACTTACTAAATAAAGTTTACTCTCATTTGTATTAACCTGCTGGTACGGTAGCTCTTGCACCTTCTGTACGGATGCTGCATTTTCATTAGAAGTCGAAATCGCCAACCTTGTTCACCAACCTTCTAATTAATTTAAAAATAATAATTTAATAAGAAATTCACCTAACAGAATTATAGTATTTCTTCTTTCTTCAAATCACTTACGATAGATTCCATCATTTCTAACAACGGATCTCTTAACTCACCATTTTTTAATGCGAACTCGATAGTAGTTTTCACAAACCCTAACGTTTCCCCAACATCATAACGACTACCTTCAAAATCATAAGCAAACACTCGTTGGATTTCATTTAAATGTTGAATCGCATCCGTTAATTGGATTTCCCCACCAGCACCGATTTCTTGTTTTTCTAAGAAACGGAAAATTTCCGGAGTGAAAATATAACGTCCCATAATTGCTAGATTAGATGGAGCTGTACCCTTTGCTGGTTTTTCCACAAAGTTTTTCACTTGATATCTACGTCCAACTTGTGAAAGTGGGTCAACAATACCATAACGATGCGTTTCATTATCTGGAACTGTTTGCACACCGATAACAGAGGACAATGTTTCCTCATATTGATTAATTAATTGTTTCAAACAAGGTGTCTCACTTTGTACAATATCATCGCCTAATAAGACTGCAAATGGTTCATCGCCAATAAAGTTACGTGCACACCATACCGCATGTCCCAATCCCTTCGGTTCTTTCTGACGAATATAGTGGATATTCGCAAGATTAGATGCATATTGTACCTTTTCTAGTAAATCAAATTTCCCTTTTTCCGCTAAATTGGCTTCTAATTCCGGTGCATTATCGAAGTGATCTTCAATTGCCCGTTTTCCTTTACCAGTTACGATAATAATGTCTTCAATCCCAGAGGCTACTGCTTCTTCGACAATGTATTGAATTGTCGGCTTGTCCACAATTGGTAACATTTCTTTCGGCATTGCTTTTGTTGCAGGTAAAAATCTCGTTCCAAGACCTGCAGCTGGAATAATCGCTTTTTTAACAGTTTTCAATCAAATTCACTCCTACTTTTATTTCAAGAAATTGTAATGTATTAATGTGTATCATTAGAACTAAATGAAAACACTTTCACTAGTCTAATAGACCCAAATGTGAGTCAAAAAAATATCTAATGAGAAAACATAATTGCCTTTATGTTCTTTCATTAGATATTTTATTTTCTTGCAGAACCTGTTCTGTTAAATTGTATAGTAATATTCAAATCGGAAAATCCTTTCGTCAAATAATAATATTCAGAATATAATTCTCAGGCATCTAACCCGTCCTCACACCACACTTTCGACAACAACGTGTCTAAGGTCAATAATTTTGACCCACAGCATAGCCGAGTGCCTCCTTTGATACTGGTCAGGAGACATCACCAGTATTTCGTTTCACGTAAATCTCCAAAATGGAAAAATAATCCATTTATTATTATAGCTTGGAAATAGTGAAAGGTAAATATTTTCTGGTAAATATATAGGGATTACGTCCTGTTAAAATATACCTAGTAATCTCTTTTTCTTAATTTTTTCTGGATGTTCGCGATAAATCATCTTGCCCTCGATAATCAATTCGGCGTTTTCCTTCAACATATAGACCATTTCCGTACCGAAGTGATCTCCTATTATTTCATAGGAATCTGCTAATTTAAAGCGTCGAGTGGTAATATTATGGGCATCACTTGCAATCACATGAGCAAGATTGGCTTCAAATAATTGCAGCGAAAACTTCTGGATTTTCTTTCCAAAGTCTCCCGTTAGACTAGATGCTGTAACTTGCGAGATGGCACCTTTGTCGATTAGCTGGAACAACTTGTCCGGTTGCTCGACAATTTGGCTGTTTCTTTCTGGATGAACGATGATTGGAGTGATACCTTTCATTTGAATATCATAGAAAAGTCGCTCCGCATATGATGGGACATGATTGGCAGGAAATTCAATTAAACAATAGTTTTTCTCATTTACCGTGGCAATTTGGTTATTCTCATACTCTATTACCCATTCCCCAAATAAGCGCACCTCCTGGCCAGTCAGCACCTCAAGTGGAATACCCTCTGCTTGTAGTACTTCATTTAACTCCTGTACCTTTTCAACAACTATTGATTTTTCGTTATAGTATTTTGATGTTTGATGATGTGGAGATGCAACAATTTTCGTGATTCCGTCATTGACAGCAGCCTTCGCCATTTCGATACTTTGTTCTATCGTTTGTGCCCCGTCATCAACCCCCGGGAGAATATGACTATGAATATCAATCATAATGGTTGCCCTCCTACGTTTTATGTATGATCCAATAGAAATTTTACTAGTCTATGTTGGCAGTATCGAAAGCTGAATTTTTTAAAACGATACTGCCAACTATACAACATGCAAATGAAACAATAATGAAAGAATACAATACGTTATCTTTTCCCGTAATAATAGTAATTCAAGTTTTTATCTTCTGGCTTGTTGTTTAAAATGGCCCCTAATAATTTGGACTTTGCATTTGTGAGTATTTCTTTTGCTTTAACAGCAGCTTCCCGATCGGTTGTGCCACTAGAAATTACTAATAACGAACCATCGGTTTGGTTTGCCATCACATGTGCATCTGATACTGCTAATATTGGTGGTGCATCAAATAGGATTAAATCAAAATGCTTATATGCTTCTGCGATGAAATGATCCATAGAAGTTGATCCTAATAGCTCCGCTGGATTTGGCGGGATTGGTCCACTTGTTAAAATAAACAATTCTGGGATATCTGTTTCACGAATCGCATCAACAAGCTCTACTTGCTTCGTTAATACATTTGTCAACCCTAATGTATTCGGTAATTGGTAAACAAAATGTACTTGTGGTCTTCGTAAATCAGCATCAACTAACAATACTTTTTTCCCTTGTTGGGCAAAAACAACTGCTAGATTACTAATCGTCGTTGTTTTCCCTTCCCCTGGTGCAGTCGAAGTAACGGTAATCGATCGTAAATCAGCATCAACGGAGGAATATTGGATATTCGTACGAATATTTCTGTATTGTTCCGTTATCGGGGATTTTGGTGCTAATTTTGAAATTAATCTGTTTTTAGTACGTGTATGTTTATTCGTTTTTGTTTTCGCCATTGCCTTTATTTCTCCCCTCTAGCTTTTCGACCACTACTTGTTGCCGCTACTTCTAGCTCACTTAAATCAAACCGAGTAATAACGCCTAATACCGGAATACCCAATTCTTTTTCAATATCTTGCTCATTTTTCATTGTGTTATCTAAGTATTCTAATAAGAACGCTAAACCTACACCTGCCATTAACCCGACTACTAATGCAATCGCAATATTAAGCATTGGCTTCGGATTCACTGGTGAAATAGTATCTAACACTACTGCTGGTTCGATCATTTTCACGTTATCGATATTCATAATATTTGGTACTTCCCGTTCAAATACAGTCGCTACTTTATTTGCGATAGCTGCCGCTGTATCTGGATCTGTGTCCTCTACGGTTACAGTTAAAATCTGATTATCTGTTCCACCTTGAACCGTGATCATTTCCCTTAAATCAGTAGCAGTATAACTACCATCCAATTCGTCTGCAACGGTGTCGAGAATGATCGATTTTGTAATCAGTTCTTTATACGTATTAATAAGGGCGATATTCGTTTGTACTTCATTCGTATTGAAATTTTCTTCTACTTGAGATCGGTTAACTAGAAGTTGCGAAGATACTTGATACGTTGGGGTGATGAAGAAATAGCTAACAATTGCACTAACAGCAGCTGCTGTGAAAGTAATCATAAGGATTAAGCTCAGTCTTTTCCTTAATGTTGCAAATAAATCTTTTAAACTAATTGTCTCTTCCATGGGGGCCTCCCTAATTGTCGTATATAATGTATTCTGCTTTTCTATTATGTGGTTTGCATTCTTTGCTAGATTACGTATTAATTATTTTGCTAGTGAAAAAATTCGCAACAAAAAATATATTTTGTTGAAAATTTTCCTCTGCTTGTCGAACAATTTGAATTATAACATAGGATTGCTTCTGTTGAAGGTGTAAATCTTACCAATTTGAATGAATAAGTGCGAAATACCGTCCCATTCCTACGTTACATTATTGGAATGAATAAATAATGAAATAAATTACTTCAACTCCATTACTCTATCATAGGAAAGTATTTACATTCAAGGTATTTTTACATAATTTGGAATATGTTGAAGAAATAAGGATTTTTTCCTAGATGAATCTATCATTTATTTGTCATCTTTTGTAAAATAAATAGGAAATATTATTACAATATCTATCATTATATCCCATTTTTTTCAATTTTCAATATTAGTTTTCTTAAAATTTTGTTAATATAGTTATAAAGTAATATATTATTTATATGTTTTTACTAATTCGAAAGAACGATACATAGGAGGTTCGTCATGTTTCAACGTATTTTAGCATTTTTCTCCTTTGTTCTCTTAATCGCCGTCATCATCATTGGTGTGCTCCATTGGAACAACAAATTAGATGTGACCGCTAAAGAGACTGGTGAAACTGCGCAAACAACAAATGTAGCAGCTGGAAAGGAGGACACAGCCGCTGATCGTCGCATAAATCGAGTCGAGCTAGGAAATTTCGTAGAGGATCTTCCCGAAAATATCGCCAACCTTTTCAAGGATGCTTGGGATCAGGAAGAACAAGTAGATATTGCGATTGTCGGTTCACCGTCGCTAGGCTCGGAAAAAGCTGGCTGGGGCGGATTAGTGAAGGACAAGCTAGAGGCATTATATGGTCCGGATTTCGTTCAAGTAACGATACATACATTTGATGGCACATCGACACAATTTCTTGAAGATGGCTTAGCAGACATTGCCGCCGAACAACCATCGATTGTTTTACTTGAATCGTTTTCATTAGAAGATAATTCTGGCTTAGTTGGTATCGAAACTTCTGAAGAAAACATCCAAACGATAATCGATACCTTCGTTTCCGAAAATCCATCTGTTGGCGTTATTCTTTTGCCACCAAACCCAATTCATGGAGCAAAAAATTATCCAGTGGAAGTTGCACAAATGAAAGAATTTGCTGCGGCAGAAGGCATTCCTTATTTGGATCACTGGACAAGCTGGCCAGACCCCGATACAGATGAAATTGTAGAATATTTAGGTGAGGATAGCTTGCCGAATGAGAAAGGTCATGCACTTTGGGCAGAGGCTGTCGTAAATTATTTCACGAGTGGTAGTGAAGAATAATCGTTTTTGTCAATCGAGGTCGGTTGTGCCTCGATTTTTTTCGATATTTTTCCATATGAAGAGGCTGGGACATAGCAATTGATGTTTAAATGTAAGAGATAGCAGAGGAAATATACGTAGACTCCTGCGGGAAAAGCATGAGCCGAAGACCCCGCACGAAGCGTAGCGGAGGAGGCGGCTTGGCCATGCCCGCGGAAAACGAAGTATATTTCCGGAGCGAATTTACCTACTTAACTTTGTTTGGATTCTCTTACATAAAAATACTTTTGTCCCAGCCTCTATTTTCTGTTATGTACTTATATTTTATCCCTCAAACGTATCCGGTGCCTGCTCTCTTTTTCCAAAATGATAAAGAATTGCCTGCACGATACGGCGGGTGGCTTGGCCATCTCCGTACGGATTCGAAGCATGGGACATTTTTTCATATTCTGCTTGATTTGTTAACAGCTCTTTTGCCATCGTATAGATCGTTTCTTCGTCCGTTCCTGCGAGCTTCAATGTGCCGGCTTCAATTCCTTCTGGACGTTCTGTAGTATCACGAAGCACGAGCACCGGAACACCTAAGGATGGTGCTTCCTCTTGGATGCCGCCAGAATCCGTTAAGATTAGATGTGCTCTTGATAGGAAGTTATGAAAATCGATAAGTTCTAATGGCTCGATTAAATGAATGCGCGGGTCATTCGCTAATACCTCTGCAGCCACTTCCCGTACCGCTGGATTTAAATGTACTGGATAGACGACTTGGACATCCTCATGCTCGGTAACGATTCGTTTAATCGCGCGGAACATATGTTTCATTGGTTCGCCAAGGTTTTCGCGGCGATGGGCGGTTACCATAATTAATTTGTCGTCCCCTAATGTTTCTAATACTGGATGATGGTATTCCTCACGTACGGTTGTCGTTAGCGCATCAATTGCTGTATTCCCAGTGACAAAAATAGTTTCGGGATTTTTATTTTCTGCTAATAGATTTTGCTTTGATTTTTCCGTTGGTGCAAAGTGCAGGTCGGCAAGCACACCAGTTAATTGGCGGTTCATTTCCTCTGGGAATGGAGAATATTTATTCCATGTCCGCAAACCAGCTTCGACATGCCCGACAGCAATTTGATTGTAATACGCCGCAAGACTTGCCACAAATGTTGTCGAAGTATCCCCGTGGACAAGAATAAGGTCCGGCTTCACCTCTTGCATCACCTTTTCTAACCCGTCTAACACACGAATCGCAATACCCGATAAAGTTTGGCGATCCTTCATGACATTTAAGTCATAGTCTGGTGTGATGTGGAACACGTCTAATACTTGGTCAAGCATTTCTCGATGCTGTGCCGTCACGGTGACGATTGTTTCGATTTCTTCTTCGTATTTTTTTAGCTCTAGTACAAGTGGCGCCATTTTTACTGCTTCCGGTCTTGTACCGAATATTGTCATTACTTTAATTTTCTCTGCAGTCATGTTTACACCTCGATTTGGTCCATTGATCAGTCTGCAATGTCATAGTTGTTTGTTACCTTGATAATACACAAAATTTGGGAAAGAAAGAAGGGCTAATTGTTTATTCGATCGAAAAAGCCCTTTTGATTCGTACCTTTATGTTGACTGTTTATGCACCAGCACTTCGTTTTTTCGTTACATTCATTTCATCAATTGCGATATTTCTCGAATGATCCGTACGTTTCCATGTTTTGTTGCCTTTTGTAATTAGCGCCCAGAAAAATAGTGGGATATACGTTACGTTAAAGACGGTTAAGGATAGGAATGCACCGATTTTGCCAACCTTTTGCTTTGCATCGGTCATAATCGAATAGCCAATATAGGAAAACTGGAAAAGCAGCATCGCAAGCCATAGCCACCATGGGAAAACTGGGTTAAACCAGCCGTCTACTGAAACAGTTGTCATAAAGAGAATGCCTGCGGTTAGTGTATTTAGGACAATTTTCCCTGGGTTGATTAAGTACATAAAGCCATCGAATGCAAGAATATCCAACTTCTTGATGGTGCGCCATAGTAGTCGATGTGCGTATTTAAAGCACACATCCCAATGGCCACGTGCCCACCGAAGTCGTTGTACACAAGAAGCCCAAAAGCTTTCTGGTTTTTCATCATAAACGACCGAATAATGACTCCATTTTGCCGGTACCCCGCGAAGTAAGCATTGCATCGTAAATTCAAGGTCTTCGGTTAAGGAACGTGCGGTCCAGCCTACTTCCTCCATTAGTTTTGTTTCGACACAAAATCCAGTGCCCCCGATTGCATTGCCAAGTCCAAGGCGCGATTTCGCTAATTGCCAGGAACGGTTCATGTAGTAATAGGTGGTTGCATAGGACAGTGTCACCCAGTTATCATTCGGATTTTTTGAATCTAAATAACATTGGATAAGACGGTCACCACGTTGCAGGTGGTTATTCATTTCTTTTAAATAGTTTAAGGAAACGAGATTGTCTGCGTCAAAGAATGCCACTCCGTCATATTTTTTCGTTAAATTATCTCCAATTTCATCAATTGCGTACTTAATGCCATACGGCTTTCCTTTTAACTCACCTGGTAGTGATGTATGTTCAATAACTTGTGCGCCAAGCTTTCGACTAATTTCCGCGGTGCGGTCGGTACAGTTATCTGCGATGACAACAACGTCATATAGATGCTTCGGATAGTCTAGGTTTTGTAGATTTTCGACTAAGTTTCCAATAACCTTTTCTTCATTATGTGCTGGAACTAAAAGGAGGAATCGCTTTTTCGGTTTTTGCATTGGCAATGGCTTTGCTCGTCCAAAGCCAAATAAGCTAATAAGTAGCCAGTATGCCCAGAAAAACAATAGTAACCATTGAATTCCGATAATCATTCCATTAACCCATTCTCCCATAAAATACCTCCAGAGTTTATTGGTTGGTAATACACAGCGTGGTGGTGTTTGGATGTTTTCGCCGAATACTGTCGCTTGCGTTGGCGTCAAATTTCTTCCGTTTTCTCGAATTTTGTTAGTTGCTGTAGCCGTCCATTTTTTTCATTTCTGCGAGCTTTGTTGAATCCAATCGATTGATGGAATTTGTCTACATATGTCGAAAATTGCGATTGATAATCTGCTGTGTTTTTACGCAATCTAAGTGTATTATTCTTTTTTGAAGCTGGTGGGTGAAGTTTGTAAAGATGGGTTAAGGTTGTGTAAAGATTTCGTAGGGTCGGTATTGTGGGGCTGTTTGGAATTAGAGATTGGGGAGCATTGTTCGCATGCTGTAACCTTTTTTTCGTGAATTACGTCGTATATTACGAAATTTTTATTTTAAAGTAGTATCAGGTAAATTTTTCTTCAAAAAGCTTAAAAATTTTCTTTAAATTCCATTTGTTGACTATATTTTATCTTTCGTCATGTAATGTTTTTTGGTATGATTTTCTATAGGTATACTGTTCTAAGCAATAGGACCCATTTTTTAAGTTATTTTTTTATAAGGAGAAAACTAATGGCACATGAGTCACAATCTCGAGAGATTAGAAAAAAACAGAAGAAAAAACGTAGTAAGAAAAGGATTTTCTTTATAACGCTCCCCTTTCTTATCATCATTTTGGCGGTTGTTGGGTATGCGGTTAATTTATATTTAAAAGCGGAGAATGCCGTTTCAAAATCCTATGAAGATACTGGTCGTGAGAAGTCTGAATTACGTGAAGAAGTAGTCGATCCTACAGAAGATAATATCTCCATTCTCATCATCGGTGTAGACACAAGTGAAAAGCGCGCGAATGATGGAAACCCTCGATCAGACACCTTAATTCTCGCAACACTCAATAAACATACAAACAGCGTGAAGCTTTTAAGTATCCCACGCGACTCCTACGTATACATCCCAGAGGTAGGATATGAAACAAGAATTAATGCTGCACATGCTTACGGTGGTCCAAAGGCAACAATCGAAACGGTAGAAAATTTACTTGACGTGCCGGTCGATTATTATGTGAAATTAAACTTTGAAGCGTTTATCGATGTAGTAGACGCGCTCGATGGCGTGACGATTGATGTTCCTTTTGAATTTTATGAACAAAATTCGAAGGATGAACCGAAAGCGATTCATTTACTACCTGGCGTACAGGAATTAGATGGTGAAGAAGCACTAGCATTTGCCCGTACGCGGAAGATTGATAATGACATTGAACGCGGAAAACGTCAACAAGAGGTCATTAAAGCGGTTATTAAAAAAGCCGCATCTGCTGGCTCTCTATTTAAATATGATGACGTGATTGAAGCTGTCGGTGAAAATATGACAACCGATTTAACATTCGCCGAAATGCGCGGATTGATTTCTTACGGATTAAAAGGAACTTTATCTATTGAATCCATGACCTTGGCCGGTTCGGACTCATGGCCAAATGGCGCCTACTATTACCAATTGGATCAACTGGCATTGGATGAAACAAAGGAAATTTTACAAGAGCATCTTGAATTAAATTCAACTGGCAGCAGCAATTTAACCGACTCCGATACTAGCAACACAGACGGAACGACGGACACCACTGGTTACAACGACACAAACGGAACAACCGACTCCGATTCATAATCCAAAATAAATCTCCTTTCCTCGTTTTTCTGCCGGGAAGGAGATTTATTTTTTATGTTAAAGGATAGAATGGAAAGAGAGAGTTTTTGGAGACGATCCGCTTTTATGTTTTATCGGATGGATTGATGCTGTGATTTATAGTAATATACCACGATTTTTGTGGTGGTAAACGCGGGAATTGGTTTTTATTGTGGGCGCGGGGGATTTTTTTTGAGAATGTTGGCGTGGAGGTTTTCGGGAACTTGCTTGGTTTTTTCTTGAAAGTGGGCGGGGTTTTCGGGAACTTACCTGTTTTTTTCTCGTAAATGCGCGCGGTTTTCGGGAACTTACTTGGTTTTTTCTCGAAAGTGCGCGTGGTTTTCGGGAATTTACTTGGTTTTTTCTCGAAAGTGAGCGCGGTTTTCGGGAACTTGGTCACACTTTTCGGGAATATATCTGCTTTTTTCTCGAAAGTGAGCGTGGTTTTCAGGAACTTGGCCACTCTTTTCGGGAATGTACTAGCTTTTTTCTCGAAAGTGAGCGTATTTTTCGGGAACTGGACCTTTTATCTCGGGAACTTACCTGTTTTTTTCTCGTAAATGCGCGCAGTTTTCGGGAATGTACTAGCTTTTTTCTTGAATGTGAACGCGGTTTTCGGGAATCTCGTGCTGATTTTCGGGAACTTTGCTATTTTTTTCGGGAACTTACTTGGTTTTTTCTCGAAAGTGAGCGCACTTTTCGGGAACTGGACCTTTTATTTCGGGAACTTACCTGTTTCTTTCTCGTAAATGCGCACAGTTTTCGGGAATGTACTTACCTTTTTCTCGAAAGTGTGCGCGCTTCCCAGCAACCCATCCCCTGTTCATCCAATTTTAATCTAATTTTAAACGAACAGTAACAGGAATTGTTGGTATAATTTATGTGGACATATACATATTTTTACAAGGAGTTCAGATACAGATGAAATATGTGACAATTATGGGAGTTCCTTTTTTACATACAGATCAGGCGTCTTTCGTGAATTTATTGGTGGACCGAATTGATCAACAGGAGAAGACGTATGTCGTGACGGCGAATCCGGAGATTGTGATGAAGGCGAATGAGGATGCGGCGTTTATGCAGGATATTTTGCAGGCGAATTACATTATTGCCGATGGTATTGGTGTCGTGAAGGCTGCGCAAATTTTAGGTAATCCTTTACCTGGTCGGGTGACGGGCTTTGATACGACGATGGAGCTGTTGAAGATTGCCAATGAGAAGCATTACAAGCTCTATTTACTCGGGGCGAAAAAAGAGACGCTTGAGAAAACGGTAGCGAATATTGCTCGGGATTATCCGGGAGTGGAGATTGTTGGGTCCCATGATGGTTATTTTAACTGGGAGAAGAACCATATTGCCGAGACGATTGCGGAGTTGAAGCCGGATCTTGTGTTAGTTGCGCTTGGGTTTCCGAAGCAGGAGAAATGGATTGT
This sequence comes from Perspicuibacillus lycopersici, assembly GCF_025660475.1. GTDB lineage: Bacteria > Bacillota > Bacilli > Bacillales > Caldibacillaceae > Perspicuibacillus > Perspicuibacillus lycopersici. The sequence goes on from NZ_JAOUSF010000002.1 coordinate 507,783, forward strand.
GGAGAACTTATCGAAGTTTGACCATGGTGTGTTTATCGGTATTGGTGGAACATTCGATATTATTGCGGGAACGGCGGTGCGGGCGCCTCTGGCTTGGCAAAAATTAGGGCTGGAGTGGCTGCATCGGTTAATTAAGCAACCGAGTCGTTGGCGGCGAATGCTTGTGTTGCCACAGTTTGCTGGAAAAATAATTGCACAAAAGGTTAAGGGAGCATCCTCATGAGTTCATCCCCTTTCGTGAAAAACACTTTGATTTTAACAATTGCGACATTGCTTTCCAAAATATTGGGAAGCATTTTTCGCATACCGCTGCAAAATATTGCGGGTGACGAAGTGCTCGGGATTTTCAGTCTCGTGTACCCGGTTTATATGGTCGCACTCATTTTATCAGTTGCTGGAATTCCTGTAGCGATTTCCAAGCTTATTGCAGAAGCCCGCGCAACTGGGGACAGCGCCCAGGTGCATATAATTTATCGTACAGCTAGCATTTTGGCGGTGCTGTTTGGAGTGGTCAGCTTTTTGCTCATTTTTGGATTGTCGCCTTGGATTGCGGAGGCACTTGGTGGTGCGGAAACTCGACTAGCGTTAATTGTCGTTGCCGCAACATTACTGATTGCACCGTATATGGCAGTTTATCGCGGGTTTTTCCAAGGATTTGAGGATATGGGACCAACTGGGATTTCACAGGTAATTGAACAATTTGTTCGCGTTGGATTAATTTTGGTTGCAGCGTATTATTTAGTAGCGATTGGCGCGGGTACGGAAGTGGTAGCTGGTGGGATTATGATCGGTTCCGTTGTCGGGGCACTTATATCGCTTATTTTTTTAAAAGTAACATATTACCGCTCCGGATTTCGGGTAGCGTCTAGTGGATATCGTGCTGCTGATTTTTGGAAATGGGGAAAACGAATATTAGTAGTTTCCTTACCAATCGCAGTTGGATCGATTACGATGGCACTGTTGAATTTTGTTGATTCGTTTACGGTGCCGCTTGGATTACGTGAGGCTGGAGTTCGTACTGGTGAGGTCATGTATTTGTACGGAATTTATGGTCGCGGCTTGGCATTAGTGCAAATCGCTACCGTTTTTGCCTCGTCCATTGTTCTGCCATTGATACCGCTCATGACGAAGCGTTTAGCAGAGCAAGATTTCGCTGGCACACGGCGGGTAATTGAGCGGACCTTTCGGATGACCCATCTGATTGGTTGGCCAGCCGCAATTGGGTTATTTTCCCTGACATTGCCGCTGAATCTCGGATTGTTCACAAACTTAGAAGGTAGCGTTGTACTTGCTGTGATTGGATTTAGCTCCGTATTTACTTCCTTAACCTTGCTAGGGACTGGTGTATTGCAAGGAATGGACCTTGCGAAGTTCGGCGCAATGATTATCGTTGGCGGAGTTGTACTGAAGATCGTGCTAAATATTTTATTGATTGCTGCGTTTGGTCTAGAAGGTGCGGCGTTGGCGACATTGCTTGTATATGTCGTGTTATTTGGAGTAAATTGCTGGGCGATATATCGAAAAATAAAATTTACTCTCGCCAGTGTGGAATTGCTGAAGATGGTGATGGCGGCTGTTGTTATGGGGATTGTAATCGGGGTGCCCACATTGTTTATAGATGTTGCAGCATGGTCGCGTGGATTCGCGCTGGTATATGCAGTTGGCGGGATTTTTGTTGGCGGATTGATCTATTTTGGGCTACTTTATTTGTTGCGTGTGGTGCGGCGCGAGGATTTGGGAAGAGTGCCGCTGTTGGGGCGGTTTGTGCGGTAGTAAATCGGATAGCATATCGCCCCTATTTTTCCTCATCATTTCACTTCTACAACTTTAAAGAAAAAACCTGTTGCCAATTGATGTTATCGTACCCAATGCTTTTATAAAATTCATGCGCTTCTTTTCTCTGCCCACCAGAACGTAATCTAATTTCTTGATAGCCATTCTCCTTCGCCCATCTCTCACATTGCTTCATTAATTGTGAACCAATACGTTGTCTACGAACAGTGCTATCCACTACTAAACCACCAATTTCCGCATATTCAAGTTCGATTAAACATTTACCAAAAATATGAACCCAACCAGCGAGTTTGTTATCCTTTATTTCAAAAACAAAAATCGCCTCGTCCTTGCTATTTACAATACGTTCCATACGAGCAGTTATTTCCGCTTCTGAGGACGGGTAACCTAGTTGGAAGCATAATCTAGTAATTTCTTCTGAATCACGGATGTTTGCAAAACGAATCACTTCTTTTTCCCCCTTTTTCCAAAAGAGTTATTGTTGTGTATTTTTTATCGTTTCATATCGTGTCAGGTTTCGGGAACTATTGCTGATATTTCTGGAACTTCTTGATTTTTTCGGGAACTTCCTCCGCTTTTTCGGGAACTCCCTTCCATTTTTTGTGGAACTTCTCCACTTTTTTCGGGAACTTCCTCCCGTTTTTCTGGAACTTCTCCACTTTTTTCCGGAACTCCCTCTCATTTTTCTAGGAACTTCCTCCAGTTTTTCGGGAACTTCTTCCGTTTTTTCGGGAACTTCTCCACTTTTTTCGGGAACTTCTCTACTTTTTTCTGGAACTTTCTCTATTTTTTCTGGAACTTCTCCACTTTTTCCGGGGACTTCTCCACTTTTTTCGGGAACCTCCTCCAGTTTTTTGGGAACTTCTTCATTTTTTTCGGGAACTCCCTCTTATTTTTCTAGGAACTTCTCCACTTTTTTCGGGAACTCCCTCTCATTTTTCTAGAACTTCTCCACTTTTTTCGGGAACTCCCTCTCATTTTTCTAGAACTTCTCCACTTTTTTCGGGAACTCCCTCTCATTTTTCTAGGAACTTCCTCCAGTTTTTCGGGAACTTCTTCCGTTTTTTCGGGAACTTCCTCCCATTATTTTCAGGAACTTTCTCCGAATATCGCGAACCCTACTCATTTTTCTAAACTTCCAAACGCCTATCTTACAGCAATTTTCAACTGTGCTCCCGCTTCCCTCTTATTTCTTCAAAAGGCTGAAGGACAACAAATCCGTCGCCTTCGAATTTCATTTGGATGGATTCTCCGCTTCCTCGGCCGATAAAGGTTTTTAGAGAGATGTCTGTTTGAAGTGTTGGTTGGAGGTTTCCTGACCAAGCGACGGTGGCATTTGGGTCTGTGATGATTGGGAAGCCTGGTATGACTTTTAAGGTTAGTGGTTCGTAATGCGTTGTAATGGCAATCATTCCGGTACCTTCACAGCGGACATTGAATATGCCTCCTGCCAGCATTCCTCCCACACGTTTCATCAATTTAATATCCCACTTTATGCTTGGTTCGAATGCAAGAAGATCATTGCCGTTCACAAAAATTGCTTCATTTTGGAGATGGAGGATGGTAACTTTTTTTCCCTGGTCGGCGAGATACAGCTTCCCCCGTCCTTTTGCCTTCATTAGTGATATGCCCTCACCGGTTAATGCTTTCTTGAATGTTTTTCCGATGCCATGCTCCAGTATCCCTTCACGTTCAAATTTGATTTTTCCGAGATAGGAAATCATTGAGCCTGTTTTCGCCCATACGAAATCATTTAGCTTCAAATTCACTTCAAGTAAGCGTGGGGTTTCTAATTCAAAAAAGCCTTGTCCTCTGTCCTTTTGCTCCGTTTGTCTAACAAATTCAGTAATAGAATATTTACTCATTCCACACACCCCTTCCATGTTTTAAAAAATACTGGATTGATGCTTTCTAAAATAAATATATTCCTTTCTAGCAGCCTTTAGTATTGATATAGGAAGTGAGGTGCAATGAAATTAACGGAGCAAACTTAATACCTTGTTCTTTAATTCTGTTGGCAGTGATTGCTTTAGCGCTTTTTCTAGTATCGATTTGTGCTTTACTCCGTTCTCCCGTAAGTGATTCTCTAAAAGATTCGCCTTTTCCTGCTTGCCTGGCATCAGGCTGTACAGTATCCACCAATCTTCTAATGCACTTAGGGGAATTTCTATTCCGTTTATTGTTCGGTGTTCAACAATAGAAGCTTCGGTAAATGGTAGTTGGAAGATCCCCTCTTGATGCTCGATTGCAAATCCACCCATCACATCCACGCTTGTTGCTTGAATTTGGAACTTCAAAAATTGCTTAGTACGAAATGGCGGGGTATGGATTGCTTCCTTTGTTGTACCTAAGGTGGAGAGAATTTTGTTTATCGTATGTGCGTGATTTTCTTCTATTAAAATATCAATATCGTTTGGAGCTTCTACTAGTTGATGAAATTTTAGCAGAAGGGATCCCCCAAGTGCCCAGGTAATTTGTTTGTTGTTTAAGTTGTTGGCAATGGTTGATAAGGTGTTTAGCATGGGTGCGCTCCTTTTTATTTATTTCTATCAATAACTATACAGGATTTTTGTAGGGTGGTTGATGGGAGTTATGGATTTTTTTGGGGGAAATTCATTGTTTTTCGGGAACTTCCCCATGAATTTCGGGAACCTCCATTGTTTTTTCGGGAACTTCCTCATGGATTTCGGGAACCTCCATTGTTTTTTCGGGAACATCCTCATGAATTTCAGGAATCTGCATAGTTTTTTTCGGGAACTTCATCTAGAATTTCGGGAATCTCTCCCGTTTTTTCTGGAACTTCCTCATGAATTTCAGGAATCTCCTTAATTTTTTCGGGAACTTCCTCATGAATTTCAGAAATCTCCATAGTTTTTTCGGGAACTTCCCCATGAATTTCGGGAATCTCCTTAATTTTTTCGGGAACTTCTCCATGAATTTCGGGAACCTCCATAGTTTTTCGGGAACTTCTCGCCTTTTTTTCTGGAAACTTCCCCATGAATTTCCGGAACCTCCATACTTTTTTCAGGAACTTCCACATATTTTTCTTGCTATCTCCCTCTTTTTCCCGGACTTCCTCCCGCCACCTCCAATCAAACCACAAAAAAGGTGCATCCCACAAGAATGCACCCTTTCATCACTCCCCATACACATTCCCATTTGCATCCACCAGCCTTTTCGTCAGTAAGACAGGTGCTTGGTTGATGAATGTGCGTTGGTCGAAGTAAATACTGTATTTATTGTTATTAACGAATTCGTTTAGTTTTTCTTTGTTGGATTCATAGTTTCCTAGCATTTCTCCGTAAACATCTATATCGTCGCCTTCTTGTAATGGCGTGGTGCCGGAGTATAGTACTAATGCCTCGTCGCCGAGATAGTTTTGTCCGTCTTGTTTAGTGGATAGGGATAGGATCGTTTTACCGTCAATTTCTTGGATGTTGTAAATTTCTCCGTGAAAATGGATGGTTGTTCCGATATAGTTTTCCGGGTTCTTTTGTAATTCTTTATAATCAATCGTTTTTGCACCGGGGTATTCACTATCGGTATTTTCGTTACTAATATTATCTGGACGTTGCTCGGGCTTTGTTTGTGTTTCTTCTTCCTGTTGAGTGGTGCTTTCTTTATTGGCTACCTTTGCTACCGCGTCCTTCAGATGGATATAGAGCTTTTCAGCGTTCGCGCGATTTACTGTGTCCGGCATGTATTTTGGTAGTGCTAATACGAAAAGGATAATCACAGCTACCAATATGGTTTGAAATGCTGCTAATGGCCAGTTCTTTTTCGCTAGTCGTTTTTGTTCCTGTGGTTGGACAAAAAGGGAAAGAACAAAGCCGCTGGCTAATCCCCAGTAATAAGCGTTGGATGGAAAGCTTGGTGAAACAAAAAGAAAGAATAGGAAAGCGATACTGCCAATGAAAATAAGCATTTTTCTTTTGACGCGAATTTCTTTCTTCCGTTTCAACGCTAACCCTGCATATAGACCAATGAAGCCGCAAATACTTCCAGCCGCACCACCCCAAATGCCTGCTACGGACGTAAGCGATACAGCAATTCCACTAATGATTCCAGTGAGGAAGAACAATGTGGTGAATTTTTTTGCCCCATACATTCGTTCTAGTCCTGGCGCTAAAATGCCGATTGCTACTAGGTTAACCAACAGTGTCAAGGTACCACCCATTTGTACGAAAAGATACGTAGCGAAGCGATACCACTCAGCTGGTGCGGTGTTGGCTGCTTGGAATGCGCCAAATTGCAATGCGGTTTCCGGATCATTTGCACCTGCGCCCTTTACGTATGTGATTATTTGCACGAATAGTATCGCCAAAAGGAGAAGGATCACTGCTGGATAGCGCTTCATATAGGTTTTTATGCCTTTTCCTTTCATTGGGGTAGGCATTTTCGCTTTCCGTAATGCTCCCTTTTTCCCCGACTTTCGGGAGGATGACTTGTTTCCATTGTCGGAAGAATCCTTACTTGCTTTATCATGGCTTTTGCGCAATTTAGTGGTTGCCCGTGCGCTTCTCGATAAACCGACCGCTCTAGCATTCGTGCCAGCCGCCTCATCTTCACTGCCAGCCTTAGCGGATTCCGCGTTACGTGATGGGTGCTTGTTGCCAGAATGATCGGTTCCTCTAGGTTGAGCCGTTATCGCATCACTGCTCGATTGTTCGTCGATGCTATTGATAAAGTTATTTTGATTTCGTACGTAATCCTTTACTTCATATTCTATATAACTTTCGATATCTTGTTCTTTTATATCATGAAACTCATTTTTCGCCTTTAATTCCGCTAACACCTTTTCCTTGAAGCTTGTGAAAAGTGGGTGGTGAAGCTTCCCTGTTTGATCATAAGCATTTTTTAGTAATTGGATGGATTTTGGATTGGCTACAATTTGCTTCTGAATTTCTTCTCTTACTTTTTTTCCTCTTCTACTTTGAAGCATGTTAAATCCCCCGCGATACGAGTAATGTTTAAATCATAACAACCATTATAAAACGAATTCCTCTATTCAGGGGTGGTAATTTTTACCTTTTATCGATTTTTAATATTTGTTATCGTCCTGTCAAAATCGAAATGTACTTATTTTCTTTGGTACCAGGCAACCGCCTTTTTTTCAATCGCTAGCACTAACTGTTCCTTCCCTGCGATATACGCTGCAATATCGGTCGGGAATTGGTTTGCTAATGCTTCTTTAAGTTGCCCATATTGCTTGAGTGCATCGGGATGTGTCCGCAAGTAGTCGCGGAAGGCAAGATGACGGTCGATATTTGGATCGCCTTGTGCATAGATGTGAACATGGTGCGTGCGGTTATCGCCGCCTTTTTGGAAATAACGACGTCGCGGAATTCCGTTTTCTCCCTTTGGTTCATAACCGATTGCCATCATTTCGTTATTGAAGTTATCGACATGGTGGAGATTTTTTACGACAACCATACTATCGATAATTGGTTTCGCAGATAAACCTGGAACCGAAGTGCTTCCAATATGGTAAATATCTATAATTTCCGTGCCAAAAATCGCACCTATTTTATCTGCTTCTTGTTGAAATTTGGCTGGCCAATCATTGTTATATTGGGTAACTTCTACTTTTCTCATCTGTTCACATCCTCTAACTATAGATTATTATGCATTATAATTTTTGACCCGTGCGTTAGCTAATTTTATCAAGAAACAAGCTTCAAACCTACCGCTGCACTTAACACCATTGCAATAAAGAAAACCCGCTTCCAATCCTTCGACTCTCCGTAAAAAAGCATCCCTAAAATGGCTCCACCAGAGGCACCAATTCCCGTCCATATCGCATATGCCGTTCCCATTGGGAGTGTTTTTAATGCAAATGATAATAACAGGAAGCTGCCTGCAAAACCTATCACTAATAAAACAAACGACTGCCAATTACGCTCGATGTTTAGCTGATTCATCATCGCTACACCAAACATTTCAAATAGCCCAGCGAAAATTAACGCAATCCATTCCATCAGGAAGCCCCCCTTTCCTTTTCGTCATCCTCTGTCACTAATTTCAACCCAATGACTCCTACTAATAAAAGCAAAATCAAGAGGATTTTACTCACTTTGAACGGTTCTCCAAAAAATATGATTTCGGCAATAACCGTACCTGCCGTCCCTAATCCAACAAATACCGCGTACACCGTTCCAACCGGTAATTTCCGCCCTGCCATAAGTAAGCCATAAAAGCTGACGGCAATGGCTACAAATGTACCAGTCCAAGTCCAAAAATTATCCGCATGCTTTAAGCCAATGACCCAAAGCACTTCAAATATCGCAGAAATAAACACCTTCATCCAATGAATGTTCATAAACCTAACTCCTCCTCATCAAAAAAAGCCTAAGAGAAAACTGTTATCAGTTTCTCCCAGGCTTTTATCCCTCCGTGTCACAGCAATACTGTGCGTTTTCTCTCGGACCAGACCAACGGATTGTTGCGGAACCCTAGAAAACTTTTTTCCTATATAATTATTTTTACTATTACACAATTCGAGCATTATTTCAATGGTGATATTTGGCACTTTATTGTTCCTTCTGGATATTTTCCGTTATATAAAAGGCTTTTCTGGACGGGAGTATACATAAAACCGCTAGCAAGATGGAAAATACGAGCATCACCATCACACCAATAATGACAACTAATTGGATAGAGGAAAACTGTGCGGCAACACCAATGACACTTATTGCGACGATCAGCAATATCGCCTTGATAATCCCGTACACACTTCCCACTCGCCCCATTATTTCCACCGGTATATTATTTTGATAAAATGTTAAATACCCAGAGTTGGCGAAGGCCATGAAAAAGGCGAGAACGATAAAACCAATCGCTGCACCTGTGAACGAGCTCGAGAACGCATAAATAATATATCCGCCAGCGACAAACAGTGTACCAAATCCTATTAAGCTAGAAGTTTTCATATTTTTTACAACCACGGTATTAACAAGCGCTCCAATCAGCACTCCCGCTCCAGCAAGAGTAACTAAAAAGCCATATGCACTGTCAGTAAGTAATAAAACCTCTTTTGCAAATACTGCCTCCAACGAATCGACCGCACTCGCCATAATGACCATCACTATGTTAAAGAGTAAATAAATTCCTGCCACATACTTATTCCGCACGCTAAAGGTGGTGACTACCTTCCAATCCCTTTTTAAAAGGGCAATGGAGGATGTGTCCCTCTCGACAGATAATACGCTATCCTTTTCTAAATCAGGCATTAACAACATAATCATTCCGGAAAAAAATAACGCAATTGCATTGATGTAAATCGCGAAAATGGGCGTATTCACTAAAAATAGTAGTCCTGCCACTGCTGGCCCTAGCAAAAACGCACCAGAAGTGATTAAGCTATGAAAGGAATTAAATCGCTTCCGATGCTCAATCGGAATTAATTTCGTAATATACACCATCGAGGTCGGCGCAAAAATCGAATTTGCCATATTTATAATAAATACAAAAAAATAAATAAAAACAATCGACGACATAAACGGCAGCATCGCAATTACAAGCGCTCGGAATATATCTAAAAACACAAGCAGCTTCCGCTTATTTATGCGATCAATTAAGCTACCCGACCAAAAATTCGTACAAAGCGTTGCAATCGGCCCAATAATGTACAGCCCAGATACCGCTAACGGAGAGTCCGTCATATGGAAAACTAATAAATTCAATGAGAGAAAATAAATCCACTCCCCCAAATTCGAAACACCAATCCCAAGTAGTAATGTTAACGGATATTTCCATAACGCAAGCCTCTTTTTCCACACCATTGTTGTTCCTCCAATCCTTTTTCCCAACAAAAAAACCCCATCTCCAAGAACTAATCTTGGGGACGAGATTTACCGCGGTGCCACCCCTGTTCATTAATATGTCACCATATTAACCTTACTAGGTATATCCATACCTTCACTCCATAACGGGAGCACCCGCCATACCATCCCCACCCGGTTCCGATACGGTACTCAGAGCCTTGCTTCAATAAAACAACCTTACCCCTTCCTACCAACCGGAGCTCTCTACGAAAGATTCTGTTTTATTTACTCTTCTCTTCCTTGTGTTTTGAAAATATTATATTTTTTTATTGTTTTATAGATTAGCATAGATGTGTGGCGGGGACAATGGTTTTTTGGGAAGTGGTGGTGGTTTTCTGGAATCGTGCGCGGGTGGCGGGAACTGGTGTTGGGTTTTCGGGAATATCCCCGCATATTTCGGGAACTCTACCTGTTTTTTCGGGAACTTTTCCACAAATTTCGGGAACTCCACCTGTTTTTTCGGGAATATCCCCGCATATTTCGGGAACTCCATCTGTTTTTTCGGGAACTTCTCCACAAATTTCGGGAACTCTACCTGTTTTTTCGGGAATATCCCCGCATATTTCGGGAACTCTACCTGTTTTTTCGGGAACTTCTCCACAATTTTCGGGAACTCCACCTGTTTTTTCGGGGACTTTTCCACAAATTTCGGGAACTTCACCTAATTTTTCGGGAACTTCTCCACAATTTTCGGGAACTTCACCTGTTTTTTCGGGAATATCCCCGCATATTTCGGGAACTCCACAATTTTTTTCGGGAATATCCCGCATATTTCGGGAACTCCCCCTGTTTTTCGGGAATCTCCATACATTTTCAGGTATCGTTTCCAGAAACCACCGCCCTCTTTCTACCCTAAAAAATCAATTGCTCGATAAATCTCTCCAATAACCCCTTCTAATTGATGTTTTCCAACATCTGTATTCGTCATGATTATTGCGCCGGATTCTAAATATGGATAGGCTATGAGCATGCATTGAAAACCGATGCCCCAGCCGAGTGAGGATATTTCAAGATTTTGTCCGGTTCCGTCTAGAAATATTCCGAGTCCTGTCCATGGTTTCCCCTGTGCAGTAATCATTTCCTTTGCGTTTATTTTGGATAACCCAGTTTTACTTTCTCCTTTTAAGGCGAATATGAGTTCACTTAATAATCTCGCTAGATCATTCGGGGTTGTCCAAAGTCCGCAGGCTGCTGGATATGGATAGGTTGGATATTTTCCTTCTACCACCTTCCCGTCTGAATTATGCCCACAGGAAAACGTTCGATCACTCAACAGTTGATACGTACTATTTTTCATTTTCAGTGGCTCAAATACGAGTTCTTGCATTACTTCTTCAAAATGTTTTCCAGTAACATCTTCTATTAATTGCTCGATGATACAGAAACCCGCATCAGCGTATTGAAATTCACTAGTTGGTTCATATTTTATTTCAATCGCCTCTGGGCAATAGTCGGTTCTTCCTTCTAGCAGTTCCACCATTGTCGGAATTTCTTTCGTTTCAAGCACACCAAATGCACCATCCGGGTCTATGATACCTGCCTGGTGACTTAATAAAGCCCGCAATGTTACTTTTTTGTTTTTCGTAAAATCATTTTCGCGTACTTTCCAGTTAACTAGTCTTTTATTTACATCCTCATCTAAATGGAGAACACCTTGCTCACAAAGAAGCATCACCGCATAAGCCGTTACCCATTTACTCATAGAGCATGCATGGAAAATAGAATCATTCGTAACATTCTGTTCTGTCCCTGCTTCCAGCACGCCATAGCTTGCCAGATCACTAATTTGTCCGCGTTCAAGTAACGCAATGCTTAATCCGGCAACATTATCGTGCTGCATCTGTTTCGTAATGCTTACATTTTTCAACTTCATCGCTCATCACTATTGTTGTGTACCTTCATCTAGCAGGAAAACACAACAACTTTCCCCTTCCAATGATCATTATTCAGCAGCTTTTCTTCGACTATTTCCCCATTTGGATACTGTGAAATGACTTTTTCCCAAAATATTTGTGCGGCCACATTTCCCTCTGTTTGTTTTATTTCCCATATCCCCTGAAATTGCTCAAACAGCTGGAAAGCAACCTTTTTGCCGACTCCCCTCCCACGGAACTTCCGCATAATAAAGAAATCGCTCACTACATTTGTCTGCTCCGCTGTACTCCGCTTCGTATATTGTTTTGGCACATCAAGGATCAGCAAAGCAAAACCTGCAATCTCCCCATCCACCTTGACTAAAAGCGGGCGACGATAGCTTTCCGTCCATTGGTGGTCAAGGTATTTATAAGAATAAAGGCCGTGTGCCGTTAAAGCATGTCCATCAAATTCACTGCTGTCATAACGGTAAAGTTGTATTAATTGAAAAAGTATTGATTTATCTTCGTATGGAATGGGGGCAAGCGTTACATTCATTGGCTCCCTCCGATTTTCGCGATAATTTGCTTAACAATACATTCCGGTGCTTGTGTGCCATCAATGACAGCATCCGAGTCTCGTTTGATCGTTTGTTCCATTTCTAAATAGCCAATTCTTCCGGCTGTTAAATAAAATTGGATATCCTTTTGGATCTTCTCTACCGAGTCTGTTTCCTGATAATCTCGCAAAATTCGTCTACTAAGTGCTACATCTAATGGAGTGTCTATGAAAATAGCAAAATCAATGAACGGACGCATTTGGTCGTTTTGGTAGGCAAACGGGTAGTCAAGTAGGATGTAGGCGCAATCGTTCCGTAAGGCATGCAGATCATTTACGAACGGGTCCAAGTTCCATTCATTATAATCCGCCCCCTCCTTTACCCAATCAATGATATCTTCGGGAGCGTTTTCAAAATCATAGTCATCAAAGAACAATGCTGCTGCATTTGGAAGTGTAGCCTGTAATTGTTTTACAATCGTGGTCTTACCTCCTCCAGAAAAGGCAGAAATGGCTATAACGAATGGTTTGTCGTTCATTACGTTTCCTCCAAATTCAAGAATATTCCTATTACTCATTATAAACATAATTTCGACATCCAGCATTATTTTGCCTGTTTTCTAGCAAATTCGCGGTCTATTTACAAACCACCACCATTTATGCAAAAAAATCTATTTTTTTAATAAAAATGGAAAAAACTACATAAAATATGGTTAGCACTTTCACGTTCCAAATAATATTTAATTACAAGTTGGTGGTTGCAATCGGCGCGAAGGAAGAAATGCTAGAGCATATTCGAGTATTAGAGGATAAGTTATATAAAATAGAGCTAGATGATTGGATAAAAAATGAGGTCTTTACTTGGGAGTGGTGGATTTTACTTTGTTTCTTCGTGCTTCCTTGGGTGCTCTGGTGGCGTTTGGCAAAACGTGAGGCGTATGTAGAGGCATTTCTTTTTGGGATATTGGTTTTGTTTATTACGACGATACTGGATATTATCGGCCTCCGCTTTAACTTTTGGGAATATCCAACCGTGCTATTACCTGTATTACCAAAAGGGTTTCCATTTGATTTTTCGATGGTTCCGGTTGCCTATATGTTTATTTACCAATACACGAAAACGTGGAAAGCTTTTTCCCTTTTATTATTGGTGATGGCGCTATTATATGCGTTTGTCGGTGAACCATTTTGCCTTTGGACCGACCTTGTGGCTTATGATAAATGGCATTTGCTGAATTCGTTTATCTATTATTTAATTATTGGTATATTCATTCGATATTTCCTATTAAAAATGGTCGCCTATCAAAATAGCTCCGGGTAATGGCCACCCATTACCCGTTTACCCTCTATTAATTCAATCTTTTAATGTATGCAAATCGATCCGTTTTTACTAATTGGCTATCTGGTACGAGCGGATTTTTTTTCATATTTAACGCCAGGCGATTTAAAAGTGGCACTAAATGATTTCGTTCACTTTCAATAGAAGTGAATTCGATACCGTATCGGAAGAGATTTTCTTCGATTTCCTGCTTCCACGCGATATACCCGCATTCGATTACTTTTTTTCCGAGAATTATTGTCTCAAATTCGAGAATGACTTCATGGGTCACAGCAAAGGATAGATGGGTTAGAAAACGTAGTCCACCAATACCGATATCTTCTACTAGCACCTCCGTATTACCCAAGTTCATGTCTTTATTTTTGATTTTCACAATTGTCATTTGTGCACTTAAAGGGAAAAAGAAATCCACTCGAAAATACTTCCGGCGATTTTCTACTGGTACTTCCTTTTTGCCCCCATTTGGAAGCAATATTTTTTTATTAAGTAAGGAAAGAAACTCTGTAGCTGGTACCGGCTTACTATAAATATAGCCTTGAATTTCATCACATTCCTGCTGTTTTAAGAAGTTTAGCTGCTCCGTTGTTTCTACTCCTTCTGCTACAGTTTTTAAACCTAATTCATGGGCTAAATGAATGATGGCTTTTGTTACCGTTACATTGGATGGGCTGTTAATGATATTGCGGATAAAGTACCGATCAATTTTGATAATATCAACTTGAAATTTGGTTAAATAGGCAAGTGAAGAATATTCGATTCCAAAATCATCGATGGCAATTTTGATTCCAAGACTTTTTAACTTTTTAATAGCAGATTCTACGATTGCTTGATTTTCCAATAAGGAGCTTTCCGTGATTTCAAATTCTAACCACTCTGCTTTTGCTTTCGTTTCCTTTAGTAGCTCGATGACATCATTTGTAAATTCCTCTGAAAAAAATTGCCGGGCAGGAATATTTACGGATACCGGCACGAAAGGAACTCCTTCTGCTTCAAAAAATTGAATTTGCTTACACACCGTTCGTAACACATATTTTGTTAATGGCTCAATTAATCCAGTTTCCTCTGCAATCGATATAAATTCACCAGGTAACAGCATCCCCCACTCGGGATGCTTCCAACGCACCAATGCCTCCGCACTCACAATTCGACCCGAATGGGGTTCTACTCGCGGTTGGTAATGCACTTCTAGCATCTTTTCATTAATAGCGACTCGTAGTTCTCGCTCAAGGGAAAATCGTTTATATGAGTAAATGTCCATGATCGGATTAAATACCGTATAATTATTTATCCCTCTTGCTTTTGAACTATAGAGGGCAATATCGGCATTTTTTATAATGGTTTCCACATCTTGCCCATGTTGTGGATAAAAGCTGATACCTATACTCGTAGTTACAAAAAATTCATGTTGATTAATGCAAAAAGGGTCATTCTCCATACTTTGGATAATGCTTCTCGCCAGCGTTTGGACAGCATTTTTATCTAAACGATCATCCATTAGAACCGCAAATTGGTCGCCACCCATCCGCGCAACAAATCCTTTATCGTCAACAACATTTACTATTCGTTGCGAGATTTCTTTGATTAGTTGGTCCCCGAGGCTGTGTCCGAATGTGTCGTTTATATTTTTGAATCGATCCACATCAAAATAGATTAATGAAAACTCTTTTTGATTTGCTATAGAATGCTCCCATAATTGTGAAATCCTCTTTTCAAAATAACTTCGATTAGGAAGATTGGTTAAGGCATCATGTAAAGTGACATGCTCCAGTAGTTGTTCATTCTTTTTCTGGTTTGTAATATTCGTCACATAACCAATGATTCCATCTTGGTAAGGAGATACCCGAACCTCTAACCATTCCTGCGTAGGCTCAAAATATTCTTCAAAGAAAAACTCCCTACGCTCCACCATTGCTTTTCTATAAAAAAATTCAAATTTCGTATCTAGAATTGCCGGAAACACTTTCCAAACACTTTTTCCAATAATTTCGTGGCGAGTTTTCCCAATATTATATTCCAATTGTTTATTGACATAAAGAATGTTCCAATTCCTGTCCAATTTAAAAAAACCATTCATCATATTTTCCAAAATGGCTTCACTTGGTGGTAAGAAAATTTCATCGGTACGAGTTTCTTTTGGAATTTTACCGAACGATTTTTTAAGTATATTCATAATTGCTTATCACCTTATACCTTTTCAGCTTTTTATTTTTTTGGAAAATTATAAAAAACCAATAAAAAATGGCTCCCTCACACCCGAGTAGCCACTGAAAAATATAGGTTGATTGTGCTATCGGTAGCTGGCTGACATAGGAAAAAAATTCCGTTAGTCCCTGTAGCTTTGCGTCCCCACCTTTTGATGGGTTTGCCTTTATCGAGAGAATATCCTTTTCTTTGAATTATAGGAAAAATTGCCTACAAAATCAATAAAAAACCGATTTTACAGAAGATTCGACTTGTTAAGAGTAGTCAATTTTTCCTATTTATGATGTTCGTAACGCAGGATTGCACTGCTTTCAGTAAGAATTATTTTCTTTTTTCTGCAAAGAATATAGTAGGTAATATCATTTTAGGAGGAGCATTCATGGAACAATCACTCGGTTATTTACGCGAAATTTTAGCTGCACATACAGAGGATGATGTTGTTGGAAAAAAAATTTATCAACGGATCCGAAATCGTGACTACAAGGACGAGCATCAGTTTGTGATGGAGCTATCACAGGAGGAAAGCACGTATTTAAACCAAATATTAAAGGAAGCAATTGACTATTCCCGCCAGGAGCAGGATTACGAGCGAATGCAGCAGTTGAATGATGTGTACGAGCAGTTATTTGTTTAGTTGGGGTTTCAAAGGAAAAGGTGCATTTCTCAACGAAACGCACCCTTTTTTATTACTTTGCCCCAAAGTATTCTTTGTAGGTCGGACTTAATTCACTCCAAACGTCAAATATGTTTCCGTCTGGATCGGCGAAGACAAAATTATGTCCTGGATGGCCACGGTCCTCCATTTCACCGACGTTTACCCCATTTTCCGCTAATGTTTTATGTAGTAGCTCTAGCTGATCATAGCCATTCACTTCAAATGTCATGGAAAACTGCTCGTTGCCACGAAAATCCTTGAATCCCAGCTTTTCTCCGGGTGCAGCTTTCACAAGAAAAAAGCTTTGATTCGCAAAATCAAGAATTGCTTTGTCCTCGTCACGATAATTTTCTATCGCTCCTAGCTTTTCTTGGTACCAGATTGAGGAAGCTGCTGGATTGGATACTGGAAGGTAGGTTGTTCCTACTCGTTTAATGATGGTTTTCATTTTCGTTTCTCCTTTGTTATTTTTTTTCTGGGAATTGGATTGCTAGTTTTTAAGATTTTTTATGTGAGTGACGCTTGGGTTTTCAGGAAATTCCACGGTTTTTTCTGAAAAGTGATGTTCAGTTTTCTGGAATTTCCCTATTTTTTTCTGGAAGTTGCGTTGGGTTTTCGGGAATCTCCCCGTTTTTTTCTGGAAGTTACCCGAGGTTTTCGGGAATCTCCTCGTTTTTTTCGGGAAGTGACACCGAATTTTCGGGAATCTCCCCGTTTTTTTCTGGAAGTTACCTGAGGTTTTCGGGAATCTCTTCGTTTTTTTCGGGAAGTTACCCGAGTTTTTCGGGAACTGCCTTGGTTTTTTCTGAAAAGTGATGTTCAGTTTTCTGGAATTTCCCTATTTTTTTCTAGAAGTTGCGTTGGGTTTTCGGGAATCTCCTCGTTTTTTTCGGGAAGTTACCCAAGTTTTTCGGGAACTGCCTTGGTTTTTTCTGAAAAGTGATGTTCAGTTTTCTGGAATTTCCCTATTTTTTTCTGGAAGTTGCGTTGGGTTTTCGGGAATCTCCTCGTTTTTTTCTCACAGGGGCATCCCCATTTTTTGGAACCTCCCAACCATTTCCGAGAGCTTACCCGCTTTTTCCTCCTAAAAATCTACCATTTTATCAACCCAATCTACTAGATTTTTCACCACTCATATTGTAAAATAATTCTAAATAAATAGAAAGGGGTTGTTTTATGAACGTTAAACCGTATGAATTGCCTGCTGATGTTTGTAAGTATGGGGCTTTAAATGGGCGACTGATTAGAAGTCATAAGTTGAAGGCTGCTATTAGCGCTGAGTTTAAGAAAATGATGGCAGGGCAGCATGGGGAGAAGGAATTGTATTATCATTTGCAATATCTTCCTTACGATAAGTTTTTTATTTTACATGATGTTCGCTTAGTAGAGCATGGTCGTGTGTTTCAGATGGATGTAATTGTTTTTACTTCTGGAAGAGTGTTTATTTTAGAAGTGAAGAATTTTAAAGGCTTTATTTTTTTTAATGAAATTTCCCAATTAGTTCACCAAAGAGAGGATGGAAGTGAAGAGGTTTACAATAATCCCGTCACCCAGGTTGAAAAGCAAAAATTGCAGCTACAAAGCTGGCTAGCCCAAAATGGGTTACCCGCAATTCCGATCGAGACATTTGTTGTTATTGGAAATTCCACGAAATTTCACCCTACGAAAAATCAATTTTCTAAATACCTTCATAAAATTATTCCAATATCGAATATTCATTCCGTCATTGTAGAAACATGTAATAAATCCAATCGGCCGATTTTAAATGGAAACGGCATTCAGCAGCTATCCACCACCTTCCTATCATCCCATATTCCATTAGAGCGTGACCTTTTAAGTAAATATAATATTTCCAAGAATGACCTACTCACAGGTGTACAATGCCCAAATTGTGCTGCATTGCCCATGAAGCGCGTACATGGTAAATGGGTTTGTCTGCACTGCCAGCATGAGGGGAAAATGGATTTCGTTCATGCGTTAAATGATTATTACTTACTAATTGACGAATCGATTTCGGTGAGACAAGCAATGGAATTTTTACATGTTCCTTCTGATCATGTCGTTACATATATGATGCAAAAAGCGAAGTATAAGCGAGTGGGTCGCACGGCGGGGAGTCGGTATGTACTACGATATGTTAAGTGAATGAGTCTAATGAAAAAATAGCTCGTTCAATCTATTGTTGTTCGAGCTATCAAGTATATTTTATGAATGAGATTTTACTAATTTCCTTTTTTCCACATCATTACCACTTTAATTAAAATAAATTGTAAAAATGGGATTGATACAAATTTGATTACAGCTTCCACTGGATAAGCTAACAAAAATAAAAGTAACCACCCAACAGATCGAATAAAACTATCATCGCCCATATTTTTATCAAAAAAATAATCCGATAAACCAATATTTAAAAAGGTGGAGCAAACAGCAAAACTAACGAGTCCACTAATCATATACAAAATAAATTGTATCCTAATAATATTGCTGGTTTCCTTTGAACCTCGACGCTTTTCACTTTTTGCAATTGCTACTCGACTTAATGATAGGTCATCATCTGTTTCTACTGGAATGCTTTTATCATTTTTACTATTTCTACGATTTTCCAAATATAGCAAAATAGCAGTGATAATACATAAGATAATAATATTTGGAACAAATAAATCCATCCATAAACCTTCAAATAGCTCTTCTATTAGTTCTAATAAAAAAGAAGGTATAATTGCAATAACAAGAAAACCTAAAGCATAGCCTAAACATCCAGGATTCCTATTAGAGCTCACATAATTCCCAATCATTGCTGACCAAAAAACATTCCTCATGTTCCGTTAACTCCCTTATGGTGACTTTTTATGGCATACTATTTCAATATAATATAAAACGTACACTTGTGGATATAGCAGTATTTTCCATTTAAAAACATGTAATAATTTTTTGAGATTTATTCCTACGTTGTTTGTAGAGTAAATTTTTCCTTTTTACACACTCTATATTTGGAGGTGATAAAAGTGGAAAACCAAAATCAGCAAGGGAACAATCAGCGTGATAGCCAAGAGGATAACGGACTGTTTAACAAAATTGGTGAAGCGATTGAAAATGCGATTGATTCCGTTACTGGAAAAAGTGATGGCCAACCTAAAGATCGAAATAATAGCAAATGAGGGTTGTATAATAACGCCATAATTGTGGCGTTTTTTTATGGGTGGATATTTCCGTTTTTTTTTTAGGAATTCTAATTTGTGTTTTGCGGAGTTTTCTTTCCCGAAAGCTATTTTTGTTTCGGGAATTTGTTGTGGTTATTTGGGAATCTATAGTATTTTTCGGTGAACTTCCTCTCTTTTTCGGGAACTCCACCCACTTTTTCCGGAACTTCCTCCCTTTTTTCGGGAACTCCACCCACTTTTTCCGGAACTTCCTCCCTTTTTTCGGGAACTTCTACGCTTTTTTCGGGAACTTCCCCACTTTTTTCGGGAACTTCCCCGCTTTTTTCGGGAACTTCCCCGCTTTTTTCAGGAATCTCCGACATTTTTTCGGAAACTCCACCCACTTTTTCCGGAACTTCACCTCTTTTTTCGGGAACTTCCTCCCTTTTTTCGGGAACTTCCTCCTTTTTTTCGGAAACTTCCCCGCTTTTTTCGGGAATCTCCGACATTTTTTCGGAAACTCCACCCACTTTTTCCGGAACTTCCTCCCTTTTTTCAGGAACTTCCCCACTTTTTTCGGGAACTTCCTCCTTTTTTCGGAAACTTCCCCGCTTTTTTCGGGAATCTCCGACATTTTTTCGGAAACTCCACCCACTTTTTCCGGAACTTCCTCCCTTTTTTTGGGAACTTCCACGCTTTTTTCGGGAACTTCCGACATTTTTTCGGGAACTCCACCCACTTTTTCCGGAACTTCACCTCTTTTATCGGATACCTCCGCCCTTTTTTCGGGAAGCACTCCGTTCTCTTTTCTGGAACTCTCCCCATTTTTTTCAAGAATCCCCAACATTTTTTTATGGAACCCCACTCCCCAACTTTTTTCCTACACCCTCCTTATCATAATTTTCAAAACTAGTGCAAAATACTCTACATTTCTTGTTTGGTTATCGTTATAATAAAAAAAATAAACTAGGGGTAATATGACGTTGGGAGGTTTCGTTTGTGGATCAGTTGTTGCCGAATGGTTCGATTGTATTATTAAAAGGTGGGAATAAGAAGTTGATGATTTATGGGAGGAAGCAGCTTTTGTTGATTGATGAGGCTGGGAATCCTGTGGAGGAAGGAAGAATGTTCGATTATTTAGGTGTGCCTTATCCAGAAGGCTATATTAGTCCGGAGTATTCCTTTGTTTTTAATCATGATGATATAAGGGAAATTATTTTTAAAGGGTACGAGAATCAGGAAGAGGCGGAGTTTCAAGAGGTGTTAAGTAGGACGTAATGTTTGGACATCCGATTCTTCACTAAATATGTGTTTCTTAAATTAGAAAGTTGAATATTTTATCAAATAGATTGCTTTATTGGAATTTTTTTAGAAAAGCCAATCGCTTTATTGGTTTTATCGGGGAGGATTCACATGAAGGTATTAGATGTGAATAATTTATTTTCAAGTGTCGATTATACAGTGTCAGAAATTGGAAAGGTTCAGTCGCAATTGACCACCGTTTTGAAGGCTGTGGATGGGATTATTTCGTTAGAGGGGTCGTTGGATGGGAAGGGTGGTTTGGCGATTCGTTCGTTTTATACAGAGTCCCATTTGCCGTTTTTAAAATTTTTCTTTGATTTGCTTGAGGAATATAAGCAGACTTTGCAAAACTTGAAACAGGCGGTCAGTTCCTATGAGCCGGAAACGAGTGGCTATGTAAAGCAGGATTTTTTGGATGGGGCGGCAGAAAATGGCTTGAACCATGCGAAAAATATTACGGATGGTTTAACAGATGATGCAAATGCGGTGATTAACAGTGTCTCCGATATTGTTTCATTACCACAGCTTAACCAATCGGAACTGATTAATCAGGTGCAAAATGGGAAACGTGAATTGACAACTACGATTGATAATTTATATACTCTCGATTCGAAACAAACAAGTGCACTTTCTTCGATTCACCAGGATACCCTCACAATGAAAAACTACATCTCTGACATTCAATCCAAATTTAGTACTGGTGCTATTAGCATTGCCAATTATAATGGCCAAACATTACAGTCAATCCCTGCCTACCATACCATTCTCGCTACGCAAGCCGACGCAACGGAGGAAGTAGAGGATCCAACTGGTGTTAGCTTTAATCCGATGGCAGCGTTTGATGGTCCGAGTGATTGGGTTGGAATGAGTACGGAGGCAGTTGCTTTTTACCAGCTGTTTGGAAATGTTAGTGATGGTTTTAAAATTGTGAAGCATACGACACCTGGCGGAAAGCTACAATACCGGGTGTACGGGCCGGAAACGGTTGGTATTGGCAGACCTCGTAATCCAGCGAATCCAAGAAGAACGTACAAAATTTATGATGCCGATTATATTAAAAATCACGGTAGTAATTTAAAGGTGAATGAATACATTCGTCCAGGTGCTGGTGCAGTTAGTGCCTTAAGAAGTAAAGCCGGTTGGGCTGGTGTTGCCGTTGAGACGGTAATGAATGCGAAGGAAAACATTGATAATGGTGAGCCATTCCGTAATATTGCAGTAGATGCTGGTGTCGACGTTGGTGTTGGTGCCGTATCACTTGCCGTTGGTGGAGCTGTGACAGCTGCAGTTGTTGGAACACTAGGTGCCCCAGTTTTAGTAGGTGCAGCCGCTGGTGTATTAGCTGGTATTGTTATCACGTCTGTTTTAGACGGAATTGAAATTAACGGGAAATCTGTTAGCGATCATATAAAAAGTGGTTTACGAACCGTAGCTGGTTGGTTCAGCTAAACTAGTCTTTGGAAAATAGGGTGAAAACATGCGAAAACTTGACGAAAACATTAAATACAATAATCTATCAACATTTCAAAAAGGTCATTTAACTCCCCCACCTGCATTAGGTATCAAAGGCTCGATTGCGTTGTTTACCTTTATTGTTTTAGATCTCATGTGTCTCCTACCAATGCTGGCAGACCCGTTTATGCCAATGTTTCTATGGCTTGTTTTGCCTGTAATTTTGCTAGTCAATCTATGGGCAATTTCCTTACTCGTGCGGAATGTGTATTCGATTCAACTGGAGTCTGTACTATTTTTAGGAGCATTCAGTGCTGTTGGTGCATATAGCTTTTTCGTTTTAGTTCAAAAGTTTGCCTATTATGTAGTAGGTATGCAGTCCCCAGTGTTCCTTATCGTATCACTGCTAATCGTTTTATTAACGGTAATTTATTTTGTTTTATATTACGCGAAAAAAGTAGCAGCGACAGAAGACAGCAGCGTCAACAAGGAGCGCACGATTTGGTCTATTGCTTTTTCCGGACCTGCCCTTGGGTATATTTTGTATCAAACAATCATTGAGGATTCCCCATTTTTCAATCACTTTTTGATTGTCGTGTTCTTCCTTTTTGCGTTATTTTTCCTATATATTGCGGTGAAGTTTTTCCATAAATATTTGTTTATGAAAACTAATTACCATTTAGTAAATTTCCATGAACCTGCCAAGAGTGAGCAGAAGCAGTTTCGGGCGAAAGGAAAGACGATTCAAATTAAGTAGGCGTTCATTTATAAGTTTATAAAAAAGTGGTGAGTAGAGATGTCCTTAGCTAGTATTAATGCGCAAATTAGGTCTACGAAAAATACAATCTATTATTTAAACGGTCAGCTCGATCTGCGACAGGAGGAGTTACGCAGACTACAGCAGGCGCAATCGAAGCTGAATGATTATAAAAGTGAGTTCCAGCATAACGAACATTTCATCCTAGAGCCAAAGCTGACCGCAAAAACTTGGCATGGTCAGTTAGCGACCGATTACGACTCCTTTCGGGAAGGAGACTTGCTTTCCAGTTACAAAAACATTTACCAAACCCAATTAGGTAGCGTCTTATCTGAAATTAGTAGCGAAATACGTGCATTGCAAAATAAAATTGAGCAATTAGAGGCTTCGATAGAATCGAACGAGCGAAGATTAAGTGATCTATACGAGGCAAGAAGACGAGAACTGGAGGATGATGACTGAGATGGCTGAAATAAAAATGGAAGAGAGCGCCGTTGAAAGTGCATTATCAGCACTACGTACCTCTGCCCAAGCATTGGAAGCCGACTTCACAAAGGATGCCGGAGATAATGTCCTTTCTTTAGTGAATAAATTAGAAGAAATTAATACAACACTAAATAGCGTATTACGCTCTTACCAGGCTTTGCTGCTGCAAAATGAAGCTTCGACAAAGGATGCAGTGGAAGCATTGAAGGAAACCGATCAGCAGTTGGCTACTGGGTATCGGCAAGTTCGATAGGATTTTAGTATGAGAGATAAATAACGCCCACTTTCGGTGAGAAGTGGGTTGGAAGTTGTATTGGATGATAAGACGCCTGGATGTGGCGTTTTTTATTTTGGGTGGAGTTTTTCGAAGGGGCGGATACTTCTTCTTTTTTTGGGAAGTGTGCTTCTTTTTGGGGAGTGTCACTTGATTTTCGGGAACTGTCCGCGGTTTTCAGGGACTGTCCCGCGGTTTTCGGGGACCGTCCCGCGGTTTTCGGGAACTTCCTCACATATTTCGGGAACTCCACCGGATTTTTCGGGAACTTGCCCGCAATTTTCGGGAACTCCACCTCATTTTTCGAGAACTTCACCACATATTTCGGGAACTCATCCTCTTTTTTCGGGAACTTCCCCTCATTTTTCGGGAACTTGCCCTCATTTTTCGAGAACTTCCCCTCATTTTTCGGGAACTCGCCATCTTTTTTCGGGAACTCCCCCTCACTTTTCGGGAACTCATCCTCTTTTTTCGGGAACTCATCCTCTTTTTTCGGGAACTCATCCTCTTTTTTCGGGAACTCATCCTCTTTTTTCGGGAACTCATCCTCTTTTTTCGGGGACTTCCCCTCACATTTCGGGAACTTGCCCGCAATTTTCGGGAACTCATCCTCTTTTTTCGGGAACTCATCCTCTTTTTTCGGGAACTCATCCTCTTTTTTCGGGAACTTCCTCACATATTTCGAGAACTTCCCCTCATTTTTCGGGAACTCCACCTCATTTTTCGAGAACTTCACCACATATTTCGGGAACTCGCCCTCTTTTTTTCGGAAACTTCCCCTCACTTTTCGGGAACTTGCCCGCAATTTTCGGGAACTCCACCGAATTTTTCGGGAACTCATCCTCTTTTTTCGGGAACTTCACCACATTTTTCGGGAACTTGCCCTCATTTTTCGAGAACTTCCCCTCACTTTTCGGGAACTTGCCCGCAATTTTCGGGAACTCAGCAAGCTTCTCCTCAATCGCCCATATTATCGACTACCTCATATGTTGCTAGTCTTTCTTCTAATGTCCCCGTATGTAGTTCAAATAAATTATTATCATAATCATAGAAGTAAATAGAGTAGCCTTCTCCATTAATGCGAGGACGTGGTGGCAGCATTTCCAGATTCCATGCTTGTATTTTATGTAAATACTGCTCGATTGCGTCCGCACTAATTTTGAAAGCAATATGATGATAAGTTCTATTTACTATTTCTTTATTTTCCATCACAGCAATCCATTGCCCAGCAATTATGAAAAATTTTTCTTTTGCTATGGAATGGGGTTTGTTTTTGCTATCATAAACTTCTTTTGCATCAAAAATTTCTTTGTACAATGCCGAAGTTTTTTCTAAATCTTGTACGATAAAGGTGATGTGACTAATAGCTTCTATCAATTCCACTCCCCCTTTTCCTTGTTATTTTACACGATAATATAATTCCGCAAATTGCTTGAAACGGCGAACGTCTACCAATTCTAATTTTGTATCTTGATTGCTAGGAGTAAATAACGGGATGCCTTTGCCAATAATTGTCGGTGCGATTTGAATGATGAATTCATCGACTAGCTTTGCTTGTAACATTGGATTCAAAACTTCTCCCCCGCCAACCATCCAAATTCGCTTACCCTCTTGTTCCTTCAGTTTTTTCGTAAAGCTTACTATGTCATCGTTGATGAATGTGACATCTTCATTTTGGGCAGTCATTGTTCGCGAAAATACATAGCATTCCTTTCCCTTATATGGGAATTCGTTTGGGGAGAGAATTAAAATTTGCTCATACGTTTTCCTACCCATCAATATCGTATCGACCGTGTCATAGAACTCAAAATACCCACTTTCCTCTTCACCTTCCGTTCCTAGCAACCAATCCAACGAATGGTCCTCGCGGGCAAGATATCCATCGACACTAATTGCTCCGTAAAATACTACGTTTCTTTGATTACTCATATATATCAGATCCTTTATATTAAAAATTATTATTTATCGTTTGTTATTACTATCTTTGACAAAATTGTGGAGTTTCCTGCTTGTTTTGAAAGATTTTTGCGGAAAATGCAGTGTTTTTAAAGTGGGTAGTTGTAAGAATGATAGAAATTCTTTGTGATTATCACTATACTATAGAAAAGTAGCTTGTATCTAACTCTAGTAATTTGTGAATGATAGATGGGTGTCGGGGATTGATGCTAGGATTTTGGGAATTTTCCCTTATTTTTTGGGGAAGTGTGGGGCAGGTTTCGGGAACTCCCTCTTTTTTTCAGGGAAGTGCGACTCCGTTTTCGGGAAAATTCCTTTGTTTTTCGGGAAGTAGAGCTCCGTTTTCGGGGACTTTCCTTTTTTTTTCGGGAAGTGGGAATCCGTTTTCGCGAAATTTCCTTCTTTTTTCGGATGCCTGATTTGTTTTTCGGGATCTTCCTCCCTTTTTCGAGAAATGGGACTCCGTTTTCGGGAACCCCTCCTTTTCTCGGGAAGCGTGACTTGTTTTCTCTTCTCCTTTTCTAGAAGCGTGGCCGATTTTTCTAGAAGGAAACTAGTTTTTTCCCGCAACCCCATTCGTACTTTTTTAAAACTGCTAGAAACCACTTACCTATTCCCAACAAAACACCTATAAGTTTTTTTGAAAACACCCGTATAATTTTGCAGCCTTCAACCGTTTTATTTAAGTACTATAATGGGAGGGGATTTTTTGAAAGAAACCGTAACTATTCATTCAGCCATTGAGAAGACTCGAAGTGCGAGGAATCTTTTCGATGAAATTATGTCTGAGTATTGTGCCGATTTGTGGAATTATTGTAGATATATTACAGGGTCGCCTTGGGATGGGGAGGATTTGTACCAAGAGACATTGATTAAGTCATTCGGGCTACTTCCAGCGCGTTGGAGTGAGATTACAGATAAGAAGTATTATCTGTTTCGGATTGCGACGAATGGTTGGTTGGATTTGTGTCGGAAGCGAAAACGGGAAGTTGGTACGCTGGAGGAAATTCCAGATACTCCTGTTGATTTTTCGGAGAGTTTATTATTAGAAGAGGTTTTAGAAATGTTGGCGGCGAACTTGACTCCGAAACAGACGGCAGCATTTCTTTTGATGGATGTATTTCAGTTTAATGCAGAGGAAGTTGCTGGCATTGTTCAAAGCACAACTGGTGGAGTGTATGCCTCCGTGCAGCGTGCAAGAAAGCGAATTGCAAATTTGGATTTCGCAAAACCAAAGGCTGTAGTGCTTTCTACTAAAAACAGAGCGGTAATTCAGGCATATTTACAAGCCTTTAATTCCGGTGATTTGAATGGGATGCTGCAATTATTTAGTGAACAAGCACATAACGAGGCATTTCTTGGGTTTCAGGAATTTTCGAAAGAGGAAATGCGTAAAGGTTCGCTTCAGTTTGGATTACCTGGTCACACTGCTCAGGAAGTGGTTCTTTGGGGTAAACCGGTGATCATTGTATTAGCAAATGATACGAACGGTCCTGCGATTCATGATATTCAAATTCAAGAAATCGAAAATGGGAAAATTGTCAGTCATAAAAGTTATTTTTTCCGAAAAGAATTAATTCTAGCTGCAGCAAAAGAGCTTGGAATGCAGGCACAAATGGTCAAGCCTCCTTTGGATTGGAGCTAAAGTGTTTACGGGATAGCGATGGTTATCCCTTTTTTATTTTCCTAGAAAAAGGGCTCGTATACTTTACCGTTATTTCCGCATACTACCTATGTGAGTAAGGGAACATGGAGTGCTTTTTTAAAAGAAGGTGACGAACATAAGAAAGAAAAATGAACTTATTATATTACGCTCTCTTTTTGTTTTTGGAATCGCTTCCTTTTTTCATTTTGTTCGAAAACCACCGATGAAGGACTGGCTAATAATTTTTCTTTTAAAAAGCTATGTTGCTTCATTTCTCGATACACTTATTGTAAAAAAAGGGTATATTAAGTACCCCGTAAATTTATTTAAAAGCTTCAACATTAGCGTGTTGTTTAGCTATTTAATTTACCCTGTTACATGTATTTATTTTAGCCAAGTGACAAAAAATGCAAAACTGCCAAAAATATTGCTTGTTAATTTCTTATTCACTCTTCCTTCTACTTTGGTAGAATCATGGTTGGAAAAAAATACTCGATTAATCGAATATAAAAAATCCTGGACTTCCTTTCATAGCTTTGCTTCTATTTTTAGTACGACATTGATTGTCCGGCTATTGTTACTGGCGATTCGAAGGGTGGTAGAGGATGATAGAGAGGGTTAGAGAATATGGATGGGATGATGGACATTTTTTGATCAGTAATTTTATGGAACGAAAATCCCTCAAAATAGCCCCAATTTTCCTTCCCCTCACGTATCCTACTCCTCCACTTGTTCCTCCTTTGGTTCGCCATACTGCTCTGAAATTTCTTCTGCAATTTGATCTAAAAACTCATCTGTTATAATTGGTTCCTCTTTCTTCGACACAATCCATACCTCCGTATTTATCGAATTTCATAAAAAAGATTTCTCTTTACTTTTTCCTTACAAAAATATTGATGATTTATGTTGAAAAATATTTCATTTTGCTAATTTACATCTTCACAAAATGGGAGTAATATAATTTTTGTTTCATAGTTCTTATATCGCTGAAACATTATGTACGGGGGAACCATTAAGTGGATTAATTTCTTAATCCTGGGGTGAATCCTTTTTAGGTAGGGCTACTCAAAGGCCCGAATCCGACAGCTAACCTCGTAAGCGTATCTTGAGAAGGAAGGTGGATCAAGTGATTACTATTACATAATTTCTACAGCCTAAGTTTATTTGGCTTGTAGACTTTTTTTATTTCTTCGGTTTTTATTTTTTCCAATGGGGAAAATAATTATTAATTTATCACTAGAAGGTGAATTCTTTGGTGTCGACAGTAAAAAGGTTTCTGATTGGGAAACCGTTAAAATCAACTGAATTAGGGGAACAAAAATTAACGAAAACGAAGGCACTCGCGATACTTTCCTCTGATGCGTTGTCGTCTGTTGCCTACGGTCCAGAACAGATTTTGCTAGTGTTAGTAACTATTGGTTCGATTGCTTTATGGTACTCGATTCCGATTGCTATTGGGATTCTTATTTTACTTACCGCGCTGATTCTGTCGTATCGGCAAATTATTTTTGCTTATTCCCATGGTGGTGGCGCATATGTCGTATCTCGGGAAAATCTCGGGGCAAAACCTGGATTAATTGCTGGTGGTTCCTTATTAGTTGATTATATTTTAACCGTTGCCGTAAGTGTCTCGGCCGGTGCAGATGCGATTACTTCCGCTTTTCCTGCATTGCATGACTGGAAGGTAGCCATTGCTGTCGTGTTTGTCATTTTTATTACCGTTTTAAATTTACGAGGGATTACCGAATCCGCTTCGGTGTTAGCCTACCCTGTCTATTTATTTGTTTTGGCATTGCTAATTTTAATTGGTACTGGGCTATACCAAATTGTAACTGGAGCAGTTCCATCTGATTTACATGCATCTATTGGTACACCAGTTGCAGGCATCTCACTATTTTTATTATTAAAAGCTTTTACATCGGGTAGCTCTGCTTTAACTGGCGTCGAAGCAATCTCTAATGCGATTCCGAATTTTAAAGATCCCGCTCCGAACAATGCAGCGAAAACATTGACGGCAATGGGAATCATTTTAGCCATCCTGTTTTCCGGAATAACATATATTGCTTATTATTTTGGGGTTACCCCTTCGGAGACAGAAACGGTAGTTTCCCAAATTGCATCCGAAACATTTGGACGAAATTGGATGTACTATTTCGTTCAAGGGACAACTGCATTGATCTTAATTCTTGCAGCAAATACAGGGTATTCAGCTTTTCCATTATTAGCTGTTAATTTATCTAAAGATAAATATTTGCCAAGGATGTTTAATAATCGTGGGAATCGTCTCGTGTATTCAAATGGCATACTCACACTTGCGGTTGCAGCAATTCTATTAATTATTGTATTTAACGGAAATACCGAGCATCTCATCCCGCTTTATGCCGTTGGCGTGTTTATTCCATTCACGCTATCACAGACTGGCATGATGTTGAAATGGCTAAAAGAAAAACCGACAGGCTGGGTATCGAAGTTTACGGTAAATACTTTTGGTGCGTTCATCTGCTTTATCGTGACCATGATGTTCATCATTACAAAATTCGCCCAAGTTTGGCCAGTATTCATCTTTTTACCAATTATTGTATCATTTTTCTATAAAATTAGAAAACATTATGACACGGTTGGCGAACAATTGCGGGTAAGTGCGGACGAGGATGTTCCAGAAATTGAAGGCAATATTATTATCGTACCTGTTTCTGGTATTACACGAGTGGTAGAACATTCGCTTAATTATGCGAAATCCCTTCATGCAAGTCAAATTATCGCAGTTTATGTTGGATTTGACCGTGAAAGTATCATAACATTTGAAGAAAAATGGAAAAAATTACACCCAGATGTGCGCATTGTTACATTGTATTCCTACTATCGAAATATTGTCGGCCCACTCGGGAAATTTGTTGATTTAGTAAGCCATAAGGCAGAACAGAGTCACTATAGTGTAACAGTCGTCATTCCACAATTCATTCCGAAAAAAGGCTGGCATAATATGTTGCATAACCAAATGAGCTTAATGGTCCGGGAATTCTTGTTGCATAAGAAAAATGTTATTGTAAGTACGGTGCCTTATCGGTTGAAGAAATAAGTATAGATTTTATGCTTCGGTAATTATTTAAAGGTTATTAGAGGCTGCTCTTGAATGGTAGGTTTTTGTTGCCGTTTGGGGGCAGTTTTTTTGTTATGGTGTGGGGGATTGTTGGTGGTGGCATCCTGGAATTACAGGAATTTCCATGAGAATTTCGGGAACTGCTCATGATTTTTCGGGAACTTCCTCGAATATTTCAGGAATCTCTCATGGTTTTTCGGGAACTTCCTCTGAAATTTCGGGAACTGCTCCTGGTTTTTCGGGAACTTCCCCTGAAATTTCGGGAACTGCTCATATTTTTTCGGGATCTTCCCCGAATATTTCGGGAATCTCTCATGTTTTTTCGGGAACTTCCCCTGAAATTTCGGGAACTGCTCATATTTTTTCCGGAACTTCCCCTAGAATTTCGGGATCTTCCCCGAATATTTCGGGAATCTCTCATGGTTTTTCGGGAACTTCCTCTGATATTTCGGGAACTGCTCCTGGTTTTTCGGGAACTTCCTCGAAAATTTCGGGAACTTCACTACTTTTTTCCGGAACCTCCCCTAGAATTTCGGGAACTTCACTACTTTTTTCCGGAACCACCCCTAAAATTTTGGGAACTCCACTACTTTTTTCGGGAACCGCCCTAGTTTTTCCGGAACTCCCCCCTAACAACTACCTAACTCCCCACACCGACACACCGTAACATTCGGCAACACAACTTCTCCATCCGTACTATATTTCTCAAACACCGCACGAAATGCTGCGACTACTTGTTCATATGCTGCATCTCCTTCTATTGGGGCATAGGATGCGGATAGATGGCGTCCAATAAAACTTTCTTTATCGTATATTAAAGGGTGATCATAGCTTTTTGTTGTGAAGTTTGCAAAGAATGCTTGATATAGTTCTGGATGTTCTTCCATACCATTTGAAAACCCTTTGAATTCTGGGCAATAGGCATCGTATATAGAGATAATCTCTTGCATTATAGGTACGTCAATGACTCTACTGTTCGAGATGATGGCAACTTTTCCTGAAGGTTTTAATATTCGCTTGCATTCTGCTTTAAATTTTTTTAGATCAAACCAATGAAACGCTTGGGCAACTGTGATGAAGTCGATTGTTTCAGATGGGAGGGTGGTGTGTTCTGCTGTTCCGTTGATGGAGGTGTATCGTGGATGGTGGCGGAGTTTTTCCTCTGCAACGGCTCGCATATCGGCATTTGGTTCGACTGCTACGACTTGGAGATTGAAGTCAAGTAGCTTTTTTGTCATGATTCCGGTTCCGGCGCCGATATCCGCAATGATTGCATGCTCATTTAATCCGTGTTCCTGTTTCCAATCGATTATTAATTGATCTGGATAATCTGGGCGAAATTTTGCATATCCTTCTGCTTTTCCACTAAATTTGTTCGTATGCTCCATTGCTCACAACTCCCCCTACAATGTATGTAATAGAAAAATTGTATTACGAAAAAAAGCGTTCCGCAAGGTAGACGAACGCTTAATACAATGTTTTCTATTTTAAACTGTCATAAAGTGCATCCTGCTCCAATAGCCAACGATTGGTCAAAAAATCACGGCGAATGATAAATTGGATATTTCTTTTCCGATTTCCTTCCATTTTATCAATATAACTAATAGTAGCAGGTATTTGGACGAGTAGCAGCCCATTAAAATTATCCTTCGGTTTTTCAGGAGTATCAGTAATCAAAAAATAAGACATTGTCTTCGTTACTTTATTCAAACAGCTTTTGCACGCTGTATCGGTCGTAATCATTTGTAATAGGCTCGAGTCCCCTTGATTTACTGCCACTGCAAAAACATCAAGAAGCTCATAGGGATCTACCTGATGAATATAGTTATCTAGCTTTCCAGCCGATTTCAGCATCATTAATTTATGTCCGAGGTCTTCTTTTTTCGAACGATGGGTCGAGCTTCCGAAAAAATGTACACAAAAATGTCCCGGAAAACCATTTTGAAGTGCACCCGCCCCATGAGGCATCCCGTTCATGGATGCAGCAATCATTTTATCATCTGCCAACACGATGATTGCCCTCCGCTTCCAGCTCCATTCCCCTCCATAGATTTTCTTCATGATTTTCGTGTCTTTAGTGGTCAATGGCTGGACATCCGCGTGCTTATTTCCCGCTCTACGTTGAACATTAAAATGCAATCCTGTTTCCACATCAATAATTGTAAATTTCGTTTTTCTTGGCAGAAGCTCGTCCACTTCCTCCCAAGGTAGCAATTCAATTCGGTAGCTAAGTGGTGTGTTTTCATCCTCCCATTGTTCAGCCTTCACGATACTTGGTGACAGGAGTAAAAAAACGATGAGCATTAAGCTCGTAATTTTCCACATCATTCTCGCTATCTCCTCTGTTTTTTGTTATTTTTTTAGAGAAGAACCCATTTTATACAGTAAAAAATATTTTTCTATTTCACCTTTGCAACCCCGATTGCATAATGTTCCCACAAAATATTTTCTACTAGCTCTGCTTTTATTTCCTCGCACTCCACTATTAAAATAACCTCGGATTGCTTTCCCTTTAATTTCCTATTTCGTTTTTTGATAACTTTTTCGATAAAAAAGCGAATTGCTACTCCAACTATAAAACCAACCGCCGCCCCAATCAGTCCCCAATAAATCGGACCCCATGCTAATTCGAATCCAATACTTGCAGCAATCACGGCAAATGCCGTTGCCAGGGCCATTCCGATATCAATAAGCGAGGTACCATCGGAATGATGCAGTGTGTCGAAAAGCTTACGCTCATCCGAACGATTATCTAGTGGAACTGCAAATATTTTTTCTTGTTGAATCCCCTTTTTCTCGAGCTCGGCAAGTGCCATTTCTAAAAACACACTATTTTCAAATGTTGAGAAAACCTGCATTTTCATCACTTTACTTTTTCCCCTTTTTTAACTTGAAACGTTGGTGATTGATACTTTCTCTTTAAAAATTTCCGTTGTTCTTTATCAAAAAGCTTGTTATTCTCTACTGTATTGATGTAAGAATCAAATATTGCAAAGCCATAAATGGATGGAAAAAATAGCAGCCATTCCGGTTTTAATACCGATGTTGCCTCTTGGACCTTGCCAACAAATAGCATAGATATTGCCTCCAGAACATGGGATAAATAGCAAAATAGGATTACACTGATAATGACAAAAAAGGCAGTTAAAATGCGATGAATATATAACTGCCCAAGCCCAGGGACAAACAATGACCAAATAACAGCTACTACCGGATTTCTTTTATCTAAATAGTTGATTTCTAATGCACCAATACTGAATGTGTTGTAATCATGGCCCTCACGCTCGGCCAATAGACTCATTTTATTCAAATCCACCGTTGTTCGATAGCTATCCCATATGCCAAAAATATAAACGGGAATATAGATTAATAGCCATCTTGTATTTAAAACCTCTTTAGCCATTTCTATTTTTCCTTGAAAAGAGTACATCATCGCAAGATTCACGTTTGCCGTGATATTAACGACCACTTCCCATATAAATAAAAAGTAACCACGAAGGTATTTTGATAGCAACAAATGTCCAAATCCTGGAAATGAGGCACTCCACCAAGCAATAATGTATGGATTTCGCAAATGAATTTGCGTTGTTCCAAAGATACTTACATGTGCTTGATAGCGTCTAGCTGTGTTGTTATTTGAATAATTGTTCATGGTTAGTCTCCATTTTTACATTTTTTATTTCCTACCGATTATTTACAAACTCATTAAAGATTTTTTCCTAATTATTAGATGCCATACGTAACTTTAAAAAATGGACTTCCTCTTCATTGGAAGTCCATTCCGCTATGCGCGTACTACGCCGCTCTTATACGTCCCCCAATGGTTCTCTTGCTGCTCTTCCCTTGTATACATATCGGTGAAGAAAGTAATCCAACCCAAACCGACCGGCATTATAGCCAGCAACCATAATAAAGATTCCCATTAAAATATCGGTCGGATTATGAGAAATCGTACCGGATAACAAGAAACTGAAATTCATCAGAACGCCGAAAAATGCTGCTGCTGTTGTAAAACAGCCAAGGATAAGCCCTAAACCAACTAAGAACTCTCCCCAAGGAACGAGAAGATTGATAACTCGAGCATTAGGTAGCGCAAAATTTTCTACAAACGTTGTCCACCAACCATATACAGGACTACCTTCAGGACCTTGAATAGGTGCTGTCACCGCTCCCTTTAAAAATCCGCTCGAATCAAATCCACCAGTAATTTTTCCCCAGCCACTC
This sequence comes from Perspicuibacillus lycopersici, assembly GCF_025660475.1. Lineage (GTDB taxonomy): Bacteria > Bacillota > Bacilli > Bacillales > Caldibacillaceae > Perspicuibacillus > Perspicuibacillus lycopersici. Next base: position 542,344 of record NZ_JAOUSF010000002.1, read on the forward strand.
ATTAGCCAGCTATACCCTAAATACAATCGTAAAATTAACAATAAAAATGCTGCTATCGTATTTTCCTGTAAAAATTTGACAATCAAATGGTTTACCTCCCTTTGAAAATAATTTTTCCTATTCCGTTTTATATTTTGTTTAACGATCATTCCTATACTTATATTTTCCGTTAGTAAACAACAAAGGCTGCCGAAATGTCTCTTGCTTGAGCATTTCGGCAGCCGAATGATGAAAGAAAAATTATTTAGTTTCTAAAATTGGATAAAGGTCCGTAAGCTTATGGATTTCATATGTCGGTTCAATATCGGTGCTATTTTGCTTTCGTTCAGGGTTGAACCAGCACGTATCAATCCCTGCCATGTTTCCACCTTTAATATCTGCACTCAAGGAATCGCCAATAATTAATAATTGATTGGTGGAAACATTTGGTATATTCGCCAACACATGATCAAAAAACTCCTTACGCGGTTTTTGGTAGCCAACCTCCTGCGAAATAAACACACCTTTAAATAAAGAATCCAATCCCGCTTTCTTCAAGCGTTTATACTGTGTTTCTGCAACTCCATTTGTAACAATATAGAGATCATATTCCGCATGAAGCTTATTGATAAGCTCTAAAGCACCTTCCATCAACTGACTGCCCTCACTTAAAAAGGAACGATAATTCGTCTCAAATAAAACACCGTCAACTTCTTTACCATATTCCTTGAAGAATTTAGAAAAACGTGTGTTCACCACTTCATCCTGATCAATTTTCCCTTCCTCAAACGATTTCCAAAGACCAGAATTAATTTTCTTATATTGTGCTTCCACCTCTGGTGTTAACTGAAGATTCTCACCTTCAAATAGCAATTTCAATGCCACCTGTTCCGCTGCATTGAAATCTAATAATGTATTATCTACGTCAAATAGTAATGCTTTATATTTTGTCATGAATGTCACCTGTTTTTTCTTTCATTTTTTGTTGTTGGTATTATTTTATCATTTTCGCAGTGGAAATGCTGTTGAAGCGTATGTTATGGTTGGTGGGTTTGGGAGGAATGGGAGCTGGATGGTTTTCGGGAAAGTGTGTGTTTAGATTTTTCCGGAGATATGGTAAGAGGTTTTTAGGAAATAGTGGCTGTGTTTTGTGGATGGATTGGGAACCTCACCTACTTTTTGAGGTATCTCCTGCTTTTTTTCTGGAACTTCTCCCGATTTTTCGGGAACTTCTTGTTTTTTTCGGGAACTCCCTCTTCTTTTTCGGGAATCTCCTGCTTTTTTTTCTGGAACTTCTCCCGATTTTTCAGGAACTACACATTCAATTTCGGGAACCTCACCTACTTTTTGAGGTATCTCCTGCTTTTTTTTCTGGAACTTCTCCCGATTTTTCGGAGAACTACACATTCAATTTCGGGAACCTCACCTACTTTTTGAGGTATCTCCTTCTCTCTTTCCCGAACTACTCATACAAAATTCCCCCCACTGCTTCATAAATAATAGCTCATCACTATGAGCACACCTTTCCTCCCCATTGTCCTTCTCCCTTCATCAACAAAGCCGGACTTCTTGTATAGCTCCTGAGCAGCGACATTTTGCAGATTCACTGCTAAAACAATCTCATTTATCTCCGGAAAGTTTTCCCGAACAAAATTGGGTAGTAGCTGCAGTGCTAGTTTTGCATAGCCTTTTCCTTGATGACGATAGTCTGTGGAAAATGCTCTTACTAATATTGCTTTTTCATTTTCAGTGTACGGTTTGACTCCTTCATTTGGATGTAAGACAAAAAAAGTGACGAGCTGATTGTTTTCCATTGCTAGTATCGGATAACGTTCTGGTTCCTCTTGTGCGAGTGCGACTGCATCCTTAGGTGCACCTGTATATCGCAGCTGTTCTTCCGTTATTAGATAGTTTGTAATGGCATCATGATAATTTTCTTTATAAAAACATAGTTGCATAGTATTCTCCCCGCCCTTATGATTTCCCTTTGATTCTATTATTTTACTATAGCTGCGAGTATTAATGTACACTAGCACCCATCCATTTTTTCGACATACAATAAACAGACTAATTTTGAAAGGAATGGAGGGCATGTCGTGTCCTATTATTTTTACACAAATCATCCCTATTTTCGGCAAAGTGACCAATCGCTAATTACCGATATTGAAACTGCGACTCAAGAAGAATTTCAAGCAATTACTTGTTATGAAAAATTAGCGCGGATGGCACCTAAGGAAGTCCGAAATCAAATTTTAGAAATTCGCGAAGATGAGCGCAAGCATTTGCAAGTTTTCCAGTCGATTTACTCGCATCTAACAGGTAGACAACCGTCCCAACCAACACAGGTGATATGTGCTAATTCGTATCGAGAAGGGCTAATTGCAGCTTTCAAGGATGAGCAAAACTCTGTTGATTTTTATTTAGAGATAGCCGATCGTGCGCAAGATAGAGCAATAAGGGAAGCCTTCCAGCGTGCCGCCCTTGATGAACAGAACCACGCAGTTTGGTTTAGCTTCTTTTTAATGTCGCAAAGATAATGTTTTTCAAAATAGGAGGCAGTGGGAAGCGCTCATTTGCCTCTACAACTTTTTACCCTTCACTCCGAGTAATAGCACCTTTTTTTGCATAACGATTCTCTTTCACTTTTTTTGAACGTCCGTATGAAAAGAGCTAGCAAAAAGGCGCTCGAAAAATATCCGCCAATAATATCACTTGGATAATGAACCCCTAGATAAATCCGGCTAATGCCAATCATCAGGATAAATATGATGCTTACTAGAATTAACGAGGCTCGTCCAAGACGATTTGGAATATGACGCCACAGTAGGAACGTTAAAATCCCATATAGGGCAAATGCATTCATCGCATGTCCACTCGGGAAGCTATAGCCACCAATCTCGATTAATCGATGAAAATCCGGACGAATCCGATGAAAAATAAGCTTGAGTACATAATTCAAAATGGAAGTACCAATCATGACAGCTGCAAATAAAATAAGTTCTCCCCGATACTTAAGGACAAAATATAGAAAAAATAACGCGACGATACAAATGGAAAGCACCGCGGGGAATGATCCCATCTCTGTAAAGAAGATCATGAGCTGTGTAAGCATCGGCGACTCAGCACCTTGAATAAAGGAAATAATAGTCTGATCAAACTGAAGCACATCGTGTCGGCTAATTGCCATCGCCATACATGTAAATCCGATTAAGGATAGTAGTCCGATTAGATAGGTGATAAATAGTTGGTTTGTTAGTTTCATTGGTTTGGTTAACTCCTAGTTGTGAATTGGCTAGTTTTTTAGTTTATGGAAGATGTAGCTTTTGCTAGTTCTTATGTGTGTAGGTGAATTAAGTATAAGGGATATGGGTGGCGTTTTACAATGTGACGGAGGGATTTGATTGTTGGTTTGAATTTGTTTTGGGGCAGGTGGAGAATATTTATGTGAGATGAATAGGGACTCGGGGGAATTGTTTCTGTTTTTTCGTGAATCTCCACACTTTTTTCGGGAATCTTACCCACTTTTTTTGGAACATCACTCGCTTTTTCGGGAACTTCCCACTTTTTTTGGGAACTAGCACCGTTTTTTCAGGAACTTTCCACTTTTTTTCGGGAACTTCCCCACTTTTTTTCGGGAACTTACCCCGGTTTTTCGGGAACTTACCCCATTTTTTCGGGAACTTCCTCACTTTTTTCGGGAATTAACTCCGGTTTTTCGGGAACTTACCCCGGTTTTTCGGGGACTTCCCACTATTTTTCGAGAACTAACCCCGTTTTTTCAGGAACTTTCCACTTTTTTTCGGGAACTTCCTCACTTTTTTCGGGAACTTACCCCGGTTTTTCGGGAACTTCCTCACTTTTTTTCGGGAACTTCCCACTTTTTTTCAGGAAACTAACCCTCGGTTTTCGGGAACTAGCCCCTATATTTCGGGAACCTCCTTTATTTTTTCGGGAACTTCCTCCGTTAAACTAACCCCGCATTTTCTGATACTCCCCATGTTTACCTATAACCAATACCCCAAAAAACAAAATCCCCCCTTCACCGTTTGAACCTCCCAATATCTGCCTATACTGTTTTTTAGAGAATTTTTACATAGTTACCGATAGATTTTTACAATGGATTAATATTTCGTGGCTATATATAGATTGAATTGATTGAGGGAGGGAATATGAACGTGAAAGGGCAAAATTGGATTTGGGTTGTGGTGGTGCTTTTGTTGCTTGGTTCCCTTCCTGGGATAGTTACTCGTTGGAATGCGGAGGCTGGGAATAATACGTATGAAATCGCCATGCCTTTTGAAGAAATAATGGAGTTAACAGAGACTGGACCAATGACAATTGAAGCAGCTCTCTCGACATTAGCTACGGCTGGACTAAATAGTATAAGCTTGGAGCCGGTTTCCCTTGAACAGCTTGATGAGCGTGGTGTTGTAGCTGTTTATAATAAACATGATCTAGAACGTGCATTACTTTTTAGTGGGAAAACGTTTGATGCGGCGGACGGATATTATATAACCGTTCCTGATGATACAGAATATAGACAGTGGCTCGAAGGAAGTTTAAGCCCTGAGACAGTCCAGATTGAAGATACTTCATTCTATTTTATTCCCCAAGGCGACTTCGATTGGAGTGCTCCTATCGGTTACGATCCGGTAGCTCTTCGTCATATTCAAGATTACGGATTACATACGATTTTTCGAATGGAAAATTTAGATCTTCAAACAAATCAACAGCTTGTCGATCAGCTTGTTTCCATGAAAACCCCACAAGCAAATGGGGTATTATTTTCAAAAGAAGAGGTTATTGGTTATCCGAAGCCAGACGAGATTTCCGATTTTACCAATACGCTCCACGACGCTGGTTACTATTTCTATCTTATTGAATTTAGCGAGCAAAAAGGAATGCAAACCCTTGGAAGAAGCAATGATTATGATGTGCTCCGGCTGCACAGTATTGATTTGGGCAAAAAAACATTGAATGAAACTATTTCGCAAGCCGTTCGGGCAGTGAAAGAACGCAGCATCCAATCAATATTCGTTCATTTACCACAAGATGAAGGTACTACTGCTAGCAAATTAGAGGATGCTACCTCTTTTATCGAAGGGGTTCATCAGGCGATGCCAAATGAATACGCAGCAGGAAAGCCACTGCTTTTTGAAAAAATAACCGTTTCAACTAGTACCTTACTTTGTGTATTTGCAGCAGGCATTCTCTTTACCTACCTAACAGCAGAATTAGTTAAATCCCGATTGCTTCAAGCAGTCGCCTTCGTTATGATGTTGCTTCTTGCAATTTCCTATTTTTTTACAAAATCTATTACATTTTTACAAGGATTTGCTCTCATTATCGCATGTGTAACACCTATTTACGCGGTATTGAAAACGAGTAGGCAAACCGGAAAAATTACGACACTGACACTTCGTTACTTGCAAGCAATCGGGATTAGTGCAATTGGCATTATGATCGTTATCGGTTTGTTAAATGGTGATGGCTTTATGACAGGGTTCGAAGTTTTTCGCGGGGTCAAGCTTGTTTACGTTGTCCCAATTGTATTTGTCGCGATATATGTTTTTTGGAAGGAAAGTCGCGAGCTTTTTCAAAAGCATGGTTTCGGTGTGTTGAATTTGGAAGTACGGTATTGGCATGTTCTCGTCTTTCTCATCGTTGCAGCCGTCGGAATATATTATATTATGCGCACAGGCAATAGCGGGGCAGCGAGTGCATTGGAGATTCGGGTGCGCAACGCATTAGAGGATTTTCTATATGTCCGGCCAAGAACGAAGGAATTTCTCATCGGATTTCCGTGCTATTTATTAGCGTTATATATAATCGGTCAAGGGAAGGACTTCGGAAAGCTGTTGCTTATTCCTGGTGTGATTGGCTTTTTATCGATTGTCAATACATTCACCCATTTACATATTCCACTTTCCGTTTCATTATTGCGGACTGTTTATAGCATTGTATTAGGTTATATCGTTGGATTAGTTTTTATTTTCCTATGGCGGCAAATTTTCCGATGGTTTGTAAAAAATATGCATAAGAAAGCAACAATAGAGTAGATAGGGAATTTTTATAAACAAGACGAGGTGCATCCAATGAATGTTGTATTATGTGGGTACTATGGTTTTGATAATGTTGGCGATGAAGCAATTTTATTTTCCATTGTACGTGCGTTAAAAAATTTACACGCAAATATCACGATTACAGTCTTGTCGAATAATCCCGAGAAAACAAAGGAAACATACGGTGTCGAGGCAGTTAATCGCTGGCGGTTTAAGGAGGTTTGTGCTGCAATTAAAGCCTCCAATGGACTTATTTGTGGTGGCGGCAGCTTACTGCAGGATGAAACAGGCTGGAAATCTGTCCCTTATTATTCAGGGGTTATGCGTTTAGCGATTTGGATGAAAAAACCAGTATTTGTGTATGCACAAGGTATGGGGCCAATTAATCGCAGGTTTAATAAATGGGTTGTTAGTCATGTACTCAATAAGGTCAATGAAATTACTGTTCGTGACGAGGCTTCTAAACTACTTTTACAAAACATTGGTATTAAACGTTCGATCTCGATTGTTCCTGATCCCGTTTTGTCATTAGAGGGCATCCCCTTTCAAAGCGAATGGCTTACTACTCAAAAAATTGAGCGTCCCTTTATCACCGTATCGGTACGAAACTGGCCAACCCCGATTGAATATAAAAAGAAAATTGCCGAAGCTCTCGATGAACTTGCGTACAAGGGCTATACAGTCGTCTTTGTCCCGATGCACAGCATCCATGATCAAGAGGCTTCACAGGAAACTGCCCAATTAATGAATGAAAATAGTCGCATCGCACCATGCAATTTAGAAATCGGCGAAAAAATATCGATTATCGGGGAATCCGAATTACTGATTGGCATGCGTCTCCACTCCTTAATTTTTGCAGCCATCTCCCACACCCCATTTATCACCATCTCCTATGATCCAAAAATGGATGCCTTCGCCGCACTCGTGGAACAACCAGTCGTCGGTCATGTGGAATCAGATGATTGGGACGGGAATACGTTGTTCGATTTGGCAATTGGTGCATTAAAAAATGAGGATGCATTGAGTAGCTATTTGAAGGAGAAGGTCGAGAAGTTTAAGGCGGAAGCGATGGAAACACCGAAGATGGTGTTGGAGATATTGGAAATGGAAAGTGACGGGGAGGTCGGATCTTGAGGCTTTGTTATTGGGAATAACCTGACTGTTTTTTGGAGGGCTCCCCTTGGTTTTCGGGAATCCCCGTCTGTTTTTCGGGAACTTCGCTCGTTTTTTCGGGAATCCCTGCCCGTTTTTCGGGAACTTCCCCTTCTTTTTCGGGAATCCCTACCGTTTTTTCGGGAATCCCTGCCCGTTTTTCGGGAACTTCCCCTTCCTTTTCGGGAATCTCTACCCGTTTTTCGGGAACTTCCCTTTCTTTTTCGGGAATCTCTCCTCAGTTTTCGGGAACTTCGCTCACTTTTTCGGGAATCTCTACCCGCTTTTCGGGAACTTCGCTTTATTTTTCGGGAATCCCCGTCTGTTTTTCGGGAACTTCCCCTTCCTTTTCGGGAATCTCTACCCGTTTTACAAGAACTCCACTCACTTCCCCCAAAAAAAAACTATTTACTCACCCTATCCCGCTTCACTACCTCCTCCAAAAATTGCAATACATCCAACTTTAACTCGTCTCGCTGTAATGCAAATTCGATTGTTGTCTTTACAAATCCTAGCTTTTCTCCGACATCATAGCGGTTTCCTTCGAACTCATATGCATACACTGTTTTGCTGGTGTTTAATTTGTGAATGGCGTCGGTTAGTTGGATTTCGCCGTCTGCTCCTTTTTCTTCCTTTTCTAAGAACAAAAAGATTTCTGGTGTTAGTAAATAGCGGCCGATAATGGCAAGGTTGGATGGTGCCGTTCCTTGTGCGGGTTTTTCTACAAAGCTACTCACTTGATATAATCTCCCATCCTTTTTACATGGATCAATAATTCCGTAACGGTGGGTTTCATGATCCGGTACTTGCTGAACACCGATTATCGGTGCCTTTGTTTTTTCATATTGCTGGATTAATTGACTTGTACAGGGGATATCATTTTGGACAATATCATCTCCTAGTAGGACGACGAATGGCTCATCTCCGATAAAACTTCGTGCACATAAAATCGCATGCCCTAGTCCCTTTGGTTGTTTTTGGCGAATGTAGTGGATGTTTGCGAGATTGGATGGGTATTGCACCTTGTCGAGCAAATCGTATTTTCCTTTTTCTGCTAAATTAGCCTCTACCTCTGGTGCATTATCAAAATGATCTTCTATCGCACGTTTACCTTTACCAGTAATAATGATAATATCCTCGATTCCGGATGCCACCGCTTCCTCGACGATGTATTGAATCGTTGGCTTATCCACGATCGGTAGCATCTCCTTAGGCATTGCCTTTGTCGCAGGTAAAAATCGTGTTCCTAACCCTGCAGCAGGTATAATCGCCTTTCGAACTCTTTTCACTCCCAGACCCCCTCTTCTTTTACCCCATCATCCTAAACTAACAAAATAACCTAGGACACTAGCTATCTATTTTTTTTAGCCAATCCTAGGTTATTTATTTTTATTTAGTTTATTAACGTTATGGGAGATTATTCCTAATTTGTCGCTATCGAATTCTCTTTATTTTGTACAAAAACAATTTCATTATCAATAAAGTGCTCGACAATTCGCTCGGTAGCTTTGCCGTCCTGATATTCAAAGAACCGCTTCTGAAAGCTACTAATCTCATCAAATTTAAATTGCTTAGAAGTTATACAATTCACGAGACTTTTTGTATCATAAACAACTGGTCCTGGCACTAGTTCTTCATATTGGTAATAAAAATCGCGTTCCTGCTGATAGGCATCTAAATCATACGGATAAAAAATCATTGGACGCTGTAATAAACAAAAATCAAAAAATAAGGCCGAGTAATCCGTTATTAATAGATCGGTAAGTGACAGTAGCTCTTGAATCGTATAGGAATCCTGGATATGGTAAAGGAAATTGCTTTCCGTTACATCTAGTCCAGCCGTCATATATGGGTGCAAATGGACAAACAGCACATATTCGTCTCCTAATTGGTTCGCCATATACGTTACATCAAATGGCAACTGGAATTTTGATTGATAATGGCTCCTTCCACGAAAGGTTGGTGCATAAAGAATAATTTTTTTGTCCTGTAGCTCTGGATATTGTTGATAAAACCTATCTTTTTGCAGGTGAATTTTACTTTCATTGTAAAAATAATCCGTCCGCGGGATGCCTAAAGGGTAAATATGCTCTTCCTTCATTCCAAAAGCCTCCGCATAAAACGGGACAACCTCCTGGGAGCTTACATATACTTTCGAATAATTGCCGTGTACTTTTACATGTTTTAAATACTGTTCACTTGGACCAAAAGGCTTTCCTACCGTACTTAGCCCGAATTTTTTCAATGCACCTGCACTATGCCATAGCTGAATAACGTCCACACCTTGGCGCAGTTTCAAAACATATAATGGAAAATAATAATCATCAATAAGAAAATATTTGGAAGTCGCCAAATGGTAGCAGGACTCCACCATGTGAAGGATATATTTAAGCTTTCCTGCTACTGAGCTATCAAACTTTTTAAAAAGATAGTTTCGTTTATAATTTGGGTAGGCTTCCGCAATTCGATCATGGACAAATGCTAAATTATCCTTCAGCTCATTGGAACGGTACGATGCAAAGGTAATTTTATTCGTGTCTACTTTATTAAACAAGCAGCATAACGCATATACGGTTCGTAAAAAATATTTTACTAATATAGTAGGTATGAACCTCAGAAGCTTCATATCATAAACCTACCCTTCTTTTTTATTCATTCACTCATGTTGCGAAAATCTGATTGTATTCATGAATTAGCTGGCAACGTCTTGCTTCACCTTTGCAGCTGTCGATTCCGTATTTATCGTTAACAAATGTTTATAAATAAAGTTTACTTGCTTTTCGAGCACCTGTTTTTGGTTTTCTTTTGCATAAAAAATATTCAATACTCTTTCTCTGTCTGCCGCAAATTGTCCCGGATCCTTCATTGCCTTTTCTAAATCAGATAGAAAAGCGGAGAATTGAAAGGATTTTGGACCTGGTGTAACGTCAAAATAGTTGAAGTACATTTCATTCGATTTTTTCAAATACATATCTAAGTCATAGCAGTAAAATAGGACTGGTTTATCTAACAGCAAATAATCGGTGTAACAGCTCGAATAGTCTGTAACAAGAATATCCGTGTATTTTAACAATAGCTGCGGATCATACGATTCATTGCTTATATCAATAATATTTTCATAAATAGCCGGAACTTGACCGCTACTATACATATGACGTTTCACTAAAAATTTATAGCCTGTCCGTTTACATAATTCATTCAGCTTTTGAAAATCAATCACTAAATTAATATCTGTTTCCAGCTTGCCGAACTTCCGATGGGTTGGCATATACATGATGATTTTTCCTTCGCGAATCCATTCCGGTATCGCGAAATCCTCGTCTGTATCTTGAAAAAATACGTCATTACGTACTTGCCCCATTTCTAGCACATGATCTTTTGCCACTAAAAATGTCTCCGGATAATAGGAGGATACCCGTGGGCTTGTCGAGACGACATAATTTTCCTTTGCTGAATTCGTTTGAACAACAAACTTCCCAAAAAAGCGACGTATTCTTCTTGGCTCATGGAGAATTTTATAAGAAAATGTCCCTTTATTTGCTCCCCATACTTTTTTCAAGCCAACCCCATGCCAAGTGTTATAAGAGATTGCACCACCTAAAAGCGATTTAATAAAGTCATCGTTAATGGAGTGGGAATGGATAACTAGCTTTGCACGTAGCTGGTAAAGAATGCCCTTTGGCGAATGATGCATATGTGCCTCATAGCCCAAACTGGCTAACTCCTTCACAACACGGGGATTTTTCGTTATCCATACACACTTTAATGTAGGATTTTTCACCATTTCTAAAAATAAATATTTCGTATTGCCGCGAAATCCTTGTCCATTCTCACCACCAAAAACGACCAAGTTCTTTGTTTTCGGAACAAGCTTAGATAAGAAATAAATAGTAACAACAACTGTCCGCTTACCAATTAGTCGCGCTGTCTTTAGTAACGGACGGTTAACGGACAGCAGTATTAACACTAGCAACACAATCTGGATTATTTCGATTATACGATTACTCATGTTTTTATTCGCCTCGTTATATCTTGTCTCTAAATTTTTGATTAAAATTCACCTATAGACGGGGCTAATAGGCTAGATGTATCTCGGATTCTTGGGTATTAGGGACTTTGTTTGTCATTCACGGTTTCGAGGATTATTCAAACCCCAGTTGTTTACCGCTCCCTATTCCATTGGTACTCATTATGTGCAGCATGTTTTGTAATATTTAAAGCGCTGAATAGCATTCGTTAGTTAGTTCTTAAATTTCACAGCTTCTTGTCATATATACATCACCAACTATTCCCGGATACCCAACAACTCAGATGATGCGCATCGATTAAGAAACAGTAACCTGCTGCTCGATGACACTCTTTTTCGATGCTTTCGTCACTTGCTTTCGAACGACAATATTTTGCCCATCTAAGCAAATTCCGGTGTCTGATAATAGCTGTTTCACCACATCGCCAACTTCCTCTGGCTGCATAATGGTCGTTGGATCTTCATCTGGTGCTAATACTTTTCTTAATTCCGTTGCACAGCGACCTGGTGAAATACAGTACACTAAAATGCCGTACTCGGAAAGCTCAGCGGATAATGTTTCAGAAATACTAATTAGTGCCGCCTTTGACGATGCATAGGCAAGCCAACCAGGACGGGCGGAACTACCGGCTGTGGAAGCGACATTTAAAATTTTGCCTCCTGTTTTCTTCATAAATCGAACGGTTTCTTTTGTAATGTTAAATAAGGAATGGACATTAATTCGATAGGTTTCCTCCCAATCATCCACCGTTGTTTCCAGCAGTGATTTCGGATTCGCGTAGCCTGCCACATTAATTAGCATATCAATCGTTCCGAAATTATCGCCAACTTGTTGAATCAATTCTCTCACATCATCATAGACAGTAAGGTCCATCGCATAACATTCAATATGTTTGTCGCCTGCCATTAAGTGTTTCGTTTCTTCGATTCCATCTTTTGATCTAGCAATCAATATAAAGTTGGAAATATCCGCTTGCTCACTTAAACTAACCGCAATTGCTCTCCCAATTCCACGACTTGCCCCTGTTATTACACATGTTTTTGTCATCCCTATTCCCCCATTAAAATAGTTTCTTTGTAAATCGCCTCTGCAATTTTACGATCAATTGGCTTCGTAATTTTTATATTGTACTCACTACCTTGTAGAATGGTAATGTCTGAATGGTAGTAGTGAAAATATAAACTCGCATCTTCAGTAAACTCTAGTGCATCCTCTCTCGCACATTCATGGGCATATAATAATGTTTTTGTATTGTATTTATGTGGTAGTTGTACGTTCACTAATTGATCACGCTGCAAATTACCATCTACCTTCGTGGTTCCCTGCAAAACGGTGAACGGAATATCCAATCCGAAAATAGCGTTTTCATTTTTTTCTTGTATGAGTGTTTGGAACATTTCCTCTGTAACAAATGGACGAACAGCTTCATGGATGATCGTATTTTCATAGCTTGCTTGCTTAAGCCCTTTATAGACAGATTCCTGACGGGTTTCCCCACCTTCAATACAATGAATCGGTGTCGTAAAACCATACTCGCGAATAACTTCCTCGGTTTTTAAAAGGAAATCAGCTGGACATGTAACGATAATTTCTTTAATTTCTGGAATGCGATCCACCTTTTCCAACACATGAATAAAAATTGGCTTTCCCGCAAGTAATAAAAATTGCTTCGGAATATTTAACTGCATTCGCTTTCCAATACCGCCTGATAACAATACCAAACTATAATCTGCCATGATGACCTCCCGTTTTCATTACAATTTTTACGATTTGTAAATAAATTTTTACTTTTAATTAAATTTTTATTTATATTAATTTATTATAATATTAAATTAACTAAATTTATAGGTCTATTCTCTCAATATTTATATGATTTTAAATTATTTTCAAGAAATTGTTGGAAATGGCAAAATTGTGGATGTATGAAAACGGTTATGTTGATATTTAGGCGAGCGTTCCTTTTTTCTATTAAAAAAGCACCTAGCTTATACGCTAGATGCTTCTTCCTTCTTACAATTTAATTTTTTCTGCATCAATTAATTCTTTAATAAAATCATTTACTTGCAGTTTTAGTTCTTCATCTTGTAATGCAAATTCAATCGTTGTTTTAATGAAGCCGATTTTTTCACCGACGTCAAAACGTTTTCCTTCAAAATCATATGCAAATACTCGTTGGATTTGATTTAATTGTTGAATTGCATCCGTTAATTGGATTTCTCCACCAGCACCAACCATTTGTTTATCTAAGAAACTGAAGATTTCTGGTGTTAAAATATACCGACCTAAAATTGCTAAATTCGACGGTGCCGTACCTGGCTCCGGTTTTTCTACAAAGTTTTTCACTTGATATAAGCGACCATCTTTTGATAATGGGTCAATAATTCCATAACGATGGGTTTCATTTTCTGGTACTTGCTGCACCCCGATGACAGATGCATATGTTTTATTGTATTGATCAATTAATTGTTTTAAGCATGGAACTTCATTTTGAACGATATCATCACCCAGTAGAACTGCGAATGGCTCATCTCCGATAAATTGGCGTGCACACCAAATTGCATGACCTAATCCTTTTGGTTCTTTTTGACGAATATAGTGGATATTTCCTAGCGTAGAAGAATAGCGTACTTTTTCTAATAGCTCAATTTTTCCTTTTTCTTCAAGATTTTGTTCAAGACTTGGTGCATTATCAAAATGGTCTTCAATGGCACGTTTTGTTTTACCGGTTACGATAATAATATCTTCAATCCCGGCTGCTACTGCTTCTTCTACAATATATTGAATGGTAGGTTTATCAACAATTGGGAGCATTTCCTTTGGCATAGCTTTCGTTGCTGGTAAAAATCTCGTTCCCAATCCTGCTGCAGGTATAATTGCTTTTCTTACTTTTTTCACTTTATGTTCCTCCCACGTTATGAATCATCTTCTAATAGAATATACATAATCGAGACGGTTTGTACTTTCGCTCGCGAAATTCATTCTATAGATTTGTCATGCTTCCTAACACATCTTTTTGCCGTTCATATGCTGCCTGTCTGTAGAGTTCTCGCTCTTTATTTGTCTTTTTCTGCCAGTCCTTAATGAATGTCTCATATTTCGGTAGTATTTCTTCGGTCGGACCGAAATCACGTACCATACCGAACTCTAGCCATAATACTTTATCGCAAAACTGTTTCACTTGACCGAGAGAGTGAGAGACAAAAATCATTGTCTTCCCCTTTGCTTTAAATTCTTTCATTTTTGCTAAGCTTTTCTCAGCAAAGGCTTTGTCCCCAACAGATAGCGCTTCGTCAATAATTAATATTTCTGGATTAACGGTTACGCTAATGGCAAAACCTAGTCGTGATTTCATCCCACTGGAATAAGATTTCACCGGCTGATCAATAAATTTACCAAGCTCAGAAAACTCAATGATACTTGGCTCCATTTCTTTAATCTGCTTCTTTGTAAATCCAAGCATTAAACATTTCAGCTCAATATTTTCTCTTCCAGTTAATTGGTTTTTCAGACCTGCTGAAACTGCAATTAAGGAAGCTTCCCCATTAATTTCTACCGTTCCAGTCGTTTGGGGAACAATACCTGCGATAATGTTTGAAAATGTTGATTTACCTGAGCCATTAATCCCAAGAAAACCAATGACATCTCCTTTTTCCGCTTCAAAATTTACATCTGCCAGGGCATAAAAATCTTCCCCATAGCTTCTTGGGGTGATTAAGTCTAGAAGACGTTCTTTTGTATTACCATAGAGCTTATACTTTTTTGTAATATGTTTTGCAACGATTGCCTTTTCCACATTTCCACCTGCCCCGAACCTACTCTGTATAATAACTAATTTTAGCATATTTAATATCTTTCATTCTTACTAAGAAGAAATAAGCAAAACAAGGCTTTCAATGAGTCCCTACGTTTTTTCGGGCACTCATCCAAAGCTTGTTTGTACAACATGCCTTTTGGGCTAACTTAGCAAGCAAGTGACTTATTTATCTACCTTCTAATACCCGTAAGAAAGAGTCCATTGCTTCCTTATTATAGTTTACATAGTCAAATTTAGCAGGCTGGAATTCTTCAAAGTTTTCCGCTACATACGTCAATCCTTTTTCTAAACCATCCACGCTATCTTCCACTAGTAATCCGTATTTTCCATCTTCCAATACGGTACGATTAGCTACAATATCTGTTGCCATAATTTTCATTCCAAGTGTCATCGTTTCTAATAGCACCATCGGTTGGCCTTCATAATGGGAGGATAGTACAAAGCAATCACATTTCTTCAAGAATGGGAATGGATTGTCCAGTTGGCCCATTAAAAAGACAGAATCGGCTATGTTTAACTTCTTAATTAATCTTTCCAAATCATCCTTTAGCGGACCTTTCCCAAGAATATATAGTCTTGAATTTGGATGCTGTTCATGGAATTTGCCAAAGGCCTCAATTAAATTTCCTTGCGCCTTTTCTGGCGATAATCTCCCCATGTTCACAAAGTTTAAGTAGCCTTCCGAAGGATATGGCACAAATCGTCCATCTATATATGCACCAAGTAGCTCTTGTACTTCAAGTGCCGCACCATCTATCCAACCAAGCTCCTTGCCATCTAATTCGATAAGGCAATAAGTCGTTTCTGTTGTTTCTGCTTCTTTTTTAATTACAACTTGTTTCCCTTGTAAATCGGAAAGATCTTCCTCGATTAATTGGGCATCCTCTTGTAATTCTGGTTTTGTCCATAAGGATATACCTACGGTTTCGACGATAATAGCCAATTTGCTTACTTCTTTTTCTTTCACTAGCACCGGACCGTCGACAAAGTCAAATGCACTCGTTTCTAAATATCCGCTTATTTTCCCTGCAATTGAAAAATGATAATATGTCCCTTTTGCGGTTTTACTAATTCGTTTTAGCTCTGCAAGCTCATCCTTATATTCCATTGCATCTGCTTTTTTCTTCGATTTATAACTTGGATATGCCTTCGTCCAAATTACTTTATTTCCAGGATTCGTAATGGTTGCAAAAGTTTTTTCTTCAAAGAATGTTTCTTCTAATATACGGTTTGGCAGACTTTCCACTAGTTCATGATATTTTGTATAGTTTTGCGAAAGCATCTTGTCACGTTTCGCTTGTTCCATTTCTGGTAAGAACTGTAGTGCTCGTTTATCAATCCAGCCTAATATCGTTTCACCAATAGAAACACGACAGTATGTCCCGTGAATGGTTTCTGTTTCTTTATCCACCGTAAATAAAATTCCTTTATAATCGTCTAATCCAGACACACGTTTGCTTCCTGGGAGATTATACGGTTCTGTACGAATAGAGTGACCCTTCGTTTTTTCGATTTTCGCGATGCGATCCACTGTTACTTCACTCAATGGCTGGTCATCGGTTAATTCGATTGCATTGTTATTTATCCAACCGATGCTTTGATTTTTATAGCTGAATTTATAAAGCGTTTCTTCTCCTACTTTTGCTTCTCTTATAATTAACACGACTGCATTTTCATAGGATTTATCCAATTGGAATGTTGATGCATTAATATTCCCTGGAATGGTGTTCCAAACAGGAAAATCCGTTACATTACGTAAAATACCATGGGATTTTAATGAAGTTGTCTCCACTTTATTTTCCGTATGTCCAATTGCCTCTTGATCATTTTGCGATGTACCTAAAATTTTATCAGGGTTAATCGTGTTTAACACATAATCAAATTTATCTGCATCTGCATATTCGATTAAATTCTTTTTGTTTAACTCCATCGTACCTACTGAAACGCTCACTAGCTTATCAAAGCGATGATAAACCGAGAATAACCCACGCAAATTAATACGGTGTGGTCGTTTACCTTTCACTTTCCGTTCACTATCGGAAAGCAGGTCATTATGCATAAAGCAAATCTTCCGCTTCGCATCAAGGGCTAATAAATATTTCGCCCAGAAGAGACTGTATCCACTAAAATCAATCGTATAGTCAAAATGAGTGTTGCCAAATAAGCGACGACTTTCACGTTTATATGCTTTTTCTGGATAGAATTTTTTCCCTAAATAGCCACGTTCCCCACGGTTATGCACAAATTTATCTTTATAAACTTCAAATAATCGGTATGCAGGGATACCTGGTTTAAATAAGAAGCGTACATTTTTGTTTACACGATCAAGATTTTTCAAAACCTCTTGTGTGTTCGATGATTGTGTAAAGCACGTAACATCAAAACGTTCAAAGTCAATATTGTTCATTAAATTAATAAAGGAGGAGGTTATCCCATTATCGCGCATACCACCTGGATAAATGATAATTTTTTCTTTATCGTTATAAACTGATATTTCATTTAATTGGTTGCCATTTCTTAAAATTAACGTATCCGTTATTCTTGCGGTAACTTTCCCATCTTCGTAGTTAACAAACTGGTTTTGCATATTTTCGTAATTTGCCCGACAGTCATTTTGCACTTGCTCAAGGTTTTGAATGGCATTTACAAGCTCTTTTGCATTGTACAAAATTGGTCCTGGTAAAGCTTCATTTGGAAAATATTGACCGCGTTCTTCACTATAGACATCTGCATCCCATGCGTAAAATAAGATTGGACGACCTGTCACTAGAAAATCAAAGAAAATACTAGAATAATCGGTAATAAGTACGTCTACAATTGACTGAAGTTCATTTGCATCAATATAATCTGGTATTAATTTTCCATTTAATTCTGCATAAGATGTTGCTTGCTTGTAAAGAAACGGATGAACTTTAATTAGAATATTGTATTCATTTCCAACCTTGCTTGCTAGCTCGCTCATATCCGCGATAATCTGTAACACATCATCTTTCGGAGTAGAAACACTATTGCCCTTCCAGGTTGGGGCATAAAGAATATTTTTTTTCTTTTCATCCATTTTTATTCCTAAAGAACGTAAGTAAATCATAAACTTATTACGATCCGTATTTAACGTTAAATCAATCCGTGGGTAACCTTCTTCAATGATTTTCCCTTCATACAGGCCTCTTAGCTTATAGCTTTCTGTATACACTTTTGTTGTATGCGTATTCGGACTTAAAATATAATCTGCCGACAAAAAGTTGCGCAGTACATTTTGGTTTTGTGCTGGATTTCCCGGTATATCAAAGCCCATATGCTTAAGCGGTGTACCATGCCAAGTATTGATATAGGTTTGTCCATCCTTAGGTATGTAAAATGTTTGGAATGTGGAATTATTGATTAAATATTCACATGAAGCTAAATACTTTAAGTACTCTTTTGAATTTCTTTGGACAAACTTAACATTTGTGTATTGTTTATATAAATCAATCACTGGTTGAACGGCATTAAAATCTTGAATAGACCAAATATGTACATAATCTTGGTATGCTGGATTGTTAAGCATGTACTTAAACATTGCATACGGATTATCTGTTATCGAATTCCCATCCCTGCTTTCATAGAGAATGGTATTCTTTTGAATTGGTAAATCATCATAATATTTTGCATAGACATTCGCCCGACGATGATTTTCCCGTAGAACATATTTAGCTATCGGTCCTACTAAAAATGCAATTTTCCGCTTTAATATCTTTATCTTACTTTTCACTTCAGCATGCTTCTCCTTTTAACAATTTATTTCCTTTTTTATACGGTTTCTATCATTCGTACAAAATAGAAATTATTTGGTTTTAATTTCCCCTGAAAGCGCGCAGTTATACGAGCATCTAAATCGAGCGGGTAACTCCACCCGTTTTGCTCCAAGCAATCCTATGGAATACTATCGATAACTACTATAACAAAAAATGAATAATTTATCGATTGAATCTATCATTTTCTAAACTTCGAACAAATAAGTGCAAAGCATTAAAACAACACCACTTTGCACTTAATTATTCGGATACTTATGTCCTAAAACAATGTTAGGACTATTACTTACTTTTTAAAAGTTTTTTCATAAATCCGCCTAAATCGTTCGCTTTCTTGCTTACTCGTTGCTTTTCATCCTGTTCTTTACCTTTTACAAGCTGAATATTTCGCCACGATACATGTCCGTTTTGCATTAAATATGGGCCAACCTTTAAGAATTTCCCTGTTTTCGGCTTAAATACATGTGTATAGCGTACCCATGCACCGTTTTGGATTTTCTTAATTGCATCTAATTTAATATTTTCATGCCAGACACATTCCTTTTGCAGTACATGGTCAATTTTGTTGTACGTACGTAAAGAAAAGATAAAACGATCGGCATCTACCTTTTCGACATCTTCCACTTTAATATCAAAGGAAAGTGTAAATTCCTGGCTACCATTCGTATTGATTTCTACTGGATTTGACCAGAGCTGGCGGTAAGCCTTCTCTTTCAGCCCAGATTTATTAATAGAAACGATAGCCGCATTTGGTAAATCATTTTCTGGTTTCAAAATTTCAAAATCATCTTGCCAAAAAGTCCAATACGCTTTTCCTTCGTTAAAGGAAGAATTACGAAGCAAATTGTAATTTGCCACCGGCTCTTGAACAATATCAGCAGTCAGCATTTTCTTCGTCTTATATAAGTCCTTCATAATGATACTTACTAATTTTGTTGTAAAGTCTTGATAAAAATCAGGGGTGTAATGCACATAGAAATATTCCCACGTATGGTTTTCATCCGAAACATATTCTTTATCATAATGGATAAAGAATACATCTGATGCATAATTCTCCTCAAAATATTGATAAAAACCATCCAACCAACTATTAATCTGATCTACGTCGACATTCTTATATTTTCCGGATTCACTAATACGTTTCAATTCTCCGCCATCCGCTGGCTTGTAAAAATCTGTAAAGTGCACTTTATTTACAATAATCTTTATTTGCGGAAACTCTTTTTTCATTCTTACCATAAAGGCATCGATTGCCTTTTTCCAGAGCTTCATATATTCATCATATTTTGTTTCAATCTTAATAGTCTCTGTCCACTCAAATTGATTGAAAAATGGTGTCCGCTTATATAGCCATGTTTTATCCGTTAAAAAACTATCGCCAACTTTTATTACTCCAAAATAGACATCCGCGTAAAAATCTAAAATTAAATAATCGGGATTCATTACGCGCATCGAGTCCCAAACGCTCTTTGTCAGATCGGTTAAAAGAATTTGTTTATTGAAATCGGTAAGATCACCAGACATTGACTTTGGTAAAAATGGTATCGGATCAGCCATTAACGAAATCATCGATACATGGTTTTGTGTTAACACACATTGATAAAATTGTTTATAGTCCTTAATAAACTTCGAATTAAATGAATCCCTACTTACACAGCTACCAATTACCGCAAGCTTAATATCACTCATTGTTTATGCTCCATCCTTTAGTTTCCCATTTTATGCTGACGCTGTTTTCAGATGGATTGTTGTTTTTTAAGTAGTAAATAAAGAACAACAATCCTCTGGAAAACAGCAAATGCTAAAGAATAACTCTCTGCCGCGCTTATCTTCCATTTGGAAAATCATCTGGTTTGGTAGATTTATTCTATCAATTTGTTACGTTTTTTATAAGAAATCAATAAAGTTTTTCCGTAATTTCACATGAATGGCTGCACCAAATAAATAAAGCACAAGAACAAATGCCCAGAAGTAAAGCGTGTATTGCCATTCATCAATGAAGTACCAACCTGTACCAAAAAATGCCGCACGATAGCCCTCAATTAAATAGTAAAGCGGGTTTAATTTCATAATAAAATTAATCGTCGGATTATCGATAACCGAATGAATCGGCCAAAGTACTGGAGATAAATATAAAAACATTCGTAAAACCGCATTGATGAACATATGTACATCACGGATTATTGTTGATAATGTTGATGTTATTAATGCAAGAGCAAACATAAAAATAAAGGTTGCTAAAATAAAATAGATTAACTGTAAATAATATATATTCACAAACCAACCTAATGTTTGCAAAATGATAATGGATATTACGAGCATCACCAAATGAACATAGAACTGTGAAAAAATCACAAAGTTCGGAATGATACTCATTGGAAAGTTCATTTTCGCTAGCATTCCTAATCGAGAATAGATGGATTTTGAACCTTGTATCGTTGCCTGATAAAAGAAATTCCAAAGGATAAAACCACCTAATAACCACGCAATAAATGGTACTGATTCCCCTGGCACCACTTCAATATCTGCTCTACTACTAATACTGCCAAATACAAACCAATAGATTAAGATTTGGATAAATGGATTAATAAATTCCCATGACATTCCTAGATAATTTCCTTTATTCTTGCTAACTAGCTCATACCATGAAAGTCTTCCAATTAAATATATATTCGCTAACTGTTCCTTCAAAACTAACACTGCAGATTTCATCCAATAATATCCCTTCACGTTGTTGTTTATTGTTAAAATAAAGCATGTAGAATAACTATTTCACATCGCAAATTTAGCTCTTATGCCTTTTCAAATTATACTAATAATAAAAATAAAATACAATAAACGTAATGGATTCGAAATAGAATCTTAACATGGAATTCTTTATTATTTCAGGTGAATCTTGAAAAACTATTATCCTACTTACAATATCATTTAGTTATAAGCATCTGTCCAGTAAATTGAACACAAAAAAGCCGTAAAATCGTAAACGATTCTACGGCACTTTTAATTATTCTGCTTTATAAACTGGAATTTCTAGCTTGACATTGATAATGCCTAGCTGTTGATACAAATTATACATGGTAGAAAGTTGCTTAGAAGCCCAACCGATATCTGATGCATATTGGTGGGTTGCATAACCATATTTCTCCATACCAGCAGGATTCCAACGCATTTCATATATCGTGTTTTGTCCTGCCTTAATGTAATTTGTTCCAATAAATCTAGCACCACCGACAATTGCTTTATAAGGTGTTGTCCAGCCATTTTCGTATGCTGTTTTTGCTCCACCATTTTCCGCATCGCCATCAACAGCACCAATACCATACATATTGTAAACCTTCACGCCATTATACATTACACCGTTAGCTAATGGAGACTTACCATTTCCGGTTTCTAAAACAGCATGTGAGATAAGATAAAGGTCGTTTATTCCATTTTGATTAGCTGCATCAATGAACGCTTGACCCATATTACTCAAAATCCCTTTACCAGCAAGATATGCATTAAGCTGGCTGACCGTCGCATCACTTGGTTGTGCTAAGTCTAGGAATTGGAATCGCTGGATTGGATCATTGATGAAGTTCAATGGATTTAAGTAATATAATACATCCGCTTGGATTGCATCTACCCAAGTATTATGATTAAACTCGATAGCGTACCAATCTCCAGCTGTAGCAATTACACGAACAATATCCCCATTTTTCAAGCTGCCAATCGCTTTGTATTGTCCGCCTGGTCCCGTTCTAACATTCAAGGTACCAGATGTAAGGACTACTCGACCATTTACAATATAATCTTTGCTTACATATGCATAATTTTGGTCTGTTTGAGGTTTCAGAGTTAAGCTCATTTGCATTGCCAATGCTTCGCTTAATTTAACATCATAAGCTTTATTTATGATGCTATCCGCTCCAACATTGTTACTATGGATATACACCGTTACCCCATTAATTTTGCCTCGATACCAAGTATTTCCGCCAACATCTAATGTAAGGTCAGCAATAAAGACATCTCCTTGATCATTCGTAAGGTTTGTAAAGACAACATCTTTTTCTCCACCCCACGGATCTGTGTAAGCCCAACCTGTACCTTTTAGATAGAATACCTTTTGGCTACCACTCACAGTTGTTAACGAGTAGGATGTTAAATCACTCGCTTTCACCCAACCAATCATGATATTTGGTTCTCTACTGAGCAAATAATAATTTTCTTCGTTTAATTTTGCTTGCTTATTAATGTAATAAACGTGATCTCCATAATTAGATCCTACAACCGAGTAAGAACCTAAATTATTTAGATTACCGTATATTTTAGCGGTAGCATTTTTAAACTTCCCTAAACGAGTTACAGAGCTTTCTACCGTATTCTTCACATTATTGCTGTGAATATAGACAGTTTGGCCGTTGATTTTCCCGCGGTACCAAGTGTTGTTTCCAATGTCTAAAACTTGATCAATTGGGAATGCTTGATTTATATAACCCGAAAGGTTTTTAAAGGTGGCGTCCATATTTCCACCCCAAGGCTCTGTATAAGCCCAACCTGAACCAGTTAAATACAATGTTTTTCTCTCACTGCTGATGACCTTGTACTCATAAGAAGTTATATCGCTTGCCTTCACCCAACCGACGACTCCTTGTGTAGTACTAGGTTCTCTGCTAAGTAGATAGTAAGTAGCTCCATTATATTTCGCTTGACTTTGAATATAATAGACATAATCTGCATAGCCACTACCTGCGATTGTGAAAGTATTCTGATCCGTTAAATTACGGTAAATGCGAACATTTGCGTTAGTATATTTTCCTAGACGGCTTACTGAGGTTTCATACACAGTAGCGACATTATTAGAATGGATATAGACGGTTTGTCCGTTAATAGTTCCACGGTACCAATCGTTATTTCCAATATCTAATGTTTGTGTTACTTGGAATGCTTGTCCTTTATAAGATGTTAAATCTTTAAAGATAGCATCCGTATTTCCGCCC
Source organism: Perspicuibacillus lycopersici (assembly GCF_025660475.1). Classification (GTDB taxonomy): domain Bacteria; phylum Bacillota; class Bacilli; order Bacillales; family Caldibacillaceae; genus Perspicuibacillus; species Perspicuibacillus lycopersici. Next base: position 566,149 of record NZ_JAOUSF010000002.1, read on the forward strand.
CATGGCTGGGTATAAGCCCAACCGGTTCCAGTTAAATATAACGTAAAGCTTTGATTATTTTTCTCTTCATACGGATTGGACGTGAGGTCACTTGCTTTGACCCAACCTACCACACCTTCTGTTGCACTTGGTTTAGTACTTAGAAGATAGTAAATAACTCCGTTTCGAGATGCTTGTTTCTTAATATAGTACACATGGTCAGCATATCCTGTCCCTGCTGTTGTATAAGAACTTAGTGTAGCAAGATTTTGATAAATACGGACATCTTTATTTTTATATTTACCTAGTCTGTTAACTGCGCTTTCTTCAATAGATACGACATTGTTGGAATGGATGTATACCGTTTGTCCGTTAATCGTCCCACGGTACCAATCGTTATTTCCAATATCTAATGTTTGTGTTACTTGGAATTTATTTCCCCCGTAACTTGTTAGATTTTTGAAAATAGCATCTTTATTTCCACCCCAAGGCTGTGAATACGCCCAACCGGTCCCAGTTAAATATAAAGTAAAGGTTTGGTTACTTTTCTCTTCATAAGGATTTGTTGTTAAATCACTTGCTTTAACCCAACCAACGATACCTTCTGTTGCACTCGGTTTTGTACTTAAGAGATAGTAAGTAACTCCGTTTCGAGTCGCTTGCTTTTTAATATAGTACACATGGTCAGCATATCCTGTCCCTGCCGTTTTATAGGAACTTAAGCTAGCAAGGTTTTGATAAATACGAACATCCTTATTTTTATATTTACCAAGTTGACTTGTTGAGCTTTCTTGTATCGAAACAACATTATTGGAATGGATATATACCGTTTTACCGTTAATTGTTCCACGATACCAGTTGTTGTTCGCAATATTCAGAGTTTGCGTCACCTGGAACGGTTGACCTTGATAGGCAGTTAAACTTTTAAAAATAGCATCTACATTTCCACCCCAAGGCTCTGTATAAGCCCAGCCTGAACCGGTTAAATATAAAGTAAAGGTTTCCGTACTAGTTTCCTCGTATGGATTAGTTGTTAGATCATTTGCATTGACCCAACCAACTATACCTTCTGTCGCACTCGGTTTTCTACTAATTAAGTAGTACGTCTGATCATTTATTGTTACTTGTTTCTTAATATAATAAACATAATCAGCATAGCCTGACCCAATCGTAGTGTAATGGTTAAAATCTGTTATATCTTGGTAGATTTTTCCCGATTGATTTTTAAATTTCCCTAGGCGACTTGTTGAAGATTCGGTTGCCTTTGTCACATTGTTCGCATGAATATAAACAGTTTTACCGCTTATTGTTCCACGATACCAATTATTGCCTCCGACATCCATTGTTTGTGTTACTTTGAATGGTTGACCTTTGTAAGTGGTTAAACTTTTAAAGGTAGCATCTTTATCTCCACCCCATGGATCTGTATATGCCCAACCAGTTCCTTTCAAATACAAGGTGAATGTATTTTCACTTGTTACTTCATAGGAATAAGAGGTAAGATCACTTGATTTTACCCAACCAACCACACCCGATGTAGGTTCGGTGTTAATGGAATAGTAAATAGTATTATTTACTGTTGCCTGTTTATCAATATAGTACACATGATCTGCATAAGCGGAACCAGCAGTACGATATTGATTTAAATTGTTTAAATCCGAGTAAATTCGAACAGTGGAAGCGTTGATTTTCCCCAATCGATTCGTTGGCGTTTCAACAACGCTACTTTGCACCACTACATTTTCTCCATTTGTTTGGGAAACCGTGCCTTCAGCAAAGGCTACATTGGCAACTAATGAAGAAAATAGTAGGATTGCAAAAAATGATAGGATGATTCTTTTCCTCATTAATAACCTCCTCGATCTTATAACACTATTAAATTCTTTTACCACGCATCCCCCCTCGTAGTATATTTACAACACGCTAGTTTGCTAACTCATGATGCAATGAAATCACCGAGTCGAATTTTATCAAAATTTGTACTCGGGCTTCCATTTTATATTTTAATACATTGATAGGCTATTTGCTATAATCATTATTTACTAGTTTTTAGGTATAATTACTATTTTTTAATAAAAAAGCATGCGCCACATTCCATATCCGTTGAATACACTACAAAAATGTTAAAATATTTGTTTTCAGGAAAACGGAAATTTTTATCTTGCAATCCATGATTTTATGCCTTTTATATAAAAACTTTCCATTTTTAACATAAATGTCTCTTTGTTTATTCCCGCTGAATATGTTAACTTAGTAAACAAGGTAAAGAATTTGTAAAGATATTGTATATTTACTTTATCGGTAAAGGATTTATAATGTAATTATGTATGGAAACTGTTTAAATTTGTCGAACTATGAAAATTATATTTTATTAGATTAAAAATATTAACTTATAGATTTCTCATGACAGGCTTTTATGGAATTTTGTTATGAAATGCTATGGAAAAAATTAAATGTGTAGCCTGATTTGAAATCACGACTACAAGGAGGAGTTTCATTTGAAAAAAGTTATCACATACGGTACATTCGATCTTCTTCATAATGGACATATTAATTTATTACGCAGAGCTAAAGAATATGGAGATTATTTGATTGTTGCGATTTCATCTGATGAGTTTAATGAACTTAAAGGGAAAAAAGCATACTATTCTTTTGAGCAACGCAAAGCGATTTTAGAGGCTATTCGTTACGTGGATGAAGTTATTCCTGAGCATACTTGGGAGCAGAAGATTGAAGATGTACAAAATCATGATGTAGATGTTTTTGTAATGGGCGATGATTGGGAAGGAAAATTTGACTTCTTGAAAGATTATTGTGAAGTTGTTTACTTACCAAGAACTGTCGGAATTTCTACAACGAAAATTAAAAAAGATTTAAAAGGTGTATTAAGCCGATAATTGTATGAAATAGAAATAGAGGGAAACTGATAGCCAGATGGTTATCAGTTTTTTTCGTGGAGTGATATGATTGGCATATAGTGCTTCCATTTTTCCAGTCGTATGACAATTGACCATGGAGGAAATATTAGCGATAACATCGATTATTTATAGTCTAAAAGGGCTAGCTATGTTTGTATAACGGTCTATATTAGGTAATCTTACACTGTCATTTATTCCGCTTGTTTAATACAATATAAAATAAAACTTGTCCAAATATTGTCTATTTTGGAATGTGGACAAATATATATAGAGGTGAATGTTTTTATTCTTTTTTCGTTATTTGCAGTGATTTAAGGGGGTAGTTTTTTGAAAAAAGTTTATCTTGAGCAATGGAGAATTTTTAAACAATCTTATTGGAAATTATTCGTTAGCTTTTTTATTTTATTTCTTGGAAGTGGCGTAATTGTTTATTCCGCTTTAATTAATCATACCGCACTTGTGGAAAGCTTGATGAGTCAGGTTTACGAAATGTTTGCTGAAAAAGATTTGATGGATCCTGATACTACCTCATTGCAGCTTGCCCTTGGCTTGTTTTGGAATAACTCCACCGCATGCTTGTTGATTTTCCTTAGTGGATTTATCCCGATTTTCCTACCGGCAATTGTGATAGTCATTTTAAATGGCGGTATTTTAGGTGTCGCATTCGCTTCCCTTCATTTAATTGGTCAATCGATTTTAACCGTCCTTTTCGCAGGTATATTGCCACATGGGATATTTGAAATTCCGGCCATCATTTTAGCTGGTGCACTTGCATTTTATATTAGTTCCGGAATCTTTAAAAAGATTAATTCTGATACTTTTTCATTTAAAAAGGTCGCGAAGAATGCAACAATGACATTTGTATTTGTTTGTGTACCGCTATTGATTATCGCTGCAATTATTGAAGCGTTTGTTACACCGTTGATTTTGGACGGGTTTATGATGTAGGTTGGAGATGGCTTGGTTCTTAAGGAATCTGGCCATTTTTTATTGCTCGGTCTTGAGAGTTCGGATTGTTTATCGGATTTATCTTTTTTCAGGAATTTCACTCGTTTTTCAAGAAACCTTTACCTCTTACCTAAAATTATTGCAACATATTTTTTCCTTCCTCCCGTTTCTTCCAAAACTTCCTACAAATCGACTAAAACTTTACGCGAAAAATTGGTATAATAATAAGATGAAGTTTTTTATTCGACGTACATAGATAGGTAAACAGAATATCTGTTTTCAAGGTTTGTTATGGAATAAAGGATAAGGAGGTTTTTTAATGGATAGTTATTCACCGGCTGAATTTGTTCTCTCATTTTCTGCCCATTTGAATATGTTTTTAAATCCGAATCATCCAGAGGATGAACGGGCTGTTCAGAAAGGCCTCCTATTATATAATCAGAAAATGGTTCGTTCATTGAAGATGAAAGGACCAATTATTTTTGGACATGTGCAGGATGTTATTCCCGTACAGGTGAAATTACATATGGATTTATTTACGAAAAATGAGTGTAGCTGTCCTGCGGTTGGGTATTGTCGACATATCCTTGCGGTGTTCTTTTCCTTGTATGGTAAGCATCATAGTGTAAACGAGTGGCTAGAGTCATGGCGTGCTCCACAGCAAAGTTTATTTTCAAATGAAGCTAGTAATTCCGAGCTTCCAAAGGAAAAACTTATAATAAAAATTGGGCAAAAGACAGTAGTTCCCGCTACTGTTCCAACAAATAAAAGTCAATTACTTGCACCTGATCCGCAAGAACGCGTCGAGGATAGATTAACCGATCAGGAAATGCTATCACTTTCTAAGCAATCATCAACTACTATTCTAGATTCCAAAGGAGCGTCTGTTTCCGATATGCAATTTTCCAAGAATGAGCCAACGAATAATCAAGGACAATCCACTGGGGATAATCTATATGATTTCTGGGTGCATATGACCGATGAAATATTTCAAGGGGAAGTGCTGCAACGAAATTCGCTATATCCGTACTTGATGAACCTCTACGGACATGCGGCACTACGGCAGCTGGAAAATCCGATTTTAATTAGAAGAGAAAATATGCAGCTCTACAAAATCGTTACAAATGTACGGTTGCTCCAGCAATTACAGGAGCTGTTTTTATCCAGTAAATATAGTACACAAGAAATTGAAGACACATGTGCACAGTTGGTTCATACGATTCTTCATAATGTAGAAAATGCTACTGAGCAGCTGCCGCAACCAATTCCATTATCATTAGATTCCTTAATTGTCCGGCTACAACGAGAGGTTCGTGAGTTATTGTTTTTAGAAGGTCCTTTCCCTCGACAAACATTGCTAATTTACTGGGCACTATGGACCAAATTGTTTACAAGTCGGCAATTACGGGATGATGAGCTCACATTTGCGGAGGATATTGCAAAGAAAAGCAATCCAGATTCGGTTTGGGTAGTAGCTTATGTCATTCAATTATTTTTAGCCGGGAAAGTGGAACAAGCACTCGATCAGTTAAATAAGTCTGGCCCGCATAATTTCTTTTATATTTTTCAGTTCATAGATCATTATGCATCCGAAGGGAATTGGAAAGGGATTACGAGTATTCTCCCATTTTTAATTCAACATATAAAGGATTATTTTTCCGGAAGAAGCTACCAGGAAAACATGAATTATGTTCGTTATACAAATTTAATTTTGTCTGACTATGTTAGTCATACGAATCGGATGGATCTTTATGAGCAAGTTTTGATTGAAATGCTTCCATACAGCGCTCGGTCTATTTCTGATTTATATTTTGATAATGAGGATTACTATAAACTAATGGACTTTCTGCAATTAACTGGTATGAGCATGGATGTTATCGTCGGCGAAAAGCTACGGAAAATCCAGAAGGATGCTCCTGATAGCCTACTTCCGCTTTATCATCAGCATGTAGTTGCTTCCATTGAAAAGAAAAATCGTTCCAGCTATAAAGAAGCTGTTCGCTATTTGAAAAAATTACGCACCATTTATAAAAAAATCAAAAAAGAGGCCGTATGGGAGTTGTATTTTGCCAATCTACTACAGGATACAAAGCGGCTCCGCGCGTTTCAAGAAGAATGCCAAAGGGGAAAATTAATAGATGTTGAAAATGAAACAGTTTGATATTCATTGTCATTTACTTGCAGATGGTTCGTTTTTCCTTTATGCCTTTGATGAGGATGGCGCAATTTGTCCGACTTCTGTCTGGGGACCGGCTTTATTCCATTGGCATGAAGGTAGCTATTACGGAACGAATTTAAAAACCGATAGCTTTTTGGTGAAAATCGGTCGACAGGAACAATATGTAGAGGGCATTATTATGGATCCACTCGATGCATTAGAATTATACGGTACAGAACCATTTAACCATTTAGTACAGTGGGAGTTTGATGACTTTTCGCAAACATTGCTAGCGGTTGCCCCAGTTGTTTATGAAAATGTTAGTGAGCGAAAATGGGGTCCACCTGATTTTCAAGAATGGAAAAATGGAAAATTTCAATGGAAGGTTCCCGATGAGGTTTGGGAGGAATTTTTACCGCAAATTTGGGAAGAACCAATTACTGAAACGGACAGTTTCCTTATCGAACCGGATGCAGCTAACGATTATAAGCACCCAATGCGTATGCGCGATTTTGTTCAATCATGGTTTCATCATGGTGTGGAATCATATATTACGCGCCAGCCAGCAATCCATCAAAGGTGGCTGGACCGAAAAGTCATTTTAGAGGAAGCAATGGAACAAGGCATTGATTTACTTTCTTATTTTGATGAAAAGCGTTTTATGCAATGGGTTGGTTTATTAGAATCAGATCTCCCATTTACGATTGGACTTCATTTACAAGAGCCTGAGCAGGATGGAGAAATGTGGAAGCTATCAACTGTGCTTCGTGACCGAAAAAAACCAGATACGGTCGTGACATTTGGTTCCGACGGGAAACACATGCCAAAACGTTGGCTGCCTTATGTTGAACAGGTTTTAGAGGAACAACAACGAATTTGTCAGCTACTGCCTTGGTTAGAAAAGGAAGACCTAAATATCGCTCATGAACCAAATATAAGCTTACGTGACCAGATGGCGATTTTACCAAAGGACGGCTCTGTTTCGATAGTAAAAGAGGAGCTGTTCGAGGAGGATGCGTGGGAATTTTTAACGAATGCCAGTGAAAAATTATTAATGATTGGGATTGAAATTCATCTACCGTCTTGGTGGGAGGCAATCAAATCAGCAAATATGCGTCTTAAGGCACGTGTATCAACCGGATCTGGTGGACCATCCTTTGTCGGCTTAGATGCATTAATGGATTTTGAATGGCGCGTATCGATGAATAATGTTGATTTATCTGAGGCAGAATTCCGTAAATTAATGGAAGAAAATCGCCGACTAGTCAATATTGGTGGTCGTTGGATGAAGATAGATCCAAGCTTTATTCGCCAAATGCAGGCGATTATGGAAAAGGCGGAAAAAGAAGGGATGCGTGTTCAAGACTTTATTGAGCAGCAGCTCCTTTATGGTAATAATGAAGAGGAAGCAGAGGAAATGCTGGATGAGGATAATGACCCTCGGATCTTCTCCCGTATCCAAATTGAATTGCATCCGAAGCTACGAAGCTTTGTTGAAAATTTAACAGATTTAAAGGATATCCCCGATTTAGAGGTACCAGCAAGCTTTCTAGGCGAGCTACGTCCATATCAAAAGAAAGGGATGAACTGGCTGTATTTCCTTCGGGAGTATGGATTTGGTGCATGTTTAGCCGATGATATGGGACTCGGAAAAACGATTCAACTAATTTCTTACTTATTATTAGTAAAAGAACGTCAGCCTGCAGCAGGTCCTGCGCTTATTATTTGTCCTACCTCGGTGCTTGGAAACTGGCAGCGAGAGCTAGCGCGCTTTGCTCCTCATCTTCAAGTATATTTGCATTATGGTGCGAATCGAAGTAAGGGTGAGGAATTTACCGAATATGTAGGAAATGGAAATGATGTAACAACTTCGACTAGCGAGGAAAACGAATCTGCGATTAATCAATTAGCACGGCACGCTAATACAAAAATCAGTGACTTTGCTTCCATTGATGTTGTACTTACTACTTATGGCCTATCCCACCTAGATGCAGAAGAGCTCGCCTCGGTAAAATGGGGTACTATTGTGCTAGATGAGGCACAAAACATTAAAAATGCTGGAACGAAGCAATCACGAGCCATTCGACGATTAAAAGGGCAACACCATATTGCGTTAACCGGAACGCCAATGGAAAATCGCCTAACCGAGCTATGGTCGATTTATGATTTTATCAATAAAGGCTATTTAGGTAGTCTTACCCGCTTCCAGCAACGTTTTGTATTGCCTATTGAACGGGAGCATAATGAGGAACGAATTAAAGCATTACGGAAATTAATTAGTCCATTTTTATTAAGACGAACGAAGAAGGACGAAGAGGTTGCTTTAAATTTACCAGAAAAGCTGGAGCAAAAGGAATACTGTCCATTAACCGCAGAACAGGCAGTCATGTATGAGCAAATTGTGAAAGATACATTTGACAAAATTGCTAACCTATCTGGTTTTGAACGGAAGGGATTTGTATTGAAGCTGCTCGGTCAATTGAAGCAGCTATGTAACCATCCAGCATTGTATTTGAAGGATGCCCTTACAGCTGGAAGCAATAACTTAAGCTTGATTGAACGCTCGACTAAGCTAGAAAAATTAATGGAAATCATTGATACAATGATGGAGCAGGACGAAAGTGGACTAATCTTCACCCAATACCTTGGAATGGGCGACATTATCCGTACTGTATTAGAAAAGAAATACAAAATTAAAGTACCATTTTTAAATGGAAGCACAAGCAAGCAAGCACGTGACAATATGATAGAGAGCTTCCAAAACGGCGAATTTCCGATTTTATTACTGTCCTTAAAGGCTGGTGGCACTGGTTTGAATTTAACACAAGCAAATCATGTCATTCATTATGATCGCTGGTGGAATCCTGCGGTAGAAAATCAAGCAACCGACCGCGCTTATCGAATTGGGCAAACAAAATTTGTTCATGTGCATAAATTTATTTCTACCGGAACATTGGAGGAAAAAATTGATGCGATGCTAGAGAAAAAACAATCGCTAAATGAAGAAATTATCCAAAGCGACCAATGGCTAGCAGATATGTCGAATGATGATTTATATGATATATTGAAACTAGATTAACAAGTAGGTCAGGCTGGAGCAAGTATCTAGCCTGACCTATTTATATTCCAGAAAAAACCGATGGAAATCCAACCGGTTTTTGCTTTTGAGGCTTATAAGAGGCTTTATGAGGACATTTCTGATCTAAATGAAAAATTTCCTATCGTTACTATCATATTTTCCGATTCAAGTATTTTCATCATTGCCTCTTGGTATTTTATTTAAGAAGTAGAGCAAATTTATACCAAGAGACAATTTTTTGTGTTTTTTACTGTAAAATAAATCTTTCTATTAATTAAATTTTATTTACATCTATTTTCTATAAGGTTTCCTTCATTCCCCTAGATGATCCTTATAGGTAAAATACAATCCATTTCTTTTCATCTATCCACCTAAAGCTAGTTTTAGCTTTTTTTAAATTTTTTTGCCGTATTCGTCGTCTTTTTACCGTAAGAAAATCATTACATTCTGCATGCATTTAAAAATAAATTTCGACATTTTGGAATTTGAACTGTTATTTGTGGTGTACGTACGTTGATAAAGAAGTTACCCCACTTCTATTCAGGCGCACGAACTTGCTATACATTCTTGCTATACATTACTTTTCGTTCATAGGTTATTTATCATTTTATTTGTAAGTATTGGTCCTGGAAATTTTGCATCCCTTGTATAAGTAGCTTTTCAAATAATATTCTTAAACCTTATATATACCCCAATAAATATTCTTATAAAAATTTCAATGGCATCCTTCTTTCTATTGTTAGATTTAAGCCAACTCATTAGCCATTTCGCCTGTTAATTGCTTTCATATTCTTTAATGGACCACTTTCTGTACTCCAGTTATTCCTTCCAATGGAATACCTTGCGTTTTAAGGATAGCTTCTAATTGCTTGACGCGACGGTCCATTTCCACCATTTTTTCATTTGATTTTCCAACAATGCGAATAAGTAGCTGTACCATCTCCTCTAATTGAAAGGAATCCGGAATTCGCTGCACACTTCCCCCTCCTTTTGTGAAGCACTACTTGAGATCCGCCAGAAAAAATTTACGAGCTAACGGATGCTATTTCTTTATCCTCCGCTGGCCGTCTACCGAGGAAACGCACACTATCAGCAATCACTTCTGTCACATATACTCTTTTTCCATCCGAGTTTTCATAATTTCTCGTTTGGATTCTTCCAATGACACCGATAGTCGATCCTTTTCGACAATATTCCACCGTGTTTTCCGCTGCTCTCCTCCAAAGTGTACATTGGACAAAGTCTGCATCGTTATTTCCATTCGCACTTCGGAAATTCCGATTCACAGCTAAGGTAATATTTGTTACAGCAGTACCTTCTTGTGTAAATTTCAGCTCTGGATCTCGAGTTAGTCTTCCAACTAATGTCACTTGGTTTATCAATGGCTCCCCTCCTTTCCCCATCGGTAAATTTATCATAGTAAATTGTACCTATCGTGTAAATTCGGTAAAATTTAATAATAAAAAATATTTTACTAAGGGAAATTAGCGATTTTACTAGCCAAAATCGCGATAATTTCTGTATTACTCACATGAATTTGTAGAAATGCTACAGAATAAAATTTTTTTCAGTAAAATTTTTTCGTTAGATTTTACTAAAAATATTTATCGTAAGTACGTAATTATTCGCATAATTACTCCTTTTTTATAGAGGGAAAAGGATTTTTCATGATAAAGTAGAAATATACCTATAACAATTGGTCGACGCGAGGAGAGATTTCGATGAAAACCTTTAAAATTGTTACTTTTCAGCTTTTCAACAAGATGGGTGCGTATATAAATATCCCGTTTCTAGATTCGTTAATCATCAATAATGAAAATGATAAAAACACATGGTTACTGGAGATTTTTTTCGAGGAAGCATATGTTACACCTTTTGAAGAATTTGCACCTGGTGAAGCGATCAACGTAGAGGTTATCATAACAAATAAGCAAAACGCTCCCGCGGTTTTAACTATGAAGATGATTTCTTTAAAGAAAATTGATACTTATTTCAGTGTGCTATTAGAGGGCTCCTTACATCACGGAAAACATGACTATGCCGAGCGATTACTGGAGAGCTTAATTGAAAAAGGCTTATCTGGTGAAGCACTATTAGAGGCATTTCAACAAAAAATAAAATCCAATTAAATCAAGAGAGACAGGGAGACTGTAATCCCCCTGTCCAGCAGTTATTATTCGTCTTTATTATCGTTATCGTTCATATCTAAGCCGTCTTCCACTAGATCTTCTGCAGGGGTGTTGTTGTCAACGCCTGTATCTCCGTCCCCATTAATATTTACATCGTTTGTTCCTGTACCATTACCATCTGTACTATCTGTACCATTTGTTCCAGTTGTACCGTTGCCTGTACCACTAGTTCCATCTGTACCATTTCCTGTGCCATTGCCTGTACCATTTTCAGTAGTACCAGCACCGCCATTTGTTCCTCCATCAGTGTCGGTATCTGTTGTAATATCGTCATTAATGTTTACATCATCATCTTCTGGAGGAGGATTCTGATCATCATCATTATTCGCACAGCCAACTAATAGCATAGCTGACAATAAAGTACCACCGAAAATTTTCAAAAATCGGTCCATTCGTCTACCCCTTTCAAAAAATATATTGACCATCTCAGTAGGTCAGTTGTTATATTGCCCAAAATAATAAAGAACTTACAGAAGTTTATGGGCAATTAATACAAATAATGGAAGTTGATCAAAAATTTATCGGATGATGTGAAATAGAGGAAGACAGAAATCTTTTTTTTGCAAAAAAAATGCTCGTCCATGTCGACAAGCATTTAACACTGTTTTTATTCTTTTTTGTCACCAAGTGCAAAGGTAATATCCGTCTCACAAGCAATTTCACCATTGACCGTTGCTATCCCTTTACCTTTTCCAATCGGACCACGAATTCTTGTAATTTCCACTTCTAAACGTAATTGGTCGCCTGGCTTTACTTGTCTTTTAAAGCGGCAATTGTCAATTCCAGCAAAAAATGCCAGTCTCCCGCGGTTTTCCTCTTTTTTTAAAAGTGCAACTGCTCCAACTTGAGCTAGTGCTTCTACAATAAGGACACCTGGCATTACCGGATATTCTGGGAAATGACCAGTAAAGAATTGTTCATTCATTGTTACGTTTTTCAAACCGACTGCTCGTTTTTCCTCTTCTACTTCTAAAATTTGATCAATTAATAAAAACGGATATCTATGCGGAATGATTTTTTGAATTTCTGTAATGTCTAACATAAATATACCTCCTGGTTTTAGTAGTTACTACTAATTGTACTGAAATAAAAAAAGAAATGGAAGACTTCGCTCCCATTTTTTCATATTTGCTATTATTTATTCGGCTCGGTTCCTTCATTCACAATATCAATAATATGTGTCCACGTGCCTTTTTTTAAGACATCCATTGGATTTCCATCTCCAATGATACCGTAGCCAATCATTGATCCGATGATGAAAAAGACAATAATTAAAACGAGAACAATTACTACTCGTAGCCAAATTGGGATTAGTCTTACCCGTAATTTCTTTGGCTTACTTTTTCTTTCTTCTCTCGATTCGTCATCTACTTTTTTTCCCTTTTTAACTGCGGATACTTCCTTCAGCTTCTTAAGGTCTTCACGCGATTGAATTTTTAATTCCGTATTTTCCACTTGGCCAAACCCCTTTAAAACATGGATTAGTCAGTACATCGTTTCCATCTCTGACTTTTCTCTTGCCATCTATTGTTAACCATCATTTTTCGCTCGGATTGTGATTATTCCATTTTATTACCGGATACCATTAATTAGTCCTTGCATTTGATCCGATAAAGTCACTGCTCTTGATTGGAATTGATATGCCCGTTGGGTTTGCATTAGGTTTGTCATTTCTACAGAGATGTCCACATTCGATTGCTCTAAAGCACCTTGCTTTATCCCAACCTGTTGTCTACCGGCTCCCTCTAAATTCGTCAATATGTCCGCTTCTTGACCAGCAAACGCATCAGGTATTGCTAATAAGTTATTTCCCGTGTTCATCAGCGCATTCGGATTATGGACCTGGACAACACCTAGCGTAAACTGTTCAGTTTGCCCATCGGTATTTACGACAGAAAGCTGGCCAGATTGATTTACTGTTAGTTCCGATACATTTCCGTTAATGATTATCGGGTTATTTTGTTCATCTAATACTTGATAGCCGTCACTCGTTACTAATGCCATTTCATTATTATTCATTGGGGATAAATAAAAGGCACCATCTCTCGTGTACTGTACTTGAATAGTATTACCATTTGGAACTAATACTTTAAAAAATTGATCTGCCTTTGTTAAGGCAAAATCTAATTGTCTTCCGGTATCAGTAACCGCTCCTTGTGATAAATTTGTTTGTACTTGTCCAATTCGGGCACCAGAGCCTTGACGAATGCCCCCTGGCGTTAATCGCCCAACCTCGTTTTCTATACCTGATTGATTATTAAATTGTTGATACATCAGCTCCGAAAACGAAACATTTTTCGATTTATATCCTGTTGTTTGGGAGTTGGCAATATTACTACTAATAATATCTAACTGCTTCTGTAATTGATCCATTGTGTTAGACGCGGTTATCATCATTCGACTCACTGCTATCACCTCATTTCGATTTTACATTTCATCCGAAACTATTTATTTAAAGGAAAGCTTTATATTTTACCTACATCATTCACTGCTTTGTCCAAACTTTGATCATAAGCCTGTAGTACTTTTTGATTTGCCTCAAAACTGCGATAGGCAGCTAACATTTCTGTCATTGTTTGCGAGGAATTAACATTGGAACGTTCTGTGTAGCCTTGATTAGTTGTAAACGAGAGACCATCAACCGTGTAAGCAGAAGGTAATTCTCCCTCAAAACTATAGTACCCATTATCGCCTTTCGTTAGTTGATTTGGATTTTCCGCAAAAGCTACCCCTAATCTTGTTACTAATTGGTTATTTTGCTCGATCCAACCATTTTGCGAAACAGTAAATTGATCACTTGCTAGCTGAATCCGATTGCCAGCCGCATCAAGAACATATTGTCCGTTCGGAGTGGTTAAATACCCGGAAGCATCTAACGTGAAATTGCCATTTCTTGTATATAAATTGCCCTCTTCCGGATTTTCAATCGTGTAGAAAATCGAACCAGTTATTCCCTCTTCCGTTGTTGGCATTATGAAACCATTGAGAGCAATATCTGTATTCACACCAGTTTCTCCTAAATCCCCTTGTTTAAAGTTCGGCGTCATGTCTTGAACGTAAACCCCGGTGTTAACTGCACCGACTAAAGTACTCGTCGGAATAGACGCATTTGAGCTTGGAGAAATGGATTGATTTTCCATCCGTTGAAGTAGCATTTCTGGAAATGCCCTAACCGAAGATTGATCTGCTTTAAACCCCGGAGTATTTACATTTGCTAAATTATTCGTTAACATTTCTGTACGTTTTTGCTGTGCAATCATTCCAGAAGCAGCGGTATAAAATCCTCGAAGCATGTCCTCACCTCATTTTTTGGTAAATTGGTTAATGTTCATTACATACGATTTTGTAACATTTATGTATACCGTTCTTTTTTCTATACTTCTTTTTATTATAAACGATTTTTCATATTTCGACATTATTTTTTTCAAAACGTGGCGGGAAATTATAAAAGTGTGTCGCGGTTTGAACGTAGTTTTGTTGTAGGAGGTTGGCGATGTGGAAGGATAGATTGGAAGTTATTTGTAATAAAGACCGCAAACTGAATACACTTCTCTCATTCATTCGAGCGAACAGACTAGTTTTCAAAAAAAAACACCCGCTAAAATTAGCGGGTGTTTTGCTCTCTATTAAACCAATTTCCGGTTAGAAATCCGATCAATATTATCTAGCATAATACCTGTTCCGTTTGCTACGCAATCCATCGGATTTTCCGCAACGATTACTGGTACTTTTAGCTCTTCACTTAATAGGCTGTCAATGCCATGAAGGAGTGCTCCGCCGCCAGTTAAAATAACACCGCGATCAATGATATCTGCAGAAAGCTCAGGTGGTGTCCGCTCCAATACTGACTTAGCTGCTTGGACGATTACGGATATTGATTCACGAAGGGCGCCTTCAATTTCAGCGGAATTGACTGTAATTGTTCGAGGAAGACCTGTTACCATGTCGCGTCCACGAATTGCCATTTCTTCATTGCGTGATCCTGGGAATACAGTACCGATATTAATTTTAATATCTTCCGCTGTACGTTCCCCGATAAGTAATTTATACTTGCGCTTAATATGTTGTAAAATTTCGGCGTCGAATTTATCTCCAGCCATTTTAATAGAGGAAGAAGTAACAATATCCCCCATCGATAATACCGCAATATCTGTTGTACCCCCACCAATGTCAACAACCATGTTGCCTGTTGGTTGGAAAATATCCATACCAGCACCAATAGCCGCTACCTTTGGCTCTTCTTCTAGGTACACTTTTTTGCCACCGCTCTTCTCTGCAGCTTCACGGATAGCTTTTTGTTCTACGCTAGTAATATTTGTTGGGCAACAAATTAAAATTCTTGGTTTTGATAAAAGTCCTTTGACATTTAACTTGTTAATAAAGTATTTTAACATTGCTTCCGTTACTTCAAAATCCGCAATTACGCCGTCTTTTAGTGGGCGAATTGCCACAATGTTTCCAGGTGTACGACCAACCATTTTTCTTGCAGCTTCACCAACCGCTAATACTCGATTTGTATTTTTGTCGATTGCGACAACCGCTGGCTCATTAAGAACAATTCCTCGGCCTTTTACATTTATCAAAACATTGGCAGTCCCTAAGTCAATTCCAATATCTCTGGCAAACATACCTATTAGCTCCTCCTTACACTAGTCCGTGCATTCAATCTTACTAATTGATTATTTTATCACATTTGCTACCGAAAATGGAGGATTTTCGTCATTTTTTTTATTATTTCTAAAAAAATTGCTGAATTGTAGTAGATATTCTATTATTTTGTCGAAAACTAATTCAACTCACACTAATAGTTTGCCCAATTTTACGCCAGAAAAATAGGCGCTGCTAGAAAGACAGCACCCTATTTTTCAAGAACTGTTTCTTTTGTACCCTTTTTATATTTTAATTTTGTTGCTTCTCCTCCCCGTAAATGTCGAATGGATTTATGGTAATCGAGAATATCCTTTACCTCATTCGCTAAATCCGGGTTAATTTCAGGTAACCTTTCTGTTAAATCTTTGTGGACAGTACTTTTGGACACGCCAAACTCTTTCGCAATCACGCGAACCGTTTTTCTCGTCTCCACGATATACTTTCCAATCTTGATCGTCCTTTCCTTGATGTAATCGTGCACACCACTCGCCTCCCTCTTTGGATGTGAGAAGTGTGAAATGAGACTCGCTCTCGCTTTGACGAACTACTATTTAATCCGCATAAAGAACGGTTCAATCCAAAACATTTGTCCTATTCGATATCATGCTGTTTTTTTATTTATGTACATTTGGTGGAAAAACTTTATGCGGCAGAAAGTAAATACTTTCTGTTTGTCTGATTTCTTTCCTTGGTCCCCACACCATCTAAGCTGCCATTTTACGATTCCTCACCTCAAACACTCTCTTCTTTCTTGAATGATATTCGCAAGGCTTTCCTGGGGTAAAACTTCCATTCCAGCATACACCCATTGACCTGCAGAAAATGGACAAACATCCCCAATTTTTCACCTCGCCTTTTTTTCTTATACGGTTGGCAAAGACCTCAGCTCGGTTTTTATTAACTATCTGCATGAATAGTACTCGAACTAGCTTGACCCTCCGTTTTTTCGAAAAAATTATTTCCAAGTATCGGTCACGAGGTTGGAACTGCTTCGTTTCAATTTGTTTAATAACAGGGGAATTTTGTCCCCTCGGAAACGAAACATCGTACCCCTATATCGTCACCTCACTTATTGGTTTTGTAACAGTTTATTAGCCTGTGCAAGGGAATATGCACGAAAAGCATAATAAGGACAAGGTGTCGCATAATTAATTTTTAATTTTCAATAGTTATTCTTTTATATGCAAATGATAGGATGAAGTGTGAGCAGATGACAGATGGACTGGAAAGGAATTTGCTTTTTGCTTTAACTATATATTTCTATCGGACAGATACTGTAGTTATTTTTTACTAAGTTTCTGAGTTATAAATAGAATACACATTTTTTCAGCGACAACATTCGACTACTTTCTATGCATTGGTTTATTTCCCTTGTCATACTTTTTGTATTTCCCAAGAAATATGTCGGAACTTGCTTTCAATGTCCATCGTAATTTCAATAAATTTTTTATACTTACAAGAAAAAGGGGCCTCCTATAGGAAGCCCTAACAAAATTTCTGCCACTTTCACAATTCCTCGTATGTATTGCCTATAAGCATTCAATCGCAAGGCAAATTCCACGAACGAGATCTTCATTTGACCAGCTTGGTATAGATCTTTTACTTTCAACCGCCAATGGATGTGATGCTGGAACATGAATAAATCCTGATGGAATATCGAGACCTTTCGTTGCTAAATAGTGTAATCCGGTATACATGACATTGTTGCACAGATAGGTTCCTGCTGTGTTGGATATTTGGGCAGGCAACTGATTTTCTCTTAACGTATTTACGATGCTGCGGATCGGTAATTTTGAAAAATATGCCGCTGGACCATCTGCTGCTATTAGTGCATCCTCATATTTCACACCATTATTGTCTGGTTCCCCATCCTTGCAGTTAATTGCCACCCGCTCTGGTGTAATACAATTTCTTCCACCCGCTAATCCGAGCGAAAGTATAGCATCTGGTTGCTCCTTCTCAATCGCCTCTAGCAAACGTTGAGGACTTTTTTCAAAATCAACAGGTAAGAGAACGCCACGGATTTCATATTCTCCGATGATTGCTCTATCTAGCTTCTGCACAATATGCTCGGTTGGATTTATCGGAAACTGTAAAAAAGGTTCAAATCCTGTAAGTAATAGTTTTTTCATATGTCATCCTCTCCCTTTATAAAACGTGATTATTATTTATTTTGTAATCGTATCACTTCCTCTTGTTTTTGAATACCCTTAATTTTTTGATTTATTGATAAAAATTAGAGAATCCACTATATTTCACACTTTTACTACTACCTACCCATCGCTATCGTCTTGGTTAACAGTAGATAACTAGTCATACTTCCATTTCCGCATTCATATCATGGTAAAAATTACATTTCTATGTCGAATAATTTTTGAAAGGATCATTTTAATTTCGTATTTTCATTGGAAAAAGTGAATGCATGCTTGTGAACTATTTTGTAGGGGGGAGATAGAATGAAACCGATTATTCAGATCTCACTAGATTTAACAAATATAGAAGAAGCTTTAGAGATGGCAGAGATTGCTGTTGCGGCTGGAGTCGATTGGTTAGAGGCTGGAACACCATTATTGTTAGCAGAAGGGTTACAGGCAGTGCAGGCATTACGGAGGAGATTTCCTAATCATCCAATTGTCGCCGACTTAAAAACGATGGATGGCGGCTATTTAGAGGCAGAGATGATGGCAAAAGCTGGCGCTACCCATGTTGTTGTCATGGGTGTGGCACATCCTGCTACTATCCGTGCAGTAGTGAAGGCGGCTAAAGATTATAACATTCAAGTAATGGGGGATGTGTTAGCAGCAGCAGATAAAGTAGCAACCGCGAAGCTATTAGAAGCTTGTGGGGTTGATTATATTATTGTTCATACTGGATTTGATGAAAGAGGAGAAAATCCTACATTAACACCGCTAGATGACTTAGCAAGTATTTTGAAAGCGGTATCTTTACCTCTCCAAGTGGTGGGCGGATTATCGATTACACAGGCTGCAAGTACGCCGAGACTAGGGGCACCACTTGTAGTAGTTGGTGCCCCATTAGTAATTGATCAGCAAGAATTTAGTCCTAGCACGAACAAAGCGGAACTACAAAAGATTCTCGAAACCTTAGTTCGTGAAGTAAAACTACAAGCATAAGGAGTTATCGCAATGAATAAAAAGCCACGAATATCTGTCTTTCCAAAAGGATTAATGGAAGAGCTCATCGACGGTCGAATGAGTGTGTTTGAGTGGATTATGCTCGCTGGTACACTTCATGCAGATGGATTAGAGATGTATCCTGCCTTTTTAAAGGAGACGAGTGACACATATTTAACACAAGTCAAAAAGGCAGCTGAAGCAGAATCATTACTTATTCCAATGATGTGTTCTTCCCCTGATTTTACCCATCCAGATGAAGCATACCGAGCTAAGGAAATAGAAAAAATGAAAGTCATGATTGATGTAATGGCTTTTTTAGGGCCAAGTGATTTTCGAAGCTGTAGAGTGTTATCCGGACAAAGGAGACCAGGGGTATCTGATGCAGATGGCGTGTTCTGGACAGTAGGTGCGATTAAGGAATTGTTACCGTATGCAGCAAGTAAGCAAGTCCATCTTGTTATGGAAAATCACTATAAGGATGGTCAATGGGTATTTCCGGAATTTGCGCAGAAATCAAGTCTTTTCTTACAGATTATTCAACAGATTGACTCCCCTTGGTTTGGCGTCAATTTCGATCCGTCTAATGCGATTTTTGCCGGAGAAAATCCGTTAGTTTTACTAGAACAAGTAAAAAATCAGCTCATTACGATGCATGCAAGCGATCGTTATGTGAAGGATGGATATTCGCTAGCAGATATAGGGGAGCATTCGGAAATCGGTTATTCCGAAGCATTGGCACATGGTGTAATTGGAAAAGGAATGAATGACTATGATGCGATTTTCGAAACGCTCCGTTCCATTAATTTTTCCGGTTGGATTTCGATTGAAGATGGTGTGAATGGTCTTGATGAATTAAAGGAATCTGTTGAGTTTTTAAAGGCGAAAGTAGAACAGTTTTTCCCATAATGGAGCACCGCATTTCGATTAATTTTAAAAGGAGTGAATAACATGAAGAAAAAGAAAACCAGTACGTTGCTTTTATTTTTCATCGTACTCGTATCAGGGCTATTATTTGCCTGCTCTAATGGCAACGACAATGGAGATGGATCTGTCGAGCTTCGCTTTATTGCAGCAAACCATCCTTGGACAGAAGCTATCGAACCATTACTACCTGAATTTGAAAAAGAAACTGGAATTAAAGTGAAATTTGAAAAGTATTTTGAAGACCAGCTAACGCAAAAATTAACGACTGAATTTACAGCAGGTTCAACAAGTATTGATTTATTTATGATGCGCCCGCTTCAAGAGGGGAAATTATTTAATTTAAATGGCTGGGTGGCAGACATTTCTAGTTATACTGACGATGCAGATTGGGAATACGGCGATTTTACTGATCCATCAGTGAACTCTTTAAAAGCGGATGACGTTTTATTTGGCATTCCAATCGTTACAGAGCGAGAGATTCTTTATTATCGCAAAGATATTTTTGAAGAAAACAATATTGAGGTTCCAAAAACAGTCGAGGAATTAATGAATGTCGCAAAACTTTTGAATGATCCTGCAAATGATTTTTACGGATTTGTTGCCAGAGGCCAAAGCGCAGCAGCTGTTACGCAATTTTCGAGCTTTTTATATGGGTTTGGTGGTGACTTCTTTGTTGACGGTAAGGCTACTTTAGATACTCCGGAAGCAATTGAAGCATTTCAATTTTACGGGGATATGTTAAGAGAATATGGCCCTCCAGGTGTACTTAATATGAGCTGGCCACAAGCTGCTGGATTGTTTGGCCAAGGGAAGGCTGCGATGTATACAGATGCAGATAGTATTTATCCGAACTTAACCGATCCAGAAAAATCGGTTGTTGGTGACAAGGTTGGGTTTACATTATTCCCTGCTGGTCCAAATGGGCAAACACCGTATAATGTCACCTCATGGGGGCTTGCGGTAAATAGTAAATCGGAAAATAAAGATGAAGCCATGGAATTTATTAAATGGGCAACAAGTAAAGAAGTAGTAGCAAAATTACAGGATAACGGTGTACCGGGACCTCGCCAATCGGTTTGGGATAACCAACAAGGAACAGATACATTCCCTTCCGAGCTAGTAGATGTTATTAATCAAGCAAATGCGATTGGTCGTGAGTATGATAGACCATTAGTGATTAAAGTAAATGATGCTCGCGATATTATCGGTACGGTCATTGTTGCTGCCATTCAAGGGGAGGATGTCGAAGCAGCAGCAAAAGCAGCAAACAAACAGTTCCAGGAATTACTAGATGATGAAAAGTAAATAAACGTATAGTGATAAGGTTCGAGGTCATCTCTCGTCGTCCTCGGACCTCCCTTGCTATGTACAGCGGACAAACTTATCAAAATCCGAAGGAGGGGTAAGCTCATGGGAATGTGGATTGAGAGGCATTTGAAATTTATTTTTCTCTTTCCTTCAATTATTTTCGTTTTACTAATGATTGCTTATCCAATTGGATACACCTTTTATCTTAGCTTCTTTGAATGGAGCATGTCGAGTCTCCAGCCACCAGAATGGGTCTTTTTCGATAATTTTAAAGCATTACTATTTGATGATCCACGATTTTGGCCAGCGTTTTTCCGAACCTTTTATTTCACTGCTTTAGCATTAGTATTTCAAACTGTTCTAGGAGTTGCTATTGCAATACTATTTAATCGGAAATTTCGAGGGAATCAGCTTGTTAAAACATTATTTTTACTACCTATGGTTGCTACTCCTGTTGCAGTCGGTTTAGTTTGGCTACTCATCTTTGAACCGTCCATCGGCTTTGCAAACCAATTTTTAAATTCACTTGGGATTAACCCACAGCTTTGGATTGCTTCACCTGAGCAGGCACTACCCTCCATTGCTCTAGTCGATACGTGGCAATGGACGCCAATGATTACTTTAATTACACTGGCAGGATTGTCTTCGATTCCTAGCGAATATTATGAAGCTGCCGCAGTGGATGGTGCGAATTCGTGGCAAAATTTTTGGAAGGTTACTTTTCCACTGTTGCTACCAACCATTTTTTCAGCTGTATTGCTACGTGTTATTGATGCGATTAAGCAATTCGACTTAATTTACGCGATGACACGTGGAGGTCCTGGATTTTCCACGGAAACATTGAATATTTACGGATTTGTTAATGGGTTTCAATATTTCAAGCTAGGTTATACAAGTGCCATTTTAGTGCTCTTTTTTATGATTGTTTTAGGCATTAGCTCCATCATTATGATTTTACGAAAGAAAACGGAGGTGACATTATGAGAAAAGCCAAACGTCTCACATATTTTAATTATGTACTCATCATTTTGGTAACGCTCATTTTTATTTTTCCGTTTATATGGATGCTAATTGCATCGTTTAAAACACAGGCACAAATTATGTCTACAGATACTGCTTTATTTTTTCAGCCTACATTCGATAATTACCGCTCCGTTTTCGGCGAGCATAATTTTCTTACGTATATAATCAATAGCTTTATCGTTGCTTTTGTTTCTACTGTTTTTGGGCTAATTTTAGGATTGCCTGCCGCCTATGCAATAGCCAAATATAAGCAACAAAAGCTTGGCTTTGTCATTTTGATTGCACGGATCATTCCTGGAATATCCTTTATGATTCCGTGGTTTATTATTTTCACGAAACTAAATTTAACAGATTCCTATACTGCTTTAGTGCTTAGCCATATGTTAGTTGGCCTACCATTTATTATCTGGATTATGATTCCGTCCTTTGAGGGATTACCTGCCGAATTAGAGGATGCTGCGCGGGTAGATGGTTGTACCCTGCAGGGGGCATTTGTGAAAGTGCTACTGCCACTAGTGATGCCTGGGATTATTACGTCTTCCTTAATGTCGTTTATATTGTCTTGGAATAATTTTATGTTTGCTCTCGTTCTATCAGGTGAAAAAACAAAGACATTACCTATTGCCATCTTCAACTTCATGTCCTACTCCGAGATTAATTGGGGTGCACTTATGGCAGCTGCTGTAATTATTACATTCCCAATTATTATCATCTCCTTATTTGTTCAACGGTATATTATTAGCGGAGTAACAGCAGGTGCGGTAAAAGGATAACAAAGAAATCTACTAATATTGTTTCACAAATTTGTCCAACGAATAGGAGCCGATCAAATGCTGATTGATTTAAAGGAAAAAGTAGCGATTATTACTGGTGTCGCAAGAGGAATAGGAAAAGAAATATTTTTAATGCTTGCAAATGAAGGGGTTAAAACGGTTGGTTTGGATCGAAATGCTGCCGATATAACAGCACTTGAAAGTGAAATAGCAAGGAAAAATTGGGACTATAAAACAGTAGTTTGCGATATTCGCAATAGTGAAGAGATTGCAAAAGCGGTACAAGATACGTTGGAGCATTATGGTAGGATCGATATTTTAGTAAATAATGCCGGGATTAGTGGCGATGGTTTGATTGAAAATTTACCAGAAAATGAATGGGATTTTTGTCATGAGGTGAATTTAAAGGGCACATTTCTGATGTGCAAGGCTGTAATTCCGACAATGAAAAAACAAAAATTTGGACGAATTATTAATGCTGCATCATTCGCCGCTATCATCCCTTCCATTGGTAGTGCTGCCTATGCATCCGCTAAAGCAGGCGTCGTACAATTTACAAGAGTGCTTGCAGGAGAGCTTGGACCTTGGAACATTACAGTAAACAGCTATGCACCAGGAATGATACCAAGTACATTAAATCATTTTAAAGAATTACCAGACGAGAGACAAAATCAGCTACTAGATACTTTAACCATTAGAAGATGGGGCGAGGAAAAGGATATTGCAAACCTTATTTGCTTCCTAGCATCTGATGCAGCCAGCTATATTACTGGTACATTAATCGATTGTAGTGGCGGGAAATACGCTACCCAATTTCCGAGTGTAGCCTATACCTAATTTGAGTATCCATCTATTTTAAGGAAGGAAGTTTTTCTATGAAAAATACCGATTTGTCTGGAAAAGTAGCGTTAGTAACAGGTTCTAGCCGTGGACTAGGAAGGCATTATGCACATAAATTAGCAAGTGCTGGAGCTGATATTATTATTCATGATATTCGTTCCGATGCAGCAGCAGAGTTTGGGGAAGCTCCCTCTGGTGAAGCAGTTGCCGAAGAAATTCGCCGTTTAGGTAGTGAGGCGATTTTTCTAACTGCCGATCTTACTGACCCTATCCAAGTAAAAGAGCTTGTTCAAACTGCCATCAATCATTTTGGTAAAATTGATATTCTTGTAAATAATGCTGGTGGCGATATTGGGGCAAATACACCAAGACCAAATCCAAATGATGCACTCGATATTGCCGTAGAAGATATCGAGTCTGTTGTAAGTCGGAATCTATTAACGACGATGTATATGTGTAAATTTGTCGGTAAGCATATGCAGCAAAGACAGACCGGAAAAATTATTAATATTGGTTCTGGGGCTGGTCATGTTCCGACGACAGAAGGTATAATCTATGCAAGTGCAAAGGCTGCCATTTCCCATTATACACAGTGTTTAGGTGAACAGCTTCGTCCCTTTAATGTGAATGTGAATTGCCTTGCGCCTGCTTCCACCTATACTGGTAGATTTCTTGCAACACGTAGTGTTAATAATCAAGAAGGATTATCCCGCTTACAGCAAATTGCCCAACCAAATGATATGGCAGAAATCGTATTATTTTTAGCTAGTGCCCCTTCCGATTATTTAACGTGCGAGACGATTGTTTGCAGGTAACCTCGAAATTTGTGAGAAGCATAATGATTCTTGGAATTGAAAAAAGACCTATCCACCCGGACATTTTCCGTTTGGATAGGTCTTTTCCATTGTATTTTTAACACTATGGATTGAACTTTTTTACTAATTATGATGCGCTTGTTTCATTGGCATCTTCTTCAGTAGTGTCTTCCTCTTGAATTGAGTCTTGGTGTTGTGGACCGTTGTCAGGTTGCATTTCGTCCTCGGTCTCTTCACCATTTACATTTTCGTCTTCTGTTGCACTATTTTCATCAGAAGCACTTTCTGTATTCTCTACATCAAGATTTTGTAAAGTAGTTAATGATTTTTCAAAAAACGCTAATGGGTTCACTGGTACATCATCTTTACGGATTTCGAATTGAAGATGTACTCCTGCTTCTTGGTTCAACAAGCTTTTTCCTGCTTTACCTAAAACTTGGCCTTGTTTAACTTGATCACCGACAGTAACTTGGACATCATCAAGGGATTGGTAACGTGTTTCAATACCTTCTGAATGTTCTACAATTACAACGTTTCCAAGCACGGTGTCTTGTTCAACTGCTTTTACAGTTCCACTTAAGGCAGCTAACACATCAAATGTTTCACCATTTTTCGCTACGACCGCAATACCAGTATTTGGTTGGAAGCTATTTTCGTAGGAAAGTAATGCTGCCTCTTGTTCTTCTTCAGAAGCCGCTGCATCATAGAATGGTGTTTTTACTTCTACATCATCTGCATTTGCTACTGGCCACTTAAAGTTTTCTACAGGACTGTTTACTTCTAATGCATCTTCTCCACCAATTTGATTACCTGGATTGTTTTGATAGCCAAATTGATTTTCCTCTGCATCATCTGTCCCTCTACCTTGGAACCAAAGGAAAGACGTCAAAATTATTGCTGCTGCCCCAATGTAAATTGCAGGATAAACCCAACGTTTTTTAAAGAATTTTTGTATGCCAATTTTGCGAGAAGGTTGTTTCTTTTCTTCCTCTCTCATTTTCATCACCTCAAAAACATTTTGAACAGAAAACTAGAAATATATACTTCAAAAAAATTTTTTTTGGTTATTTTTTGATAAAACTTATGATTTTATGCATAAATACGATATATTTTTATTTACAGGTGATAAATTTACTTACATATATTCATTAGACCTTAAGCAAAGAGGTCGTAATCCTTACCTATAAAAGGCTGATTGAATAATCATGAAATGGATCGTAGAGAAAATTATCAATAGAAAAGGTGGGAGTTTATTTGAAAAAATTATTGTGGTTTTTAGTGAAATTAGCACCGGTTCTTTATATGGGGCTTATTTGGACATTGTCTAGCTTTCCTTCAGATGCGGTTGTTACGTTTAATGTTGCAGATACTATTATTAAAGAGTCGCTTCATTTAATAGAGTTTGCCATTCTTTATGTATTGCTTGTATTATTCTTTTTAGTAGATGGAAAGCTAACAAAGAGGATAAATCTTTCGATCGCATTATTTGCTTGCTTTTATGGATTATTGGACGAAATCCATCAATATTTTGTCCCGTCTCGGACGTCAACTGTTATTGATTTAATAAAAGATGTGACTGGGGTTGCCATTTGTTATTGGGTAGTGTATCGAGGGTATTTATTAAAGAAAAATACATTCGGAAATTTCCTTGCTTCTATAGAAAAGTTGTTTTCAAAGTAATCGATATTTTTCTATAAAAAAAGGCGAAATCCGGTCCAATAAATCAATCCAGATTTCGTCTTTTCTATTAGTTATCATTTTTTTACTACATATTGTTCTAGTAAATGGTCAGCTTTTGAAATAGCAACTCCTTGATAGTAATATTTTATAATATCCTCATAGGTTTTTCCTTCTTTTGCCATACCATTGGCTCCATACTGACTCATGCCAACACCATGTCCGTATCCTTTTGTTGTAATGACGATATCATCGCCTTCTCGAACCCAGGAAAAGTCTGCAGAGCGTAGACTAAGCTTATCACGAATTTCTCTACCGGTAAGCTCTTTATCCCCTATTTTTACTTTTTCCACTCGTTTTCCCGGTGTACGTGATTCAATTTCTCCTATTTCTGAACTACTTACAGTTACCCCTAGCTTTTCTTCAAATTGTGCCACAGGGATTACCGTTTCTGCAGTAAACTCTTTTGATTCTGTGTCCCATGGAC
Organism: Perspicuibacillus lycopersici; assembly: GCF_025660475.1. GTDB lineage: Bacteria > Bacillota > Bacilli > Bacillales > Caldibacillaceae > Perspicuibacillus > Perspicuibacillus lycopersici. The sequence continues at coordinate 593,054 of NZ_JAOUSF010000002.1, forward strand.
TTTCCACACTTTTTAAATATGGAAATGGATTGGTCCAATATGCTTCTGAGTTTTCCGTGTATCCGTTACTAGTCGAGAAATAAGATGCTGTAATCGGTTGATTGTCATATACGACGATTTGGCCTCTTGTTTCATAGACCGACTTTCTTATTTTTTCGATATATTTATTATAGTTGGCTCCCCATTTTTCTCTTAGTTCCTTATCATTTGTATATACTTGGTAGCCTTGATTGTCACCGACATCGGCTCCTTTTAATAGCGCTGGTTTTTGATCTGCCATAAGCTGCCTGACAATAAAAGTTCTTGCAGCTAAGCTTTGTGCTTTTAGTGCTTCTTCTTCAAATTCTGCTGGCATTTCCGAAGCAACTACGCCGACAATATACTCTTCTAGTGGAACGGTTTCTACTTTATCATTTGCACTTCGATAGACGGAAACGTCCACAGGAGATGCCTCCTTTAATAAAGCTTCCCAATCTTGCTTTGGTTCTGCTTCTGCTATTTTTCCACTTGCCTTTTCATGTGAAAACGGGAGAACTAGTACGCTAGGAATGGTTAGAATGGCTACAAATAGTAAAATAAAGACAATGACGATTGGTTTAACTTTTATCATATTTTTCTCCTCCCATATGATTTATTTTTGATTTTTTCTATACTACATCATATGGAGTAGGATAGGTATTTATACCAATCTATTAAAAAAACTACTAATTTGTTCGTCGAATTTTGGACTAGTCTAGTAAAGGCAGGTTGTTATTTTTTTCCAGCGGTGAATATATTATGTATTCGTTTGGGATACTGACGAAGTATAGTTGGTGTGATGGTTTTTTTCGAAAATTTTATCGATTAATTATCTAAAAATTATTAATAATTAATTTAATGTCTGCGTATTATTTATAAAAAGGAGTTATAAGCAACGGATAAGTCCACAGAGTAATAAATCCGCTCAAAAGTAAAATAAATTTTTTTCTTTAAAAATTTTCATTCTTATTTTATCAAAAAACGACAGAAAATGGATTAATAATATTTATGATCAATCGCATTTCTGTCATTTGAGTGTTTGTTTTTGTTAATTTTTTGTTTGTTTGTAATTAAAGTAAAAGGTTGGGTATTTGTTCAATATCCAACCTTACCTTTACATTATTTACTTCATGTTTGCAGCTATTTTTGATACGAGGATTGTTTCTTCCACTTGTTCTTCTTCTGTGATGCGTTCGATGTCTGCACCCAGTGCTGCTAGTTTGCCATGGAAGTTTACGTATCCACGATCAATGTGCTTAAGCTCCGTTACCTTTGTAATACCATCTGCAGCGAGTCCTGCAATGATTAATGCAGCTCCTGCACGAAGATCTGTAGCACCTACTTCTGCTCCTTGAAGGTTGGATGGACCATTGATAATGACGGATCTACCTTCGATTTTGATATCAGCATTCATACGACGGAATTCTTCAACATGCATAAAGCGGTTTTCGAATACTGTTTCGGTAATCATACTTGTTCCTTGCGCACGTAGAAGCAAAGCCATTACTTGTGCTTGCATATCGGTAGGGAAACCAGGATATGGCATTGTTTTAATATCCACAGCTTTAAGCTTTTCTGGTCCAATAACACGTAAGCCATCCTTTTCCTCGATAAACGTTACGCCCATTTCCTCTAATTTTGCAATCAATGACGAAATATGCTCTGGTACTGCACCTTTTACATATACATTGCCACCAGTTATTGCAGCTGCCGTAATGAAAGTACCTGCCTCAATTCGATCAGGAATAATCGTATGATCTGCACCATGTAAACTTTCTACCCCTTCAATTCGAATCGTTTCAGTTCCAGCACCTTTTACGATAGCTCCCATTTCAGTTAAATAATTTGCTAAATCCACTATTTCTGGTTCTTTTGCACAGTTTTCAATAATGGTTGTACCCTCTGCAAGTGTTGCAGCCATCATAATGTTTTCGGTTGCGCCAACACTTGGAATATCTAAATAAATTTTCGCACCTTTTAGTCTGCCAGATACTTGTGCGTCGATAAAGCCATTTCCAACTTTAACTACAGCACCCATTGCTTCAAATCCTTTTAGATGTTGGTCAATTGGTCTTGAACCAATTGCACATCCACCTGGTAAAGCAACCCGAGCACGGCCTAAACGTGCAAGTAATGAACCCATTACTAAAACGGAAGCGCGCATTTTGCGAACATATTCAAATGGAGCTTCTTCTGTTAACTCGCTTGATGCATCGATATGAACGGTATTATTTTCAAATGTTACTTCTGCATTCAAGTAACGTAAAACTTCATTAATTGTGTATACATCTGAGAGAGCCGGAACATCTCTAATAATACTTTTTCCGTTACTTGCTAATAATGAAGCGGCGATTACAGGTAAAACGGCATTTTTGGCTCCCTCAACTTTAACTGTGCCGTTCAATTTATTTCCGCCGCGGACGATGATCTTATCCAAATGTATTCCCCTCCGCGTCCAGTATCTTTTATATTAATATTCAATCGTTAGGATAGGTGTGCCAATGACAAAAGTCGTTTTTTCATTCCGATCATCGGATCTTAACGAAATTTGCATGTTAAATGAACCTTGCTCCGTTGGTAACTGATTTTTAAAATATGGACTATTTATTGTTAATGATACAAAATTTTGTTCTGCTAATTTTTCTACAATTTTACCGTTAAATTCTTTGTTTAATTGCTTTGATTTTTCCATAACAGCAATATTCATCTTATCACCGAAGTCACCTTTTATACAAGAGAATTTCATTGGAGTTTTCTGGAATATTTGAGGAAAAAATTGATCGGATTTTTCATCGACGATGTTTCCCATTGCATTATTCCATCTATATCCTTTCAATTCGTAAAGAACAAAACCTTGAAGATTGTTTTCATTGAGGTTTGCAACCACTTGTAATTTTTCTCTATATTGTTGTTCTTCGTTATTAGAAGTACCGATAAGCTGCCAATGACCATCTTCTAATGTTTTCTCCCACTTGAATTGAGGAAATTTCTTTTCCCATTGCTCTTTCAGCTTTTCTAAATCATTCGTTGTAAGAGATGGTTCTAACTCTTCTCTTGCAAAAAAGGACCATTCTGAGACACTACCATCACTTTTCTGTATTACATCAATCATTTTATTCAAATCTGATTGATTTGCTACTAGTGCCTCTTTCTCATTAAAAGTCAGAATAATTATAAAGAAAGCAACGCATACTGTCATTTGTACTAATAATTTTCTATTCATGTTATCCTCTCCCCTTACTACCATTGTTGGTTAAAAAGGTGAGTAGCATACATGGTAAAAGTCGTCACTGTTTGACAATATCCTGCTTCTTTCGATGAATGCAACTTGCTTGTGAAATCTTCACAACAAATTTATTTTAGCTCTCTTAAAAGCGATTGTATACTGCTATTTCATAAAATATTCAACATTTTTCTACATATAGTTACAAAGACCTACAAACACTCATTTACCTTTTTTTTGATTGATTACATTAATTACTACGGTTCCTTCACATACTATTGATATTACTAAAAGATGATGAAAAATTCCCTCACCTGTTACTCTAAAATGTACGGAATTTGCTGTGCCCAATTAATATAATCAAGGAAAAAATTACTAACAGCAGTACCTAACATTATTGCGACAAAAATTAATAAAAGTCTCGCTTGTGTCACTCGATTTGGTCTTAAAAACTTTTCATAATTAATCGCTTGTAATGCCCACCATGCTAACCCGATAAATAGTAAATGAGACAGAATACTTAACACACTGCTCATGCCAAATTCTGCAAGCAATTATTTCCTCTCCTTATGCCAAACTGGATTTTTCTTCTCACAAAATCAAATGGCTAGTTGTCCATCCTTTTATTGATTCCTTACAGCTTCCTTACTATTTTATTGCATCTTTCAGGATGTATTCGATTCGATGTTCCTATTTTACTTTTGCATTTGCTCGTGATATATAGACTTTCCGAAAAGAAGCAATAAAAAATATTATTACGAATAGGAGGTTTTGTTAAAATCCTCTTTGGTAAGAATAGATTCTCATTACACTATTTACCAGATTCGTAATAACGTTTCTATTGTATCACACGATATATATTAAAAAATTTACTTTTCTATTTCAAATTGAAATATTTATTATTACACAGAAGATTTAGTAGTAGTGGATAAAATAGTGTTTTCCTACTATTTATTGGGGATCTAGTTATTTTTTTCGTAGTTTTATGGAATAATTATCCACAATTTTACCGATAATTAACAGTTATTTACAGGTTTTACAGTATTCGTCCACAGAATTATCCAGTTTATCCACATTTTACACAGACTTATCAACAGGTTGGTATATTTATCCACATTTAATTGTAAATTTATTCACAGTACTTTTTTGTAATATTATGTTGGTATTTGTAATGAGCTAGCCTTTATAGAAATCTTGTAGGATAAAGAGGTATAGCTACGTGTATTCAGTCCGTTCAGCAAGTATAAACTTCTATTCTTCTCTCATGAAATAACTACAGTCCATCAATGCTACTCTCTAAAAAAATCCCCCCAACATTTTTGCTAGGAGGATTTTCATTGTTTATTTATTTAAATTGTGCGACATTTAATCGATTCATTGCGCGGCGAAGTGCTAGCTCCGCTCGTTTGAAGTCAACATGGGATTGATTATGTTGATTCAAACGTTCTTCTGCGCGTTTCTTCGCTTCAATTGCACGGTCAATATCAATTTCATTTGCTTTTTCAGCTGTTTGTGCAAGTATCGTTACTTTATCGGGACGAACTTCTAGAAAGCCACCACTTACGGCAACTAAATCTGTATTGCCATCCTTCTGTAATCGAACTGCACCAATCGCTAATGGAGCAACCATCGGGACGTGCCCAGGAAGAATCCCTAATTCACCACTCATTGCTTTTGTGCTTACCATTTCCACTTCTGAGTTATAAACTGGGCCATCAGGAGTTACAATACTAACATTCACTGTTTTCATTTTTCATCCTCCTTTTGAGCCAAGTTACACTTCTACACCCATTTGTTTCGCTTTTTCAATTACGTCTTCAATTGGGCCGACTAAACGAAACGCATCTTCTGGAAGATGGTCATATTTTCCTTCTAATATTTCCTTAAATCCGCGTACAGTATCTTTTACAGGTACATAAGATCCCTTTTGACCAGTAAATTGTTCAGCTACGTGGAAGTTTTGGGATAAGAAGAATTGGATACGACGAGCACGTTGTACAACTAGCTTATCTTCATCATTTAATTCGTCCATACCAAGGATTGCAATAATATCTTGTAATTCTTTATAGCGTTGTAATGTTTGTTGAACATCACGAGCTACATTATAATGTTCTTCTCCCACGATTTCTGGAGATAATGCACGAGATGTAGATGCTAATGGATCCACCGCTGGGTAGATACCCATTTCAGACAATTTACGCTCAAGGTTTGTTGTTGCGTCTAAGTGAGCGAAAGTTGTTGCTGGTGCTGGGTCAGTATAGTCATCGGCAGGTACATAAATTGCTTGGATAGATGTTACTGAACCTTTACGTGTAGAAGTGATACGTTCTTGTAATTTACCCATTTCTGTTGCTAGTGTTGGTTGGTAACCTACGGCAGATGGCATACGGCCTAATAGCGCAGATACCTCGGAACCAGCTTGTGTGAAACGGAAAATATTATCAATGAACAATAGCACGTCTTGCCCTTGTTCATCACGGAAGTATTCAGCCATTGTTAATCCTGTTAATGCAACACGCATACGAGCACCAGGAGGCTCGTTCATTTGTCCGAATACCATCGCAGTTTTCTTAATAACACCGGAATCTTTCATTTCATAGTAAAGGTCATTCCCTTCACGAGTACGTTCCCCTACACCAGTAAATACAGAAATACCACCATGCTCTTGGGCGATATTGTTGATTAACTCTTGGATTAATACGGTTTTACCAACACCGGCACCACCAAATAGACCGATTTTACCACCTTTAATATAAGGAGCAAGTAAGTCTACTACTTTGATACCTGTTTCCAAAATTTCTACCTCTGTAGAAAGTTCTTCAAATGTTGGTGCTTCTCTGTGAATTGGGTCCTTACGGAAATTACCTTGTAATTCGCCATCTAAATCGATTGATTCACCTAATACGTTAAATACACGGCCTAATGTAACATCTCCAACTGGTACAGAGATTGGCTTACCTGTATCTTCTACTTCCATCCCACGACCTAAACCATCTGTTGATCCCATCGCAATTGCACGGATGCTGTCATCCCCTAAATGAAGGGCAACTTCCAATGTAATGTTAATATCAACTTCAGATTCAGATTGGGCTTTATGATTAATGACTAATGCGTTATAGATTTCTGGTAGTTGTCCGCTAGCAAATTTCACGTCAACAACTGGACCCATAACTTGCAGGATGTGTCCCTTATTCATCATTTTCCCTCCTGACGATCAATTACAATTGATGCCCTGTTCTTTGAAAAATAGGATAGAAATATAACAAAATCTATTACTATTTCCAGTACTTGGGCGATTATTCTAAAGCAGCTGCTCCACCCACAATTTCGGTAATTTCTTGTGTAATTGCTGCTTGGCGTGCACGGTTAAATGTTAATGTTAAACTATTGATCAATTCACTTGCATTGTCGGTTGCATTCTTCATTGCAGTCATCCGTGAAGAGTGCTCACTTGCTTTACTATCTAATAGCGAACCAAAAATGATGCTTTCTGCATATTGTGGAAGTAAAACATCCAAAATTTCTTCAACACTTGGCTCGAACTCGTAAGAAAGGTGCTTCCCAGCAGGTGCAATGTCATTTAGCGGTAACACTTTTTGACTGATCACCTCATGCTGAATTGCAGATACATAATGTGTGTAGTAAATAAATAACTCATCATATGTACCATCTTCAAACATGCCAACTGCTTGCTTCGTAATCGCATTGATTTCCACAAAGGAAGGATGATCATTTACGCCAACAATATCAAGCACAACATTCATACCACGACTAACGAAGAAATCTCTTCCTACACGGCCGATCGCAATAATTCCATACTCGTCTTTTGATTGATGACGGCTCTGGATATCACGATTAAGTTTACGAATAACATTACTGTTATATGCACCTGCTAGTCCACGATCACTAGTAATGATGATATAGCCTGTTTTTTTCACTGGACGTTGTTTTAGCATTGGATGGGATGCATCGGATGCCCCGTTTGCAACGCTCGCTACAACCTCTTGAATTTTTTCCATATACGGAACAAAGGATCTTGCATTTTCTTCTGCTCTACTTAGTTTAGATGCGGAAACCATTTGCATAGCCTTTGTTATTTGACTTGTTTTTTTTGTAGAACTAATCCGACCTTTTATCTCACGTAATGATGCCACTGGTTCTCACCACCCTTTAAAAATATTCGGGCTATCATTTATTCGGTTGCTCCCTATCAAAATTGTCATGCTTCATTGTGAAGCAGTTCGGTTTCGTCAAGGAAGCAACATAGTTTTTTAACAGAATATGCTCCACGGATTATTTTTCCGTTACAACAAATCCTTTTTTGAATTCAGCAATAGTAGCAGACATCTCTTCATCAGCTGCTAATTCGCCTGTATTGCGAATATGTTCAACTACTGCAGGTTTCGTTTGATCGATCCATGCATATAGTTCTTTTTCAAAGCGATTAATATCTTCTACAGGAATATCATCTAGGAAACCTTTTGTTAATGCATAGAAAATCATAACTTGTTTTTCTACACGGATTGGTTTGTTTAGATCCTGTTTTAATACTTCTACAGTTCTCGCACCACGAGCAAGCTTAGATTGTGTTGCTTTATCTAAGTCTGATCCAAATTGAGCGAACGCTTCTAATTCGCGATAAGAAGCAAGGTCTAGACGTAGTGTACCAGATACTCTACGCAATGCTTTTATTTGGGCTGCACCACCTACACGGGATACAGATAAACCTGCGTTAATCGCTGGGCGAACACCTGAGAAAAATAAATCTGATTGTAAGAAAATTTGTCCATCAGTAATGGAGATTACGTTTGTTGGGATGTAAGCTGAAATATCCCCTGCTTGTGTTTCAACAAATGGAAGTGCAGTTAATGAACCGCCACCTTTTGCATCACTTAATTTCGCAGCACGTTCCAATAATCTGGAGTGAAGATAGAATACATCCCCTGGGAATGCTTCACGACCTGGAGGACGACGCAGTAACAAGGAAAGTTCACGATAAGCAACCGCTTGTTTGGATAAATCATCATATACAACAAGTACGTGTTTTCCGTTAACCATAAATTCTTCACCCATTGTTACACCTGCATATGGAGCTAAGTATAATAATGGAGCTGGTTGTGATGCAGCAGCAGTTACAACGATTGTGTAATCTAATGCACCATGCTTACGTAATGTTTCAACTGTTGCACGTACAGTAGATTCTTTTTGACCAATCGCAACATAAATACAAACCATGTCTTGGTCTGCTTGATTTAAGATTGTATCAATCGCAACAGATGTTTTCCCTGTTTGACGGTCACCGATAATCAATTCCCGTTGTCCACGACCGATTGGTACTAATGCATCAATCGCTTTGATCCCTGTTTGTAATGGCTCATGTACAGATTTACGATCCATTACACCTGGTGCTGGACTTTCAATTGGGCGAGTTTTCGTTGTATTGATTGGACCAAGTCCATCCACTGGTTGACCTAATGGGTTTACTACACGACCAATCAATTCTTCTCCAACCGGCACTTCCATGATACGACCGGTACGGCGAACTTCTGATCCTTCACGAATACCTGTGAAAGGTCCTAAAATGATAATACCTACATTATTTTCTTCTAGGTTTTGGGCAAGTCCCATTACTCCACTAGAAAATTCAACGAGCTCATTACTCATTACATTATCTAAACCATGGACACGTGCGATCCCGTCACCAACTTCAATAACGGTACCAACTTCTGTCACATTAATCTCTGCCTGATAATTTTCAATCTGCTTTTTTATCAGTGCGCTGATTTCTTCAGCTTTTACGCTCATTAATTTCACCCCTTATTACGATTGGTAGCCTACAAGTTCGCGTTTGAGGCGGTCAAGTTTCCCACGCAAACTACCGTCATAAATACGGTTACCAATTTGTATTTTTAGTCCACCTAATAGGTCAGAATTGATGTTGTTTTGAATCTCCAAGGCACTTTTATTGATTTTTTGTGCAAAAACAGAAGATAATGTTGCCTTTTCTACATCCGTTAATGGACGTACAGATTCAACCGTCGCCTCTGCAATGCCCTTTCTATCAAGAGAAAGTTCAATAAATTTTTCCACCATCGGAGTTATATGCTCGACACGATGACGTTCTATTAATAATTGCAATGTATTGATTATAAATGGTGAAAGGCTTGCGAATGCCTCCGTTACAGTTGCTTTTTTATGTTCTTTACTTACATTCGGTGACTGTAACAATGTGGTTAGTTCTGGTGTGGATTCGAAAACCTCTTTTACAACACGAAGATCGTTTTCCAGTTTGTCTACTTCATTGTTTTCAAGAGCAAGCTGGAAAAGAGCAATGGCATATTTATTTCCAGTTATTGTGTGTTTCACCGCTCTTCTCCTGCCTTCTTAATATACTCTTGAATAAGCGCTTCTTGATCCTTCTCATTCAATTCCTTCTCAATAACTTTAGAAGCAATTAATACAGAAAGCGATGCAACTTGTTCTTTCAAAGTAGCAACTGCATTTTCTTTTTCCTGTTGTATTTCCAAGCGAGCTGATTCTTTTAATCTCTCTGCTTCACTTCTAGCAGTTTGAATAATTTCTTCGCGTTGAAGTTCACCTTGTTTTTTCGCTGATTCAATTAGAGCTTGCGTTTCAAGTCTAGCTTCCTTCATCATTTGTTGATGCTGTTGTAATAATTCAGTTGCTTCTTGTTTCGCCTTTTCCGCTGAATCAATCTCATTTGCAACGTAATCTTCACGTTCTTTCATCATTTTCACTAATGGAGCCCAGGCAAATTTCTTAAGCAATAGCATTAATACTAAAAATGCGACTAGCTGATAAATCGAATCTAATGGAGCGAAGCCTGAGGAACCTAATACTAATTCATTTGTTAACACGCTAACATTCACTCCCTTCAAGAAGCTTACCATCTTTTTTCATAGTACATTTCGTTAAAATTATCATGATTTTTCCTATATTACATAAAGGAATGGCGAAGGTTCTTATGAATGATCTCCGCCATTAAAGTTAAATTAACAATTTCTTATGCAAATAATGCGATAAACGCAATAACAACGCCCATGATCGGAATCGCTTCTACTAAACCTACCCCGATAAACATTGTTGTACGTAATAAACCACTTGCTTCTGGTTGGCGAGCCATACCTTCTACTGTTTTTGAAACAATTAAACCATTACCAATACCAGCACCTAGTGCGGCTAAACCAATTGCAATTGCAGCTGCTAATGCACCCATTGTTGAAATCCTCCTTTAATTTATAAGAAATATTTTTAATATATTATTGCTGTTGTTCAATAGAAATTGAACTTTATATTAATGGTCATGGCTAACTTTATGAGCCATATAAACCATCGTTAACATGGTGAAAATAAATGCTTGGATTGCTCCAACAAATATACTAAATCCTTGCCATACAATCATTAATGGGAATCCGAGAATTCCACCAACAATGCTGCCTGTTCCTAAAGATACAAGCAATGCTAGCAATGTCTCACCGGCAAAAATATTCCCGTAAAGACGAAGACCTAGTGTTAAAGTATTTGAGAATTCTTCAATAATCTTTAATGGAAACATGAATTTCATCGGTTCGAGATATCCACGTCCATATTGTTTTGTTCCATTTAATTTCACACCATAAAAATGTGACAATGCAACAACCATTACTGCAAGTGTCATTGTAATCAACGGATCAGCCGTAGGTGATTTCCACCATAATTCATGGTCAATTACCACTGCAAACGGTAACCCGAGCATATTTGACACGAAAATATACATGATTAGAGTTAATGCTAAAATATGGAATTTAGCACCATTTTTCCAATCTAAGTTACTATTGATTATTCCTTTAACAAAATCTAAAACCCATTCTAAGAAGTTTTGAGCACCCTTTGGTCGCATTTGTAAACTTCTCGTACAAAGTACAGCGATAAGAAAAACAATAAGTGAAGATACAGTAATCATTAGAATATTGGATGGATTATAATGCAGCCCAAAGATCTCTCTTATTGGTGCCTCATGGTTCACTTCAATCACCTCTCTTCCTGTTGTTTACCTTTTATTACTCGTAAAAAAATTAAATCTATGATTATGACAAAATAAGTAGTCATTATCCCAATAATTGATGATAGGATGTTAAAATACTCCGGGTATCGAATTGCTATTAATACTACTAAAGCTGCTGATGCTAGTCTAGAAATAGAACCGAGGGAGTAAACAGTTCGTCCATTTGCCACCGCTTCACTTAGCTTGATTGATTTTCTATACAATAACCATAAGTTAAAGAAACTAATAGTTGTACCAAGTATAAGCCCAGCAAAAACTGTTTGGTATGTAGTAAAACCCCATCCTAACACGAACAGAGCAAGTAGGAAAAATAAATACTTTGTACTGCGGGTAAAAATAACTTTAATATCAGGCATTATCTACGATTCCCCCAAGAGAAGCAATACAATGATTATACATTAGCAATAGCTAATATGTATGAAAAATTGGTGAGTCTTTGGTGTCAATATTTTCATAATTAATTCAAGAAATCTTCCAGTAAAACCTACCTGACGAAATCTAAATTATGTATTTCATGATAACAATGTAAGAATAGTGAAAAACTTATAAACGGCATATGTAAGCCTTATCAATCCATACTCTTGAAGAATACAATAGTCTGCCTACCATGTCAATTAATACATATGAAAAAGTAGTGCTATCTATTTTTGAAACGGACTTTTTTCACATTTTTGTCACATTTATCGGAAAATTATTTAGGGCGCCTAAATTTGTTGTTCTTTTGTCACATTTTCCGTAAATATTATCTATTGCTAGATAAAAATATTCCTGTTTAATAGATGGATGTCTTCTTATTCCATTCTTCACATTGCACTAATTGTTTATTCAGTTGTTAATGATAGCAAACAATTGCCCATTTTTTTATTACTAGAATATTAAGCGTTTGTAAATTTTGTGTAAAGATGGTGTATAAGAGAAGAATAAATTAATAGAAAACTAGTGACAAACAATACTTTATTTGAACTACTGAGCAGACTGAATACATGGAGACTATCGCGGGACAGCGAGACAGGTAACTCATTGAAAAGCAGAGACGACTGTTCAGCTACGTACAAACTGAAGCCAATCCGTATAAGATAAAAGGAAATATGGTAAGTTTACAAACCAATGTTGATTTTTCGTACGGAGGGATGGTGAAGTTTGCTAGTAGTGAGTCAACCGCAGCTAGTCTCACCGCTCGCCCGAATGGATACACGGAGTGGATTCAGTCAGCGGGTTGCACAAAAATAAGAATTATTCATTATAAAAAAACCCAAGAACGTATTATAACCGCATTCTTGGGTTTACTATTGGACTAATTTCACCATTAACGTATTTCTATTAATTGTTGTATCGTATCCTCTTGTCCTGCCTTTTTTGCAATTACAACTGCTAAGTAGACACCTGGTAGAATATTTTTTGGCTTCGTTAATTCTTTTCGAATTAATCCTCTATTTACATTATGCTCTGTATCAATATAGTCGATGAATGCCTGGGTATCTGGGTTGAATAATGCGATACCTAGCTCATCAGCCCCTCCGGGTAAATATACTTCATATTGGTATATATTTGCTTGATCTCCCTCGGTAAAGGAGAATGCCATTATTCTTGGGTAATTTGGTTCTTTTACAACATATTGATAAGGAATTGCAATTTTTTCTGCGTTTGCTTGCATTTCAATATAGCCATTATAAATTTCATTTATTTTATGATTTGCCTTTACTTCCATCGTAATGGTAATCGTTCGTTTTTCCTTTGGTTTTAAATAAAATGGTGGTGGAAAATCCCATGATATTTCGTCAGATCTAAGTGGTGTGGAAAATGTATATCGAACGGTTTGATCACTAATATTTTCTACTGTGACCGTTCGTTTTCTTTCTTCAAACATGGAGCCCTTTGCTTTTCCGTAAACTAATGCTCCCGGTTCTACAATCGAATTTGCCTTCAAGGCTTTCTCGATTTGGATTCTACCTGCACCTTGTTCATAGGTTTGATACCGTTCATTTTCCTTATTGACTAACGGTTTACTAGAATTCATTAGCACTGCCTTGATTTGATCTGGTTTCCATGTTGGATGAGATTGTTTAAGCAATGCTGCTGCTCCTGCTACATGAGGAGATGCCATACTCGTTCCTTGTAATGGTAAATAGCCACCTGGGACTGTACTAATAATAGCGACACCTGGTGCTAATACGTCTGGTTTAATATCCCATGTAAAAGTTACTGGACCACGGGAACTGAAGCTCGCTAAAACATCCTCTTCCTTTTTCATAATCACCTTTGCTAGAGCTGGAGTTTCTCTCATTAGCTTTACTAGCTTTTCTCCATCCGTCTTTGTTAATGTAGCAACTGGAATTTTTACCTCTTCCTCTAACTCTGCCAGTAATTCTCCATCTGTATTATTATAGATAATAACCCCTCTAGCACCCGCTTCAATCGCATTTTTTACTTTTTCTGTAAAAGTTAGTTTTCCTCTTTTAACGATGACAATTTTTCCATCTGCATCTGTAATATCTTGTTTCCTTCCTAATTTCCCATTAACAAGGGAAAAGGATTGATTGGTCATCCACTGTATTGCCCCATACATTGGCGTTAATTGGAATTGGTGTTGAAGATAATCGAGATATGGTATTTTCAACGGCGGAGTGGATGCACCTACAGAAATTGCTTGATGGGACGTTCCTGGAGAACCGACAGTCCAAAGATCTGGCCCGGAATTCCCATTGGACGTTACAGCAACAATTCCATAACTAACAGCCTTATCAAGCGCTAAACTTGTCGGCAAATCTGGTCCATTAATACTTATTCCGAGTGACAAATTAAGTACATCTACTTTATCCTTAATCGCTTGATCTATCGCAGCAATAATTGCCTCGGTTGAACCATACCCTCCTGGTCCTAAGGCACGATATGCATAAATACTCGCATCTGGCGCCATTCCGGTCATTCTTCCCCGTGCGGCGATGACACCTGCAACATGGGTTCCGTGAAAGGTATTATATGGACCTGCATTGATTGTTTCCATCGGATCTTTATCATTATCAATAAAGTCATAGCCTTTTTTGTAAGCATGCCGCAAATCCGGGTGTGTATAGTCAATACCCGTATCAATAATGCCAACTTTAATTCCCTTGCCGGTAAGATTTTGCCCCTTTTCATCAAGCTGATGTCGTACATTATCCGTCCCTATATAATATATACCGCTCGTACCCTCATGAGGAAGGGATGTCGTTGGATACTTTTTCACATCCAGATGATACGTATAAGAAGGATAAACAGCTTGTATGGTGGAAACAGAGGAAAGTTTTTTCATTTGCTCTTTTGGACCGGATACAGAAAAACCATGAAATACACATTCATATATGTAGTTTAGTTCTACTCCAGGATACTCTTTCAAAATTGATTTGATTTCATCTCTCGTTTTTGGTTGATCCAATAAAATGATGGCCGTTTGTTCTTCTTGTTCGTTCGTAGGAATTGGTGGGTGCTTCAGACTACTTGGTTCAAATGTGTTTGATTGGTGAATGCTCTGATTGGAGAAAAATTTTGATTGCTTGGTGCTCTTTATTTTTGCTACTTGCTGTGTTTGTATAAAATTTATTTGGTTTTCATTTGTGGAAAAATGGATGGGTATTCGATCCCATTTTGCTGCCTGGATCGTTTTCATTGGGTAACATATGACTATTGTTATGATTGCTAGTATGTAAAAAAAGATTCGTAGCCGCTTCATTGTTCCCCCTCCATTTTTTTATTTCATATCATAATTTCTAGTATGAGTAGGGAAGTCTTCAATTATTAAGTTAATTTATGGATGTCGATTGAATGGCTTTAAAGGCAAAAAAAATGCATAGCCAATAGACTATGCATTTTTACCCGAACTTATTTCGTTCCGAATAAACGGTCTCCTGCGTCCCCAAGACCTGGAACAATATAGCCTTTTTCATTTAATTTTTCATCAAGTGCTGCAATATAAATATCCACATCTGGATGTGCATTTTTTAAAACTTCTACTCCCTCTGGTGCGGCGATTAAGCACATGAAGGTAATGTTTTTCGCTCCACGATTTTTCAAACTGTTAATTGCTTCAACAGCAGATCCACCTGTTGCGAGCATTGGATCAACTACGAAGAAATCACGTTCTTCAACATCATTCGGCAACTTCACGTAATATTCTACTGGTTTTAAAGTTTTTGGATCACGATATAGGCCAACGTGACCTACCTTTGCTGCTGGAATAAGTTTTAAAATTCCATCGACCATACCGATTCCGGCCCGTAAAATAGGTACGACTCCTAGTTTTTTCCCGGAGAGGACTTTTGATTTCGTTTTGCTTACAGGAGTCTCAATTTCAATTTCATCTAGTGGAAGATCTCGCGTAGCTTCAAACGCCATTAATGTTGCAATTTCATCGACTAATTCACGAAACTCTTTAGTACCAGTATCTTTTTGTCTTATATATGTAAGCTTATGTTGGATTAGAGGATGATCAAATACGTATACTTTTGCCATTACGTTCTCTCCTTTTAAATTTTCTTTTACTACACTGTAAATGGATTGATTAAAACCATTCCTACAGTTTTCCGAATTACACTTCGCTTCATTTTACATAAAAACCGAAGTTTCGGCAATAGTTGACAAACTTTTTTAACAAGTGGTTCTCTGTGTAATCGGGCTGAGGTGAATTGCTTCTGCTTTCCTGCATTCGTTTATTATGACCAAAAGAATAGCCTCCATAACGGAGGCTAGTTAATTTTTACACGTATAGTGGAAATTTATTTGTTAATGCTGTTACGCGTTGGCGTGCTTCTTCGATTGCAGCTTCATTATCAAGATTTTTTAAAGTGTACGCAATAATTTTTCCTACTTCTACCATATCTTTTGTTGTAAAGCCTCTCGTTGTAACTGCTGCAGTTCCTACACGAATACCGCTAGTTACAAATGGGCTTTCCGGATCAAACGGAATGGTGTTTTTGTTAACGGTAATGCCTACTTCATCTAATGCTTTTTCCGCCACTTTTCCAGTTAACCCGCGGGAACGGAGATCAACTAGTAATAGGTGATTATCCGTACCACCAGACACTAGCTGGAAGCCTTCCTCTTTTAACGTTTCGCCAAGTTGTTTTGCATTGTCTATTACATGTTGTATGTATTCCTTAAAGCTATCCTGCATTGCTTCTCCAAATGCTACTGCTTTTGCAGCAATTACGTGCATAAGCGGACCACCTTGGATACCAGGGAAGATTGCTTTATCAATTTTTTTCGCAAATTCCTCTTTACATAAAATCATTCCACCACGAGGACCACGTAATGTTTTATGTGTAGTTGTTGTAACGAAATCTGCATAAGGAACTGGGTTTGGATGTAAACCTGTTGCAACCAATCCTGCAATATGTGCCATATCCACCATGAAATACGCACCGACTTCATCTGCTATTTCACGGAATTTTTTAAAGTCAATTACACGCGGGTATGCACTTGCACCAGCTACGATTAATTTCGGTTTATGTTGCAGTGCCTTTTCACGGACATCTTCATAATTAATGGTTTGGGTCGCTTCATCAACCCCATATTCTACAAAATTGTATTGGATTCCACTGAAGTTTACAGGGCTTCCATGTGTTAAGTGTCCACCATGGGATAGATTCATTCCAAGTACTGTATCCCCTTGTTCTAATATGGTGAAATATACTGCCATATTGGCTTGCGCACCAGAATGTGGTTGAACGTTTGCATGGTCTGCACCAAAAATGGCTTTCGCGCGGTCTCTTGCGATATTTTCTGCAACATCAACATATTCACAACCACCATAATATCGACGACCAGGATATCCTTCCGCATATTTATTGGTCAGAACAGATCCTTGTGCTTCCATTACTGCATTGCTTACAAAGTTTTCGGATGCGATTAGTTCAATATTGTTACGTTGTCTTTTTAACTCATTTTGGATTGCTTGAAAAACTGCTGGGTCTTGATTTGCAATATTTGTCATCCTACCATACCCCTTCCTGGAATCCACTTTTTCTTCGGCATTTTTTGATTGTCATATCAAATCAGCAAACTGCATAGGTTTGCATCTTCCCAAACCACAATCGGTAAAAATACCGTTCTTAAACGTAATTTTACCATGAATCCCTTCCATTTTATCACGGTTTAAAATAAAGAGAAACCGCGAAATAGTTTACGTGCAGGATTGATTTCCTTCAGTTGCAGTGTATACTGCTCGTTCGCCGCCAATTAGTTTTGGTCTCGTTTTCGCAATCGTTACGTGGGCGTGACCAATGTTTTTTTCGCTAACTCGAAGCGGGACGGCTACATGATTTAAATGCATGCCGATAAAGGTGTCACCAATATCGATGCCATAGTCTGCTTTGATGAACTCAACTACAACAGGTTCATTCATATTTTGATAGGCATATGTTGCCATAGAGCCCCCTGCCTTTTGGACAGGAACTACAGACACTTCCTCTAATCGAAGTCGCTCTTGGACGCTCCGTTCTACGACTAAGGCGCGATTTAAATGTTCACAGCATTGAAAAGCAAGATCAATCGATGTTTTATTAGAAAAATTCCTCAATTCATCAAAAATTAGTTTGGCGATATCCATTGTTCCAGCTGTACCGATTCTTTTTCCAGCGATTTCCGATGTGGAGCACCCTAAAACGAACAATTGCTTTGGCTTTGCTTGTATTTGTTTTTCGAATTCTGCTAAAATCTTTTTCCATTGATTGCCCCATTGAACTAGTTCCTTTTCCATACCATTCCCTCCTGCATCAGTGAATAAATTTTCATCATATGTTAATAGTAATTCTTTCCATATATTTTGTTAACTACGCAAAAAATGGGTGTCCTATTCTCGACACCCATCTTTACACATATTATCGGTTATTCGTTATCGTTTATTTAATTTTAAACTGTGTAATCGTCTTTTGTAATTTTTCTGCGTCAACCTTTAATTCTGTCACTAAATCATCAATGGTTTCCATTACAGATAACTGTTCTTGGGAAGATGCTGCGACTTGCTGTGCACCTGCAGATGTTTCCTCTGCTATCGCCGAAACCTCTTGGGATTGATGATAAGTAATTTCGATACTATTCATTTGCTGATCGATAAGGTTCGCGATTCCTTTAACAGCATCTGCCACCTCATAAACATTAGTGGTCATATTTTCCATCATGACATTTGCTGATTCCCCATTTTGTACTTCTTCTTTCACATGATGCACTTGCTCGGAAATTTGTTTTACCACCTGTTGGACCTCAGTTTGGATGTTCGTAATTAATTCACCAATACCATTTACTGCTTTAGCACTTTCATCGGCAAGCTTACGAACCTCGTTTGCAACGACAGCAAAGCCTCTTCCATGTTCACCTGCGCGGGCAGCTTCTATCGATGCATTTAATGCTAATAAATTCGTCTGTGCAGCAATATCCCCTACTACCAATGTTATTTGTTCAATTTCTGCAGCATTTTTTTCGAGACGCTGAACCACTTGTAACGAATGTTCATTTCCTGCAGCTAAATCCTTAATTCCACTAATTAAGGAAGTTACAACTGCTTTACTATTATTTAATGATTGAAGCATTTCACTAGACGCAATTTCACATTGCTTTGCACTTTGTTGAACAGTTTTAGCAAGTGTTACGACATTATCAACCGATTCTGCAGTAGATTGAACTGCTTCTGCCGAGCTCTCTGCCCCACTAGAAATGTCCCCTATCGTTCTGACAATATTTCCTACTTGTTCTGCCGCTTTACTAGATTCATTGGAAATCTGTAATACCTTTTGATTGGTTGCTTGAAAATTTTCGTCAATGACTTTGACCATCTGCCGAATATTTTCTAGCATAAAATTAAAGGCTAGTCCAACTGCCCGAATTTCATCATCCGATTTGGATACAAAAGCATTGCTCGAAATATCTCCTTTTGCTGCCTGCAACACGGCAGCTTCTAGTCGTTTTAATGGCTTTGTAATAAAACCCGCAAGAATGATTGCTAATATACCCGACCAGATAATCCCTGCCGCAAGGGTACCAATCGTAAAATAAAATTGATTAACATTTTCAAAAAACAAGGGCTGTATAAAGTAAATAAAAATAGCACTCGTTGTATAGGTAATAATGGCTAATGCGATGGTCAAAAGGACCAATTTTTTCTTTAAGCTAAATTTATATTTTCTTTTTTCAGCCACCTGTATTCCCCCTAAGTATGATCGGCCGTTAGTTTTATAATTAATTTATCAATTAGCTGCTGTAATTCATTAAATGTTTGACGATAATTTTGTAGTGAACCACCATATGGGTCAAAAACATCACCTTGGTCATTTTCAACAAATTCCTTAATTGTGTAAACCTTTGCATTTGTTTCTGGATATTGCTGGATGATGTAATTTTTGTGGGAATTCGTCATCGTTAAAATAATATTTGCCCAATCTAGCATTTCCTGATTTAGCATACTAGATTGATGAATATGGGTAATTTCATTTTCTTGTAATACTTTTTTCGCATGTGAAGACGCATCCGCTCCATCAGAAGCAAAGATACCAGCAGATTTCACTTCTATTCCTGTGATATTTTTACTTTTTAAAATTGCTTCTGCCATTGGACTTCTGCATGTATTTCCAGTGCAAACAAACACGATTTTTGTCATTATTTGCCTCCAAATCTATTATAAGTGATATATGTAGTAAGATAAAGGATTTGTAGGTAAAAAATCCTATTTTTCACAATTTTTCTGATAAGTAGCTTACTTCTTTGATTATGGGAGCAATAATTTTATACCAAAAAACAATAAAATTGTACCTCCAAGTGCTTCTCCATAATTACCTAATAAACCTTTAATTTTTTTCCCAAACAGTAAGCCTGCCCAAGTCAGACACATCGAAAATAATCCGAATAGGAGAATAGCAGTAACCATTTCCGCGCCGAATATACCTAATGTCAACCCAAGTGAGAAGCTATCAATACTGACACTTAATGCAAACATTAACACACCGATACCAACTGGCTTAAATCGTGTTTGTTCTTCCTCTTGAAAGCTCGAATAAAACATTTGCAAGCCAATAAAAATGAGTAAGAGTCCCCCAGCATAGGTCGCTATCCTTCCGAACTGCTCGGACAATATTTTTCCTGTAATGATTCCTAATAATGGCATCAATATATGAAACAAACCAACCATGATACCGATTTGAAATATTTGTTTTAATCGTAGTGGAACCATGCCCATTCCTAGCCCCACAGAAAAGGCATCCATGCCAACAGCAAATGCCATAATGGATAATGTGAATATTTCATTAACAACTGAAGCCATTCTATCCCCCCTATATCGCCTTTCACGCTTGGACTAGCTTTTTTATACATATGCAGCTAGTGGAGGGATTAGACTTGGCTTTTTTCAGAAGTTATTGTTACATTTTGTTTGTATATACGTTCTAATTTCCGTTCTTTATTTTACACTATAGAGTATATGCTCTTATTCAAGCTTCCACATCCTATAGAAAGCAGCTCTTTTTGTCTTCTCTTGATTGGAATTGATCGCCTAGGTTTTATTTCTGTGAATGATGTTCACTTATTACATGGTGGCCAGCAGCCTTCGTTAACCGATTCATTATCGCAGAACCAATCCCATTTTCCGGGAATGTTTCACTTAAAATAATATCAATTGGTTCTTGATCAAATTTCCTTAAAACATCATAAAGATTGTGGGCAACTGTTGATAATTCCGCTCGTTTTCCACAGCTTATAATACGATCTGCCACATAGAAATCCAGTTGTTCATCTGTAGTTAAAATTCCGACGCTATTCCCTTTGTCACGATATTGCTGTGCGACAGATTGGAGGAATTCCCGACTTCCTTCTACTAATACCATCGGTGCATTTGGTGCATAGTGTGTATATTTCATCCCCGGCGCCTTAGGTTTACTATCTTCAGATACTAAGGCAGGATCTACCCGCACTTCTCCAATTAAAGCTTCCAGCTGCTCTTTCGTCACACCTCCTGGACGTAAAATCGTTGGAATATCGTCCGTACAATCGAGGACAGTAGACTCCACTCCAACACCCGTTTCACCACCATCGACAATTCCGGAAATTTTTCCAGTTAAATCAAGTGCAACGTGTGCAAAATTAGTAGGACTTGGTTTTCCTGATAGATTGGCACTCGGTGCTGCAATCGGCAATCCACTCACCTCGATTATTGCGCGCGCGACCGGATGGCTCGGCATTCGAATCGCAACCGTTGCCGAGTTTGCTGTTGCAACCGTTGATAGTACACCTTGCTTTTGTTTCAATATAATGGTTAGCGGCCCTGGCCAAAAATGCTCCATTAATGTTTGTGCATGTTCTGGTATTTCTGTCACAAAATTATCCACATCACTCGTTTTACTAATGTGAATAATTAACGGATTATCACTCGGTCTACCTTTTGCTTCATATATTTTTTTCACTGCTTCGTCACTTTTTGCATTGCCACCTAATCCGTATACGGTTTCTGTCGGAAAAGCAACGACCTCATTTTGTTGTAGTAATTTTGCTGCCTCGATAATCTGTGGATATTTTTCAAGATTGTCCACATAGTTATCCACTTTCCATATTTTCGTTTCCATTTTAAACTCCTTCTTTTTGCACAAAAAGTATAACGCTATTTTCCCTACAATTATAACCTATTTTAAGATAATTTTTTACCATTTGATTTCCTTTTCGTAGTGGATTATTCAGATTTTATCCACAAACTGTGTATAACTTTACAAAAACTGTGTATAACTTTGTTAATATCTGCAAAATCACACATATTTTATTCCGTTAATTTACAGTTATCCACTAGATTTTCCCAACCCGTTCATTATTCACTTGTTTTTGTAAAAAAATGATTTGTTTTTCTATCTAGTATAATTTCATCCCCTTTGAAAGATTTTTCTTTTTATATGTATAAGATTAATAGATTCTGTTAAGAATGTTTGACAGAAGGGAGAGAAATACTAAATGAAACGAATTCATAGTGCTATCATTGCCTTATTCTTTGTTTTTTTAACAATTGCTAGTTTTTTTAGTTTATATATGCCAAAAAGTTATGCTGCTGGGGAAGATGTGCTTGTCATACCGAATGAAGCAATCCGGTTGCGAATTCTAGCAAATAGTAATTCCGATGCAGATCAAGAGATTAAGAGAGCCGTTCGCGATCGTGTGAATCAGCAAATTACGGAGTGGGTTAGTGACCTAACCTCTTTACAAGAAGCTAGGGAAGTCATTTCTAGTAATTTAAATGAGCTAGAAGCAATTGCCATCAAGGTTTTAGCAGAAGCAGGCGTGAACCAGTCGGTAAAGATTGAATTTAATAATGTAAACTTTCCTACGAAATTATATGGTAACTTTTTATACCCTGCTGGTGAGTACGAGGCAGTTCTTATTACCCTCGGGGAAGGGGTTGGAGATAATTGGTGGTGTGTATTATTCCCACCGCTTTGTTTCTTAGATTTTTCTAGTGGCTCTGCTGTTAGTGAAGGATTTGAAGATAATGACAGTGCTGACTCAAAGAATAATACTTCTGCAAGCGTAAATGATGATGAAAGCAATTCCGATCAGGTGTATGTGGAGGAAAAGGAAGACGATGTAGAGGTGAAATTTTTCTTATTTGAGTTATTTGATAAGATTGTATCGATTTTTACTTAAGCATATAAAAATTAATATTTGATTAACTGATCCGTATGCTCATTACCTCCCCCCCTTTGGTAAAAGTATACGGTTTTTATTACTAACTAAATTCGATTAAATAATACAGAGGCTGGAACAAAACGAAAAAACGCTATTCTCCTTTGATTGAGTAAGATATTTTTATGATGAGAATAAAATCGATTTCCGTTTAAGGGGACTTTTCCCCCTTGCCGGCCTCTTATTTCATCCATTTAGAGATTTTTTGCTTGAAGTATATAATCGACAGCTTCTGTTAATAAGTCCGGAAAATCACTAGGAAAGTCGTGTCCTAAGCCTTCTATTACAATCAATTTGCATGGTATACTGTAGGCTTCAAACATTTTGACTAATTCAACCGTATTTTTATAATACGGGTCTTTATCACCTGTAATGATACAGCCTCTCATTTCTGTTTCCGTATTCGTATGTAAAAGAGCTTCTATTGAAGCGACATCTTGAATGGAAGGTATTACTGCAATAAATCCTTTCATGCTTGGTGTTGGGTTGGTAAAACTTAACTCAATTGTTAATTTACCGCCTTGTGATGCCCCAGCGAGAATATCCTGTTTTGTGTTGCCTTTCTTTTTATATTCGGCAAATGTTGTCGAGATCTCCTCTTTTGAAACTTCTGGATCATCCCAGCAGTAAGAATTGTACCCAAAAATCTGTGATGATTGTGGAAAGCCATAAAAATACTCTTTTAATCTATTATTATCAAACCAATATGGAGCATAATCCCCCACATTCGAGCCTCTCCAATGTAAAGAAAATATCCCGATAGCAGCATTACAATTACCGTAAGTATACAATTGTGCCTGTGAGTTTTGACCACTGCTTTCAAGAATATCCCCACATCTTTTTACAATCGTTTTAAATGATTCGAGATTGTGTAAACTATTTAAATCTTGGTCCCGAGTTAATCGTATTGGGTTCCACCAGACACCTTTTTTTAGTCCTTCCTCTAGGACCGCAACCGCATTCTCTTGTCTTCCGAGAAGAGAATATACACAGGCTTTCCAAAATATCGTACGATCTAATCGTTCTGGAAATTGATCTTCTGCTTTGTTTATCACGGAAAGGACATCATCATAGTTTTTGTTTTTAAACAGCTTAAAAACTTGCTTTTGCAGTGCAACAAATTTTTCTTCGGACATAAGACACACCCCATTGTCTTTTTCATAGTATGTTGGCTTCAAGATTGTTACTATTAGTAAATAGCCCGCAGAAAGAATACACTCCGAGCATCCACTCGGGGCGAGCGTTAACCTTCCCGCGGGAGTTTTCGTGTATTCCGTCTACTCAGTAGTTCATTCCCTATTTTTATTTTAACTAAATGCCAACAATCCAACGAAAACACACTTTTCATAATTATACCATTTCAATCAATTGCCATTCTAAATTTTCTTAATATTTATCCCGAAAAATAAAACCGCAATGTCCGTTGCGATTTTATTGATATGGAGATGAACCTCTTTATTACTTGATGTATGCATAGACCATGCGATCTTTTCCGTTGATATCTTGGACAACTTCTACCTCAGCGAGTGGGAATTGATTCTTTATTAGCTGCTTTACTGCATCCCCTTGGTCATAACCGATTTCAAAGGCAACTAATGCTTCTTCCTTGATCACCTGTTGCAATTGGCCAATGATTTTGCGGTAGCAATCCAAACCATCTAACCCGGCAAATAATGCCGTTTCCGGTTCGTAATCTTTTACAACGGTTGATAGGCTTTCTTTATCTAAAATTGGTATGTATGGTGGATTCGATACGATGCAATCAAATCTTTTATTACCAATAAACGGTGTTAGTAAATCCCCCTGTACAAAATGAATATCTGCCCCTAAACCCTCTGCATTTTTTATCGCCGTTTCTAATGCCTTTGGCGATATATCGGACGCTGTAATATTAAGGCTAGGCGCCTCTAGCTTGAGACTGATTGCAATCGCCCCACTGCCAGTACCTACATCGACAACATCTAGTGGTTTTTTGCGATCAGTAAATCGTTGTTTTATCCGATTTAATGTGCCATAAACTAGCTCTTCCGTCTCCGGGCGTGGAATCAACACACTTGGATTCACTAAAAATTTCCGACCATAAAATTCTTCATAGCCGATCAAGTATTGAATCGGAACACCTTCTGCATGTTGGAAAATTAGCTTTTCAAACTGCAAATATTCTTCTATTGTTAGCTCTTTCCGTAAATTCGCCAAAACCTGTGCTCTTTCCATTTTTAATACGAAACGCATTGCAATTTCCGCAACATTTTCTTCTCGACCACTTTCGTTTAAAAAAGAAGAAGCCCACTTTAGAGCTTCAAATACGATTAATTTATTATTCTTCATCCTGTAATTTCGAGGCTTGTTCTTCCATAATCAACGCCTCAATAATTTCGTTCAGTTTACCTTCTAAAATTTGGTCGAGTTTCTGGATAGTTAAACCTATTCGATGGTCTGTCACACGGTTTTGCGGGAAATTATAAGTACGAATACGTTCCGAACGATCTCCTGTTCCAACAGCAGATTTTCTTGTTGCATCATATTCTGCTTGTGCTTCCTGCTGGAACTTATCATATACGCGGGCACGTAATACCTTCATTGCTTTTTCTTTATTTTTAATTTGTGATTTTTCGTCCTGACAGGATACAACGATTCCTGTTGGTAAATGGGTTAAACGAACAGCAGACATTGTTGTATTTACACTTTGTCCTCCTGGACCACTTGAAGCAAATGTATCCACGCGAATATCTTTATCATGAATTTCAATTTCTACCTCTTCTGCCTCTGGTAAACAAGCGACCGTTGCAGTGGATGTATGGATCCGTCCACCTGATTCTGTTTCAGGAACCCGTTGTACACGATGGGCACCATTTTCAAATTTCAGCTTCGAATACGCACCTTTACCGTTAATCATGAAAATGATTTCCTTATATCCACCTAATCCTGTAGGACTAGCTTCAATAACATCAATTTTCCAGCCTTGTGATTCTGCATAGCGGCTATACATCCGATAAAGATCTCCTGCGAATAATGCAGCCTCGTCTCCACCTGCAGCACCACGAACCTCCATAATAACGTTTTTGTCATCATTCGGGTCTTTTGGAACTAGAAGAATTTTTAAGCGCTCTTCTAATTGCTCGATCCGTTCTTCCAGTCCAGATAATTCTTCTTTTACCATTTCCCGCATTTCTGGATCAAGCTTTTCTTCTAACATTGATTTTGCTTCATTTAATTCTTCTTTTACCGTTTTATATTCACGATAGGTTTGGACGGTTTCTGCAATATCGGATGATTCCTTCGAGTATTCACGTAATTTTTTCGCATCACTTACAACGTCCGGATCGCTTAGTAATTCATTTAATTTCTCGTAACGATCCTCTACAGCCTGTAATCGATCAAACATGGGTGTTCACCTCATCTATCAAAACTTTTTCCTTCTCTATTTAGCATTTCGTTAAATTAATATATTTGATTCATCCTCTTATTATAGAGGAAATCAGTAGTAATCGTCAAAATACCGTATATCCATTGTGTATGTGCTATAACTTATTAAAAAGAGACTAGCAGACAATACCGTTGTCGTTATTCTACCGTACTGTTTACTACCTTCTCCTTATTTGTATGTTCATTTTTGCTCGGTGTGTCTGGAACCTCATGATGATGACGGCAACGTGGCTCATAGCTTTCGCTTGCCCCTACTAAAATAACTGGATCGAAATAAGATGCTGGTCGATCATTGATCAATCGTTGCGTTCTACTTGCTGGTGAACCGCAAACCGCACAAACAGCCTGTAATTTTGAAATTTGTTCTGCGATACTTAGCAACGCTGGAATTGGACCAAATGGTTCCCCACGGAAATCTTGATCCAAGCCTGCTAAAATGACACGATAACCACTATTAGCTAGATCTTGAACAATATCAACTAATGATTCATTGAAAAATTGTGCTTCATCAATTGCAATCACATCAATATCCTTTGAAATATGTGTATATATTTCTTCCGCATGGCTAATTGGTATTGCAATTACTGCTTCGCCGTTATGAGAAACTACTTCCTCTTTACTGTAGCGATCATCAATTTTCGGTTTAAAAACTGCAACCTTCTGTTTTGCAAAGTGACAACGGCGAACTCTTCGAATTAATTCTTCTGATTTACCTGAGAACATACTCCCACAAATCACTTCTACCCATCCAGATTGTTTCATTACGTACATGAAATAAAGCGCTCCTCCCGTTAAGACCAATACAAAAGATATCTTCCAACCAATCTTTTACAGCCTGTTTCGTTCTATAGTATTTAGGAATAAATGGTATTCTCTATTATTTGTTACTTCTCTATATTAATCCATCTCTACTTGAGATTATAGCGATTTTTTCTATTTGATAAAAATGCCAATTGTACTGTATTTCCATATTTTTTCTTCATTTCCTTTGTGATACCAATAAATCAGAAGTAAGAGAAAAAATTTGGTCCGTCTGTTTTCTAAAGAATTGTTGCTATTTCAAAAAAAGAAATATTGTATGAATTGCTGAGCAGACGGAATACACGAACGCTTATCGAAAAGCGAAGGCGACTGCACGGCGACGTACAAACAGGAGCCAATTCTCAGGCGATAAAGGAAACACGGGGAGTTTACAAACCGATGTTGACTTATCGTACGGAGGGTTGGTGAAGTTTGCTAGTCGCTAGGAGCCGCAGCTAGCCTCAACGCTCACCCGAATGGACGCGCGTAGTGTAATCAGTCTGCGGGCTACATCATAATAGCGACGATACAAAAATACTCTAGGAAAAATCCATAAAAAAACAGGCAAGCCATTGGTTCTTCTTGCCTGTTTTATATTTGGATCGAAAGTTTTACTCCACTTGTTGGAGTATGCTAGATTATTTAATACCGTATTTTTTGTTGAAGCGTTCAACACGACCATCAGCACTAGCGAATTTTTGACGTCCAGTGTAGAATGGGTGACATTCAGAACATACTTCGACACGTACTTCATTTTTCACTGAACCAGTTTCAAATTCGTTACCGCAAGCACATTTAACCATTACTTTTTTGTAATTTGGATGGATTCCTGCTTTCATCCTTTTCAACTCCTTTGGCCCTGAATCATTCTGAAACAGAGTTAATCTATTAACAAATATATTTACATTTGAAAAAACACTGTTTTTATTATAACAAGGGATTTCTTGAAATGCAATATTTGAATTCGCTTTGTTAAAATTTAACATCAATACGAAAAAACAAAGAATAAGCGGCACAATCCACGCATTTTACAACGTACGTTTATTAATACCGTTCGTCTTTAATTCCGTCGCAAGCGAAGCCATGAAATCTTCGTTTCCTTTCGATTGCTGTAATTTTCTCATAAATTTCTCAGCAAAATCAGGTGAATCTGACATTGATTTACGGATTGCCCAAAGTATTTCCAAGTGATTTTTCGGTAATAGTAACTCTTCTTTCCGTGTACCAGAACGGCGAATATCAATTGCTGGGAATATTCTTCTTTCCGCAAGTGCACGATCTAAATGCAGTTCCATATTACCAGTACCTTTAAATTCTTCATAAATAACGTCGTCCATTCGGGAGCCTGTATCGATTAATGCTGTAGCTAAAATGGTTAAGCTACCGCCCTCTTCAATATTTCTAGCTGCCCCGAAGAAGCGTTTCGGACGATGGAATGCTGCAGGATCAATACCTCCAGATAACGTTCTACCACTTGGTGGAATTACTAGGTTATAGGCACGTGCTAATCTTGTGATACTATCCATTAATACGATAACATCCCGTTTATGCTCTACTAAACGCATTGCGCGGTCTAAAACCAATTCCGCAACCTTAATATGATTTTCTGGAACTTCATCAAAGGTTGAACTAACTACTTCTGCATTTACAGAGCGTTCAATATCTGTTACTTCCTCTGGACGTTCATCAATCAAAAGTACGATTAGCTCTGCATCCGGATGATTTGTTGTAATACTATTTGCAATTTGTTTTAATAGCATTGTTTTACCGGCTTTTGGAGGCGCAACAATTAATCCCCGTTGTCCAAATCCAACAGGTGTCACTAAATCCATAATTCTAGTGGAAAGGACATTAGGCTTTGTTTCTAAAATGATTTGTCGATCCGGATAAAGCGGTGTTAATGCAGGAAAGTGAACGCGTTCTTTTGCTGTTTCTGGATTTTCTCCGTTTACTGCTTCTACATGTAGTAGGCCGAAATAACGTTCATTTTCTTTTGGGGGACGTACTTTTCCAGATACTTTATCCCCGTTTCTTAAATCAAATCGACGGATTTGCGATGCTGATATATAAATATCTTCTGAGCTCGCAGAGTAGTTAATTGGACGTAAAAATCCAAATCCCTCAGATTGGATGATGTCTAATACACCTTCCATAAAGAAATAACCTTCTTGCTCTGCTCGTGCTTTTAATATTGAGAATATTAATTCTTTTTTCGTCAGTTTACTGTAATAGGATACCTGAAATTTCCTGGCAAGCTCGTACAGTTCTTTTAATTTCATATTCTCCAATTGTGAAATGTTTAATGTTTCTTCCAAAATGTACACCACACTTTTTAAAATAGTAAAACAATGATTTCGATAAAAACAATCATTAAAGGATAAATAACCATATTTAATTTTTATTTCATTAAGGATTGTTCTTTTATGAAGGAAATTACAGAAGGGATTTCAATAAGCTGTGGGGGCAGCTTTAATTTTTTATATAATTCTATTCTTTTTCTCTCTCTTGAAATGTAAAGAGGTAACGTCGTGTCCATTAATATAGTACCATAAAATAATAACAAGCAAAAGAACACTATGAAGAAATACTCCAAAATATTTTTACTTTTTTTGACAAAATTCTGCAAAAATTAATGAAAAGATTATAATAATAACATTTATTTTGGTTTTAATGATAGTAACTTATCCATAATACAGAGTAGGTTCCCAGCCATAGCAAAACGAAGGGATTCCTGTTGTTGGCGGGAAACCAATAGGGATATTGTCTTACTTCATGACTAAGTTCGGTTTTTTCTTGAGGCTATGTCTTCCGTCAATGAAACGAACGGTTCCAGACTTCGCACGCATAACTAAGGAATGTGTTAAACCGTAAGAGCTTTTAAATTGCACTCCCTTTAGTAGCTCACCATCCGTTACTCCTGTTGCTGCAAATATAGCATCATCGCCACGAACTAAATCTTCCATTCGTAACGTTTTTTCTATTGTAATCCCCATTTTCATACAGCGCTCAATTTCCAATTCGCTTTGTGGGATTAGTTTTCCTTGTATTTCGCCACCGAGACATTTTAATGCAACGGCTGCAATGACGCCTTCTGGTGCACCACCGCTTCCAAATAAAATATCGACTCCTGTATGATCAAAGGCAGTGTTAATCGCTGCAGCAACATCGCCATCATTGATTAATTTAATCCTTGCACCAGCCTCACGTAATTCTCTAATAATCTTTTCATGTCGCGGGCGATTTAGCACTGTGGCTACTACATCTTCGACATCTTTATTTTTTGCGAGTGCAACTGCTTTTAAATTATCTAATATAGATGCATTCATATCAATTTGTCCTACTGCTTCGGGACCAACTGCGATTTTGTCCATATACATATCAGGTGCATGTAACAAATTTCCGTGATCTGCAATAGCTAATACTGCTAATGCATTCCATCCACCAGATGCCACGATATTTGTTCCTTCTAACGGATCAACTGCTACATCCACACGGGGACCATATCCGTTGCCTAATTTTTCTCCAATGTACAGCATTGGCGCTTCATCCATTTCTCCTTCGCCAATTACAACTGTTCCCTTCATTGGAATTGTATCAAACACATCACGCATTGCAGAAGTCGCTGCATCGTCTGCCTCATTTTTTCGTCCTCTTCCCATCCATCTTGCTGAAGCGAGAGCAGCTGCTTCCGTTACACGCACTAATTCCATCGACAAACTTCTTTCCATCGCGAATCCCCCTGACAACTGATAATTAGTATGACACATTCACACAATAATTGTATCATATTACATATCAATTGCATTAGTATGTTTGTCGATTTCTTTTATTTTTTAATATTTTATCCATTTCGAGCTTAAGAGTTTTTTACTTGCTCCACTTCCTCTTCGGATAGTCTTTCTCTCCAAATATTTGCCCCTAATCCTTTAAGCTTCTCCACTACTTGACTATAACCACGATCAATATGTTCTACTCCGGTTATTTCCGTTAATCCATTGGCCATTACACCTGCAATTAAAAGCGCAGCTCCTGCACGTAAATCACTCGCTTTCACCTTTGCACCTTGCAGTTGAACAGGTCCTGTAATAATTGCAGACCCGCCTTCCACTTTGATACTAGCATTCATTCTTCTTAACTCGTCAATATGTTTAAAGCGTGCAGAATAAATAGTATCTGTAACGACACTTGTACCTGTTGCTTTTGTTAGGAGCGAAGTAATTGGTTGCTGTAAGTCCGTTGGAAATCCAGGGTAGACTAAAGTTTTTATATCTACCGATTTCATCTTCTCTGCACGTGAGATAAATAATTGATCGTCGCCTGCTTCCACAGATACTCCCATTTCTCTTAGTTTCGCAATTAATGATTCTAAATGAAGTGGAATGACATTATCAATTAATACTCCCTCACCCATCGCAGCAGATAAGATCATATATGTACCAGCTTCAATTCTATCTGGAATAATCGTATGACGGCAGCCATGTAAATGCTCCACACCATCAATCCGGATTACATCTGTTCCGGCACCTTTAATTTTTGCCCCCATATTCGTTAATAAGGTTGCAACATCAATTATTTCTGGTTCTTTAGCGGCGTTTTCAATGATCGTTCTTCCTTTGGCACGAACAGCAGCAAGCATAATATTAATTGTTGCTCCAACACTTACTACATCTAAGTAAACACGTGCACCACGTAGCTCTTCCGCTCGTAAATAAATCGCACCTTGTTCATTGGTTACCTTTGCACCTAATGCTTCAAACCCTTTAATATGCTGATCAATTGGACGTGGTCCTAAATGACAGCCTCCTGGTAGTCCAATTACTGCTTTTTTAAAGCGTCCAAGCATTGCACCCATTAAATAGTAAGAGGCACGAAGCTTTTTCACCTTTCCGTTTGGAAGTGGCATGGATGTCATGGAGCTTGGATCAACCGTCATATCCTGGCCATCCAATTCAACCACTCCACCGATTTCTTCTAATAAATCTCGTAAAATTTCTACATCCGAGATTTCTGGAAGTCCTTCTATTGTTACAGGAGACTCAGCCAATATACTTGCCGGAATTAATGCAACTGCACTATTTTTTGCACCGCTAATTCGGACAGAGCCTTTTAGCGGGGAGCCGCCGATAATTTTAATCTTTTCCATTTTTATCTCCCTTCTAATGACACTTCATACCGTAAATCAACGTTTGTTCACATTGTCGGTCTAGCTGGCATCAAACGGTATATTATATTATTTCCAAGTTACACTAACAACAAAATAAAAGATTCTATTTTTCTCCGTTATATCAAATGTCGCAAATAGATTCAACAGGAGACATATTGAAAAGGAGATTTTATCATTTATCCTACAGCTTTGGTTAATTAATGAAAGGTCCCAAGGGATCACATTCCACCCTATCATACCAAAATATTGATAGTAAGTAACTAATAATGGTGACGTGTCATAAAGGAGACAATTTTTCAATGGAATCTTGGCGTAAATGAAATAATATCATTTAACTGTTGATGCGTGTATTCCAGTCTGCAAGAAATTTTTCAATACCTTGCTCGGTTAATGGATGCTGGAATAATTGTAATAATACTTTGTACGGAATGGTCGCAATATGTGCTCCTCTTAAGGCAGCTTCTGTTACATGCTGTGGATGACGAATAGATGCTGCAATTATTTCTGTTGGAATATCATGAATCGAGAACATTTCTGCAATATCAGAAATTAAATCGAGCCCATTTTGACCGATGTCATCTAGCCTTCCTAAAAATGGCGATACGTAGCTGGCACCTGCACGGGCAGCTAATAATGCTTGATTTGCACTAAAAATTAACGTCACATTTGTTTTTATTCCCTCTTTTGAAAAAACAGAAACTGCTTTTAGTCCTTCGACAGTCATTGGTACTTTAATTGTTATGTTTGGCGCTATTTTCGCTAGCTCTCTTCCTTCTGCAATCATTCCTTTTGCATCTAATGAAATTACTTCTGCACTGACAGAGCCTGATACGATGGATGTAATTTCTTTTAGTCGTTCTTCGAAAGTTACCCCTTTTTCTTTCGCGACTAGTGAAGGATTTGTTGTCACACCCGCTAATACTCCAATAGCATAAACTTCTTTAATTTCCTCAATGTTTGCAGTGTCAATGAAAAATTTCATTTTTCCCTCTCCCCTTTATTCGTATCGTAATTATGAGCCCATAGACAGAAATATACTTCTCTATCCTGCGAAATATCCCCCTTTATTATCACAATTAATATATTTAAAAAATTCAGACACTAATGCCCCTAATGAAGACCGCCCTCTTTTCGGAAGGCGGCCTTGATTATCTATCCTGCTTATAAATGAATTCCTAAAAGGAAATTATGCTTTACCTACAGAACCGAATTCTTTCATTTTACCGATAACTGTTTCTTTAATTGCTTCTCTAGCTGGTCCTAAGTATTTTCTTGGATCATATTCATTAGGTTTAGCAGCTAATACTTCGCGAACTACTTTTGCAGAAGAGATTTGGTTTTCTGTATTCACGTTGATTTTTGCTGTACCTAAAGAAATAGATTTTTGGATATCTTTTGTTGGGATACCAGTTCCACCGTGAAGAACTAATGGCATACCTGTTAGGTTACCAATTTCTTCCATTTCTTTAAATCCTAGGTTTGGTTCACCTTTGTAAGGTCCATGTACAGAACCAAGTGCTGGAGCAAGTGCATCGATACCAGTACGTTTCACTAATTCTAAACATTCTTGTGCATCTGCATAAATAATGCTTCCGCTAACATCATCTTCTTGTCCACCAACTGTTCCAAGTTCAGCTTCAACAGATACACCATGAATATGTGCAAGTTCTACAACTTTAGAAGTGATTGCAACATTTTCTTCAAATGGATGATGTGAAGCATCAATCATTACAGATGTGAAACCAGCTTGAATTGCTTGTGCACACATTTCAAAGCTAGAGCCATGATCTAAATGAATTGCAACAGGAACTGTTGTTTTATATTCTTCCATTAGCGCTTTAACAATAGCAACTACAGTTTTGAAACCGCCCATATATTTTCCAGCGCCGGAAGAAACACCGATAATTACTGGTGATTTTGTTTCTTCAGCTGCTTGTAGAATCGCTTGAGTAAACTCTAAGTTATTTGTGTTGAATTGACCTACAGCGTAGCCTTCTGCTTTTGCTTTTTTCAGCATTTCAGTCATTGATACTAAAGGCATTGTTTGTTCCTCCTAATTCGAATTTGCCATTGCCTTATTTATATTTTTCCATTATGTAATGTTATATGTATAAATAATAAAGGAAATGGTATTTTATATCCTACTATAGTATGATACCAAATTCACGTACATTTTTCCATTAAAGGTTTGACAGAAATAGCAAATATACGATTAGGATTTCTTATGTATTCGTTTCCTTTCATTTCAAGAAGATTTTAATGGCATATGGGTTCTTACCGTTTCACGTAATTCCGTAATATCAAAAGGCTTAGCAAAATATGTTAATGCACCTAATTCCATCGCTTCGGAAATCATATCTAATTCTCCGTATGCTGTCATAATAATAACTTTTATCTCTGTATTTATTTTCTTTAACCGTTTCAATATTTCAATACCATCCATTCCCGGAATTTTAATATCTAATAACACAATATCCGGCGAGTACATCTTTACAATTTCTAACGCTTGTTTACCATTTGCTGCTTGGAATGTACGATAACCTTCCTTTTGAAAAACTTCGTTCAGTAATATACGAATACCAAACTGATCATCCACAATTAAAATTTTCTCCGCCATAATCATTCCCCTTTCTAATGCTGTATGTAACCGTTAGATTTCTGATTGTATTGTTAGTATCTATATTTGATTATTCGACAGTGTTTAGCTTTTTCCTTTTATTTTTCATAAATTTTCCTTTTTTTCGACTAAAACTCTTTGTTAAAATGTGCTTTAGAAGGAGGGAGTTATTTGCTAAAAATTTTTACAACCCAATTAATCGGCCGCTTGAAAAAAATTGAAAGTGAACAGGAATATGCACTTGAAGATGGTGCTCGTTTACTCGCCCAAGCACTCGTTGGGGATGGTGATATTTATATTTACGCTGAACAAGAAATGGCAGGCATTTTATCCGAGTCAATGAATGGACAAGAACCGCTACATAATGTAAAAAAATTGACGGTTGATTTACTTCCCACCTTAACAAGTGCTGATCGTGTT
The DNA here is from genome assembly GCF_025660475.1 of Perspicuibacillus lycopersici. Lineage (GTDB taxonomy): Bacteria > Bacillota > Bacilli > Bacillales > Caldibacillaceae > Perspicuibacillus > Perspicuibacillus lycopersici. The sequence continues at coordinate 628,470 of NZ_JAOUSF010000002.1, forward strand.
TTCATTTTTTCGCGATTCACTAATGAAGAAACCGTTGTTACGGTTGCAAATACGTTATATGAAATGCACATCCCATTCGTTGCTGTGAGTTCGATAATCGGAAAGGATGACAATCCATTAGAAGAATTGGCAGATATATTTATCCCTTTATATATGGATAAAGGACTTGTACCTACCGACACAGGTGATCGCACAGGATTTCCCCATTTAATCGCTGCGTTATATGTATATCATAACGTAAAGCTTTTACTGGAAGAAATGTTAGAGGAGTAATTATTGTCTATGAAAAGGAAAAAGCAATCGGGAATTCCGATTGCTTTTTCTTGTTTATTAATTTTCTTTATTATCCAATGATGCTTTTACGAAATCTCTGAATAACGGATGTGGATTAGTTGGTCTTGATTTAAATTCTGGATGGAATTGTGATGCCACAAACCATGGATGATCTTTAATTTCAATGATTTCCACTAAGCGGCCATCTGGACTAACACCAGAAAATACGAATCCTTTTTGCTCCATTAATTCTCGGTATGCATTATTAAATTCATAACGATGACGATGACGTTCGTAAATTAGCTCGTCCTCATAAGCTGCAAATGCTTTTGTTTCTCCAACGATTTTACAAGGATACAAGCCTAAACGTAATGTCCCACCAAGATCCTCTACATCCTTTTGTTCTGGTAACAGGTCAATAATTGGATGCTCTGTATCCGGATTAATTTCTGCAGTATGTGCATCTTTTAGTCCGAGTACATTACGGGCAAATTCAATCGATGCTAATTGCATACCAAGGCAAATGCCAAGGAACGGAATTTTATTTTCCCGAGCAAATTTCGTTGCAGTAATTTTTCCTTCAATCCCACGGTCACCAAATCCACCTGGAACAAGAATACCATCTGCATCTTCAAGTAAATCCCGCACATTTGCTTCATTTACATTTTCTGCATTGATCCAGTCAATCGCAATATCAGCGTCATAACGGTATCCTGCATGCTTTAATGATTCTACTACCGAAATATAGGCATCCTGTAATTCAACATATTTTCCTACTAATGCAATTTTCACTTGTTTCTTCAGATTTCTTACTCTATCTACTAAATTTACCCATTCAGTCATATCTGGTTCATGAGATACAATCTTCAAATGGTTACAAACTATTTCATCTAATCCCTGAGCCTGCATAGCAAGTGGGATAGCATATAATGTATCTGCATCTCTTGATTCGATTACTGCTTCTTTATCAATATCACAGAATAACGCAATTTTATCTTTCATATCTTGGGAAATTGGCATTTCCGTACGAACGACAATTACATTTGGTTGAATTCCTAAGCTGCGTAGCTCTTTCACACTATGCTGTGTTGGTTTTGTTTTCATTTCCCCTGCAGCCTTAATATATGGCACGAGTGTACAGTGGATATACATCACATTTGATCCGCCTAAATCGCTTTTCAGCTGACGAATGGCTTCTAAAAACGGCAAGGATTCAATATCACCAACAGTACCACCGATTTCAGTAATGACGACATCGGCATTCGTCTCTTTTCCTGCGCGGAATACACGGTCTTTAATTTCATTTGTAATATGTGGAATAACCTGTACAGTAGCACCTAAGTAATCCCCACGACGTTCTTTTTTCAATACAGATGAATAAATTTTCCCTGTTGTCACATTAGAATATTTATTTACATTAATGTCAATAAAACGTTCGTAATGCCCTAAGTCTAAATCGGTTTCTGCGCCATCATCCGTTACAAAAACTTCCCCATGCTGATAAGGACTCATTGTCCCTGGGTCTACGTTGATATAGGGGTCAAATTTTTGAATCATTACTTTTAACCCACGGTTTTTTAAAAGTCTGCCTAGGGATGCAGCAACAATACCTTTTCCAAGTGAAGAAACAACTCCACCCGTTACAAAAATATATTTGGTCATTAATGTCTCCTCCTCATAATTACTTACCATCAGTGTTTGCTAAAAATATAAATAGTTTTCATGCTTTTATTTTCTATTAACAATAGAAAAATAAACATTTCGTGTTTTACTCAGGCTGATACTCGGATATTATTCAGCTATCATAAAATAAAAAAAATAAAAAAAACAAAAAAGCTCCACTTACAATGTAAGGGAGCTGATTTATTTTTTTCATTCATTGTTAATCGCTATTTATTGAGCCCAAATAAGATAATACAAGCTTAAATCGGAAATGTCAAGGAAGGATTATTCTTCCTCTTCCTCGTCATCTTCATCATATTCATCTAGGCTATCGACATCGTCGTCATCAAAATCATCGTCATCCTCGATTAATAAATCTTCATCAATAAGTTCATCGTCATCAAAATCGTCGTCATCATCTAAATCATCGTCATCATCGTCAAGGAATTCATCTTCATCGTCCTCAGTATCATCGAACTCGTCTAAATCATCGAATTCTAATACTTCATCCTCTTCCTCGATATCGTCAATATCATCAAAATCGTCTAAGTCTTGAAGAGCTTTCGCTTTCTTCTTCTTCACTTTAACAATTGGTACAATATCGTCTTCGATCTGATCCATCGGATACCAGCCTTTAATTCCCCAAGTATTGCCACCAATATTCATAAAACGACCATCTATGTTTAAATCGGTATAAAATTGCGTGATTCGCGCTTTTACTTCTTCATTTGATAAATCCATTAGCTTCGAAATTTGATCAATCATATCTGTGAAAGATATAGGTTGCTTTTTCTCTTCTAATAATTCATATGCAACTTCAATAAGTGACATTTCTTGCAAATCTTCTTTAGTTAATTGATCCAAACTCACCTTTGCACGTCCTTTCTATCTTTACAAGAGCAAATCAATCATACCACTATGTACAATTGGATTAAATGATTGCAACTAAAAAACATTTTTTGCCATTCTTTAGCGATATTATTCATTATAAACAAAACTTTTTAGTTTATGCTAGTGCTTGCGAAGGGTTTATCCCATTTCTTTTATTCGATAAGGGAGTAAATTATTCCTTCCTATTATTTAAACCATTTACTTACACGAATTTCAAGCTTTTCCGAGAAAAAATCGGAATCAATCGGTTCTTTTCCATGCTTTCCATGCACGATACATAAAAAATATCGAGAGTAGTAAAAATGGGATGGCACCAAGTTGAAGATTATAAAAAAATGAAACGATGGCTAAAACAATTAAAATGATGATAATGAAAATTAATATTTTCAAGAGGCATTCACTTCCTGATCTTTAACAATGGTCTACCATAGTAAATATATAAAACAATTAGTATATATACAATAATTATATATTAAGAAAGAAAAATAATTTATGAATTTCTCTCGATAAAATATGGAAATAAATTGTATACCCTTTATTATAGAACATTTGCCGTGTTTTTCCCTAGTTTTTTTCCATTATTGGAATGTTTTCTTCTAGATAAAAGAAACTGACTCCACAAGACTGTTCAAAAATTCCCTTGTGGGTCAGTTCGTACGTTGAAAGATTAATACCTTCGCTTTTAGTGAACTCTTTGTGTATTCATTCTGTTCTGCGTTTCGTTTAATAAACTTATCTCATGAAGGAACAACCCTCTTATAGAAAAAAGCCTAATTAAACATTGCGTCTGTATTGGCCACCAACTTGATATAATGCTTGGGTTATTTGTCCGAGACTGGCTACTTTTACCGTTTCCATTAACTCTGCAAAGATATTACCATTTTCTACCGCAGTCTGTTTTAGCCTTGTTAAAGCTTCCTCTACTTTTTCATAATGACGCGCTTGGAAATCTTGTAAATTTTTGATTTGGGTTTCCTTCTCCTCCTTTGTCGCACGTGCTAGCTCCATATTATTGAGCTCCTCTTCCTTCGGCGGATATGGATTTAGATACGTATTTACGCCAATGATTGGAAGCTCCCCTGTATGCTTTTTCATTTCATAATACATGGACTCATCCTGAATTTTTCCACGTTGATATTGGCTTTCCATTGCGCCAAGTACACCACCACGGTCATTTAATCGTTCAAACTCCTGTAATACCGCTTCCTCCACTAAATCTGTTAGCTCTTCAATAATGAAGGAACCTTGTAATGGATTCTCATTTTTCGAAAGTCCGTATTCTTTCGTAATAATCATTTGAATCGCCATCGCCCGACGAACCGAGCCTTCTGTTGGCGTTGTGATTGCTTCATCATATGCGTTTGTATGCAAGGAATTACAATTATCGTATAAAGCCATCAATGCCTGTAATGTCGTGCGAATATCGTTAAAGTCGATTTCCTGGGCATGTAATGAGCGACCAGAGGTTTGGGTATGATATTTAAGCTTTTGACTACGTTCATTTGCTCGATATTTTTCCTTCATTACAATCGCCCAAATTCTTCTCGCTACTCGGCCGATGACACTATATTCTGGATCTAAGCCATTTGAGAAAAAGAAGGATAAATTTGGTGCAAAGTCATCGATTTTCATTCCTCGGCTCAAATAATACTCCACATAGGTAAAACCATTCGCTAATGTGAAGGCGAGCTGGGTAATTGGATTTGCCCCCGCCTCTGCAATATGATACCCAGAAATCGATACAGAATAATAATTTCGGACATTGTGATCAATAAAATATTGCTGAATATCTCCCATCATCCGTAAAGCAAATTCAGTAGAAAAAACGCACGTATTTTGTCCTTGATCTTCCTTTAATATATCTGCCTGTACCGTTCCGCGAACAGTCGATAACGTAAATGCTTTTATTTGTTCGTATTCTTCTTTCGTTACCGAGCGCTTAAGCTCTTCCTCCTTTTTCTCCACCTGCTGGGCTATTGCAGTATTCATGAACATCGCTAAAATAATTGGCGCTGGTCCATTAATCGTCATCGAGACTGATGTCGATGGGTGACATAAATCAAAGCCTCGATACAATTTTTTCATATCATCTAATGTACAAATATTTACACCGCTTTCACCGACTTTTCCATAAATATCCGGACGATATGCAGGATCTTCTCCATATAATGTTACCGAATCAAAGGCAGTGCTTAACCGCTTTGCAGCATCATCCTTTGATAAATAATGAAAACGGCGATTGGTGCGCTCAGGTGTTCCTTCTCCTGCAAATTGCCGTTTTGGATCTTCCCCTTGGCGTTTAAATGGAAAGACACCGGCTGTAAACGGAAAGGAGCCTGGTACATTTTCTTTATACACCCACCGCAAAATCTCTCCATAGTCCTCATATTTCGGTAAAATAACCTTTGGAATTTTTAATCCCGATAAACTCGTTGTTTTTAGCTCTGTGATAATTTCCTTATCCCGAATTTTAGTCACGAGCTGATCCTTTGCATATTGCGCTTTTAACGATGGCCATTGTGTCAATATTTGCTTTGTTCGCTCTGATAGGTGTGTCGCAATTTCCTCCTTCATTTCCTCTAAAGTGGAAAGGATCGCTTTGTCCGTTATCTTGTTCTTCGCAATCTCAATTGCACCCTCTACTTGAAACAATTGACGTGCATATGCTACTTGCTCTGATGCCTGTTGGTGATAGTTTCGTATGGTATCGACAATTTCGCGCAAATAATATCTTCGGCTATTTGGAATAATGATGTTTTGCTTTTCAACTTTTTCTTCTATCGAATAAGACGTGGACCAATTTTTCGTCGTTTTTTCATTTATTTTCGCGATTAATGCAGCAAATAATGCATTTGTTCCTGCATCATTAAACTGACTTGCAATCGTTCCATATACCGGCATCCTTTCATAGTCTAGATGGAATAGCCCGTGACTACGTTGATATTGCTTTTGCACTTGCCGCTTTGCATCCTCGGAGCCTTTTCGTTCGAATTTATTAATAACAATTAAATCAGCATAATCAATCATATCAATTTTCTCTAATTGCGACGGTGCACCATATTCACTTGTCATCACATATAACGCTACATCACTAATCTCGCGAATCTCCGCATCCCCTTGACCGATTCCACTTGTTTCAACAATGATCAAATCAAAGCCAGCTGCCTTTAGAACGGATAATGCATCTTTAATCGCTAACGACAGTTCACTCCGCGAGCTTCTTGTTGCAAGACTACGCATGTATACACGTGGATGGAAAATCGCATTCATTCGAATCCGATCACCTAAAAGTGCCCCACCGGTTTTTTGCTTCGTTGGATCAACAGATAAAATAGCAATCTTTATCTCTCGTATTTCATTGAGAAACCGGCGAATAAGCTCATCGGTTAATGAGCTTTTCCCTGCCCCACCAGTACCTGTAATCCCTATCACTGGTACGGTTGTTTGGTTTTCTTTTACCTTTTGGAAAATCGACTCCACAGATGTCGCAGTTTCTGAAACCATTTTATCCGACACCATATGCTCTGCTAGTGTAATAAACTTTGCGACAGCAACTACCTCTCCTTCAGCAAGCGCTGGAAGCTTGTTTTCTAGGTCCTCGGTAACTGTCGAAAAATCACATTGCTCTAGCATAACATTAATCATCCCTTGTAAACCAAGCGTTCTTCCATCATCCGGCGAAAAAATTCTAGCAATACCGTACTCATGTAGCTCCCTTATTTCCTTTGGAATGATGACTCCACCGCCGCCACCAAATATTTTTATATGGCCAGCTCCCTTTTCTTGCAGGAGGTCATACATGTATTTAAAAAATTCCACATGACCACCTTGATAAGAAGAAATTGCAATTCCTTGTACATCCTCTTGGATTGCGGCATTGACAATTTCCTCTACAGATCGGTTATGTCCTAAATGAATAACCTCCGCTCCGCTCGATTGAAGAATTCTTCGCATAATATTAATCGAAGCATCATGCCCATCAAATAAACTGGATGCTGTAACAAAACGGACTGGATACTTTGGCTTATAGATTACCGTTTCCACACTATCTTCCCCTTTGCTTGAAAAAATTTTCTCCTACTTGCATTGCTTCCCCTTCGAATCTACGCTCATTTTATTAATGTCTAGAATGCTAGTTGTAAAAATAGTTGTCTAGCTTCACTTAACGGTTCACATCTGTTACTGTTAGCTGGTGAATTCCATGAAAAAACAGTTCTGTTTGTAGCTTTGTATATTCCTCCAATGTGTACAATTTCTGCAGTGCCCATCGGCGAAAGCCCCACATTTGTCCTTGCACAAAAATATTATGTGCCAATAATTGCACCTGTATATTTGGTAAGCTAATTCCACTACTTTTCGTATATTGCCTAATCAATTGCTCAAACATCGATACCATTTGCAGTTCTTTTTTCAAAACATATGGTAACGCTTCCTTAGAAAGCGATTTTGCTTCTTGATACATAACAAGTACTTCATCCTGCATATCATCGATAATTTGAAAATAAGCAGCAATTCCACTTTCCACTGTTTCCGGATTGACTTCATCTAATTCTAGTACGTTTAGAATTTTTTCCTGAACCTCGTCATATATTTGGTCACAAACTAAATAAAGAATATCTTCCTTGGATCGGATATATTCATACAAGGTTCCAATGCTAAAACCAGAAGCCTTGGCAATTTCTCTTGTCGTAGTCCGGTGAAACCCCTTTTCTTTAAAAAGAGAAATCGCACCTTTGATCATTTGTCCTCTACGAATCTTTATTAGCTGCTCATCTTTAACAGAGGCGTGCACCTTTTGCTTCTCAACCAAGAAATCATCCCTTTCTCCTACAGCTATCTTTGTAAGACATCTTACCATTACAGCATTCGTGAGATAACTAGTCGTTGAATTTCCTGTGTTCCCTCATAAATTTGGGTAATTTTTGCATCCCGCATAAATCGCTCCACTGGATATTCCGTCGTATAGCCGTAGCCACCGAATACTTGAACAGCCTCTGTTGTCACACTCATGGCCGTATCCCCCGCAAATAATTTTGCCATCGCTGATGCTTTACCGTACGGCAGTCCATTAGATTCGAGCCATGCTGCTTGGTAGGTTAATAGTCTTGCCGCTTCAATATTGGTTGCCATATCGGCTAATTTAAACGAGATTCCTTGATTCGCGATGATTGGCTTGCCGAATTGCTTCCGTTCCTTAGCATAGGCAACCGCAGCATCTAATGCACCTTGGGCAATTCCTACAGCCTGGGCTGCAATCCCGTTTCTGCCACCGTCTAATGTCATCATCGCAATTTTAAAGCCTTGCCCTTCTTCCCCAAGGAGGTTTTCTTTCGGTACCCTACATTCCTCAAAAATAATTTCTGTTGTTGGTGAGGAGCGAATGCCTAGTTTCTTTTCTTTCTTTCCAACCTTAAACCCTGGGAAAGTACTCTCCACGATAAATGCACTCGTCCCCTTTTGTTTAGATTCTGGATCTGTTAAAGCAAATACAACATAAATATCCGCTACTCCGCCATTTGTAATGAAAATTTTTGACCCGTTGATTACGTAATAATCCCCTTCTCTTCTTGCCGTTGTTTTCATCCCTCCTGCATCGGATCCGGAGTTAGGCTCTGTTAATCCATAAGCACCAATTTTTTCCCCCAGTGCCATTGGCTTTAAATATTTTTGTTTTTGTTCCTCAGAACCAAATGTATATAATGGCCACCCAGCTAAAGACGTGTGCGCAGATAGCGTAACACCCGTAGATGCGCAGACGCGAGATAGCTCCTCCACTGCAATTGCATATGCCAGAAAATCACTTCCAATCCCACCATACTGCTCTGGCCATGGAATTCCAGTTAATCCAAGTTCTGCCATTTTATTAAAGATTTCCCGATCAAAGCGTTCCTCCTCATCTCTGACAGCTGCCGTAGGTGCTACTTCATTCTTTGCGAAATCGCGAACCATTTTCCGAATCATTTCATGTTCTTCTGATAGTTTAAAATTCATTTCTATTTCCTCCATTAATCAAATTATTAGTTTTCTCTGTTTATCTACGGGAGCATTGGTAGTTGTAGAGATAATTAGTGGCTATTCATGTGCTGTTATAGATGTTTACTAATCACTATTTTTTGTATTTCTGAGGTTCCTTCATAAATTTCGGTTATTTTCGCATCACGGAAGTAACGCTCGATATCATAATCCTTTATATATCCATATCCGCCAAAAATTTGAATTGCTTCGGTTGTTGTTTCAACTGCTGTTCTTGAAGCAAATAATTTTGCTATCGATGCCTCCTTTCCACATGCCATGCCTTGATTTTTTAGAAACGCTGCTTGATAGACTAATAGTTTACTCGCCTCAATTTTGGTCGCCATATCTGCTAGCTTAAAACTAATTGCCTGATTGGCTATAATTGGTTTTCCAAATTGCCTACGAACTTTGGCATATTGCAATGCTTTTTCATAGCATCCTTCGGCAATTCCTAATGCCTGTGCCGCAATTCCAATTCTCCCTGTATTTAAATTTGCCATTGCAATACGAAAGCCTTGCCCTTCCTCGCCAAGACGCATGCTTTCTGCAACTCTCATATTTTCGAAGGTTAGTTGTACCGTTCTTGAACCGTGCAAACCCATTTTTTTCTCATCTTTACCGAACATGAATCCAGGTTGATCCCTTTTCACGATAAAGGCCGTTATCCCATTTTTTCCAAGCGATGTATTTGTAGAGGCAAAAACAATATAAATATCCGCCTCTCCCCCATTTGTTATAAACATTTTGCTTCCATTCAGTATATATTCTTCGCCATCCTTTCTTGCCTTTGTTTGGAGCGAGGCAGCATCTGATCCTGCATTTGCCTCGGTGAGGCAAAATGCCCCAAGGTATTCACCGGTTGCCAGCTTTGGTAGCAGGTCCTGCTTTTGTTTTTCTGTCCCAAAAGCTAAAATCGGATAGCTTCCTACAGACGTATGAACGGATAAAATAACACCAAGTGCAGCACTAACTTTGGAAATCTCATGGATTGCGAGAATATAGGAGGTAAAATCCATCTCTGAGCCGCCGTATTTAGTTGGAATTGGCATTCCCATCAGACCAAGCTTGCCCATTTTGTTTAATAATGCGCTTGGGAATTTACCAGCTTCCATCTCTGGAATAACAGGTGTTATTTCCTTTGTCGCAAAGTCTCTCACCATCTCACGGACCATGATTTGTTCTTCTGTAAATAAATGATCCATTCCGTTTGGAAACCTCCTTTTGTAAAGAACGGGATTCGTATCCCCATTTATGCGGAGTTACGTATGAATCCATTTTGATAATTCCATTTCTGAACATATTACTCATAAAGATAAAATCCTTTTCCTGTTTTCTTACCTAACCAGCCAGCATTTACGTATTTTCTAAGTAAAGGACATGGGCGATATTTATCATCACCGAATCCATCATGCAAGGTCTCCATTATATAAAGACAAGTATCTAAACCGATGAAATCCGCTAACGTTAATGGACCCATTGGATGGTTCATTCCTAGCTTCATAATTTCATCGATTGCTTCCTTAGTGGCAACACCCTCATAGAGAGCAAAGATTGCTTCATTAATCATTGGCATTAAAATTCGATTGGAAATAAATCCGGGAAAATCATTTACTTCAACAGGAACTTTCCCTAATTTCAACGTTATTTCTTTAATCGCTTCATATGTTTCCACCGATGTTGCTAGCCCCCGAATAATTTCTACTAGTCGCATAACCGGAACCGGATTCATAAAATGCATACCAATGACTTTCTCCGGGCAACTCGTTACCGAAGCAAGCTCTGTAATCGGTAAGGAAGAGGTATTAGTAGCAAGTATTGTGCCCTCCTTCGTTAATTCGGAAAGCTGACGAAAAATCGACTTCTTTACCTCCATATTTTCAACTGCTGCTTCAATGATTAATTGGCATTCGACGCTATCTTCAAGATTAGTAGAAGCAGAAATACGATTGACTATCGTTGCTTTTTCCTGTTCTGATAGTTTTCCTTTACTTACCTGCCGAAGTAAATTTTTTTCAATAGAGGAGATACCACGTTCTACTTGCTCGACTGTTATGTCATGTATTACACATAAATAGCCTGCCTGAGCACATACTTGGGCAATTCCTGTGCCCATTTGTCCTGCTCCAATAACCATTATTTTTTCTATTGCCATCCTTATTTCCCCCTTCTTGTTTCCGGTTTATTTCTACTTTTAAGATTTTGGCACTTCAATTAATATGGCGTCTCCTTGACCACCACCACTGCAAATTGCAGCAACACCAAGGCCGCCACCTCTTCTCTTTAATTCATACGCTAATGTTAAAATAATCCTTGCCCCACTTACTCCTATTGGATGGCCTAAAGCAACTGCCCCTCCATTTACATTCACCTTCTCATAGTCAAGCCCAGCAATTTGACTAGAAGCCAATGCCACAGCTGCGAATGCTTCATTAATTTCAAATAAATCAATATCCTGAACCGATTTTTCTGTCTTTTGTAAAAGCTTATTAATAACAAGCCCCGGTGTTTTTGGAAAATCTTTTGCTTCTACAGCAATCGAAGCATTGGCAAGAATGGTTGCTAATGGCTGATGTCCTTCGGAAATGGCGTATTCTTCATCCATTAATACAAGTGCACATGCCCCGTCATTTACTCCGGGTGCATTCCCTGCGGTAATCGTGCCATTATTTCCAAAGGCAGATTTTAAGCTTGCTAGCTTTTCTAATGACGTATCTTTTCTTGGTGCCTCATCATGCGTAATGATTTGTACATTTCCCTTTCTTTGCGGAATTTCAACTGGAACAATTTCCTCTGCCAATTTCCCAGATTCTATTGCTTCTACTGCTAATTGATGACTTCTTAACGCCCACTGATCCTGTGCCTCTCGTGTAATCGATAATTCCTCTGCGGTACTATTCCCGTATGTTCCCATATGGACTCCAGTGAAGCTACAAGTTAATCCGTCATAGATCATTAAATCCGTTAATGTCGCATCCCCCATGCGATAGCCCGTACGCGCATTTGCAAGAATATACGGAGCATTAGACATAGATTCCATTCCACCTGCTACCATTACCTTGCCTTCTTTGCTACGAATCAATAGATCGGCAAGTACAACACTTCTCATGCCAGATGCACATACTTTATTGATTGTTTCCGTAGTTGTTTGCCATGGAAGCCCTGCTGCTCTTGCCGCTTGTCTAGAGGGGAGCTGTCCTTGCCCTCCCTGCAAAACGGTTCCCATAATTACATGCTCTACTTGCTCAGGTGAAACTTTTGTTTTTGCTAATGCCCCTTTTATCGCAATACCCCCAAGTGTTGGTGCCGTTAACGCCTGCAACGCTCCATTCAGCTTACCAATCGGTGTTCTTGCACCATCTAAAATTACTGTTCTTCCCATCCGCTTTCTCCCCTTTTTAACTAAATCCTATTTCCCTAGCTTTGTTCCTGTTTAATTTCGCTAGTGATGAATAACCGATTCCCAACGGAAAACGCTTACACAAATTGCTACACTTTCTTATCCTCCCGCTAGCTTTTATTAAGCTATATGCTCCGACTGAACGCTCGCTCAATTTTATTCCAAACAAATCAATGAGCAAATTATCGTATAGAGGGATAGGCAACCCGTATCCCTCCAATATTATTACTATATTTGTAAAGCTAAGGTGGTATGATGCTTCCCTTTCAAAAAGATTACGAAACAAACGCTGTTTTTTCTCCACACACTGCCTTTTCTAATATTTCCGCTACATCATATGTTTTGACGGTATTTTCTACTTCTTTTGCCTTTGTTCCATCCGTTAGCATCGTTAAGCAATACGGACATCCAGAGCTAATCGTTGTTGGATTTACTTTTAATGCTTGCTCTGTGCGAGCAACATTGATTCGTTGACCCGTGTCCTCTTCCATCCACATTAATCCTCCACCGGCTCCACAGCACATACCATTTTCTCGATTTCGCGCCATTTCTACCAGTTTTACTCCTTGAATAGATTGAAGAATTTCACGTGGTGGATCATATACCTCGTTATATCGACCTAAGTAGCAGGAGTCATGGAAGGTAATGACTTCATTTACTGCATGCACTGGTTTTAGTCTGCCTTGTTTCACAAGCTCAGCAAGGATTTCCGTATGATGATATACTTCTGCCGTTAATCCAAAGTCAGGATATTCATTTTTAAAAATATTGTATGCGTGCGGATCAATCGTCACGATTTTTTTTACTTCATTTTTCTCAAACTCAGATATATTACTAGTAGCTAGCTCTTGGAATAAAAATTCGTTTCCTAATCGACGGGCGGTATCCCCAGAGTTTTTCTCCTTATTACCTAAAATTGCAAATGTAACACCAGCTTCATTTAAAAGCTTTGCAAAGGAAAGTGCGATTTTTTGACTGCGGCTATCAAAGGATCCCATTGATCCAACCCAGAAGAGATATTCAAATTCCTCGCCTTTTTTCTTCATTTCTTTCACTGTTGGAATATAAACATCCTCCCGGAGGCTGCGCCAATTTTCTTTTTCTTTACGATTTAACCCCCACGGATTACCTTGACGTTCAATGTTCTGCATTGCGCGCTGTGCATCTGGATTTACCTTACCTTCTGTTAATACAAGGTATCTGCGTAAGTCAATTATTTTGTCGACATGCTCATTCATTACAGGGCATTGATCCTCACAGTTACGACAGGTCGTACATGCCCAAATTTCTTCCTCCGTAATGACCTCGCCAATTAAGCTCTTCGAATACAATGCAGTTGCTGCCGTTTCCTGCACTCCTTCTCCAGCAGCTTGCATTGCCAATTGGTTTCCGGTCGTATTGGCGAATAAAAATCCTGGCACCCACGGTTGTTTACTTGTGACTGCTGCACCGTAATTAGTTAAGTGATCACGCATTTTCACGATTAAATCCATTGGAGATAACATTTTTCCTGTACCTGTTGCAGGACACATATTTGTGCACCGCCCACATTCGACACAGGCATATAAGTCTACTAGCTGTAGCTGGGAGAAATCATCAATTTTTCCAACGCCAAAGGATTCCTTCGTTTCATCTTCAAAATCAATCTTTTGTAGCTTCCCGACTTTATCTGTCCGATGTAAAAATACATTTGCTGGCCCTGCAATTAAATGGGCATGCTTCGATTGTGGGACATATACTAAGAAGGCTAACAAAGTGACTAAATGGAGCCACCAAGCGATGTAAAAGACCGAAATGCTTGCGACCTCGCCCATCCAGGAGAATCCGATTGCAATCAAGGAGGCTATTGGCTCGGTCCATACTGGCTGGTGGTCATGCCAATTCATTGCCATCCCATTCCCAAGTAAAACCGAAAGCATAAGGCTCCCGATAAAAATTAATACTAGCCCATTTTTCAAACCTCGCTTTAACCGGACAAGCTTTTCAATATAACGTCTATAAAACGCCCAGACTACTGCGACGAGAATAACAAAGGTGACGATTTCTTGAAAAAAGGTAAATGCCGGATACAATGGACCAAGCGGTAAATGGGAACCCGGAACTAAGCCTTTCCAAATAAAATCAATCGCTCCAAATTGTACAAGGATAAATCCATAAAAAAACATTACATGGATCGTGCCGCTTTTCTTATCCTTCAGCAATTTCTTCTGCCCAAAGACATTTATCCATATTTTTTGTAGCCTTTGTTTCATATCTTGTTTAAATGCTTCTTTTCTGCCTAGCTTTATATAAGCTATTCTTGTTCGTATAAGATGAACAAATAGTGAAATTGCGTAAGCGATTACAATTACTGTCGCAATTGCATTAACCCAAAGTAGACCTTGCCCCATATGTTTTCCCCTCCATCAAATCAGTAATTTCAAAGTGTACCCCTTATTTGTCTCCACTGAATATGACATTCCTTACGTTATTCCTATTATACAATAATGAATGAGCATTCAGTCAATATTTTTTATTAACTTTTTAAAAGATTCGTATAAAAGTATTTTTATTTACGCACAAACTGTTTTATTCTATTTTCTTTTCATTCCCCTTTGCATAACTATTTGGATACTGGAGAAAATATGAATTCAGAGATATAAAAAGGAGGAACCTCTTTTGCTGGTTCTCATTTGGATCGTACTTCTACTTATTATTTTTGTTTTTCTTCTGTTTCTTGATTTGTATTTAGGAAGAAAAAGTCATCTGCGCAGCGTAAAAACTCATTCATTTCCATTACGTCATAGTGATGTAGAAATAATAATTAAAGGACCACTGCTTTTTGATAGAATTTTCCAAGATATTGAACGGGCACAGCACCATATTCACATGCTGTTTTATATTTTTCGAGACGACTCCTTTGGACAAGAATTATTTTCACTGTTACAAAAAAAGGCAGCAGAAGGGGTAGAAATCCGAATTTTAATAGATTGGCTCGGTAGCATTGGCTTTCCTCGAAAGGTTATCAAGGATTTAAAACGGAAAGGAATTGATATTGCCTTCGGACATACGCCTAGCTTTCCTTATTTATTTTATAAGGTGCAAAGCCGAAACCATCGGAAAATTACCATAATTGATGGGCAGATTGGCTATCTTGGGGGTTTTAATGTTGGAAAGGAATATGTTGATAAGGATCCGAAGCTTAGCCCTTGGCGCGATTGTCATGTTCGGATCACTGGTGAAGGTGTAGAGGATTTGCAGCTGCAATTTTTAACTGATTGGACCGAAGCGACTAAAAGACCTCCTGAACATGCGGATCAGCTATATCCACCATTACAAAAGGGACGGATACAGCATCAATTCGTATCCTTTGAAGGGGTTGGTTTGGAGGATAAGGTTTGTCAATTATTACAAAATGCCAAGAAAAAGGTTATAATCGGTTCCCCGTATTTTATTCCTGGAAAAAAAGCATTTACAGCATTAAAACAGACCATTAAACGGGGAGTAGAGGTAACGCTTATCGTTCCAAAGGTGAGTGATCATTTATTAATTAAAGAGGCATCTTACCGCTATTTGCGGAAGCTTCTTTCGCTTGGGTGTGTAATCTATCAATATCGTGAAGGATTTTATCACGCGAAGGTATTTATTATTGACGATGAAACTTGTTCTATTGGGACCGCCAATTTCGATAAACGGAGCTTCTATTTTAATCATGAAATGAACAGTATTTTTTATGATTCCGAAATGGTCGATCATATGCTAAAAATTGCACATCTTGATATTTCAAAATCCAGCCGACTCCATAAAGAAGCATTAAATAAACCGAATGCTTTCGAAAAAGTAAAGGAATGGATTGCGTTATTAGTATCTCCGTTTTTATAAAGAGGAAAGAATGGATTTGATGGAAAAGCCTCCACAGACTGAAATTTATGGTAATAATTTTTGGCATAAAGACCAAAAAATGAGAGATGGATATCCATTCTCTCATTTTTTTAATTTTATTACATTTTTTCTGGTGCGTGTACCCCGATTAAAGATAGGGCATTTCTCAAGGTAATTTGTACCGATTTTACTAATGCTAGACGGACTTTTGATAATTCCATTTGTTCCTGATCTAATACTTTCACTGCATTATAAAAGCTGTGGAAAGTAGATGCTAAATCATGAATGTAATTAGTAATTCGATGTGGTGTTCTTTTTACTGCTGCTTCGACAATTGCTTGTGGAAATTCGCCTAGCTTTTTCAACAGCTCGAATTCTTTTTCTTCCCCAATTAAGGAAAGATCCTCATGATTCGTAAAGGAAATTCCTTGCTCTTCACTTTGGCGAAGAATGCTACAAATCCGTGCATGTGCATATTGTGCGTAATATACAGGATTTTCGTTCGATTGTGATACCGCTAAGTCTAAGTCGAAATCAAGATGGGTATCTGCACTTCTCATGGCAAAGAAATAACGTACCGCATCCAAGCCTACTTCTTCCACTAATTCCCGCATTGTCACAGCTTTACCTGTCCGCTTACTCATTTTCATTTTTTCGCCGTTTTTATATAAATGAACAAGCTGAATAATTTCTACCTCTAGATTGTTTGGATCAAATCCAAGTGCCTCCATCGCCGCCTTCATCCGAGGAATATAACCATGGTGGTCTGCACCCCAAATATTAATTACTTTGGAAAATCCTCTTTCAAATTTATCTTTATGATAGGCAATATCTGGTGTTAAGTATGTGTAGCTGCCATCTTGTTTTTTTAATACCCGGTCCTTGTCATCTCCGAATGGCGTTGTTCGTAACCATACCGCTCCATCCTGTTCATAAATATGACCGTTTTCCCGTAACACTTTTAGTGCTTCATCAATTTTGCCATTTTCATATAAAGAGGTTTCACTGTACCAAACGTCAAATGGTACACGGAAGTTTTCGAGATCGACTTTTAATTTTTCCATTTCATATTTCAAACCGTACGAACGGAAAAATTGATATCTTTCCTCTTCACTAGCATGGACATATTTATCGCCATGCGCTGCCGCAAGAGTTTTTCCGATTTGGATAATATCTTCCCCATAATAGCCATCTGCAGGCATTTCTTTTTCATGGCCTAAAGCTTGGAAATAACGCGCTTCTACCGATAATGCTAAATTATGAATTTGGTTTCCAGCATCATTAATATAATATTCGCGCGTTACATCGTAGCCTGCTGCTGCTAATACATTGGATAACGAATCTCCAACTGCTGCTCCACGTGCATGACCTAAATGTAGGTCCCCTGTTGGATTAGCCGAAACAAATTCGACTTGGATTTTTTCTTGTTGACCAAAATTCGTTTTCCCATATTGGTCACCACTGTCTAAAATAGTCGAAATTAATTCCGTTAAATAGTGATTGTCCATATAGAAATTAATAAAGCCAGGTCCTGCAATTTCCATTTTTTCAACATATACTTCGCTGCCATTAATATGGTTTATTATTTCTTCTGCAATTTGTCGAGGTGCCTTCTTTGCAACGCGTGCTAATTGCATGGCAATATTTGTAGAATAATCTCCATGTGCCTTGTCCTTTGGTGTTTCCAAAATAATCGAAGGGATTTGCGTTTCCTCAGCTAAATTTGCTTTCAATACTGCATTTTTTATTTCATTTTTAAGCTTCTGCTGTAGTGATGCTACAATGTTCATCCAATAGTATCCTCCTTAAATTTGAAAGACAGCTGGTAGGTGCCAACTTCCATTTGCTCCATAAATAAATAATATTTTATATCTAAAGTTCCTTGCTTCTGTTCACTATCCCATCGAAATTTTAACCTCTGGGTATTCGTTGTCAGCAATAAAGTACCAATATCTGTTTTGTAAGAACCACCTTTATCCTCATCTAAATGGAAGGCTAATCGCATATTGAGTGCACCTTTTCGGATAATTTGTGATCCACCTTGCTCGCTAAATTTGATTACTGTATGTACATTACCGGTTTCTAATACTTCATCGTAGATTAAATAACTCGTATTTCCCTTTTGATAATATTGACCAAATACAATTAATTCAAAAGTATCTAATTCTCCATTTTGTGTTATTTTTGTTTGTAGCTCTATTTTGACTGGAGTCCCAGCTGTTGTCACGTTCCCACATCCTTATGAAATAACAGTGAAGATTCTTGCAAAACCTATATTTTTCGGTCTTATTTCCAATCTCGTTTTCCATGCTTGTACTCACATTTATATAATATACCATTTTTTTATCATTTTAAGGAACATTTATTGTTTCGACAATACTATCATTAAAATCAACCTTTCGCTAATGAAAATTTGCTTACCTTTACATTCATTCTTTCGCCAAAGCTTGTCTGTAGGAAATTCCTTAACAGAACAAATGCTACTAAATGATAGCTTTCGTAACGGTCGTACAAAAAAAATAGCAACCGGTATGATGAACCGATTGCTCCTATTTAGTTTTGCGTTACTCTCCAATAATATCTTTTACAAATTTTGGCAAAACAAAGGCTGCAAAATGAAGCTCTTTTGTATAATATTTTGTTTCTAATTCCGTAAAGCGAGATTCGTCTACCTTTAAAGGATCATATTTTTTCGATCCTATCGTAAATGTCCATAAACCACTTGGGTATGTGGGAATATTTGCAGTATAAAGATGGGTGATTGGGAAAATTTCTTTTACATCCCGGAATACATTTTGAATTAAATCTGCTTTAAACCAAGGATTATCTGTTTGCGCAACAAAGATGCCATCTTCCTTTAAGGCTTTAGCGATTCCTGCATAAAATCCTTTCGTAAATAAATTGACTGCTGGCCCTACTGGCTCTGTCGAATCTACGATTATCACATCATATTCGTTTTCACTATTCGCTATATGCATAAATCCATCATCAACTTGTACATTAACGCGTGGATCGTCTAATTTCCCAGCAATTTCTGGTAGAAATTTTTTCGAGTACTCAATAACCTTTCCGTCAATATCTACTAGGACTGCCTTTTGGACGCTTGGATGCTTAATTACCTCCCGAATGACGCCACCATCGCCACCACCGACAACAAGTATTTTCTCCGGATGCGGATGGGTGAATAACGGTACGTGGGAAACCATTTCATGATAGACAAATTCATCGCGAACTGTCGTCATTACCATTCCATCTAATAAAAGCATATTACCCCATTCTTCTGTTTCCACCATATCTAGTTTTTGAAATTCGGTTTGTTCCGTATGTAAGGTTTGATTGACTCTTATAGTAATTCCAAAATGCTCGGTTTGTTTTTCGGTAAACCAAAGCTCGCTCATTTCATATCCCTCTTTCTATCACTTTTTTTTAGTATGCCCGATTTGATTCTTGTCTATCGGTTTTCCCTTGAAAAGATATTTACCTTTTGTATTTATTACAACATTTTTTTATGTTTTAGGTTTAAAGCTGTTTACTGTTTCCCATAATGGTAAGAAGGAGCCGTGCGAAATTTCATCTTTTGAGAATATACTTCATAAAGGAGGTTTGTCCTCTTGGAATTATCAACGAACCAACATTTTAAACAGACAGTAAAAATGGTCCGAGAACTTTTATTTTGGTGCAGCTGTGCCGTAATTTTACTGTTCCTTTGTGTTATCGGAATCTATACTGCCGCGCGGATTGCCGGCCCCCCTCCAATCGAAGTTCCCCAGTCATCGATTTATTATGCTGCGGATGAAACGATTATTGGCGAGAGTAATAGTGGTGGTGAAAAACGCTACTGGGTAAATCTCCAGGATATTTCCCCATTTTTAATTAATGCAACGATTGCAATTGAGGACCAACGATTTTATCGCCATATCGGCTTTGATGTGAAAAGAATTGCTGGGGCTATTGTTGCGGACATTAAAGCATTTGCAAAAGTACAAGGTGCTAGTACAATTTCTCAGCAATATGCGCGCAACTTATTTTTAAGTCCGGAAAAAACTTGGCAGCGCAAGTTAAAGGAAGCCTTTTATACGATTCGCTTGGAAGCAAATTATTCTAAGGAGGAAATTTTAGAAGGCTATTTAAATACGATTTATTATGGTCATGGAGCATACGGTGTAGAAGCTGCAAGTCAATATTATTTTGGCAAAAGTGCAAAGGACGTAACGTTAAGTGAGGCAGCACTATTAGCAGCAGCTCCAAAGGGACCAAGTAGCTTTTCTCCCTTCAATTCTTGGGAAAAAGCAAAGCACCGCCAGGAAGTTATTTTATCAGAAATGGTAAAGCAAGGATTTATTAGTGAAGATGCTGCCACTGAAGCAAAAAAGGCAGCGATTACATTAGTAGGAAATACAAATATGCAACAACGTAATATCGCTCCTTATTTTCAGGATGTGGTTCATGCACAATTAAAAAATGAGCTTGGTTTAGATGAACGAACCATCTCATTAGGTGGCTTACGTGTTTATACTACACTTAATCCAAATATGCAAAAAATTGCGGAGGAGACACTGGCAAATACAGTTGCTGAGGAGTCGCTTATCCAAGCAGCATTTATTGCTATGGATCCTAAAACCGGCTATGTTCAAGCGTTAATCGGTGGTCGAGATTATCAGGAAAGTAGCTATAACCGTGCCATCCAGGCATCTCGGCAGCCTGGATCAACAATAAAGCCAATTCTTTATTATGCCGCTCTTGAAAAGGGATTCACTCCAACTAGTAAGTTTCGCAGTGAAGAAACTACCTTTACATTTGACGACGGTAGAGAAGAATACACACCACAAAATTTCAACTATAAATACGCCAATGATGACATTACGATGGCACAAGCATTGGCATTATCCGATAATGTATTTGCCGTAAAAACCCATTTATATTTAGGTACCGAAACATTAGTAGCGTATGCTAAACGTTTTGGAATAGAGTCTAAGCAAGAACAAGTCCCATCTCTAGCATTAGGTACCTCTGGTGTACAAGTTGTGGAAATGGCCAATGCCTATAGCATGCTAGCCAATGGTGGAAAAAGCGTCGAGCCAATTTTTATTACGAAGGTTGTCGCTCGTGATGGTGAGGTTATTTATGAAAAAGAAGAACAGCATGAGCAGGTGCTTGATCCAGATACCACTTTCGTATTAACCCATATGATGACGGGAATATTTGATGATAGCTTAAACGGCTACGCAAATGTAACCGGGCATAATATTATTTCGAAAACAACCCGCCCATATGCAGGTAAGTCGGGATCTACCAACACCGATAGCTGGATGATTGGTTTTACACCTGATCTCGTTTCTGCTGTTTGGACTGGTTATGATAAAGGGAAAGCTATCACATTACCGACGGAAAAAACATATGCAAAGAATATTTGGGTGGATTTCATGGAAAAAGCCTTAAAGGATAAGCCAATTCGTCCATTTAAACCAACTAAAAATGTCGTTGGTGTCAATGTAAATCCAGAAAGTGGGTTACTTGCAACAGAGGATTGCCCAGTGAAACGCTATATGTATTTCATAAAAGGAACAGAGCCGACCGAATACTGTAGTGCACCTAACAATACGAACGAAACAACACCAGATCATACAGAACAACCAATAGAAAAAAATCAAGAGAAGCCTTGGTACAAGCGCATCTTTGATTGGTTATCAGAATAAGACTAACACTTCATCAAAAGAGCTTGGGGCATGGCAGGGAAGATTATCCCTGCTGTCCTCAAGCTCTTTTCCATTATTTATTCCGCACCTAAATCTTGTTTTAATTTATCACTAGAACGATCCCATATTCCACGATCATGATTTTTCAGAAAATCTGCAAGCACCGCTTTCGAGGATTCGTCCATATGCTCGACCATAATATGCCCTTTTAATGATTTATCCATTTTATTTACATGTTCTGGAAATGACTTATATCCACGACGAATGGAGCGATCTACTGTTAGCTCACATGCTGTCACCCCGTAATAAAATGGGCCAGATTCCTTCCGCTCAATAGTTACCCATACAAGCCAATATGGTTTGCCATTCGGGACTTCCTCTTTTGTTTTTAAAAATTTGATCCCTCGCTCTACCTGGCTTCGCGCATGCATCGCACCAATGTCAACAAATGCTGTCTTTTCCTGTACATCAACAAAAACAGGTGAAACATTTTCTAAATTCAGTACCCCAACACCGAATCCTTTATGGCCATCGGTTGGATCATTTTTAATAATATTAAAATTAACGGTTTTCTTCTCTTTTTCCTTATTTTCTTCCATCGATACAAAGACCTCCTTACCCATCTATGGAAATCAACTTACTAATTAAAATAGTAATCCTAAAAATCCCGATACAAGCTGAAAGATTATGTATACTCCTGTATCTAGTATTGGCCCAACTGTCATATTATATAGCGGGTCTACAACAACTAATATTAGAAAAATAATGAGCCCATATGTTTCAAATTGGGACATCTTTGCACGAACATCATTCGAAACTAAGTCTTGAATAATCCGGTACCCATCTAAAGGTGGCAATGGAAGTAAATTGAATACACAAAGAATGGCATTTAAATACATAAAGTAAAAGCTAAAATCATATAACATCTGACCTGCCGTACCACTAAGGCCGATTGCCAACGTAATCGATTGAAGGATTCCACCAATGAATGCCAATAATAAATTGCTCAGTGGACCTGCAATCGAAACAAGCACGCCAGCTAAGCGCGGATTTTTAAAATGATAACGGTTGACTGGGACAGGGCGAGCCCATCCAAAACCTGCAATTAATAGCAAAATCGTCCCAATCGGATCTAAATGAACCGCAGGATTTAATGTCAGTCTTCCTTGATTTTTTGCCGTAGGATCGCCAAATTTATAAGCGACATAGGCATGGGCAAATTCATGGACAGTAAAAGCGACAATTAAGGTGATAATTACGTACGGGAGGACATCTAAAGGAAATGCTAAAAAACTAAATAAAGTATCAAAAAACTCCATTTGGTTGCTCCTTTTCTTCTTGAAAGGTATGATTTGTATTTAATTATTATTCTACCATCTGACAGAAAACTGTTCATCTTTTTCCATGGCAAAATATTTTATCCATTCTTTCATTCCAATTCCTTTTTTATTATGTATGCGGTTATAATACTATTAGGTAATAGTCCCATGCTATTCCTCTATTAGGATACCATGAAAATGTGAGAATTTTCTAGTGAAAAGGAGAGGACAACAAATGCCATATGTGACAGTAAAAATGTTAGAAGGAAGAACCGAGGATCAAAAGAGAGCATTAGTCGAAAAGGTAACCGAAGCAGTAGTGGAAACAACTGGTGCCTCTGTAGAAAAGGTTGTTGTATTTATTGAAGAAATGCCAAAAAATCATTATGCAGTTGCAGGAAAGCGATTAAGCGATGAATAGTAGAAATTAATGGATGGATGGAAAAGAGGCTGGGACAAAAGTATTTTTATGTAAGAGAATCCGAACAAAGTTAAGTAGGTAAATTCGCTCCGGAAATATACTTCGCTTTCCGAATGATTGTTCGTCTTACATTTAAATATCAATTGTTATGTCCCAGCCTCTTTCATTTATTGCCATTCCGATCATTACTTCAATATTACTTCAATAGAATGGACTTCTCACAGCTTGCTATTTTTCTTAGCGATTGTAACATTAGATTCGCATATAAATTATTGAACTTGTAAACTAACTTTTTCCTTTAAGGAATCAATGTACGCAAATGCTTGGTCAATTTCTTCGCGTGTATATTTTTGCTTACTTTTCACTTGAGAAATTTTATCGTACACTTGCTCCTTTGGTAATGTATCAAAATATAATACGGTAGAAACAAGCTCCAAAAAACGAGAACTTTGCTCATTCATATCTGTTAAACATTCATTAAGCTTCGGATGATGAACTTCTTCATCAAACATATGAATGAAATCCTCTCCATTTTCCGTTACCGTATAGCGATATTGGTAATAGCCACCCTTTTTTTCTTTTATTTCATTAATCAAACCCATATTGACTAATTCCTCTAATTGAAGGGTAAGTTCTTCAGAATAGGGACCATAAAAGTGGAACTGAAATTTCTCTTGGAATGGAAATGCTAATTTTTTAGCAATATATATCATCTTTTGAAATTTTTTCCGCCCTATGATTTCACCTGAGGATTGGATGGCATGTAAAATTTTTGCATGTTCCAAAAGCATAAAATGTCATCTCCTACTTTCAAACAATGAAATTATACCGACTTTTAACAGGAAGGTAAAGATACCTTATCTTATTCCCAGTAATTGGCGGATTTGTCGTTTAATATTTTTCTTTGATGTTTCATCGTATAATATATCCGCTGGAAAATATAACTTATGATCGGTTCTTCGTTTTCCACTAATTGCTTCTACTATTTCAGACTCTCTTGAAAGCTCACGGATTTCTCCATTAGGCATTAGTAATTGAATCGGAAGCCGTTCTTCTTCCTCTCCTGGTCGATAGAAATCATAGGGAAGATCAGAAGAAGAATCTAGTACTAAATAATATTCTGGATCAATACCAGCCTTTTTGAACAGTGCCGAAAGATCTATAAATTTTCTATACTCTTTCGCAGGATCAAACTCAACATACTTAAATAAATGGCGATCCATAAATCTTCTACATAGATCCCGCAATATAGGATCATCTTCCTCTTGCCATACTTGGAAATAATATAAAACAACCGCTTCATCTAAATTTAAATAGTCTTGCAGTGTCAATTCATTTTTAAACATAGAATAGAAATGACGAGGTTCATATTTAAATTGATAAAATTGTTCATATAATTCTTTTGCACGGTGGAGAATTTTCGTTAAAACTACTTCGCCACTTCTTGTTACAGGGTGGAAATATACTTGCCAGTACATTTGATAACGACTCATAATATAGTCCTCTACTGCATGCATCCCACTCTTTTTAATCACCACTTGATCTTCTCGCGGACGCATAACACGAAGAATCCGTTCCATATCAAAGTGACCATAGCTGACCCCTGTAAAATAGGCATCTCGTAATAAATAATCCATCCGGTCAGCATCAATCTGACTCGATATAAGGCTAACTACTAGTTTTTCATCCGAAGTTTTCGCAATAACCTCTGCTACTTGCTTTGGAAAATTCGGATGTACAGCGGAAAGCACTTGATTGACTTCGGTATTTCCTAAAATTATTTGTTGGGAAAATTGCTCATGGTCTAGATGAAACACTTTTTCAAAAGAATGAGAAAATGGACCATGTCCTAAATCATGTAAGAGTGCCGCACAAAGTGATAATAAACGATTGGATTCATTCCATTCACTCCGTCCAATAAATACATCGTCTACAATTCTTCGGACAATTTCATATACACCCAAGGAGTGATTCAAGCGGCTATGTTCTGCTCCGTGAAATGTTAGGAATGTCGTTCCTAGTTGCTTAATTCTTCTTAAGCGTTGGAATTCCTTCGTACCGATCAAATCCCAAATGACACGGTCACGAACATGTACATACCGATGAACAGGGTCTTTAAATACTTTTTCTTCTCTCAATTTTTCCGTTGCGTAAGCCATTCTTTACCCTCTTCCTACCTAGCATGTTTCCATTATATCGATTTTCTTTACTAGTTTCACCAAAATTATGACAAAAAATTTCATATTTCGTTTATAACCGACATTTTCCAGTTCTTTCTTATTTAATAACTTTTACAAGATAGGTAGCGTTATATGTGAATATTTCGATATTTTATAAAAAAATTTAATAAAAACTATTATCCTTTTATCTCTTATTGTATAAAACAAAGAAAAACTGTCCATGCTAGTACTAAACCTAGATAGTACAAATACCTAATGAAACCTATTAGAAATTATTACTTTATGTTTGGGAGTTGAGATTATGAAAGTACGTCAAGATGCGTGGACAGATGAAAATGATTTATTATTAGCGGAAACTGTACTGCGCCATGTTCGAGAAGGCAGTACACAATTAAATGCATTTGAAGAGGTTGGTGACAAGCTTAATCGAACAAGTGCAGCTTGCGGTTTTCGTTGGAATGCAGTAGTTCGTCATCAATACGAAAAAGCATTACAGTTAGCAAAAAAACAAAGAAAACAAAGACAGAGATTATTAGGGAAAGATCATGGCGGAAAGAAAAAGTTACTTTATCAACCACCAGTACCTTCAGTGGAGGATATTGAAGTAACAACAGAGTTTTCATCCGAAGTAATTGGGGATTTAATGAATGTTGGGGAAGTTTCACAAGCAAGTGCTGGAGAAGCTCCTGTACAAGTAACGAAACAAGAACAGACAATGGTGACCAATCCGGTAATGAACCAATATTCCAATCAACATCAGGCTTTATCTTTAGACCAAGTCATTCATTTCTTACAAAACTTAAATCATTCCAATCTGCAAGCTAGTGTTTATAAAAGTGAGAATGAAAGATTAAAACGCGAAATTATCGACCTACGTAAACAGAAGGAAGAATTGGAAGAAAAAGTAGCAGAGCTAGAGAAAAATTCTATGACTATGCAAGAGGATTATGAAACATTAGTGAAAATTATGAACCGTGCAAGAAAACTAGTGTTGTTTGATGAAGAGGAGAAACCAGCACCAACTACGTTTAAAATGGATAGGAATGGAAACCTAGAAAAAGTAGCAGAATAGAATCTAGTGTTTCTAGCAAACCAATAGTTTTCATTAATTTGTCGGTATCTCAGATGCAATGAAATCCGTAAACAAACGATTTGTTACTAGCATTCCTACCATGCCATACAGATTGGCAACAACCAATTGATTTTATAATACAAAAGCTTGCTCATGCGTTGTCATGGCAAGCTTTTTATATGAATTCCGATTAAGGTAACCATTTTTCATTTCGTTCCAAAACTCGTGCATAATAATGCTGATACATTTGTAGCTCCTCTGTAGTAAGCTCACTATTATAGAACTTTCCATTGCTTACTTTCTGTAAAACTTGTAAAAATCGCAGCATTGACTGTTGAATGGTTAGTTCTACTCCTGTTAGCTCTGACAAGGATGCCATCACTTCAGGTCGCACCTTTGGATACTCAAATTTTGTCGGTTCCTTTTGCAAGGCACGTTGATAAAATTCTCGTATTATTTCTGCGCGCTTACTTCCGCTTCCTGATACACATAAATAGATTTGTACGGCAACACCTTTTTTCACTCGTCGTTGCGAAATTCCCGCAAATTTTTTCCCGTCGATGCTTAAGTCATAGCTTCCCGGACAATAGGAACCATGTATTTCACGAGCCTCTATTTTATTTGTTAAATCCGCAAACATCATTTGCACAAACTGATACATTGCTTCATATCCACGGTTAATATCGATACCCTTTTCATTTTCCGGAAAAATCAAGGTAATATTCAATACCCCTTCATCAACTAAAACAGCTAGTCCACCGGAAGTACGAACAATATAGTCATAGCCCTGTTGTCCTAGCCATTGTATGCCATCTTGTAAGTGCGGGAGGCGAACATCCTGAATACCTAGTATGACGGAATCATAATGTACCCATGTGCGGGCAACGGCAGGAGATTGTCCGGTTCCAATTGCTTCACATAGTGTATCGTCCATTGCAAAGGATTGAATTGGATGAAACATCGGACCAAGACTCGATTGATCGATGATTCTCCACTCCTCTTGCTCAAGTAGGGAGAGCATTTCCTCCATGCTGTAGTCTCCTTTAATCATTTTCTTTTAAACCTATTATATTATACTTCCATCATTTCTAAAAAAAACACGAAATAATAGGAAAAAGATATTCGTGCAGTATATTATATAAACTACTAAGCAGTCTATTTCTACAGTTTATTTTTATATAAAGTGTTGCAATTTAGGTATATCCAGGAGACTGAATACACTTCGTGCATCCATTCGGACGAGCGGCGAGGCTAGCTACAGCTCCCAGCAACTAGCAAGCTCACCAGCCCTCCATGCGATAAGTCAACATCGGTTCGTAAACTCACCCACCGTGTTTCCTTTATCTCCTGCGGATTTGCCCCCGCCTGTACGTAGCTAAACAGTCGCCTTTGCTTTTCACTGAGTCTCTGTGTATTCAGTATGCTCAGTAGTTCATTTAATATTTCTAATCTTATGTAATAACAACAATCCTTTAAAATTCAACCTAGAAAAAGGTTGGCCCTCAAAGCGAGAGCCAACCAATGTTTCGATATCCCTATCTCATGAACTAACAACAACCCTTTAGAAACCTGCCTAATCGTTTTTACGATTAAGCCAAGCTTTGTGCTGCTGTAATTAATGCTAATTTATATACATCTTCTTCATCACAGCCACGGGATAAATCGTTCACAGGGGCATTTAAGCCTTGCAAAATCGGACCAACTGCTTCAAAGTTTCCTAAACGTTGTGCAATTTTGTATCCAATATTTCCTGCTTCTAGGCTAGGGAAAATAAATACATTTGCATCACCTTTAATAACGGAATCTGGAGCTTTTTTCTCTGCAACTGATGGTACGAAAGAAGCATCAAATTGGAATTCTCCATCAATTACTAGATCGCTATTTAATTCCTTCGCAAGCTTTACAGCCTCTGCTACTTTTTCCGTTTCAGGTGATTTGGCAGAACCTTTAGTAGAGAAGCTTAACATTGCAATACGTGGGTCAATATCAAACATTTTTGCAGTTTTTTCACTTTCTACTGCAATCTCCGCTAAGTCTTGTGCATCTAGTGTAATATTGATTGCACAGTCAGCAAATACATATCTTTCTTCTCCACGAACCATAATGAATGCACCGGAAGTTTTCTTCACGCCTTGTTTTGTTTTAATAATTTGTAATGCAGGTCTAACCGTATCAGCTGTAGAATGTGCTGCACCACTAACAAGACCATCTGCTTTATGTAAATAAACAAGCATTGTACCGAAGTAGTTTACGTCTTTTAATAATTGACGTGCTTGTTCTTCTGTAGCTTTTCCTTTACGACGTTCGACAAATTTTTCAACAAGTACATCGAATTCTGCATAATCTTCTGGATCAAGAATTTCAATTCCGTCTAAAGATACGCCTACTTCTTGCCCTTTTTGTTGAACTTCATTTACGTTACCGATTAGGATTGGTTTTACCACTTGCTCTGAAGCTAATCTAGATGCAGCTTTTACGATTCGCTCATCTGTACCTTCAGGAAAAACAATGCTTAAACCTTTTCCTGTAACTTTCTCTTTTACAGCAGAAAATAAATCCATTTTTATATCCTCCTTAACTTCATTCCCTATTAGCATACTATTTGTGAAAAAAAATGCAAGGTCTCAACATTTTGTTACCGTTTTCTCTGAAAGATTATTTTTTTTCAGGATTAGACAGTTTATTTTTCGTCTTCTTTATAAAAACTATCCATAGAATTCACCAAATTGTAAGAATCTGCTTTGAGGAAATTTGCTCATCGATTATGTTATAGTAATGGTATGAAAAGTTATTGAATTTAAGGAGTGGAATATAAATGAGTGAAGCTGTACAAACATTAGATGGTTGGTATTGTTTGCATGATTTCCGTACAATCGACTGGTCATCCTGGAAAATGTTATCGGAAAATGAAAGACAAGCTGCTATCGAAGAATTTGAAGCAATTTTAAATAAATGGGCATTTGTTGAAGAAGAGCAAAAAGGTAGTCATGCCTTCTATTCTATCGTTGGTCAAAAGGCTGACTTAATGGTAATGGTTTTACGCCCTACAATGGATGAGCTATCAGAAGTAGAAACTGAATTAAATAAAACAACATTCGCAGAGTATCTTATTCCTAGTTATTCCTATGTGTCTGTTGTCGAATTAAGTAGCTATTTAGCAAAAGGCGATGGCAGTGATCCATACGAAAATCCGTATGTACGTGCAAGATTATATCCAACACTTCCGAAAACTCCATATGTTTGTTTCTATCCTATGGACAAGCGCCGTTCAGGTAATGACAATTGGTATATGCTACCAATGGAAGAACGTCGCGATTTAATGAAGAGCCACGGATTAATTGGTCGTTCTTATGCAGGAAAGGTAAAACAAATCATTACCGGATCTGTTGGTTTTGATGATTATGAGTGGGGTGTTACATTGTTCGCAGATGATGTCCTACAATTTAAGAAATTAGTGTATGAAATGCGTTTTGATGAAGTTAGTGCCCGATATGGCGAATTCGGATCATTTTTTGTAGGAAATCTATTAGATAATGAACGGTTAGAAAAATTGTTGCATGTAAAATAAGTGTACTTACGTGAAAAAGGCTAATTCTTATAGGAATTAGCCTTTTTCACGTAATTTTCTTCTTTTTCTACCTCTCCGTTAATTCCCCTTGCTTTTTTGGCATATCAGAACAGGATATACATATATATAAAATGACATAAGCCTAAATTTACAATGCCTAGTAAAAATGCTGAACCTTGCCCAACCCTTCAACATACATTAAGGATTAGAGTCTAACCTTTTTGGAATGGGGGGGAAAGTGTGGCGGTTATTGCATTTAACGAGGCTGACGTTAACCTACTTGCTAGGTTAATCCGAGCAGAAGCTGAAGGAGAAGGCGATCTCGGAATGCTCATGGTTGGAAATGTGGGGGTGAATCGAGTTCGAGGCAAATGCTTAGACTTTAAAGATGTCACCAATATTAGACAAATGGTTTTTCAAAGCCCAGGTGGATTTGAAGCAACTCAAAAAGGCTACTTTTACCAGGGTGCACGGGAAAACGAAAGAAGATTAGCCAGACGTGTACTTAGAGGAGAAAGATTCCATCCAGCTACTAATTCCTTATGGTTTTTTGAACCGAGCGGCAATTGTCCTGCTCAATGGTACAATCAGTGGAATGTTGGACGTTATAAATCACACTGCTTCTATGCACCATCACAGTCTGATTGCCCTACTGTATTTTAATAGTTGTGGCGGAAAATGGTAGTGGGTGCTTGTTAATTAAAATGTTGGGATGAAATTTTGCGTTTTTTATGTTTGGAAGTTCTTTTAAAAAACATAGAGAAATATTTTATTGAGAGTGAAGAACCTACATCTAGAAAAAATGGGGAGGATTTATTCATGAGTACAAATAATGGAAACCAATTTACAGGTTACTACCGCCAAAGTGGGTATCCTTATCAATCCGCAACGAATCAAGTACCAGCGTATATGCAGCCTGCTGTACAAGGGAATGGATTTGCGCAAACTGCACAAGGTGGCTTTGCACAAATGTATCCGCAAATGCCTTCTGGGATGACAGTACAAACACCTGGAGCAGGAACATCTGGTCCACAAGTTCCCGGCATGTTACCAGTGGAACAATCCTATATTGAAAATATTTTACGACTAAATAAAGGAAAGCTTGCAACGGTCTATATGGCATTTGAAGGCAGCAACGAATGGAATTCTAAAGTTTTCCGCGGTGTTGTGGAAGCAGCTGGTCGTGACCATTTGATTTTAAGTGATCCAGAAACAGGATATCGCTACTTATTACCAATGGTATACTTCAACTATGCTGTTTTCGAGGAAGAACTAGAGTATGATTATCCGTTTGGAGTCCCTCAAGCAACAACATATGCACCACGCTAATCACACGAAAGCAAGCTCAAACTTTAATTAAGAAAATAAAGAAACCTCGTCCAATTGTTTTGATTGACGGACGAGGTTTTTCCTTTAAAAAAGTTTCACTGATCCAATCATTAACAGTAGCCATGCCACCAAGAAGCAAACGCCCCCTATTGGTGTAATTGCCCCTAGTACTTTAATACCAGTTGTACTTAGAACGAATAAACTTCCGGAAAATAGAATGACACCGACAAACATTAACCATCCGGACCAATTAAGTAACGAACTCCCTGGAAATTTATTCATTAATATACCGATGACTAATAATGCGCCGGCATGAAGCATTTGATAGGTAACACCTGTTTGCCATGTTTCTATATATTTAGCATCGATTCTTCCTTCTAAAATATGTGCACCAAATGCACCAAAAGCAACAGATAAAAATCCATACAAGGCACCTAAAAATAAGAAAATATTCATTTAATCCTCTCCATCTCCATGTTTTATCACGCACTTCCTTCATTAAAGTGCTTTCTATCTATTAAAAATCAAATAATGAATCGCCATTTGCGCCATCTTCCATCACAATTTTCTTTTCTGACAATGTTGTGGTTGACGGAATGACGGTCGTTGACTGTATAGGCATTTGTGGTTGGAACTTTTGAATCGGAATTTCCTTATGTATGCTCGCGGAGCTATTCGTTTCCTCTAATAGAACTTCACACAATGTTTTTATCGATTGAACCTGTTCTCGAATTCTAGCAGCTGAATCGGACACCTTCGCCTCGTTAAGCTTTTCTTCCATTTTTTTTAATATTGCTTCGTACGATATTTGCATAGCACACACCTTTTCTATTCTACATTCTTAGTGTAATGATTGTTAGGAAGGAGGATGTATTTTCCCAGTTTGCTGTTTAGTATTATGAATAAATAATATATCACACTGTTTACTATAACAAACAGCTGATAAAACCAATCCATTACATTTTCTTCAGACAATCTTATTTTACAAAAAATAAATTAAATTAGCGAATAAGGAAGCTATTTTTCCATAGAAAAAATCCCAATCATGATTATATGATTAGGATTGCTTACAAAAGCATTTATTCCTCTTCTTGAAATTCTATCGTAACTTTATATCCTAACGTTCCCATAAATTTATCAAGCACTACTTTCGCTTGCTGTTCTGCCGATTCGAGGAGACCTTGCTCTGTTGCTTCATTTATAATTTGATTGGAAGCAAGCTCTGCAATTGCATAGCCTTCCTCTATCGATGCCTCTCCACGTAATAAGCCTTCAGAAGAATAAATTTGTGCCTCATCGAAGTATAGAGACGGCTGTTGAAGTATTTCTGCACTTGGTAGTGTTAAATGGATGGTTTTCGTTTCTTCATTTACGGAAATATCCTTTTCGGTTAGCATCGACAAATCTACCCCTGCAATTACTTCACCAGGGATAATGACAAGTGTTGTTCTTTTTGTTCCCGGGATATTCATATCAATTTTATTTCCGAACAATGCATTATCCTCTTGTTCTACGACCGCCTTCATGTATGCCTTAGACGTTGCAAGCGAGGATAGATCTTGTATTTGTTCTGCAAAGCTAGAAACGGTGTTTACAACCGTCCCCTCATGACTAAATATCGAACGGATAAAAAAGAAAGCCGCTATGATAAAAAGGAAAATAAATAACAGTATGATACCAGTAAACATCGTTCGTGCCTTCAATCGAAAAACTGGCAGACGTCTTTTGGAGGATTGGTCCACAGCTAATGTAGTTGCTGTCTCTGATTTTGCTGCATTCAGTTCCTCTAGCATTTTCTTTATTTCATCTAGTTTTTTTTCTTCATGTGATGGAACCATTTACTACCCCCCTAACAGAAAAAATAAAAATACTCTATTCCTTTTCAATAGAATCTATTTATTTATACGATTGGCTATTGCATTTGGTTTCATTGTAGCAAATGAGAGTGCTTGATTCATTCATAAATATTTGGAAGAAACATAGAAATTGAAAAGCTAACCAATACTATATAGGTTAGCTAATCATGATCGACTCCTTCGTATTCCCACTCCATATTTTTCCCATAGAAAATCTCATTCATTTCTCTTTGTAATTGGCCAGTGATGGTTTCAATTTCTTCCTCACTTAATTTATCCTTTTCTAAATTAAATAGATAATTATCTAAATCAAAATTTTTTAGCTTACATTTTGTATGGAAAATATTATGTTGGTAAACATTGATATCAATTAAATCATATAGCTCCTTCACTTCGTCTGGAATGTAATTTTGAATGGAGTTGATTTCATGATCAATAAACAATTTATGCCCCGTAATATCTCGCGTAAAGCCACGGACACGATAATCAATACTCATAATATCGGTATCAAATGAATGAATAAGGTAATTTAGTGCTTTTAATGGAGAAATTTCCCCACAGGTTGAAACATCGATATCTGCCCGAAAGGTACTTATCCCTTCATGTGGGTGATATTCTGGATATGTATGAACGGTAATATGGCTTTTATCTAATTGAATGACGACTGAATCTGGAAGTGGTCCTGGTGATTCTTCAAAATGCTCGGTTGGTACTTCAACAACCGGTCCTTCAGATACTAATATTGTTACACTTGCCCCTTGTGGTACATAATCTTGCTTGGCAATATTTAATACATGGGCACCTATTATTTCGGATACATGTGTTAATATTTGCGTTAGTCGATCGGCATTGTATTGCTCGTCAATATAAGCAATATATGCTTCACGATCTTCCTTTGTTTTTGTATAGCAAATATCATACATATTGAAGCTTAATGTTTTTGTTAAGTTATTAAAGCCATGAAGCTGAATAATTTTTTCTGGTGTTAAAGACAATGATTATTCCCCCTAAACATAGGTTGAGTTACCTGTTCTCGGTTCATACGACGCTGGACAGTCGCCTCCGCTTTTCTTTGTCCAGCTTCGGCTGACTCGCGCCTAGTGAACTTCGCCTATTCTTCGTACGATAAGTCAACATCAGCTCGTTCCTCGCTGTGTTTCCTATATCTCCTGCGAATTGGCTCCAGTTCATACGGCGCTGGACAGTCGCCTCCGCTTTTCTATTACTATTTCCTTTTTTTATAGAATTATTAATTGAGCGGGATGATTGTACTTTTGAATTTTATTGCTATAATGAAGGTACTTAATGATTGAATTTTAAATCATAATAAATAATTGTTTTTTTTTATAGATAGGAGGATGTTTTATGAGTATGAAAAAGACGTTGACTCTTGCGGGTTCTGATACGAGTGGTGGTGCTGGGATTCAGGCGGATTTGAAGACCTTCCAGGAACATGGTGTTTATGGAATGACTGCATTAACTTCCATCGTAGCAATGGACCCTAATGATAATTGGCACCATAATGTTTTTGCTATTGAAGGGAATGCTGTCGACAAACAATTGGAATGTGCATTTTCTGTAGGCTTAGATGCAATGAAAACTGGTATGCTTGGTTCTGTTGAAATTGTTGAACTAGGTGCTAAATATATTGACCAATACGGTTTAAAAAATGTTGTCATTGACCCTGTAATGGTATGTAAAGGGGAAGATGAAGTATTATTGCCAGAAACAGTAGATGCTGCGCGTGAGTTGCTTTTACCAAGAGCGCTTGTAACAACACCTAATCTTTTTGAAGCATGGCAATTATCACAGCTCGGTCCAATAAAAACAATTGATGATATGAAAAAAGCTGCTGCGAAAATTCACGAGCTTGGTGCGAAAAATGTCGTGATTAAAGGTGGTAAACAATTACAGCATGATAAAGCTGTCGACCTTTTCTATGATGGAAAAGAATTCGTCCTTCTTGAAACAGACAAAATTGATACTACTTATAATCATGGTGCGGGTTGTTCCTTTGCTGCAGCGATTACAGCAAATTTGGCAAATGGGGAAACCGTTTATGATGCAGTTGTTCATGCAAAAGAATTTGTTGCAGCTGCAATACAACACGGTTGGAAATTAAACGAATTTGTTGGCCCAGTAATGCATGGTGCGTATAACAAATATCCTAACGAAAGACCTGTTGTAACTCCTGTCAAAGGATAATTGGAACAATCAATGTCCCTAAGGCTTTTGCCTAGGGGCATTTTTTCGTTTGCACCCCTTTTTTTGCATAAGGAGTTCTAGAATTATGCATTTTCCAACTTTTTTTAGTAAAATATCCTTATATTAGTTAGGAGGTTCGGATTTCATGCAACCAATCGAAAAACAAAAGGTGCAAGAATTACTGAAACAATTTGTTAACCAGGATTTATATATTCATTTAGAAACAACGAACGGGGCATATGCTACCCATCGTGACGCATCCTTCTTTAATGCTGGAGCTTTTATTCGAAATGCAAAAATTCGCTATGAAATAGGAACAATTGCTGGGGATGGTCCATTTCGTGTAGGTTTAAAAATGGATAGCGGTTGGGTTTATGGCGAAGGATTAACCCATTTTGAATTAGATGAAAAGGGACGACTGCTAATGGCAGGACTTGATCACCAAGGTAGACTTGCCATTGCCTTTGAGCTTAGCAAAACACCATTTGAATAAATATTTTCTGCTTAACCGGTAATTACATAATGAAGGGAGTTTTTTTACATGATTGAATCGGAAAGACATGTACTTGTTATTTTTCCACATCCAGATGATGAAGCATTCGGAGTATCTGGTACGATTGCTACTTTAATTAAAAACGGTACACCCGTAACATATGCCTGCTTAACATTAGGCCAAATGGGGCGCAATTTAGGGAATCCTCCTTTTGCCACAAGGGAAACTCTTCCGTTAATCCGGAAAAAGGAATTACAGGATGCTGCTGCCGCAATGGGGATAAAGGATTTACGAATGCTAGGATTCCATGATAAAACAGTAGAATTTGAAGATGAGGAAAAATTAGCAGACCTTTTTTCCGAAATGATTGCAGAATTAAATCCGTCACTTGTGATTACTTTTTATCCCGGCTACTCTGTTCATCCTGATCATGAAGCTACTGGCCGTGCAGTTATTCGTTCGATAGGGCGCTTAGATAAGTCTGTTCGTCCGAAAGTACATTGTGTTGCTTTCTCTAATAATTGTGAAGAAGAATTAGGTAAGCCTGATATTGTCCACGACATTAGTGCAGTTGCTGAACAAAAACTGGCTACTATGAGGGCACATCGCTCACAAACTGCATTATTCATGGAGGATATGGAAAACCGTGCAGCTGCAAAGGATCCAGAAACTTTGGATCGTCTCCATTTTGAACGTTTTTGGACATATCAATGGAATGATTAATCTACAAAAAATGGATATGGTTGGAAAGTACGGAAGTTAATTTTAATTAGTTTTCAATATGAATTAGTATACCTATTCGCACCGTTTAAAGTAGGAATTTGTAAAGAAGAGTAGGAAAAAGCAGGGGAGGTGTATAATGAGTAACTTGATTTTTATAGCTTTTACAATTCACACGTACATTGATGATGACGGTACAGGAAATCATTTTGACCCCCAGACTATAACGAAAAATTTACAGGTAATACCATTTAGCTCGCAATCATATAATCCTGATGGATACCCTAGGTCAGGCATAATAGATAACCCCTATTGTTCGTCTTGGATTTATAGGAATGGGGGCTACTATGAATCAAGTTACAATGAAGTATCGGAGATGTTTGTATTAGATGAATTATTTATACAGTTGAAAACCTCATTATTTACACCTGAGAAAAAATTTTTCCTAAAAGAAATCATAGAAGCGTATGATGCGCATTGTTATTTAGATGTTTACACCTTTAATGTGGGGGATTATATCAATAATGTAACTATCCCTGCTGATCTAATAGCCGCTATAACAAATATAAATGCTGATATATCTATTCATACACATAGTAAAGATTTGCTACATTATAAGGCGCATCAACATAGGAATTTATTTAAATTTTAATTAATATATCCACATAGTATAAAACAACATTTCTAGTTTATAAACATGAAAATGGCGTGCCAAACTGCCTTCAGTTTGCACGCCATTTTCATTACCCTTTGGTATGTACCTCAAAACAGGGACCATTTACTATTGAATTGAGGCTTTCTTTACATGAATTATATTTATTGGTTCAATTAGATATGTTTTTTACGAAACAAGTTTTATCTAATTAGTTTATGGTAAATTCCCCTATTTGATTAGGCTGAAGAGATATTGTAAAATTTTTAACTTAAACCAAAACAAAGTTTCTACTGAAATAAAGTTTATCTTGGAATATACTATTATCTGTAGGTTACAGCGTTAATCTATAGTAACATACCGAGAGCTTAAGAATGAACAATATGAAACTACATTGGAGAGTCCTAAATGAAAAAGAAAATGAACTATTTTATTTTACTTTTAACGACCATCTTTATTGTTGGTTGTACCAACGTAGAAGATCCATCCGTTACAGATGTAAAAACAGATTCGCAAGAAGTAACTACAGTTGATGAAAAAAAACAAAAAGAGGAAACTGCGACTACGGATGTTGATGAACAAGCAGAAGAGGAAACTCCAACGCAATCAAATGATGAACTTTTCTCAGGCTATACACGTATTGAAGTTGATGGCGGTGATCTGTCTGGATATCGCGAACCTAACGTCGTCGTCGACATTGGTTATGGGGACCGTGAATATTGGGCATTTACGAATGAATATGGGCAACTAGTACGTGTAATTGCTGACGAAATCATTCTACAGGATGATAGTAACGAACCTGTATTATCGTCTGGCAGATACTATTCGGATGAGGCAAAAGTCCCTGGCGTCGAAAGTGATGTTTTAGATGAAGGACATATCATTGCAGATTCTCTCGGAGGGGTATCGAATGCTTATAATATTACCCCACAGGATAGTACACTTAACCGACATGGTGATCAAGCTTATATGGAAGAAGTGATCCGTAGCGCTGGTGGAGCTTCTAATTTTGAAGCAATTATTACCTATCCAAATACGGAAACGCAGATTCCTTCAAGCTATCAGTACACCTATACTTTAAACGGTAACGAAATAGTTGATACATTTGACAATGTAAACCCTGATGAAGTAAATTCATCACTCGGTTTAACAGATAGCAATCCTTCCGATTCATCTAATTCAAACACAAACGGTGATATTTCTAGTATTGATACAAACGGTAATGGAAAGGTGACGATTAAAGAAGCAAAGGCAGCCGGTTTTAGTATGCCAATAACAAGCGACCATTGGTTATACCCCTATATGGATGATCGGGATAATGACGGTATGGTAGGGGAGTAAGCCCCCGTTTTAAATTAAGTAAAACAAATGAAGGCGTTGATCTAATATGGATTAATGCCTTCTTTCATATTACTTTTTGAAAATTCTATACTATGTTATGATGTTGTAAGGAAAGAATTAGACTATAAAAGGAGTGCTGAAAAATATGGAATACATAACACTTAATAATGGGTTAAAAATGCCAATTGTAGGTACAGGTACTAATACTTATGGAAAAGAAAATAACGAGTATAACGGAGCGTTAACAAATGAAATTCCTGAACTCGTATCAGCGCTTGAGCTGGGATACCGATCAATAGACGCAGCCATCATTTATAGAAACGAAGAACTTGTCGGAAGAGTTTTAGCAGAAAGCAAAGTGCCTCGAGAAGAGTTATTTATTACAACAAAAGTTCCAGCTAGCGAAGAATATATTTCTTCAAAAGAGGCTACTCGCGCAGCTATCGATAACAGTCTGAAAAATTTCCAAACAGACTATCTTGATCTGCTTCTTATTCATTTTCCTATCGAAGACAAAGTACAACTTAAGAACACTTGGGAAGTATTTGAAGAATATTACGAAGCGGGAAAATTAAAAGCAATCGGTGTTTCAAACTTTGGAAAAAATCAACTAGATGAACTAAAAGAATTTGCTAAAGTGAAACCTGCGGTTAATCAAATACAAATTAACTTAAAAGAACGTAACAACGATCTCCTTTCTGTATTACAAGATGAGGGTATAACACCTGTTGCATGGGGACCTATGAAAGCCGATGCTCATCAAAAAGAAGTATTAGATGAAATTGGTAAAGCCTATAATAAATCTGGTGCACAAGTCTTATTAAAATACCAAATTGAGCGCGGTGTAGTTGTTATTCCTAAATCACACAACCGTGAAAATCAAGCCGCTAATCTAGATCTTTTCGATTTCAAATTAACTGCAGAAGATGTGGAAAAAATTAATAGCTTATAATTAAATTCATCCTTTCCTAGTGATATGAATAATGTCGCTAGGATTTTATTTTTTCAATGGCAATTTAGTTTGTGATTCACATTCTGGAATGGGCAAATTTAGTTGAATAGCGATAAACAGGGGAAACTGCTGGTACTTTCATCCATCAATAGGATTTTGCTTGGTTTTTTTGCTCACTTTCCTTTTGATGTCCACTATCAATAGGATTTCACTGCTTTTTATTGCTTACTTTCCTGTTGAAGCCCTCTATCAATAGGTTTTTGCTTCTCTTTTTTGCTCACTTTCCTTTTGATGTCCACTATCAATAGGTTTTTGCTTGGTTTTCTTGCTCACTTTCCTTTTGAAGCCCTCTATCAATAGGATTTTGCTTCTCTTTTTTGCTCACTTTCCTGTTGATGTACACTATCAATAGGATTTTACTTCTCTTTTTTGCCCACTTTCCTTTTGATGTCCACTATCAATAGGATTTCACTGCTTTTTATTGTTCACTTTCCTGTTGACGACCTCCATCAATAGGATTTTGCTTGCTTTTTTTGCTCACTTTCCTGTTGACCACCCCCATCAATAGGATTTTGCTTGGTTTTCTAGCTCACTTTCCTTTTGATGTCCACTATCAATAGGATTTCACTGCTTTTTATTGCTTACTTTCCTGTTGAAGCCCTCTATCAATAGGATTTCACTGCTTTTTCTTGTTCACTTTCCTGTTGACCACCCCCATCAATAGGATTTTGCTTGGTTTTCTAGCTCACTTTCCTTTTGATGTCCACTATCAATAGGATTTCACTGCTTTTTATTGCTCACTTTCCTTTTGATGTCCACTATCAATAGGATTTCACTGTATTTTATTGTTCACTTTCCTCTTGATGACCCCTATCAATAGGATTTTGCGTAACTTTTTTTCTCACTTTCCTCTTGATGACCCCTATCAATAGGATTTCACTGCTTTTTATCATTCACTTTCCTGTTGACCACACCTATCAATCGATTTTTGCTTCTCTTTTTTTAATCACTTTCCAACAAAAATACGTGCATTAACAAAGAGCCTGGAATACCAAGCTTTTCGTTGAGTGTTAATTATATTTTCCCCTTCGACATCCTTTATAAATTACAAAATTCCATATTTTTATAAAATTTCATGGTAAGATAGTTGTACCAATACAGTTTCGGAGAATAGACGGAGGGGGTACTATGAAATTGAAAAGTGTCGATCGTTTAAAGGAATTGGAGATTACGTTAGCTTCTGAAAATGATGCAGCACAAATAACCGAGCTGCTGAAAGATACTGCGCGATGGATTCAGGAAAAGGAGATCGATCAATGGAGGTTTCTCTTAAATGGCGGAGAGGATGAAGAAATTAAAGCTGCTATTAAACAAGAGGAAACATTTCTTATAACCGACAAAGGAAATGCGACAGCAACCTTTACCCTATATTACACGCAAAACGAGTGGGACCAGTATGTTTGGGGAAATCATTCAAATGATGCCGTTTACCTCCACCGCCTCGCCGTTACTCGTTCACTTATCGGCACCAATTTAGGGAAAGACATTTTGCATTGGGTGATACAGTACTTAGCGGATAAAGGAAAACTGTACTTGAGACTAGACTGTGTGGAAAATAATGAAAAGTTAAATCAATTTTATCAAATATGCGGTTTCGAAAAAGTTGGAAGCAGTC
Organism: Perspicuibacillus lycopersici; assembly: GCF_025660475.1. Lineage (GTDB taxonomy): Bacteria > Bacillota > Bacilli > Bacillales > Caldibacillaceae > Perspicuibacillus > Perspicuibacillus lycopersici. Next base: position 670,048 of record NZ_JAOUSF010000002.1, read on the forward strand.
ATGACCATTCTTTATACGAACAACCGCTCCAACGAAAATCATTCGAATAAGTTTTACGAAAATCTATAAAGAAAGAGGAAACCAATGGGGAATAGAGAAAAAACACTTAAAATTAGACCGATAAATAAACGGGATTTACCAAGATTATGGGAATTAGCATTTAAGGATGCAGCTCCAGAATGGAAAAAATGGGATGCCCCCTATTTCGAGCATAAAGCATTACCATATGATACGTTTTTAGAAATATCGCCACGGTTCGTCGAGCAAGATAGCTTCTGGGCAGTTGAACTAAATGGTGAGCTGATTGGAACGGTAAGCTATTATTGGGAACACGAACCATCCCGTTGGCTAGAGATGGGCATTGTCCTTCATGAAGCGGCAAACTGGAGCAAGGGCATCGGAACCCGCGTGTTACGTTTGTGGATTAATCACCTATTTCAAACAATGCCACTCGTTCGGGTTGGGTACACTACTTGGTCGGGTAATAAGCGCATGATTCGAGTCGGAGAAAAGCTTGGGATGACGATGGAGGCAAGAATTCGCAAGGTTCGATATTATAATGGTGAATATTATGATTCGATCCGAATGGGATTGCTTCGTGAAGAATGGGAGACGAACGAACTCTTTACTGGTACTGACCTAGAAGAATCGTTGAATAGTAGTAACTAACAGATGATGAAAATATTTTAAAATCCTAAAAGCAAGCACATTTTTTGTGCATCGCCTTTAGGATTATTTTATTTATAACTAATATTTTCTAAGTCCAATAATTAGTCGACAGTAACTGCAATACTCTTAATCTTTAAAGATGGTGAACCGATGTAGCCATATCCACCCATCGGTGAAAATTTTAAGTCGCTGCCTACTTCTTCTACGTCTCGAAGAACCTCAAAAAAGTTTCCTGCAATCGTCATCAGGTTCGTTGCTCCTTCAATTTTTCCTTCTTTCACATAGTAGCCGTATGCCATAAGAGAGAAATCACCAGAAATTTGATTTGCGCCAGAATGCAAGCCTGCTAATTCTGTAATAATAATCCCTTCTTCTAAACTACTGTATAGCTGTTCATAGGAAGATTCCGCAGGTTCTATATAAAAGTTTGATGGTGTTACCCCCACTGTTCCTTTGTAGGAGGACTTATACCCGTGTCCAGTAGATTCTACCCCGTCTTTCTTTGCTGTTTTTAAGTTATAAAAATACGAGTTTAGCTTTCCGTTTTCTACTACGGTCAATTTTTTCGTTGGTACACCCTCTGAATCAAATGTCGAGCTCTTTATTCCTTCTGGTAAAAATGGATCATCTAATAACGTAACCTTATCAGAAGCAATCGTTTCTCCTAGCTTTCCTTTTAACAAGGATTGCCCTTTTTGAACTGCCTCAGCTGAGAATGATGGAGCGAAAACTGCTAGCAGTGATGCAACTGCCGTATTTTTTAAAATCACGGGATATTTTTTATTTGGATAGGTTTTTCCGCCTAAATAGCTTAATGCTTCTTCAACCGCAGTTTTAGCAATTTCATCAGCATTAAGAGAAGTAAAGTCCTTCGTTAATTTTATACACATTCCGTTTTTGATTTCTTCTCCTTCTTTCACTAGCGCAGAAACTGCGACAAAAAGAAAGTTATTTTGGTCAGATAACGCTAAGCCCTTATTGTTAAACAATGCTTTTTCAGATGACTCATCTTGAATTACCGCAAAGTCTACTTGATCCACTCGTGGGTCATATGCAAGCACCTTCTTCTCTACATCTTTTAAGAAAGCAATCTTGTCTTCAGCAGATACTTCTGTAAGTGCAGGTGAAAAGAAATTAACCTCTTCATACTTCGCATTGCCTGCAAACAATTCCTCTGGGTCATCTTCTATTAGTTGTGCGTTTTCTTTTGCATTTTCTAGTAAAAATTTAATTGAATCCTCATCAAGCTTTTCTGTATAGGCATACCCCATTTTTCCATTGTAAAGCCCTCGAACGGATACTCCACCAACAGTAGATGATTCGTATCCATCAATTTCCCCTTTAAAAATTTGACAAGAAAAATTACTAGATTTCTCATAATATAGCTCGATATCAGAAAATCCGAGTTTTTCTCCTTCTATAAATAATTGATCGCGAAATTTTACTAATTCCATTATTATGCCTCCCTTCCACCGACTGTGATTTCACTTACCCGAATCATAGGCTGACCAACGTTAACAGGAATGCTTCCACTAGATGCTCCACACATACCAGCACCATGACCTAAATTATTCCCAACCATGTCGATTAATTGAATAGTTTTTGCACCATTACCAATTAATGTCGCTCCACGTAATGGTTTATCTATTTTGCCATTTTTCACGAGGTATGCCTCATTGATAGCAAAATTATAATCACCAGTTGCAGGATTTACAGAACCACCACCCATATATTTGGCATAAATTCCATGCTCCGTATTGGCAATGATTTCTTCAGGACTCGATTTTCCTGGTGCAATATACGTATTGGTCATCCGTGAAGTTGGTGCGAATCGATACGATTCTCTACGTCCGGAACCTGTAGATTCTTCTCCCATTCGTCTACCATTAAATTTATCAATCATATAACCTTTTAAAATACCATTTTCAATTAAAACATTCTTTCTCGCTTTTTCTCCCTCATCATCAATATTGATCGAACCCCATTCATTTTGAATTGTTCCATCATCAATATAGGTAACAAGATCGGATGCTACCTTTTGCCCAACTTTATTGGCGAATACGGAGTTATTTTTTGCAACTGCAGCGGCTTCCAAGCCATGTCCACAGGCTTCGTGGAAGATTACCCCACCGAATTCATTATCAATGACAACTGGGAATTTTCCGCTCGGTGCAAAATCTGCATTCAACATTGTAACGGCAATTCTAGCTGCCTCTTTGGCATAGTGGTTAAGATCAAGGTTTTCAATAAATTCAAATCCTTGTAGTGCACCAGGGCCATAGAAGCCTGTTTGCATATCAGAGCCGTTTGAAGCTACTGCCTGTAATGCTAAACGACTATGTACCCGTTTATCCTCTACAAATTTACCTTCTGAATTTGCAATTAACACATTTTGTTCTTCATCTACTAAGCGAATAATTGCTTGGGCAATCGCTGGATCATAATTGGTTATGATTTCATTTGCCTTTCGTAGCACTTGTAGCTTCCGAGTTTTTTCTACACTATTAGGCATTAATTCTGTTGGATGTAAGTTATGTACGATTTCTTTTTCTAAAGGTAAAACAACCGTTTCTTGAGCATTTGTCCCTTGAATCGCTTGGGCAGCCGTTTTTGCTGCTTTAAGCAATCCATCTCTTGAAAAATCATTGGTATATGCATAAACACTTTGTAAGCCTTTAAACACACGGATTCCGACACCGAAGTCACGTCCGGAAACGCTCTTTTCTAATCGACCACCCTGCAAAATCATACTATTGTTAAAGCGATCTTCGACAAATACTTCCGAAAAATCTCCACCTGTTGTTAGCGCAGCGGCTAAAACATCTTCTATTAGTGACTTATTTAGCATATTGTCCCTCCTATTTTCTGACTAGTTTTAAAAAACATATTATTATTATACTTCAATTATTCAGTTATGCACACGTTTTTTGAATGATTCAACATCAGACCTCAGACTGATTTTTTTCTTAAGCTTTGCAAATGAATAATTGAATGAAAGGCTAATAAAAATATCCCATCGTCCCCTTTACTATTCACAAAAAAAGGATGCCTAGTATTTCTACTTAAGCATCCCTTTGATTATTTTTCTGTTTTTTGAAATTACTTATTCCACCATTTCAGACAATACATATTGATAGATTAGTTTTTCTGTATTTTCGATTGATGTCACATGTGTACGCTCAAATGCATGCGAGGAATCAATTCCTGGCCCGATAAGACCATGGACAATATCAAAGCCACTACGGATAGCAGCAGAAGCGTCTGAACCGTAATATGGATAAATATCTAGCTTATATCCAATGTTATGCTTGTTCGCTAATTCTACAAGATGCTTCCGCAATTTATAATTGTATGGACCGCTAGCATCCTTCACACAAATGGAAACAGTATATTCATCAGTAGATTGGCCATCACCCATTGCTCCCATATCCACTGCTAAGTATTCAATCGTTTCCGGTGTAATGTTAGAGTTACCACCATAGCCGATTTCTTCATTATTAGAAATTAAAAAATGGGTAGTATATGGTAATTGCACACCAGTTGTAACTACATGCTCAATTAATTTCATCAAGACTCCGACACTTGCCTTATCATCTAAATGGCGAGACTTAATATAGCCATTTTCGGTTACTTGTACGCGTGGATCAAGAGAAACAAAATCTCCCACCTCAATACCAAGTGCACGGACCTCATCTGCACTATGCACTTTCTCATCAATACGAACTTCTATATTTTGTTGATTTCTTTCCGCTGTTTTCGCATCTTTATACACATGCACCGATTGCTGATGCATTAAAATTGTTCCTGTGTATACTTTTCCTGAGGAAGTTTCGATTTGACAATATTCCCCTTCAATCGCATTCCAAGCATACCCACCAATTAAATCTAAGCGTAGTCGTCCATTACTTTTTACCTCTTTCACCATTGCACCTAATGTATCTACATGCGCGGTAAGCATCCGGTGCTTCGAATCATCTGCACCTTTCAAGGTTGCGATTAAACCACCTTTACGATTTCTATAGGTGTCTACTCCTAAATTTCGAAAAAATTGTTCTACAAAGGTAATTACTTTTTCGGTATTTCCACTCGGACTAGGAATGGAAACTAATTTTTGGATAATTTCAATGGTTGCTTGGCTATTCGGATATGCCATTATGTATTTCCCCTTCCACTCATTTAGATATTTTTACCTTACTCTTATTAAAACATATTTATCCGACATTATTGATAGAAAATTATTTTCTTTACAAAAGAAGATTTTCTAGTGAATATCTTTTGAATTTTTTACCAACCTATTACTTGCAAAAACAAATAGACAATGTAATAAAAATACAATAAAATGTATAAAGCGAAAAAATATAAGTTTTTTAGTTTTTGGAAGGAGTCCTTATGAAACAAAATTTTTCAGTCACTGCTATATGTAAATTTATCATTCCTTCACTTATCGGAATTATAATATTCATGTTACCGATATCTATTAACGGAAATGTCACAATACCTATTGCTATCTTCTCTAATTGGTTACAAACATTGCTTTATGGATATACCCCCGCAATCATGCTTGTCATCATTTCGATCACTTTTCTCGGAACATTGATAACAAAAGTTTGGAAGCCTGCCTTTATTTTAAACTTTCCTTTTTGGAATAGCTTATTTAATGTAGCACCGGCATGGTTTATCATTCGTACCTTTGGATTTTTATTTGCAACTGTGACAATTTTCCAGTGGGGACCAGAAGCGATATCGTCAGAAAATACCGGCGGCCTGTTATTAGGGAAGGAAGGGTTATTATCCGTGCTTTTCTCCGTATTTTTATTTGCCGGACTATTTATGCCATTACTCCTTAACTTTGGTTTATTAGATTTTTTTGGAGCGTTGTTAATAAAAATTATGCGCCCACTATTTAAACTTCCTGGCCGTTCCTCCATTGATGCGATTGCTTCCTGGCTTGGGGATGGTACGATCGGGGTACTTTTAACGAGTAAGCAATATGAGGACGGCTTTTACACAAAAAAGGAAGCAGCTATTGTTGGAACAACCTTTTCTATTGTATCGATCACCTTTAGTTTAGTCGTAATTAATACCGTTCATTTAGAAAATCTATTTGTTCCATTTTATTTAACGGTTACCTTTGCTGGCTTAGTAGCAGCAATTATTATGCCACGGATACCGCCACTTTCTAAAAAACCTAATACGTATTATGGGGAAAAGGAAGCAGCGACGACGGAAGTGATTCCTCCGGGCTTTACCCCTGTACAATGGGGATTTACACAAGCAGTAAAACAAGCAGACAAAAATACGAGCATTCCAGCCTTTTTTCTCGACGGCTTGAAAAATGTTCTCGATATGTGGTTAGGTGTAGCACCTGTTGTTATGGCGATTGGCACCATTGGCTTAATGCTGGCAGAATATACGCCAATATTTCAGTGGTTAGGAACTCCGTTTATCCCTTTATTAGAATTAATGCAGATTCCTGAAGCACAGGCTGCGTCTGAAACGATTCTTATCGGTTTTACGGATATGCTCCTTCCTTCCATTATTGCAAGTGGCATCGAAAGTGACATGACCCGCTTTGTTATTGCAGCACTTTCTGTTACTCAATTGATTTATTTATCAGAAGTTGGCGGATTATTACTAGGCTCGAAAATACCGTTGAAATTCTTCGATCTAGTATTAATTTTTTTAGAACGGACGATCATCACATTACCGATTATTGTAATTGTGGCACATTTTCTTTTCTAACAGTGCCAACCATATACATTTATGAGCGTAGTGTGCATTTTCCTAGTTTCCTGCCTAGATGGACAAATGTGTAATTCATTCTACCGATTTATGGTAGTAGCGACAACAAACATAAAAAAGGCTGAACCGTTGATGCGGCTCAGCCTTTTTTATGATAGATTATTTTTTCACTTCAACTAATTTCTCTACAAGTTTATCTTCTAATTTATCTAATTGTTTTTTATCAGCCATAATTTCTTCTTTATTCTTTTTAATTAAGTCTTCAAAAACTGTTTTTCTTTTTCTCATGTTCTTCACCACCTTAAATTGGAATTTTTTAAAATCTATTTATAATCGATTATTAGCAACGAAAAAACCTTTACCTTAATTGGCAAAGGTCTACACACAATAAGAGACCTTTACCTCACGGGTAAAGGTCTCGCTAACAACAAATTAGTTGCCAACAAAGCCGGGAAAATTATTATCTCCGAATTGACGACTTTGTTGTAAAAGCTACTCCCCTTTAGGAGAACGTTTCAATTAAGTAATTTAAATATAATCAAAACTTAGGCGTTTGTCAATTACAATTACTGGTAGCAAGCAATTCTACTACTCATATGAAAACATTCGAAAGAAGTTAACCTAGTAATGCTATAGCAAGTGGAATTAATAATACAACTATTAAGAAAATCCATCCTAACGGTCTTGCCATGTTCATGGTCCAGCCACTTCCAAATCGTTTTTCAACAAATGTTCCTGGGTCCTCAGGATTAAAGTAGAAGACTCCTAGCTTCCAATAGCGATCATCATCCCGGTTGATTTTTTCTCCATTCTTTCCTGTCGCGACCTTTACCCGACTTCCTCCTTGCCCTGTTAGGATCGTCAATACGATAGCTCCAATAACAATTGCGCCAATAGGAAGAAATACGAGCGTTAATAATAACGAAGAATCGACTGTCACTACAAAGGTCAATTGCGCAAAAGAGAACAAAGCGACTATTAATGTTCCAGATATTATCGTAAACAAGGACCAACGTCTGCGGAAAATAAGATTTTGCTTCATAGATTCCGTTGGATTTGCAGGATCAATTTGCTGCTTGCTGGAGGAAATAATGAAATTAGTAAAGAAAAATAATCCTGTCATAAAGAGCTGTATTAACGGGAACATCAGTAATGTCCCTACCGATTTCTCTGACCAATCGGTAACGTTTCCTTGCAAATCATAGTGCATTGGTAATCGTTCTGGAAATTTATCATAAAAGATAAAGGTAAGCAGTACTGTTCCAAGCATAAGTAATAGTGGTAGAAGGAACCAACGATTGGAATACGTCTTTTTTTGTTTATTGAAGCTTGTATCCATCACCATTGCTTGCGGCAACGTATCATGCCATCTTTTTTCCGCCTTTAATTTTTTCATCTGATTATGAAAATAAAGATAGACGAAAAAAGAACCAATGAGATAAGTAAATATCGTGACTGTAAAAATAATTGCCCATACATTCTCCGCTACGAAGGAATACGGTACAAGCATAATAATCATGAAAACTACACCGATTACACTCGTGAGTAACGCATATTTTTTTCGAAAGTGTGCAAATGTTTCATTATGATACATTTCAGCTGGAATGGATATACCAAAGCTTTCTGTTTTTCTCGTTATATATGGAGTTATTGCTGTAATAATGATAGTAGGTACAAATATCAATAATAATAAAAGGACATTCATTTTTGATCGCCTCCCGTTAATAGTTGGTGATACAATTCTTTACTTATTTTTAGAAATTCTTCTACCTTCATTCCCCGACAGATTGCTTCACTTATTAATGGCTGTAAGCTTTCGGTAAGATTTTTTAAATATTCCTTGTTGAGCTCTGGCATGGAATCCGGATTAATAACAACACCTTTTTGACGGTGAATATGAATAAAACCATCCTGCTTTAGTAACTGGTATGCCTTATTAATAGTATGCATATTAACGCCTAAATCTGCTGCCATCGTTCGAACAGACGGCAACGCTTCACCGGGTAGTAATTGCTTAGAGGCAATTCCTTCAATAATCTTGTTTCGTAGTTGTATATAAAGCGGTGATTCCGATTGTAAATCTAGTGAAATGATCATCGTACCAATCCTTTGTTCTAAATGTATTATCTGTTATATTGATTGTATAACAGATAATACGAAAATGCAAATGTTCGAATATTTATTTTCCAGATAAATTATAAAAAAGAGGCTGCCATTAAAAGCAACCTCCTCTTATTATTTCAGTAGTTTTGGTTTTAATTTTTCTAACATGTCTTTTGTCATTTGTGCTAAATCATATTTTGTCTGGAATCCCCATTCAGATTGTGCTGCACTGATATCAAGGGAATTTGGCCAACTTTCGGCAATTTTTTGTCGCATTGGGTCTACGTTATACTCCAAAACGAATTCTGGGATATGCTTTTTGATTGCTTCAGCAAAATGCTCAGGGGCAACGCTCATTGCAGTAACATTAAATGCATTCCGATGAACTAGTTTCGCTCCATCAGTTTCCATCAGTTGGATAATTGCCTGTAACGCATCTGGCATATACATCATATCCATATAGGTTCCTTTATCAATAAAGGAAGCGTATTTTTTGTTTTTCACTGCTTCATAGTATATTTCCACTGCGTAATCAGTTGTTCCCCCGCCAGGTGGTGTTACATAAGATATTAATCCTGGAAAACGAACACCTCTAGTGTCGACACCGAATTTGTGAAAATAATAATCACAAAGTAGTTCCCCAGCTACCTTATTTACGCCATACATCGTAGTTGGTCGTTGAATAGTATCCTGCGGTGTTCTATCCTTTGGTGTACTTGGTCCAAACGCACCGATGGAGCTTGGTGTGAAAAATTGTAGATTTTGCTCTTTTGCTACCTCCAGTGCATTCACAAGTCCACCCATGTTTAAATTCCATGCTAAAAGTGGCTTCGCTTCTGCAGTAGCTGATAATAATGCAGCGAGATGAATAATTGTGTCCACCTGATATTTTTGTGCAAGCTCTGCCATTCTATTTCCATCCATTACATCCAATATTTCAAATGGACCTGTTTCTGTTATTTCACCGTCTCGTTTTCGTATATCTGTTGCAATGACATTGTTATTTCCATATTGTTTACGGAGCTCCATGGTTAGTTCTGAACCAATTTGCCCTAAAGCTCCTGTTACTATAATCTTTTGCATACTACTTCCTCCGAAAAAAATATCTCACCAAAAGTTTATTCTAATACTTTTGCTTTGGGAATCCTATAGTTACTTTTTTCTACTATAAAGATTGACTAATCTTCCGCACAGTACTTCGGACGGGCGGACGCCAACATGTATTTCCCTCTCCTTAAGGTTACCCTTATAAAGGAGAATTCTTTATTACTCGAACGTGAATTTGATTTTCTAGTTGAAAATCAGTGCGCGATTTTAGGGAAGAGGTAATTGTACACCACTTCCCTAAAAAGCATTGTAAACGGAGATATTAAATTATCCCTAATTCTTTCCCGATCTTTTCATATACAGTTAATGCTTGATCAAGCATTTCTTTTGTATGTGCTGCAGTTGGCATATTTCGCACTCGACCGGTTCCTTTTGGTACCGTTGGGAAGACGATCGATTTTGCGTAGACACCTTCTTCAAATAGGCGTTTACTAAACGTTTGGGTTAGTTTTTCATCACCAACAATGCATGGAGTAATTGGTGTTTCACTGTCGCCAATGTTAAAACCAAGGGATTTCAAGCCTTTTTTCAAGTAATCGCCATTTTCCCAAAGGCGGTCATTTAATTCGGTACTTTCCATTAATAGCTCAATCGCCTTCGTTGCTGCTACAGCATCTGCAGGGGTTACCGCTGTTGAAAACAAGAATGGACGGGAGCGTACCTTCAGCCAATCAATTAAATCTCTTCTTCCCGCTACATAGCCACCAACAACACCAATTGCTTTCGATAATGTTCCGATTTGGAAATCAACTTTATCTTGTAACCCAAAATGTTTTACTGTTCCTGCCCCTTTTCCTAGAACACCGGAGCCATGTGCATCATCTACATAGACCATTAAGTCGAATTCCTCTGCGATTTCAATAATTTCCGGAAGCTTTGCAATATCCCCATCCATTGAGAAAACGCCATCGGTAATAACCATTAACTTATTGTATTTTCCTGATTCCTTTGCAGCTTTCGCTTTGGCACGTAAATCTTCCATATCGGAGTGGTTAAAACGAATAACCGTTGCTCGCGATAAGCGGCAGCCATCAATAATTGATGCATGATTTAATTCATCCGATAAGATTGCATCATTTTTATCCATAACAGCGGAAATGGCTGCCATGTTACAGTTGAAGCCAGATTGATAAGAAATTGCTGCTTCTGTTCCTTTAAATTTTGCAATGGTTTGCTCTAGTTTTAAGTGGATATCTAACGTGCCATTAATCGTACGCACTGCCCCAGCACCTACTCCATAATGTTCAATCGCTTCTTTAGCCACCTGCTTTAAACGCTCATCTGTTGCTAAACCTAAATAATTATTCGAAGAAAGATTTACTAATGTTTTACCATTAATTGTAATCATTTGCCCATTGGCACTTTCCAACGGATCGATTTCGTTATACAAACCATGTTCCTTTAAATCCTGTAAATTCGTTTGTAAAAATGTTTGTAAAGTTTCACTCGACATAATGAAAACCTCCTATTTTATATTGTTATGTAATCGTCAAATTGCGAACTAATTTTCGTATGGAACAAACAGAAAAAATTACGGAATTTCTTTTTACATCCCTTTCATTTTATCATATCCAATCTTTTGTTGATAATTGTAAATATACTTTCTCCTGATTTCGTATGATTCTTTTGGCGGAGAAATTTGTTATGAACGATTAGGCTAACTAACACACAAAATGTTCTTCGGTTTCCGCTTACTTATTTTCTAAATTATTAATTGACCTACTTTTTGCTCATTAGGTAATATTAAGTATATAATCTGTTATTTGGTTTTCACCTGTGAGCTATGGGCATTGGCGTATACGCTGGCACTGTTATTCTGTTTTATTCCACCTGCTGATGAGGTGATTTGCGTGAATAAACTTTCAATGACAACGTTATTAAATACTTGTTCTGAAATTTTTCCAAATGAAGCATCTATTGCGGTAGCTAATTCACAATCCTCTTATATTATCGACCAAGCAAAGCAATGGATTTACAAATAAAGCCTCGTGATCAAATTAAAAAGAGCTCTGAATCCTATATGGCTCTTTCATCCAAGCAAAAAATTTTCTCCTGCATTGATCGTCATATGTTTGGTGTTTCTTATTTCGGTATTTCCGTACCAATAGTAGAAAACGGGGAATTAAATTGTGTAACGGCGATCTTACCGATGCAAACAAGGAGGTGCGTCCATCTGTATTGTCAGTGAAAAGGCTTTGAAGTAAATACTTGGTAGTAGGAAGGCTTTTTTATATAATGAAAGAATACATGAATAATAGTTTGCACGAACGTCAAAAATAAAGGGGCTTATAGCGATGACGAAAGAGGAAATTCAAAGAAAAATAGAGGAATTGAAAAGTGATTATGTTCGCCTACAAGCAGATTTAGAAAAGCTTACATTTGTTGGCGGTAATGGGGCTCAAACAGAAAAAGTATTGGAGAGTATGGAAATAGAGCTTCGCGAGTTAAGAAGAATGTTAGAGGCATAATTACTTCTCATAGTAAAAGGACCTTATTTAAAAAATAAGGTCCTTTTGATTTATTGTTTAAAAGCGGCGAACTATTAATCGTCGTCCTCTTCTCCATCTTCCAAATCTAATTTCGTAATCATTACTTTATCGACTCGGACATGGTCCATGTCTACCACTTCCAGCTTCAAGTCTTCAATTTGAACAAAATCGCCAACCTTCGGAATGTCCCCAATTTGCATGGTAATAAGTCCCCCGAGGGTATGGAAATTATTTCCTCCCCGTAGCTCTGGCGAGTCCTCTAAATCGAAGTAGCGTCTGAAAGTATCTATAGAAATAAGTCCATCTGCAAGCCAAGTTTCTTCATCTCTCTGCATGATTTGTGGATCTGACATATCTTCCTTCAATGGCATATCACCAATAATATTTTCCATAAAATCGTGAAGTGTAACGAATCCTTCGATACCGCCATATTCATCGATAACAACCGCTTCATGCTGTCCAGATTTCTTCAATGTTTCCAATGCTTGGAACACCTTCATCGGTTCAGGGAGCACTAACGTGTCCTTCATACATTCTTCTAATGTAAACGGTTCCCCGCTTGCCATTTTCGCAAAAACTTCTTTCGTATGAACGATCCCTTGAAAATTGTCCAAACTTCCCTTCCCAACCGGAAATTTTGAGTGGAGACTTTCATTCATTTTCTTTAAGTTTTCTTCTAGTGGTTTATCAATATCAATCCAAACCAACTGGGTACGTGGTGTTAAAATATCGCCTAATCGTTTGTCTCCCATATAAAAGATTTGCTCGACTAAATCTTGTTCAATTTGTTCGACTACTCCACTATATACACCTTGCTCAATTAACTGTGTAATTTCTTCCTCAGTTACATCATATTCTTTCGTTGGTTTGATTTTTAGTAATTTTAATATTATTTCCGTTGATTTACTTAAAATCCAAATTAGCGGTCTACCAATTTTCGAGAAATAATACATCGGCTTCGATATGATTAATGCAATCTTTTCGGGATCTGACATCCCAATTCGCTTCGGTACCAATTCCCCGATAATTAATGATAAGTAAGTTGTTAAACCCACAACTACAAATAAGCTAAACTGGGCACTAAAGGGTGCTAAAAAGTCTACTTTTTTCACATAGACAGATAATTGATTTGCAATCGTTGCACCACCGAAAGCCCCTGTAATAACTCCAATTAACGTAATTCCAATTTGAATTGTCGATAATAATTGGGTTGGATTTTCAGCTAATTTTAATGCATAGCTTGCACGAGAGTTACCTTCCTCCGCAAGTTTTTCTAATCTCCCTTTTCGAGAGGTTACGATACTTATTTCTGTCATCGCGAAAATACCATTTGCAATAATTAAAATAAATACGATAATGACGGATGTCCACAGACTGTCCAAAAGCTAATTCACCATTCCTTACATTGATAAAATTTTTTTAAATCTCATTATAACACATTTTGTCCTATACGAATATATTTTATCATACTTATCTTATGTTTGAATGTAAAATGTGAAGTATCGTCAATTTTATTAACAGACTTGTCTTTCGAAAATAAACCGTTTGATTTTTTAGGACAATCCCTTCAGCTTAAGGAATCCCCCGTACATTTTCAGCCCTCGTATTTTAGAATATTCCTCAAAAACATTTTCCGCATAGTATTCTCAATATAGGGCATAGTAACATTTGATTTTTTCCATTCCTTATACTTTATAGGATATTATTTCCAATATTTTTCAAAAAAAGCGTAATTATATGGAAGTGATTGGAATGTCCGTTGAAAATAACCGAAACGAAAGAGCTTATTTTTTAGTTGCATTGCTTTTAATTTTGATATTCGTCTCCCCTTTGTTTCTATTCGGTGAAAATGCCCATCTCCGTGTACATGATAATTTAGATTCTAATATTGCTTGGTATCGCGTACTAGTCCGTAGTGGCGAACTATTTGGAAATGCAGATACTGTAATCCCACAAGTAATTAATGGCTTACCACGTTATTCCTATGGTTCCGAATGGAGTGGGATTGTTTGGTTACACGCTATATTTCCACCAATGCTCGCATATACCCTCAGTCAAACAATTACTCGTGTATTTGCTTTTATTGGTATGTATTTATTTTTGAGGGAATTTCTTGTAAAAGATGATCATGCTTCCGTCATCCGGATCGGCGTTTCTGTTGCATTTGCTCTCACTCCGTTTTGGCCTTCTGGTATGCTAAGCACGTTAGGTCAACCATTAGCTTTATGGGCATTTTTAAAAATTCGCGCTGGCCGTGCGAGCCTTCGTGAATGGCTTACCATCGGATTACTTCCGTTTTACGCAAGTATCGTACTTGGATTCTTCTATTTTCTCGCAGCTATTAGCTTCCTATGGTTATATGACTTAATTTTCAAAGGAAGGTGGAACCTCCGTTTTATTAGTAGCATTGCTTTGATGACTATCCTTTTTTTGCTAGTGGAGTACCGTCTCGTATTTGCAACCTTTTTCTTGGAAGAGGTGAGTCATCGAGTTGAATTCATTTCCTCTCGACACGAGCTAATCCGTTCCTTGAAACTATCGATTAAGAATTTTGTTCTCGGCCATAACCACGTGATGACCGTTCATACTATTATAATTTTACCCCTATATTTCCTAGTATTAGGGCTAATCATTTACCGACGAGAGTGGAAAAAAGAACGACTATTTATTTTGCTACTCATTGTAAACTATCTTTTATCCCTATGGTATGCACTATGGTTTAACGTTTTATGGATTCCGCTCAAGGAGAGAATATCGTTTTTAAACACCTTTAATTTTGCTCGGTTTCATTTTTTGCGTCCGCTTATTATTTATTCGAGCTTTGCCATCGGGAGCTATTATTTATGGAGGATTGGCTGGAGAAAGCTTACCTATGGAATAATCATCGCACAAATTATGATTCTCCTTCCTTTTAACGAAGAAATTCATTACCGGTTTATTCACCATAGTCCAACCTTTAAACAATTTTACGCAGAAGAACAGTTTAACGAAATCGCCCAGTTTATTAAACAACCAAAATCATCTTACCGAGTGGCAAGTATAGGTATCCACCCTGCTATTGCGCAATACAACGGATTTTACACATTGGATACTTACAATAATTTCTATCCACTTACATATAAATACAAATTCAGGAAAATAATAGAAAATGAATTAGCAAAAAATCATAAGCTAAAAACATACTTCGATGAATGGGGCAGCAGATGCTATATATTTGTCGATGAGCTTGGAAAGAAATATGATTACCAAAAAAATGCGAAAAAGGTTATTAACCATTTGCAATTAAATAGCGATGCTTTTTATGATTTAGGCGGTCGCTATATTTTTTCAGGTGTTCCAATCGGAAATGCAGAAGAAAATCAATTACAGTTGTTAAAAATTTTTGAGCATCGGGATTCTGCCTGGAAAATTTATTTATATAAAGTAATAAATACTTAAGCTGTCCGATACAAAAACAGCTTCGTACAGGAGGAAGAAATAATCGTGCAAAGTCCGTTACCATTGCTAACCATTGTAGTTCCTTGCTATAACGAAGAGGAAGTGTTACCTGCAACCATCGCGCAGCTTTCCTCTGTGTTAGCGGAATTAACCAATTTAGCACTTATTCATGAGAAAAGTAATCTCCTTTTTGTTGATGACGGTAGCAACGACCGAACATGGTCACTAATTGCGATGGAAAGTGTTCGAAGTCCATTTGTGACAGGAATTAAGCTTGCCCGAAATGTCGGCCATCAAAAGGCTATTTTAGCAGGTCTTGAGATAGCAAAAACTAAATGCGACTGCGCCATTACAATTGACGCAGACTTACAGGATGATATATCCGTTATCCAGACGTTTATCGAAAAATATCACGAAGGCTATGATATTGTGTATGGAGTTCGCGATAGTCGGGATACTGACTCGTTTTTTAAAAAGCGGACTGCCCTTGGTTTTTACCGGTTAATGAAAAGATTAGGGATTCCACTAGTTGCCAATCATGCGGATTTCCGATTGTTAAACAGGAGAGCATTAACGGAATTATCTCGCTACCAAGAAGAAAATGTCTTTTTGCGTGGTATTATTCCGCTTCTCGGGCTTCATTCCACTAAAATTTATTATGATCGGAAGGAACGGTTGGCAGGGAAAACAAAGTATCCATTAAAAAAGATGCTTTCGTTTGCATTAGAGGGGATTACCTCCTTCTCTATTACCCCCATCCGATTTATTACATTATTAGGGGGAGTATTATTTTTATTTAGTTTAGTAGCTGGTAGCTATGCGTTAATGCAAAAGTTCTTTGGCTACACAAGAGATGGTTGGACCTCTTTAATGATTTCCATTTGGTTTATTGGTGGCTTACAATTAGTAGCTATTGGGATAATTGGAGAATATATCGGAAAAATTTATCAAGAAGTAAAGCACCGTCCAAAGTATACGATAGATATTGATTTGTATACGAATCCTATGCTTAATTCACAACAGGATACCTTAACTTTTCATATGGGAAATAATCGGCTCCGCGATAAAGGATCTTCGCATTAATCTCACCACTGCCCGAAATTGGGAAGGTGGGATTGTTTCATTTATTTAAAGGAATTTTCAAGATCCTTCCGAATTATTTAACGAATGATAAGAAAATTCACAGTAAACTTACTTTGATTTCATACTTTACCTATCGGAAATATCGTAATATAGTATAAATTGTTTGTTGATATTAATTTTATCTATCATTTTGGCTATACATAAACGCCACAATAATAACACAAGATAATAGATGAATATCTTCTATTAGCAATACTTTAAAATTCGAGGAGGATAAGACTTTGAATACATTTTTAGTCATTATTAATATTATTGTTCTGCTGTTACTTATTGCAGGTCTCTATACAATGCAGAAAAAACATGTTTCATTTTCTAAACGTGTTTTCCTTGCACTAGGAATTGGTATTGTGTTTGGGGTGGTTCTGCAATTAATTTATAGTACAGATTCGTATGTTACTACCGAAACAATTAATTGGTTTAATATCGTCGGTACTGGTTATGTAAGATTATTACAAATGATTGTTATGCCATTAGTATTCATTTCAATCGTTGCCGCATTTACAAGACTTAAACTAATGAATAATCTTGGAAAAATCAGCTTTTTAGTTATCGGTATTTTATTAGCTACTACTGCAATTGCTGCTGCAATCGGTATCGGTTCTGCACTTGGCTTTGGCTTAGATGGTGTAAACTTACAAGCAGGTGATATGGAAAACGCAAAAAATGCAGAGCTTGTTGAACGAGTTGCCACAGTGGAAGGGTTAACTATTCCACAACAAATTATTGATTTCATTCCGTCTAACCCATTCTCTGATTTAACTGGTGCTCGTCCAACTTCTACGATCGCGGTCGTAATATTTGCAGCCTTTATCGGAGTTGCATATTTAGGTGTGAAAAGAAAACAACCAGAGCATGCGGAGACATTTTCGAAGCTTATTGATGCATTCTATTCGATTATCATGCGTGTCGTTACGTTAATTTTACGTTTAACTCCATATGGAATTTTAGCATTAATGACGAAAATGATGGCGACAAGCGATTATAATGCGATTATTAAATTAGGTAAGTTCGTACTCGCTTCTTATCTTGCATTAATCTTAATGTTCATCGTTCATCTATTGTTGATTAGCTTAGTAAAATTAAGCCCAGTTCAATATGTAAAAAAAGCATTTCCTACAATAACATTTGCTTTTACATCTCGTTCTAGTGCAGCAACTTTGCCAATGAATATTAAAACACAAACAGATAATTTTGGTGTGTCAGAGGGGATTGCTAACTTTGCTGGTTCCTTCGGGTTAACGATTGGCCAAAATGGATGTGCCGGAATTTATCCAGCAATGCTTGCCATTATGGTAGCACCGACTGCTGGTATTAATCCATTAGATCCTAGCTTTATCATTACAGTAATTCTTGTAGTCATGATTAGTTCCTTTGGTGTTGCCGGTGTTGGTGGTGGAGCAACATTCGCATCCTTAATTGTATTATCCGTATTAAACCTACCAGTTGCAATTGTCGGTCTATTAATTTCCGTTGAACCGTTAATTGATATGGGACGTACTGCACTAAATGTAAGTGGTAGTATGACATCGGGAATTTTAACTAGTAAAATCACTGGTGATTTAGACAAAGAAGTCTTTAATGACCCAACTGTCCAAAATGTACAGGAATAAGGAAAATTAAAAAAGGAGACGTATATTGCCTCCTCAAAATGCCGAGAAAGGGATATCTTTCTCGGCATTTTTTTAAAAATAGAAATTAAAAATTCCTATCTTGGAATTTTATCACTACTAAAAGAACTAAGTTTAATCGTTTACTCAAATGCTCTTAGTTGATTGGACGGATACTTCTTCCTTTGTGTTCGGTACACGGAGCAAGATAAGTGCACCAATAACAAACAAAATAACGAGTGCAAATACACCGGTGTTCGTATTGCCTGAAATTTGTGCCGTAACCCCCAATAGTAGTGGTCCAGCAACCGCTGCAAACTTCCCAAACACATTAAAGAAACCAAAAAATTCATTGGAGGATTCTTTCGGAACAAGTTTTCCAAAATAGGAACGACTCAATGATTGAATTCCCCCTTGTGCAACACCAACTAGCATCGCAAGAATCCAAAAATCTAAAGCGGAATCAAGGAAGAAGGCATAGCAACAAATAAAAATGTAAATACATATGCCAATCATAATCATTCTTTTATCCCCATATTTATTTCCCATAGTCCCAAATAGGATAGAAAACGGTGCAGCAACAACTTGGGTAACAAATAGGACAATTAATAATGTATTTGAATCAATTCCTAAATCGGAACCATAAGCAGTAGACATTTTTATAATCGTATTAACTCCATCAATATAAAAGAAGTATGCAAGTAAAAATAAGAATAACGGTCGATAAACCTTAATATTTTTAAAGGTAAAAAGCAATTTTTTGAAACTAGACGTAACAGGCTTAGGAACTCGATCAACGTAATACTTTTGCTCGACATTTTTCAGCATTGGAATAGTAAATACTCCCCACCATAAAGCAGTTATAACGAAGGCAATTTGGCTTGCAACTGTAACGGATAATGGAATAACACTTTGTTGGGCTAATACAATAATCGCAATGGAAAGGATAAACGGAATGGTACTTCCAATATATCCTAAAGCAAAGCCATTGGCGGAGATTCGATTCATTCGTTTCTCTGTTGTAACATCGACAAGAAAGGCATCATAAAAAACATTAGCCCCTGCAAAGCCGATTGAAGTTATGAGATATACCACTAATAAAATAAACCATTGTTCAATCGGAACAGCCGCAAGCAGTAAAGTGAACACAATTCCTAGTGTTGAAAAAAAGGTAAAAAACCGTTTCTTAAAACCTCGAAAATCTGCTATCGTGCCTAAAATCGGCGCAAGAAGTGCGACAATCAAGGTTGCCAAAGAATTTGCATAGCCCCAATAGGCAGTGGACGTGGAGGCAGATATGCCAGCTTCAGTTGCTGCAGACTTAAAATAAAGTGGTAAAATAGCCGTTACAATGACAATTGTATAAGCAGAATTCGCCCAATCGTATAAAGCCCAACTTCTTTCCGATGAAGTCATTTTTTTCTCCAAATTAATCCCCCATTTACGATCGTTATCTATAAAAATCCACTAAAGATACTTCTTTAACGACTTCCCATTAAGGATAATTTTCACTAGATTAACAAATAAAGATTCCATTTTATCTTGTGAAATACATCGTAATAGCGCCATTTTTTGATACGTTTGTTTCTTAGTTACATTGTACACTTTCCGTATAAAGTTTAATGTCGAAGATTGTAAAGTTATTTTTAATATTCTATTATTTTTTATGTGCTTTAAACTTATAGAAGAACCCAAAAATTGCTCCATCGAAAAAAAGATAAAAAAAAGATGATGTGTAAAAAACACATCATCTTTTTTTATAAAAGGCATGTTTATCTTTGAAACTGCACCTGATGAAGCTTTGCAAACACTCCACCTTGCTCTATTAACTCCTCATGGCTTCCTTCTTCCGCAATACCATCTTCAGTTACAACAATAATTTTATCTGCATTACGAATTGTTGCTAGACGATGAGCAATTACTAATGTTGTCCGATTTTCTGCTAACTCATTAAGTGCCTGTTGAATAATCATTTCCGTTTCTGTATCCAATGCAGAAGTCGCTTCATCAAGAATCAAGATTGGAGGATTTTTCAAGAACATCCTGGCAATGGCTATCCGTTGTTTTTGGCCACCAGATAGCTTCATCCCCCGTTCTCCAACCTGTGTTTCAAGTCCTGCTGGTAAGGAAAGAATGAATTCTTCTAAATGCGCCTTTTTCGCAGCCTCCATTATTTCCTGATCGGAGGCATCTAATTTCCCGTAAGCAATATTTTCCCTTAATGTACCAGTAAATAAAAAGACATCCTGTTGTACGATTCCGATTTGCGAACGAAGGGATTTTTTCGTCATATTTCGAATATCAATACCATCGATCGTAATTTGTCCGTCGGTTACATCATAAAATCTTGGTATAAGCGAGCAAATTGTAGATTTCCCCGCACCAGATGGTCCAACAAAAGCGACTGTTTGTCCCGCCTGAATCGTCAAATTAATATTGCGTAATATCGATTTATTATTCTCATAGTGAAAGGAAACATGATGAAACGCTATATCCCCAGCTAAGTATGGAATATCGATTGCGTCCTCAACGTCCACTACATCAGGCTGGCTGTCAATCAAATCGTTAAAACGTTTAAAACCTGCCATTCCTTTCGGATATAACTCCATAATTGCACTTATTTTTTCAACAGGTTTAAAGAGCACATTTACATATAAAACAAATCCTACTAACTGACCATAGGAAAGCTGTTCACGAAAACTTAACCATGCACCGACAACGAGCACTAAAAGTGTCACTAAGCGTGTCATCATATAAATACTCGAGTTCGTATACGCCATTACTTGGTACGCTTCTAGCTTCGCTTTTCGGAATCGATTGTTGTCACCGGAAAACCGGTTAATTTCATATTCTTCATTTGTAAACGATTGAACGACACGGACACCAGAAACGGTATCCTCAATTCGAGCATTTATATCGGCAATTTTTTCGTACATGTTTTTCCATGCTTTATTCATGCGAATATTACAGAAGGTAATGACCCAGACAAGTAACGGAACCACTAATATTGTAATAAGCGCTAATTGTACATTCACTGTCAGCATAATCCAAAATGCCCCTATAAAAGTCATGATGGCAATGAAAAGATCTTCTGGACCATGATGGGCAAGCTCCCCAATATCAAACAAATCATTGGTAATATGACTCATCACATGCCCTGTTTTTGTATTATCAAAAAAGCGAAATGATTGTCGTTGCACATGATTATATAATTGCTTACGCATATCTGTTTCAATATTTATTCCAAGCATGTGCCCTAAGTAGTTTACAATGTATTGTAAATAAGTACTCATTAAATAAAATACAAGCAGCCCGATACTTACCGAAACAATAGTGGACCAATTACCGGCAGGCAATAATTGGTCAATAAACCATTGCACTGCAAGTGGAAAAGCAAGCTCTAATATCGCAACAATTACTGCACTAGTAAAATCAATGGTAAATAACCTTTTATGCGGTTTATAATAGGATAAAAAACGTCGAATCATGTATGCAAACCCCTTCTTAAAATGTGATAATATTACAAAAAATCTATCAAAATTTCACCAATCTCTATTATTCTATATTTTCGTATGAAATGTAAAGATAACCGAACAGATAGGACAAATATTTCGGGTATCAAAATGTTAATCGTTCTTTATTTTATCTCAAAATAACAGTAATGACTATTATTTTAAAAAATAAAGTTTTTTCGAAATACTATAGACAGCTATCGTAATCCTTTTCTTTTGCACGTTGACTACACTCCAATGGCAACATATTTTTCTATTAAAAAGTGAGGTAATCGGTCGATGATAAATATTCTTGTCACATTAAATGCCAATTATTTACCCCCTTTAAAGGTGTTACTAAAATCATTATTCACCAATAACCCAACGGATGCTTTCACCATATATTTATTACATACGGACATTTCTGAAGCTGAGATGAAGGCTTTATCACAATTTGTGGAGGAAAATCATCAGCAGCTACATCCTATTGTTATTCCTTCCGGTTATTTTGTAAATGCCCCAGTATTTCGCCATTATACAACGGAAATGTATTATCGCTTAGGTGCCCATCTATTTTTACCGAAATCTGTAGAGCGGATTCTTTATTTAGATCCAGATATTGTTGTAATTAATCCTATTTCTGAATTTTATCAGCTTCCATTTGACGATAATTTATTTATTGCAGCCGAGCATGAACATTCCACCAAAATGATTCGTTCCTTAAACAAACTCCGTTTAAGAACACCACTTGCGAAAGGATATTTTAATACTGGAGTACTATTAATGAACATCCAAAAAATAAGAGAAGCAGTTAAATTAGAAGATATTTATCAATTTATCGAGGAACATAAATTTCGCTTAGTATTACCCGACCAGGATGTATTAAATGCACTATATTGGGACAAAATCAAACCGGTTGATGGGTTTCGATACAATTATGATGCACGCTTCTTTCAGTTAACGAAACTTCTTCCTTCAGAAAAAAATGATCTTAACTGGATTAAAGAGAATACCGTCTTTATCCATTATTGCGGAAAGGAAAAGCCTTGGCACGACGATTACAAAGGGGAGCTTGGAAGTTTTTATAAAGCATATGAAGACTTACGATAACGGAATGAATTTCAGAAAAAAATAATTAGTAGTAACAAATTTCTTTGACAAAATATTTGTAAAAAATTACACTCATGATAGAAATGAATATATCCTTTAGGAGATGAAAACATTGCGAGAAGATTTAATTAAACGATTTACTACATATGTAAAAGTGGATACGCAATCCGATGAAAATAGTGAAACTTGTCCTTCTACTCCTGGACAATTAACATTATTAAATATGTTATTGGAAGAATTGAAGGAAATTGGCATGGAGGAAGCTTCCATTGATGAGAATGGATATGTATTTGCCACACTACCTGCTAATACCGATAAAGACGTACCAACGATTGGATTTTTAGCACATGTTGATACAGCTACTGATTTCACAGGTAAAAATGTAAATCCTCAAATCGTAGAAAACTATGATGGTGGCGAAATTGTTCTTAATAAGGAATTAAATCTTGTATTATCTCCAAGCGCATTCCCTAATTTAAACTATTATAAAGGACAAACGCTTATTACGACAGATGGCACAACGCTCCTTGGAGCAGATGATAAATCTGGCGTCGCAGAAATCATGACAGCAATGGATTATTTAATTAAACATCCAGAAATAAAACATGGAAAAATTCGTGTAGCCTTTACCCCAGATGAAGAAATCGGTCGCGGACCACATAAATTTGATGTAGAACGTTTTGGAGCTAAATATGCCTACACAATGGATGGCGGCCCACTAGGTGAGCTTGAATATGAAACATTTAACGGTGCAGCTGCAAAAATCACGATTTCTGGGACAAATATTCACCCTGGATCTGCAAAAGGAAAAATGGTAAATTCCATTAAAATTGGGATGGAACTAAACAGTATGCTTCCACAGGAAGAGGCTCCTGAATATACAGAAGGCTATGAAGGCTTCTATCATTTACTTGGTTTCTCGGGCGATGTAGAAAAAACACAAGCCTATTATATTATCCGCGACCATGACCGTGAGAAATTTGAAGCGAAAAAAGCGTATATGACAGAGGTAGTGGAAAAACTACAAGCGAAATACGGAAAAAATACGATTACTTTAGATTTAAAGGATCAATATTATAACATGCGAGAAAAAATTGAACCAGTTAAAGAGGTATTGGACAATGCTCGCGAAGCTCTTGAACGTCTAGAAGTCAAGCCAAAAATTGGCCCCGTTCGTGGTGGAACAGATGGTTCACAGCTTTCCTATATGGGACTTCCAACACCGAACATCTTTGCTGGTGGAGAAAACATGCACGGAAAATTCGAGTATGTATCAGTTGAAACAATGATAAAAGCGACAGAAGTTATTGTAGAGATAGCAAAAATATTTGAAGAAAAAGCATAACCAACAACAAATCATATTCTCAAATAATATTTTTAATTGATAATGAGCTAACCATTGGTGAGAACCTCTGGTTAGCCTTTTTCTTGTTCCTTTTCGCTAGATAACTATTCATTTCCCAAATCTATGAAACGAATCATATTTCTCGCATTTATTCATATGATGAAATATAATTATAATATAAGCTTTACGAACATCTACATAAAAGCAATTGTTTCACTACTTCTACATAAATACCTAGTAATTTTTATCTACCTTCGATTACAAACTATATTATGAAAATAGTTAATTATCTCTTCTATTATTGATCCTTGTTCATTTTAATTATTGGTTGTATTCTTATAGATTGTTGCTTTTGTAAATAACAATCAGAATGGTATAACCTTCGCATCCATATGAGTGAGAGTCTCTATGAATTTGTTCCATTCAGTAGTTCATAAAACATTCTTTTACAACAAATTCCTATTTAGTTATTTAAAATTATTATAAAAAAGTATTGATTTTTTACTAATAAATGTTATCATTTATTAAGATTAAAAATTTTTATGTTGAGGTGATGTGTAAATGACAAACTATCGTCAAACAACTAGTTGGGGTGCTCCAGTTGGGGATAATCAAAACTCCATTACAGCTGGTTCTCGTGGACCTGTACTTATTCAAGATGTTCATTTATTAGAAAAACTAGCACATTTTAACAGAGAACGTGTACCTGAGCGTGTAGTTCATGCCAAAGGTGGCGGCGCACATGGTTACTTTGAAGTTACAAATGATTTATCTAAATATACAAAAGCAAAAGTATTCAATGGTGTAGGAAAACGTACAGACTTATTCATCCGTTTCTCTACAGTTGCAGGTGAACTAGGATCTGCAGACACTGTACGTGACCCACGTGGTTTCGCAGTAAAATTCTATACAGAAGAAGGAAATTACGACATCGTTGGTAATAACACACCAATTTTCTTTATCCGCGATGCGATTAAATTCCCTGATTTCATTCACACACAAAAACGTGATCCGAAAACACATTTGAAAAACCCTACAGCTGTTTGGGATTTCTGGTCTCTATCTCCAGAATCTTTACACCAAGTTACATATTTAATGGGTGACCGTGGTATTCCTGCAACATGGCGTCATATGAACGGTTACGGAAGCCATACATTCAAATGGGTGAATGAAGCTGGCGAAGGGGTTTGGGTGAAATATCACTTCATCTCCGATCAAGGCGTGAAGAACTTATCTTCTGACGTTGCTGATAAAATGGCTGGGGAAAACCCTGACTACCATATCGAAGACTTATTCAATGCAATTGAAACAGGTGACTATCCTTCTTGGACATTATTTGTACAAATTATGCCTCTAGAAGATGCAAACACATACAAATGGGATCCATTTGATGTAACAAAAGTATGGTCACATAAAGATTACCCACTAATTGAAGTTGGTAAAATGGTATTAAATAGAAACCCAGAAAACTACTTTGCAGAAGTAGAGCAAGTAACATTATCTCCTGGAAACATGGTTCCTGGTGTAGAACCATCTCCAGATAAAATGCTTCAAGGTCGTTTATTTGCATATGCGGATGCACATCGCTACCGTGTAGGTGTGAACCATAATCAATTACCAATTAACCGTCCAAAAGCAGCAGTAAATAACTATCAACGCGATGGTTTCATGACTGGAAATGGAAACGGTGGCGGTTCAGTATATTATGAACCTAATAGTTTCGGTGGACCTAAAGAAGACGCAAGTGCAAAAATTTCACCATTCGAAGTTACTGGTGTAGCTGCTAGCGTAAGCTATAACGCAGATGACCATTATACACAAGCTGGTGATTTATACCGCTTAATGAGTGAAGATGAAAAAGCACGTTTAGTAGAAAATATTGTTGGCGCGATGAAGCCAGTAGCATTAGAAGAAATTAAACTTCGTCAAATCGAACATTTCTACAAGGCTGATCCTGACTACGGTACTCGAGTTGCACAAGGATTAGGATTATCTGTACCTGAAGCCGTAAAATAATTGTTTTACCAATCATTCGCATTCTCAATTTATATCAAAAGAAGCCTGCTTCTCCATGAAGCAGGCTTCTTTTTGCTTTATTTTACTACTACTATTCTCCGACTTTTTCTACCTTCGGATAGTCTACACCAAATGTATCTACCGTTACCTTTTTCATCACTTGATCTTCTAATGGTTTATCCAGCCCATTTCGATCAACTTGAACAATTTGATCAACTACTTCCATTCCTTCTGTAACTTTACCAAACGCTGCGTATTGCCCGTCCAAATGAGTTGATTCCTCTACCATAATGAAAAATTGTGATCCAGCAGAATCTGGACTTTGTGCTCGTGCCATCGAAATGACTCCACGTTCATGTTTTAAATTATTTTCAAAACCATTAGCGGCAAATTCTCCTTTGATAGCATAACCTGGTCCACCAATTCCGGTCCCTTCTGGATCGCCACCTTGAATCATAAATCCAGGTATTACTCGGTGGAAAATAAGACCATCATAAAAACCACTATCTACTAGGGAAATAAAATTTGCTACCGTATTTGGTGCGATATCCGGATATAATTCTACTTTTATTTGTTGCCCATCTTCCATTTCTATTGTCACTACAGGATTTTTTTCTTTCCCACCAGCTCCGTTCTTACTAGTTCCGCAACCACTAATTAACAATAGAGCCAATAGAGCAGTCATAAATAAAGCGATTAGCTTTTTATTCATTTGTATGCCACCTTTCCTTTACTCGTCTTTTCACCTACTATTTTAGTGAAAACAAAAAAATAAGAGCGATTTGAAAGTTTTTTTCAAACCGCTCTTATATATTTCATTATCCACTTCTTATTTTCCTCTTTTTTCGCCTAAAGATTATTTCGTTTCTTTACGAAAACCAGTGTTTGCACGGAACTTCACCTCTGCAAAGCGTGTTAAATCCTTTTTCCCTGATAGAACTGTTCCAACAAGTCCACCTAAAAATCCTAATGGAACAGAAACAATCGCAGGATTTGTTAATGGGAATATTGGATCTCCTACGAAAATAGCTGCACCTTCTACTGGTGAGAAAACACTTGGACTCATACTAACTAGAACCAATGCTGATATAAGTCCAGAGAGCATCGCCGTTACCGCTCCTGCAGTATTGAACCTCTTCCAATAAATCGTATAGATGATGACTGGTAGGTTCGCACTTCCAGCAATACAAAATGCTAGTGAAACTAGGAAAGCAACATTCATATTTTGCGCAAATAATGCAATGAGAATGGAAAGGATAGCTACTCCGACAGAAGCATACTTTGCTGCATACATTTGTTGCTTTTCAGTAACCTTTCCTTTTTTAATGATTTGTCCATAAATATCGTGTGCAAATGCAGAGGCACCAGACAGTACGAGGCCTGCCACAACTGCTAAAATCGTAGCAAACGCTACCGCTGATATAAAGGACATTAAGAAATCCCCACCGAGAACTTCGGCAAGTAGTGGTGCTGCCATATTTCCAGCAGAATTTGCTGCAACAATCGTGTCTGAGCCAACAAATGCTGCTGCTCCAAAGCCTAAGAAGATAGTTAAAATATAAAAGACCCCAACAATCCACGTAGCCCACATGACCGAACTACGTGCAGTTTTTGCATCTCGAACGGTAAAAAATCGCATCAATATATGTGGTAAACCTGCAGTACCTAACACTAATGCTGTCATCAAGGACAATGTATCCAACGGCACTTTATACTTCACACCCGGATTTAAATAATCTTCCCCAAGTGGTGTTGCTGTTTTCATTTCACTAAACATCGTGGAAATATTAAAATTAAATTTCGAGAGAACAATGAATGAAATTACTACGGTTGCCGCCATTAATAAAACTGCTTTAATGATTTGCACCCAGCTAGTTGCCGTCATTCCTCCAAATAACACGTAGATCGTCATCATTACCCCTACAATTAAAACAGCTACCCAGTAATCAATATTAAATAATAATTGAATAAGCGCACCAGCCCCCACTAGCTGCGCTATCATATAAAAAATCACAATCGTAATTGTACTTATAGCTGCAACACCACGGACCTTTTTGGCATCAAAGCGTGAATTAATCATGTCCGCCAATGTGTATTTCCCAAGGTTCCGAAGTGGTTCGGCAACAATGAAAAGCACTACTAAATATGCTACTAAGTAACCTAAACTGAAGAAAAATCCATCAAAACCCGTTAAAGCAATTGCACCAGCAATCCCTAAAAAGGACGCCGCCGATAAATAGTCCCCGGCAATTGCTAAACCATTTTGCCAGCCCGTTAATCCACCCCCTGCCGTATAAAATTCACTCGTTGTTTTTGTTCTTTTGGCTGCATAATATGTTACAACTAATGTACTAAGAACTATGAGTAAAAATAGGATAATGACGGTTGGGTTCATTGCTCCTTCCCTCCTTTAGAAACTTCCTCTTCCACTATTTTTTGTGCAAGCATATCAAAGGCTGCTGACTTTTTCATATAAATGGTGACAAGTGTCCATGTCATAATAAATTGTGCTAATGCAAATATCCAGACCCATGTAATATCTCCTATGGCTGGCTGATGTAGAATTTTCGTATAGGATGTTAAAATCGGTAAAGCAAAGTAGAAGACTAAAAAAAAGATAGTTAATGGAACAATAAACTTCTTCTTACGATCCATTAATTCTTTAAATTCCTTTGACTCTACTACCTTTTCAAACTTATTTTTTTCTTTCCCATCGTGATGTCTCCCCTCACCCATAAAAAACACCTCCTGTTTTAATAGCGCTTACATTTTGTTCGAAAATTGTTCACTTTTTTCTGGAATATCCTTACATACTCCAGCTATTTTATATGTATGTCTAATCAAAAATTGTATGTATATAATCTAGAGAATACTGATTTGAAATTTTTTTGTTGACAATTAAATACTTTCTTGCAATAATAACTAGGACAAATAAATGAGTACCTTTAAGGCAGTCCTGAGAGGCTGGCAAGGTTGGCGGAATATAACATAGTTTAGTACTATGTCATGTTTAAAAATAAATTTTTAGATTTCTAGAAAAATTTATTTTTAGACAGAAAGCAAACACCTTGCCTTTTACAGGTAAGGTGTTTTTTTATGCCAATAGTAAAAGGATACCATTAAAAAGTGAACTCATGGAAATATTATTATAAAAGGAGCGATTACTATGGAACAAAGAGAAATTCAAGTAGACGAACGATTACCATTATCAAAAAGTTTACCACTTAGTCTTCAGCACTTATTCGCAATGTTTGGGTCAACAGTATTAGTACCTATTCTATTTGGTGTAAATCCTGCCATTATTTTATTGATGAACGGGATTGGTACATTACTTTACCTATTTATGACAAAAGGAAAAATTCCTGCCTATTT
Source organism: Perspicuibacillus lycopersici (assembly GCF_025660475.1). Lineage (GTDB taxonomy): Bacteria > Bacillota > Bacilli > Bacillales > Caldibacillaceae > Perspicuibacillus > Perspicuibacillus lycopersici. The sequence goes on from NZ_JAOUSF010000002.1 coordinate 699,680, forward strand.
AGGTTCAAGCTTTGCTTTTCTATCTCCTGTATTTGCAGTATTAGAAAACCACCCAAATGGCGATGGTTTTAGTTACGCATTAGGCGGTTTCTTAGCAGTAGGTATTATCCTAACCATCATTGGTTTAATCGTTAAATTTGTGGGAACTGGATGGCTAGACGTCATATTTCCACCAGCAGCAATGGGCGCAATTGTTACCGTTATCGGGCTTGAGCTCGTACCAACAGCAGCAGATATGGCTGGTCTAATTGCTCCAGCAGGCACTGGAAACTGGACAATCGACCCAACAGTAGCTACTGTTTCCTTACTTACATTGGCAATTACGATCATAGCATGGGTAACATTACGCGGATTTTTAAAGATAATCCCAATTTTAATCGGTATTGTGGCAGGCTATATTATTGCATGGTTCTTCGGATTAGTAGATATGGATGCAGTAAAAACCACTTCATTTTTTACAATGCCTGAATTTTACGGTATTAAGTTTAGTCTTACTGATATTTTCATGATCTTACCAGCAGCGTTAGTTCTAGTTCCAGAGCATATCGGTCATTTAATTGTCACTGGGAATATTGTGAAGAAGGATTTAGTGAAGGATCCTGGATTAGATCGTTCCTTAATAGGAAATGGTGTTTCTACCATTATTTCAAGCTTTGTTGGTTCTACTCCAAATACGACATATGGGGAAAACATTGGCGTGCTTGCCATTACAAAAGTATATTCTACATGGGTAATTGGTGGGGCTGCAGTTATTGCAGTTATTTTATCCTTCTTCGGTAAATTCTCTGCATTAATTATGGGAATTCCGGAACCAGTAATGGGCGGTATCTCTTTACTACTCTTTGGAATTATCGCTGTTAGTGGATTGCGGATGTTGGTAGAAGCGAAAGTGGATTACAGTAAATCACAAAACTTAATTTTAACCTGTGTTGTTTTAGTAATTGGTCTAAGTGGTGCTGCAATTGATATCGGACCTGTTCAATTAAAAGGGATGGGACTAGCAACAATTATTGCTATCTTACTAAGCTTGTTCTTTAGATTACTTAATGTTTTAAAATGGACGAATGAGGATTAATAAAAGAACGCAGCTTATACGAAAAGCCTGTAATGAAATATGTTCATTGCAGGCTTTTTTTGCTTTATAATAAATAATTTTTTAAGGACTACAAAAACAGCAGTAAACTTACAGCCATTACTGCCATTCCACCAATTAATCCGTAAATAGAGGTATGCGCTTCATCGTATTTTTTGGCTGCTGGCAGCAACTCATCTAATGAGATAAAAACCATAATACCGGCAACTCCGGCAAAAATAATCCCAAACATGACATCATTTAAAATTGGCATTAACAAAAGATAGGCTGCGATTGCTCCAATAGGTTCCGATAGTCCGGATAAGAAAGAAAGTTTAAATGCCTTTCGTTTACTACCAGTCGCAAAATAAACAGGAACACTAACTGCAATACCTTCTGGAATATTATGAATCGCAATGGCAACCGCTATCGCTATTCCTAAGCCAGGATCTTGGAGGGTTGAGGCGAAGGTGGCAATTCCTTCAGGGAAATTATGAATCCCGATAGCAAGGGCGGCAAACGTTCCCATTTTTAAAAGACTAGGGTCATTAATTAATGATTCCGCCTGATTCATATCTTCTACTTTCTTCACTTCATGGGGATTACTTTGTTTCGGTATAAACTTATCAATTAAGGCTATGAGGATCATTCCCACAAAGAAGCTAATAACGGTTATCCAATTTCCAAAAGGTGACCCCAACGCAGAAACAAGCGAATCTTGTGCTTTTACAAAAATTTCAATCATCGAAACATATATCATAACACCTGCAGAAAATCCTAATGCAAACGAAAGAAATTTCGTATTCGTTGTAGAGGTAAAAAAAGCCAGTAAGCTACCAATACCTGTTGCCAGGCCAGCAAACAAGGTTAATCCAAGAGCTAATAATACACTATCTGTCATACTCTCTCTCCCGTTCTTTATTTTTCAAAGGATCCTATAGATATTCATTTAAAAAAGTTATTCATTTAAAAACTTATTCTTCCTCAACACCCTCACTCACCATTCTCCACCGCCATCATATGATGTAAAAAAGCCCAGATTTACTTTAACTCCATTTAGGAAGGGAGATTTTTTTATGGGAATTGAATTAGCATTGATTCACTGGGTTTACTTACTTTTCATTCTCCTCATTATCGGCTTTATGGTTTGCCGTTTAGATACTACTATTCTATGTATTGTCGGGATATTCTTTATCGCTATTATCGCAACTGGCTCCCTGACAGATTCGATTATGAGTATTTTTTCTAGCTTCTTATATGCCATAACGGAGCTATTACCTACCATACTTATTATCTCGTTAATTGTTGCGATGAGTAAAACGTTAACGCAAACGGGGATTAATGATGTCATGATTGCACCGTTTGGGAAAATTATTCGAACACCGGCACTGGCTTATTGGACGATTGGAATTTTAATGATGGTAATTTCCTTTTTCTTCTGGCCATCGCCAGCTGTCGCATTGCTTGGTGCTGTATTACTGCCTGTTGCGATTCGTGCTGGCCTCCCGGCAATTGGGGTTGCTATTGCAATGAATTTATTTGGGCACGGCATTGCACTGTCGGGTGATTACATTATTCAAGCAGCCCCAAAATTAACTGCTGATGCCGCTGGATTACCAGTCGGAGATGTTATTCAAGCAAGTATACCGCTTGTTATCATTATGGGTGCTGTTACAACCTTTACTGCTTTTCTATTTTTAAAAGGTGATATGAAAAAAGGAAAATTAGATAATGTCAAAACCTATTCAGGTGCAGTTGAAAAAGTGGAAGTTGTAAATGTATTAACAACTACGCAAAAAAGAATATTCGCTATCGTGATTCCGATTTTATTTTTATTAAATGTCATCGCTATGTTTGTATTTCATCTACAAGGTGGAGATGCTACTGCATTAGTTGGTGGTACTGCTATTTTGATTTTTCTATTAATCAATCTTACAGGATTCAAATTAGCGGGCTTAAATAAAACAACGAAGCGAATTATTGACGGATTCCAATTTGGGTTCAAAGTATTCGGCCCGGTCATCCCAATTGCTGCTTTTTTCTATTTAGGTGATGCAGGATTTGGAACGATTATAGGGGATTTCTTGCCGGATAAATCCAATGGTATTGTCAACGATCTCGGAGTCGCTTTAGCATCCATTGTCCCTTTAACAAGTGAGGTTGGTGCGGTAACGTTAACGATTGTAGGAGCTATTACTGGATTAGACGGATCCGGATTTTCTGGAATATCACTTGCCGGTTCCATCGCAAACCTATTTTCCACGGCAATGGGGGACGGGGCAGCGACCTTTACTGCACTTGGTCAAATTTCTGCTATTTGGGTCGGGGGTGGTACATTAATTCCATGGGCACTCATCCCAGCTGCAGCAATTTGTAATGTAGATCCGTTTGAATTAGCTAGAAAAAATTTGATTCCTGTTATCATTGGATTAATGGTTACGACAATTGCCGCTATGTTTCTTGTCTAAAACAGCTCCAGAAGAGCAGCTCCCATTAGAGCTGTTCTTTTTTATTGAATGTTTTCTTAAAAAAATACATTAGTCTGCTAAGCTCACTATCTCGTGAAATAACAACAATCCTTTAGAAAACAGTCAAATAAAAAGACCAGTCTCTTATTCGAAACTGGTCTTCAATGTCAAAGAAATAGCCACATTTGCCGTATACAGATAATGAAGTTTTAAAACCACCACTCCTAAAAGTGGGTGTTTGCAGCAGCGTTCCTGCATGTCCCCCAAGTCCTGTAGACAGAGGCTTGTCATTTCCGCTACATCTCTAAAAACTCCCGATTAAATAAATAGGTGAAAAACTTATTAACATTACGTACAACGTAGCTTATAAATAAATAGTATATGAAATGCGGGAAAATATCAAGTGGTACATTTTTGTTAAAGAGTAGCAGTGAACTTTCAATATTATTCATATTTCATGATTACCAATTTTATCAACGGTTGTTCATGCGGAATGCGGACATACTATAAATATCAACAAAATTAATTTTTTCCATATTATCGGTCTACTGTAAAATACTACCAATGGATATGAGGTGATTTACATGCACGGACAGAGTAACTCTAACTATTTGCTCCTATATTACATAATATCCCTAATGAGCATGGATATACTTCTAAAAATCGTGACGAAAGGGACCATATTCTCACTTGATACTTTCCTTTCCTTTTTATTTATTTGCTCCTATTCGCTGCTGTTTTATTTTATCAGTAGAATTTCGACAGTGAAAATCAATTTTGCGCTATCCGTTTTTTTACTTTCGACTACTGCTTTGCTTTACTCCAGTCAGTTCATTTATTTCAAGTTTTTCAAAACCTTTTATACTTTGTTTTCTGTCGGAAACATGACACAAATAACGGAATTTTGGAAGGATATCGCTTGGCTTACAGCTAATAATTTGCTCTGGATTATCCTATTATTCCTGCCAGCAATCCTTATTTTCTTCATAGGGAAAAGGATATTTTCCTTCGAAAAACTACCGTTGCAATCACTATATACGACGATTGCATATTGCTTTCTTTTCAACATCGCAAGCATCTATATTATTGATCATACCGATCAATCAAATAACACCGCATATGATTTATATTATAAAAGTACCGCTCCTGTTCTATCGGTACAAAAGCTTGGCTTATTGACGACGATGCGCTTAGACCTACAAAGACAGTTTACAGATTGGTCGCCTAGCATCACAGAAGCTGCACCAATGTATCCAGATGTTGATTCCTCTAAGACTCAAAAGCCACAAGAAAATGATACGAATGGCGAGACAAAGGTGGAAGCACAAATACTACCAATTAATTTCGATTCGTTAATTGCTCAGGAAAAAAACGATAAAGTAAAAGAACTTCATCAATACTTTTCCACCGTCCCGCCAACAAATAAGAATGCATTTACTGGGAAGTTCAAGGACTATAATCTCATTTTCATTACTGCGGAAGCTTTTTCACCTTATGCAATAGATAAAGAGCTGACACCAACCCTTTATCAAATGACACATAACGGGTATCAATTTACCAATTTTTATAATCCGATTTGGGGTGTTAGTACATCCGACGGGGAATATGTTGCGACGACTGGATTAATTCCAAAAGGTGGAGTATGGAGCTTTTATCGCTCCGCTAACAACTCCCTTCCATTCGTGATGGGCAATCAATTGAGAAAGTTAGGTTATAAAACGGTAGCCTACCATGATCATACATTCGACTATTATCGTCGAGACGTTTCTCACCCAAATATGGGTTACACCTATAAAGCAGTTGGTAATGGATTAGAACTTAAGGATACTTGGCCGGAATCAGATGTTGAAATGATGAAAATAACCATTCCAGAATATATCAATGAGCAGCCTTTCCATGCATATTACATGACGGTAAGCGGACATATGCAATATAGCTTTTCCGGGAACTATATTGCCCATAAAAATAAAAAATCGGTCGAAAATCTCCCATACTCAGATCAAGCAAAAGCATATTTGGCTACCCAAATCGAATTAGATCGGGCATTAAAATTTCTATTAGAAAGCTTAGAGAAAGCAGGAATTGCCGACAGGACATTGATTGCTATTAGTCCCGATCATTATCCATATGGGCTTGAAAAAAAGGCAATCGATGAACTAGCTGGACATGCTGTGGAGGATAATTTTGAGCTATATAAAAGTAGTTTCATTTTGTATTCAAAAAATATGGAGCCGACTACCGTTTCAGCTCCGACATCAAGCTTAGACATCATTCCTACTCTATCCAATTTGCTTGGATTATCGTATGACTCGAGGTTGTTAATGGGAAGAGATGTATTTTCCGATGCTAAACCACTCGTGATTTTTCAAAACAAAAGCTTTATTACCGATAAAGGAAAATATAATGCAGTAACCCACCAGTTTTTTCCTAATAAAGGGGTAACCGTTGATAAACAATATATTGGCCAAATGGCTGCCATCGTGAACAGTAAATTTTATTACTCCGCAAAAATTCTTGATTTAAATTATTACGCCAAAATACCGCTGTTATCAACTAAAAGGTAAGTAAATAAAGCGGACTGACCATGGTAGAATACTGCTGGTCAGCCCGCTTTCTTATTCCTCCTCAATTTCGATTTCTCCTTTATAGCTACCTTTATAAAATTCCAATTCCATATTGCCTTCACCAGAAACGGAGCTGAAGGAATACGTACTATTTTGCTCAATTTTTTTCGTAAAGACGACATCATCATTAGAATCCGTAATAATTACATTAATTTTCGCCCCAGGAGATAAGTTGCGAAAGGTGATTTTATTATTTTTGTTAAGCATGACAATCTTCTCAGTATTTTCTTTTGTCGAAGCATTTATCGAAAAGTTCATTCGATTTTCAGCAATATCACCAATTACTACTTGGGAGCTAGATGTGTGATAGCTTCCAAAGGCAAATATCGATACAATTAAAAAAATACCAAGAATGATGATAACGGAACCAATACCTATTACAATAGCAAGTAATGCTTTTTTCACACTGTCCACCCCTCTACTATTATAAAAACAACCTTTTTATAAAACTATACTAAAATTTCTGTGTAATATAAATATTTTTTATTATTATTTTCTTCTTTATAGATAACCAAATTAAACATATTACCAACCTATCCTTTTTCTTGAAAACTACCTATCTATCGATTATCATTTAATTAGAGTTCAAATTAAATATGGTGATTCAGGTTGATTCTATATGGAATCATTAAAAGGGAAGTCGGTGTGAATCCGACGCGGTCCCGCCACTGTAAATGAGAGTTCTCTATTGCAAACCACTGTCCAATGGATGGGAAGGAAATAGTGAATGATGATCATGAGCCAGGAGACCTGCCTGTTATCGAACGCCGAAACCCTACGGTGGATAGGGGGTGTGTCTGCAACGAACAATGACGATTACGTAACGAACAATTGGTGCATATACATCTCCTCCATGGGATGTTTTTTTTTGGCAAAAATTCATCATAAAGGAGGAAAAAAATGTTATTTAGAAAAGGCTTTAAACAAACCACGTTAATTTTAATTACCGCCATATTATTGTTTGCTCAAAGTAGCCTTTTTTTCATGCAGCAGGCTGCAGCAGAAACACTTACGAATGGGGTAACCGTGACGATTGTGGATTCCTATACAAATGAATCCATATTGCCAACTACTGCAATTGCTTTCGAGGAAGGGGATACTGCTTTTGATGTCCTACGGCAAGTAACAGAAAGTAATAATATTGCCTTCGAATATGATGAGCACCCAGAGTTTGGAGCGTATATTATTAGTATTGGAGAATTAGCTCCACAAGGATATGATTATTGGGGCTTCTTTACTAACGGTGCAGAGGCAAGTACAGGAATATCTGCCTACACCGTTCACCATGGTGACAATCTATTATTTAAAATAACCACATGGCCACCAGAAACTGTTAATGTCACCGTATCTGCTCGCGGACTTGCAAATGAAGAAATCATTCCAGAAACAAATGTGTCCGTAGTCCATGGCGGGACTGCTTATGATGCACTTGTTCAAGCAGCCCAGCAAAATGGTTTAACGCTAGACGTAACCGTTGATTCCGAATGGTTAACTTATTTGAACGATATGAATAACTTACTTGATGACAATGCCTATTGGGGCGCATATATGAATGATGAATATATGATGACTGGTTTAGTCGACTATTCCTTACAAGAAGGAGACCACCTCCAATTACGTGCTGAATCATTAACGGGGGAACCGCAACCGAATCCAGCTAAACCAGGAGAACCAGGGGGTGAGGAGCCAAGCAATCCTGGTGAAGGAAATGAAGAACCAGCAAATCCAGAGGACGGACAGCAGGAAAACAATCCAATAGGAATGGAAGAGCTAGCTACCTCCATCGAAAAAGCAACACAATATTTATCGGATAATCAAGTGACTGATTGGTACAGCGTGATTGCACTGAAAGCATTAAATAAGGAAATACCATCTACTTATATAGAGAAAATATTAAACCAAGTTGCAACAAATAAAGGGGAATTTCGCAATGTAACAGAGCTGGAAAAGGTTATTTTCACCTTAACTGCTGCTGGTAAAGATGCTACCGATATTGCTGGATACAATTTAATTGAGGCTTTAACCAATCATGAAAGAATGACGAACCAAGGAAATAACGGACCAATTATCGGTTTACTTACACTTGATAGTGGTTCCTATACGGTTGCTAATAATGCCAAATGGACGAGAGAAAGCCTAATCGAAACGATTTTAAATCATCAGCTTGCTGATGGTGGATGGTCGCTATTTGGCAATACTGCAAGCGCGGATATAACAGGGATGGCAATTGCCGCACTCGCACCTTACCAAGAGCAGGAAAATGTACAGAGTGCAATCAGAAAAGCTGCGGATTGGCTATCCAAACAACAAGCGGCTAGCGGCGGATTTATTGATACCTTTAACGGTGGAGAAGCAAGTGAGTCCATTGCTCAAGTTATTGTTGGATTGACAGCTGCTTCTCTCGATCCAACGAGTGATTCCTTTACAAAAGAGAATGGAAATTTAGTCGAACGATTATTAGCCTTCCAACAGAAGGATGGGGGATTTACCCATTTACTAACGGATGATGAAGCAAATGGAATTTCCACTACCCAAGCATTACTCTCATTAGCCGCCTATCAAAAATACGCAAATGGGGAAGGTTCCATTTATCAGTTTGTTGATACAAATAATTTACAACCAGTTAGTGAGGATGAAATTATTTCAAATAAATCGAAGACAGAAGAAAATGCAATAGTTGAAGACGAGGGAAAATTATTGCCAAATACAGCAACTAATAGCTATCAGCTTTTTACCTATGGCATCCTTTTAATCTTCCTAACAAGCATTTATTTATATACTAACCGAGGCATATCGAATTCAAAGAAATAAGGGATGGATTGGCTGCAGAACTCTGTAGCCTCTTCCTTTTATAAATAATAATTATTTGCTGCAAGAAAATGAAGAAAAGGAGAGGAAGCATTGCGATATTTTATCAAAAAGGGCTTACTAATTACTCTTTCCTTATGTTTACTTTTATGGATGGTCGGTTGTGAAAAAGATTCCGTGCTTCCAGAGAATAGTGTCACACCTATTAATGAAACAGCTTCCGAGCAGCAAGAAGGTGAACAACCTACGGGTGATGCGCAAAAGGAATCTGTGAAGAGTCAAGAAAAGAGTTCTGAAGAATCCGCAGACGAAAGTTCAAGTAATGTGGAAAAAGCTCCTCCAGTGTCCTATGATACGAATGAAACAGCAAATGCCAATAGCGATGATGAAAAATTGGAAACAGCTGTTGATACGAGCGAAAAGCAAAAAGAGGAGAAACCAGAAAATCCAAAGGAAGAAAAACAAGATCCCGCTCCTGCACCAGAGCCAGTAAATGAGGTGATTGTTTCCATTCAAGGGCTAAATCAGCCAATATTAGCTAACATACCAGTCACGATTACATCTAATGAAACAGTAATTAGTGCTACAATAAAACTACTGAAAGCGAAGAAGATTCAATATAGTATTACTGGTTCTGGAGCAACCACCTATGTGGAATCGATAAATAACCTATATGAATTTGATCATGGTCCTTTAAGCGGCTGGACAGTAAAAAAGAATGGCGTACTTATCAGCCGAAGCTCCGGTTCCGAATCTGTTTCTAATGGGGATACGATTGAATGGGTGTATACGACAGATTATACCGAGGAATAAAAGAATAAAGGAAACAAATAGGCAATCAAAGGGGAAAATAGGATGCAACCGTTAATATATATCCGAAACGAAAAGAATATCGAACGAGAGAGGTTACTAAAATGATGAAGCGCGGCTTCCGATCTCTTCACCCCTTAGTTTGCCTAATTTATTTTATCGCCGCTTTTACCACTCTCATGCTTTACCAGCACCCATTCTTTTTAGTGTTTACTATTATCCTACTGCTTTGTTTCCATTGGGCTTTAGACCGATGGCGTTTATTAAGAGGCTGGGGGAAAATGTTCATGATTCTTCCTATCCTTTTTTTCATTATTACTCCTTTAATTAACCACCGTGGGAATCATCTTTTGTTTTACCTATTCAATAATCCAATTACTTTAGAAGCAATTATGCAAGGCTGGATTCATTCGTTATCCTTGCTTGCCATGCTTTTATTGTTTATGTCATTTAATCTTGTTATTACTGCAGATAAGTTTTTATTTTTATTTTCCAGAGGTTTTCCACAATGGTCACTGCTTATTATGCTTTCTATGAGATTTATCCCGTTATTGCGGAGACGGCTAAACGAAATAATTACCGTCCAAAAATCTCGTGGATTATCTACCCATGATGGTCGCTTTCGACAACGAATAAAAAATGGATTATTGCTTCTTCAGATTTTATTAACGTGGTCATTGGAGGAAGGAATCCAAACAGCAGATTCAATGGCCGCTAGAGGATATGGTTTACAAAAGAGAAGCCGCTATATCCCTTATAAAATGAAACTTATCGATGGTATATCGATTATTTTCTTGCTTATACTCACGATTCTTTGCCTTTTTGGCTGGTGGTTAGGAGACGGTGTATTAGCACTAACACCAATTCTTGAACCAATATTCCTTTATGGTAGGGAATGGACATTCTTTTTCCTATATATCGTTCTTATTGGTTACCCACTAATTATGGAAATAAGGGAGCAATTATTATGGCATTCTTGGAAACAAAAAATTTAAGCTTCACCTATCCTGACGAAGAAAAACCGGCAATTTCTGATGTTTCCCTTTCCATTGCACAAGGGGAATTTGTCGTTTTATGTGGTCCTTCTGGTAGTGGAAAATCTACACTTTTGCGCTTACTAAAAAAAGAAATTGCCCCTTATGGAGACAAACAAGGGATTATTCATTACAAAGGAGAAAAGCTGGAGACAATAGATGCGCATCTCCTATCCAAAGAAATCGGAATGGTGTTCCAGGATCCTGAAAATCAATTAGTAATGGATCGAGTATTAGAAGAGCTTATCTTTGGTTTAGAAAACATTGGAATGGATTCCGAACAAATGCGGAAAAGAGTCGCAGAAATGGTGCATTTCTTTGGAATCCATCATTTACTAGATCACAAGGTTCACTTGCTTTCTGGAGGGCAAAAGCAAATTGTAAATTTAGCAGCTGTACTCTTAATGGAACCATCTGTTCTTCTCCTTGATGAGCCAACAGCACAGCTTGATCCGGTAGCCGCAAAAGATTTTCTCCAGATGATCAAGCAAATGAATCAAGAATTTGGCATTACAATTATGATGGTAGAGCATCGGTTAGAAGACGTATTTCCTCTTTGTGATCGAGTCCTATTTATGGAAAATGGCACAGTTTTGACTGATGGTAAGCCACGTGAGGTTATCCAACAGCTTTGGAAGAAGAAGATGCTTGCTAAAACTTCTTATTTACCATCCCCGGCATTACTATATTTAGAGCATACGAAAAACGGACAAAACATCCCGTTAACGGTTAAAGAAGGACGAAGGTGGGTAAATACGCTAGCCATCAATCCGAAGGCTGTAGCACGCAACAATGCTCTTGTAACTGAGAATAAGTCAATATTTTCCTTGAAAAATATTGACTTCCACTACGATAAAAAAGGGGGAAATATAGTAAACTCCCTTAGCCTTACCGTTTATGAAGGAGAATGGCTGGCAATTGTCGGGGCGAATGGTACAGGGAAATCTACCTTATTGAAGTTGATGGCAGGATTAGCCACTCCTCAAAAAGGTTCGATTAAATGGAATGGAAAAAAAATAAAAGGACCACTTCCATTAGATATTGTTTATTTACCACAAAACCCAAAGCTTTTATTTGTTCATGATACAATTCGTAAAGAGTTAGAGGAAGTAAAGAAAAGACTTTCGTTATCAGATGGGGGAGAAAAATTACAGCTGCTCCTTTCTATTTTCCAACTTGAAACGTTATTAGATCGCCACCCTTATGACGTCAGTGGTGGAGAATTACAAAAAATTGCCATTGTAAGCTTATTACTATCGTCTCCAAAAATCCTTCTACTCGATGAACCAACGAAAGGTCTCGATCCGGAAATGAAGAAAGAGCTTGGTCAATTATTAATGAAAGTAAAAGCACTCGGTGTCACAATTGTAATGGTCACACATGATATGGAATTTGCCGCTCTCTATACTGACCGCTGTGCGATGATGTTCCAGGGGGAAATTGCTTCTACTGCTCGCACAAACGATTTTTTTAAAGGAAATACCTTCTATACAACAGTTATCAACCGAATCACTAGGGGTAGTCAGGTGCCTGAGGTTGTAACAGCTGAGGAGGCGAGGCAGCGTTGGGAGATTATTGGAGAGGACAGCGAAAAATAATGAAAAAATATTCTGCCCGTTTTTATATTTTTCTTGTGGTTCTTATTTTAACAGTGCTGCTCCTTTTTATTCCGCTGTTAACTACCGAACATTATTTATTTGCTAGTGTTATTTTTATGATTGGCTCCTTTTTCCCGTTCTTCCTCCGGTTTGAATGGAAAAAGGTCACAGGAAGAGAGCTTGTTATGCTTGCGATACTTGCCGCACTAGCAGCGGTTAGTCGCATTCCCTTCGCTTCCCTACCAAGTATTCAGCCAACAACCTTTGTCATCATTATAGCTGGGTCAGTATTTGGAGCAGAGAGTGGATTTGTTGTTGGAGCATTAGCTGCTATCGTTTCGAATTTATTCCTCGGACAGGGTCCATGGACACCTTGGCAAATGTATGCTTGGGGAATGATTGGCTTAGCTAGCGGTCTCCTAAAAAACACTTGGTTTATGAAACATACCATTGGGCGAACCATTTTCGGGATTCTTTGTGGTTTTCTATTCGGCTGGATAATGAATCTTTGGTTTGTAATCGGGATTATTCAAGATTTTCATTGGTCAGAAATTATTGCCTATTATAGTGCCAGTTTTCTTTTTGATTTAGCACATGCTCTTTCCAATGCATTTTTCCTAATAGTTTTTGCAAAAAGCTGGATCAAAATTTTATCACGATTCAAAAAGAAATACGGTCTCCTATTATAAAGTTTTTCACTTAAAAGCAAATTTACCAATAAGGGTATGTTTGCTTTTTTTGTTATTGTTTGCTTTTTATTTTTTTGCATAATTAAAGGCAACAATGCTGATAGTATGTATGATTGTTTTATTACCTTCTTGTAAATAAAAGAATGGAAAGGAGAATATTAATGGCTCGAGGAAAAGCATTTAACCATAAGAAAAAAGGACATCCTGGTAATTTTCCTGCGGATAGTTTAACGGAAAAGCATTCAAAAGAAGCGATTGAGGACGAGGAACTTATTGTTACACAAGAAGCATTTAAAAATCGAGTAGAAACAAATCGTGAGTAAGCAGGGGGGAATTGAATGGATTTCATGCGCGCAAAAGAAATAGTAAATTCACCTACCATGATTAATGTCAGCTATAGAGGCATCCCTGTGTACATTCAATCCGTACAGGAAGATAGTAATATAGCTGTTGTCTATCCCCTGGATGAAATGCATAATAAACAAGAGGTTGATTTAGCCGGTTTAACTGAAGAGGGGCCATGATTCATATGTATATCTGATTTTTATCGTTCGGAGGTGCGCCAGTGAATAGACTACGGGCTGAGGAAATAGCTTCATCGGCAGCTATGCATAATGTCACTTATAATGGAAAAAGAATTTTTATCCAACAGGTAAATAATCAATCAGAGACCGCACGTATCTATTATTTAGATGAACCACAAAATGAGTTCGAGGTGCAATTAGTTAATTTGCGAGAGCATTAATAACGTGCCAAAGGAGATCAATGATTTGATTTCCTTTTTATTTTATAGATAAATACGCATTAATAAAATTTTCTGGGGATGTTTTTACTTGATAGGAGTAAAGTCCGGTATTTGTATGTAAATAAAGTGTCCCACCTCCCACACCGAATGCTCGAAAGGAAATATCGTGGACATTTTCTAGCGGGAATTCTCGATGGTGAGTGACAATTTTATCTCCATATAAGAGGAGGTGGCGTTCTTGTTCAATATATTTTTGTACAAGTTCCATTGTGTCGACTTCTCTTAGAACCTTCCAATATGGTTGGCTCGCAATAATCTTCATAATGTCCTCCTTCTTATATGAAAAAATTATAGGTGATTTCTTCTTGCAAAATCTACGAAACGGAATTTATCTGGTCGATGTCGTGATTCTGTGTATTGGAATAGTCGGGCATCATTTAAATAAACGTAATTTTTAATGATTACAATACTATGAAACCCCTCCAAATCAAGGAGTAAGCGGTCCTCCTCAGTTGGTTCTGTCACAATTATTTCTTTTTTAGCAAAGCTAATCGAAAGCTCTAAAGTATTTTCTAAATAATCATAGATAGAGTTTTCACATATTTCCTTTGTTATTTCCGGAACAACCTCTTGAAGTAAATAATCTTTATCTAGAATAATCTTTTCTCCATTAATTTCGCGGATTCGAGATATTTTCCATACGTAATTTTTCGAATTTATATTGAGCTGCTGTCTAATGTACGTATCCGGTTTCTGTAACGATAATTCGTGGACAATTGTATTTGCTGATGCTCCCATTTTGGATGCAAGCTCTTTAAAGCTTACAAGGCCGGAAATTGGGAAGTCAAATTTATTCGACCGAATGACGACAGATCCCTTCCCTCTTACCTTTTGGATATAACCATTTTGTGCTAGTAAATTTAATGCCTTTCGAATCGTTTCCCGAGAAGTATCATAATAATCCTTTAATTCATTTTCAGAAGGAATGAGGGAATTTGTTGGAAATTCCCCTTGCTCCATTCGATTTACTATATCATTATATATTGTTAAATACTTATTTATCATACGTATCCCCAACTACTAGTATTCATCCGTTGCTCACTCATATTGTTCTCCGATTCATTACTCTCTCGTATTTATTAATTGCTGCTTTTTAAATAGTATACAATGGATTCATATGGGCGTAAGTGGATTTTTGAATAATCCATTGCCACGTCCTTGTAATTTGAAATTAAAACTTCACTTTCATAACCCGAAAAATTGGATTCTGCTGGTAGCTGAAATTCTACTTCTTGTTCATAGAAATTATTTACTACTAACAGCTTCTCTTTATCCGTACTGCGTATATAAGCAAAGATAGCATCATGCTCTGGTAATAGCAACTCATAAGCCCCAGTTGTAATAATATCGTAGTTTTTTCTTAATTGTATAAGCTTTTGATAATGATAAAAAATAGATTCCTTATCGGCCAATGCACTTTTAGCATTAATAGTTTTATAATTTTTCGCAGTTGGTATCCATGGTGTTCCAGTGGTAAATCCCGCATTAATGGTATCGTCCCATTGTACCGGTGTTCGCGAATTGTCGCGTGATTTTTGTTTTAAAATAGTAATGATTTCTTCCTCTGACTTACCACTTTCCTTAAGTATTTGATAAATATTTAACGATTCTACGTCACGGTAATCGTTAATCGTATCAAAATTTGGGTTTGTCATGCCAAATTCCTCGCCTTGATAAATATAAGGAGTTCCTTGCATCATATGAATCGTCGTTGCAAGCATCTTAGCAGATTCTCGATGATATTTTCCTTCATTACCAAAACGGGATACTACTCGAGGCTGATCATGGTTACACCAAAATAGTGCATTCCATCCTCCACCCTTGCCCATTTCAACTTGCCATTGTGATAAAATTTGCTTTAATTTAATAAAATCAAAGTCTGCTCGTACCCATTTTTCTCCATTCGGATAATCTACTTTTAAATGATGAAAGCTAAATACCATATCTAGCTCTTTACGAGACGGATTTGTATATTTAATACAATTTTCAATGGAGGTAGAGGACATTTCTCCAACGGTCATAATTTGCTTGTTTGAAAAAACCTCTTGATTCATTTCCTGCAAATATTCATGAACGCGAGGACCATCTGTGTAAAATTTCCGACCATCCTTCGTTGCATCTGTTCCATCATCATCTAAGAAGCGCTGATCTTTCGAAATAAGATTGATAACATCTAGACGGAAACCATCGACACCTTTATTTAACCAGCTGTTCATCATCTCATAAACAGATCTCCTCACAGAAATATTTTCCCAATTTAAATCTGCTTGCGTCACATCAAATAAGTGTAAATAATATTGTTCTGTTTTTTCGTCATATTCCCAGGCTGATCCACCAAATTTTGATTGCCAATTATTTGGTTTCTCTCCAGCTTTCCCGTCTTTCCAAATATAAAAATCGCGATATCGATTTTCTTTAGAGGATGCTGCTTCTTTGAACCATTGATGTTCAGTAGAAGTATGGTTTACTACAATGTCCATAATTAATTTCATACCTCGCAGATGAACTTCTTTAAGCAGTTGATCAAAATCTTCCATTGATCCGTATGGTTCATAAATTTTATAATAATCACTAATATCGTAACCATTATCCCGTTGCGGAGACTGATAAATCGGAGTAAGCCATAATACATCCACCCCTAGTTGTTTTAAATAATCTAATTTGCTGATGATTCCTTGAATATCTCCCGTTCCGCTTCCTGTTGTATCTTTGAAACTCTTTGGATAAATTTGATATACGACTGATTTCTTCCACCAATATTGCTCCATTTATTACACCTACCTATTTTTGAATATACAAAGTTGCCGTTTTTAAGGTCTAATTAAATTATTCGTAATAATAGCTGCACATCGCATACCTTTGCAGGTTTATACTTATGTTTATTCTCTGTTTATTTTCACAAAATGTTCCTATATTTAATAGTAAAAGGGAACATATTTCAGTCCCCCTTTTATTTCTTTATTTAATTATTGATCCATATCATTTTGCTTTTTTCAATGAAATTTTACCAACATTTGCTTTTGCAAAAATTAACGTTAATATAAATGGAATTACGATTGCTACTAACATAGCGAGTGCAAACATCCACATATGTTTTGGTTGTATTGATAGGATACCAGGTAATCCACCAACCCCAATGGAGTTCGCCATTACATTACTTCCAACGGAGATTACAGCTGCAATAGCTGAACCAATCATTGCTGCTAAAAACGGATAACCATATTTTAAGTTAATACCAAACATTGCTGGCTCCGTTACCCCTAAGTAACAAGAAATGGTAGCTGGAATGGATACTTGTTTTTCTTGTTCATTTTTTCTATTGATAAAAATCATCGCAAGTACTGCAGATCCTTGGGCAATATTCGATAATGCAATCATTGGCCATAGATTCGTTCCACCTAATTCACTCATTAATTGTAAATCAATGGCATTCGTCATATGATGTAATCCAGTAATAACTAATGGCGCGTAAACGAATCCAAATATTGCTGCAAATAACCATCCAAAGGCAGAAGATAATCCTGAATAAACAACATCAGATACAAATGAACCGATTTGCCAACCGATAGGTCCAAGTACAGTATGTGCAATTAACACAGTAGGTACTAAAGAAAAGAACGGGACGACAATCATTGAAATAGAGTTTGGAACGATTTTACGAAGATTTAATTCTAACCAAGAGAATAATAACCCTGCTAAAATTGCTGGAATTACTTGTGCTTGATAACCAATCATTTCTACTTGTGCAAAACCGAAGTCCCAAACAGGAATCTCATCAGCTCCTGCTACGGAGTATGCATTAAGCAACTGTGGTGATACTAGGGTAATCCCTAAAACAATTCCTAAAATTGGTGTTGCTCCCATTTTTCTAGCAACTGCCCATGTAATACCTACAGGTAAGAAGTGGAATATCGCTTCACCAATTAACCAAAGGAAGGAATGAACCCCTGCCCAAAATTGAGATACCTCAATAATAGACTTCGTTCCATCCTCTAGTAATTTGATGTCCCCTAAAATATTTCGGAAGCCTAAAATTAATCCCCCTACTACGATTGCTGGAATGAGCGGTGTAAATATATCTGCTAAGTGCGAAATTAATCGTTGTAAGAAATTCATGTTTTGTTTAGCCGCTTGCTTCACTTCGTCTTTCGATGTATCACTAACGCCTGCTAGCTTAATAAATTCATTATAAAAAGAAGATACTTCATTCCCGATAATTACTTGGAATTGTCCTGCTTGCGTAAATGTACCCTTTACAAGACCAATCGCTTCAATTGCTTCTACATTTGCATTTTTCGGTTCCTTTAATACAAAGCGCATTCTTGTTGCACAATGCGTTACAACAGAAATGTTATCGCTTCCACCGATGTTCTCTAAAAGCTGTTTAGCTGGTTCTGTATATTTACTCATCGTATTTCCTCCCCAATCATTTTATATTTTTATAGTTTTCTCATTTATGTTCAGCACAACCTATAACTTGTATATACAAATTTTGAATACGTTCTCATTTTAAACTTGTATATACATCTTGTCAATTACTTTTTATCACTTTCTTGTGATTTCTTTTTTCTGTTGTTTACTAAAGGGTAACTTAATACTTTAGAGAAACTATTTTGAATGCACTGCCGAGCAGACTGAATACATAAAGACTCCCGAGGGAAATCGCGCCCACACAGGAAAGCGAAGTGTATCTCACTCTGCAGTCTCTACCCAATAGGAAACAATAAAAACACCTTATTTTTAGACTACTTCATTTATTCTTATTGTTTCACATCAAAACTCAATATATGTAGTTGTGTAGAAAATAATACTGATAATTAATCATTTTTGCATTATGCTAGTAATAGCAGATTTTTACCTAAGGAGTTAGTACATTGGTTAAACGATTAGTTATTACAGGTTATAAACAACACGAACTTGGTATTTTTGATAATAAACATCCAGGAATCGCCATTATAAAAAAGGCGATCGAGCGAGAGCTTTTAAAGCAAATCGATGAAGGCTTGGAATGGATAATATTAAGTGGTCAACTTGGAGTAGAAACATGGGCAGCAGAAGTCATTATGGACATGCAAATGGAATACCCACAATTAAAATATGCTATTATCACGCCATTTCTTGATCAGGAGAAAAATTGGAACGAGGCAAAGCAAGAAACGTACGAAGAAATATTAATGAATGCGGATTTCCATACAAGTCTTACGAAGCGTCCATATGAGGGCCCTTGGCAATTTATTGAAAAAAATAAGTTTTTCTTACGGAATTCCGATGGGCTTCTACTCATTTATGATGATGAGAATCCGGGTTCGCCTAAATACTTAAAAGAATTAGCAACACAATACGCTGAAACAACCGACTATCAACTCTTCATCATTAACTCTTATGATTTACAGGTTATCGCAGAGGAAGAGCTATATAAGTAGTGGTAAAACAGTTGGTAAACTAGTAACGCGGTCATTCAGAAGATTGGAGCAAAGCATACAACAAAGTTGATATTGTCATTTAATCACAAAAACCCCAATGATTGGACTATTTTTGCATAAGCTAGTCCTCATTGGGGTTAAAATTTTGAACTTTATTATTTATTTTCGAGTTCTTTTTTGTACTTTTCAAATTCTTTTGTTGTACAACGAACCCAGTGTCTTGGTTTTATTTCTCTAAATTCAGGTTCTTCACTTGTATCATGTACCGATGGATCATACGTAATACGTGTACGTGAACGCTCATAGTCTGGATCTGGAAGTGGAATAGCAGATAATAGTGATTTTGTATATGGATGAATTGGGTTATGGTATAATTCATCACTATCCGCAAGCTCTACCAAATTACCTAAATGCATAACGCCAATACGATCACTAATGTATTTCACCATGGAAAGGTCATGAGCAATGAATAAATATGTTAAGCCACGTTCTTTTTGAAGCTTCTTCAATAAATTTACTACTTGTGCTTGGATTGATACGTCAAGAGCAGATATCGGCTCGTCACAAATAATAAATTCTGGATCTACTGCAAGTGCTCTTGCAATCCCAATCCGTTGTCTTTGTCCACCACTAAACTCATGAGGGAAACGAGTAGCATGCTCTTTGTTTAAACCAACATCCAATAGCAATTGTTCTACACGTTCTTTTCTCTCTTTCTCATTTTTTACTAAGTGATGCACATCTAATCCTTCGGCAATAATATCTAATACAGTCATCCGAGGGTTTAAGGAAGAAGATGGATCTTGGAAAATCATTTGCATTTTTCGATTAAATTTCAATAGGTCTGCTTTTGACTTTTTCCCGTGAACGTCTTCCCCATTATATTTAACTTCTCCACTTGTTGCATCATAGAGGCGAATAATGGTTCTACCAGTAGTAGATTTACCACTACCTGACTCTCCTACAAGACCAAAGGTTTCGCCTTTATAAACATCAAACGAAACACCGTCTACTGCCTTAATTACTTTATTACGCCCAGCAGAAAAATGCTTTTTCAAATCAATTACTTCAAGAAGTTTTTGTTCTGTATTCATTTTGTTTCACCGCCCTTTGCACCCGTTTTCGCGAATCCTTCTATTCTCCGTTTTACAGATTCAGGAGGTTCCACTTTTGGAGCATTCTCATGTAGTAGCCATGTTGCTGCATAATGAGTGTCCGATACTTTAAACATTGGTGGCTCCATAACCGTATCAATTTCTAATGCATACGAATTTCTCGGAGCAAATGCATCTCCTACTGGAGGATTTAACATATCTGGCGGTGTACCAGGAATGGTATATAGTTCTTCATCTTCACTATCAAGTGTTGGCATAGAACCTAATAATCCCCAAGTATATGGATGTTTAGGATTGTAGAAAATATCATCTACTGTTCCTATTTCCACGATTTTTCCTGCATACATAACTGCTACACGGTCTGCTACGTTTGCTACCACACCTAAATCATGGGTAATAAAAATAATAGAACTTTTCGTTTTCTGTTGAATTTCCTTCATTAGCTCTAAAATTTGCGCTTGAATTGTAACATCCAATGCAGTTGTTGGTTCATCAGCAATTAATAGCTTTGGATTACAAGCAAGTGCAATGGCAATAACTACCCGTTGACGCATACCACCAGAAAATTGGTGTGGAAATTGATTAACACGCACTTCTGGATATGGGATACCAACTAATTTTAATAGTTCAACAGCTTTTTTCTTCGCCTCTGCCTTACCCATATTTTGGTGTTTAATCAAACCTTCCATGATTTGATTACCAATTTTCATTGTCGGATTAAGTGATGACATTGGATCTTGGAATACCATAGAGATTTCTTTTCCACGAATCTTTTGCATTTCTTTTTCTGATTTTTTAACTAAATCCTCCCCTTTAAAGAGGATTTCACCACTTTTAATAATACTCTGTGGTTTAGGAAGTAGTCCCATTAGTGCAGAAGAAGTAACGGATTTCCCGGAACCAGACTCCCCTACGATTGCTAATGTTTCTCCTTCGTTTAGATCAAAGCTCACACCTCGAACAGCTTGTACTTCACCGTTGTAGGTGTTAAATGATACTCTTAAATCTTTTACTTCTAATAGTTTACTCATTTAAAGACACCTACCTTATTTTTTATGCATTTTAGGATCGAACGCGTCACGAAGTCCATCACCTAAAATATTGAACGCAATCATGATAACTGATAACAATACTGCTGGAAATACTAATAAGTATGGATATAGACGAATATTAGCAAATCCACTATTGATTAACGAACCTAATGAAGCATCCGGTGGCACAATACCTAAACCAATGAAGCTTAAGAAGGCTTCAAAGAATACTGCACTCGGAATGGAGAACATTGTATTAACGATAATAATACCACTAATATTTGGTAGTAAATGCTTACGAATAATCGTACCATTTGGAGTACCTAATGTTCTTGCTGCTAAAACGAACTCTTGACTCTTAATTTTCAAAACTTCCCCACGTACAATCCGTGCCATACCAACCCAACCAGTAATACAGAGGGCAATGACAATGGATACAATACCCGGTTGAAGGACAAGCATCATCAATAGAATGATAACAAGGTTTGGTATACCTACGAGAATTTCGAGAATACGTTGCATGATATTATCGACTTTTCCACCATAGAAAGCAGAAACGCCACCATAAGTAACCCCGATTAATATATCTAATAATGCTGCAACGAAAGCAATAATAAGCGATACACGAGTACCTAACCATAGACGTGTCCATTGGTCACGACCTAGTGGATCGGAACCTAACCAGAAATACGTATCTTCCATATTTTGTGCTTCATATATGTGATAGATTGCTTTTACTTCTGCAGAGTTTCTGCTGCCGTCGCCTTCTTTAAGAACTTTAATATCAATAAAGTCTTCTGCATTGTCGAAACGAGCGATTGCTTTTCTTGTAGCATCCTCTACATCTTTACCCTTAAATTCTTCTCTTAATGTACCGTCCACACCAAGCCAAGAAACTTTCTCCAGTACTGGAATACGTGGAGGCATTTTTGCACGAGCTAATTCTTGATCATTATCTCCCCAGTGGTTCATGTAAGGACCAAAAATACTCATTAAAATAACTATAATAAGGATAACTATACTGATTACCGCAGGTTTATTTTTAAATAGCGTTCTTCTTGCATCCTGCATGAATGTTCTACTAGGTCTTGAAATTTTCTCACTAGTATCTTCTTTGCTTTCTAGAGGTACAAATAAATCTTTTGATAGATCGTTTAAATTATTTTTATCCATTAACTTTTCCCTCCAGCAATTCTAATTCTAGGATCAATTAATCCATAAAGGAGGTCGACGATTAAGATGATTACAACAAATCCAAAAGCATAAAGTAATGTTGTTCCCATAATAGTTGGATAGTCATTAACCATTACCGATTTAACAAATTGCTCCCCAATACCAGGTATTGCGAAAATTTGTTCAATAACCATCGATCCGGTCATAAGTCCAACTGCCATCGGACCAATTACGGTAATTAATGGAATCATTGCATTTCGTAATCCATGTTTAAATACAATTCCTGATTCACTTATACCTTTTGCCCGAGCAGTAATAATAAAATTCGAACCAAGTACTTCAATCATTTCTGTTCTAGTAAAACGAGCAGCAGTAGCTAAAGGTCCAATAGCTAATGCAATGGTTGGTAGTATGGTATGTTGAAATTCGCCCCATAACGCAACAGGGAACCACCCTAGTTCAACAGCAAACACGTATTGCAATAGTCCAGCAAATACAAAGGAAGGGATGGATGTTCCTAATACAGCGATTATTGTTGAGGTGTAATCAAGAGGACCGTTATGGAATATTGCTGCAATAAGTCCTAGAATGATACCTAAAATTGTACCGATAACCATTGCTTGAAAACCTAATAGTGCTGATGGCCCAAGACGATCCATTAATATTTTCGTTACAGGCGTATTATCAAATGCAAAGGAAATTCCTAAATCTCCTTGTACAAGTCCTCCAACATATCGCACATATTGGACTGGCACAGGATCATTTAATCCATATTTTTCTAATACAATTGCTTTCTGTTCTTCACTTAATTTGTCATCTGCTTGTAGCGGACTTCCGGGTAACAGTTTCATTAAAAAGAAGGAAACCGTCGCAATTATAAACAATGTTACTATCATATATCCAACCCGACGTAGAATATAACGAGCCATACTTACACCTCCTAAATTTTTTTAATTTATGAACATAATATAAATGTTCATTATTGTGAGAAATTTCAATAACAAGGAGAAAAGAGAGCATACGCCGTAATGCAGCAATACACTCTCTTACTTTCCCACACGAACTATGTTTTTAATGATTATAATGTTTTATTCTTCAGAACCAACATAAGCCCATTTATATTCATAAGTTGCACCAAATTTATTTACAAATACACCTTGTACTTTTGGTGAAATTAATTGAGCCATTGCACTTTGGTATACAGGAGCAATTGCTGCATCTTCGAATAATAATTTTTCAGCTGCTAAGAAGTTTTCATAGCGAGCATCATTATCAGTAGCAAGTGTTGTTGCAGTATCTTGTACTAACTTATCATATTCTTTGTTAGAATAGCCCATTTTGTTGTTACCGCCATCTGTTAACCAAAGATTTAAGAATGTATATGGATCAAGGTAGTCAGGACCCCATCCAGCAAATTGAATATCATAATCCATATTTGTATCTAAATCTAAACGTTGTTCAAATGGAACTTGTTTTAATGTAACTGTTAAACCAGGTAGATTTTGTTCTAATTGATTTGCTAGCCATTCGTTCATAATCTTAGAAGTATCTGTGTCTCCACCTAAGAATTCAAGTTCAACACTGTCTACTCCTAATTCTTCTAAACCTTTAGCCCAGAATTCTTGAGCAGCTGCTACATCATATGTTACTAAATCTCCACTAGCATCACGGAAATCCTCACCAGTTGCAGGTACAGTTACAAAGTCTTTTGGAACAAGACCGTTAGCAACGATTGAACCGTTGTTTAAAATTTCATCAACTAATGCTTGTTTATCAAATGCTCTACTAATTGCTTTACGCACATTTACGTTTGCAAGAGCTTCATTTCTTGTTTGGTTAAGTTTCAAATAGAATACAGATGTTTCTGGTGTTACCGCATAATCATCATCTGTTGAGTATAGGTCTACAAGGTCTGAAGATAAGCCTGTACGGTCAACTTCACCTTTTTCATATAAGTCAACAGCAGTTTGAACTTCTTTAACTACTTCAAAAGTAATCTTGTCTAACTTAACTGTTGAAGCATCCCAATAGCTTTCGTTTTTCACAAGTTCCCAGCTATTGCTTGTGCTTTCCCATTTTTCTAATGTAAATGGTCCGTTGAATAACAATGTGTCTGTGCTTGTAGCATATTTGTCACCTTGTGCTTCAACAAACGCTTGATTTTGTGGTAAGAATGTACCGAATGTTGTTAATGATTCGAAATAAGGTGTTGGGTTTTCAAGTTCAACAACTAAAGTATAATCGTCAGGAGCAGATACTCCAAGCTCCTCTACCGGAACTTCTCCGTTACTTACCGCTGTTGCATTTTTAATTACTCCGCTCATCATGTATGGACCGTATTCAGAACCAGTATCTGGATTAACTGCACGTTGCCAAGCAAATACGAAGTCTTTAGCTGTTACAGGGTCACCATTGGACCATTTTGCATCTTGACGTAATGTAAATGTCCAAGTAAGACCGTCTTCACTTGTTTCAAAATCTGTTGCAATCCCTGGAGTTGGTTCTCCATTTTCATCTAAACGGTATAAACCTTCCATAGTTGATCCAAGGAATTGGAAACCATATTCATCTGTAGCTAATACAGAGTCCATTGATGGAATAGTATCTCCATTAATAAAGTTTAATACTTGTTCTACATCTTTTTCTGTAGATTCTCCACCTTGTTTTGATCCTTCATCAGAACCGCCACAAGCTGCTAAAAATGTACTTGCTAGTAGCAATACTGCTAATAGTAAAGACCATTTTTTGAACTTCATAAAAAAAGACCCCCTTATTTTTCTGTTTTTAATTTTCTGACATTTACCTTAGTAGAAGGCAATGAAAGAATATATTTATAATTATAGCATCATTATTATTCTTGTAAAGTATAAATTTTAAAATAACTCGTAATATATTAAATTATGATATGTTAAAATCAAAAGAATAAAAGAAAAACAGGAAAAATTTATGGTATTTTAAATGTTTAAAGTATTATTTTTCCTTTTTATATTTTATTTATTATATTTAAATAGTATCCCCTCTTTTTTGTTTAGTTTTATTCAGGTAAACTGGGTAAAATGATATAATGGCTAAAACTACTAATAATAGGTGATGGATTGATGTATAAAAATAAATGGCTAATGTTGTTAGTAAATCTTTTATTTATTTTCTTGATGTTTTTTATTTTTGCACCAAAATATGATTTTCTTCACTTTATTAATGCGTTCTTTTATATTTTCGCAATATATGCCATCATTTATTTGTTCCTTTTCACAGTTAAAGGGGGATTTTTTGATGGTATTGTTT
Organism: Perspicuibacillus lycopersici; assembly: GCF_025660475.1. Classification (GTDB taxonomy): domain Bacteria; phylum Bacillota; class Bacilli; order Bacillales; family Caldibacillaceae; genus Perspicuibacillus; species Perspicuibacillus lycopersici. Next base: position 725,615 of record NZ_JAOUSF010000002.1, read on the forward strand.
TTGGGTTTCGAAGATTTAATAACAAAATGTTTAACAAAGAGGATTACTTGGAGGAGTGGAAGGATAAGCCACTTCCATCAGAAAGCTTAAGTATGACGTTTTATCAATGGTTAAAATCTCAAACACTGCTGTTGCTATTACTGTTATTAATACTACTTGTTCTTTTTTACACCATTTAAAAATAGCAAAAGGCGAACCCATTGGTCCGCCTTTTACTATTTTATTTAAAATGCTGGGATAGCAGTTTCATCGTAGTTTTCTTCTAAAAATTGTTTAACTTCTGGTCCAGAAATCCGTTCTGCTAATTTTTGAATTGCTTCGGAGTCTTTATTATCTTCTCGGGCAACTAAAGTAATCGCAAATTTTGATTCTAATCCTTCTGTAAGAAGGGCATCACTTTTTGGTGTTAAACCAAGTGGTGCTGCATATGCAGGCGTCATAATAACTAAATCTGCATCATCATACATTCTTGCTAACATCAATAAATCTACTTCTTCAAATTTTAGATTTTTTTCGTTTTCGATAATATCCGCTTGTGTAGCATTAATACCTACACCTTCTTTTAGCTTAATAATGCCCTGATGATCAAGAATAGCTAAGGAACGCCCAATATTGGAAGGGTCATTCGCAATTGCTACTGTAGCACCGTCTGGAACTTCATCCATTGATTTGTATTCCTTTGAATAAACTCCATAGATTGCATGGTAAACTGCCTGAACGGGTACTAAGTTTGCCCCATTTTCTTCATTATATTGTTCCATGTATGGAACATGTTGGAAAAAGTTAGCATCTACCTCTTTTGCAGCTAATGCATTATTCGGTTGAATATTATCCGATAAAACAACCACTTCTAAATCAATTCCATCTTCTTTTAATAATGGTTTTACTACATCTAAAATTTCCGTCATTGGCGGGATTAATGATGCTACCTTTAATTTCACAAGTTCATCATTAGAACCATCCTTCTCATTTGCATTATCCTTTTGGCCACATGCTGAAAGCACAAAAATCATCACCAGGAGAATTAATAGTAAGACTTTTTTCATTGCTGTTACCTCCAAATAAGTTTGTTGTTTCGTTTTGTTGCACTACTAAATATGTAATTACCTTTTATCTATTTTTCTTGCGATTGTCGCACCAGTAAACTGAATGATTTGGACAAAAACTAGCATAATGATAATCATATAAATCATTAATTCTGTTTCAAAGCGCTGATAACCATAGCGAATTGCAAAATCACCAATCCCGCCACCGCCAACAACTCCCATTATTGTTGAGTAAGAAATAAAACTAATGGTCGATGTTGTAAGTCCTAACACTAAGCCAGCACGTGCCTCTACCAAAATAAACTTGTAAATAATTTCTAATATTGAGGCACCCATTGCCGTCGCTGCTTCAATCACTCCCTTTGGAACATCTAGCAACGCTTGTTCGACTAATCTTGAGTAATAGGCAATCGCCATAATGGATAATGGAATCGTTGCTGCCATTGTTCCAATAGCCGTTCCAACGATTAGTCTTGTAAATGGAATTAAAAATACAACAAACAATAAAAAAGGAAACGATCGGACAATATTTACAAATAGGTTGAGTATCGAAAAAACCACTCGATTTTCTAATAGCTGCCCTTTACGGCATAAAAATAAAAATGTTCCTACAGGGAGACCAAGGATAATCGCTGCCAAAATAGAAAAGCCAACCATAACAAAGGTTTCTTCAATGGACTGCCAAATTTCCGTTTGGTACTGAACTATAATATCAGGCATGGTGTAAATCACCAGCCTTTGTTAATTGATCAACAAACCATTGTGGATTTTTATCAGGAGTGGTAAACCCTTTTGGCATGATATTTACCGTATCAAATATTTGTCCCTTTTCCATTACCGACACTCGGTTACAAATACTTTTAATAACTTCCATTTCATGACTAACAATAACAATGGTAACACCTAATTGTTGATTAATTGTTTGAAGCACCTCTAATATTTCTGCAGTCGTGTTCGGATCAAGGGCAGATGTTGGTTCATCGCAAAGCAATACTTCTGGTTGATTGGCAAGCGCTCTTGCAATAGCTACCCGCTGTTTCTGACCACCACTTAATTGGGCAGGATATTTATCCGCATGCGTTTCCAATCCAACAAATTTAAGGCATTCCGTTACACGAGCTCGCCGGTCTTTCTTCGGATAGTTTGCTAATTCTAGTGAAACTAGAACATTGTTGTATACCGTTTTATTTGCAACAAGATTAAAATGTTGAAAAATCATTCCGATTGTTTGCCTTGCTTTCCTTAATGATCTTCCTCTTAATTTTGTTAACTCCTGATTATTAATCAAGACTTCTCCCGCATCAGGAACTTCCAGAAGATTCATCAGCCTTAGTAAGGTTGATTTTCCTGCTCCACTTGCACCAATTATGCCGTGAATTTCTCCTTTGTTTACATTAAGCGTGACATTGGAAATCGCCTGGTAGGCTATATTTTGTTGGTGATAGCTTTTGCTTACATTATGTATTGAAATCACGATGATTCCCCTTTCTTCCTTTTGAAAGGTACAATAACCTCTACCATTATAGCGAAACCATATGCCAATGTCATCAATTACAACTATTTTAGTAGGAATTCCATTTTTACCCAATGCCTGCATAATTCTCTCTATTCCCCTCTATATTATTCTATAGCATCATCCTTTATCCGAGCTTCCATGCATCATTACATAATTTGATTTACTAAAATTTGAATGATAAGGGCTATGGTTACAACACGTAAAACTGGTTTTACTAAACGTGGCTTTAGTTTTTCAGCAATTCGTACACCGATTTGTGCCCCAGTTAGAGAGCCTGCAAGTAAAGCAATTGTAATCGGCCAAATGATTTTTCCATTCATAATATAGGTTGTCGCTGCTCCAATACAACTAGAAAAAGTGGCAAGTCTTACGTACCCAACCGCACGGATATAAGCAATGTTTAAATAACTAAATAAATAAAGCATTAATGTTCCTTGACCAGGACCGAATAGACCGTCATATATTCCAATTCCATATAACCCAGGAATACTAATTTTATTTGCTCGTAAAGATTCCTCTCCTGTAAAATTACCCTTTCCTAAATACGAGGTGATGAAGGCAAAAATAAGCAATCCAATAGCTATAACATACATATTTTTCTCAGAAAGACTGGATGCTATATAACCGCCACTAATCCCTCCAACTATGCTAATCGGAATAATCCAATAAACTTCCTTAAAGGATAACTGTTTCTTTCTATATAAATGAAAAAAACTTGAGAAGGAGCTTACTGTATTTGAAACTTTATTTGCCCCGATAGCGGAATGAACCGGAATTCCTAATAATAACATCATCGGTAAACTAATTAACCCTCCACCACCTGCAAGTGTTCCAAGTGTTGTTGCGCAAATACCTGTAAAAAATAAAAGAATATATTCCATTTTTTCCGCCTCCTTGTTAGTTACAGTATATTCGCACGCATCATATAAGTATATTTTAATGTTTTTATAAATAAACATAAGTAAAAGTTATAAACTATAACTTTTTCTCCTGCAAGTAGTTTTTTTGGCATTTACGTATATTCCCGCCTTACCAATAAGAAAACAAGCTACATTAAATAATTTTCAAAAGAGAAATCCTTAGCATTTTTGACTATAACGGAGTATTTTAACGAGCGAGTCAATTGTTCGCGTTTTCCTAGCGATTTTCCTTTTAATCCAATTACCTTTATAATCTTTCTGTTAATCACGGTCTGACTTTCATTGGAGATGAAGGTCATCTATTCGTTAAATGGAGGTAATTTATGAATATTTCTACGGTAAAACAGCAATGGTTTGGAAATGTGAAGGGCGATATTCTAGCTGGGGTTGTTGTCGCTTTAGCATTAATTCCAGAGGCGATTTCCTTTTCTATTATTGCTGGTGTCGATCCAATGATTGGGATCTATGCATCCTTTTGTATTGCGATGACTATTGCCTTTGTCGGTGGTCGTCCGGGAATGATTTCTGCTGCGACTGGTGCTACAGCATTATTAATGGTTACTTTAGTAGCAGATTATGGACTCCAATACTTATTAGCAGCTACTATTTTAACAGGTGTTTTACAAATTATCATGGGTGCCTTAAAGCTCGGTCGGTTAATGAAATTTGTTCCGAAATCCGTTATGATCGGTTTTGTTAATGCATTAGCAATTTTAATTTTTACGGCGCAACTACCTCATTTCGTTGGAGAAGGCTGGCCAATGTACTTGATGGTTGGTTTAGCTCTTGCAATTATTTATCTTTTTCCAAAAGTGACAAAGGCTGTACCATCACCATTAGTAGCAATTATCGTAATTACTGTTATTGCATTACTTACTAATAGTGATGTTCGTACAGTTGGAGATATGGGGAATTTATCTTCTACTCTTCCACTCTTTTTACTACCTGATATTCCATGGACTTTTGATACGTTGCAAATTATTTTTCCTTATTCCCTTTCCATTGCGATTGTTGGTTTAGTGGAATCTTTATTAACCGCAAGCATTGTAGACGATATGACAGACACCACGAGTAATAAAAATAAAGAAGCGCGCGGACAAGGAATTGCAAATATTGTTTCAGGATTATTTGGAGGAATGGCTGGCTGTGCCATGATCGGTCAATCCGTTGTGAATATTAAATCAGGTGGTCGTGGTCGCCTTTCAACGCTTGTAGCTGGTGCAGTATTGCTTGTTCTTATTATCTTTTTTAATGATTTTATTAAGCAAATTCCAATGGCAGCATTAGTGGGGGTTATGATTATGGTTTGTATTGGAACCTTTGACTGGTCTTCATTAATAGCACTTCACAAAAATCCTCTCTCAGATAGTATTGTTATGGTTGTTACCGTAATTACGGTTGTTTTAACGAATGACTTGTCGAAGGGGGTACTTGTTGGAATTATTTTAAGCGCAATTTTCTTTGCAGCGAAAATTTCCAAAATCACCGTGAAAAGCGTTCCATTACAGGGGGATAGTCGGAAAATATATTTTGTTTCCGGTCAACTATTTTTCGCTTCCGTTACTGACTTTGTCAATAGCTTTAACTATAAGGAAGATGTCCGAGAAGTAGAAATTGATTTATCAAATGTACATGTTTGGGATGACTCAGCAGTCGATGCGCTTGATAAGGTGGTTAAAAAATTCGCTCAGCATACTATTTCCGTATCGTTTATTGGGCTAAATAAAGAATGCCATCATTTATTAGAAAAAATTGCAGGATACAATGTTTCAAGTAATATAGATAAAGTAGCTAATTAATATGGAAAAAGGCTATTTCCAACAGAATTAGACTGTTAGGAAATAGCTTTTTTACATTCTTTTTACTCTTTAATAATACGCGTAACCAAAGAGTGGGAAAGAGAAAGGGCAGATAACATCAGCATAAAAAAGTAAAAAAACGATCAGTGGGAAAATCCTCACTGATCGTTTTTAACGAAATGGATTTTTCCACTCCATTAAAGCTGCATAATTAAGTGATTCCTCATCCTCTAAATAGTTAGGAATCACTCCAATAGGAGTTCTGCCACAGCGGAGTAAAAAAGTGATTACTGGATCCTTCTCTTCTCCCTTTACTACTGCATGTAAATATTCCTCTGCATTCATTTCGTTTGCCAAACTCGAATAACCAGGCATTCTTCCACCACCTAGCAAACGCTCCAGCCCTTTATGCACCACTACTTCATACATGGATTGCATTAGCCACTTTCCTAATTCAAGCTTACGATAGCTTGGACGAATACAAATATCGACAACATACAGTGTATTCCCTTGTGGGTCATGATTAGTAATATAGCCGTTATCGGTAATTTCTTCCCATGTGTGCTGAAGGTGATTTGAATCAAAATTCACCATTAATGCTGTCATTGATCCCGCTAATTCACCCTCCACCTCCACACAAAGAGCACCCTCTGGAAACAACGTAATATGATTCATTAATTGTTTTTCATTCCACCAAAGCTCTGATGGAAAAGGAGGTGGAAAGCTTTCCTGTTGTATATGAATCAATGTCGGAATATCTTCTACTTGGTAATTTCGAATGTTCACTTGGACATTCCGGTGACCATTATATAAAAACAATTGTTTTCCGTATGACATATACTACCTCCTATCAAAAATTATTTGCTTAAATCTGGATATAAATCAAAACGACGATCTCGCCAAGTTGTCACCGAGCCATTGGCACGAACCTCTTCCAGTAATGCAAGATCCAAATCTGCTGTAACTATCATATCATGGTTTAATTCACCCTCCACCATAATTCCTTGTGGTGGAAATGGAACATCATTAGGAGTGATAACTGCCGCTTGTCCCATATTTCCGCGCATGAAATCAACTGTTGGAAGAGAGCCAACTGTACCTGTTGTCACAACATATACTTGATTTTCAATTGTTCTCGCATGACAAGAATAACGAACGCGGTGAAACCCATGACGATCATCCGTGCAAGATGGACAGAAGATTACATCCGCTCCCATTCCTCTTACTTTACGTACGATTTCAGGAAATTCAATATCATAGCAAGTTAGTAAAGCAATTTTTCCTTTCGGTGTATCAAATACTTGCACGTCTTCACCAGGTGTAACCTTCCATTCCTTTACTTCCGTAGGTGTCATGTGTAGCTTTGGCTGTACGGCGATTCTGCCATCTGGATAAAATAAATGGGCAGCATTATACAATTTATCTTCCTTACGGATGACATGTGTACCACCAATGATGTGGATTCCTGTTTCCTTAGCAAGTGAGGAAAATAGCTCGTAATATTGCTCAGTATAATCCGGTAAATTTTCAATCGCTTGTGCCTTGCCATTCTTTGAAATTGACATTAATTGTGTTGTGAAAAATTCTGGAAACAAAACAAATTCCGTGTTAAATTCTTCCGCGGTTTTTACATAATGGGTAACTTGCGCTGCAAACTCATCGAAGCTAGCAATGGTATGCAAATGGTATTGAACTGCTGAAACACGTAATTTCATTTATCCTTCCCCCGTTTCCTATTATTTCTATTAAAGTGCCACCATATCTTGAATTAAATTGCTAATACTTTTTACTTTCTTTCCTTGATACTCTGGATAATTCATTTCATATAAATCGATAAATACGGTCCGCATACCAAGAGCAATAGCAGGAGCAATTTCATTGATAAAATTATCACCTATTGATATCGCTTTTTCTGGTTTACAATCGTATTTTTCTAGTAAATTACTAAAGTGGGTTTTCGTATGCTGTGGCTTTCTCGCTTCTGTAACAATTTCATCAAAAATATTTTCTAAATCTAATTGATGGAGCAATCTTCCAACATCATCCTTTTCACTATTGGTTACTAGAATGATATCCTTCTTACTCTTTAAATGATAAAGTGCCTCTCTCAAACCTGGGATTTTCGTTAATGTAAAAGCTTCTGTCGCCATAAAATCCTTCGTTTTTCCATATGCTGACTGAGTATTTGCCGCACCAAAATGCTTCGCACATACATTTGGCAACCACCAGCCATCGCCAATTGCAATCATCGTGTCGAAATCCATTGCTATTGGATGCGGATATAGGCGATTGATTTCCTCTGCTCCTACTTCCTCGCCTTCCCATGTCCAAGCTTTATTCACAGTTAAGCTTGCAGAATCTAATTGTAAAATATAATCTCGGACAACATCATACACTTTTCCGATGGAAACCGTATGGTCACCTGCTACCATTTTTTTATATTCAGCCAAGAAGTCTGCGTGCTTATCTTCTGGTAACTCTTTTAATAATTGCTCTGCATAATAATCAAAGTGATCCGTGTCCTCATATAAGGTTCCATCTAAATCAAAGATTACTAAATCTATAGGTGCAAATACGTTTTCCATTCTTGTCCTCCATTCATTATAGAAGAAATTCCAATTACTTAGGACGCAAAAGACAGCCTTTTGCTTTTCCTCTTCCCTGTTCCTGCTTATTTCACCTTATTATATAATGTATTCTATTCCTGTGAAAGTCTTCTCTATCCACCAAACGCCTAGTATGCCCAAAACATGAAAGTAGGCAGAATGAAATGATACTTCTTTTCATTTCCTACTGCCTATACTTCCTGTTTTTCCCCTACTATTTTTTCGCCTCATATACCTTTAATAATTTTCCTTTTATCGTCCGATTCTTCATTTCCTTTAACACTAGCGGACCCTTTCCATTTAGGATTTCTACAAAAGTAGCGGTATCCGTAATCGTGATAATCCCAATATCTTCTGCTTCAATGCCATCTATTTTGGCAATCGTACCAACAAAATCAACGGCACGCAGCTTCTTTTTCTTACCGCCATTAAAATATAATTTCATGATTTGTTTATTTAGCTGCATATTTTTCAACTGTTTTCTTGCAGGCTTCGTATGCAGTTTCGTGATAAAATTAGCTTTTCTTTGTGCCACCTCATCCGGACTTGGTACAGTAAGCTCTGGAATGGTAAATCCAATATATTCTTCAATTTGTTGTAAAACATAATGTTCATTTGGTTCTACGAATGTGATTGCCTTCCCTTTTTGCCCAGCTCGTCCAGTTCTTCCTGTTCGGTGTACATAGCTTTCCTTCTCCAGTGGGATGTCATAATTAATTACTAGTGGAACATTATCAATATCAATGCCTCTTGCAGCGACATCTGTAGCAATTAAATAGCGGAATTTTCCTTGCTTAAAGGCATTCATTGCATACAGTCGATCGTCCTGTCTCATACCTCCATGAATTTTTTCACATGAATAGTCTAATCTCGATAGCCGATGAAATAATTCATCGACACGATCTTTCGTACGACAAAAAATAAAACTACTATCTGGATTTTCTATAACCATTACGTCGGTGAGTAAGGAAAATTTATCCGCTTCGTCCACACTGTAACAGTAATGATCAATTTTATCGGTTGTTAGCCCCGTTGCCTCAATTTCAATAGTTATTGGCGTTTTCATATACTGTGTAGACAAAGCTTTTACTTCATCTGGAAAGGTTGCAGAGAATAGCATTGTCACACGGTTGTCTGATAATTCGCGGAGAATTGCTTCCACTTGATCAATAAAACCCATATTAAACATTTCATCTGCTTCATCAATGACAAGATAACGAATTTTCTCGGTTGCCAGATTTCCTCGATTCAGATGGTCCAATACCCTTCCTGGTGTACCAACAACAACATGGGTTTTTTGTTTAATTTCTGTTTTTTGAATGGCAATCGGTTGTTTCCCGTAAACAGCAGCTGCTTTAATCCGCCTATGTCTACCAATATTCGTGATGTCCTCTTTTACTTGGACAGCAAGCTCTCTTGTTGGCGTCAAAATTAATGCCTGTGGTTTATTTTCCTCCCATTCGACCAATTCACAAATCGGAATGGCATACGCTGCGGTTTTCCCACTCCCGGTTTGTGAACGAACTACTACATCATGTTTTTCTAAAACAAGTGGAATTACTTTTTGTTGTACCTCTGTTGGCTTATTATACTGTAAGCTATCCAGTGCCCGGAGAATCTCCGGGCTTAAAGAATAGTCTTGAAAATGTTTTTTCATTTATTTTTCCTCTTTTAGTTATTCAGAATGCTCATATAAAGTAACACTCTCAATATAATTAATAAATCTTCTTAGCTCTTTAGCTTGTTCGCTCGTTATTTCTCCAGCCTCATACATTCGATGAATTTCTGAACGTTCCGCATCCATAACCTTCAGGCGTAGCTCCTCTTTTTTCTCTTCTTTTCTTTCATCAAAATGTAATCTAGGCGTGCGAATCCGTTTCATAATTCTTTTGTAATCGAGAATTACTGCGTGTACAATATCCGGGTTCTCATCGTTAACTACATGACGCTCTAACGTGTCTATCGCATTTTGGATCGCCTTTAATTGAATATCTTTCCCTTTGCGTAATTTATCGAAATTCGCTTCCTGTTCTTTACGCGCTTTCCCATTGAATCGCTTCCATCCTCGCAATGCTTTCCCTAAAATGAAAATTGTACCTGTCCGAACATTGTTCGAAAGTACTTCCTCCCGATGATCAAGTGCTTTCTCAAATATTTCATAAACCTCCTGGTCCATTTGATTATTTTGAAAAACTTCTTGAATGTACTTTCGCTCTGCCTTTAATCCGATTAACCGAATTTCAGCAACTTGCTTTTGATGTTTTTCAGTTTCACTATTTTGCTGTGGATGAAACTTTGTAAACATTAATTTGTATTCATCCATTAGTTCATAGGCAGCCAATTCATTATCATCGTTCATTTCCTGACGAATTTGTTTTAAAGTTTCTTGAAGAATTTTTGCTCTTGCAGTTGATAAATTCATATTCTGTTGGTCACCAGTTATTGCTTTTTCCTTACTTAACATTGGTAGGAATAACGTGGCGACTATTAAAGTAAAAAGAATAACACCGGCTGCTAGGAATAGAATCAAGGAACGCTGCGGGAAAAATGCTCCATTCATTAGGAAATACGGGATAGAAAGAACCCCTGCCATTGTAACCGCACCGCGTACACCTGTTAGCGTAACTAATAGACACGTGATGATATCTGGTTTTTCCATTCCATTATTCTTGCCAAAACGATATTGGTAATGTGAAAAGAAGTAACTCCAAATAAAACGAATCGCAAATATAATGATTCCAATTGCTATTACATACCCAATTGCAAGCCAATTGCCGATATTCGGATTTTCAACCGTTTCCCTCATCGAAGAAGGAATGTTTAGTCCTAATAGGATAAATACGATTCCGTTTAAAATAAATAATACAATCGACCAGACATTTTCTGTGACAATCTTTTCCTCTGCCATCATTGTTTCGGTTCTCTCAGAAACTAATGTATGTACAAATCCTGCGACGACTACCGCAATAACACCGGAGGCATGAAGTAGTTCTTCGGTGATGATGAAAATTATAAAGGGGGTTAAAACTTGTAGTAATGTATGAAATGTCACATCTATGATGCCTTGCTTTCGCAATGTATAGCGGAACCAGAATATAAGTAATCCAAGTATAAGTCCGAGAAGTGCTCCAGCAATAAACATATAGATAAAATCAAAAATTGCTTCTGATAAGGAAAAATAGCCTGTTACTACTGCAGCAACCGCATAGTTAAAGGCAACCAATCCCGATGCATCATTAATTAACGATTCCCCGCGTACAAGATTTAACACTCTTTCAGGTAAATGGATTCGTTTAGCAATACCATTCACAGCGACTGGGTCGGTTGGAGATAATATCGCCGCCAATGCAAAGGCAGCTGCTAACGGGATGTCCGGGATAATCCAGCGGATGAGATATCCTCCACCAATGGTAGTTAAAAGCACAAGAACAATGGCATTTCCAAAAATCGGTGCACGCATGCGCCATAATTCCTCACGGGGGAAATGTCGCCCATCATTAAATAAAAGTGGTGCTACAAATAATAACAGAAACCACTCTGTCTCGATTTCAAATGACATATCACGAACGACTAAGGCAAGTATTATTCCAAATGCTATTTGTGTTAATGCAGTCGGTATTGCCGGTATATAATGACTAATAATATTTGAAATTAATAAACAAGTTAACAATATAATAACTGTCAATAATAAATCCATATTTGTATTCCCTTTCTGTATCTCTCTCTATATATGCCTTCTTTCATTAGATAAAAATTTGATATGTATTTATACTTTTACCTACTATAGCTTGTACATTTTTATGTTTCTTTATCTATACCTCATGCTCTATATCGCCATCAACTGTTTTCTCTTCGGTATAAATCGCGAGACTTATAGCCTGCTGCAAGTATCATTTTCATTTCATCGCGACGCTTCGCCTTTGTTTCTTCTTGCTTTGCACTATATACATAGCGTGCCCAATCTTTACGATAACCTGGTGTAAGTGATTGATAAAAGGCTAATAATTGCGGGGAATCCTGAAGATCTCTTTCTACTAAAGGAATGCTATCCATATAGTCATCCACTCGTTGACTTGCCTTTGAGGATATCTGATGTTTCCCTTTTGAATCTACCTTTAGACCAACAACTGTGAAAATATCATCTAAGCCTACCATTCGAGCAAATTTAATATTGCTGTGTTTGACGAACCCATCTTCTTCTGAACCGAGAATCGTAAATAGATCATCACGATGAATATAAGTAGAATATTTTTTATTCCCTTTTTTTGGATATGCAATATAAAGATAGCCATCGTTGGTTAAATAATTTCCAGAGACTACAATATCTACTAGCCGTTTTAGTTCATCACTATTTACCACAAAAGCAAAAATCAGATCATACCGATTATTATTTAGCCCTGTATCATAAACAGTTAATTCCTCCAGGTAATTCGAATTATTTGGTAAATTTAATACCGCAGCTTTTTCATATTTTTGCAAGCTCAATTTAGCTACTATTGATTTTGTCATATTTTTCACCTACTTCATTTTGTCTAATAGTTATATTGTAAAAGTTCTCTTAATTGTTAACAACAATTATCCTTGGCTTGCCAAACGAAAAAGTGACCCGTGCCGAGCCACCATTCCACTTTCAATATTAAAAATTACGGGCAATTTCCCTTGCCTTTTCCATTGCTTCGGAAACAATGGCATTTGCTTTTTCTGGATTCTGATCTAATCCTTCGACAAACAGCTGTTGGACATCATGAATTCCTAAAAAACTTAATAATAGCTTCACGTATTGACTAGCAGGATCTGTTCCTGAATAGATCCCCCCATTTGCCTGAATATGCAACGCTTTTTTCCCCTCCATCATTCCTACAGACCCAGTTGCTGTATATTTAAAGGTTTTACCAGCAACATTAATCGTATCAAACCACGCCTTTAACCGTGTAGGTACGCTTAAATTCCATAATGGATTGGCAATCACTATTTTATCCTGTCCGAGAAAGCTGTCTGTAAAAGAATTAAACAAGGTTACTTTATGCTGTTGGGCTTCTGATAAGGTATAAAATGGTTTCCCTTGATGCAATTCATTCCAAGCATTTAGGAGATCTCGGTCAATTTCTGGAACTACCATATTATATAAGTTAATATCTTCTACCGTATCCTCTGGATGTGCCACCTTGTATTCTTCCACAAAGGCATCCGTCACCGCCATGGACCGTGACACTTCCTTATTTAATGGATGTGCTCGTACAATGAGAACATTTGCCATCGAAATCACCACTTTCCTTCTATATAAGAATAGAACTAGTATCTCTCCTCAAACAAAAATCATGTATGTTTTCCGGGATCCATCGTGCTACAAAAATAGAAGGATAAGGCTTTATTTTAAATGTTCATTCAACACATTCTCTTCCAAAACCGAAAATTTATCCCCATAAATTTTTGTAATATGATTTTCCCCCCATGCACAAAGAGCGTCTAAAATACTTTGCAGGCTTTTTCCATATTCACTCAATTCATATTCTACCTTCGGTGGTATTTGATTATATACAATTCTATTAATAACGCCATCTGCCTCTAATTCCCGTAATTGTTGGGTTAGCATCTTTTGAGTAATATCTGGCATTAACCGTTTTAATTCACTTGTTCGTTTCTTTCCGTGATTTAAATGACATAAAATGACACATTTCCATTTTCCACCTATCACCTCTAATGTTGCTTCCACTGATATATTGTACTTCTTTTTTGGCATGATTTTCCCTCTCTTTAATAGGTACTAAAAAGTACCTATATTACTTTTTGGTTCCTATATTACTTTAAAGTGCGTACTTCCTTTAGTTATTCGTGTACTACATAATAGCATTTGCGGGTTCACTTGAATAGTATTTCGTTTTGATTGCCTTCCTTTTACTTTGTTCAATAATCCTAAAAATTAATAATCAGGAGGAATCTTCGTGTCTATAAATAAACAGCAAAATCCGTTGGCATTACTTGCCTTAGCAATAAGTGCATTTGCTATTGGGACAACGGAATTTATTAGTGTCGGTCTATTGCCGTTAATTTCCGCGGATTTAGATGTCCCTGTGACAACTGCCGGTTTAACCGTTTCCTTATACGCACTAGGGGTTACGTTTGGGGCACCAGTGCTGACATCATTAACCTCGCGAGTATGGCGTAAAACATTATTACTATGGATAATGGTAATTTTTATTATCGGCAATAGCATTGCTGCTAGTGCCACTAGTATCGGCTTATTACTTGTAGCAAGAGTCATTTCTGCCTTTTCCCATGGGGTATTTATGTCGATTGGTTCGACAATAGCAGCAGATCTTGTGCCTACAAATCGACGCGCAAGTGCAATAGCTATTATGTTTACTGGCCTTACCGTTGCAACGATTACAGGAGTACCGTTTGGAACATTTATTGGTCAGCAATTAGGCTGGCGAATCGCCTTTCTCGTAATTGTAGCAGTAGGAATAATTGCCCTTATTGCCTCGATTATTCTTGTTCCTACAAATCTTCGGAAAGGAAATCCGACAAATGTGCGCGATCAGCTTAAGCTAATAACTAACGGTCGCTTACTGCTTATTTTTATCATTACAGCATTAGGGTATGGTGGGACATTCGTTGTCTTCACTTATTTATCACCATTATTGCAAACTATTACTGGCTTTAAGGAAGGCACGGTTGCCATTATCCTGCTACTATATGGAATTGCAATAGCAGTCGGAAATATGATAGGAGGTAAACTTTCCAATCACCAACCACTTCGAGCATTATTGTTCATGTTTCTTATTCAAGCAATTGTTCTAGGTGTTTTATACTTTACTGCACCAATGAAAATAGTAGGGCTACTGACGATTTTCTTCATGGGTCTTTTCGCCTTTATGAATGTTCCTGGCCTCCAGGTTTATGTTGTAATGTTAGCAGAACGATTTGTACCAACAGCCGTTGATGTTGCATCCGCCATTAATATTGCCGCATTTAATGCAGGAATAGCGTTAGGATCATACTTAGGCGGTTTAGTAACAGATTCAATCGGGCTTATTCATACAACTTGGGTTGGCTCCTTAATGGTAATTGCTGCTACGCTGCTTACATGTTGGAGCCTAGCTCTTGAAAAGACAGCAAACAAAGATGCAAAACGAAGGAATTCATAAACGTTTAATTATAGGAGGAGAAATAAAATGAAATTAAATTTACAAAGCACTGTTTCTTTACACAATGGAGTGAAAATGCCCTTGCTTGGCTTAGGTGTATTTAAAGTAGAAGAAGGTCCAGAATTAGTAAACGCTGTTAAATTTGCCATAAAATCTGGCTATCGTAGTATTGATACTGCAGCGATTTATGGAAACGAAGCAGGTGTCGGACAAGCTATTTCGGATGGAGTAAAGGAAGCAGGTATAACAAGAGAGGATCTTTTTGTAACATCAAAAGTTTGGAATTCCGACTTAGGCTACGAAGAAACGCTTGCTGCATATAATGATAGCTTAAAAAAACTTGGACTAGATTACCTAGATTTGTATTTAATTCATTGGCCAGTAGAGGGGAAATATAAGGATGCTTGGCGTGCACTAGAAACGCTTTATACCGAAGGGAAAGTAAAAGCAATTGGCGTAAGTAATTTTCAAGTTCATCATTTACAAGAGTTGATGAAGGATGCAAAAATTCAACCAATGATAAATCAAGTGGAATACCATCCACGACTAACTCAAAATGAAGTGCGAGCATTCTGTCTTGACCATGGAATACAACTAGAGGCTTGGTCTCCATTAATGCAAGGGCATTTATTAGACAATCCTGTAATCCAAGCAATGGCTAATAAATACAATAAATCTACTGCCCAAATCATTATCCGCTGGGATCTACAAAATGGGGTAGTTACTATTCCGAAATCAACTAAGGAACATCGTATCATCGAGAACTCCTCCGTATTCGATTTCTCCTTAACAACAGAAGAAATAAAATGCATTGACGAATTAAATCAAAATTATCGTGTTGGACCAGATCCAGATAACTTTGATTTTTAATGACTTAGCCACAAGGATAATAGCTTCTCCTTGTGGCTTTTCGTATTCTAACTTTTTTTAATCATCATTTTTCGTAAAAGCATTGCTATCTATTTTGCTTCTTGCAAAATTAATAATCATATATTTTGTAAATAGCTTGTTCTTTTAGTGCATGATTTTTTGCCATGTCTGCATGCCGAAGGAGCATCTCCATTTCAACACCGTCATTTGGGTAATATACAACACCCATTGTTACGGAAACACGAACGGTCGTATTACTCGTATAAATTGGTAGTTGTGTAATATTTTTTATTTTTTCTCCAATACTTCGTAGCTCACTATCTGTCTTATGACCTTGTAAGACAATGGCAAATTCATCGCCATTCATTCGATAAATTAATCCGTCATTGCCAATAATTCCAGATAACCTTGCCGCAACCTTTACCATTACCATATCTCCTGCCTGGCGACCGTAATATTCATTAATCTCCTTAAGCCCATCCATATCTAAATAAAGGAGCGTAAAGTATTGATCCTCATTGAACTCATCTGCATAGTCTTGTTGAAATTTATTGTAATTTGGTAAATCTGTCAAGGTGTCATAGTATGCCCGATAACGCACTAGTTCCTCTTCCTTTTTCTTATCCGTCACATCCCAAAACATAATCTCCACAGCAGATATATCTCCTAGCTGAATAGGAATCCCACTAATTTCTACATCAATTTCCGTGCCATCGATACGGATCATTTTCTGATACATTGGAGGTACTGATTTTCCATCTCTAACAATATTCTCTATTCGTTTGGAAACAATTGATTTGAACTTTGAATGGACAAAACGATCAATTGGTTGTCCAATCACCTCTGCTGTATTTTCCGCTCCTAATAAATTCAACGCCATCGGATTTGCATATTTAAAGGTTTCATTTTCATGTATCATAATTCCTACTAGTGAGTTTTCTACAAGGTTACGATAGCGCTCTTGACTTTCCTTCAATTTCCCTTCTAGCTTTTTCCGATCGCTAATATCGATAACAGATCCGATGGAAGTAGGTTTTCCGTCAAAGACAATTCTCCGATTACTTAAAGAAATATCAATTAAACACCCATCCCTCTTTATTCCTTTACCTTCTATCTCAAATTGTTCCATTTCACCGGAGTTAGTTTTACTAATAAATTGCGAGAGTGTTGAACATACATCTGGATCTATCATTTCCTCATAATTTTTCTTTTTTATTTCATCCGAAGAATACCCAAATATTTTCCCGAAGCTTTCATTTACCCATAAAAATTTTCCATTTTGTATCATATAGAGCCCATGTGATAATTTATTTGCAACTGTTTGATCCACGCAAGAATCAATCCTCCCATAATAATCAATTGTATCTAAATAAAATTACACGAATTTATAATAATCCAATTACTTACATCGATTTAATGGGAGTTTTTTCCTGTAGCCAAGCAACTAACTCTTTCACCTGTAATGGCCGGGAGTAAAAATATCCTTGAACAAGCGGAATTTCGGTCATTGATGTAATAAAATCGATTTGTTCCTTAAATTCTACCCCTTCAATCACTACTTTAAGATTTAAGGAATAGCATAAGGTAATGATTGCTTTCAATAAGGCACAATCCTTTTTAGACACTGGGACGCCATCTACAAAAGATTTGTCGATTTTTATGGTTGAAATAGGGATTTTTCTTAAATAGGACAGTGAAGAAAGTCCTGTTCCAAAATCATCGAGTGCGACCGATATACCTAAATCCCGATAATTTCTAACCGCTGTGATGGCATTTTCGATATCATGAATGACACTAGTCTCTGTAATTTCTAACTCAAGATAACTAGGATTAATTTTGTTCTTATACAGATTATCCTTAATGACACTAAGTAATCTCGACGAGGTAATATAGGAGCCTGGAATATTGATGGACACTTGTATAAATGGTACATCATCCGCCACCCAATATGCGATTTGTTGACATACCTCCCGCACGACCCAGTCAGTCACATCATAAATATTATTGCTTTCCTCCAGTACAGGGATGAAGATTCCCGGAGATATTAATCCAAATTCCGGATGCCTCCAACGTAATAAAGCCTCCAGCCCTGTTACTGTTTGCGTCTTCGAGCAGATTTTTGGCTGATATTCTAAAAATAATTCATTATTTGCTATTGCACTTGCTATATCTTTAATAATTCTATTTTCAAAGCTATACGTGTGTATCTTTGGATCATACTCAATAAGTTCATGTTTATATCTAGTGGAAGAATGCCCAAGAACTGCCATTGCGTGGGAAAAAAGTTCACTCGATTCATTTTTATTGCTTGCACGTGCAATTGCCCCAACTGCATCTACAATGATGCGTCGATTACTAATAATAAGCGGGCTCATTAATACGGACATTATTCTTTCCAGTGCTATTTTCATACGTTCAAAGTTTTGTTCGTCATGATTTAAAATTGCAAAACGATGTTCCTCAATCCGATAAACTTTTGCAGAAGCAGGCTTTAACTGCTGAATAATTTCGGACACCTCTTTAATCATTTCATCGGTAAAAGCATAGCCATAGCCGACAATCCATTTCTCCAATTGGTGAATTTGAATAATTGCTAAGCTACCAGCCTCCCGCATATTCCTTCCATCAATCTCAAATTGACGTTGATTTGGCAAAACAGTTAGTGCATCAAAATAATTAAGGCGATGTTCCACATAACGGTCTAGCAAACTAGTTAACCCAGAAACAATTAATAGAATAATAATACCGACTGTTACGCCGATTATTAATAGGGACATATCCATCGGATGCATCTGATGGATACCGCCATGTAACGGTTCATTCACATAGAAAATAATAGCCGCCATCCCTGTGTAGTGCATACTCGTGATGGCAAGCCCCATTAAAATCGAAGTGATGATTTTAATCAATTGATTCCCCATATATTTTTGTAATGTGGAAAATATATACAATGCTATATAGGAAACAACAATTGCGATCATAATCGATGCGAGGAATATCCATGGCTGATATATATAATCGGCTTCCATTTCCATTGCTGCCATGCCAATATAGTGCATAGAAGTTATTCCAACTCCCATTATGATACCAGCAATAATTATAGATATATTTGACTTTCTTGCTCGCGACTGGTTGGAAAAATAGAAGGCTAAATAGGATGCGATAATCGCTGGGAATGCAGAAATGATTGTTAAAAATAAATCATATTCCATTGAAATTGGAAGCATTAAAGCACTCATTCCAATAAAATGCATTGCCCATATCCCTAATCCCATCGCAACCGATGAAAGCAATAACCAAAATCTTTTATGAAAAAAACTTGTTTGTTGTACCCTTTTGTTTAAGGATATTGCCGTGTATGCCGCACAGCAGGAAATAATAATAGATAGAAGAATAATAGAAACAGAATACTCTTCATGTAATATATAAATATCTTGAGATTTCGGTAATGTGAACATCTTTTTACTTCCTCTTCCATCTGTTATTTCTTACGTCCTATTTTTATCGGAGTGTACCTTTTAGGCAATTTTATAAATCATTAATTAAGATTAAATTATAAACAATCGGAGGCAAGGAAGCTATAGATTAAACACTGGTATTTTTATCTAATGGAACTTTTGAATCAAAAAAAGCGACCTATTTAATTTGGCCACTATCGTTAAAACTATAATATAATTTTTAGTGTTCATAAAAGTTGCCACCGCTTTCTAATTTACAGCCAAAGAATCATTCATGTTTCAATTATTTGGCCATTGTTTAGCTGTGCCATTTTGTTATTACTAGCCTATAAGTAGCCCGCAGACTTGAATACTCTGCGTCTTCCTGCAGGCGAGCGATAAGCCTCCTCGTCGCTTACACTCTCAACTGTCTCGCTTTTTCCGCTGGAGTCTCCATGTATTGAGTCTTCTTTGTAGCTCATTCAATCTTTATTTTTTATCCAGGTACCTTGCAATAAACAATACTAAATGATATATTGTATTTGCAAATTACTAATTATTGTTCAGTACTGAATAATAATTAATAGTGAAGTTAACAGAATAGGGTGAGTAAAGATTGAATGTACAATTTAAAAAAGGTGTGTTAGAGCTTTGTGTTCTTGTTTTGTTGGATAAAAAGGATCGGTATGGTTATGAATTAGTGCAAAAAATATCAAATCAAATTGAAATATCGGAAGGCTCTGTATATCCTCTTCTTCGTCGTCTAACGAAGGAAGAATATTTTACCACTTATTTGAAGGAATCAACTGAGGGACCTTCACGTAAGTATTACCGGTTAACAGATAAAGGAAGAGAGTATTTATACGAGCTTATTGATGAATGGACAGAATTCTCTAATGGTGTGAATCAATTAATTAAAGAAGGTGTTGGGAACAATGACGAAAGATAAATTTTTAAATCAATTAAATAGTTTATTAAAAAATATCCCTAAGGATGAGCGAGAAGACATTTTACAAGACTATGTGGAGCATTTTACTTTTGGATTAGCGGAAGGGAAAACAGAGGACGAAATCTCTGCAGCATTAGGATCCCCTACGCAAATTGCAAAGGAACTGTTAGCAAATTATCATCTGGAAAAAGTTACGACAAGTGTAACTGCAGGCAATATTTTTCGTGCGGTTTGGGCTGTGTTTGGGTTAAGCTTCTTCAATTTAGTTATTGTGCTCGGTCCTGCCATTGCATTCACTTCATTGATTATTTCCGGCTGGGTAATGGGGATAGCACTTACAGTTACTCCTCTCCTAGTCATTGTTGATGCAGTTGTACATCCAGGTGCATTTTTACTATATCATCTCTTCTTTTCTATGATCCTTTGTGGAATTGGTTATTTTATAATGCTCGCAATGTACTATATTACAAAATGGGCTACAAATGGATTTGTTCGCTATTTGAAATTTAATGCATCGTTAGTGAAAGGTGGTTTAACGAATGATAAATAAAAAGAAACTTTCCATCATAGCAGCTATCATTATTTTAATAGGGATTATCGGGAGCCTACTTACGTTTCGCTCGATTACCGCAGTAGATATTAATGAAAAAAAGGTCGTCACTAATCAACAGGTAGCAAAAATTGAGATAAATACAAATAATACTCGTGTGAACATTCAACCGACAACGGAAAATAATATTACATTAACATTAGATGGGAAAGCCCCTTCTAATCATAAACAAACATTTACTGCAGAAGTAGAAGCTTCTACACTTCTTATCACGATAAAAGACAAACATATAAACTGGTTTAGCTTCAACATTTTTGATGTATTTAAGCCGCTAACATTAAATGTTTACCTTCCAGAAAAGCAATATGAATCATTACAGGTAGCTAGTAATAACGGGTATGTCTCTGCCAAGCAATTAAATGCCTTAGATTTTCATCTCGAGACAGATAATGGACGTATCGACTTGACGGAAATCCAAGCTCAACAAATTACAGCCGTTTCTGATAACGGAAGAATCGATATGAAGGATAGTGTCGCAAATACGATTCATGTCGCTACGAAAAATGGGAAGCTTACACTAGATGATGTTGCCGGGGAGTTAGAAGGGATTACAAATAACGGAAGCATTACGTTATTTACGAAGGAATTAAATCGAAATCTTGATTTGAAAACAGACAATGGCCGAATCTCGATTAAAACAGAAAAAGAGCCTACTAATGCGGAATTTCAAATTGATGTTGATAATGGGAAAGTAAATATACTCGATAAGTATCAAGGGAATACTGTTATTGGAAATGGGGAATATCTCATTAAGCTTTCTAGTGATAATGGAAGTATTTCGGTGACAAATGAATCATTCCGAAATTAAAAATGCCAACAAAATTTGTTGCATAAAGTACCGATTAATCAAGGACGAGAGGAAGTAATAGCCTCTCGTCCTTTTCCCACTCTATTATTTTTACGCGGAAAGCTTGTATAATTGATTTATCTATTAAATGAAAAGTTATGGTAAAGGAGTATTGGGCAATGAAGAAATTTTTCCTGAGTAAATCATTTAAAATTGTTGCTATTTTATTGATTTTATATTTTGTAAACTGGTTAATTCCGAGTAGTAAGACAAATCTTGATTCCTCCTGGTTCCCAAGGGAAAACGAAGGTCCGCTCGTAATAGCCCATCAGGCAGGTAATCAAGAACGACCATCCTCAACTAATCTTGCTTTTGAGCATGCAATAGCAATTGGCGCAGATATTTTAGAATTTGATGTTGCACTTACGAAGGATAATCAACTAGTTACCATTCATGACCTAACAGTAGATCGTACTACTGATGGATCAGGGAAGGTAAGAGAGCATACATACGAAGAGATAAAAGCACTGAACGCCGGATATGGACTCGAGGATGAAAACGGTCAACCTATTCGGGATGCTTCAAAAAATCCATATATTGAAACAGGAGCCTACATCCCAAATTTAGAAGAAATTTTCACTAAGTACAGTCATTACAAAATGGTAATTGAACTAAAGGATTCTGGAGAGGACGGGAAAACGAGTGCCAAAGTATTTTGGAATTTAGTGAAGAAATACAATATGGAAAAAAATGTTGTTGTTGCCTGCTTCGATAAAGATACTTTAAAGGAGTTGCGTAGGCTGTCTAATGACAAGCTGATTACCTCTGCTAGCGAAGGGGAAATGTACCCATTTTACGCATTTCATCGTCTAGGACTTCCCGCATTAAATAATTTTAGTTCCTTTGAAATGTTACATATCCCTGTTAGCTATACGATTAAGGGGATAAAATTCAATCTTTTAACGGATTCCCTTCTTCAGGATGCTCATAAGCGGAATATGGCTGTCTATTATTGGACAATTAATGACGCAGATCAGATGCGAGAGCTTATTGAAATGGGGGTAGACGGAATTATGACGGATCATCCCGAATTACTAATCCAAGTGTTAAAGGAAGAAGGAATAAGATAAGAAAGCTACTTCTTTCCACGATAACAATGAGGCTGGGACATAACAATTGATGTTTAAATGTAAGACGAACAATCATTCGGATAGCGGAGGAAATATACGTAGGCTCCTGCGGGAAAAGCATGAGCAGAAGACCCCGTACGAAGCGTAGCGGAGGAGGAGGCTATGGCCATGCCCGCGGAAAGCGAGGTATATTTCCGGAGCGAATTTACCGACTTAACTTTGTTCGGATTCTCTTACATAAAAATACTTTTGTCCCAGCCTCATCGTTTGTTTAATCTCTTTCGAATAGATACACATTGCTATAAAAGCGACTCCGCTCCATCAATATAAATTTCACTTCCAGTAATATGGTTGGACTGATTGGAAGCAAGAAATAGTACTAAATCTGCAACCTGTTCCGGTTTTCCTGCTTTATGCTCCAATGGTTGACCTCCTTCTGGATATTTTACTGGAATCTCCACTTTTTTTAGTTTCTCTTTGTCTGCCCATGTATTTTCACCGATATTGGTTTCAATACTTCCCGGACATATCATATTTACTCTAATATGATACTTGGCTAGCTCAAGGGCTGCCATTTTGCCAAAGCCCATTTGCCCTATTTTCGATGTACTATACGCGGACATGCCAAAGTTTTTATAAACTCTATTTCCATTAATGGAGCTAGTAATAATAATACTACCGCCATTTGTTTTCAAATGTGGGATTGCATATTTTACGGTTAAAAATGTGCTTGTTAAGTTGTTAGAAATCGTCAATTCCCAATCATCCGGTTCCATGTCTTCAATTGGAGTTACTTCGCCATTAATACCCGCATTGGCAAAGACAATGTCCACTCTCCCCCATTTTTCAACCGTTTGTTTGTAGGCATTGGCAACCTCTTCGGGATGGGAAACGTTCCCCTCGATTGCAATTGCTTCACTTCCTAACTGTTCGATTTTTTCCTTCGTTTCTTCCACATTTTCTTTATGTAAATCGAGTAAAGCAATCTTTGCTCCATTTTCTGCCAGCTTAATTGCTGATGCCTTTCCAATTCCTGAACCTGCACCAGTAACGACTGCAACTTGATTTTGTAATAATTTTTCCATGTTTTATTCCCTCCTACAGGATGATATTCTTAATTTATCCATTATGAAGATTTTCAACATAGAAATTGATAGAATCGAGAGCATTGGATAAAACTGGATTACTTAAAACTCCGCTCTTTATGGCGATGGAGTTTCGATAAAAACATGAAATCAACAACTATCTCTGCTGTCAGTATTTCCTTTGTTCTTTTGATTTTGTTAAATCGCATTGTTTTTTAGGCAAAAAATATGGGAACGTCTAATTTGGACGTTCCCATTCTTATTCCGTTAAAGCACCCGCTAATCAAATAAGGTGATTTATTTATAATAAACCTACCAGTGTACTTGAAGTTTATTTCCATTTAGGTCATAAAAGTGGAAAAAGGCATGACCATTATCTTCTTTTATATCCTCGACCTTAACTTGATTATCAATTAAGTGTTGATGAAATTCAGGTAATTCAGGACTTGTAAAGCCAATGCTAAATGCTTGTTCATTATTAATTGTAAAATGTGCAAATGTTTCATCTTCGGTAGGAACTAAGATAAGTAAAAAAGGTCCTTCATTTACTTTTAAAATTGCAAGTTCCTCCGTATCGTTTAGTAACTGGAGCCCTAATACATCCCTATACCATTGTGCAGACAGTTCTAAATCTTTAACAGGAATTCGAATATAATGTACTTGCTCAATAAATGATTTACTCATGGGCTTCTCTCCTTATTTCATCCGCTATATCAAATAGTTCCCTTTCATATACCTTTTTCCTTCCGAATTATTGAATTAACCTGCCCTTTAACGGAACAATTAACTCCCTATTATTCAGAGAATTACGATAACATTAGTTTAGCATAATTTATGTTAATTTGGAAAAAACACTATTCTTTTTTCTTTTGTTGGAGTCAAATAAATGTGGCACAAAGCTGCTCAACAATTTCTTCAGGTGTATAGCCCCGGACTTCTCTTTGGAACAAATAGGAGTCACTGCTTAAAGCGATAAGCAGCATGTCTGCTTTAAATACACTATTTGGTTGTACTTCTTTTCCTTCATACATCTCATGAAAAAGTCGAACGAAGTGTTGATGTAGCTCTTCGTGTAACGGACTGTATACTCCGGACTTTTTACGTTTCGTGGATGCTGAATCCTCGACACCTTTAAGTAGCTGGGCTTTGCTTTCCCTTAATCGAATAAATAAATGGAGTATTCCTTTCAGTCTCTCCGTTGGCGGCTCTGCTTGGTTTTGTTCCAAGTATTCTTCTACATCCTCAAAGCATCTCACCACATTATCTTTAATTAAATCTAGACATATTTCTCCTTTGCTTCTATACCGACGATAAAGCGTACCTGAACCAATTCCAGCCTCTGCAGCAATTTGATTCATACTTACTTTTTCCACACCACTTTCCTCAAACAATCGAGCCGCTGTATCTAAAATGCGCTGACGGTTCTCAACTGCATCTCGACGTTCTGGACGAGTATAGGTATTTTCGAGATCCTTCATATTCTATCGCTCCTTCAACTTCTATCAATACCCCATTTGACAAATGGAGACATCGCCGTTTATTATAAGCGAGAGAGTTCTCCACTTAATAATAGCTTAAGGAAATGAGGTTGACAACAGATGCAAGATCAATCAAAAAATGCTGCATTGTTAGTAATGGATATGCAAAATGGCATTGTTTCCCACTATGCAGAAGATGTAGTATTCCCCCCCGTTCAGAAAGCACTGGCACATGCTCGCGAACATCATATCCCAGTAATTTTTATCCGTGTTGGATTTAGCGAAGGCTATCCTGAAGTGAGCCCACAAAATAAAGTATTTTCTTCAATCGCAAAAATTGGAGGTATGACTACATCTGATGAATCGACTCAAATACATGCAGCTGTTAAGCCTGAAGCAAATGAACCAATTGTAACAAAGTACAGATTCAGCGCATTTGCTGGAAGTACACTTGAAACGATTCTCCGTTCCCGTCAAATCGATACACTCATACTTTGTGGTATTGCGACTAGTGGTGTTGTTTTATCCACTGTGCGTGAAGCATTTGATAAAGATTTTTCCTTAACAGTATTGAAAGATGCTTGTTTTGATCAGGATCCGGAAGTTCACCGCGTTCTTACAGAAAAGGTTTTCCCTAAACAGGCAAATGTAGTAACTGTCGATGCTTGGTGTGATATATTGGTTTAATAAATAAACGGTCAGCTTATTGATACGGAATCTTATCATCAATTTGAAAGTGGTAACTTCCTACGAAGAGATGGAATGATTCTGAAATAAACTTCGTGAAGCCGGCGTTCCTGTGACTTCCGTACGATTCCAAGGTATAATTCATGACTTTGTAATGCTTAATAATCTTGCAGAAACAGAAACAGCCAAAGGGGCATTATTACTAGCCACTGCTTGGTTAAAAGCTTCACTTTATGTACCCGACTTCCGGTTGATTACTCCTTATCCTGGAATTTAATAAGCAGTTCAAATGATATGTTGTCGGGTTTTTTCTTTTTGATCAGTAAGAAGTTAATACTTAATAATTTCCGCGATACTGATAAAGTTATCGGTACGAAATCCCCACATTTCATCGTTTCCGATATACTAATAGTTTAACTGACAAAGTAAGAATTCCAATTTTCCCTTCCTCTCATTATAAGACAGCTCGTATTCATCTATTAATTGTTCTTCTCCCCCAAGATTTCATAAAAACTAAAAAAAGCATAACGCATGAATTTAAAACCACTATTGTATCATTAAGAGGATTTGCAAAATACTGAAGGAAAACCATTTAACAGAGGAGAAACGAGAGGAATATTTAGATATCATCATAACCGAATCAGAAGGTATGAACATCTTGAATTTATTACCGATATAGCTCGTTTTCGATTAGATGAGCAAATCCGAAAATCGATTGTTTTAATGGAACCAAAATTAGTTTAATAGCTACATTTAGTTAGCCCCACTAAAATAAACAAGAATTAATGATTCTATTAGTAGAAATAATCTACTTGTACGGATGCTCCCTTTCCGTAAAGTTTGCTAGTCCAATGTTAGCTGCCAATACCACTAAATAAGTGATATACGATAAATACAATTTCCAACCTGTATAGGTAAAAACATGAAATTTGAATGCAATCCATTCTAATATGATTGCTATTCCTGCCCAAAATATAATATAGAATAAACACTTTATGCCTTTCGGTTTATTTTTTTGATAGAAGGTTACGACAAAATACGGAAGCGTAGGGTAAGTAACAAAATGCAAAAGTACATCAAATAATTCATGTGTTTTATGGTCAATAGTATAGTAATAATCATATGGCTTTACACTTATTGTAATATCAGCAGATAAAGCAAGAAAGATATTAAAAGTCCAAATAATTACAATGGTAACATAGGACAAGCGTCTTCGTATTACAAACATAAGGATCCATGTTACTACTGTAGATATGATAATAAATATCTCATTTTCATCAAATTCCTTTGGAAGTGGGAAAATCATATTATATTCACCTTTTTGTCTCAGTTGATAAGTTTTTCTAAATAAAAGCTGTACATGGCCAATAAGAATATAATTAAGCTATATCTAGCATATGAATAATATACATTCCAATTCACCCATTCCAAATATCGGATATGAACAAAATAAAGTTCAATGCAAACAAGTGATGTTAAGCAAATGAAGAAATAAATAATTTTACTTAAAACGGTTCTTCTCGAAAACAATAAATAAATTAACCATAAAAGTAACACTGGCTTAAGTGATAATTCCGGTATTTTTTGTACCCAAAAGATGATTGGTATCGGATCTTGCTTTGTAAATTGTAAATTTAAATTAACAATTATACCGGTATTTGTAATAAGAATATTAGCAAAAAAATAACCACCCCATAAGTTTATGATGTTCATGTTCTTCAGCAAAATCGATAGGGAGGCAAAAGATAAAATTGCTAAACTGATAAAAATCCACATTGCTTCCATATTAGTCACCATCTTTATTAATATGTCCATTATTTTATACATAAAGGGTAAAAATACACGGCATTTATCCAAAAGATGGATGGAGTACAAATTGAAATGAAATGAGTTATTTGCTTTAGAAAAAAACTAGGAGCACTTCCTCCTAACGTTTTTCCATACTCCATTTCATTAATTCGTTGTCAAGGACCACCTAGAAAATCCCCGTTCTTCTCTCGATACATCGCTTGATCCACTTCTCTGATTATAATCTCTAAATCTAAATGTAATACGTTGGTTGTGATCGACCATTCTAAAGTTGCTGAAACTTGTATCTTTTAATGCACCTTAGTCATTTATTTTTCAAAACCTCTGTAAGACTATATAAAGAGTCATATTGTTTTATTCGATAGTTCCGCCCTTCCTTCTCCAAATAATTTTTCTCACAAAATTGAGTAAGTACATGCAATAAATGTCGGTAGGAAACACCTAAATAATCACATACCGTAACATGCTTCTCTTTATATACCCCTCTATCAGCTGTTTGTAAAATAAAATCTGCTAACCTGTTTTCCAGTGGGAATGCGAGACTTTGAGAATACTTTGCTGCCATATTCGTAGCCTTCACACTTAAGAATTTGGTCAATTCGCGTAGAAACTTAGCATCCTCCAATAACCTATCACGATAGCGATGAAATGGAAATGCAAAACAAATGGTCTTCGTTGATGCTTGAATCCCCTTTGTATAGTACACATCATTTAATAGTTCCATCTCTCCAATATATTCATCCGCATTAATAAAATTTAGTAAAGATACTTTTCCATTTTGATAGGTTACATAAATTTTTGCTTTCCCTTCGATTACATAAAATAAATAGTTGGGTCTCCTATCTTCTTGAATTATCCACTCATCACGCTCATACTCATGTACCTCAATATGCTCTTCGATTGGAAAGGAAAATAAATGTACAATTGAGTGGTTCGTTACATACTGCCTTTTCTTTTCCCCTTTGTAAATTTTCATATTCCACCTCAAAATATGAGATATCTCATATTATTAATTTTTATTTCCATGATATCATGCAATCAATAAGGAGGATACTATGAAAACACAACGTTGGATGAGTACACAGTTTTTTAGCTTTTTTCTTACATGGGGTATTTTTCTCCCCTATTGGTCAGGCTGGATGATTTATACAAAAGGAATTTCAGTAACAGAAGCTAGTATGATTATGAGTTTAGGTTTACTTGCTAGAGGTATTTCTACTTTATTCGCTTTCCCATATTTATCCCAGCGATTTAGCAGTAAAACTATATTAAATATTGCTGGAATCGGTACACTCATTTCTATTCTCTGTTATATTCCCGCAAACTCCTTTGCAAGCTTACTAGTTGTTACAATTTTTATCCATCTGTTTTATCCAACACTAATGCCTGCATTAGATAGTGCTGCAAGTGTTCTTGTACAAAGTAATCAAATAAAACATTATGGAAGAAGTCGGCAATGGGGATCAATCGGGTTCGTTACTGTTGGTATGGTACTGACTATTTTTACTGGAATGTTTGGCGATGAAGTAATTTATTGGGCACTTCTACTAGCTATACTCGCATTTGTTTGTCTTGGTTTTATGCAGGCACCTGCTATTTTAGCGAAAAATCCACAAGTAAACAAAACAGAAAAAGGTGGCTTACTACAATTACTCCATATCAAGCATTTTAGTCTAGTGCTCACTATTGTTATTTTATTACAAGGAGCACATGCTACTTATTACAACTATGGATATATCTTTCTTCAGGATATCCATGCACCAATCTATTTAATTGGTCTTATTATAAACATTGCCGTGTTTGCGGAAATTATTTTCTTCTCGATTGCAGATAAAAGCTTTCAAAAATTTTCCGTAGGCTCTCTATTAATACTTTCAGCCCTCGGTTCTACCGTGCGTTGGATACTAGTATTTACTTTTCCAAACGTCATCGTTTTCTGTTTTGCACAAACATTACATGCATTCTCCTTTGCGATGGGACATTATGCATTCATGAAATACTTAATTAACAACATCCCGAACGCACAAATTCCAAAAGCACAAGGGATGTATTCAGCACTTGCACTTAGCTGGAGTACTGCAGTCTTTACGATTTTCGGGGGCTATTTGTATGATATGGAACCAAGATATGCCTTTATCGGAATGATCGTTTGTACTATACCAGCAATGTTAATCGCACTTGTCTATCGAAAAATGGAACTAAGAAAGGATATTTTGGTTTCTATATAGTTATAAGATAAGAAATAGTAAATTAACTGCTACGCAGACTGAACACACTCCCCTCGCTCGTCCGAATGGATGCGCGGAGCGTACTCAGTCTGCGAGCTATTTACAAGTCATTTTACGAAACAAAATTACGAAAACGATCGATCCTAATTAAAAAACTAGACAGGTGATACCCTATCTAGTTTTGTTATTTGTTTGTTCAAATATATTTTCTCTTATGTACTAAAAAATAGTAACGAAATAATTGAAGTAATCCATTAATATCAGATGTTATTGAAATGACCGAGATAATTAACCTATTTTCTTCAGTTTCCCACCTCTCCATTTCATATAATAATGGCCATCATTATCCTTTAATAAACTAATGCCGACTAAAGAGAGTGGCGTCCAAATTCTTTTTACATGAATAAGTGGCATGTGTTTATCCCCCTTCAAAATACTATCTACAATTACTTCCATTATAAATTTGGTAAATGAAAGAATAATGAAAATAATAAACACCTACTGGATTAACCCAAGTAGGTGTCTAATAATTTTAATCAATTACTCCGCTTTCGGTTTAATTCATTTAATTGCTCCAAATAATAATTGGCAAACTCTTTGGAAGGTTTTACGCCTAATTCTTCCTTCAAGGTTTTCGTATACTGTTCATACAATGTTACATAAGCATCCATATCCATTTGTGCTGCATACGAGCTTAGAAGTAATTTTACTACCTCATCATCTAATTCATTATAACTCCATAATTTTTTCAGAAGCAGTATTGCCGTAGCATATTCTTTATTTGTTAATAACACTGCCGTTACCTTTTTCACAAATGTACTATACATTCTATTAAATCTCTCTAAATCACTTAACGACCATAGAAACGCACGCTCTCCAAATAAAGGTCCTCGATAGATTTCCTCTACCTTTAAAGCATTTTCTATATAGTCCGGGCTTTTTTCATCAAGGCTTGCCAATTTCTCTTCAAAATTTAAAAAATCAATAGTTGCTTCATCTAAAGAGACACTATAGTGATCCTTGTTGGAATGAATGATTGCTTTTAATCCGTGGGGAATTAATGATTTTCTAATCTGATAAATGACCGTATTTAAGTAGGTCTCTGCATTTTTTTTTGCCATCTCTGGGAAAATATTTTCAATAATTCGCTCTCTTGAAACCATTCGCCCACGACACATCACCAAATAGGCAAAAACCTCTTCACTTTTTCTCGACATCCACTTAACAGGTCCTACAGTAGAGTAAACCTCTAATCCACCGAAGAAATCAATAAATAGCTTTCCCCTTATTTTTGCTTTATTTTCTGTATAATTATAATGATGAATAGCTCGTGCACGTTTGATTGCTTTTTCAAGTCTTTCTAAACTAACAGGCTTCACTATATAGTCTAATGCATAAACATCGAATGCATCTAATGCATAATCCTTATGGGAGGTAACAAAAATAATCGGTAAATTATAATTCATTTCTGCAATTCTTCTAGCAAATTGTAATCCACTTTCCTTTGGCATTGAAATATCAATAAACGCTAAATCTACTGCATTTTTTACTAAATACGAAAAAGCACTAGCTGTTTCGTGGAACATACCAACTATTTCTAGATCAGGTATTTTCCTTAACATTTTTCTCATAATGAGATGCATCGCTTTTTCATCATCAATAATGATAACCTTCATATTTGGATCGAGTCCTTTCCCCTTTGCTTTTAATTTCCCACATCCTTTGAGGAAGGAAGACTGAAGAAAAATGTACTTCCCTCCCCGATATTACTTTCAAACCAGATTGTTCCGCCATTCATTTCAACAAACTTTCCGGCTAAATAGAGACCTAAACCGGTTCCTTCCTCTCCTTCCGTTCCAGTTATGGACATTTGCTGCACTTTCCGAAACAAGGTTTTCGCAATTTCTCGATCGACCCCTACCCCAAAGTCCTTTACAAAAACCTTAACTTGACTCCCCTCAATAACCGCTCCTAATTCTATTTCTCCATTTATTTCTGAAAATTTAATAGCATTGGAAAGCAATGTTCGGATAATTAACTTCACCATTTCTATATCTGCATAAACTTGAACGTTTTCAGCGACACTTGATCGAATGTGAATATTTTTTTGTTTACTTTTTATTTTAATGGATTCTATTGTTTGATTGATAACGGAGGATAAATTCCAAACAACCGGGCGAAAAATCAATTTTCCTTGCTGACTTCGATACCAGTCGAGAAGCTGCTCGACAAGCTTATACGTATTTCTTAATCGCCAATTCATTTCATGAAAGGCCGTTACTTCCTCTATATCATAGTTTTGCAGTTCTTCTTCTAACAAATCCAGTAAATTAATTAAAATAGCCAATGGATCACGAATATCATGGGCAATTACTGTAAATAGATTGTCCTTAAATTCTCCTAGTTCAGCAAGTTGATTTGCATTCGTTAGAAGCTCCTCTTGGTATAGCGTCACTTGTGTCACATCATTAATAGTTATCAATTTCCCCAGTTCTATTGACTCTTTTTCGTAAATAGGGGATACCTTCATATCATAGTATCGATTTTCTTGCCCTTTCTTTAACGATATCCGGCTAATTGGACTATGAAGTTTTAACAACACATCTGGATAATTGGATAAAATGTGGTAGATGGAATCATTATGATTTGTTGCGGGAAGTAATTGGTCAAAAATATGTTTAGCAGCACGGTTCATACTCGTTACATTGTCCTCGTAATCAAGAATCAATACCCCATCCTGCATCGTTTCAAATACTGTTTGGATTGCTACCGGTACTAATCGGTTGAGATTAAACCGATAAATAGCCCATACCAAAAAAATTCCTGTTAACGTAAATCCTATTGGAGTCAAATCTATTTTCCAATTATCTCCTAAAAAAAGATAGATGAAATTGGCAAACCAAGGCGAAAGTGTACCAAGCATCATCATAATAATTTGCTTTTTAACAATTGGTTTTGCTTTCACATACATCCTTGCAAAGAAAACTACCCCTGATGCTCCTAGTAGATGATTATAAATAACTTGAATCCAATACCAAGGACCTTTTTCTAGCATCGTCTTTGATAGTTGGAGTGGATTGTCTGCTAACTGTAGATTGCGGTAATAGAAATGATGCCAATCATTCGTATAATGAAAAATGAGGGTAAGTGTGGGAATAACAAATAAGAGAGCTATTACCCATTTTTTTAATAAATGCTGGTACCCTGTAAAATGCAAAATAAAAATTAGCCAAAATGTAGAAATAAATGGTGATCCTATATATTCCACTTTTAGCCAAAATTTTACACTATGTAAATCTGTTGATAATAATTCAAACGCATAACCAAATGAATAAAAAGAAGAAGCGAGCATAACAAATGAAGTGTATTTCGCAATGGCGAGATGCCGTTTCCTAAAGGAAAGATATGCAATAAACAACATTAGACCTGTGGCAATAAATAATATCATGACAAAAAATGTACTGATGTTCATCTGAATTCTCCTATATTATATCCATTACACCTTGCTTCTTCGTCCTTCATATTGTAGTTATTGACGTAATGTTAATATTTATATAGTAGCATAAATATAGGAATACGTTGTATTTATAAATCACGTAATACAATTTTCTCTCTTTCATTTTATAAGAAAACAGCCGATATTAACGAACAATAGGCTCTAGCGAGAATATTTGCTAGAGCCTATTACAATTTTTTCTTTTGGTTTCTACTTTAAGTTTTTAATTCCGGTTTCTAAAATTTCCATTTGTAATAGTGTTTGTTCATCTGTAATCGTTTTTTCTTTACCATTGATGATTGCTTCATATAAATCATCATATACTCTTCCATAATCACCATCAACTGATTTCACTTTTTCTTCGTGAATGGTACCTTCTTCATCAATATAGGTCAGTACACCATAATGTTTTATTGTATCTATACCAAAATCTTTATTATCCGGCATATAAAATAACTTTAAATGTTCTTCCTGACGATCTTTTGTTTCTTTAATAAAGCATCCCTTTTTGCCATGAACAACAAAGCTTGGTCTTTCTTTCAGTCGAAAATAGCTAGATTTCACAGAAACCTTTAACGTTCCATAGTATAGGTCTAAATCAAAATAGTCATTCATTCTACCTTCGCCTAATAGTTGTCTTACATCATAATGGATATGATCTGGCTTGCCAAAATAGCTAATCACCTGATCGAGCGTATGACAGCCATGTCCATATAAAAATGATGCTGCTGGATCAAAGGAATGCGCAGACTCTGGTACTTCAGGGCGGTAATAATCATAATGCATTTCCACCTCCAACAAGTCTCCGATTTTCCCTTCTTCAATAACCTTTTGAACCGTTAAAAAATCGCTATCAAAACGTCTATTTTGATACGTCTGAACAACTAATCCTTTCTCTTTCGCGATGGCAAATATTTCTCTTGCCTGATCGGAGGTTTCCATAAATGGCTTTTCGACTAAACAGTGTTTATTATGCTCTAGTACTAATTTTGAGTATTCATAATGACTATCATGTCTTGTGCATATGACAATAAGTTGAATTTCCTTGTCGTTTAGTAGTTCATCTAAATCAGAAGTATATTGGACTCCTGCAATCCGCTCCCAGCTTTCACGCTGCGGATTTCTTTGATAAATTGTTTTTACCTTTATGTTCTCTCTTTGTAGTACAAACGGTAAATGATATCTATTTGTACTTTTCCCATTTCCGATATATCCGATCGTAAGCATAGTTGCCCCCTATAATATAATTTGGTATATTTCTGCTTTACTTTTCCCCGACGTATTCGTTTAGAAATTGAAAAGCACCTCCTTTATAATTATACCAGGAGGTGCTGCTTTATTTATATCGTGTTTACCATTGGTCTTTTAAAAACCTTGGTATGCATTCTTTTTACATTAAATGGATTAAGTGGAATACGATACCCACTACAAACAACCCAAGAATCATAACGATTGGAGAAACTTTTTTCTTCAGTAACCACATGCAAAGAATTGTTAATAATAGACCAGCTAAACCAGGGATTAAGCTATCTAAGTTATCTTGTAAAGTAGTTACTTTGAAGTTACTCAATGATAGGCCACCAGCTTGTTGTTCTAAGGCAGACTTAATTCCTTCTGCACCCGCAGGTAATTTATCCCAATCAATGTAAGCTCCTTCGTCAAGCTCAACCTTTGATACTGTAGGCGTGAAACTTACCGATACCCAACGGTTAACTAATGCACCAAGGATGAACATCCCCAAGATGGAAGCACCTTTTGTAATATCTTGAAGTAATCCGCCAGATAAGTCGTCTGTAATTTTCGAACCAGCTTTGTAACCAAATTCTTGTGTATACCAAGTGAATCCCATACGAATGAGGTTCCATAAAACGAAGTAAAGAATTGGTCCAAGTATGTTACCAGTCATTGCAAGAGAAGCAGCTAACGCACCAAGGATTGGTTTAACTGTGAACCAGAAAACTGGATCCCCGATCCCTGCTAATGGTCCCATCATACCAACTTTAACCCCTTGAATGGCTACGTCGTCAACCGGCGCACCGTTTGCCCGTTCTTCTTCAAGTGCTAAAGTTACACCAATAATTGGTGAAGCTACATATGGATGAGTATTAAAGAACTCTAAATGACGTTTTAGTGCAGCAGCACGATCTTCTTTTGATTTATATAATTTTTTGATGGCAGGAATCATTGCATATGCCCAACCACCGTTTTGCATACGTTCATAGTTCCAAGAACCTTGAATGAAAGTTGAACGCCACCAAACAGAAATACGATCTTTTCTAGATAATCTTAATTCTTGTTCCATTTTTATGTCCCCTCCTTCTTAATAATTATCAATAATGGCGCCTAGTGGATCTCCGGTATTACCACCGTTTCCGCCATTTCCTGAACCGCCTTGTTTAGAAAGCGCTAAATAGATAAGTGCAAGAGCCACACCGATGGCACCTAAACCGATAAGTGTAATTTGTGAAACAGTTGCTAATACGAAACCAATTGCGAAGAATGGCCATACTTCTTTTGTAGCCATCATGTTAATAACCATTGCATAACCAACAGCTACTACCATTCCCCCACCAATTGCTAAACCGTCTGTCAACCAACCAGGCATAGCTTCAAGTAAGCTTCTAACTGGACCTGCACCAACAGCGATAATTAATGCAGCTGGGATTGCAATACGTAACCCTTGCAAGCAAATCGCTATGATGTGCCAAAATTCAACTTTTCTAACATTTCCTTCTTTAGCCGCGGCATCCATAAAATGTACAAGTGCTGTTGCGATTGTACGAACAAGGATTGTTAAAAGTAATCCTGCTACTGCAAGTGGAACAGCAATTGCGATTGCAGATGATACACCTTCTTGACCTTGTCCACTCAAAACTAAAATAATGGCAGATGCAACTGATGCTAACGCAGCATCCGGTGCAACGGCAGCTCCAATGTTCGCCCAACCTAATGCGATCATTTGTAATGTACCGCCTAAAATTAAACATGGTACTAGGTTTCCTGTAACTAAGCCGATTAACGTACAAGCAATAATTGGTTGGTGGAAGTGGAATTCATCTAAGATCCCTTCTACACCAGCTAAAAATGCTACGATAACGACTAATATTATTTGAATAATAGTCAAATCCATAGTATTAATCCTCCCTTTTCTTCTGGATTACTTTTGTTTATTTAGCTCTTCTTGAGCTTTTTTAAGAATTTCGTCCATATCACCTTTTGAATCATTAGGAACTTTACGCACATCGAATTTCAAACCAGCATTTTTCAACTTTTTGAAAGTATCGATATCGTCTTGGCTAAACGCCAAAACTTTATTCGGTTGAACTTTACCTGGGGAGTGTGCCATTGATCCAACGTTAATTGTATCTAACGGAACTCCACCCTCAACTGCACGAAGCGCATCCTGTGGATTTTCAAAAAGAAGTAATGCACGTTGACCGCCGAAGTGCTGATCATCCTTCGCAAGTTCAATCATTTTCTTAACAGGAACAACGTGTGCCTTTACACCTGGAGGCGCAGCTTGTTGAATCAATTTCTTACGAAGTTCATCTTTAGCTACTGTGTCAGATACAACGATAATACGTGTAGGCTGTGTCGTTCTTGTCCAAGCAGTTGCTACTTGTCCATGCAGCAGACGAGAATCGATACGTGCTAAAACATATTCAAATTTACCTGGTGCGCCAGCATTCGATGGACCAGCAGCAGGTGTAGCAGGTGCAGCAACTTCTGGTTCTAATTCTTCAGGTTTAACTTTAACCCCTTCTTTAGCAGTACCAAGAATGTGTGCAGCAATTTCGTGCGCTGTGTTCATTGAGAAACGTGATGCATATGCCTCAATTAACATTGGTAAGTTCATACCACTAACGATTGCCCATTTGTCTTTGTGATCTTCCATCAAGCTGTTTGCTTGGTTGAAAGGTGTTCCACCCCAAAGATCGACTAAGAATAATACTTCATCTTGGTTGTCAAAAGAGGCGATTGCTTCTTTCATTTTTGCTTTTACATCATCAGGTCCTTCGCTTGGCATCAATGTAACAGCTTTTACATTCTCTTGTTCTCCAAAGATCATCGCACCAGATTGCAAGATACCGTTGGCAAATTCTCCGTGACTAGCAATGATAATTCCTACCATCTTTTTCCCTCCTATTTTTATAGTTACAGCTTACATGGTAAACTCCTAAAGTCCTTTTAGCTCATCTAAAGCGGTTACAGGTCCAACAAAATATAAAAAGGCATGAGGAAAAAGTCGATTAAATGAAGGTTTGGGTATAGTGTGACCCTTAATCCTCGTTTTAATCAATACTTTTCACTCATGCCTGATCGGATCAGTAACACGTAAAATAATAATGATGGCTATTTAAATGTATGTTGAAAACGCTGTAAATGAGCTGCAATTGAAGTGTTTAATAATAATTTATGTTTCACTTTAATGAGCTTCCATAAGTAGTATAGCACACTAAAAAAACCCTTTCAAGAGGAAAATTTTATTTTTGTTTCCGCTATCATTTCCATTAAAAAAATTCCTATGAAGCTTTGTATATTAATAAAAAAGACAAGTACCAACCTGTCTTATCTATAAATCAATTACTTTTTTTAAATGTACGCTTCAAACTACGTTTGACGACATCAAAGAAACTTAATGATTGGACCATTTGCTTTGGATCAACATAAACACGAATCGCTCGTAAAACTTTTTTCGGATCTTTAGAAGAAAAGGAATACGTCCCATTTCGCTTCGTTTGGATTGAATAACGTGGAATCCATTTCCCTTTGAACATGATGGAAGCTACAACGTAATCAACTTCCTCCCAAGGAATTTGAATAAACTTACGGACATCACGATTATTGAAGAATTCAAACCCTTTATCACCGATCATAATCTTTCCATACTCTGTAAGTCCTAGATGTGCAGCTGCATCAATAACTAAATCAACTTTTGTATTGATTGATTGGACCATTTTGATCTACTCCATTTCATCTTTTACTAAAAATTATTATACACGTATTAACCCTTTTAGCAAAAAATAGTTCATGCCACAAATTTTGTTAGTCGTCCTAGAGGAATAGAAAGTTATGGAAATTCCATTAGTCCGATCATATTTTGATACAGGAGTCAGCCATGATAATTTATAGAGTTTAAAATTTTTTATTAGGAAATGACCATTATTTTACAAATTAGGCAATATAATCCTTTACTGTTACGTAAAAATTGGTATAGACAACTATACAAAGGTAATGTTACTATTTATGGAGTTAAGAAAGGAAGTAATGATATGAATGCAACTTTTAAAGGTATTTTACTCAAGGGAATACAAGTGTATTCAGAAGGTAAATGGATTGAAAATGGCTATATAAAAATAAAAGATCAAAAAATTGTGGAACTCGGACGAGTAGAAACTCTTTCCGAACAGGAGAAATTTGAGGTTATCGACGTTCCCCCACAGTATAAAGCTGTTCCTGGATTTATTGACGTCCATATTCATGGTGCGAACGGGGCAGATACAATGGATGCAACAGCGGAAGCTTTAACTATTATGGCACATGCACTTCCTGCTGAAGGTACGACAAGCTTTTTAGCAACAACTATTACACAGGAAGAAAAGGCAATTGAAAAAGCATTAGTAAATGCCGGTAAATATATGAAGGATCCACAAGAACCTGGAAAATCAGAAATTCTTGGAGTCCATCTTGAAGGACCGTTTGTAAATCCCATCAAGGCTGGTGCTCAACCGCTTCCATATATTATTGAACCTAATCTTGAGCTATTTAAAAAATGGGAACAAATTTCAAATCATACCATTAAGCTAGTCACACTAGCCCCAGAACAATCTGGTGGTCTTGAAATGATTCGATATTTAAAAGAAAAGGGAATCATTGCTTCTATCGGCCATACTGATGCAACTTATGAAGAAGTATTAAACGCTATAGATGCGGGTGCAAACCACATTACCCATTTATTTAACCAAATGCGCGGCCTGCATCAACGGGAACCAGGTGTTGCTGGAGCTGCTCTTTTAAAAGACGAGTTAAAAGCAGAACTAATTGTGGACGGCATTCATGTTCATCCGGAAATGGTGAAACTTGCCTACAAGCAAAAAGGGAAAAAGGGCATTATTTTAATTACCGATTCTATGCGAGCAAAATGCTTAAAGAACGGACATTATGATTTAGGTGGTCAAGATGTAACGGTTGAAAATGGAAAAGCAGTCCTTAGCGACGGAACCCTTGCCGGTAGTATTTTGAAATTAGGTAAAGGAGTTAAAAATATCATTGCTTTTACAGGCTGCGGTCTTGAAGATGCTGTGGAAATGGCAGCAGTAAATCCGGCAAAACAACTTAATGTATTTAATCGAAAAGGAAGCCTTTCAGAAGGAAAAGACGCTGATATTGTCATTTTAGATGAAAACTTAGATGTTTACATGACATTATGTCGTGGGAAAGTGGCCTTTTTAAAGGAGGAAAACGTAAAATGAAAATTATTGAAGCAAAAGATTACCAAGATTTAAGTAAAATTGCTGCTGATTACATTATAAACAAGGTAAATTCCTTTCCAAAATTAAAACTTGGACTAGCAACAGGCGGAACCCCTATTGGGATTTATAAAAATTTAATAGCCGACCATCAAAAAAATGGAACCTCCTATCGAGAAATTACTACTTTTAATCTCGATGAATATGTCGGTCTCGCAGGACATAATCAAAATAGCTACCGTTATTACATGAACCATCACTTATTCGATCATATTGATATTCAAAAAAAGAATACATTTATTCCACGTGGGGATGTCGATAATATTCAAAGTGAATGTAGTGCATATGAGGATTTGATTCAAAAACATAAAGGAATTGATTTACAAATTCTCGGAATTGGTACGAACGGACATATTGGATTTAACGAGCCAGGGACATCTTTTAAATCGGAAACACATGTAGTTAATTTAACAGCATCCACTCGAATGGCAAATGCAAGATATTTCAACAGCTTGGAGGAAGTTCCCACAAGGGCGATTACAATGGGGATTGGCACGATTATGAAGAGCAAGGAAATTATATTACTCATATCCGGTGAACAAAA
Organism: Perspicuibacillus lycopersici; assembly: GCF_025660475.1. Taxonomy (GTDB): domain Bacteria; phylum Bacillota; class Bacilli; order Bacillales; family Caldibacillaceae; genus Perspicuibacillus; species Perspicuibacillus lycopersici. The sequence continues at coordinate 766,290 of NZ_JAOUSF010000002.1, forward strand.
AAAAGAAGCACTAAATAGACTTTTAACCGGAACTGTCGATGAAAGTTTCCCTGCATCAGCACTTAAAAACCATCCATATGTTACAATAATTGCAGACAAGGCCGCCATTGCTGGTTTAAAAATTCACAGTTGAGGTATCTCCTCACTGTGTCTTTTTAATAAGCGAGATATTATTTTATGAAGGATTTCCCATGTTGGATATGGTCTTTTACTTTATTATAGAAAGGATGCCGTTGAGAGGAGAATGATTAAAAAGGATTCCCCCATTCCGATTTATTATCAACTTCAAGAGCTTTTAAAAGCTTTAATTGACAAAGGTGAATTAAAGCCAGGAGATGTAATTCCTACTGAAAGAGAGTATGCTGAAAAATTTCAAATCAGTCGGATGACCGTAAGACAAGCTTTAACACAGCTTGTAAATGAAGGATATTTACACCGAATTCAAGGAAAAGGAACGTTTGTTTCAGAGCGGAAAATTGAACAACCCCTTTACCGGCTGCGAAGCTTTACAGAAGATATGGAAGCAAGAGGAATGACACCAGGCAGTCAATTAATTTCTTATGAAATAATCCCTGCCACTAGCCAAGTTGCATCCCAGCTTAACATACTGGAGTTTGAGCCTGTTTATGAAATTAAACGGATTCGTTTAGCAGATGATGTTCCAATGGCTTTAGAGGCAAATTATATTTCCACAAATCTTGTCAAAGGCTTAACAGAACAAATTGTGAAAGAATCGGTTTATTCCTATATAGAAAATGAAATGAACTTGGAAATTGACCATGCTTCACAGGTCATTGAAGCATCGATTGCCAATCAAGTGGAAGCCAAATTTTTAAAAATAAAAAAAGGTTCCCCTATCATGCTCGTTCAACAGCAAACTTTTTTAAAAGACGGTACACCGATCGAATATGTGAAATCCTCTTATCGAGCGGATCGGTATAAATTTATGATTAAAATGAAACGGTAAATTACCGCTATAAGTATTTTTTAAGGGGGGATGGAGAATTCCATTAGCCCCTTTTCTTTCACTATTTCTAATAAAATAGTTTGTTTATCTGTTTCCCTAATTATTCGAATAAGGTTACATTTAGTTGCAGCTATACCTTTCACTCTACTATTTTTGTTCCATGAACCTCATCAATTTGTAATTCCGATGTGATTAGCGAAAGATTTTTATTTGTAATTCCACCACCAGGGAGAATCTTAATTCTGCCATTGGCATAGTTTATATATTCTTTTAGTCTAACTAGATTAGCTTCGATTTTCGTATGCAGTGGACCACCATGTGTTAAAATTCGATTTACCCCGTGCTTTACCAACCAATCAATCGCTTTAAACTGATTTTCAGGGCGAATATGATCAAATGCCATATGGAAGGTTACTTCTAGTCCTTCTGCTAAATGTAATAAGGTCTTCATAGCCTCTTCATCAATCCAACCATTATCATTTAAACAACCAAGCACTACACCATCTGTTCCCAATTGTTTCAAATGGACAAGATCCCGCTTCATTATTTCCACTTCTTCTTTCCTATAAATAAAGTTACCGCCTCTTGGCCTTATCATGGCCATTACTTTAATATTTTTACTGTGGCAGTAGTTAATGGTAACTTCTGCTACACCATGACTTACCGACGTACCTCCTACTGAAAGATTGTCACAAAGTTCAATCCTACTAGCCCCTTTAGCTATTAATTCAGGGACATTCGTAAAATTCTCTACACAGACTTCTCTAAGCATATTTATACCTACCTTTTGGAGTTCATTGAGGAATCAAACATTTACAAACTAGCTCTTCTTTTGTAACTGTAACGTAGTCGGATTTTTATTTCAATTAATGCTACCTTTTTTGTATCTCTACCAAACTTATATTTTTAGCAAATTCTTAGTAGTCAACGAACATTAGCCTTGGGTATATTATTTCTACATGTACCAAGAGTATAAAATCAAATTAATATCCTAAATAAAAATCCGAACAATGACTCAAAATTCTTCCATTAGAGTTTGAACCTGTTCGGATTTTATCATTACTTGTTATTTATTTTCAGATTTTTCAATATTTATTCTGTTAATCCACTTGGATTCTGGTAAAGCGATTGTACCTCTGTTGCTGGAATGGCTACCCCATCATATACACGCACTTCATCAATTAAACCTTTGAAAGGAGGATCCCAGTAGTTTACACCTAAACCAAATGCAGCATCAATGGAGGTAAATACAGTTGGAAAGTTTTCTCCTATATATTTGGTCACTCCATTGATATAAAATACTACATGGCCTTCTTTGGCGGTTAATGTAAGGTGTGACCACTCATCTAGAGGTATGGTTGTGTCCGTTATAGCATCATACCATTGGTCCCCATTGTGTGACCAAACCATTGTATTCCCCCATCCAGTACTCGGTACGATACTGATCCAGTTATTCGATGTTTCAGCCCCAAAGAAAGTGGTTGTGAATTCAGTAAGTTCTTCAGGCTTTACCCACAATGAGACAGAATAAGTATCACCCGTAATTAATCCATTAGCTAAACGTAACCCTGAATTTCCATCGAATTTAGCCGCTTGCCCCGTAATACCTTCAGTAAACGTAATATTTCCACCTGTATTATTAAGTCGATTTCCCGTCACAGTTGCATCTGCTTGTTTGCCAGAGTGATCTTTTAACCCTTCACTAAAATCATAGAAAGCGGATAAGCCACCTTCTTCCTTCGCCTTCACGGTTATGGTTACTGTTAATGTTTCCATCACATCCCCTAATGTAATCCTCCCTGTTAAGTTAACCTCCGCATTTTCAGAGCCAGGGCTTGGTCGTGTAACTAGTCCATTATTAGATACTACATCTGGATTAGAAGATTCCCACATAATTTGGGCTCCTCTTGTCGCTACTGTTGGTAGTGTTAAATTACTAATCACCGTTTCGGGGAAACTGGCAATTAACTCTTGTTTGATTGCCTGTACTAACTCCTCATCGGAAGACGCCTCCGCATGACTTCCCCAAATTACCACTCCCTCATCTGACATTGCACTAAAAGTCATAACCCACTTTTGAGAGGATGGGTCATATTGACGGATAAATACACCATCATACTTCCCTTCATTTTCAATCGTTAATTCTGCCCTGTAATTATCATAAAGTTTCCATACACCAGTTACTGCTCCAGAAATAGTGTGATCTTCGTTCAATTTCACCCAAGTTGACTCCGTTAACTCACCTGTAATTTCTTTGCCATGGTTAATATATTTATAATCCCCTATTACATCCGCCTCTGAAACCTTTTCGATGGTTTCTCCTGCATAGCGATATGGAGTTGGCACCGGCCATTGATCACTATTCTTAAATGTTTGATGTACGCGGACTTCGTGCATTTCCCCTTGTTGCGGGAAACGTGTATGTGTAACGATAAATTCCTTACCTAATTCTTCATCAATTAAATATGAGTTATGGCCGGGAGAAAGGTAGCCTGTACCGATTCCAGTTCCCGCTTCACCTAGGTCTCTTTTAAATAAAAAGTTTCCAATCATTTTATTTCCGATTTCTTTATGATCATCATTCCCTGGGAAGTTTCCAACTCCCTTATCGAATGATTCTGGGAAAACAGCAGGATTTCCTTGTGTATCAACATATGGGCCATCAGGGTTCTTGGATCTAAACTGTCTGATTTGATAGCCACCATCAGAAGCTAAACCACCGTATGTGATGTAAAGATAGTAATAGCCTGTTTCCTTGTCATATATTGCATAAGATCCTTCAGCTGACCTCCCATAGCCAGAAGCAATTTTTGTACCAAAATATCTGTCGATCATTCTTCCATCTTCTGTCTTTCCATCTTTACCCGGATATTTCGGTAGACCAGTTTTCTTATCTAATTCTAAAATATAGGTTCCACCTGACCAGGAGCCATAAGTCATATATAATTTATTATTTTTCCCTTGAAGAATATTAGCATCGATAGCATTAGGATAGAGCTTATTATTATATGCCCCATTTTCCGTAAACCATTCAGGATTTACTTCCATCACACCATCATTAACAAGATCTGCGATATTTGTATTTTCCCAATGTTTATTTACATTACTGTTTTGATCAAATGCATTATCTTTAGTAAATCCTGAATACATAATAGTATCTACATATTGATACGGTCCTTCAACGTTTTTCGATACCGCAATACCTATCGCAGATCGAATATAAGTGGAAGACACACTATAATAAATCATGTAGGCACCTTTTGTACCATCTTCATTTACATAGTGCTTATTCCAAAATACGTCAGGGGCCCATACCGCATAGCCACCTCTGCTATCTGCATCATTTTCTCCAGCCCATTTAAATGACTCTGCCAGGTTGGCTGACAAATCTCCATATATTTTATTATTTGGGGTTGTGTACCCATTTGTAAATCTATCCCAATTGATTAAGTCTGTTGATTTAGCTGCTTCTATGTGTGAACCGAACACATAGTAACTCCCAGTTTTAGGATCTTTAATAATTGAGGGATCATGAACGGAAACATTTCTAAACTCAATTGGTTTAAAATTATTACTTTGCTTTTTACCTAGTGCGCTACCTGGTATTAACAACAACAATATTAAGAAAACCGATATGAATCTTTTAAAATTACCCTTCATTTTGTCCTTTCTCCTCCTTAATTTAACTTTACAATGTGTACCCATCGTTTCCCTTCCAGCAAACATGACAACACTTTATCTTACCTTGTATGATTTGAAGACTTAATCTTAACCAATTTCCAAATATAAAAATATTTCCTTTTCTTACATATGTTCGTATCAAAAAAGTACATTTAACCATACAAAAGTGATGATAAACAAAAATAAATTATACGTATAAGTAATTATCCGAGAAGTTTATCCCTTTTACACCCTCCAATCTTGACAAGTTATTCACGCGCTTGGGAAAACGCTTACAAAATACAATTAAACAATACTATAAATATATAAAAATCTCAACATATTTATCAGAAATTTTAAATAAGTAAAAAGGAAAATCTATAGATAACCGTACAAATTAAAAACCTATTTATTAGAGTGTTACGTACTAATTGTTGTCTATTTAATTAACTTGTGTTTCTTTTTTCTAGTTGTAGAAATTAATGGCAAGGAATGATAGTACTTAATTAGTTCTCCCTATTTAAAAATATTTTCGAGGAATATCTAGTTTATGATTCTTAATCTTTCTACTTCATCAATTAACCCTATTTTTCTGATAAATAATAACTATTTACTTACTTGTGGTATGATTTTCCATAGTTTTTAGAGGCAAAAAAAATAGGCAATGAAGTTATATCCTTTGCCTATTTCTTCCATTCTATTAAACCAGTTTCATGTGCAGACTAACACATTATTCTTAGATTCATACAACTTATTGTTTAGATAAGTATGGGGCAACATCTTGCTGCTACCAATTACCTTTGACAGTTATCTGTAACTGATTCAATAACCTTGTCTCTCAGCTTAGCAGGTGGATTTAAGCTAAGGTGGATGACGATGGCACTTTTATCGATTTTATCTATGCATGGATTCGTATCGGTTTGATACGATTGAAGGAATTTTTGTTTTATATGTATCTTTATTGGGCTAGCTATTTTATTTCAAATTAACATAAATTTCTCTTTTATTTCTCCAACCATAATTCCAGCATCATTCTTCACGATTGACGGTTTTAATGCCCGGAGTCTTGCAATCGTTTCATTATTTTCATAGTTAATTTGCTCCAGAATACTTGCTACAACTACTGGCCAAACATCCTCTGAACCAGTTAATACTTTTAATGCAAAGCCAATTCGTTCCTTTTTCAACCCGAAGCAATAGACTCCTTGTGCGCCACCTTTTGCTACAATATTTGGATCCTCGAGCAATGTGGTACAAATGAAGTTCTCCGAAGCAATGATGCGCGGATGCTCGTTCATTATACTCGTCATTTGGGTTACAGCTTTACGCAAGTCGGCGTCCTTAATGACATCAGGACATGCTAATTTCAAATAGGTTAGTGCCATGTTTTTTAACGGAATAGCAAAAACAGGGACACCACAACCGTCCATGCCAATATGTATGTCGGCTTTCGGTACCTCTGAAAGCTCAGAAAGAATGTTTAGGATTTGCTGCTGGAGTGGGTGATCTACCTCCCAATAGCCTTCAACTGGGAATCCCATTTCACGGCAAACTGTAATGAATCCGATATGTTTTCCAGCACAATTATGATACAGTCTTCTCTTTTCTTTGTTTTCCCGAAGCATTTCTTCTTTTGGCTCGTTATTTAACGGATAAGATGCTGGACAATATAATTCATGTTCCCTAACCGGTAATTTCGCTAACATTGATTCCAGCACAGCGATATGATACGACTCTCCTCGGTGGGATGCTGTAAATAATGCCGCTTCTTCATTCGTCAATCCATATTTCGCAATGATATCCGTTAAAAACACCGGTAATGCTTGAATTGGTTTTGACGCAGAACGATAATAGGTATAATGTGCCATATCACCCGCATGATAAACCGTCTCCAATTGTTCATTTACACCCGTAATCATGCCAGTATGGACGTTCTCTACTAAACCCGCTCGTGTTTCTTCAACTAAAGTTACCGACTTCATGTTTTCAGCTCCTTATAATGGAAATCTCTATTTATTCTAACTATAAGCTAAAAGTTAAGTAGTCTGCTAGTATTTCCTTCCAAAAAAAAGGATAAAACCACGAAAAAAGCTTGAATCCATCACCCGAAAGATTCAAGCTTTTCGCTTATGGCTTATTCTATCACTTACTTTTTTCCTTTATTGGTGTCCAAATTTCGCTGTATAGATTTTCATAAGTACCATTATGCTTTGTAAAAGAGATGCCAGGTAAATCGGCTATTTCATAACCTGAAGTTGGTAACCATTCCGAATAAATTTTCGCGGTCGTTTCTTGAAGGGTAGCCGGGAATGGTCCTTGGTTAGGGAAAATTGCCCATAAACTTTCTTCAATAGAAAGTTGTTCTAAATCAGCAAATGGATTTTCTTTTGTTGTTGCAAAACCAATCATATGCGTTAAGTAACCTTTTTCTTCTAAATAACCATCATCAAAATCATAAGATACATTCAAGACTTGATGAGGATATAAATCAGCTAATTGATGCATCTCATTTCTTTGTTGTTCGGTAATGGACTGGGCTAGTTCTAAAATTGCATGATTGACACCTTCAAATTGAATTGGGACTCTTTTCGATACTCCAACTATATTAAATTTTTCTTTCTTTTCAATTTTGAATTCCATAGAAATTCCTCCCTTTATGTCTATAAAGAACGTAAATTTGGGAAATGATTTTTGAATTTTATTTTTCGTAACTTCTGAAGGTAAAAAGCCACACCATTCACGAAAGGCTCTTGAAAATCCTTCAATTGATTGATAGCCATATTTATAGGCAACATCTGTCACCTTTGCACCGTTTATCAATTCAACATTTGCGACCGATAATCTCCTATTTTTGATATACTCATTCAATGACATTCCAGCCATATATGAAAACATTCTTTTAAAATGATAGTCAGATAACCCAACAATATTTGCTATTTCTTTTCCAGAGATTTCTTCTGTAAGATTCTTTTCAATGTAATCCATTAATTGATTAAACTCTTGTAGCATGTCATTCCCCTCCTTTACAGTTACATCATATTATTATCAGTGATCCTTCACTCGATATTCTTCATACGGATAGTATCAAATTGATGAAAAAACAGCTTAGAAATAAACTCTAAGCTGGTTTCGTGGTCATTTCTTTTTTTTAAAATTTACTTGTATTACACATAGCATTTAACTTCTCAGTGTGGTTATATTTAAATAAGAAAAAACTCATTTATTTATGATACGGTTCCCCCCGATTAATCCGAAAACTTCGATACACCTGTTCAAGTAAAATAAGGCGCATTAGTTGATGAGGGAATGTCATTTTAGAAAATGATAGTGCGAAATCGCTACGTTTTTGGACTTCGTTACTAATTCCGAGTGATCCTCCGATGATAAAAGCGATTTTACTTTTACCGTACGTTGCTAGCTCGTCTATTTTTTCTGCTAGCTGTTCAGAGCTCAGTAGCTTTCCGCCAATTTCAAGGGTAATGACATAGCTGTCCTGGCTAATATGGGATAGTATTCGTTCGCCTTCTTTCCGTTTTACTTCCTGCATTTCCGCTTCACTCATATTTTCTGGTGCCTTTTCGTCTGGAACCTCTATTATTTCTACTTTTGCGTAGGCAGACATCCGCTTCAAATATTCGTCAATTCCTTGTTTCAAATATTTCTCCTTTAATTTTCCTACTGATACAATTGATATTCTCATTTTTTTACCCTTTCCAACTTTGGTTATGTTTATTTTAGCAAATGTCGTCACTTATCCAAAATGCTAATCAAGTTGCAGATTGATCACATGAGTTTGTCATTTGAAAATTGTCAATATCTGCTATGTATGAACATTAGCCAATCCGTTTCGCATCCGTTATAATAGGAAAGTATGTATAAAAAATAGGATTATTATTTTAAAAAAATGCATTTCTTACGTAAAAGTAAGGATTTCCTATAGGAAGCAAAATATGGAAAGGAGGACTTTGATTGACTATAACAAAAGATGAAGTATTTGATGAAGTTTTTGTTACCGAGGTTCATCGTCTCGATGCGAAAGGATCTGGACAGGCGGTTGTATGGCGTGAGAATGAACTAGGAAATCAAAGAAAAATTAAACTTACAATTCCTCAAACATTGCCTGGTGAAACGGTGCGAGTAACCGTTGATAAGCCAGAGCGGAGAAGACGGAAAGCCATTGCAGAGGAAATCGTTGTTGCCCATCCACAGCGAACGGTTTCCCCTTGCCCACATTTTGAACTTTGTGGTGGCTGTGTTTGGCAGCATTGGCAATATGCTGGTCAATTGAATCAAAAAACAGAGCATGTTAGAGAAGCGATTGCATCTCAAGGATTTGATGCTTCGCTTGTGAAAGATACGATTGGAATGGATGAGCCTTGGAGATACCGTAATAAAATGGAATTTACTTTTGCACAAGATGGCTCGCTTGGTCTTCATGAGCAAGGCAATTTCCGGAAGATTATTTCACTGGAAACATGCTTAATTGCAGGAAAGGAAATGGTGGAAGCAGCATTAACGATTGCCCAATGGGCGAAGGAATTCCAGCTTACTGGCTATAACAAGGATGCCCATGAAGGCTTGCTTCGTCATTTAATGGTTCGCCAATCCTTTGCTACCGGTGAAATGATGCTCGCCCTTTTCGCAACAGAAGCACCTACTGGAAAATTGGCAGAAGCAGTTCAAAGCCTAGTGGAACGGATTACTACTAATTTCCCACAGGTGACAAGCTTTATGTGGTTAGAAAATACCCTTTGGGCAGACCGGACACAAGCAGAGGAATCATATGTTTTAGCTGGTCGAGATTTTATTTATGATGAGCTTTTCGGCTATCGCTACCGTCTTTGGTTTGATACGTTTTTCCAAACGAATCCAAACCAAGCTGCAAAATTAATTGAACTAGCACTAGAAATGGGACAACCAAAAAAGTCAGAAAAAATGATTGATCTATTTTGTGGTGTCGGTACCTTCTCCCTCCCATTTGCTGATCGTGTTGGCAAATTAGCAGGAATTGAAATCGTGGAAACATCGATTGAATCTGCGAAGCGAAATGCACTGGATAACGGTCTTGATAATACGTACTTTTTAGCAGCGGATGCAAGACGTGGGATTGACCAAGTATTAGAGAGCTTTGGTAACCCAGAATTATTAATGCTTGATCCCCCTCGCTCTGGTGCAGGTGGTAAGGTGATGCGGAGAATTGGAAGAGCAAAGCCTGAACGAATTGTGTATGTTTCCTGTAATCCAGATACATTTGCAACCGATATTGCGGAGCTAGAACCATTTGGTTATACTCTCGAAACTGTTCAACCTGTAGACCTATTCCCTCATACTGTCCATGTGGAATGTGTTGCATTATTAACGTTAAATAAAAATGTCGAACAATAAATAAGAAAAAATCCCTTTGCTAAAGCTAAGGGATTTTTTTATTGGTGCAAGTTTTGATCTTTTACTTTTACCGTTAGTATATTCACTTGTGGATAAAATTTTTAGCTTTTCATATTATCGTATTCCATTTCTATAAAAATAGTTATCCACGAAGTATAAACAAGATACTGACATCTTATCCACAAGTTTTATCCACATATTCACAGGTGTTGTCTATATTTTGTATGAGAATATTAGTTCGCCACTACATATTCTGCTACTTGTCCACAGTATTCACAGATAGCTGTTGACAATTTATCCGCTTCCACTTGTTTTAATATTGGTGCCATTTCACTCTCATTGACGATTTCTTCTAATGCATATTCTACATGTTCCTTGCAACAATATATCAATTTTTTCACCTCTAATATTCGTATCTATTGAATAACTTTTTTATTCCCATATGTATATTATCAAACCAATTTCTATAAATAAACGTCAAAAGAGCAGAAAGATTTCTCCTTCTGCCCTAAATTTTATTGTTGCTCTTGTGCCAACAACATCGTCGTTTCTTGATATTTTCCATCACGATAAAATCCGATATTTAAATTATCTCCAATATTTTTACTTTGATATAAATATTTCCGCAAATCAACAATTCCGCCAACTTCTTCTTCATCTAATTTCACAATAACATCCATTTGTTGCAGACCAGCCTTTGCAGCAGGGCTTCCCGGAACTACTTCTGCCACAAGGAGACCAGCAGTAACATCATCTGGTAAATGCAGTGTTTCATCATGATGATAGGATGGAAGATCACTAATATTTTGCAACTGTACTCCCATATAAGGTCGCCTTACTTCACCATATGCCTCAATATCCTCTATAATTGGAATTGCAATATTAATTGGTATGGAGAAACCGATTCCCTCAATTTCCTCTTGGGCAATTTTCATTGAATTAATCCCCACCACTTGGCCAGCAATATTAACTAATGCACCCCCACTATTACCAGGGTTAATCGCTGCATCTGTTTGCAATACTTCAGAATTCCAATCTGCATAGCCATTGCCATCTAAATCAATCGGTACCGTTCGCTCTAGCCCAGAGACAATCCCTTGAGTAATTGAACCGGCAAAATCCAATCCTAATGGGTTACCTATCGCAAGTACTGGCTCTCCTAATTTCAGCGCATCCGAATCACCAAATTCTGCTACTTTGTTAATATCTTCACCACTAATTTTTACAACTGCTAGATCAGTCCAAACATCACTACCAACTAATGTTGCCTCCACTTTTTTTCCATCACTTAGTACTACTTCTAACTGATCGGCATTTTCAATAACGTGGTGGTTAGTTACTACATAGGCAGTATTCCCTTCCTTTTTATAAACGACACCAGAGCCGGTTCCAGCTTCACTTGCCTGTGTCCAAATGTTTCCACCTTGATAATTTGTGATTCCGACAACTGTATCCAATGCCTTATTAACTGCTTTTGTTATGTCTGTATCTACCTCATAGGATACATTTTGTGTAATTGTATCCGAGTTTGTGCTCCCAGTATTTGTTTTACGCTCCACTGTAGTATTTCCATCATTTTGTCCATAAGGTAGGACACCCATTCGAGCTAGTGACGGAATGGCTAATAAAATGACGATTGCACCTATTACTGCTCCAATAAGACTCGAGAGAAAATACCCTCCTTTTTTGTTCTTCCGCTGATTTCGATTTTGATATTCTGTATATGGATCTTGATCGTAATAACCCACCCACACCATTCCTTTCCTTTGTGTGTTTTGCTAAGAGTTATTGTTGCTTAATATTCATATTATCATTCTTCATCAATTATTTTCTAATAATACATTTTTAATCATTAATTTTTACAATAGTTGCAGCTTATGTTCCTTGTTCCATCCTAAATAAAAAACTCCCTTTCCGTGAAGAGGGAGCTGTGATTCTTTATATTTGCTGTTACACTGCTTTAAGGGGAGTCGGTATTTTTGGATCGGTATCATAGATGGAAAATTGATCCCCAATGGCAAAGCCTTTTCCTTCAAGTACTTGAGAGACAGACATTCTCGCTAATTCTTTCATATTATTGTCTTTACTTAAATGTGCCAAATATATTCCTTTTGTTTGATCCCCAATGCATTCACTCATCGCAAGTGCTGCATCTTCATTCGAGACATGACCGATATCACTTAATATTCTTCGCTTAATATTCCATGGGTAATTTCCCATTCGCAGCATTTCCACATCGTGGTTACTTTCAAATACAAAGTAATCAGCATTCTTAATGGTACCTACCATCCGATTACTAACATATCCAGTATCAGTTATAACAACGAATTTTTTATTACCATGATGAAAAGCATAAAACATCGGCTCTGCTGCATCATGTGAAACACCAAATGATTCAATATCAAGTCCACCAAATGTTTTTACGGTTTCCATATCAAATGTAAATTTTAAATCAGTCGGGATTTCCCCAATTAAGGAGGACATTGCCTGCCACGTCTTGGTATTTGCATAAATCGGTAGTTTATATTTTCGCGCTAATATACCTACACCTTTTATATGATCGGAATGCTCATGGGTCACTAAAATTCCATCAAGATTTTTTGGATGACGATTAATTTGTTGAAATAAGCCCTCCATTTGCTTCCCACTTAATCCAGCATCTACTAAAAAGGCATGGTCCTCTGTTTCAACATAAATGGCATTTCCCGTGCTCCCACTGGCTAAAACACTAAACTGTAAAGTCATTACGTTCACTCCAATTAAGTACTGCTTATCATAAAAAGAGCTAATAAAGCTCTATCTGCTAATTTCTGTTTCCTATACTAATAGATTGCAAGTTTCTAGTATAAATGATGACGAGCATTGAGCTACTATTCAATAACTTGTCCTTCTTCATTCGATACTTGGAAGACATGACCTTCCACCGCATTTACAAATAAATCATCCTGCCCATTAATCGAAAATCTCCACGTTGGTGCTAATAGCTGAGAGGTCATATCTGGTACTAATGTATAGTAGCCGAGATCTACATCTGTAATTTCACTACCTGGTTGGAAAAGATGACGATTATACAAAATAACCAATGCTTCATAAGCGGTAATAATCTCCTCTTCCTTAATTTCTTGAATGTCTACTAGCATTGTTTGTGTATAGGAGGTTATCTCATCTTTATCATTTAAATATAACACAACTTTTCCACTAGCGTTTTGATAAAATGTTTTATCCTCATACGTTTGATAATAGGTAATCGTTTGTTTCTCTACATCAAAATTCCAATACGCATATTGATTGCCATTATAGATGTATGTTTGAACAAATTGGTCAACATCTTTTACCGTAAAATCCTTTTTTAATACGAACGGCTTGGATAAAACACTTTGAATATAGGTTTCATTACTAATTGTAATTTCCTGACTAGGTAATGAAGAAAGCTCTTTATTACTAAAGCTTTTAATATTTGCTTCGACATAATTTTCCTTTGTTGGATCCACTGGTAATTCAGGAAAGGTGATTTCATCTGCTTTTAATTGTTCATCAATCGACGTTTCCTTCATTAAATCAAAGGTATTTTCATCTTTTTGCTTTACTACCTGTGTAATTAAAAAAATATCTAAAATGAGAAAGGTAATAATAAATATGGTTTTTGCTCTACTCCAATCCACCAGTTACCCCTCCCATTTCTGCTTCTGAGATTTGTTTCCACTGGTTATCTACCCGATAATACCAGGAAGGCTCCAATTTTATTAACTGGCTATTAAATTCTTTATTTAAATGGTAGCCAATCATTACATCATTTACCGATTCGATATCCAAGTTCTCGATGCTGCTAAGATAGTTAATTACGTCCTTACCAGAGGATAGCGTATACTCTTTATTTACTGGATTATAGGATAGATAATCGAGAATAAAATATGGTCGGCGATAAGAATAAACACCACTATTTCCAATGACAAGGGAAATCTCACTCAATCCAATTTCATTAAATACTGGATAATCATCAAAATACAATTGAAAAGTAATTTCATGCATTGTTGTATTGGAATCTGCATAGTAATAACGATCTGTCCAGCCACTATGCTCATTAATATATCCAACACTTGTTTGAATAAGGTCATTTATGGTAATCGGTGATTCTATCGAAATTGTAGTATCCACAAATGAAAGCATTTTTGTATCTGTTGCAATATCCAGTACACTCCAGCCATCTGTATATCGATTGCCATTCTTCGAAACATAGCTTGGGTCCGTAAACAAAGCATTTTTAAATTCCTCAGGGTTATAATCCCTTGGGTAGTATTGATAATTTCCTAAAGATGTCGCTTCATTTAATACAAAAAGATACTCCCCTGACTCTTTTTGATATGCATAGTATGGGCTACTTTCTTCAATGAAGTTGTTTAAGTCATCCTGGAATCTATCAATATTACTATTTCTTACTCTTGCCTTCACTGCTCTACTAAAATTTGCAGAGGCGAGATAAACAATTCCTTCATCTTCCTTCATTTGATCTGGAAAAATAACCATATAATGAAAGGTGCCAGGTGGAAATTGCTTTGTATCTGTCGAAAATAATGATTTTGTTAGCTCCACTGGAAGTTCATCAGGAAATTTTAAAATAAATGCTGTATCCCTTGCATTATTTTCCCAAACATCATTGAACTCACTACCGATTTCTTGGAAATCATAATATGTCCAGCTACGAACCACATTCATCATTGGAAGAATCAATTCCATTTTTTCTGAGCCGACATATTGATTTTCTCCTTTTCGGTAAATCATTTTATTAGGTACAAATATATCTTTTAATTCTTTTTTGTCTTCAATACTAATTTCATTTATATATTCTTGATTATTGATTATTGTATTATCATAGTTTTCTTGAAAGGTGACGAGATTCCAAAATAAATAAACGCTTAGCAAAACTAATCCGGTTAATATCCAAGACTTAATTTGTTCAAATCTCATCGAAATCATCCTCTTGATTACGGTCATATGGTAGGGTGAAGTGAATGGTTGTCCCTTTATCTTCAATACTAGAAGCCCAAATTCTGCCTCCATGAGCCTGTATCATTTCTTTTGCGATTGCTAAGCCTAGTCCCGTTCCACCTAATACCCTCGATCTTGCTTTATCAATTCGATAAAATCTATCGAAAATCCGACTGATGCTTGCTTTTGGAATACCAATACCTTGGTCAGAAATTCTAACTTCCATGTATTCATGGTACATAATAATTTTGATTGTAATTTTTCCTCCATTAGGGGAATATTTTATTGCATTTGAAATAATATTATCGAGAACCTGTGTTACTTTATCTGTATCGATTTCCACATATATTTGTTGTTTAGGGAATCTCCGAACATAGGAAATGCCTCTTTCCCTCGAAATCTCAAATCGGTCAATTACTCGATTAATGTACGGAATAAAGCTTACCCATTCTTTTTCCAAACGATAGTCTTTACTATCCATTTTCGATAATTGTAATAAATCATTTACTAGTCGAATCATACGCTCGGTTTCATTTTGCGTTACATTTAAAAACTTCGGAGCTATTTCTTCATCCTTCCATGCACCCTCCGTTAACGCTTCTAAATAGCTACGCATTGTCGTTAATGGTGTTCTTAGCTCATGTGAAACATTGGCAACGAATTCGCGCCGCTCCAGCTCTATTTTTTCCTGTTCCGTAATATCATGGAGAACGACAATAAGACCGTTCATTAGGCCAGTTTCCTTCTGGATAATGGAAAAATTCGCCCGTAAAATAAATGGATTATTCGCTTTACTATAGTCGAGGATAACAGAATTTTGTTCCTCTAATAAATCCTCAAACGTATATTGGTCTTCTAATCCTAGTAAAGAAACAATTGGTTTTGATAGAACTGTTTCACGTGTAACATTTAGCATTTTTTCAGCTGATTCATTAATTAATATTACTCTACCTTTTCGATCGGTAGAAATTACACCGTCTGTCATATAGGCTAAAATCGATGATAATTTTCGTTTTTCACTATCTGTTTTGGCCTGTTCTTCTTGTAGTTTTTTCGTTAAATTATTAAATGTTTGCGCCAATTGACCGATTTCGTCTTTTCCATATACTTTAACCTTCCGAGAAAAATTCCCTCTTGCCATTGCCTGTGCATGCTTTTTCATTTCGGATAAAGGTTTCGTAATCGTTTGTGCAACAAAAACAGCAAGTATTGCGGTTAATGCAAGTGCAATCGCAGTACCTGTAATCAATACATTATTAATAACACCAATTTGATCAAATATCCGTTCAATTAATCCTTCTAAATAAATTACCCCGACAATTTGATCATTTACTTCAATTGGTACATAAGTTACCCATGTTCGACCATTCTTCCCATCAATTACTAGGCGGTCAATTTTTTCGCCTGTAACCAATGCTCTTGTTACAAAATTATCAGTTTTTCGTTGGCCAACAATTCCTTGATTATTTTTATCTGATGTACCTAAAATTCGAGAATTTTTATCTAATACTTGAATTTCTGCAATATCAGCAGAGGTATTTTCTAAAAGAATATTTTTAATATCCTCTTCTAACGGTTTTGCCCCTTTTTCTTCTCTATCCTTAACAAACTCTTCTTCTAAATTATACGTTAGAAAGTTTATTTTACTTATAATCGACTCTTTGAAGTTCTCTGTTAGTTTATTTTCTAACTCTCTTACAAAGTAGACACCGATGATTTGCATCGCAATTAAAATAAGCAGTACAAAGAACAATATAAATTTCAACCGAATGGAAGAAAATATCGCTAATTTTTTCATTCAGCCTATTACTCCTGTTCAGGATTCTTCAAGTAGTATCCTACCCCTCTACGTGTTACCAACCAGCCTGGGTGACTAGGATTATCCTCAATTTTTTCTCTTAATCTTCGGACCGTAACATCGACTGTACGGACATCACCAAAATAATCATATCCCCATACAGTTTGTAATAAATGTTCTCTTGTAACCACTTGTCCAATATGTTTTGCAAGATAATATAATAATTCAAACTCACGATGTGTTAATTCGATTTTCTCTCCGCGTTTCGAAACGATATAGGCATCAGGATGGATTACAAGTGACCCAATAGCAATTTCATTCGATTCGTTTTCATCAACTGCAGTTGTAACTTGTTGATGGCGACGTAAATTCGCTTTGACACGAGCCAGTATTTCACGTGTACTAAACGGTTTAGTGACATAGTCATCTGCTCCTAATTCTAGTCCTAACACTTTATCGATTTCCGAGTCTTTTGCTGTTAACATAATGATCGGCATTTCGTATTTTTTTCGTACTTCTCGACATACTTCCATACCATCTCGATGAGGTAACATAATGTCTAATAAAATTAAATCTGGTTTTATATCTTCTACCATTTGTAATGCTTCATTTCCATCGTAAGCACAAAGGACCTCATATCCTTCTTTTTTTAAATTAAATTCCAATATATCTGCAATTGGTTTTTCATCATCAACTACGAGTATTTTTTTTCCCATCATCGTACGTCACCTCTCCAGTTAACTCATTTCATTATCTATTATTTTGGATTATTTTTGTTTAATATAATCGAATAAACTTTATCTAGTTAAGATAACTTTAACATGAATTACTATATTAATTCACTACTTTACACCTGTTTTCCTTTATTTCTCAATACAGGAAGGATGAATTTTGTTTAGCAAAAATAATTTCCTAATTATTTCCCAAGAAATGTTATTGTTTCCATTAACATAAAGTGTCATTGATTAAGAACTTTTATACACTAGTTTTCTACCATACTCTATTCTCGTAATAAATGTGTACTATCGTTTCATTCCATTACATATAATTTAGTATATCTATCGTGTCGGTAAAATATGATTGATAGAATATTTGGATTGATGTTTATACTAGGATTAAATAACGAAAAAATTCCCTAGTAGTTTACCAGGGAATCCTTTCGTTTTTTATGTTAGCTTCCTTAATTTAAATAGTTTAATGGATTTTTTAGGCTTCCATTGACATACACTTCGAAGTGTAAGTGAGTTCCTGTTGAATCACCAGTGCTTCCCATTACACCAATTTTTGAACCTTGTGCTACCGTTTGGCCGACACTTACATTTATTGATGATAGATGGGCGTATACTGTACGCATGCCATTTCCATGATCGATAACAATTTTATTACCATAATCTCCATCCCAACCAGCGGAGACTACTTTACCGTTATCTGCTGCTTTAATGGTGTAATTAGAAGGTCTCGCAATATCAATACCTTTGTGGAAATTACCCCAACGGTATCCCATTGTACTTGAAATATATCCACCATTTGTTGGCCAGATAAATGAACCTGTTCCACGTGAAGGAACTACTTTTGTCCCTTTATGGACAATCTTTTCTACAGGATCTTTCAGTACTTTTTCTTCCTTCACTTCTTTGCTTACTTCTTGACCATTTACTTGGCTAATTATATATGTTACAGCCTTTTGTCCTTCAGATCCTTCTTGAACAACTTTAGAATCTCCTTTAAACATTGAGGAGTCTTCCACTACTTTTGTCGTGTAGTCAATTTTTTCTTCTTTGAATACTTCTTTTTCAATAACAACATCAAGATATGGTTCATATGCTGTTACATTTAATTGATCACCAATTTGTAGAACAGTATCTTCATCAATTTTTGGATTTAGCTCAAGAAGCTGTTTTAGTTTCAATCCATGGTCCTCTGCAATTGAACCTAAAACATCTCCTTCTTTCACGGAGTATTTTTTCTCTTCCAGTGTGCCTTTTTGTAATAGCTTTACAACATTGTCGGTTTTTAAAATTTGATCTGGCTTCACATTTTCCATAGAGATTGTAACATTTTTCGATAAGTGAACGTCTAATAAACGAGACTCACCATTTTCAAGAGCTGGTGCTTCAACTTCGGAATCTGCACTTGCCTGTAATTTTTCTAAATCTTTATCTGATACATATTTAAGTTTAAGCTGGTCGATGACTTCCTCTACTTTGTCTTGATTTTCCAAGTAAGTTACGACTTTACCATCGATTTTAAGTGCTACCGCTTCAACTTTTATTGCTAAATCATTATTAATTTCATTAAGAACCTGATCATCTTCGTTTTTAGATTCCCGGAACATTTGCTCAGGTACGAAAACAATTTCGTCTGTTGTTAATGAGAAATCATAGTCTTTATATTCCTCTTTAACTGCGTTCATTTTTTCTGTTACTAAATCTTCCACCAATTCCTTATTGGAGACAGTGCCAAGATATTCATCATTTATGTAGACATGATAAATTTTTTGCAGTTTAGATTCGTTATTTGTATTAGCAAAAGCAGTGTTAATGGAAATGGTCGATACCACTAAAGTTGCAATAATCGTCTTTTTGATAACACCATTTGAATGAAGTCTAATTTTCGCTGCTTTGTCAGTCATTTTTGTTAGGTTTTCCTTTAACTGTACATTCATTAATTTACCTCCTAAACTATTTGAATACTGAATAGAACAAATAGATTAGTACTTTAATAACCCTATGAAAGGGGATTCTTAAATCCTTTAATAACTTTATCATAAAAATAGCCCAAATTGGGCAAACGTTACCTTTTGTAATGTAATTGTATAATTAATGGTAATATATTACAGATTATTTGATTAATTTCTATTAGAATAGTAGAAACATAGTTTTCACACATCCGTTTTTATCAAATAGTAATAATAAATTGCAAGAAAATTTTCTACATATCGATTTAATATTACAATTACATTACAATAGTTTTACAATTTTTACAGAGATTTTTCTACATTATTGGACAAACTCCCTATTTTTTGTCACATTCTTTTATCATTTTGATTCAGGAAATTGATACTTCTTGACTATTTTTGTATAAGATTGTCATTTAAATTCTGAGCAGCGCTAGCGCAATGGAAAGAAGATAGTAGAAATGGATATAAATGTATTTAAATCGGAAGTAGTGCAAAAATGATAAAAGACATCGAGAGGAGATCCTCTTGATGTCTTTTAACGATAAGATCCAAGCTACTTTTCAGCAGAACTTTTATCTGTACACACTTCTTACAACATTTGTTTGAGTACGGTCTGGTCCTACAGAGAAAATTGATAAAGGAATACCCGTTAATTGTGATACACGTTCAATGTAATGACGCGCATTTTCTGGTAATTCATCTAAAGACTTACAATTCGTAATATCTTCATTCCAGCCTGGTAATTCCTCATAAACGGGCTCACATTGTGCAAGCATCTTAAGGCTAGCAGGGAATTCATTGATAATTTCACCATTGTATTGATATGCTACACAAATTTTCACAGTTTCAATTCCTGTTAATACATCAACCGAATTTAACGATAAATCGGTTAATCCACTTACTCTTCTCGCATGACGGACAACGACACTGTCAAACCAACCAACTCTTCTAGGGCGACCAGTTGTTGTTCCATATTCCCGACCGACTTCGCGAATTTGATTTCCTATTTCGTCGTTTAATTCTGTTGGGAACGGTCCATCTCCTACACGTGTTGTATAGGCTTTTGCTACGCCAACGACATGATCAATTTTCGTTGGACCTACTCCAGAGCCAATTGTTACCCCACCAGCAACTGGATTAGAGGATGTAACAAATGGATAAGTACCTTGATCAATATCAAGCATTACCCCTTGAGCTCCTTCAAATAAAACTCTTCTTCCATCATCTAATGCATCATTTAATACAACAGATGTGTCACATACATATTGTTTAATTTGCTGCCCATATGCATAATATTCTTCAAAAATTTCCGCGATTGTAAAACCATTTGTTTCGTAAATCTTTTCAAATAAACGATTTTTCTCTATTAGGTTTCTTTCTAGCTTTTCCTTAAACGATTCTTCATCAAGTAAATCAGCTATACGAATACCTATTCTCGCTGCTTTATCCATATAAGCAGGTCCAATCCCTTTTTTCGTAGTTCCTATTTTATTTACACCTTTACTTTCTTCCTCTAGTTCATCTAAACGTAAATGATATGGAAGAATAACATGGGCACGGTTGCTAATTTTTAAATTATCAGTTGTAACATTACGATCATGTAAGTACTTTAATTCTTCTACAAGTGCTTTCGGATCAATTACCATTCCGTTCCCGATAACACAAATTTTTTCTTTATAAAATATTCCTGATGGAATTAAATGCAATTTAAAAGTTTCTCCATTGAATTTAATTGTGTGACCAGCATTGTTACCACCTTGATAACGAGCCACTACCTCTGCATTTTCTGATAAGTAATCGGTAATTTTACCTTTCCCTTCATCTCCCCATTGGCTTCCTACCACTACCACTGAAGTCATTTGGAGCACCTCCAAAATTTTTTATATGTTATTTTTTCATTTTAACCATATATAGTGTAGCACTTTCATCGTAAATGTCAATCAAAATACGAATATTTAATATTGACATCGAAAATATTGTTCGTGTTATTTTTATCGTTTTACGAATCCTACCATTATTATTGTCTGCAAAAATAATAAAAAAACCACAGTTTTCTCACTGTGGTCCTCACTAATTTCGGAATATATTATGCCCCTGTAGGAATGGCATCATCATCAAAGCGTCTCTCTAAATTTACAAACTTATTATACTCCTTTGCAAAGGCTAGCTGTACGGTTCCTACTGGGCCGTTACGTTGCTTTGCAATAATAATTTCAATAATGTTCTTGTTTTCCGATTCCTTATCATAATAATCATCACGGTATAAAAAGGCAACGATATCAGCATCTTGCTCAATACTTCCTGATTCACGAATATCCGACATCATTGGTCGTTTATCTTGTCGTTGCTCAACGCCACGGGATAACTGTGATAAGGCGATAACAGGCACTTGTAATTCCCTTGCTAGTGCTTTTAATGAACGTGAGATTTCAGATACTTCTTGTTGACGGTTATCGGATGATCTACCGCTTCCTTGTATTAATTGCAAGTAATCAATAATAATCATTCCTAAACCATGCTCTTGCTTTAAGCGACGGCTTTTGGAACGAATCTCGGAGATCCGAACACCTGGTGTATCATCAATATATATTCCAGCATTAGACAAGCTTCCCATTGCCATTGTTAGCTTTTTCCAATCATCGTCGGTTAAAGAGCCTGTCCGCAAATTTTGTGCATTAATATTTCCCTCTGCACAAAGCATACGCATAACTAATTGTTCAGCACCCATTTCTAGAGAGAATATCGCAACATTTTCATTTGTTTTCGTTGCGACATTTTGCCCAATATTTAAGGCAAAGGCAGTTTTCCCTACAGATGGTCTGGCAGCAACAATAATTAAATCATTTCTTTGGAATCCTGCTGTCATTTTATCTAATTCCGCAAATCCTGTTGGTATTCCAGTTATATCGCCTTTTCTATTATTAAGAATCTCGATATTATCATACGTACGCACGAGCACATCTTTAATATTTTGAAATGATCCAGTATTTTTCCGATTGGCTACTTCTAAAATTTGTTTCTCTGCATCTGTTAATAGATCATCAACTTCATCTTCCCGTGCAAAACCATCCTGTGCAATATTGGTTGCCGTTCGAATCAACCGGCGTAATAATGATTTTTCTTCGACAATTTTAGCATAATGCTCAATATTTGCTGCAGTTGGTACGGAACCAGCTAATTCTGTTAAGTAGGATACCCCACCAATATTTTCAAGCTGTTTTGTAGCAGCTAGCTCTTCGGTAACTGTAACAACATCGACAGCTTTTCCTTCGTCATTTAATTTGAGCATAACCGAAAAGATTTTTTGATGTGCGCTTCTATAAAAATCTTCTGGTATTAATATTTCAGAAGCTACGGTTAAACTTTGTGGTTCTAAAAATATTGCACCTAAAACAGCTTGTTCCGCTTCCACACTTTGGGGAGGAGTTCGGTCTATTAATACATCATTCATCTATTTGCCAACCTCCGTATCTTCAATTTACAAGCTTGTTATTTATTAATTTACGAAAATATGAACCTTTATTATTTGAATATACCATTTATGTTTTATTATCAGTACCTTTTATTTTACCAGTTTTTTTGCAAAATGAAAAAGGGAATATGCTATCGCTAATCATACCAAATAATAGAAAAATGGCTGTCCCAAAACCATTTCCCTTATTTCTGCTATCCAGAAAGGGATAATACTTGCTTGAGGCAGCCAATTTCTGATTTTCTTCTGTTATTTTATCATGGTGATATATCTTTAGCGATGGAAAAATTTATCCGCTAGCTTACTAATTATTATTCTTCTGTTACATGAACATTCAAAGTAGCAGTAACTTCTGAATGCAACTTAACTGGTACCTTAGTATATCCAAGTGTCCGGATTGCATCATCTAATTCTATTTTACGTTTATCAATTTTAATTTGATGAGTTTTTTGTAATTGCTCTGCAATTTGCTTAGAAGTAATAGAACCGAATAAACGACCACCTTCACCAGCTTTTGCTTTTAGTTCAATCGTTAATTTTTCTACGACTTCTTTTAATTTTTTCGCATCCAATAATTCTTGCTCTGCTTGTTTATCAAGTTGACGATTTTTAGCTTCTAATGCTTTTAGATTGGCACTAGTTGCTTCTAAGGCCCAACCATTTTTTAATAAGAAATTATGTGCATAACCGTCTGCTACATTTTTTACTTCGCCTTTTTTCCCTTTACCTTTTACATCTTTTAAAAAGATTACTTTCATTATTTGGTTCCTCCTTCTAAATACTCATCAATGATTCGTTTTAATTGATGTTCTGCTTCGTCTATTGTAATATTTTGCAGTTGTGTGGCAGCATTTGTTAAATGCCCTCCACCATTTAGCTGTTCCATAATTAATTGTACATTGATGTTTCCTAAAGAGCGAGCACTTATACCTATCGTCTCATCTGGCCTTATAGAAATGACGAATGATGCCTCCACCTTTTCCATCGTAAGTAATGTGTCTGCTGTTTGCGCAATAATTACTTGACTATAGAATACAGAAGGATCTCCCTTTGTTATTGCAATGCCTTCCTTATAAAATACTGCTTTTTCCAGTAATTTTGCTCGTTTAATATACGTACTTAAATCTTCTTTTAAAAATTTCTGGACGAGTACCGTATCGGCACCTTTGGATCGTAAATAGGACGCTGCATCAAAGGTACGAGATCCGGTTCGTAAAGAAAAGCTCTTCGTATCCACAATGATACCTGCAAGTAATGCAGTCGCCTCGAGTATATCAATTTTTCCTAATGGCTGATACTCCAACAATTCCGTTACTAGCTCCGCCGTAGAAGATGCATATGGCTCCATATATACTAATAGTGGATTTTGGACAAATTCTTCACTTCGTCTATGGTGATCGATTACTACAATTCGTTCAATTGCATTTACAAGCTTTTCTTCGATTACAAGTGAAGGCTTATGGGTATCTACAATGACCAACAGCGCATTGGATAAATTCATTTCCAACGCTTCCTCTGGAGAAATAAAGTTGGAATAAATATCGGAACGCTGCTTCACTTCATCCAGTAGCTTTTGCACACCAGAATCAATTTCTTGTTTATCTAATATAACATAGGCTTCCTTTTGATTGGTTTGAGCAATTTTCAATACCCCAATGGAAGCACCAATTGCATCCATATCCGGATACTTATGCCCCATAATAATAACCAAATCACTATCTTGTATGAGTTCAGATAAAGCATGTGAGATGACCCGTGCTCGAACTCTCGTGCGTTTTTCCATTGGATTCGTTTTTCCACCATAAAACTTCACTTTTCCGTTTGGAAGCTTAATTGACACTTGGTCGCCGCCTCTTCCTAAGGCAAGGTCTAAACTTGATTGCGCTAACCCACCTAATTCTGGAAATGAGGATACACCTACGCCTACACCAATACTTAAAGTTAATGGCATATTATGTTTCGTGGAAGTATCTCTAATATCGTCGATAATGGAAAACTTCTCTCGTTCTAATTTATCGAGAATTTTTTCGTTAAAAAACGCAACATAACGATCAGAAGATATTCGTTTCAAATAAATGCCATACTCATTTGCCCAATCATTTAACAAGGAGGTTACTCGGTTATTTAAACTTCCTCTTGCTTGGTCGTCCATTCCTTGCGTGATTTCATCATAATTATCTAAATAAACAATAGCAACTACTGGTTTTTCTTGTTCATATTTCCGTTCAATTTTTACTTGTTCTGTTATATCGAAGAAGTATAGTAATTTTTCTTCTTTCTTATAAATGACACGGTATCTACGGTCATATAATGTAACATTGTCGCTTTCTATTTCTTGCTTTACGATTGGAATTAATGAATCCGCTACATCATATAATGACCGACCAATTAAGGACGATTCGTTCATGCATGACGCAATAAAGGGATTTGCCCATTCGATATAATAATCATCATTAATTAATAAAATTCCAATTGGCATCTCTAAAAGGGCTTCTTCTCCTACCTTTTTCACACGATGTGAAATGACAGAGATATATTTTTCCGTTTCTTCCCGGAAAACCCTTTCCTGGTGAAAAATTTTCCAAATGATTACTGAGCATACAATAAATCCAGGAATACTAATCCACCAGTTATACCATGTAAAGAAAAGGAAAAATAAAAACAGCACAGCTACCAATATGAACAGAAGATTACGCAGCGCTTTTTTTTGTAAAAAAATCGGCATATTATCCAGCTCCTAAATAAAGTAAAAATCCTCTATTTGATGGTTATTTCGCCCTTTCCTTTAAACACTTTAGCGCTTTCACATCACAAATATTTTTACATTTTTATTTTCAATTACTACAGTAAATGGGCTAGCTATTGAAGGAAGGAATCTTTCTATCCCTCCCCCAGAATAGCCTATTTATTTTTTTTCGATGTTAGTCTATTTCGCAAACCAAAGCCTACATCAATTATACCTAAAATACGTACAATTTGAACTAATAAAGGATTTAACAATGCAAATATCGTTACAATCACTGGTACAGCTTTATGAACATTTTTTTGATATGCAAAGTAAAAAATAAATGTAATACCCTGAAAAACAAAGAGCATTTGCATTATGTATACTAAATTTGTTATCGCATTATACAAAAAAGTTCCTTCCTGTGCTGGTATTATTAGGGAAAGTATCAAAACAATAAGAAAGTACCAAATTATACTTCTTGGTAGTGATAACTCACGGAAAGGTTTTGAAGCCGGAATTTGAATACCTAGCCTTTTAATAATTGGATAAGAAATGATTTGTAAAAACAAAACAATTAGTGCTGACGATAAAACAAACATTGATGGAAGTAATACTATAAATAAATCAATCGTGGCACCAATCTGTTTTTCAAAATCAGCAGGCAAATCTTGACCTAACACTTCCATCATTGAAGTCGCATGCTTAATCGTTTCGTTAATGGTTAATGTAAATTCATCTAGATAATTAATATTAAATATCGCTATAGATATTACATATTGAATGATTAGGATAATTAAAAAGGTTATCGTCCCTGCGATGAACGAAGTAAATCGATCACGTTTCGTGTGAATACACCAACCAAATACAAGCCCTGTTAATCCTAAACTAATCGTCATGGGTAATGAGAGAACCGATCCTACAATGAAGGTAATAGCTAATGATGCTACAAAAAAGACAAATCCATCTTTCCAATTATTTTTTGCTGTATAGTAAATAAATGGTACAGGCAAAACTAGTAGCATTATGGTGCCAATGATGGGCACATACAGCAAGATGAGCAACATTATAGTATAAATAGCTAGAACGATTGCTCCCTCAGTAATTTTTCTTATGCTCACATATACACCTCTTTATTTATAATCTTAGTTCAAGTAGTATCACTCTAGTTCTAATGACCTATAAACCCCTACTATCTTATTGTAACGATTAAAATACTATCCTTCAACTAAACATCGTGACATATATTCAACTTTTCTGCAAAAGGTAAATCGAAGTTGGGATTTACATATATTTCTTTATAAACAAAAAGCAGCAAAGATAAACTTCGCCGCTTTTTATATATCCGTTCTATTATTAGTTCTTATCTTTCTTCTGCAACAAACGGAAGTAATGCTACTTGACGAGCACGTTTGATTGCTCTAGTCAACATACGTTGATATTTAGCACTTGTACCAGTTACACGTCTTGGTAAAATTTTTCCGCGTTCAGAAATGAATTTTTTAAGAAGATCTACATCTTTATAGTCGATATGAGTGATACCGTTAGATGTAAAATAGCATACTTTCCGGCGTTTTCCACGACCTTTACGTCCACCAACTGCCATTTGATTCACTCCTTTCCTAATTTATTTTTGTTGAAATCCCATTAAAATGGTAAATCATCATCTGAGATATCAATTGGTTGTCCATTATCGAAGAATGGATCCGCATTTCTTGATGGGTTAGGGTTTCTCTGTTGATTCTGATTGTTGGATCCAAATGGATTTTCATTCTGATAGCCTGAAGGTGAAAATTCTCTATTAGAAGAACCTTTTGGTTCTAAAAATTGTACACTTTCAGCAACAACTTCTGTTACATATACTCTCTTACCATCTTGTCCTTCATAATTTCTTGTTTGGATACGTCCATCAACACCAGCTAAGCTTCCTTTTTTAAGAAAGTTAGCGACGTTTTCCGCTTGTTTTCTCCAAACTACACAATTAATGAAGTCAGCTTCTCGTTCACCTTGTTGGTTAGAGAAAGTTCTATTTACGGCAATGGTAAAAGTAGCTACTGGAACTCCACTTGGTGTATAACGTAGATCCGGATCTTTCGTTAAACGACCAACTAAAACTACGCGATTAAGCATCAGAATCAACTCCCTTTTCAAAAGAAATGTTTCACGTGAAACAATTTCTAAACATTGTATATTTTAATAATTATTCTTCTTCTTTAACAATTAAATGACGGATGATATCTTCGCTAATTTTAGCTAGACGATCAAATTCCTCAACTGCTTCTGCACCAGAAGTAAAGTTGATAATTTGGTAATAACCATCACGGAAATCATTAATCTCATACGCAAGACGGCGTTTACCCCAATCTTTTTGTTGAGTTATTTCCGCACCATTATCAGTCAATACTTTTGCAAAACGTTCAACAACAGCTTTTTTCGCTTCGTCATCAATATTTGGTCGGATGATGTACATAACTTCGTACTTTCTCATCACTTTCACCTCCTTTTGGTCTTAACGGCTCATAAATGAGCAAGGAGCAATATAAATACATTACTCACGAATAAAAATTATACCATAGTTCATTAGATAGTGCAACAACACATAAATAAAAAGCTATTTTATTCATTATGAATTTATAAATCATGTTACGCTCCACCATTTTTCATAACATATTACTTAATAATGATATAGTGTGAATAGGGTATATATGCACTTAAGGAATGGAGTGTATGAACCATGTTTAAAGCGTTTAATTTTGACTTTAGCTATCAAGAACGAGATACCAACGTCCCTTTAGTGATTATGATGTGTGGTATAGCGGGGTCTGGGAAAACAACTTTTGCAAAACAATTAGAAAAGGAAGGCTTTGTTCGTCTATCTATCGATGAAGAAATTTGGACTACAAATGGCCGCTATGGGATTGATTTTCCAATAGAAAAATTGGAGGATTTTAAAATAGCTGCCGAGAGAAAATTACGAAAATACCTTGTTAAATTAATTCAAAATAAGCAACCAGTTGTAATTGACTTTAGCTTTTGGGATCGATCAAGAAGAAATGCACATAAACAACTTATTGAAGAATCTGGTGGAAAATGGAAGCTTATTTACTTAAAGGTTCATCCAGATGATTTGCGGAAACGATTGAAGATTCGCAACCAACGCTTTGATGCTAATGCATTTCCGATTACAGAGGAACTACTAGCTTCTTACCTAGATGGGTTTGAAGTACCAATTGGTAAAGGAGAAATAGTGATTGAAAATTAACTTTTTTTATTGCAAGATTGTTGCGATACTTCAAGAAAAAAGGACCATGCTTTATGCTTGTATTTATTAAGCATGGTTCTTCATTTTTATATAGAAAATCGTACGTTAAAAAGAACAAATTCTTTTAAAGTTCGCTTCTTTAAAAGAATTACACATTAAAACGGAAATGCATAATATCGCCATCTTGAACGACGTATTCTTTACCTTCTAGCCGGACTTTTCCTGCTTCTTTTGCTGCATTCATGGAGCCATATTCCATGAGATCATCATACGATACTGTTTCTGCACGAATGAAGCCCTTTTCAAAGTCACTGTGGATGATTCCAGCACATTGTGGTGCTTTCATTCCTTTTTTAAATGTCCAGGCACGAACTTCTTGTACCCCTGCCGTAAAGTATGTTGCAAGTCCTAATAGGTAATACGATTTCCGGATTAATTGATCTAATCCAGATTCCTCTATTCCAAGTTCTTCTAAAAATGCAGCTTTTTCTTCTGCGTCTAATTCCGCAATTTCTTCTTCTATTTTCGCACAAATAACGACTACTTCTGCATTTTCATTTTTTGCAAATTCACGAACCATTTTTACATATTCATTTTCTTCTGTACTTGCAATATCATCTTCCCCAATATTTGCTACATACAATATCGGTTTGATGGTAAGCAACTGAAATCCTTTAACCATTTTCAATTGATCTTCTGTTAATTCTACTGCACGGGCAGGGATTTCTTTTTCAAATGCTTCCTTCAGCTTTACTAGTACCTCGTATTCATTAATAGCATCTTTATCCTTTTGTTTTGCTAATTTTTCTACACGAGTAATACGTTTTTCAACACTTTCTAAGTCTGCTAAAATAAGCTCTAAATTAATCGTTTCAATATCATCAATCGGATTCACCTTACCGGAAACATGTGTAATATTATCGTCAGCAAAGCAACGAACTACATGACAAATAGCATCAACTTGGCGAATATTAGATAAAAACTTATTACCTAAGCCTTCCCCTTTGCTTGCCCCTTTAACGATTCCAGCAATATCAGTAAATTCAAATGTAGTTGGTACAGTTTTCTTCGGAACGACCAATTCTGTTAATTTATCCAAACGAACATCTGGAACCTCTACTACTCCTACATTTGGATCTATCGTTGCAAATGGATAATTTGCTGCTTCTGCTCCAGCTTGCGTTATTGCATTAAATAACGTTGACTTCCCTACATTCGGTAAACCAACAATTCCTGCTGTTAAAGCCATACCTTTCACTCCCAATCAAAAATATCTTTTTCAATATATTATGTTTTTTATCTTAATATTGCGGTTTTACTATTATACCGATTCTACCTACTATAATTCTCCCACAATTATAGTAATACTATAAATAAAAAACAAGAACATTACGGTAATAGCAATCAAAACTATTGTTTAATACGTAAGTAGCTAAAAAATACTGCCCCAAAGACAGGCAGTATCCTTGATAAAACTTAAAATTATATCTAATTACTAGCTTTATAGTATCCATTATTTTGTCATCTATTTCCGGTCGAGTTCTAGTCTATTCTCACCGTGGGATATATGTTATTCCTCATGTCCCACTACTTTTTTCATTTTCCTTGAAAAATCTTTTCTAGAAATGAGTACACTATGTGAACAACCTGTACATTTTATCCGTATGTCCATGCCCATTCTAATGATCTTCCAGCAATTAGTTCCACAAGGGTGTGGCTTTTTCATTTCTACTAAATCATTCAATTGAAATGTCTTTTCTTCCATATATATTGCCTCCACTCTCTGAAATACCTGTACCATCATGGATGAAAATCACGGATAGGATTTTAATCATATATCTCCACTATTATTTTACAGTTAATACATAGAAATGAAAAGATTATTTTTTCAAGCGATAAAAAGAATATTTTAACAAAATTCTTTATTTAAGATGTATAAAAATCACGATTCCTTACTAAACTGATACTATATCAGTATTGCCAAAAAGGTGGAGTGTTATGTTTAAATCACGTTTATTTAAAGGAGAAAATGATTTTAAAATTCACTGGAATGAAAGTTTAGCAACAAATAAAATTGCTAACGAGCTTTTTTCATACTTTCCTTTAAATGATTTCACTCCAATTGTTTTTATCTGTATTGGAACAGATCGCTCAACTGGGGATTCTTTAGGTCCATTAGTTGGCACACAATTACTTAATAAACATTTACCAAATAATTTTTATTGTTATGGTACTTTAGATGATCCAATCCATGCCGTGAATTTACAGGAGAAATTAGCTTTAATCCAACAGCAATTTATTAATCCATTTATTGTTGGGATTGATGCATGTCTTGGCCAAAGCCAGCATGTTGGAACTATTCAAATAAAGGAAGGTCCTTTAAAACCAGGTGCCGGAGTCAATAAATCTTTACCTAATGTAGGCAATATTCATATGACAGGTATTGTTAATATTAGTGGCTTTATGGAGTATTTCGTCCTACAAAATACTCGTTTAAACCTTGTAATGAATATTGCAACAATCATTTCGGAGTCAATTTATAAAGCAGGATTACTATATACATTTGATCAAAAAATAGTTAACAGTGGCCATGAAACACAAAAAGATTCATTATAAAGAACATGTATCTTTTGTCTATATTCTATTTTCTAATAGTTTCATGTTATTCGTGAAATATGAACATCAAAATAGCACGCGGACTAAAAATACTCTAGTAAAAACGGAGTGTCTTCAGTTTGCGTGCTATATTAATTAACTATAATAACAACAATACATAAACAGATTTTTTACAAGAAATAAAGGATAGGAACAATGATTGCAGTAATAAGCAAGCCTGGTAATAGATTCGCTACCTTTATTTTTAAAATACCAATCAAATTCATACCGATAGCAAAGATCATAATTCCGCCAACTGCAGTTAGTTCCATTATGAATGAATCTAATAATGCTTCTGGGACTAGTTTATTAATTTGCGTGGCAAACAATGCAATTAAGCCTTGATAAATAAAAACGGGCACACTTGAAAATATAACTCCTATTCCTAATGTAGTGGTTAAAATTGCAGCAGTAAATCCATCAATCATACCTTTTGTATATAATACTTGATGATCTCCTCTTATCCCACTATCTAAAGCACCGATAACTGCCATTGCTCCAATAACAAAAATTAACGTTGCCGTGACAAATGCCTGTGATATATTACTTGTCCCATTTCC
The DNA here is from genome assembly GCF_025660475.1 of Perspicuibacillus lycopersici. Taxonomy (GTDB): domain Bacteria; phylum Bacillota; class Bacilli; order Bacillales; family Caldibacillaceae; genus Perspicuibacillus; species Perspicuibacillus lycopersici. The sequence goes on from NZ_JAOUSF010000002.1 coordinate 798,440, forward strand.
ACCTATTTTTTTCTCTAGCCAAGTGCCTAGTGTATTTAGCTTTCCATCTAAATCCATAAGTTCCCCTAGAATTGCTCCGAATACAATACAAATTATGACGATTAAAAAGTTATTACTTTTAATTCCCATAGATAGGCCAAGAACCATTACGGTTAAGCCAATCCCTTTCATTACCGTATCCTTCATTGATTCGGGGATCTTGGAAAGAAAGCTACCAACAATTACGCCAATAATGATTAATAAAGCATTAACAATGGTGCCTAGTAAGGCCATGTATTCCACCTACAAACCTATTATGTTTTGATTATATAAAAAATAAGTCATTATTCATGACTTATTCTAAAAATTCATTTGGACTTAGCAACTCTAAAATTCGTTCTAAATCATCTTTAGAGAGAAATTCAATCTCAATTTTCCCTTTGTTTTTATTTTGTTTAATTTTAACTGTCGTACCAAATCGTTCACGTAAATTTGATTCTTGCTCTAGTAAGAAAACATCTTTTTTCTCTTTTTTCTTCTTTGTTTCACGTGAAACATTTTCGTTTATTTGTTGAACAAGAAGCTCTAATTGACGAACATTTAGCTGTTCTTTTATTACTTTTTCAGCCAACGGCTTCATTTTTTCTTTATTTTTTAATCCAAGTAAAGCTCTACCATGCCCCATTGAAATTTTTTCATCTGTAATAAGTTGTTGAATATAAGCTGGTAGTGATAATAGCCGAACGTGATTTGCTATATGTGGTCGACTTTTTCCGAGTCTTTTGGCTAGTTCTTCTTGCGTTAAGCTCATTCGATCCATTAGCGTTTGATATGCTGCTGCTTCTTCTAATGGAGTTAAGTCTTCCCGTTGTAGGTTTTCTAGGACAGCTAGTTCCATCATTTGCTGTTCACTAAGTTCTCTAACAACAACAGGAATTTTCTCTAATTTTGCTTCCTTTGCTGCTCGATAACGTCTTTCCCCGACAACTATTTCGTAGCCTTTAATACTTTTTCTTACGATTAATGGTTGAAGTATTCCGTGCTCAATAATCGATTGCTTTAATTCTTCAATAGCCTCATCTTTGAAGTATTTTCGTGGCTGATATGGATTGGGTCGGATATCGGTAATTTTTATATCTTCAACTTTCTCCTGATCTTTTACCTCAATATCTGGAAAGAGTGCATTGATTCCTTTACCAAGAGCTTTAGCCATTCACCACCACTTCCTTTGCTAGTTCAATATATACTTCAGCACCTCTAGATCGTGGATCATATGTGATAATTGGTTGTCCATGACTTGGTGCTTCACTTAAACGAATATTCCTAGGAATAATTGTATGGAACACTTTATCTTGGAAATATTTTTTCACTTCATCAATTACTTGAATACCTAAGTTTGTTCTCGCATCTAACATCGTTAACAGAACGCCTTCTATCATAAGCTCTGTATTTAAATGTTTTTGTACTAATCGAACGGTATTTAATAATTGACTTAATCCTTCTAAAGCATAGTATTCGCATTGAACGGGAATTAAGACAGAGTCAGAAGCAGTAAGAGCATTAATTGTAAGTAATCCAAGTGAAGGAGGACAATCAATAATAATGAAGTCAAATTGATCCTTAACTTGATCAAGTGCATGTTTTAATCGAACTTCTCTTGAAATCGTTGGTACAAGCTCAATTTCTGCACCTGCTAGTTGAATAGTAGCTGGAATAGCATACATATTTTCTACTTGGGTTGGAACAATTACTTTTTCTGTTTCAACATCATCTATTAAAATATCATAAATACAATGCTGAACATCACCTTTTTCTATACCAATACCACTTGTTGCATTCCCTTGAGGGTCTATATCAACTAGTAATACTTTCTTACCGATGTATGCCAAACAGGCTGATAAATTAACAGATGTCGTTGTTTTTCCAACGCCACCTTTTTGATTTGCAATTGCAATAACTTTATTCACGATGTCACCTACCTTAATAAAACAAATGAAACTTATTTTATTTTAACATGAAAATAGGAAAAAAAAACTTTTATTGATGAAAAGTAAAATAGATTTAATGAAAAATAGTGTTTCGATTGTTATTTTCTATGGTTCTTCTGCTTAAATTTATTATTTTGTAAATTTATTCCAAATGTAATCTCCCCTTTTCTCTACTCTAATATTTTTATTAGAGAACATTACCCGAAATATTTATTCCTCTTATAAAACAACTTGCACACAATACACCGCAATTTATCAAACAGTGCGCAAAAAGTTATCCACATGTGAATAACTTTTTTAAAACAACTACAATATAAATTTATTGATATAAAGAATTCCATAAAAAAGACTGCTAGTAAGCAGTCTTTTGAAAACATATTATATTAAATTACAAATCTATGATTTCTTTTTTGGAATTCGAATCGTGATTTGATAACAATCATCTAGTTCTTCTTCTGTAGAATCGACATTAATACCACTCTTATTTACCATAGACAAAGATTGTCTAATCGTATTTACTGCAATACGGATGTCCTTACTAAAAGAAAGTCGTTTAGATTTTTTAGGCTTCTCTGTATTTAATAATTTATTTACACGCTCTTCTGTTTGTTTAACATTCAAGTTCTTTTCAATTATTTCTTCAACCACTTTTAGCTGAAGCTGCTCTTCCTTTAACGGAATTACTGCACGTGCATGTCTTTCCGTAATGGATTTATTAAGTAATGCCTCTTGCACTTTTTTAGGCAACTTTAATAGACGAAGTTTATTCGCTACTGTTGATTGGCCCTTTCCTAAACGTTGTGCCAATGCTTCTTGTGTTAATTGATGAATTTCTAATAATTGCTCATATGCCAGTGCTTCTTCAATAGGTGTTAATTCTTCCCTTTGTAAGTTTTCAATCAGTGCCATAGAAGCTGTTTCTTTATCATTCATGTTTTTAATTATTGCTGGAACACTACTCCATTCAAGCTTTTTAACCGCTCGAAAACGTCTTTCCCCGGCAATAATTTCATAAAATCCATCTTCTAATTCTCTTACAACAATTGGTTGAATAATCCCATGGGTATGAATTGTCTTTGCAAGTTCATCAATTTTTGCTTCGTCAAAAATAGTACGAGGTTGATAACGATTGGGCTGAATCCGATCAATAGGTAGATTTCTAATTCTCTCTTGGTCATCTACTACTTCATTTTCTACTAATTCCGTTAATTCTGCTTGTTCTTCATTAACCCCATTTTCTACCTCTTCTTTTTCAATGACCCCAAATATTCGCGAAAAAGGAGACTTCAATGCGCATACACCACCTTTATTAGAAACTTCCTGACAGTATTTAGTAGCTCATACATAAATATTCTCGATTACTTAACAAATTCCTGCAAAATATAAGAATTTTTAAATACATATCCTGTATTAATTTAGTGGAGTTTTTATCGGAACTCCAGGTTTTCTAGGATATTTCTTCGGAGTATTTTTTACTTTTCTTATTTGAATAATAGTTCTTTCACTATTTTCCTCTGGTAGTGTAAACGGATAAATCTTGTCCACTTGCCCACCTAAAATTTCGATTGCTTTTCGCCCTTCTTCTAGCTCTTCATTCCCACTCGATCCTTTAAGTGCGATAAAATGACCGTTCACCTTTACTAATGGTAAACAAAATTCACTAAGAACAGACAATTTTGCGACTGCACGTGCAGTAACAACATCATATTGCTCACGGTGTTCCGCTGCTCTTCCGAATATTTCCGCACGATCATGGTAAAAATGAACATTTTCAAGCTCTAAAGCATTTGCTAATTCTTTTAAAAAGGTAATTCGTTTATTTAATGAATCGACAATCGTAACCTTCAAATGCGGGAACACAATCTTTAAAGGAATACTTGGAAATCCCGCTCCCGCTCCTACATCACAGATGGATAGAGAAGATTGCTCTTGGATTGGGAAAAAAAAGGCAGCAGATAAAGAATCATAAAAATGCTTTACATACACTTCATCTTTATCTGTTATTGCTGTTAAATTTATTTTTTCATTCCACTCGATTAATAGTCGATAATATCGTTCGAATTGGGAAATTTGTTTACTAGTCAATTCAATATTATATTTTTGTAATTCCAATTGAAATTGCTCTATTTTCATTCGATACACTCTTCCTCGTCATCGAAATGACTTTTCTAATTTCATTATACTGGTAAACAGCAAAATATTAAATGCTGGATTTATTTTTATTGATTATTCGTTTGATACGCGTGCAATTTTTCCTTGTTCAATATAAATCAATAGAATTGAAATATCTGCTGGATTTACACCAGATATACGGGATGCTTGAGCTAATGTAAGTGGAAGCACTTTTTTTAATTTTTCTCTTGCTTCATTAGCTAAGCCACTAATCGCATCATAATCAATATCTGCAGGTATTTTTTTATCTTCCATTTTCTTTAAGCGATCCACTTGTTGATAGGTTTTTTCAATATAGCCTTCATACTTAATTTGGATTTCTACTTGTTCTTCAATTTCTTTATCCAATTCAATCTCGGATGGTGCCAATAATTTAATATGGTCATATTTCATTTCTGGTCTTCTTAATAAATCTGCAGCACGAATTCCATCCTTTAATTCACTACCACCAACGCTAGCAATTAATTGCTGTGTTTGTTCGTTAGGTTTGATAATGATTTTTTTCAGTCTCTTAATTTCGTCCTCAATTTTTTGCTTTTTATTTAAGAATTTTTTATAACGTTCGTCACTAATTAAACCAATTTCATGACCAATTTCAGTTAAACGTAAATCTGCATTATCATGTCTTAATAGTAAACGATATTCCGCTCTTGAAGTTAACAGACGATATGGTTCTACTGTTCCCTTTGTTACAAGGTCATCAATTAACACTCCAATATAGGCATCTGAACGATTTAAAATAACATCTTGATTACGTCCGAGTGCTCGGGAAGCGGCATTTATTCCAGCCATGATTCCTTGACCAGCAGCTTCTTCATAACCACTTGTTCCATTTATTTGACCAGCTGTATATAAATTTTTTACTGCTTTCGTCTCTAATGTTGGCCAAAGCTGTGTTGGTGTGATGGCATCATACTCAATTGCATAGCCTGCCCGCATCATTTCCGCATTTTCCAACCCAGGGATACTTGCAAGTAATTTATGTTGAACTTCCTCAGGGAGACTTGTAGATAATCCTTGAACATAGACCTCTTCTGTATTTCTACCTTCTGGCTCTAAAAATACTTGGTGTCTTGGTTTATCGTGGAATCGAACAACTTTATCCTCAATAGAAGGACAATATCTTGGACCTCTACCTTTAATCATTCCGGAAAACATTGGACTACGGTGTAAATTACTATCAATAATTTGATGGGTTGTTTCAGTAGTATAGGTTAGCCAACAAGGTAATTGATCGGTAATTGTATCGGTTGTTTCATAGGAGAAGCTTCTAGGTTCTTCATCTCCTGGTTGAATTTCTGTTTTAGAATAATCAATTGTTTTACTATTTACTCTTGGTGGGGTTCCTGTTTTAAATCGGACAAGATCAAAGCCCAATTGTTCTAGGTGCTCGGATAATTTAATGGACGGCTGTTGATTATTTGGTCCACTAGAATACTTCAATTCACCGATAATGATTTCCCCTCTTAAATACGTTCCTGTAGTAATGACAATTGTTTTGGCACGATAAATTGCACCTGTTTTTGTAATAACTCCTTTACATTCGCCATCTTCTATAATAAGGTTTTCAACCATTCCTTGGATTAATTTAAGATTTGGTTCATTTTCCAATATTTTTTTCATTTCTTGCTGATATAACACTTTATCTGCTTGCGCACGTAAGGCACGAACTGCTGGACCTTTACCTGTATTCAACATCCGCATTTGAATATAGGTTTTATCAATTACCTTAGCCATTACCCCACCTAATGCATCAATTTCTCTAACAACAATCCCTTTAGCCGGACCACCAATAGATGGATTACACGGCATAAAGGCAACCATATCAAGATTAATGGTAATCATCGCTGTTTTTGCACCCATTCTTGCGGCAGCATAACCTGCTTCACAGCCCGCATGTCCTGCACCGACGACAATTACATCAAAATTTCCCGCTTCATATGTTTGCATTTCTCTTACCTCCTATCAACGTTATTTTCCTAAACAAAATTGGGAAAACAACTGATTAATTAATTCGTCATGGACACTGTCACCGGTAATTTCACCTAATGTCTCCCATGATTTTGTCATATCTATTTGTACGATATCAATTGGAACTCCAGATTCTACACCAAATAATGCCTCGTCAATCATTTGCATTGCATTGTTTAGCAAGGCAATATGTCTTGCATTCGATACATAAGTTAAGTCACTTGTTTCAATCTCACCTTTAAAATACATGGATGATATTGCCTGTTCTAACTCATCCATACCTTTATCATCTTTCATTGATGCATAAATAATAGTTCTTCCCTCTGCGAGCTTCTTGATTTCTTCTATATCTAGCTTCTGTGGTAAATCTAGCTTATTTATTATGATTATGGCATCCATACCTTTTATCGTTTCAAATAATTTGCGATCCTCTTCTGTGATTTCCTCATTATAATTTACCACAAATAATATTAAATCTGCTTCCTTCAATACTTTTCTGGAACGTTCTACACCAATTCTTTCTACAATATCTTCGGTTTCGCGAATCCCTGCTGTATCAACAAGTCTTAATGGCACTCCACGGACATTCACATATTCTTCTATAACATCTCTTGTAGTCCCAGGAATATCTGTAACAATAGCTTTATTTTCATGAACAAAACTATTTAGTAAAGAGGATTTTCCAACATTTGGGCGACCAATAATAACGGTAGCTAAACCTTCTCGTAATATTTTCCCCTGTTTTGATGTTTCCAATAACTTTTCAATTTCATTTTTTACGTATTTTGCTTTTTCTTGTAGAAGTGTATGTGTCATTTCTTCCACATCGTCATATTCTGGGTAATCGATATTTACCTCGACTTGTGCTAAAACTTCTAATATTTCTTGTCGAAGTTTTCTAATTTTTTTCGATAAACGACCTTCCATTTGACCTAAAGCAACGTTCATCGCACGATCAGTTTTTGCACGGATTAAATCCATCACCGCTTCTGCTTGGGAAAGATCGATTCTTCCATTCACAAATGCCCGTTTCGTAAATTCCCCTGGTTCGGCAATACGTGCACCTTTTGTTAACACTAATTGTAGTACACGATTAACGGAAAGTAATCCACCGTGACAATTTATTTCCACGACATCTTCCCGAGTAAAAGTTTTTGGTCCCTTCATAATAGAAACCATTACCTCTTCAATTTTTTTATTTTCACGTTTATCTATAATAAAACCATAATGAATGGTATGTGAATTTACTTCCATAAGTGTTTTCCCAGATGGGCTTTGGAAAATATCGTCTGCAATTTTGATTGCGTCTGGACCAGTTATCCGAACAATACCGATGGCACCCTCTCCTAAAGGAGTAGAAATTGCGGCTATCGTATCAAATTCCATTTATGTCACCTCACTGTTTACTTATTTTCTATTTGCATTTTTATTTCTATTATTTGCTTTATCTTTATAATTCCTTATTATTCTAGGTTAGTATTGCTTTGCAATCAAAAAATATAGCTTTTGACCAAGAAATAGAATACCATACTATGATGGCAAACAAAAGAATGGCATCCTTATATTATAACTTATCCACATGTTGATAACAAAAAATATTTATTTCTTTTTTCACCGCTTCAATCAAATTATCCACATGTGAAAAAGTAATTTCTTTTCCTTCCCATTTTAAAAAAATCACCATTCTATGAATTAAAAAAAGTCTTCCTTCACTGTTATTACTAAGATATTACTTAGCAAAACAATGTTAGGAAGACTTTTAAAATATTATTTTGGTGCAATAACTAGATAACGATTTGGATCCATTCCTACAGAATAGGTTTTTACTTTAGTGTTATCCGCTAGAGTAGAATGGATTATTCTTCTTTCATTAGATGGCATTGGTTCTAATGAAATTTCCTTCTTCTCCTTAACTGCCTTATTTGCTAGTCGATTTGCTAATAACACGAGACTCTCTTCTCGTCGTTTCCGGTAATTCTCTGCATCTAATGTCACAATCATAAATTGCTCCGAATGCCGATTCAGCACTAACTGGGTTATGTTTTGGAGTGCATTTAAGGTTTGGCCTCTTTTTCCTATAATATATCCAACCTTATCACTCGCTAAATTAAAGAATACATGCTTTCCTTCGACGTTTGTTTCAATCGTGACATTAATATCCATCTGTTTACAAACATTAATTAAAAAATTTCGCGCTTCTTCTATTGGGTCTACTTTCATCGTTACTTTTACAACAGCTAGACGTGAACCAAAAATACCGAAAATTCCTTTTTTCCCTTCATCAATTACAACAATATCTACTCGATCCTTTGTAGTATGTAAATCAGAAAGAGCAGATTGTACTGCTTCATCCACGGTTTGGCCAGTAGCCGTCATTTGTTTCACTTTTTCTTTCCTCCCGAACGTTTAGAAGTAGCAGTACTTGTTTGCTCTAGCTCTGCTATTTCTGGCGTTTTAATGAAAAACGTTTGAACAATGGAATAAATATTACCGACAATCCAGTATAAAGGAAGTGCTGCAGGTGTCATCGATGCGACAAATACAATCATAACAGGCATAACCCAAAGCATAATTGCTAATTGAGGATTAGCTGGTTGACCCTTTGTCATAAACTTTTGCTGCAAGAATGTTGTTATACCTGCAATAATTGGAAGAATAAAATATGGATCTTTATCAGCTAGTTCGAACCATAAAAAGCTATTTCCTTTTAATTCCTCCGTACGCATAATGGCGTGGTAGAAACCAAGCAATATTGGCATTTGAATTAGAATTGGTAAACATCCAGTTAATGGATTAATATCATATTTTTGCATTAATGCAATTTGTTCCTGTTGAAATTTTTGCTGTGTTACTGCATCTTTAGAAGCATATTTTTGTTTTAGCTTCTGTAATTCGGGCTGTATTAACTGCATTCTTTTAGAGCTTTTTAACTGTTTTACCATTAATGGTAGAATTGCTGTACGTATTAAAATCGTAACAATAATAATTGCTAAACCATATCCCCAATTACCATGGAAGATATTTGCTATTTTAATAATTAACCAGGAGAGTGGATAGACAAATATTTCATTCCAAATTCCTTCACTTTCACTCGTAACTGGCTGATTGATTTCAGAACACCCAGCTAAAAAAGTTACAATAAGTAGTAAACTAATCAATAATAATACTTTTTTCTTCACTCAAGCTCCTCCTGCATTCATTACTAGTTTTATTTATTATGTAACCGTCATCATCTATTTTAACATTATTCGTTTTATTTTTAATAGATTAAACAGAATTTTTCGTTCATTTAATATAAAAAAAGGTGTAGCTTTGCTCACTTACGCCTTTTTCTATTGTCGCTTTAATACTTTTGCTAGCTTTAATACATGCTGTAAACTTTTCTTAACTTCTGCAAAGCTCATATCAGCAGCAGGTTTTCTCGCAATAATGATATAATCATATAAAGGACTAATTTCCTTCTCTAATTCATGGAAAGCCTGTTTAATATATCGTTTCACTTGATTTCTTGTTACAGCATTTCCGATTTTTTTACTAACAGAAAGACCAATTCGAAAATGCTCTTGGTCCGAATTCAACAATTTATAAATGATAAATTGTCGATTTGCAACCGACTGTCCTTTTTTAAATACCGCTTGAAATTCTTCATTTTTCTTTACTCGATAGCTTTTCTTCATTCTCAACACCTGCTCAATTTATAATTCAGTGGGCAAAAATTACCATCTTTTTTTGTGATCAACAAATTCATTGAAAAAAAGACCACTGAACTATCAGTGGCCTATGCAGATAATACTTTTCTGCCTTTACGACGACGGCGAGCAAGAACTTTACGTCCGTTTGCTGAGCTCATTCTTTCACGGAATCCGTGGACTTTACTTCTTTTTCTTTTATTTGGTTGATATGTTCTTTTCATGTATGACACCTCCCTATGAGGAAAACAGTTCAAGACAGTCTACATAATTATATAGACATTACTGAACCTGTGTCAACCCTTGTAAATATTTACTTATAAACTTCTTCCATTACAGCTGAAAATTTCTCTTTCTTCATATAATAAATCAATCGTTCCGATCGGATGGCAAAAAAAATTGGAGTACATAAAAACCATCCTTTGCTCTATTGTTTATATGTTGTGGATAAATTTTCGACATTTTTTTATCCACAAACACAGGTTATCGACAAGTTTTTCACAAAATCAGTGATTGTGGATAACAAATATCAACAACAGAAATGGTTTGTGGATATTTTTAATAACCAATTGCGAAATAAGGTTTTTTTTGTTATGATGATATGTGTTTTACTTTGGATAAAAAAAATTAATTTATACTTATCCACAAATTGTTAATAACATGTGAATAAGTTATTCTAATAAAGTGTAGAACTTTGTCCACAGGTTGTGGAATTTGTCAAAAAACCACTTTTTTTCTTTATTATATGTTATCCACAAATTGATTATTCTTTTTTACCTATTTATTAGCTTTACTACGCGAATCAAAGATCTAGGAGGGATTGACCCTTGGAAAACATTGACGATCTTTGGGGAAAAACATTGGCTGCTATTGAAAAGAAAATAAGTAAACCAAGCTTTGATACTTGGTTAAAATCTACGAAGGCTGTTTCTTTAAAAGGAAAAACCTTAATAGTAGAAGCACCCAATGATTTTGCCCGGGACTGGCTAGATGGGAACTATAAAGAAATCCTATCTGATATACTCTATGATTTAATTGGAGAAAACTTGACTTTAAAATTTATCATTCCTAACACAAAACAAGATGATCCGATTATGATAGCTCCGGTTAATAAAAAGAAAGAAAAACAGGACATTTCCGCGGAAACGGTGCAAAATTGGTTGAATCCTAAATATGTTTTCGACACCTTTGTTATCGGGTCAGGAAATCGTTTTGCCCATGCAGCATCACTTGCAGTAGCAGAAGCCCCAGCAAAAGCATACAATCCCCTTTTTATATATGGTGGAGTTGGACTTGGAAAAACTCACTTAATGCATGCAATTGGTCATTATGTGTTAGAAAATAATCCGATGGCGAAAGTAGTATATCTTTCATCTGAAAAATTTACTAACGAATTTATTAACTCTATTCGTGATAATCGTCCGGATGACTTTCGTAATAAATATCGTAATGTAGACATTCTTCTAATTGACGATATTCAGTTTTTGGCTGGAAAAGAATCAACCCAAGAGGAATTTTTCCATACGTTTAATGCGCTGCATGATGAAAATAAGCAAATTATCATTTCGAGTGATCGACCGCCTAAAGAAATACCAACTTTAGAGGATCGGCTTCGTTCTCGTTTTGAATGGGGATTAATTACAGATATTACCCCTCCTGATTTAGAAACGAGAATTGCAATTTTACGGAAAAAGGCGAAAGCAGAAGGATTAGAAATTCCAAACGAAGTCATGCTTTATATTGCAAATCAAATTGATTCTAATATTCGTGAGCTTGAAGGAGCACTTATTCGTGTTGTTGCATACTCATCCTTAGAAAATAAAGACATTAATGCAGATTTAGCAGCAGAGGCTTTAAAAGATATTATCCCTAGCTCTAAACCTAAGGTTATTACCATTCATGACATTCAAAAAGTTGTTGGGGAGCAATATGGCGTGAAGCTGGAAGACTTTAAAGCGAAAAAACGTACAAAATCAGTTGCTTTCCCTAGACAAATTGCAATGTATTTATCCCGTGAATTAACTGATTTTTCGCTACCTAAAATTGGTGAAGAATTTGGCGGACGGGATCATACAACGGTTATCCATGCCCATGAGAAAATTGCGAATATGATTCAAAATGATTCTCAATTTAAAAAGCAAATACAAGAAATTGAAGGCATGTTAAAAATACATTAATCTTTGATAGTGTAAAATAATGATTATTTTTTTTACAAGTATCTTTGTGTATACTGTTAATAACTTTTACCATTCATACACAGTCTGTCCACATGTGGATAGACTTTATTTTACTCTATCAAACAGGCTTATCCACATATTCACAGCGCCTATTACTATATCTATTAATTTTTTATATATTTTATTATTATATTGGGGGACAAAATGATGAAATTTTATATTCAAAAGGAGCGACTAATTAAGAGCGTCCAAGACGTAATGAAAGCAGTAGCTTCTAGAACAACAATACCGATACTTGTTGGAATTAAGATTGATGCAACAGAAGAAGGAGTTGCCTTTACAGGAAGTGACTCTGATATTTCTATCAAATCATTTATCCCTAAAGAAGAAGATGATTTAGAAATTGTTGATATTGTTGAAACTGGTTCCATCGTATTACAAGCGAGATTTTTTGGAGAAATTGTAAAAAAATTACCCGAGGCTATTGTAGAAATTGTTGTTGAAGACCAATTCAAAACAATAATTCGTTCAGGAAATGCAGAATTTGTTATTCATGGTCTAGATGCAGAAGAATATCCAAGACTTCCACAAATTGAAGAAGAAAAAAGCTATACAATGCCAACAGATTTATTAAAAACATTAATCAAGCAAACAGTATTTGCTGTTTCAACTTCAGAAACTAGACCGATTTTAACAGGTGTCAATTGGACGTTTGCTAATAATGAATTAACAGCTGTTGCAACCGATAGCCATCGATTGGCATTAAAGAAAGCACCATTACAATCTAATATTGAAAATAATTCTGTTTACAATATTGTTATTCCAGGAAAAAGCTTAAATGAATTAACAAAAGTATTAGAGGACTCTAATGAGCCAATTCAATTTGTCGTAACAGAAAATCAAATTCTGTTTAAAGCGAAGAATTTACTATTTTTCTCCCGATTATTGGAAGGAAAATATCCAGATACATCGAAACTAGTACCTACAGAAAGTAACACAGATGTAAAATTGAACTCTAAGGATTTTCTACAAGCTGTTGATCGTGCATCTTTACTTGCTAGAGAAGGGAAAAATAATGTTATTAAATTTTCTACACTTGAAGCTGGCACAATTGAAATATCTTCTTATACTCCAGAAATAGGTAAAGTTGTAGAAAAAGTAAAAAGCTTAGCAATGGATGGAGAAGAAATAAAAATATCCTTTAGTGCAAAATATATGATGGATGCGTTACGAGCAATTGATGGTACAGAAGTAACAATTTATTTCACAGGTGCAATGCGTCCATTTATTATTAAATCAAATGTGGATGAATCAATCCTCCAATTATTACTACCTGTACGAACATTTTAGTTTTGCTTGAATCGATCCAAACTTAAGACGTGAACTATTCTTTTGTAGTTCACGTTCCTTTTTAAAAATGGCTATTTTTGAAAACAACTTACCAATATACTTCTCAAAAGGTTATTAACATGTGAATATCTTTTTTTACCTCAATAATTTTGAGATTAATGTTATCCACAATTCAATTCTCCAATTAAATGAAAACCTTAATAAAACTATAAAAAGACTTATAAATTTAATTCAAACTACCCTTTGTTTCTTTTAAAAAAATTTAGTAAAATTATATATTGGAGCTTAAGAAAGGAATCGGATATATGACGAAAGAAATAAAAATTGATACGGAATATATAACACTTGGTCAATTTTTAAAAATGGCAGATATTATTTCATCTGGTGGAATGGCCAAATGGTTTTTACAGGAAAATGATATTTTTATCAATGGAGAAATTGATAATCGCCGAGGAAGAAAGCTAAAAGATGGTGATTTACTACGAGTCCCTCACCATGGTTCTTTTTTGATTAAAGGGTAATTTCAGAAGGATGTAAAACCATGTATATTAAAGAGCTTACGTTAACTAATTACCGAAACTATGAACAAATAGCCTTTTCGTTTGAAAATAAGGTAAATGTTATTTTAGGAGAAAACGCACAAGGTAAGACGAATATGATGGAAGCTATCTATGTTTTAGCAATGGCAAAATCCCATCGAACCTCAAATGACAGAGAATTAATCCATTGGGATAAAGAATATGCTAAAATAGAAGGACGGATAGAAAAAAAGCATAATTCTTTACCAATGGAATTAACTATTACAAAAAAAGGCAAAAAAGCTAAATTTAACCATATAGAACAATCTCGCCTTAGCCAGTATGTGGGAAATTTAAATGTTGTTATGTTTGCACCGGAAGATTTAAATTTGGTTAAGGGGAGTCCAAATATAAGACGACGATTTATCGATATGGAGATCGGACAAGTGTCACCAGTTTATTTGCACGAGGTCAGTCAATATAACAAAATACTCCATCAAAGAAATCAATATTTAAAACTATTGCAGGCAAAAAAACAGACGAATGTAACAATGCTTGATATTTATACTGAGCAGTTAATAGAGCTTGCAGGAAAAATATTAATGAAACGATATCGTTTTTTGCATATGCTAGAGGATTGGGCAAAAACGATTCATTCGGGGATTTCCAGAGGTATCGAGGACCTTCGGATAAAATATAAACCATCCATTAATGTATCAGAAGATGATGATTTGTCGAAAATGGTAAATGTTTATGAAGAAAAATATAACGAAGTAAAACAAAGAGAAATAGACCGTGGTGTCACATTATTTGGTCCACAAAGAGATGATGTACTCTTCTATGTAAATGAGCGTGATGTACAGACATTTGGATCACAAGGACAGCAAAGAACAACCGCACTATCCGTTAAATTAGCTGAGATTGAATTAATAAAAAGTGAAATTGGTGAATTTCCTATTCTTTTATTGGATGATGTCTTATCAGAGTTAGATGATTATCGACAATCGCATTTATTAAGTACCATTCAAGGAAAAGTTCAAACCTTTGTTACAACAACAAGTGTAGAAGGAATAGACCATGAGACATTAAAAGAAGCTAATACATTTAAAATATCAAAAGGAAATTTAATTATTCCTTGATTTTTACTAGTATTCAGTTGATTTCATTCTGTTCAATTTGGGGAGCTGTGTATGTATATTTCAATTGGTGAAAATTTAGTTATTCGTTCATCAGATATTATTGCTATTATTGATAAATCAGCTTGGGATTATAACATGGAAATCAATCATTTTTCATCCAATAATCTTGATAATGCATTACTAAAGAGGAATTATAAATCCGTTATTATTACGAATGATAATACATTTCTTTCACCGTTTTCCCCGAATACATTGAAGAAAAGAATACAAAGTTACTAATTCCTATTGATTTAATAAAAATAAGTATAGCTTAGTCCGGTTTGAAGAAATGAGAAAGCGTGGGTGATTCGTTTTGGCTATTGAAGAAAATAACATAGAAAAGAACTCCTATGATGAAAGCCAAATACAGGTATTAGAAGGATTAGAAGCAGTTCGAAAACGTCCTGGTATGTATATCGGTTCCACAAGTGGAAAGGGTCTACACCATTTAGTATGGGAAATTGTAGATAATAGTATTGATGAAGCACTTGCAGGCTATTGTACTGTAATTGATGTCATTATCGAAGAAGATAATAGTATAACTATTATTGATAATGGGCGGGGTATTCCAGTCGGAATCCATGAAAAGATGGGACGCCCTGCAGTAGAAGTTATCCATACAGTATTGCATGCAGGAGGTAAATTCGGAGGCGGAGGATATAAAGTTTCCGGAGGACTTCATGGTGTTGGTGCATCTGTTGTAAATGCTCTATCAAAGGAAATGGAAGTATTTGTTCATCGTGATAATAAAATTTATTATCAAAAATATAAACGAGGTATACCTAGCACAGATTTAGAAGTAATCGGTGATACGGATCGTACAGGTACTACTACTCATTTTATTCCAGATCCAGAAATTTTCCAGGAAACATTGGAATATGAATATGAGGTTTTAGCAAAACGTATTCGTGAATTAGCCTTTTTAAATAAAGGATTAAGAATCACGCTAGAAGATAAAAGAGACGATAAGAAAAAAGTTGAATATCATTATGAGGGCGGTATTAAATCATATGTAGCCCATTTAAATAAGTCAAAAACAGTTATACATGAAGAGCCAATCTATTTAGAAGGTAATCGAGATGGAATTAATGTAGAAGTCGCTTTTCAATATAATGATAGTTATACAAGTATTATTTACTCATTTGCTAATAACATTCATACGTATGAAGGTGGAACCCATGAATCCGGGTTTAAATCTGCCTTGACAAGAGTAATCAATGATTATGCTCGAAAAAATATTTTTAAAGAAAAAGATGAGAATCTATCTGGTGAGGATGTTCGAGAAGGTCTAGTAGCGATAATCTCTATTAAACATCCAGATCCTCAATTTGAAGGACAAACAAAAACAAAGCTAGGAAATTCGGAAGCAAGAACAATAACCGACTCCCTATTCTCGGAAGCATTTGAAAAATTCCTATTGGAAAATCCTTCTGTAGCAAGAAGAATTGTTGAAAAAGGGATGATGGCGGCTCGTGCTCGTCTTGCTGCGAAAAAAGCAAGGGAATTAACAAGGAGAAAAAATGTTTTAGAAGTTTCCAGTTTGCCAGGAAAATTAGCGGACTGCTCTTCTAATGACCCGAATATTTCCGAGTTATATATCGTTGAGGGTGATTCCGCTGGTGGTTCTGCAAAGCAAGGTCGAGACAGACATTTCCAAGCAATTCTACCTCTACGTGGGAAAATATTAAATGTTGAAAAGGCTAGATTAGATAAAATCCTATCCAATAATGAAGTACGGGCGATGATTACTGCCATTGGAACAGGAATAAGTGAAGACTTTGATATATCCAAAGCAAGATATCATAAAATTGTCATTATGACCGATGCGGACGTCGATGGTGCACATATTCGGACACTTCTATTAACGTTCTTCTACAGGTTTATGAGACAAATAATTGAAGCTGGCTATGTTTATATTGCACAACCACCTTTGTTTAAAATTCAACAAGGAAAACGGATTGAGTATGCATATAATGACAAGCAGCTAGAAGAAATTTTACAATCTATTCCATCTCAGCCGAAGCCAGGAATTCAACGGTATAAAGGTCTAGGAGAAATGAATCCAGAACAATTATGGGAAACAACAATGGATCCAGAATTCCGCACGCTTTTACAGGTAAATTTAGATGATGCAATAGAAGCGGATGAAACGTTTGAAATGTTAATGGGTGATCGTGTAGAGCCTAGAAGACAGTTCATTGAGGAAAATGCCGTTTATGTGAAGAATTTGGATATATAAAAGACAATTGATGAGAAGTAATCCGTTTGTAAGCCTTTATAGGAATAGGAGGTTACCTTAATAATGGCTGATACACCTAGTTCTAATATTAGAGAAATTAATATAAGTAATGAAATGCGAACATCTTTTTTAGATTATGCGATGAGTGTAATCGTTTCTCGTGCACTCCCAGATGCTCGTGATGGTCTAAAACCAGTTCAACGAAGAATTTTATATTCTATGAATGACCTCGGAATTGTTTCCGATAAACCGTATAAAAAAAGTGCACGTATTGTAGGGGACGTTATAGGTAAGTACCATCCTCATGGAGATTCTGCCGTATATGAAACAATGGTACGGATGGCGCAGGATTTCAGTTATCGTTATCCGTTAGTGGATGGTCACGGTAATTTTGGTTCTATTGATGGAGACTCTGCTGCTGCAATGCGTTACACGGAAGCAAGAATGTCCAAGATTGCGATGGAGCTTTTACGTGACATTAACAAGGATACAATTGATTATCAAGATAACTATGATGGTCAAGAAAAAGAGCCAGTTGTACTACCATCTAGATTCCCTAATTTGCTAGTAAATGGAACCACTGGTATTGCAGTTGGTATGGCAACGAATATTCCCCCACACCAGCTTGGTGAAGTAATTGATGGTATTTTAGCATTAAGCCATAATTCAGAAATTACCATTCCAGAATTAATGGAATACATTAGTGGACCAGATTTTCCTACTGCAGGATTAATTTTAGGAAAAAGCGGAATAAGAAAAGCATATGAAACTGGTAAAGGTTCCATTACTTTACGAGCAAGAGTCCAAATTGAGGATATTGCTCATGGTAAACAAGCTATTATCGTTACGGAAATCCCTTACCAAGTAAATAAGGCAAAATTAATTGAAAAAATTGCAGAGCTTGCTAGAGAAAAACGAATTGATGGTATTACGGCATTACGTGATGAATCCGATAGAAACGGTATGCGTATTGTTATGGAATTGCGTAAAGACGTTAACGCGAATGTATTATTAAATAATTTATATAAACATACAGCATTACAAACTACGTTTGGTATTAATATGCTTGCGTTAGTTGATGGTCAACCAAGAGTATTAAATCTTAAACAGGCGTTATCTGTTTATTTAGAGCATCAAAAAGTAATAATCCGACGTAGAACGGAATTTGAATTACGAAAAGCGGAAGCAAGAGCACATATTTTGGAAGGCTTGCGAATTGCCCTTGACCATATCGATGAAGTCATTCAATTAATTCGTAGCTCGAAAACAACTGATCTTGCTAGAGAAGCATTAATGAATCGCTTTGGGTTGTCTGAAAAACAAGCACAAGCAATTTTAGATATGCGACTCCAACGTTTAACTGGATTAGAGCGGGATAAAATTGAGGAAGAATATGCTGAGCTAGTAAAATTAATTGCGGAATTAAAGGCAATATTAGCAGATGAGGAAAAAATTCTATCCATAATTCGCGATGAATTAAACGAAATTAAAGAACGTTATAATGACAAACGCCGTACTGAAATAACCTTTGGTGGTGATCAGGATATCGATGATGAGGACTTGATTCCTGAAGAACAAATTATTATTACGTTAACAAGAAATGGCTATATTAAACGTCTGCCATCCTCTACTTATCGTACACAAAAACGTGGAGGTCGTGGTATTCAAGGTATGGGAACAAATGAAGATGATTTAGTAGAGCATATTATTTCTACTTCAACACATGATACGATCCTATTCTTTACGAATAAAGGAAAGGTATATAAATCAAAAGGGTATAAAATACCAGAATACAGTCGAACAGCGAAAGGACTTCCAGTGGTGAATTTATTGGAAGTTGATAAAGATGAATGGATTAATACCATTATTCCAGTGAGTCAATACGATGAAGAATCATTCTTATTCTTCACAACTAAAGATGGTATTTCTAAGCGTTCCCCACTGTCTTCCTTTGCAAATATACGAAACAATGGTTTAATTGCTCTTAGCCTACGTGAAGGTGATGAATTAATTTCTGTACGCCTAACAGATGGAACAAAGCACATCATTATCGGGACGAAAAAAGGTATGTTAATTCGTTTTGTTGAAACAGACGTACGTTCCATGGGAAGAACAGCTTCTGGTGTAAAAGGAATAAGCTTAGAGGAAGACGATGAAGTAATTGGTATGGAAATATTAGAAGAAAATCAAGATGTACTAGTAGTTACAAAGAATGGTTATGGTAAACGCACAGCTGCAGAGAAATATCGTATCCAAAATCGAGGCGGAAAAGGTATTCGTACATGTAATGTACAAGAAAAGAATGGCCCACTTGTTTCGATGCGCTCTGTCACAGAAGATGAAGATATGATGATTATTACGGATAGTGGAATACTTATTCGTATGGAAGTAGCCGGTATTTCAAAAGTTGGTAGAAATAGTATCGGTGTTAAACTGATTCGTTTAGATGAGAACAGTAGCGTAACGGCTGTTGCGATTGTTGATAAAGAAGAAAGCGAAGATAGTCAAGCACTAATTCAAAAACCAATAGGTGAAATTGAGGATGAAGATATCGATGTTGAGGCATTAGATGAAGCAGAAGTATTAGACGATGTCGAGGACGAAGGAGATAATTAATTGTTACTTTTTCACCTAATAATGTAACAAAAACCGCTTTGCTGCCAAGAAAATGGTAAGTAGAGCGGTTTTTTTCTTTGAAAAAAGTCTATTTACTTATAAAATAAGATTAAAGTAAACATAGGGATGGAAGTAAATGAAAGTTAAAGTAGCAAATTTATCAGAAGGGTATCAAATTATTGAGGATATTATGGGTTTAACGAAATACCCGATAGTACCGAAAAATACTCCTGTAACGAACGAGATAATTGAAATTTTAAATGCATTTCAAGTGGAGGAAGTGGATGTTGAATTAGCCGTAAAGACAGATAAAAAGGGTAAAAATAAACAAATACCACCTATAAAGAATGATAAACAACATTCAATAAAACATGAACAAAAGGCATCAACTACAAATCTTGGGGCATCGACATTTTTCAAGCAATATATAGAAGCGGTTGCAACATATAAAAAGGAGTTCATTCGTTGGCAATCAGGAATGGCAGTCGATATAGCGAAAATACGAGAATTTTTGATTCCGCTACTAGATCTATTAGATAAGGAGCCAAAACACCTCCTGTCCCTTCCTACTTCTGTAAATAAGAATGATTATATCTTCCATCATTCCGTATCTGTCGGGTTAATTTCTGGTTATTTAGCAATGTTAATGAATATGAAGCAAGGGAACTGCTACCAGGTTGCTTTAGCAGGCTGCTTAAGTGATTGTGGGATGGCAAGAATAGACCCACTTATTTTCCGGAAAATACTGTTAAATAATGAAGATAAAGTAGATATTAAAGAACATCCAACGAATAGTTATAAAATGCTACAACCAATCCTATCGTTAAAACATGAGGTAAAATTATCTGTATTACAGCATCATGAAAGATTAGACGGAAGCGGTTATCCATTCGGACTACAAGAAAATAAAATCCATCTATTTGCTAAAATCATTTCAATTGCAGATGTATATCATGCATTAGTTTCCAATCGTGTGTATAAAGAAAAAGTCTCCCCATATACTGCAATTGATATTATTAGTGAAAATCCGAATCATTTTGATTCTATGATATATGAAACGTTAGCAAGATGGATTGTAAAATATTCATTAAATGTAAAAGTGAAATTATCAACTAATCAAAATGGAGAAATCGTCTATATTGATTCTATGTATCCTACTAGACCATTTATAAAAATTGAAAATAGTAGCGACACGATTTCATTAGTAGAGTTTAAAGATATAAAAATAAAAGAAATTCTATAACATTTGTATAAAGAAACAATTACTCACTTATTAAAATTGTTTCTTTATATTTTTTTAAACATGTGTTGACATTATTTAATATAGATGATATATTATTAAAGTCGCTTTTACGAAAAAGAGACATAAAGAAATTGAACCTTGAAAACTGAACAAGACGAAGCGTTTAATTAAACTATTTTTAAAACATTTTGAGCTAATCAAACACTTTTTGGCCGATTAAGAGCCGCGACGTCCTGTCGCGAACATCGGCACAAAAACATCCTATTTTTGGAGAGTTTGATCCTGGCTCAGGACGAACGCTGGCGGCGTGCC